>CAVSGU010000005.1:0-365808 GCA_963727565.1 uncultured Flavobacteriaceae bacterium
GATCTTTCAACGGAGAAATCCGGCGCTATTACAATGGCTTCATATTGCACATCAGGTCTACGATCTAGTTAAATTACCTCAGATTATTCCGATTTTGTATTGACTTTACAACAAGCATCGTATAAAAAACCTAGGAACTGTTCCAGCAGAATTAACACAACAGGATGTACTATGACGATGCGCCTTTCCAGCTTTTTTTCCCCATTTCCGAAAAGGCCCATTGTTCCCTGTTCGTTTTCTACAATTTATCTGCTTTATCATCTTTTTTTCCCCCATCAGTCCGATTCTTCCTCATTAATGAAGAGCAGCAGCCAGTTTCCTCGTTTACGAAATTTGGGAATGATGCTCGGGCCGATATATACCATGCAGGAAACTCGACAACATGACAGGCTGTCAGGGATTGGCGGATTGCTCAAGATATTATGAGGTAAAGTGTTTATGATGAAGTTTGTCGGCGGCTATAATCTATTGATTGAAGGTAAGCCCTCTGGTGAAATAACCAGGCATGCAGATCCTGATGTCCTTCACCTTCCTCTTACTTCACGTGGTTTAGATTTCTCTGCCCTGCGGGTCGAAAACGGCGATGCGGTAAAGCGGGGACAGATTCTTGCCGGTGATCCCGTTCACTATTTCGCTCCGCTTCTCGCTCCGATGAACGGAACAGTGAACCTGAAAACGGTCGAGGGCCATGTCACTCTGGAGAATCTTTCCGGCCCGGCCGATGCTTCAGCAGATGACCGCTTCGAGAAAATTGATCATGAGGACCGGCGACAAACCCTGCTGAGGCTCGGCATCTGGTCATTCATGGCACAGGTGAGTGACGGCAGACTGCCGGATCCGGAAACCACGCCCGAAGCACTGATCATTGCCACCACACGTTTCGAGCCTTTTTTCCCAAGCCCGGACGTCTTTCTGATGGAACGGCTTGATCGTTTTGCTGATGGTCTCCTGCAGCTCCATAAAACATTAGGCAATACCACTGTCTATCTTGTCATTCCCCAGGCCGTATCAGAGATTGGCAGTCAGCTGCGCCGCCTGGTCAGTGAAAACAGCACCTGGATGCAACTGTTTGAGGTGCCGGAGCGTTACCCCTGCGACAATCCGGCCCTCGCCGCACAAATGCTTGAACTTAAGCCTGAAACCGTCTGGACGCTTGATGCGCAGGCCGTGCTTGGCGCTGAGCAGGCATTGAACCATGGCAGACCCTATGTAACGCGTGTTGTCTCAGTCAGTGGTCCTGCGGCCGGCCAGCCCGTTCATTATCGCCTGCCGACCGGTTACCCGCTCTCATCTCTAGTGGAGCAGGATGCTGAACATCAGGAAGTAAGAATAATTGACGGCGGTGTCTTGACCGGCAGGGCAATTACCACTTCCCAGAAAGGTCTGGACGCTGAATGTGTCGCGCTTACGGTTCTGAAAGAAAACACGGAGCGAGAGGTCTTGGCCTTCGCGCAGGCAGGCTCCGGCAAGCACTCCTATTCCCGCTCCTTTGTCAGTGTGTTAAAACCGTTATTCAGAGAAAAATATACCACTGCGATGCGAGGTGAGGCACGACCGTGCCTTTTCTGCGGCTATTGCGAAGATGTCTGTCCGGCAGGATTGATACCGCACGTGATATACCGCTATCTCGATAATGATCGGCCGGAGGATGCTGTCCGTGCCGGTTTACATCAGTGCGTCGAATGCGGTTTATGTTCATATGTGTGTTTGTCAAAGATTGAGCATCTGCGGAAGTTCCGGGAAGAGAAGGCTAAGATTGCGATGGAGGCTAAGGATGAGTGAGTGCGGAAATCATCCGATGGACGCAGGACGATCCGGGCATAAAGCATGCACATCGCCTCCGGCATCAATATCGAATAACCAGGCTATAAGGGAACAGGGATGAAATGGCTGAATAACTTATTTGACTCGTTCCGGCCTCATTTTGAGCCGCGGGGCTCACTTGGCTACCTCAAACCGCTTTTTGAGGCCATAGAGTTTATCTTTTTCTACCCTTCAGCCCGAACGGCGAGCGCACCTCATGTGCGTGATCCGATGGATGTAAAACGCTACATGACCATTGTCATTGTCGGGTTGCTGCCCAGCATTGGTGCTTCGGTCTATTTTTTCGGGCCCCGGGTTCTCATGATGATCCTGGTTTCCTACGTGGTGGGCGGTATCGTAGAAGTAGCTTTCTCCTGTATCCGAAAGACAGAGATACATGAAGGTTTCTTTGTAACGGGCATCATCTTTCCGCTGATCCTCCCGCCGGCCACACCGATGTGGGTTGTTGCCGTGGGCATCTTCTTTGGCGTCTTCTTCGGCAAAGAGGTCTTCGGCGGAACCGGTCACAATATTTTCAACCCGGCCCTCGTCGGCAGGCTCTTTGTGACCATTGCCTTCCCCACCATTCTGACGAGCGGCTGGACGACTCCCGGGGCATGGCGAGGCGCGGTTGATGCGGTATCGACAGCAACACCCATGGCTCTTGCCAAGACTCAGGCTATTCTGACACCGGCTGCAGATCTGCTGATGGGTGCCCAGTCAGGCAGTGTGGGAGAGACCTTTCGACTCGGTATCATCATCGGCGGTATTTTCCTTATGCTCACCAAGGTGAGCGACTGGCGCATTCCGTTTTCCTATATCAGCGCTGTTTTTGTATTTGCCTTTGGCGGCACGGTTATAAGCGGAATCTTCGGTGGAACAGAGAATGTAGCGGCAGCGAGCGGACTGTTGGCAGGAGCGTTTAACTTCGGTATCTTCCAGGTGCTGGGCGGCAGTGTGCTGTTCGGTGCCATGTTTATGGCCTGTGATCCTGTCACATCACCGTTTACCAGGACCGGGAAAATTATTTTTGGGATCATGTGCGGCCTTCTTACGGTAGTCATCCGGGTCTTTTCCGGATACGTCGAAGGAGTGATGTTCAGCATTGTTATTATGAACGCCGTCGCACCACTGATTGATCACATTATTTTATCGATGCGATATCGAAACGCTCAGGCGTAAAGAGGTTTTTTGGAGTGACTGAAACCTTGTTTGGAGAAAAAGCGTGATAGATAAGATCAAGATGATTGGGTTTGTCCTGTTGTGCGGTATTTTCTGGTCCACGGCACTCGTTGCGGTCGATACATGGACCAGCCCGAGAATTGAAAAATACCTGCTGGAAAAGAAGCGAAAAAAAGTTCTTGAAGCACTGCTAATCCCCTACCAGGCTGACAACATCGACAAGGTTTACACGAGCAATGTCACCGCGGAAAAAGTTAACGGCAAAACAATCTACAGATCCAAGGACGGCAGCATTGCCTTTGAGTTCTCCGGCGCCGGATCCCAAGGGGCCATCACCGGCATCATAGCCCTTGGGCCGAAACTGGATACAATCAAAGGCATTACCATCATTAAACACAGCGAAACACCGGGACTTGGCAGCAGGGTCCTTGAGTCGTCAAATCTCGCCAACTTCCAGAACAAGAAAATTCTGCCTGAACTTTTCATCGTACCGGCGGGAACAGCCTCAGCCGACAACGAAGTTGATGCCATTACCGGGGCAACGCTGACATCTAAATCACTTGAGAAAATGCTGAATGAGAATGCCAAGGAAACAACAGCTCAGATAGGTCGATAGAAAATGAACCTCAAGAATATATTCGGGAAAAAAGGCGCCAAAACGATCAAGAACGGTATCTGGCGCGAACATCCTATATCCTCTGCCACACTTGGTATATGTTCCGCTCTTGCCATATCGAACAAGGTTGAGAACGCCCTGGCCATGAGCGCCGGTGTCATCTTCGTTCTCATCCTTACCGCGGTCATTATCTCGTCAATGAGAAAGCTTATTCCCGGGCGGGTACGCATCATCATCTACATGATCACCATAGCTGCAGGCGTGACCATTGTCGATCTGGTACTGATGGCCTACTTCCCGACGATCAGTGAGGCCATGGGGCCTTATGTACCGTTGATCATTACCAACTGTATCATTATGGGCAGAGCCGAGGCATTTTACATACAGAACCCTCCGCAGCATTCGGTGCTCGACGCACTGGCAAACGGCCTTGCCTATGCCTATACGCTTTTGATCATATCGATCTTCAGGGAGATATTTGCATTTGGAACCCTGCTCGGGGTTAAAGTCACACCCGCGAACTGGGTTGACTGGGTGGTATTGGCCGCCCCTGCCGGCGCATTCTTTGTCATTGGTATCTTCCTGTGGATTACCAGGACGGTTGCCGGGGTTGAACCGCCCGCCAAAGGCTGATGCGGCTGCAAGGCTAGAATCTAAGATTTCGAATCGGGAAAAAGGCGATATTATGGCCGAAACATCATTATTGTCGATATTCTTCACCGCGCTTCTGATCCAGAACGTCGCACTTTTCTATCTCCTGGGCATGTGTCCGTTTATCGCACTGTCCCGCAGTATGAGAACAGCCATCGGTATGGGTGCGGCTGTCATCTTTGTGGTCGGGCTGACGTCATCTGCAAACTGGGTGATGTACAAGCTTCTTGAGAAGACCGACGCGCTGATTCTCCAGTATATTGTTTTTATCATTGTCATAGCAGCCTGTGTCCAGCTGGTAGAAATGATCATGGAGCGTTTTTTTCCGGTGCTGCAGGCTTCCTTTGGTATCTTCCTGCCGCTGATAACGGTAAACTGTACCGTCCTTTTTATATCGCTGAAGGTCACCACCGTGGACGGACTGTCATTTATCCAGGCACTGGTGTATTCATTGTCTGCGGCAGCAGGTTTCTGGCTGGCGATGGTACTTGTCGCTGCCATATATGAAAAACTCAATATGATCGGGAATGTTCCGAAGGGGCTGCAAGGTCCTGGAATTATAATGATCATTACCGGGATTATGGCTCTGGCCTTTATGGGCTTCAGCGGAATGGCCTAGCGCCGGTAAAAAAAAGCGAAGCCGCCAATGAAACCGATGCCTAAACGAAGCTCCATCACTATTAATTTACCCACACCCATGGGAGCCCCTGCACGATGACACTCGAGACACTTCTTCCTGTCGGGATTATCACTGCAATACTCTTTACGCTCACCGTAATACTTCTGATTGCCGACAAATTCCTCGTCTCTTATGGCGATTGCAAAATTTCCGTTGCGCAGGAAGATGGAAATAAGGAATTTGTCGTACCGGGTGGCAGTACGCTTCTTTCTATCCTGATCGATCAAGGTATGGAAATACCGGCTTCATGCGGTGGCCGGGGAAGCTGCGGCTTCTGCAAGCTCAACGTCAAGAGCGGTGGTGGCGACATTCTACCGACTGAAGAGATGTTTATCAGCAAGGAAGAGAAAAAGACAGGGACACGCCTTGCCTGCCAGGTGAAAGTCAAGAATGACATTGAGCTTTTTGTGCCTGATTTACTGAGTACCGTCAAAGGCATGGCTAAATCCGGCAGCTTTGATACCCGGACAAAGTGGACCTTTACCCGTGAGGGCAAAATGTACGTGGACCCTGACAAGAAAAAAGCCAGGCTTGACCGTACACAGAAAAGGCAGGTACAGGATATCATAGATAAACATCGTAATACCGAAGGTGCGGTGATGCCGATACTGCATGACATCAACGGGGCCTTCAACTACCTGCCGGAGGCGGCGCTGCGCGAGATATCAAAAGAGATGGATGTGCCGCTTTCCACCGTATTCAGGATAGCCACCTTTTATAATGCCTTCAGCCTGACGCCGGTTGGCAAAAACCGGATTACCATCTGCACCGGAACAGCTTGTCATGTGAAAGGCGCTGACGGACTTCTTGAGGCGTTCGAGCCGGCACTGAACATCAAGAGTGGAGAAACCACTGAGGACGGGCTGTTTACCCTTGAGGAAGTCAGGTGCATCGGTTGTTGCGGGCTGGCACCAGTTCTGACAGTCAACGAAGACGTCCACGGCCTGATGACCAAGAAGAAGGTGCCCGAAATAATAAACCATTACAAGGGATAACAGCCTGGCGACACATTATCCGGATGAAAGAACCCATGAAGCCCGAAAACATTACTACCATGCAAAAGCTGAGCATTGACGATCTTGATAAAATTACTGCGCGGGTGAGAAAGGCCACGCTCCTGAGCGAAGGTGCGGCCCGGGCAAAAGTCACCGTTCATATGGGCACCTGCGGCATAGCCGCCGGCGCCGGCAAGGTACTGAACGCCCTTGAAGAGGCCTTTAAAGAGACTGATAGCAAAGACGTCATCCTGACGACCTCGGGCTGTGCCGGAATGTGCTGCCGGGAACCGATGATAACCGTGGAACTCAAAGGTGAGCCTCCCGTTCACTACGTAAGCCTGTCAGAAGAGAAAGCCCTGCAGATTTTATCGGAGCACGTCCAGGGAGGAAAAATCGTCGAAGAGTTTGCCCTGGGAAAAGGGTACGAGAGAATCCTTGGTGAATCCATTCGTGCGCAAACAACCAGCAGACAAGCAGAGGAACCGGACACCGTCCCGGATATGCTTGATGTCGGCTTCTTCGGCCATCAGACCCTGGTAGCCCTGAAAAACCGGGGGTTGATTGATCCCGAACAGATTGATGAATATATTGCCAGAGACGGCTACCGGGCTCTGGCAAAGGCTTTAACAGAAATGACGCCGGAAGATATCGTCAACCAGGTATCAATTTCCGGCCTGCGGGGACGCGGTGGCGGCGGTTTCTCTACCGGCCGGAAATGGGCATCAGCCGCGAAGGCCACCGGGAAACCGAAATACATCATTTGCAACGCCGATGAAGGAGATCCCGGTGCCTACATGGACAGGAGCATCATCGAATCCGATCCGCATTCGGTGATTGAAGGAATGCTGCTGGCCGGGCTTGGTGTCGGGTCTACCGAGGGATATGTCTACATCAGGGCTGAGTACCCGCTGGCCACATCGATTTTGCGCACCGCCATTGCACAGGCTCGGGAATATGGTCTGCTCGGAGAGAACATATTCGGCACGGATTTCTGTTTTGATCTTTTCATCAAGCAGGGTGCCGGAGCCTTTGTCTGCGGTGAGTCGAGCGCGTTGCGCGCCTCGATCGAAGGGCTGCCCGGTGAGCCGACCGTTAAGTACGACCATGCAACCGATAAGGGTTTGTGGGAAAAACCGACGGTCCTCAACAACGTTGAGACCTTCGCCAATGTTCCCGTCATCATCGACAAGGGCGGCGAATGGTATGCCTCTATGGGTACGGAAACCAGCAAAGGCACAAAGGTCTTCTCTCTTGTCGGCAACATCGTTAATACCGGGTTGATTGAAGTCGAGATGGGTACCACGCTCCGAGAGATTATCTATGATATCGGCGGAGGCATACCGGGCGGGAAAAAGTTCAAGGCCGTGCAGACCGGCGGTCCGTCAGGGGGCTGTATTCCGGCAGAAAAACTGGATATGCCCGTTGATTATGAACAGCTGAAAGAAGCCGGTTCCATCATGGGTTCCGGCGGCATGATCATCATGGACGAAGGGGCCTGCATTGTCAACGTTGCCAAATATTTTATTGAGTTCTGCAACGACGAATCATGCGGTAAATGCGTTTCGTGCCGTGACGGTTCGGCCGCTCTGCTGAACATTCTTGAAAGGATAACCGAGGGTGATGGCCGTGAAGAAGATATCGAGTTGATGAAAGACCTCTGCGGCACGATTACCGACGCCTCGCTGTGCGGACTCGGCACGTCCCTGGCCAACCCGGTCTTGAGTACCCTGAAGTACTTTGGTGATGAATACCTCGCTCATATCAGGGATAAGAAATGTCCGGCGAAGATCTGCAAACCGCTCTTCCAGTACAAAGTTATTACCGAAAATTGCAAAAAATGCGGCCTGTGCTTCACCAATTGCCCATCCGATGCTATCGTCTGGAAGAAGAAAGAGGTTGCTGAAATAATTCAGAAAAAATGTGTGAAATGCGGCATCTGCGTCGAAGTGTGTAAGTTCGGTGCTGTAGAATAACCGGGAAAGGTAAGATTCATGATCAAGTTCACTCTAGACGGCAAGGAATTCGAGGTTAAAGAGGGCACTACCATCCTTGAAGTTGCCCGTGGAGCAGGAATAAAAATTCCCACGCTGTGCTATCACGAAGAATTGTCACCCTACGGATCGTGCCGCCTGTGTCTGGTCGAAGTGATTAAGCGGGGATGGCCCTCCATCCAGCCCTCCTGTCTTTATCCTGCACAGGAAGGCATTGAGGTAATGACAGACAGCGAACGGGTGCGAAAGAACCGTAAAATCCTGCTGGAACTCTACCTCGCCAGATCGCCTGACTCTGAAGTGATCAGAGAGCTCGCGCGTGAGTACGGTGTCAGGGAAACACGGTTTAAACTGAATGATACGAGCAATTGTCTCCTCTGTGGATTATGCGTGCGCGCCTGTGAAGAGGTTTCAGGGCGACGGGCAATCAATTTCGCCCATCGAGGCAGCAAACGAGTCATCCAGACTCCTTTTGGTGAACTTGCCGAACTCTGCGTCGGCTGCAAGGCCTGCGCTTTGGTCTGTCCGACAGGCGTGATCCAGATTGATGAGGCCGACTAGTATCGTCTGCAGGGAGGCTGCTTCCTTTTCTCACCTTCACCACCGCTCTACATGAAATAAGGTATCGGGGTTGCTGCTTTGAAACGGCAACCGTGGTATTTTTTCCATAGAGCCCGGTGATAGGAAATCGCTTTTTCAAGGCCGCCTAAAAATTTGCTCCAAGAAGCGTATTTTCCGAAACACACTCCCCTGGCGAATAAAACTTCTTTTCAGCGTCTTTGACTGCTTGTCCGCACAGGCCTTCCTGCAGTGTTCCTTTTGGACTGACGGCAGGAGTGGTCTGAAAATCCATCAAACTAGGCCAACATGAAACCTCTTCTCATCACCGCTACCGAAGTGTACAGATCGGCGTCGGTCGCGACGATCCACCGGAGGCATCAGCTTCCCCATCTATCCCAGCGCCACGTATCGGCATCCGGGAGTCGGACAAAGTACCGGTTATGATTATACGCGCAGCGGGAATACCGACCCGGACTGTGCTGGAATACGGTTCTTTCGAAGCGTACACATCCAGCCACGACTTCTACCGCGTGTTTACATCAACAAAAGGATCTTCGGCTCCGCGCCAGCCGTAATAACGCCCAGCTGAAAATGATGGCCTGCTATATGCTGGGTTATGGCTGCGATAGATCAAACTCGAGCATAGGGTTCATGCGGGCGGAACTCGTGGAGAAAAGAGATCTACCGCGATGTTCGTACAATGGAGGAAAACAGTTTAAAGTTCTTCCGGTTTTTTCCCATGGATCATGCGTGAACGATACAGAACCGATGATGTTGCTTTATTATAGGTTATTTTTGATAAGGAAAACGTGTTGCTGATTATGTGTTGAGGCAAGGTTTCAATACCCTTTTCATCACTGGGCTTTATCCGCAAGTTGCAGGCATTTAACCTTAAGTCGTTGTCTCACGGGTATAATCACAAACTGCCTCCGGACTTTCCGGAGTCAGCTCCACTTTTTTCTCCGCATGATGAAATGAAATACAAGGTCCCTTTAAGAGTCTATAAATTGCTTTTTCAGGAAGAAGCTCGACTTCCACAAGACTGCTCCGGACAGTCAGACAAAAGCGAAGAAACGCACAGCGCGAGGGAATTTTCGGATTGAAAGAGATCCATCCATTGTAATCGCGCATACCGGCGAAACCATATACCAGCACCATCCACGATGCTCCTATCGAAGCAATATGACAGCCATGTCCTATGTTCCCTCCGATATCCGCCAGATCCATTAATACTGCATATTGACCATACTCTTCCGCCTTTCGGTGCTGACCTATCTCGCTGGCAATAATGCTCTGAATGCCGACGGAAAGAGAGGAATCACCGGTCGTGAGACGATCATAATAAATAAAGTTTTTTTCTTTTTCTTCTCTCGTAAATCCATTGCCCAGCAGAAATAAGGCCAGGACCAGATCAGTCTGCTTGATCACCCGGTGACGATAGATTACCAGTGGATGGAAATGAAGCAGAAGAGGAAATTTATCCGATGGTGTGCCATTTATGTCCCATTCTTTTTTATCGAGGAAATTGTCATCTTGAGGATGAATGCAAAGTTCCTTGTCATAGGGAACATACATATTATCAGCGGCCCGCCGCCACTCCTCGACCTCATCATATTCCAACCCGGTTTTATCCAATAATTTCTGATAGAGTGCTGCATCCAGCAGCCGAAGTTCATCAACTGTTGCAGCGGCAAACCAGAGGTTCTCACGAGCCATCAGATTGGTATAAGTGTTGTTGTTCACAACGGTATTGTATTCATCAGGACCGGTGACCCCATGAATACAGAATTTTCCGCTCTTTCGTTCGGAAAAAAACCCGAGATCTCGCCATAAACGGGCGGTCTCCACCAGCATTTCCACACCTTCTCTATGGAGAAATTCGACATCCCCGGTCACTTCCACATACTTTTTCAGACCGAACATGATATCGGCGTTAATATGATATTGGGCCGTACCGGCTGCATAATAAGCGGAAGCCTCATCACCATTGATGGTCCGCCATGGAAAAAGGGCACCTTTCTGATTGACATCACGGGCTCGCTGTCTTGCCTTGTCAAGCATGCTGTGCCTGAATTTCAGCAGATTTTTGGCTATTCTGGGATTTGTGTATATAAGAAATGGGAGCACATAGATTTCTATATCCCAGAAATAATGGCCCTCATATCCATCACCGGTCAGGCTTTTGGCCGGAATTCCGGTCCCTTCACTCCGGGCAGATGCCTGACATAGCTGAAAAAGGTTCCAACGGATCGCCTGCTGCCACTCTTCGGTGGAATGGCCACCTTTCCTTCGTCTCTCAGTTACAGCCAGCTTGACATCGCAGATGCGCCAGTAATTCTCCATAAACTTCTTCTGTGAATCCAGAATCGCAAGAAAGCCATATCCTTTTGCACGGGCCAAAGTCCTGCCTACCCGTTTGCATAAATCCTCAGGGGCTGTTTTACGCGAGGTGTGAAAACTCATCCACTTGGTGAGCCGGATGGGAACATCCTGTTGCGCTTCCACAGAAAAAACAATGCTTCCATTATCGTCAAAAGCTTCGTTCTGCCAGGTGATGGGGTTTTCTGTTTCGACAGTATGATCAAAACCGCATCCCAGTGTCATTTGGCTATTTTTTGTTCTAAAGCCAAGAATAATCTGAAGATCCTTGGCCATTTTGGCCTGAGGGTTCAAGACTTTTTCCCTGAAAACCCTGGTATCCCGAGGATCCCCATCCGTCCCTCGAATAGTTCGATGGGGTCTGATTTCAGATAAGACCACCACCGGCGCATCACAATTCAGCAAAGTCACTTCATATTCAATAGCCGCCAAATGTCGATTTTCAAAGGAAACCAGCCGTGTTGAATTAATTGAAATCAGCTTGCCGGAAGGCATTTCCCAAATGATATTACGAGTCAGGATGCCCTTTTTCATGTCAAGCGTACGCACAAATTTTTTCAGAATTGCGGTAGGCAGATAAAAGGGTTCATCGTCGACAAAAAGTCTTATAATCTTGAGGTCGTGAAGATTGACGATAGTTTGGCCTGTTTTGGCAAAACCATATGCCTTTTCGCCGTATACAATAGGCCAACTTTCATAAAAGCCATTGATTAAATTACCGTGATTATAAAAAGGTCTTCCTTCTTCAAAAGTGCCCCGCATACCAAGATAGCCGTTACTCAAGGCGAAAATGGTCTCCATCTGGCCTATAAATTTGGGATAAAACCCATTCTCGATGATTTTCCATTCATCGCCCGGATAAATATAGCGGGGTGGATTGAGCTGTTCCCGGTGAAGCATGATCATATCTCCAGATTATTGCCGCTTTTCCGCAGAGAAAAGCGGGGTAATTCTTTAAGCCGAGTGTGAACTAACTTATGAGGTATCTCAAGTCCTCAAACACAATATCGGCTCCATTTTTTCGAAGCGCCTCCGCATCCCCCTTGCGTGCAATCCCGACTACGAGGCCGAAATTGCCCCGGCGACCCGCCTGAACTCCTGAAATGGCGTCTTCCACTACTACTGATCGGGCCGGAGAAACACCAAGTAGTTCTGCTGCTTTCAGGAAAGGATCCGGAGCAGGTTTACCCCTTATTTGCAGTAGCTTGACAGTGATTCCATCAACCCGGACATCGAAATAATTTTCGATATTCGCCGCAATCAACACAGCCTGACAATTTTTACTGGAGGATACGACACCGGTCTTGATACCTTCAGCACGAACATAATGGACCAATGCCATGCCGTCTTCAAGAATATCTACACCTTTTTCCCGCAGAACTGCCATGAACATATCCTCTTTGCGGTTGCCCAGTCCCCAGATGGTTGCCTGTCAACGGACTATCATCCGGCTCTCCGAGAGGCAATTG
The DNA here is from genome assembly GCA_963727565.1 of uncultured Flavobacteriaceae bacterium. Taxonomy (GTDB): domain Bacteria; phylum Bacteroidota; class Bacteroidia; order Flavobacteriales; family Flavobacteriaceae; genus Salegentibacter. The sequence goes on from CAVSGU010000005.1 coordinate 12,330, forward strand.
TATTCGTCGGGATTGAAGGAAACTGCTTACACCTTCCTGGCGCAATTTTCCATCTACATATCGATTATAATCCTCTGCAATATCAAAAGGAACAAAGATCTGACCGGTCTGACGGGCATGGTCGATCAGAAAATCGTCGAACAGCTTCTTCCAGCAGGCCGCATGTACTTTCGCAGTTTCAGTGACGACACCGTCCAAATCGAACAAAACAGCATCAAAATGAGTTTTGCTTATGCGCGTCCGATGCATGTCATTCTCCCATTGCCATCATGATGAGCTACTTTTTGGGCTTGATACGATAAGCACCGATTTCGAGTGCATTTCGGTAGACAACGAGGCAGATATTTTTTTTATGGCGCCACCAAAACTAACATATGAACATATTATAATCCTTGGTTCGTAAAATAGGGGATTCCTCTGTAAGAAAACGAGAGGCAATATCCCAAAGTTACAAAAGTTTGTTTTGTGAATCCGGGCATAACTTTTGATAATTTTAATTCTAATCCCAAGATATCGAGGCGCTAGTACGGCATGTTCACGACTATTTCTTTGGCGAATAAAACTTCTTTTCAGCGTCTTTGACTGCTTGTCCGCGTAGGCCTTCCTGCAGTTTCCTTTTTGACTGCAAGAGTAGTCTGAAAATCATCAACCCCCTCCAAATAAGGCTCTTTTGAAGCGTACACATCCAGCCACGACTTCTACCGCCTGTTTACATCAACAAAAAAGTCTTCGGCTCCAGGCTAGACGTCATATTCATTCCCCTGTCCGCTGACGAAGGAACAAATATATCGAAGGCAACTTACATTTTTTTATCTTACACTGGCAAGAGCGAAATCTGCCGAGGCCGGACGCCGACGGACAAGGCCTGCAAGAGGGAAACCATTTCCGCCGGGTATATAGCCTGAACATTTCATGGATGTGCAAATAACAAGATTTGAAAACTTGCAGGCGTGTTTTTCGAACATTTTAGGCGGCCGCTATGCGGCAGCGTCTGGGAATCTGCAACAGTCTGTTACGATTATCGGTAGGACTGGAAAAACCAGCAGACCTGCTCGCTGATCTACAGCAAGCGCTGAATTGGTGGGGCGGCCAAGGCTTCCCAAAGCCTTGGCAACTGAGATGATCACGGAAGTACCCCCTGCCGCCGGACCTCCTCCGTCAAGAGAAGAGATCACCGCCGCCGAAAGATGTTCGTCAGCTCATGCCTTGCATTGATTATTGTCCGTTTTTCAACCGCCCCGCAAATTCATCCGAGGTAAAGTGGTACACCTGAGTACCGTAGCACTCCACAGCAAAAGAGGCGCAAACGCTTCCAAGCCGAGCGCTTTCAGACAGATCCCTGCCGGCCATGAGGCCGCTTATCAGACCGCCACGGTAGGCATCTCCGCATCCTGTCGGATCGACAACTTTTCTTGCCTGAAAAGCCGTGATCCTTTCTTCACCGTTGTTTCTTCCATAGAGCAGTGAACCGTGTTCTCCCAGAGTAACGATAGTAGCCTCAGCGCGCTCAAGGATTGTCTGTCGGCTTAATGCTGTTTTGTTCAAAATCAGATCCATCTCATAATCATTTACGATCAGCAGAGAGCTCCCTGTTATCGCCTCAAGAAGATCCCCGGCCTGCAGCACCGGCAGGGCCTGCCCCGGATCGAATATGTAACGGATCCCCTTTTCCTTGCAGATCCGCGGGTAGTTGATCATATCGTCCAGATTACCCGGGGAGACGATGAGCAGGGTCTGATCCGGAGTCAAGGTATCGAAATCGAGATTGGAGCTGTAGCGCATGGCACCGGGATTAAATCCGGTAATCTGGTTGTTGGCCTTATCGGTGGTTATATAGGCACCGGCGGTAAACTCCTGCTCAACGATCCGGACCCCTTCCCTGCTGATCCCGTTTTCGTCAAGCCAGTTAAAGTACCTGAGATGGTCATGACCAATGGCGGCAGAAATAATGGGTGACTCACCCATCAGCCGCAATGCATAGGCTATGTTCCCAGCCGTACCGCCGAAATTCTCCGTCACGCCGTTCACCTGAAAACAGACATTGAGGACATGGATTTTTTCCGGAAGAATATGATCTGAAAAATGCCCTGGAAAGTCCATAATCCTATCATATGCCAGGGAACCGGAAACAAGAATTTTCATTTTGTCTACCTTGATCTTTGGATAAAATCGCCGCAGCGATCAGGTTAAAACATTTATGGAAAACGGGTACTCCGAAACGACGTCCTGTTACCTGGAGCATTGGGTTTTTTACCACAGCAGCAGAGTTGCTGTCCATTACTTATCACATCCCCGAAGCAACAGACACCCTTCGGGACCGGGCCAGCCGTTGTATCTTCATAAACACCGGGCTAATTGATAAGCAGACTTGAACCGGAATAGAAAATTCCGGCAATGCTTCCCGTCATCAGGCAGGCAAGGGTGGCTGCGATGAGTGCCCGAAAAGCAACCTCGGTCACATCTTTGGTCTTTTCCGGAGCAAGACTGGATAAACCTCCGACAAATATTGCCATTGAGGCAATATGGGTAAAACCGCACAGCGCATATGCCGCTATTATCGCCGAGCGTGGACTTGCCAGTGCACCGTCAGCGAGTAATCTGGCCAGGTCCTGGTAGGCCACCACTTCAGTCAAAACAAGTTTTTCCCCGATAAGCAATGCAATCTTGTCAACATCAGCAGGAATGACACCAAGCAGATAGGTCAGGGGATAGGCCAGATAGCCAAGGATTACCCGCAGTGAAAGACCTGTATAAAGATGTCCCAGAAACAGATCAACAAGCGCTGTCAAGCCCAGCACGGCAATGAGAAGCGCAGCAATGCCGACAATGACCCTAGCCCCGTCTTTCGATCCATTAATGATCGCCACGAAAAAGTTTTCGGGTCGTTCATAATAGGGTTTTATATCCTTTCCGCGGGTTACCGGAGTTCCGGATTCAGGAAAAATCAACTTGGACATGATAATTGCCGCCGGGGCAGAGAGAATCGAGGCGGTAATATGTCCGGCAATGGTTGGAAAGACATCTCTGAGGGTAAATACATAAAGCGCCAGGACATTGGAAGCGACCGTTGCCATACAGGCGGTAAGCATCGTACAGAGTTCCGATCCGGTCATATCCTTGATATAGGGTTTCACGGTAAAGGCTGATTCAACCCCGACAAAAATATTACTCGAAGCTGCAAGGGCTTCCGCCCCGGATATCCTCATCAGGGAAGTGAAGATGCGGGCAAAAAAGCGGATGACTCTTGGCATGACATTGACATAATAGAGCAGTGAGACAAGGGCGGAGAAAAAGATGATGGTCGGCAGGGCTTGAAAGGCCAGAATGAAGCCAGAGGGAACCTTCCTGACCGGGACCGGAGGCAAGCCTGCCGAACACAAATTTACTGCCGCTGGCGGCACAATCAAGAATCTGTACAACAAAGGTATTGATGCCAAGAAAGATAGTAGCACCAAAGGGTACGATAAAAATAAAGAAGGCGAAGAAAAATTGCAGAGCAAGTCCCCAGCAGACAACGCGCCAGTTGACATTCTTTCTGTCATTCGAGCAGAGCCAGGCAATGATCATAAAACCAAAAAGCCCGGAGAAACTGACCAGATTATACATATGCACCTCGCTCTCAGTTATCCATACTCCGATTCATGTTCCAGGCTTGCTGAATGTATGGACGTAAGTCGTATCATTTACTCCGACGCGCCAACAATATAAACAAAAAAGTGGTTAGGACACAATGGGTTAACAGCCTGAACAGGTAAGCCTGCTGTTTACTCCTCTCTTTCTTTTTTCCCCCTCTTGTATCCGCCTCGCAGCGTACTTATATTCTGAGCGTCACTATGAACCGACATGCGGCTGATAGTGACATGAGTATTACGCGATACGGAAAAGGCCGTACTCTGATAGGGCGGTTTATCAGATGTTTTTCCCTGACTGTTGTTTTCACCCAAGGATGCAATACATTCAACCATCAACAATTACAGGAGACCATCAATGAAGTTCTTACTGCGCAGCACCTTACTGATTTTTTTCATATCCCTCATTGCAACTTCGGCATGGGCCGATAAATACACTGACACAAAAAAGATGTTTGAAGATGCCGGCGTCTCCGACATGTTCAAAAGCGCCTATGGCTACGCACTGTTTCCAACCATCGGTGAAGTAGGATTTGTCGTTGGCGGGGCTTATGGTGAAGGCCGCGTCTACGAGCAGGGCAAGTATATCGGCGATACAAAGATGACTCAGGCCAGTATCGGTTTCACGATCGGCGCCGAGGGCTACAGCCAGGTAGTCTTTTTCCAGGACAAGCGGGCCCTGGATGAGTTTATTAATGGCAACTTCGAATTCAGTGCGGATGTCAGCGCCGTTGCCTTAACCGCTTCAGCCGGCGCAACTGCCAGTACCGGCGGTAATTCCGCCACCGCCAGCGGCGGGAAAAACAACGCCACCATCAAAAGTCATGGCTACAACAAAGGTATGGCAACCTTTACCATCTCCAAGGGCGGAGCCATGGTTGAAGCAAGTGTCAGCGGCCAGAAGTTCAGTTTTACCAGAAATTAAACTGATGGTACACGGCAAAACAGCACATCAGACCCGCAGCAAAATCGTCCAGTGACTAAACACCATGCGGCCTCCTTCTCTTTCCTGAGAACAGGAGGCCGCATGGTGTTCTTGCTTTACCTCCCCCTATGAAAAGGCCAGTGGTTGGCTGCATGGAGGACTGTCAATTAGAAAAAAATGTCTGTAAACCCAGTAGCGATATAAAATAATGAGATCACAGCCTGGATAGCCTCAGTATCTTTTGCCACTTCCCAATCAAAACGCACGACACGATTACTATCAGTAGAGAAATTGCAGGCGATGAGGTATTTTTTGGTCTCCGGACCATAGTCTTTACCAGCATACCCCTGTTTCTTTACCAGCGCTAAGACCCTTCGCACTTTACGCACGTCCTGTCCTATGATGAAATCCAGATAATATACGGTATCTTTTACCCGTATAGAAAAGCAGATATGATTTTTCCCATCCAGTTCTTCCAGAAAAAAATCAAACCCGGTTACAATAAAATAGCAATAAAAGATGGCAGCATGAAAACAATTTTTTGTATTAAGGATCTGGCGTTTCAAATGAGCTTCAGGGATGTCTTCAAATAATGAGTCAAAAATGGAGCTCAAGCTCTCGATATCAGATTTAATCAGTGCCTTATGAAGGGATGAAATATGCTCCACCGTTGCTGATTGTGTCTGAGCGAGCTCTTTTAATATTCCCATAAGCAGAGAACCCCTGATAGATTCATTGGTATAGGTAAGCATATATCTTCGAAATGAGCTAAATTCCTCATAACTGGTGATCGTCAGGTATCCCATCTGAAAAAGATATGAGATAAAATCAAGGTTTTCCGTATCCGAATGGAGGAGCGAATTTTCAGATACTGAAAAACATTCCAATGTGGGCAGGAAGCATTTGCTTTTATTAAAATGTCTGATATTTGCTCTCGTACGAACCGCTTCGGCCCAAAAGTGATGACATCTTTTTTCCTTTATCGCAGATAATACATCAAAGGGATTATAGCATCTCTCTCCCCCCCAGCTATAACCGTAGTAAAATTTCTTAAGCTGAGCCGGGTTCATCGTTGAATTCATTTTTTCCAGTAAATAATTCACTTCTTCCTGAGTAAATCCGCACAGGGAGGAACATTCAGGAATTAGACTGATATCAGTCATCTCGCTCAGACCGATAAATAAAGAATTTTTATAAAAGTTGCCGATTCCGCAAAAAAAAGCGAGATGCACATACGGGGTGCTGCGCCTGAGAACGGTATAAAAACCTTTGAGGACTTTCTGACATTCTTCCACGGTATCAACATTACCATAGGTATCATGAAGGGGCTTTGCACAATCATCAACCAGCACCACCACCTTACAACCGTTTTTCTGGTGTAATCCTTTAATCAGTCGATAAAAACGAGTAGCAAGGGTAACTCCCATCTGGGGTGCTAATTGATGGAAAGTTTCCAACTCCTCAATGGTTTCAATAATTGCTCCCTCCAACTCCCGAGCAGAGCGCACATAAAAGTTACCGAAATTGATCTTGATGACCAGAAACCGTTTTTCCCAATCCCAATTATGTTCTAAATAGAGTCCCTCAAAAAGGCTTTTTTTCCCTTCAAAAGCCGCTTTCAACGTATCCAGAAACAGGCTTTTGCCAAAATAACGGGGCCGGGAAAGATAATAGTACCCGCCATCCGCAAACTCACTTACATACCTGGTCTTATCCACATATGGTAAGCCATTGCCAATGATATCAGGGAAACGCTCAATACCAAGAGGGGTTTTGCTCCTATGCCTAAACATATCAGATCGGTTTATTTGAGATTTGACGCCTAAGTCGTTCCTGATTATCGCGATAAATATAACTGAAAAAAAGAAATTAGGCTGCCTTGAAAAATTGTCTTTTTGCCCCAACTCTGCGTTGCGTGCGAATATTTTATCCTCGGAATATCAAACATATGCCTACGGTAAAATTTTCATGCGCGCCTTGATTTTGAACCAAAATCCTAATTTTGCAAGGAACCCATTATTTTTAATATATCAGATTACACTCAGAAAACACTTAATTATTATAATTGAAGAACCCTTGAATAATCGCTGCCCACCGGGCACTTTAACGATAACAGCAACGACTGCAGGATCTTATTTCTGCAGGTTTATGCTGCGCGATTTGCAGTGGGAGACCCGGCCACAGCACGCCTGCCGGATAACGGTTTCTCCCGCAGGAATGCAGCCCGTCTCTCTGTTTATCGGGGTAAAGTCCCGGCTGAAAGCTATGAGCGCGGTACCTCTTTCACCGGCGAACTGGGGATTACGTCCGAAAATATAGTTTCGCTTTTTTATCTCAGTAGTATGTACATGCTATATTTGGTTCGAACAAGGTGGTAAAAGTGCTTACAGTTCTGCTTGATCGCACCGTCAATATCTTTTTTCTTTAATTAATCCGTCATCTGTAGGAGCGTGTCGGAGAAATACAATTTTTGCTCAGTTCGAACCATTGTAAGAAAATCATGTGGAGCATATACACATAATATTGCGCATTGATTCTCGTCCAATAAGGTGGTAAAAGGGCTTTCTCAGACACGCTCCTGGAGATATTTTAGAGGACTCGTATGAAACGTATTTTTTTCTTTTTAACGGTTTTTATTCTCATCTCCCAGCCATGCTTAGCCGCTCGTGCCAAAATAGACAGTATCTCCAAGGATCCATACCTGTCAGCACTGGTAATAGATGCTGATTCAGGAGAAACGTTGTTCGAAGATCATGCCGATACGGTGATATATCCGGCCTCTGTCCTGAAGCTGATGGTTCTGCTGATCATACTCGAACGAATTGAACAGAAGACACTCGGCTTGGAGGAAATGGTTCAGGTAAGCAAAGAAGCCGCACAGATGGGCGGTTCACAGGTGTACCTCGACCCGAAGGAACAATTTTCAGTCGAGAATCTATTGTATGCGTTAATGGTTCAATCGGCGAACGATGCCGCTGTCGCACTGGCAATTCATGTAGCCGGCTCAAAGGAAGCATTTGTTGACCTGATGAACCAGAGAGCTCGCGAGTTAGGGATGAAAGCTACTCATTTCTACTCTGTACATGGCCTGCCTCCCGCTGAGGGACAGAAAGTAGACAGCTCTACTGCACGTGATCTCTCACTGTTAAGCCGTGAACTGGCAAAAAAACCGGAAACATTTATCTACACCGGCACGGTGGAACGGCCATTTAGAGACAGTAAATTCATCATGCGCACCCACAATCATCTCCTGAAAACGATTAACGGCTGTGACGGGTTTAAAACCGGTTACTTCGAGGCCGCCGGATTTTCCATAGCAGCAACGGCCAAGAGGGATGGTGTGCGTATTATTGCACTCGTCATGGGCAGTAAAGATCGAAAAGTCCGTGATGCCAAGGCAGCAGAACTCCTGGCCAAGGGGTTTGCCCTGGTGCCGCCAAAGCTCAAAGTCGAAGCAACGGTGAGCAGTTCTGAAAAATCTCCGGTAATATCCAAGGGTATAATACCCGCCGAACCCAGAGAAGAGAAAATTTCCACGCCGAAAAACAGCGCTGCCCGATCCTTCGGCGGTACACTGCTGACTTTCTGCCTGGGGTTTGCCGCCGGTTTCGTCTGCTGTGCCTTACTGGCATTTTATCGACATCGCAATCGCAAGGGAAAACACGGCCTCATTTCCTGACGGAAGAGCCGCTGTTCTTTCTGCGCATTACTGGCAGAATCCTGCCAGATCTGTTCGCCGGGAAACCCCCTGATCCTCATGCTTTTGTTCCTGACATAAAACATTATGGTAGTTTTAACTATCATAAAACTACTTTTTTACTTTCATTGTAAAAGATCCTGATTGCCCTATAGTATAGGTCACATAAGGAGCAACCCAGGCAAATGTGCTTAACCGGCCGGACACTCCGAAGAAACTTTGGATGCAGTGAAATCCAAATAACAGAAAAAATAGTTTTATCCAACATAGAGAGGTGCACCATGAGCATGAGAGGCGAAATCATTTCCAAGGAATATCAGAGGATGGTATGGGTCAAGGATGAAACGGGCAAGGAGTTTGCGTGCTATGCCGGGGATATCAAAGACAGCAAACATCTGAGCGATGAAGAAAAGGCCCGGTGTCTGGATACCAGTCTCATCGCGGGTGACAGCTGGTAGGCCCTACTTCTTCTGGAATACGCTTGGGGCGGTATAATACCCCCGACGGGGCAAAGACATCCGCCCCCTAAACGCCTACAGCAAAGAAGCAGACAGGGATCTGAGGAAAGTTCAGATCCCTGTTTTTTACTGTCACTGCCTGCAGCCTCCCTGCTCTGCAGACAACCCAGGACATATCGTATGATAACGCTTCATGTTAACGGTAATATTCACCAGGTCGAGACGGAGGAGGATGAGCTTCTGGTCTGGGTGTTACGGGATAAACTTGGATTTACAGAAACCAGATTTGGCTGCGGCATAGAGATGTGCGGCGCATGCACGGTTCTTGTGGACGGGCGGCCGAGGCGCTCATGCATCATCCCTGTTGCCGAGGTAATCGGCAGGAAGATCATAACCAGAGAAGGACTTACAGAAGAAAATTCTTTGAGAGATACTTCGCAGCGAGTCGGGCACTCTTGGCGCTCATAGACAATTGCGATTGCGTGAGAGGCGCCAGTGCCCACGCAATCGGAACACAGAAACCATCCGACGGCGTTCCGCCTGCACACCCCTGACAGGTGTATAAGCCACAGACATAGTACGCCCTGGAATGTTCTACACACCAATGCAATAAAAACTACCAAGGAAACAACATGAAAAACTTACAAAAGTATTTCGAAAGCACTAAAGGCGTCGGTGTCCTGGCTACCGCCGACAGCCACGGGAACGTAAATGCCGCCATCTATTCTCAGCCACATTTTCTTGAAGAAGGGACCTTGACATTTATTATGCGCGACCGCCTGACTCACCACAACCTTGAATCCAACCCTTCGGCGACCTTTGTCTATATTGAAGAAGGTTATAAAGGCAAAAGGCTGTATCTGAAAAAGAGCCGTGAGGAAAACAACCCGGAGTTGATCCGGAAGATCAAACGTCGCAAATATACCGATGAAAATGAAGAACCAATATTCCTGGTCTATTTCACCCTCAACAAGGAACTGCCGCTCATCGGCGTGTAGTAGTCTTAAAAATAAAGGGTACCTTGCATAACCAGGTTTTTGGCGATTATGAAAGGCTCCCTGAATTTCTTGTTTTTATAGGGAATTTTCTGAAGATACGCATCCCGTTGGGGAGGATTTGTCTGGTATCATCAGCGGAGAATGCATGCAAAAAAATATAAGTGCGGCTATCCGAGTTCGTTGGTTCGAATGGTCCAGTAAGAAAAGCTGACAGAGTCGAGCCAGGCCAGCCGATCATTGTCCGCTGATTTTCTTCAAGACGCCCTCTGCGGTGTACTTCAAAAAACACAACGATCCTTATTGAAAAGGAAATAGTGGTATTTTATGGTATTCTGATTCCTGAAATTGTGCTTGCCTGCAGATTTTACATGAGACCGGCCGGCAGGCTTCACATTCATTGATAATCAGCGCGTGAGGGTAATCATTAATCTGAAGGGTTTCAAAGGAATGAACAATCAAACAGAACTGTTCCAGGCCATGGCAAGACCTGATTTTTACCCTCACCAGGTGATCAGGATTGAGCAGAGAGAGACCCATATTTCAAGAGTATTCCTCACCGGCAATTATGTTTATAAAATAAAAAAATCGATAGATTTAGGATTTCTCAACTACACAACACTGAGTAAACGTAAATATTATTGCCAGCAGGAAACAACCTTAAATCGCCGATTGTCCCAAGGAATCTATCTTGGTGTTGTACCCATTTCTCTGGAAAATGGATGCTATGTTCTGGATGGCCCGGGACAGATCGTCGAATATGCCGTCAAGATGCGCCAGCTCCCTGAGCAATGCACCATGATGCATCTGCTGCAGGAAAGAAAGATAGAGAAAAAAGCCACTGAGGAACTGGCGGTTAAACTTTCCGAATTTTACAATAAAACGCCGACTGGCGACGGAATAGATTCTTTTGGTGCCCTGGACATTATTCGGGACAATTGTGAGGAAAACTTTCAACAGATAGAAAAAATTGCAGGAAACATCCTTGACCCACAACTATTTGAAAACATTATAAGGGCCAGCCGATCCTTTTTACAGCGCAGAAAAAAGCTTTTTGAATCACGCATAGAGATGGGGAAAATCCGTGATTGCCATGGAGACTTGCGATCCGGACATATTTACTGGATCGACGGCATCCAAATTATTGACTGCATAGAGTTCAATGAGCGTTTCAGGTATTCGGATATCGCCTCGGACCTGGCCTTTCTCCTTATGGATATCGAATTCAGGGGTTTCGCCGATACCTCTTGGCAATTGCTCGATTATTACGTGCGCTGCGCAGATGATCCTACCGTCTTTTTGCTTCTCGATTTTTATAAATGTTATCGGGCTATGGTCCGAACAAAAGTAGACACCATTCGCCTCACCGATCAAGCCCTCAGCCCGAAAGAGAAGAACAAACTGAACAAAGCGGTAAACCGGTATCTCAATCTCGCCTATCAATACGCGCTGTCTTTCAGCCGTCCTTGTCTATGGATAATATGCGGAATGGTGGCTACCGGGAAAAGCACCATTGCCTCAGAACTCGCTGGAATACTCGGTGTCGAGGCACTGCACTCGGATAATATCCGCAAGGATCTGTTCGGTGTATCGCCGGAAAACTTCATGGATCCGGGTTTTGAGAAAGGTATCTATTCCAGGAGGGCAAGTACACTCACCTACGACAAGCTTCTCAATCTTGCCCGGGAAGAAATAAGCCGAGGATCGTCTGTTATTGTCGATGCAACCTTCAGTAGCGCCCATTCGCGCACAAATGCCCGGCTTCTTGCCAGAGAAATGGAGGCAAATAGTATCTTTGTTGAATGTACAGCTCCCGAAGAAATCCTTAAAAACCGCCTATTGCAGCGGGAGACCACCAATACGGTATCAGATGCAAGGCTTCGTCATCTGCCTGAATTGAAAAACCGATTCGAACCTTTTCAAGGCTTGACTGAAGGCCTGCATATCAGCATTGATACACAATCACCCATTAAACAAAATATCATGGGAATTCTTTCCCAGGCTTACTCCCTGTTTTCAAGGATAATTCAGGAAGAACCTGAAATTTTTCCGTGACAGCCTGCTTGCATCACTCAGTCTGCTCGTTTTTCACTTCTCTGATTTTAAGGAATTGCAACCATCAGAGAGAACATTCAGCTTAGCTGAAAACCTATCCGGAGGATAAAATCTATGATGTCCCGCAAGACCGTCGGACTGGCCCTGGGCAGTGGGGCCTCTCGCGGCTGGGCCCACATCGGTATTATCGAGGCGCTGGAAGAGGCAAATATCCCCATTGATATTATTGCCGGGTGCAGTGTCGGGGCCTATGTCGGTGCACTTCATGCGAGCGGCAGCATGATGAGCCTGAAGGAGTTTCTTCTCCGGATGGACGGGAAAAAAATATTCTCCTATTTTGACGTTGTTTTCCCCCGTTCCGGTCTGTTGAACGGCTCGAGAAGGGTACAGGAGCTTTTCTCGATGCATACGGACGTACAGACCTTCGCCGAACTCGATATCCCACTGGTGATGGTGGCGACTGATCTCGATCGAGGTGAAAAAGTGGTAATAAATTCAGGAAATATCATCGAAGCCCTCAGGGCAACCATGTCGTGTCCCGGTCTTTTTGCCCCGGTGCGGCTCAAGGGCCGCTGGCTGGTCGACGGCGGCCTGGTCGATCCCGTGCCGGTCGGCGTCAGCAATACGTTATGGTGTAACCACTAAACATAGTATTGCTATTCTGCTTCATCAAAGAGAAAAAGAATTAACTATAGACATCTATAATCATAGTAAAGAATATAAATACCCACAGCTTCAGGCAGACTTTAAACTTCATCCGAAAAGAATTAGTAAAAATTCAAAATTTAAAGATAAGTTCGATGAATTTTATGACAGATTGGGTCCTGAAGAGCACGAAGAGGAAACTTGGGATTTTTTATTCTCAACTTTGCCAAACCCAGTAGTTATAGGCTTAGACAGGAATTTATTTACTGAAGAAGGTGATGAAGTCACTTATATGAATGATGGGAATGATGGAATAAAAAAGCAAATTCGCAATAAGGAGATTTCTAAAACTCCCTTAGATGTTGTAGAGAGACTTTCTACTGCAGAATACATGAAGTTTAAAAATCGAATTCTAGATTTAAGTAAAAGACTCAATGATAAAATAATGCTATCCTCTTTTGAGGAAACATTAACTCATGACAATCTAAGAGAAGTTCTTGCTGCGCCTAAAATAACCTTAAGACAAGTTCAGTCCCTGGAGATCAAAGTAAAGGATTATTTTGAAGAAAATCTCAGTAGAACGAATGCGTCGAGTGCACAAATAAGAAAGCAACATAACGAGTCTTTAGCCAAGATTGACAGATACTTTTCTAATCTAAAATCCATATTGAATAGGAAGGATAAAAATTCAGAAAGAGAGTTTGATATTCTTTATATAACTAATGTAAATCAATTTAAAAAAATTAAAGAGTTAATAAAGGAATTTGAAAATTTCGAGAATAAGAGTAAAAAATATCATGAGCCAATTAGTCAATACTTAGATTCAATAAATTTATTTCTTAAAGACTCAGCCAAAGAAATTTATTTTGACAAACATACATCTACATTAAAGTTTAGAGTTTTAGATAAGGACTCAAAATTAATACAAAGCAATAGAGAAATTCAAAACCTATCCTCAGGTGAAAAGCAAATTCTTATTCTTTTTTCATTTATTAAATTCAATAGTAAACTTGGTAAATTATTTATAATTGATGAACCAGAACTCTCCCTCCATCCCAGGTGGCAAGAAAACTTCATTGATGCAATAAAAACAATTATGCCAAAAGAAACCCAATTGCTATTTGCAACACATTCACCAGCGATCGTGGGAAAAAATAAGTCTTATTGTAGAGTTTTATTGCCATATTAATATGATTACCCCAGAAGAAAGTATACCTAACAAAAGTGAAAACTATAGGTCAAGTGAAGATATTTTTTTTATACAATTTAATGATGTTTCATTTTATATTGAGGATGAAGATCAAGAGAACTTTTTCTTTTGCATTCTAAAAAATTTATTTCCTGATATTCAAATAGAAAAAATTTTTCCTTTAAACGGGAAAGATAATGTCATTGAAGAATCACAGGAAAACTTAAGAGATAAAAAAAAGGTTTTCATAGTTGATAAAGACTTTGACGATATATTCAACCGCTTATTAAACCAACCAAATTTATTTTATTTAGATCGCTATTCAATAGAAAATCATCTATTAGAAGAAGATGCCATCATAGAATATATAAAAGGAGAAAATCCTAAGCTAAAAACAGGTGCAGTTAAATCAAACTTGGAATTTGATAAAAAATTAAAAAAAGTATTTAAAAGTTTAAAAAAAATCATCAATCTTCATCTAGTGGTGCAATTTAGTTGTCCTCATTTATCCAACGTTTCACTAAATCATGAAAGATTCATACAATTTAAGAATGGTAACTTTCTTTATAAAACCAACGAAATAAATCAGTATGAACAAAGAATAGAGACTGAAATTAAAAAAATAGACGGCAGATACACACTAAAAGGTCAAATTAAGAAAGTAAAAGAGGATGTAGTTAATTTAAAATCCTTTGATCTTTACCTCCAGCATATCCCTGGTAAGTATACTGTTAAGATGATGAAGCAAGTGGTAGAATCTGAATTTAATCTGCCATCCAGAAATATTGACTCATTTAATTATAGAATCGCAGAAAAATGCAGTTTTGAAAGTTTAGAGGATTTAAAGGATAAAATTAAAATTCATATAAATTAAATTGCTGCCAACAACACAGTTAATCGCCAATAGCCGGCAGCGTTAGAAAGAAAATAATTAACCTGACTAAATGGAAGGGTTCAACCACCCCGACCTATCGGCCACCCCTCCTTTTAAAGGAGGGGAGCTAATAATCTTATAAAACATTTCTTTTATTCCCCCTTTGGAGCTTGTCCCGAATTTACTTCGGGAGGCCAGGGGGCTTATCCAATACTCTGCACCACTTCTTTTTTGGCTTCTTTTTTACTACCGTCAAATCCGGTTACGCCGCCAACGGTGGTATATTTAAGTACATATTTTTTATCAGGAAAAATTCGCTGATAAGCACTTTGACACATAATCGCCGCTTCGTGAAATCCGGAAAGGATCAGTTTTAATTTTCCTTTATAGGTATTTACATCGCCAATGGCATAAACCCCGGGAATATTGGTTTGATAATCGTAAGAGTTATCAACTTTTATCGCGTTTTTCTCGATTTCCAGTCCCCAGCTTCCAATTGGGCCCAGTTTTGGCGACAATCCGAATAAGTGGGATAAAATCGTCTACATCTTTAAATTCTTCCCCGCGGGCTTCATCTTTATGCCGAATTACCACTTGCTCAAGATTATCTTCCCCTCTTAAGGCCAACAACCTCAGCATTGGTGATCATCTCGATCTTACCGAGTTTTGCCAATTCTGAAACTCTTTCTACCGAATCCAAAGCCCCACGGAATTCAGCTCTACGGTGCACCAGGGCAACTTCAGCAGCAACATCGGCCAGGTAAATCGCCCAGTCTAAAGCTGAATCTCCACCACCGGCAATCACTACTTTTTTATCGCGATATACTTCAGGATCTTTAATAAAATAAGAAACGCCTTTATCTTCAAAATCTGTAATATTAGCAATTGGGGGTTTTCTTGGTTCAAAAGAACCTAAGCCACCGGCAATTGCCACTACCGGCGCGTGGTGTTTTGTGCCTTTATTGGTGGTTACTATAAAAGTACCATCGTCCAGTTTTTCTAAAGTTTCGGCGCGTTCGCCCAAAGTGAAGCCTGGTTCAAAAGGTTTTATTTGTTCCATTAAATTTCCAACCAAATCTCCCGCTAAAATTTCAGGAAATGCCGGAATATCATAAATTGGTTTTTTAGGATATATCTCAGAACACTGCCCGCCGGGTTGCGGCAACGCGTCTATTAAATGGGTTTTTAATTTTAGTAATCCCGCTTCAAAAACGGTAAACAAACCGGTTGGCCCGGCCCCAATTATCAGGATATCTGTTTTAATCATCACTCTTGTTTTTAACTTTTAAAGATTCGGTTATAGAATTCATTTGATCCACTTTAGCCTCAAAATCACCTTTTATATTACTTCGGTATTCATTTAAATTTTCTACCATTTGGTTTACATTTTCGGGAATTACTTCCTCAAAAAATTGCCGTAAACGTTTTGCCGCGGTCGGCGATTTTCCGTTGGTGGAAATAGCGATTTTTACGTGACCTTTATTTACAATTCCGCCCATATAAAAATCGCAGAGTTCGGGCGTATCGGCTATATTGGCCAGTAAATAGCGCTTTTTGGCGTGTTTATAAACTCGTTTATTCAATTTTGCATCGTTGGTTGCAGCAATTACAAAATGCCTGTTTTTAAGGTATTTTCTTCTATACCTGCCTTTGGTTAATTTTGCGCCGTGTTTTTTTGCCAGTTCTTCTGTTTCCGGTAAAAACCATTTAGCTACCACTTCCACATTCGCATTCGGACTCGATTTAAACAGGAAATGCAATTTTTCGTGACCTACCTGTCCGCCGCCAACTACAAGAATATTTAGTTTATTGACTTTTAAAAAGACCGGGTATAATTCGTTTCTTTCTTCCATAGGCCCCCTAGCCCCCAATGGGGGAATTTTTAAGTTCGTATTCTACGAAATTTTCAGTAACCGCTTTAAGTTTTCCGCTTTCACGAACTACTTCGCCAATCACGATAATTGCCGGGGCGGTAAGTTGTTTTTCAGCAACTACTTTTTCTATACTTTTAATGGTTCCAAAACCTGATTTTTCATTAGTGGTAGTTCCATTCTGAATAATTCCAACCGGAGTATTTTCTTTTCCGTAGTAACTGAAAATATCTACGATTTCAGCGAGTTTCGCCATTCCCATCAAAATCACCACCGTAGCGGTAGATTGTGCCGCAAGCCGAACATCTTCTGAAAGTTTCTTTTGGGTGGTGGTTCCTGTAATTACCCAAAAACTCTCGGAAGTTCCTCGTTGCGTAAGCGGAATTCCAACATTTGCAGGAACTGCTATTGAAGACGTAATCCCGGAAACAACTGCAGTTTCTAAACCTTTACTTTTGGCATAATTAATTTCTTCAGAACCTCTTCCGAAGATAAAAGGATCGCCTCCTTTTAAACGAACCACGTGCCCTCTTTCCAAAGCATATTTTACAATAAGCTCGTTGATCTCATCCTGAGAATACCTATGTTTATCTTTTCGTTTTCCAACAAAAATATGCTCAGCTTGAGGCGCATATTCCAGTAATTCGCGATTAATAAGCGCATCAAAAAGCACCACTTTGGCATCTTTTAAAGTATTTAATGCTTTAATCGTGATCAATTCCGGGTCTCCGGGACCAGCGCCTACCACGCTTAGTTTTGGTGAATTATACATTTTGTACCTCCTTTGTTCTAAATGCATCTACCCTTTTTAGGAATAGTTGCGCGTCTTCTAAATATTTATTGGCAAAAGCTTCGGTTGGCTCGTGCTCATTCATTTGATAAGCAAATTCTTTGAAGGAAGTCGATAATTCGATTTTACCGGTGTCTACAAACAACTCGTCAAACTGTGCAATTATTCCCGCTTGGGTATTGGTTTTTACATCTTCGGCCAGCAACAATGCTTTGGCAGAATTTACTATCGAAGTATAGGAATGATAAATACTATCTGCCCAGGCTTTTCTTTCCTGTGCACTTTTGGCATTATCTATTTTCTCTTCGCTTTCAAATAATAAGGTAGCGATAAGATCTATTACCACGCCGGCACATTCGCCCACTCCCACTGCTTTTATATAAGGTTTTTCGTGACCCCAATCCACAAATTCATTTTCTGTGAGGTTTGAGGTATCGGCCAAATCTTTTAGCAAATCGTAGAAATAAGTTTTTCCCTGGCGATCATAATATTCTGCGAATTTTTCTTCGGAATTTGCTTTCGCTTCAAAATCGTTGAGTAACAATCGTAAAGCTTGCGGCCCGCGTTTACTGGGTACTTTTATTACTTTATCGGCAAATCTACCTTTTCCATCTCCCAGCGTTCCGCCGCCAAGCAAAACCTGAAGTGCCGGCGCCACGGTTTTACCAACTTTAACCGACATTCCCTGGAAACCGATCTCGGCCATATTATGCTGCCCGCAGGCATTCATACAACCGCTTATTTTTATGGTAATATCTTTCCCATTTATAAATTGCGGATATTCTTCTTTTAAAACATCTTCCAGCACGTCGGCAATTCCGGTACTGCTGGCAATTCCAAGATTACAGGTATCTGTTCCCGGGCAGGCCGTAATATCTACGGTCTTGTTATAACCGGTTTCGGCATAACCCAGTTTTTTTAATTCTGAATAGAAAAATGCTAAAAACTCCTCCCGAACGTGACGAATTAAAATGTCCTGTCTTAAACTCAGCCTTATTTCATTTCCGGCATATTTCTTAACCAAATCGGCTAAGTTTTCTCGCACCACCGGTATAAAAATCACCTAACGGAACCCGAATTCCGATAGCAAATAATCCTTCCTGTTTCTGCGGAATTACATTTGTGCTTTTCCAGGTTTCAAAATCTTTTTGATCTTCAATTTCTACAGAAGGCACCTCAACTTCCTGAAGCGGTGGTGCGCCTTCAAATTTTTCAACTTCAAATTCCGGATGATTTTTAGAAAGTGCCGTGCTTTGTTCGGAAACCAATTCCATAAAGGCATCTTTACCAATATCTTTTATAAGGAATTTCATCCTGGCTTTTAAGCGTTTTGCACGTTCCCCGTGTCGATCAAAAACTCTTAATACACCTTCTATTAGCGGCAGCAATTCTTCCGCAGGAAGAAAATCGTACAATTCATCGGCGTGTCTTGGTTGAGAACCGAGTCCGCCGCCTAGCATTACTTTAAATCCGCGTTTTCCATCTTTTAATTTTGCGATAAACCCAAGATCATGAATATAACTTAGCGCCGTATCATCATCAGATGAAGAAAAGGATATCTTGAATTTTCTTCCCATTTCCTGGCAAATAGGATTCCGAAGAAAAAATTGAAAAGTTCCGTGAGCATAAGGAGAAACATCAAAAGGCTCATTTTTATCGATTCCAGCCGTTGGGGAAGCGGTTACATTTCGCACCGTGTTTCCGCAGGCTTCACGCAAAGTAATATCATCTTTTTCCAGTTGCGCCCAAAGCTCTGGTGTTCTATCTAAACTCACGTGGTGAATTTGGATATCCTGACGGGTGGTGATATGCAAACGACCTTTAGAATATTCATCTGAAACATCAGCAATTCTATGCAGTTGTTCTGAAGTCACTTTTCCAAATGGCAGTTTTATACGAACCATTTGTACCCCGGCCTGCCTTTGGCCGTAAACCCCACGTGCTAAACGCAGACTTCGGAATTTTTCTTCATCGGCTTTTCCCTCTCGAAACAACCTGATCTTCTTTTCCAGATCCAGGATGTCTTTCTCTACAACTGGGTTTTCAATTTCGGTTCTAAAACTTTGCATTGCTAATAATTTTTAAAAATGGCGCCTAAAACAGGCATTAATAAAAAAGGTCCTTTTGAGTTTACACTTAAAAGGACCTTTATAATTTTTATAAAAAGATACTCTTAGGTGACATAATCACACATACAACGGCACATCATAATATTTGAATTTTGTTTATTCATTTCTTCAAAACTAAGCGTGGAGGCCACATTCGCGGTTTTCCAAAACCTTGGTAGGATCAAAATATTTAAACTCATTTGGCAGGGCATTTTCCTCTAAATACGCATCCAGTTTTTCATCACTCCAATGGTAAAAAGGACTCACTTTTAATATTCCGTCTTTACTATAGCTTAAAATATCTATGCTATTCCTAAAACTGGTTTGACCTTTTCTAAGATTTGTAAACCAAACATCAGGATTTTGCTGATCCATGGCTCGTAGGAAAGGTTCCAGTTTTACCTGCCTGGTAAACTCTTCGTGCTGCGGATTATTGATATCGGGAATTCCTCCAAAAAGCGCATCACGATAAGCCGCCGTTTCCTTTGGCGTGTATAGCTTTACATTCAGTTTTAATTGATCAATTACCTGCTTTGCGTGCCTGTAAGTTTGGGGTGTATTATAACCGGTATCACACCAAATTACTTTCATTACCGGGTCTATATCTGAAACTGCGTGCAGAATTGCAGCCTCATAAGGTCTAAAATTGGTAGTAACCACCGGTCTTGCCGCATTGGAAACTACCCATTGCACGATCTCAGCCGGAGTTATTCCCTTAAACTGCTGGTTGAGGATCTTTAATTCTTTTTCGCTGTACCGTTTCATTTTTTCTAAAAATTTATGGTCGTTACCCGACTTAACTATACTTTATATTTTTTTGCTCTCTCAATCTTATTCTTTTCCGAAACTTATCATATTCCATAGTCGCTCGTGCCCAAAATAAAGGATCATTTTAGTCACTAATTCTACAGATCCAATGGCAAGTGCAGTTTCAATCTCTCCTGTAAGCACCCAGGAAATCGCAATTGTATCTACAGTTCCTACAATTCTCCAGCTTACCGTTTTCAATATACTTCGTAAGGGTTTCTCTGAAGTAGTGTCCTTTTTATAAGTGCTTTTAGATTTTACCTGATCCAGTATCATACTGCTTTTTCATTTAATTCTATTAACCTATCGGATTACTAGGTTATAAAACAAAAATAACTTTGTTTTTTTACCAGACCAATTAATAGTGGCCTAATTTCCAGTTTTTAACATTTAAAATTTGATCTTTATTTCTTAGCAGAAATATCGGCTAAGGTATTATCGCCCAGAACTTTTAAGGTGCTATCCCTTACCTGGATCATTAAACTATGAACCGAACAGGTTTCCTCGCTGGGACAATCATCACACTTTTCGTAGTAATTAAGGCTCACGCAAGGCACCATAGCGATAGGACCTTCCAGTACCCGAATTACCGCCGTCATTTGAATCGCTTCGGGTTCTTTGATTAGATAATAGCCGCCGCCTTTTCCTTTTTTTGATCCTAAAAATCCCGATTTTCGTAATTCCAGAAGAATGCTTTCAAGGAATTTTTGCGAGATATTTTCACTTTTTGAAATCTCTGAAGTTTGCACGGGTTTTCTATCTTCCCTTTTTGCTATGAACGCGAGGGCTTTAATTCCGTATTTAGTCTTTTTTGAAAGCATATGGCGAATATACTTAAATATTGACTTTTTCGCATTTATTATTGATTTCTCTACGGAAAGATCAAAAAGCCCGATTCCTGCTGAAATTACCATAACTAAATTGAATTTAAAGCTTGTTTTAAATCATCTATTACATCATCTACATGTTCCAAACCTACTGAAACTCTTACCAAACCGGGTTTTATTCCAACTTCCAGCCTATCTTCCTCGCTTAATTTACTGTGCGTTGTAGAGGCAGGATGGGTTACAATACTTCTTGTGTCTCCCAGGTTTGCCGATCTTGAACAAAGCTTGATCGCGTCTATAAATTTTCTTCCCGCTTCAATTCCTCCTTTAATCTCAAAGGCTACGATATTTCCGCCTTTTTTCATCTGCTTTTTCGCAATTTCGTATTGAGGATGCGATTTGAGAAAAGGGTATTTTACATTTTCAGCATTGGCTTCGGTCTCTAAAAATTCGGCTACTTTTTCGGCATTTTCGCAATGCTTGTCCAGCCTTACCGAAAGTGTTTCCAAACTTTTAGAAAGCACCCAGGCATTAAACGGTGACAAAGCCGGTCCCGTATTCCTTGAGAACAGGTAGATTTCCCGAATTAAATCGGCATTTCCAACTGTCACACCGCCCAGAACACGGCCCTGCCCGTCTATTAATTTTGTAGCCGAATGTATTACCAAATGCGCCCCGAATTTTATAGGGTTTTGCAACCAGGGCGTGGCAAAACAATTATCAATTATTAAAATAAGATTATGCTTTTTCGCAATTTTCCCCAGCAATTCTAAATCCAGAACATCTACACCGGGATTTGTAGGTGTTTCAGCAAAAATAATTTTTGTTTCCGGCTTTATTAAACTTTCAATTTTATCAACTTCATCCACATTAAAATAGGAATGAGAAATATTCCATTTGGGAAAAAATTTGGTAAACAAACTATGCGTAGAACCAAAAACCGATCTTGCCGAAATTATATGATCTCCACTATTAAGCAGCGCAGCAAGGCTTGAAAACACAGCACTCATTCCCGTCGCAAATGAAAATCCGGCCTCTGCCCCTTCCATTTTTGCTATTTTCTCGGTAAATTCTGAAGTATTAGGATTAGTAAATCTGCTATAAATATTACGTTCTTTTTCTTCAGAAAATGAAGCCCGCATATCTTCGGCATCATCAAAAACATAACTGGAGGTTAGGTACAGGGGCGTGGAATGCTCCTGGTATTGCGTGCGCTCGTTTTGCGTTCTTATGGCTTCGGTTTCGAAATGCATAATTGTTAAGTTTAATTTTTTAATTAAGTCTTTGTGATAATTTGAGCACATCGCTTGCCACGCCACGAGCAGTAACCGCTGCTCCTGCCCCCGCTCCCTGGATCACCAGCGGTTGGTCTCCGTAAGATTCGGTATAAATTTCAAAAATATTATCGGCGCCTTTAATTTGGCCCAAGGCGGTATTTTTAGGTTCAGAAATAAGTTTGGCCTCCAGGGTGGCACTTTCTACCTCAATTTCTCCAATATATCTTAATACGTGACCCTGATCTTGCTGTTTTTTATGCTGATTAAAAATCTCATCCAGTTCACTAATCCTTTTCTGAAATTCTTCTGCGGAAGTCTCTCCATTTAATTTCTCCGGAATTAAAGATTGAATTTTCACCTCCTGAAATTCTTTATCCAGCTGAAGCTCGCGTGCCAGGATCAATAATTTTCTACCCACATCGTTTCCCGAAAGGTCTTCTCGAGCGTCGGGCTCGGTATAACCCAGGTTTCCGGCTTTCTTTAAAACATCAGAAAACTTCTCTTTATTTTCAGAAAAAGTATTGAAAATAAAACTCAATGAACCGGAGAAGACACCGCGAATTTTAGTGACTTTCTCTCCCGCCTGGTGTAAGCCCTTTACGGTTTGAACAATTGGTAAACCGGCGCCTACATTGGTTTCGTAGAAAAAATGCTTCCCGTGATAGTCTAATTCTTTTCGTAATTCATTATAAAAATCGGCAGAAAGTGTGTTGGCTACTTTATTGGCCGCTACCAGGTTAAAGCCGTTTTGGATTAAGCGAATATAAATCTCTACAAATTCCTTACTCGCCGTAGCATCTATCGCAATAAGATGTTCCAGATCGTGCTCTTTAGTAAAATCGAGAATGTCTTCCAGTTTATATTCTTTAGCCGATCTTTTAAAATCCTTTTCCCAGTTTTCAGTAATTCCTTCGGCATTAAGCAGTGCTTTAGTAGAATTGGCGATTACCGGAATATTGACCGAAACTCCCGAATTCTCTTCCCATTGCTTTTTTGCAGTAAGTAACTGCTTGATTAAGGTCTTACCAACGTTTCCTATTCCAAATAAGATGATGTTTACTCTTTTCATTTAATTATATTCTAGATCCCAACCCGGGAATTTGAAACAGACCAATTTTCATTAGCCCGCGTATTGAAAATTTTTGTTTCCGGTATTTTGCTGGTTTCAGTTTCTTTATTAATGCTACTGAATACTGGTTTTAAAAACCTGGCCAGTTGCGAAGCTTCGATTAAAAAAGCGTCATGCCCGTGAATTGATCTTATTTCGTGGATATTTACATTATTTTTTACCAGCGAAAGGTTTACATAAGTATCCCAATTCTCATCGGCCAGGAAAAACCAATCTGAATTCACCGTAACAATATGGATGTTCCCCTCTATTTTTTTTGCCGCTTCCAGGTAATTTTCGCTGCCTTTGCTAATATCTATAGTGGTTAGCAAATGATTCATCAACTTATAAGAAGCTAGCTGAAAACGCTCTTCCAGTTTATCTCCGTGATATTGCAACCAGCCTTCTACTTTATAACAAGGCTTCACTTCTTCTTTAGTACGATTAAATTTCTTACTTAAAGATTGTGGCGTGCGATAAAAAGTCATCGCGTGCATTCTCGCATCTTTTACCGGCTCTTTGGAATTATTCAGAATTTGCTCCTGCACTTTACAATTTGCCAACACCCAATCGGTCGCTTTATAATCTGTGGCGATGGGAATAATATTTTCGGCTAAATCTGGTTTAAGAGCTGCGAGTTCCCAGGCTAAAGCGCCACCAATAGAACCTCCAATTATTGCAAAAAGCTTTTCAATCTTTAATTGCTGAAGTGCCAGTGCCTGAATTTTAGCTATATCTGCAAGCGTAAATTCTTTATAATTATCAATTAAATGTTCCTTTTTTCCGTTAAAACCATTCCCCGGAATATTAAAAGCCAGGATGCTGAATTTTTCGGTATCTATACATTTTTCGGGGCCAACAATATTAGTCCACCACCCTAATTTTCCTGTAATTTGGGAATTCCCGGTAAGCGCGTGATTTATTAAAACCACCGGTGCAGTTCTGGAATCTTGCCCAAATTGCTGAAAACTCAAATAGATATCCTGAACCGTTCCCGCGGAATTTTCAAAATCTTTTAAACAGAGTTCCTGTAGCATATTTTTCTTTTTTGATTTAGAAAGAGCAAAAGGAAAAAGACTTAACCTGGCTGCTTTTTCCTTTGTCTTTCCACCAACAATAAATTATACCAATGCTTTTTTCTGAATTTTGGCAAAAGCCTCTTTTAGATCTGTTTTTAGATCTTCCACATCTTCCAGGCCTACCGAAAGACGAATAAGATCTTGCGTAACTCCGGTAGTAGCTTGTTGCTTTTCGTCTAATTGCTGATGCGTAGTGCTCGCAGGGTGAATAATTAGAGATTTCGTATCGCCAATATTGGCAACGAGTGAGAAAAGTTTTGTTTCATCGGCTACAACTTTCGCCGATTCAAAGCCACCTTCAACTCCAAAAGTTACTACGCCACTTTGGCCTTTTGGGAGATATTCTTTGGCAAGTTTATTATACTTACTGCTTTCTAAGCCGGGATAATTAACCCATTTTACTTCTTCCTGCTGCTCTAGCCACTTAGCAAGATTTAAGGCATTTTCGCTATGCTGCTTTATTCTGATTTCAAGAGTTTCTAAACCTTGTAAGATCTGAAATGCGTTATAAGGACTTAAAGCCGCACCGTGATCACGAAGCCCTTCAATTCTAACTTTAGCAATAAATGCTGCTTCTTTTAAAGCTTCGTGGTAAACAAGTCCGTGGTAGCCCGGTGAAGGTTCTGTGAATTCAGGGAACTTTCCATTGGCCCAATTAAAATTCCCGGCATCTATAATGGCACCACCAAGCGAAGTTCCGTTTCCGCTTATATATTTAGTAAGTGATTCAATAACAATATCGGCACCGTGCTCTATAGGTTTTAGCAAAGAAGGTGTGGCAACTGTATTATCCACTATAAAAGGAACTTTAAGCGCATTAGCTTCGGCAGAAATTGCTTTTAGATCTAAGACATCCAGCTTTGGATTTCCCAGCGATTCTACAAAAACAGCACGAGTATTTTCTTTAGCAGCCTTTTTAAAGTTTTCAGGATATTCCGGGTCTACAAAAGTAGTGGTGATTCCAAATCTGGGTAAGGTTACACTTAGCAAATTGTAAGTTCCGCCGTATAAACTACTGGAAGCAACAATATGGTCACCGGCTTTTAATAGCGTTAGCAGCGTAGTATTAATGGCCGCAGTTCCTGATGCGGTTACTACCGCAGCGATTCCTCCTTCCAGCGAAGCAAGGCGTTGTTCCAAAATATCGTTGGTAGGATTATTTAAGCGGGTGTAGATGTAACCCGGTTCTGCAAGTGAGAAAAGATTGGCAGCGTGATCTGAATTATTAAAAACATAAGAAGTTGTTTGGTAAATAGGCACCGCTCTTGTTCCTCCGTTAGCTTTAGTATCGTGACCGGCGTGTAATGCGTTTGTTGAAAATTTTTGAGTACTCATAATTTCTAGTTTTTTTAAAGTTGCTTCTAATTTTTGAAGCTTGATTTTTTGTATTTGGATTTCCGCCTTTGCGGAAATGACGATTTAATTAATAAAAAAAGTCCCCTTAAGTAGCTATTACCAAGGGGACCTTTTAATTGAACTCTAAACAAACTAAGTTAAATCCGGTTTTGGCAATAGCGTTTCATGTGTCGCATAGACATACACATCATCATAGTGCGCATCATCATGTTATTTATTGCCTTAATATTTTTCATCTCTTCTATATTGTCATTCCCGCAAAGGCGGGAATCTAATTTTAATTTATTTCCGTCTTCCAAATTCAATTTTATTTCAATTATTTTTCTGGATTTCCGACTCCGCGGAAATGACTAAATTTTAAACAAAAAAAAAGCCGCTGCGATTGGCAGCGGCTTTTTGCAATTTATATCTTTTCAGAATTAAGCAATAGAGCGCGCTGCGGAAGTTCTCCACATCATCATACGCATCATATTGCAAATTATCTGGTACATTTCGTTGTTTTGTTGGTTACAAAGATAAGGGCAGAAATTTTTAATATCCAAACCCAAACTTCATTTTTACGAAAAATAAATTTTAAAGCTTGTAAAATGAATAATCAGGAATTGGATTGCATTAAAAATGATTATTATCTAATTTTTACTTCACTAAACACTACAAAGTACTAGAATTCAACATATTATAGATCAGTCTTGATTCAAAAACTTTTTTCCTCTTCAATCTTTAGCTCCTTCAACCTATTAAAAAAGAAAGTTAAAGCAAGTTTGAGTTCTGCTTATTTTTATACATTTGTAACCGAATTATTTAAAGGGAAGGATTTGACTGATTGCAACCCTTTTATACTTTTAAAAAGTATAAGAAAAATGCTAAAGCAGTATCACTACTTCCTTAGCTCCCCGTCAAATTCAACCCGTATTTTTTAAAAAACTAATTTAAAAATATGGCTTATTTATTTACTTCAGAAAGTGTATCTGAAGGACACCCAGATAAAATCGCAGACCAGATTAGCGATACTTTACTCGATAATTTCCTTGCTTTCGATGAAAATTCTAAAGTTGCCTGTGAAACATTAGTGACTACAGGCCAGGTGGTACTTGCCGGTGAAGTTAGAAGCGACACTTATATTGATGTACAAAACATTGCCCGCGAAGTAATAAACGAGATTGGTTATACCAAAGGAGCTTATAAATTTAGTGGTGATTCTTGTGGTGTGATTTCTCTAATTCACGAACAATCCCAGGAAATTTACCAGGGTGTAGATCGTGAAAACAAGGAAGAACAGGGTGCCGGAGACCAGGGAATGATGTTTGGTTATGCCACCAACGAGACCGAAAATTATATGCCCCTGGCATTAGATATTTCTCATAAGATCTTAATTGAACTGGCAAAATTAAGGCGTGAAGGAAAGGATATCCCCTACTTACGTCCAGATTCTAAAAGCCAGGTTACCATAGAATATAGTGACGATAATGTTCCGCAAAAAATTGTGGCCATTGTGGTTTCTACCCAGCATGATGAGTTTGACGAGAATGATGATGAAATGCTGAAAAAGATCAAGAAAGATATTCTTGAAATTCTTATTCCGCGAGTAAAGGAACAGTTGCCCGAATATGTTCAGAAACTATTTAACGATGATATTACGTATCATATAAACCCAACCGGAAAGTTTGTAATTGGTGGGCCTCACGGCGATGCCGGACTTACCGGAAGAAAAATCATCGTAGACACCTACGGTGGTAAAGGTGCCCACGGTGGTGGTGCTTTTTCCGGAAAAGATCCTAGTAAAGTTGACCGCTCGGCAGCCTACGCATCGCGTCACGTTGCCAAAAACCTTGTTGCTGCCGGCCTTGCAGATGAAGTTTTAGTGCAGGTTTCTTATGCGATTGGGGTGGTAGAACCTACTTCAATTTCAGTAGAAACTTATGGCACCGCAAAAGTAGATATGAAAGATGGGGAAATTGCGAAAAAAGTAGCCCAAATATTTGATATGCGTCCCTGGGCCATTGAGGATAGGTTAAAACTCAGAAATCCTATTTATAGAGAAACTGCCGCCTACGGCCATATGGGAAAAGAACCAAGAACCGTAACTAAAATCTTTAAAAGTCCGTATTCCGGGGAGGTAAAAAAAGAAGTAGAATTGTTTACCTGGGAAAAACTGGATTATGTAGATAAAGTGAAGGAAGCTTTTAAGCTTTAAACTAAAAACCCTATAATTATTTAAAATACCGCTGAAATCAGCGGTATTTTTTTTTGACGTTTTCTTCGGAAACCTTTAACAACGGGACGCAGTTTTAATTCCTAATTTTAGAATTCCACCAATCAAACACCTTATGTCTGTTTTTAAAAAAGTAAGAAACACTATCAACCTATTAAAGTCGGTTGATATGGATCAATTAGCGAAAATAAATCAGCAAATAGATCTTTCGGAAGCGATGAAAAGTTTGGGCCAGCTTGATGAGCGGCAACTTAAGGGTTTGATGAAAATGTTAAAAACCAAACGTAAAAAAGGTCAAAGCGACCTTCCGCCAATAGATGGTGATTTTTACAATCTGGATCTTAAATTACCAGAGGAGCAACGAAAGTTGCAGATGGATGTGCGAAATTTTATGGAAGATGAAGTAAGACCTTTGGTAAACGACCATTGGAATCGCGCTAAATTTCCGCACGAGATCATAGAGAAATTCAAGAAATTAAATATTACCGGCGTGCCTTACGAAGGTTACGGTTGCCCAAATCTTCCGTTTTTAATGGAAGGCATCATCGCGCAGGAAATTGCCCGTGTAGATGTTTCCATTTCAACTTTTTTCGGGGTGCATAGCGGTCTGGCAATGGGATCCATTTACTTATGCGGAAGTGAAGAACAAAAGCAAGAATGGCTTCCGAAGATGCAAAAATTAGATGCTATTGGCGCCTTTGGACTTACAGAACCAAATGTGGGATCTGGAGTTGCCGGCGGTCTTGAAACCACCTGTAAGTTTGATGGTGAAAACTGGATATTAAACGGACAGAAAAAATGGATAGGTAACGCCACCTTCGCCGATGTGATTATTATTTGGGCACGAGATGAAGATAGCAATCAGGTAAAAGGTTTCCTTGTTAGAAAAGGAAATCCCGGTTTTAAAGCCGAAAAAATGGAAGATAAAATGGCGCTAAGAATTGTACAAAACGCCCTTATCACCCTAACCGATTGTAAAGTGCCCGAAAGTGATAGACTGCAGAAAGCAGATTCATTTAAAGATACCGCAAAAGTACTTCGTATGACCAGGGCCGGTGTAGCCTGGCAGGCTGTTGGTTGTGCTCGTGGAGCTTACGAGAGTGCTTTAAAATATACCAGGAAAAGAGAACAATTTGGGAGACCAATTGCTTCTTATCAATTAATTCAAAATCATTTAGTAGAAATGGTTTCTAATCTTACCGCGATGCAAACTTTGGTTTTCAGACTCTCTGAAATGCAGGATGCCGACTTACTTACAGATGAACACGCTTCTCTGGCCAAGGTTTTCTGTAGTATGCGCACCAGAGATGTGGTGAGCCGAGCCCGGGAGGTTCTGGGCGGTAACGGTATTCTATTAGAACACGATGTAGCGCGATTTGTCGCAGATGCAGAAGCCATTTATAGTTACGAAGGAACAAAAGAAATAAATTCACTTATTGTAGGCCGTGCAATTACCGGTTACAGTGCATTTGTGAGTTAATATTAACCATACAAAAAATAGAAAAAGAATGTCATTATTAGTAGTTAGTCCGGGGAAAGACCCGAAAGCTTGGGTTGAAGCCTTAAAAGAACAACATCCAGGTTTAAATATCTATGTTTACCCAGAAGACCACGACAAAGAAGAAGTGGAATTCGCCTTAACGTGGAATCATCCCCGCGGGATTTTTCAAAATTATCCAAACCTAAAAGTTATTGCTTCCATGGGTGCTGGTGTAGACCATATTACCAGTGATGAAGAGCTTCCGGAAAACGTAAAGATCACCAAAGTGGTAGATGAGCGTTTGGAAGAAGATATGGGAACTTTTGTACTAAGTCTTGTTTTGGCTCACCAAAGAAACCTATTACACTATCGTGAAAGTCAAATAAATGAAAAGTGGGATCCTGTTTCCTATACGCGCAATAACGATGTTAAAGTTGGAATCTTAGGGATAGGTAATCTTGGACAAAGTGTAGCCAATAGCTTACTAAAAAACGGCTTTCCAGGTTATAGGATTTTCCAAGCATAAAAAAGAATTTGAAAATGTAGAAAGCTTTGCCGGAGAAGATGAATTAGATGATTTTCTAGCGCAGTCAGATATTTTGGTAAATATGCTACCCCTAACTCCGGAAACTGAGAAAATTCTCAACAAAGAATTATTCGAAAAATTACCCGAAGGAGCTTATGTAATAAATGTTGCCCGAGGTGAACATTTAGTGGAACAGGATCTACTGGCTAAAGTAGACGACGGCCATCTTTCTGGTGCCGCATTAGATGTATTTTGGGAAGAACCTATTAGAGATGAACACCCATTCTGGAAACATCCAAAAATTAGAGTAACCCCACACATTGCCAGTGTTACCCATCCAAATTCTGTAGTCCCTCAAATTATTGAGAATTATGAAAGATTACAGGAAGATGAAGAGCTTAAAAATGTAGTTGAAAGAGATAGAGGTTATTAATTAAAAAATCAGCATATGAAAATCTTCAAAAATATTCTTGTAGCAGTAGATTTTAACGATGCTGTAGGAGAACTGATGGCTTATGCTGAAAGTATTGCTGAAAAATTCGGAGCAAAGGTCTGGGTGGTCCATGTGGCTGCCCCAGATCCCGATTTTGTAGGCTATGATACCGGCCCACAATATATCAGGGATATGCGCGCCGATGAACTTAAGGCTGAACATAAAGAATTGCAGCAAATTTGCGAAATGTTCCTTAGCAACGAGATAGAATCTGATGCACTATTAATTCAGGGGTCTACAGTAGAAACAGTGCTTGAAGAAGCCAAAAAATTAAAAGCAGATATGCTGATTGTTGGCACTCACAAACACAGCTTTTTCTATAATCTTTTTGCAGAAAGCGTAGCGGTAGAACTATTTAAAAATGCTGAAATTCCGGTGCTTTCCGTTCCTATTGAAGAGGAAAAATAAGTAATTATTCAAGCTTACATTTTAATTTTTACTCGATAATCGAGATTAAATGCTCCCGGGCTTGCCTCGAAATTATATTTTTCAATAATAATGCTTCGTGAGCTTGCTCCGAAGTTGTTTACTGAATAATTTGCATTAATTTTATTAGCAGAAACCGGTTATAATGATAAGTAAAGAGGAATTCACAAAACTACACTCAAAAATTGCCACTTATATTAAGCGAACGCCTATAATGCGATCGCGTTTATTAAATGGTCTTGCCGAAACCGAAGTGTATTTTAAGTGTGAGAATTTTCAAAGAATGGGCGCATTTAAAATGCGTGGTGCTACTGCAGCAATCTTAGCGCTAAGCGCAGAAGAGCGAGCAAAAGGTGTGGTTACGCATTCTTCAGGTAACTTTGCGCAGGCGGTTTCCCTTTCGGCAAAAAGCCTGGGAATCCCGGCCTATATCGTGATGCCTTCCTCTGCCCCACAAGTTAAAAAAGATGCTGTAAAAACTTATGGCGGCCAGATTACCGAGTGTGAACCCAATATAAAAGCCCGGGAAGCAGCTGCGGCAAAAATAGAAGAAGAAACCGGTGCTACATTTCTGCATCCTTCCAACGATCTTAATGTGATCTATGGCCAGGGAACTGCGGCAAAAGAATTTCTTGAAGATTTCCCAGAACTTGATGTGATCATTACTCCCGTTGGCGGCGGCGGACTTTTAGCCGGAACCGCACTGGCAGTAGATTTTTATGCTGAAAAATGTAAAACCATAGGCGCAGAACCTTTTGAAGTTGATGATGCTTATCGCTCCCTGGAAAGCGGAAAAATTGAGTTCAATAAAACTACCAATACCATCGCAGATGGTTTAAAAACAAATTTGGGCGATAAGAATTTTCCTATTATTCAAGATAAAGTTTCCGAAATTATTCGTGTGGAAGAAGAGGAAATCATTACGGCTATGAAACTCATTTGGGAACGAATGAAGATTGTAGTTGAACCCTCTGCCGCCGTGGCTTTTGCGGCAGTTTTACGGGAAAAAGAAAAATTTCACGGAAAAAGGGTGGGAATTATCATTTCTGGAGGTAATGTAGATCTAAGTAATTTACCTTTTTAAATTTCCCTGTTCTCCATTAAAAAACTCACCGTTACCAAAAGTTGTCCCACGTGCCGCTGACTATGTTCTGCCGCGTGAAAAAGCAAGCCGATTACCGTTGAAGGCAGTTCCTTTCTGCCTACCGGTCTATATTCGGTTAAAATATTTTCAGGTGTTTTTTTAAGAAAATCAATCGCTTCATCTACTTTTTCCTGGAAATTTTTTACAAGAAATGCACCCGAAATTTCTTGATCTGCCTTTCCTTCATTTTTTAAATACTGAAACTGATATTTCCGATAATTTTTCGGCTTGAGCATAGGTCAGCATTCTATCTACCACTCCGGTTAAATGTTGCAGATGAAATCCTACTGAAGCACGACCGGCAGGCTTTTCCCAAAGCAATTCTTCTGGAAAATCTTGCATATATTTTTCCACTTCTTCGCCAGATTGTAATAGAGCATGAGCGGCGGGCTGCAGCAAATTGGGCACCCCTTCTACTTTTCCGCGCAACCAGACTTCGGGTTTATTAGTCTTCATTTTCAACAAATTTTATTCAGTAAAACATTCAAATCAAACTTAATAGAAAAGATAATTCTAAGGGACAACATCGTCACAAAATCCTGGGAAAACTTAAATAGATAATCAGTATTCTAGTTTTTAAGCATTTCATAGTATATTTAAGCTCCTTTAAAAAATCACACTATGCTTAGAAAATTCCTCCCGGCTATTATTTTACTACTGGCCGCTCCAAACCTATTTTCTCAAGAAAAAGAAGAAGAAAAGAAATGGGATGTAAATGATCCCTATTCTGACGATTGGAACATTAAAGAAGTACCTCTTAAAACCGATGAAGGCACCTGGATGAATCTTGATGTCTCTCCAGATGGAAAAACCATTGTTTTTGACCTTTTAGGTGATATTTATAAAATGCCAATTAGCGGCGGAAAAGCAGAACTTTTAAGAAGCGGAATGGCTTATGAAGTTCAGCCGCGATTTAGCCCCGATGGTTCTAAGATCTCTTTTACCAGCGATGCCGGCGGAGGCGATAACATCTGGATAATGGACGCCGAAGGAGAAAATGCCAAGCAGCTTACCAAAGAAGATTTTAGATTATTAAATAATGCGGTTTGGACACCGGACGGAAATGCCATTGTAGCCAGGAAACATTTTACTTCTGGCCGTTCTCTTGGTGCCGGCGAAATGTGGCTATACCACATTGGCGGTGAAGGAGGCTTACAACTTACAGAACGTAAAAACGATCAGCAGGATGTAAACGAACCCAGCATTTCTCCCGATGGACGCTATCTTTATTACAGTGAAGATATGTACCCGGGCGGTATGTTTCAGTATAACAAAGATCCTAACAAGCAGATCTATGTTATAAAAAGATACGATTTTGAAACCGGTGAAAACACTACTATTACCGGTGGCCCAGGTGGTGCAGCGAGACCACAGGTTTCACCTGATGGAAAGAAACTTGCTTTTATAAAACGCATTAGAACAAAATCGGTTTTATTTATTCACGACCTGGAAACCGGTGAGGAATGGCCGGTTTACGATAAATTGAGCAAAGATCAGCAGGAAGCATGGGCTATTTTTGGGGTTTATCCCGGATTTAGCTGGATGCCTTCAGGGAAGGAACTCGTTTTTTGGAGTGAAGGAAAAATCAACAAAGTAAATATTGAAGATTATTCCTCTGAAATTATTCCTTTTGAAGTTGAAAATACTATAGAGATAGCTGAAACTCATCGAAGCGAACACCAGGTATTTTCCGAAGAATTCAACCCTAAAGTGATTCGCCACGCGGTTACTTCCCCTAACGGAAAAACCCTTGTTTTTAACGCGGTAGGTTATTTATGGAAAAAATCTTTACCAAACGGAAAACCTCAGCGAATCACCAGCAGTGAGGATTTTGAATTTGAACCTGCATTTTCACCTGACGGAAAAGAGATCGTTTATGTTACCTGGAGTGACTCAGAAATGGGCGCTTTAATGAAAGTAGGTTTAAATGGAAGAAATCCGCAGAAACTCACTTCAGAAAAAGGTATTTATAGAAATCCGGCGTTTTCAAACGATGGTAAGCAAATTGTTTTTGTAAAAGAAAAAGGCAATAGCGACCAGGGACAAACTTTTAGTAAAGAACCGGGGATTTATACGATTAGTGCTTCCGGAGAAAATAAAAAGAAGATCCATGATTCCGGAGATTTCCCAATGTTCAGCAAAGACGATTCCCGAATTTTCTTTCAAACCGGTGGCGCGCTTATGGGCAGCCTGGAAAAGAGTTTAAAAAGTATCGATCTAAGCGGAAATGACGAGCGTACGCATATCAACTCAAAACACGCTAATCGTTTAGTGCCAAGCCCTGATAATAAATGGGTAGCTTTTAGTCATTTGCATCAGGCCTATTTGGCTCCACTAACTTTAACCGGCAGGCCGCTGGATTTAGATAATAACACTAAAAGTATTCCGGTAACACAAATCACCAAAGATGCGGGGATGAACCTGCATTGGTCTAAAAACAGCCAAAATGTACACTGGACTTTGGGTGACGAATATTTCACTAATAAAGTTTCAGAGCGTTTTACTTTCCTGGAAAGTTCTCCCGATTCTATTCCCGATATTACTGAGGAAGGAACCAAAATAGGATTAAAACTAAAAACCGATGTTCCGGAAGGGCAAATTGCCTTTACAAACGCCAGAATTATCACTATGAATGGCGATAAGGTAATTGAAAATGGAAGTATTCTAATTAAAGAAAATAAAATTGTTTCAGTAGGTGAAGCTTCCGAAGTAAATATTCCGAATAACGCGAAAGTTTATGACCTGGAAGGAAAAACTATAATGCCGGGTATTGTTGATGCCCACGCCCATATTGGTGCTTTTAGATACGGCTTAACACCAGAAAAACACTGGCCTTTATATGCAAATATGGCTTTTGGAGTTACTACTGTTCACGATCCTTCGGCCTTAAGTGAAAGCATTTTTAGTATGGCAGAAATGGTGAAGGCCGGTGAAATGGTAGGCCCAAGAATTTATTCAACAGGAATTATTTTTTACGGTGCTGAAGGCGATTTTAAAGCGGTAATTAATAGCCTGGAAGATGCTAAATCGGCTTTAAGAAGAACGAAAGCCTTTGGTGCGACTTCGGTAAAAAGTTATAACCAACCTCGCCGTGAACAGCGCCAGCAAATAATGCAGGCCGCAAAAGAACTGGAGATGAATGTGGTTCCCGAAGGTGGAAGTACCTTTTTGCATAATATGAATATGATCGTAGACGGGCACACCGGGATTGAACATAATATTCCCGTAGTCCCTGTTTATAAAGATGTAAAAACGCTTTGGGGAAATAGCAATACCGGTTATACCCCAACATTGATTGTAAATTATGGCGGAATAAATGGTGAATATTACTTCTATGAAAAAGATAATGTATGGGAAAATGAACGTTTGCTGAATTTCACGCCGCGACAAATTGTAGATTCCAGATCAAGACACCGTACTAAACTTCCTGAAGAAGAATATAAAAACGGACCTATTTTGGTTTCAGAAACGGCCAAAGAACTTTCTGATATTGGCGTAAAGGTTAACCTTGGGGCGCACGGACAGTTACAGGGACTTGGCGCTCACTGGGAACTGTGGTTACTGCAAATGGGCGGAATGACCAATATGGAAGCTTTACAGGCGGCTACAATTAACGGTGCCGAATATATAGGAATGGGTAGCGAAATTGGATCTTTGGAAGAAGGCAAACTAGCCGACCTGATTGTTTTGGAAGAAAACCCATTAGAAGATATTCGTAATTCTGAATCGGTTATTTATACTATGGTAAACGGCAGATTATATGATGCTGAAACGATGAACGAAATTGGAAATAACCCAAAAGAACGCGGCGAATTCTATTGGGAAGACAATAAATACAATGCAGCTTTCCCATGGCACGAAAGCACCCAGAGCTTTACCGCTCCCGGTTGTACCTGCCATAGATTGACTAATTAAAAAATCACAAGCTGGATAGTTAGATTTAAGTTCTTGCTTAAACAAACCGAATTTGGTAACTTTTAAAGCAAATTAACTATCCAGTTTCTATGCTGAAATATGAAATTTTATGAGAAGGGTTAAATTTGGAAAGCTTTTTACTCACAGAAAGATAGATGAAAGCATTATTCGTGAACATCTTGCGCTGGAAAGAACTAAGCTCGCCAATGAGCGTACGTTGTTGTCCTACACTCAAGCGGCTATGTATTTTCTGCTGGGGGGTTTGGCTTTAATTCAGCTAAAGGAATACCAAGAGATGCATTATATTGGCTATCTGGCCCTGGTCATTTCTGTATTGTTCCTTACTATTGGTATTTGGCGATTCATCGTACTAAAAAATAAAATGAAGGATCTGTTAAAGGGCAAAATAGAGTCTTCAACTGAAGAGGAAGAAGAGCCTGAAAATAATTAATTAGTTTATTGAGGTCCAGGGTTCGATATTTTTTAGAAGCTTCAATTTTTAAAAACTTCAATTGCAAACATTCACGCATTATTTTCTTCATTTTATAGCTATTGGTGCTATTGCCTGGTTTTACGATAAAAAGAACTGGAAAAGGAACTGGCTTATCTTACTCGCCACTATGGCCGTAGATCTTGACCATGTTTTTGCCACTCCTTTATTTGACCCTATGCGCTGCGGAATTGGCTATCACCCTCTGCATTCCCAACTTGCTATCCTTGTCTATTTTTTAGGAATGATCTTTACTAAAAATAAAGTCCTAAGACTCATTTTTATCGGTTTACTATTTCATATGCTTACCGATTTTATAGACTGCCTGTGGATGTTTTCTAAATGCGGTGAATGCTATACTTCTTCTGAAATCTATAAGTGGTTTAATTAAATTTTTCAGAAAAATTAAAACGTCAAATTTTAGAGTCAAGCCTCGGAGTATTAAATCTCGATTATCGAGTAAAAAAAGCCTGAAAAACTGAATATTTAGGGTATATACAGTTTTCAGGCATTGCTTAAGCAACAATTTAAGGGTTTAGATTTTTGTTCTCTTCATCATTTAGCATTCTTGATTTTATTAGAAATCGGTAACCGGTAGGAATATCTAGCGAGAAACTGCCACCTCTACCTTTTATAATATCTACGGTTAAGTGAGTGTGTTTCCAATACTCAAATTGGTCGTGGCTCATATAAAAATTTACACCACCAACTTCCCCCAGTAGAATATCATTATCATCAATATAAAAATCCTCTTTTGGCAGTAACATAGGCGAAGACCCGTCGCAACAGCCACCGCTTTGGTGAAAGATCACCTCACCGTGCTGTTGCTTAAGTTCTTGCAGTAGTTTTTCTGCTTCAGGAGTTATTTCTACTCTTTTATAGTCCATTTCTAAAAGAATCCCAGTTTATTCTTATCATAAGAAATTAGCATATTCTTGCTTTGTCTATAATGATTCAGCATCATCAAATGGTTTTCTCTTCCGAAACCAGATTTTTTATAACCTCCAAATGGTGCGTGCGCAGGATAATCGTGATAGCAATTTACCCAAACCCGTCCGGCTTTTATTGCGCGTGGAATTTGATATAATTGATGCGCATCTCGCGTCCAAACTCCGGCGCCAAGACCATACATCGTATCATTTGCAATTTCAATAGCTTCGGCTTCATCTTTAAATGTGCAAACCGCTACCACAGGTCCAAAAATTTCTTCCTGGAAAACCCTCATTTTATTATGGCCTTTTAAAATAGTTGGCTGAATGTAAAATCCGTTGGCTAAATCTCCATCTAGTTTTGCTGCACCACCGCCGGCTAAAACCTCGGCGCCTTCATCCTTTCCTATCTTAATATATTCCAGAATTTTCTGATGCTGATCACTGGAAGCCTGTGCGCCCATCATCGTGGACTCCTCAAACGGATTACCCATTTTTATAGCTTTAGTGCGCTCTATCACCCTTTTAATGAATTCATCATAAATATCTTCCTGAATTAAAATCCTGGATGGTGCGGTACAAACTTCTCCCTGGTTAAATGCAAAAAGTACAGCGCCTTCAATACATTTATCAAGGAAAGCATCGTCGTGATCCATAATACTATTGAAAAACACATTTGGCGATTTTCCACCAAGTTCCATGGTTACCGGGTGCAGATTTTTTGAAGCATATTGCATAATTAATTGCCCGGTAGTAGTTTCTCCCGTAAAGGCCACTTTATCTACATTCGGGCTGGAAGCCAAAGGTTTCCCGGCTTCGGGACCAAAACCGTGAATAACATTAAAAACTCCCGGAGGTAAAAGATCTGCAATCTTTTCAGCTAAAAATGTTGCAGAAGCAGGCGTTTGTTCCGCAGGTTTTAAAACCACGCAGTTTCCAGAAGCCAAAGCAGGCGCAACTTTCCAGGCAAGCATTAATAATGGAAAATTCCACGGAATAATTTGAGCAACCACGCCAAGTGGCTCGTTGATAATTAAGGAAAGGGTATTTTCGTTAAGTTCTGTAGCCGATCCTTCTTCTGCTCTAATCGCTGAAGCGAAATATCTAAAATGATCTACTGCCAGGGGAACATCGGCATTCATTGTTTCACGTATGGATTTCCCATTATCGGCAGTTTCCATTTGCGCGAAGGTTTCCAGGTTTTCGTGAATAACATCGGCTATCTTATGCAGAATCGCAGCCCTTTCTGAGGCCGAAGTTTTGCCCCACTCATGTTTGGCATTGTTCGCAGCTTCAATCGCGCTTTTTACATCCTTATCATTAGATCTTGGATATTTGGCCAATAACTTATTATCTACCGGCGAATGGTTTTCAAAATAGGCTCCATCAATCGGATCCTGAAATTTTCCGTTAATAAAATTGCCGTATTTCTCCTTAAATTTTGGTGCTGAGTAGCTCATAGAAATATTTTTTTATAATTTACCATTCCAATATCTTTAATTTTAAGATTAATTAATTGAACTTTTCTACAAATAAGTACTACATTACTACTATGTTATTAAATTAAACAGGTTTTGAATACCAATTTATCAAACTACAATCGCAATTTGAAGCTGAATACTTCAATAGAAAACAGGACGATCTACAGTGCTGATTATGCTGAATTGAATGTTTTTGAAACCCGGCAGGTAGCAGAAAGTGTAAACCTTCAGTTTAGTTTTCCAATTATTGCGAGTATGCTTACGGGCAAAAAAATAATGCACCTGGAAGGGATGAAATCTTTTGATTTTTTCCCGGGAGAATCGGTGGTATTGCCTTCAGATAAAAAGATGGTCATAGATTTTCCCCTGGCCAATTCAAAAAATCCTACGCGTTGCCTCGCCCTGGGAATTGATCCCGATAAAATAAAAGAAACTGTAGAAATCTTTAATGAAAATACTCGTATAGATTTCGAAAATGATCATCATAGCTTTGATGCGAGTGCCGTACACCTGGCTAATAACCAGCAGGTACAATTTGTGCTAGATCGTATTTTTAGTACTTTCCTGGAAGATGGTAAAGCTAAAGATGCGTTGTTAGATTTAATGGTAAAGGAACTTATTATCAGGTTACTTCAAACTAAAGCAAAATTAATGCTCCTGGATAATGAAACGCTTTTTGATAATAATAGAATGGCGTTTATTGTAAAATATATGCGAGAACATCTTACCGAAAACATTCAGGTAGATAAGCTGGCAGATAAAGCCTGTATGAGTACTTCAAATTTTTACCGAAGCTTTAAAAATACGCTTGGTGAAAGTCCTATAGATTATCTAAACGGGGAACGTATAAAATTTGCAAAAAAACTAATTCAGAGAACAAATAGTAAGTTTGCTGATATCGCTTATAAAAGCGGATTTAACAATACCAGCTATTTTAACCGCCAATTTAAACGTTTCGAGAAGATTACACCTAACCAATACAGAAAGTTGGTTAATGATAATATTTCTTAATATTTCGAGGCACTGCTGCTAAGGTTTTCCAGGGCATTTTTCATTGTTTCCAGCTCCGGAATATTGTTGGTGAGTTTAAACCTTTCTGCTAAAAATGCAGGATCGTTATAAGAAATTTTCACCACGCCGGCTTCATCACGCCATACCAGAAATTTAACCGGTAACTCTAAGGCTATCTTTGCATTTTCCTGCATAATTGGAGTACCAATTTTTGGGTTTCCGAAAATTATAAGTTTTGTGGGGCGCAATCCCAGGTTTATCTTCTTCAGCATTTTTAAAATGATCTATCTCTGAAAAGATCTTGAGATTGGGATTAGTTTCAATTGCAGAAACCAATCGCTGATAGGTAGTATTAAAATCGAACTCACTAATTTCTGAAATAATCCCCTGGTGCTTCTCCAGCTTAAACTTTCCAGACTTTTTAACCCGGTTCCCTGATACTTTGGAAGCAATTTTTTTTAGACCCTTATTGATCTCCTCAAGATGCTTAACTTTTTTAAGCTCGTACCTTTTTTTAAGATAATTTATACTACTGTAGGTGATTTGCGTTTGATCATTTTTTGAATAAACCAATATTTTAAGCGGAAGATCCAGACCTGATAATTGATCACATTGCATCAACAAAGTGCCCTGCTTGGGATTTCCGAAGATAAACAGGCTTTTATCTGAAAGTTCTAAACCGGCTTTTTCAGCTTGTTCTGAGTGCCGAATTTCAGTAAAAAGAGTAAGAGAATTATTTTGTTTTAAAGTTTGTCCCAGTCGTGAATTGGTCTCACCAAAACTATAATCACTGCGGGTAAGCATCAGGTGGTCTTTATCTTTTTCCTGCGCCATTCCAAATTGAATTCCGCAGAAAAAAACCAGGAAAAAATATTTTAACAGGGATTTCATAGCCTTAAATTCTACTTTAAGTTAATCAATTTTAAGGAGATATAGAATCAAAAGCTTTAGCTTTTCAAGATTTATGACTAATTTGACAAGGTGTAAAAATTCAGGGAATCTTAATTCATGTATCTTTACATCCTCGCTTTTTAAAGCGGCCCTAACAACTATCTAATTATAACGAATTTATGCACGTAGCGATTGCAGGGAACATTGGCGCGGGAAAAACCACCCTTACTAAATTATTAGCAAAACATTACAACTGGGAAGCACAGTATGAAGATGTCTTGGAAAATCCCTATCTCGAAGACTTCTATAATAAAATGGAACGTTGGTCTTTTAACCTCCAGATTTACTTTTTAAATAGCAGGTTTCGGCAAATACTCCAAATTCGCGAAAGCGGAAAGAAAATTATCCAGGATAGAACGATCTACGAGGATGCGCACATTTTTGCACCCAACCTACACGCGATGGGATTAATGACCAATCGGGATTTTGAGAATTACAGCTCCCTTTTTGACCTTATGGAAAGCGTTGTGCAGGGACCAGATCTTCTTATTTATTTGAGAAGTAGTATTCCAAACCTGGTTTCCCAAATTCATAAAAGAGGGCGCGATTACGAAAACTCTATTTCTATAGATTATTTAAGTAGGTTAAATGAACGCTATGAAGCCTGGGTACATAATTACAACAAAGGCAATTTATTGATCATTGATGTAGATAATATTAACTTTGTAGATGATCCTGAAGATCTGGGAAATATTATAAATCGTATTGACGCTGAGATTCACGGGTTGTTTTAAAAAAACGAGAAGATGGAATCAACAAAACTTAAACGGCCAAAGCATAAGGGTTCTCCAAAGTTATTTGAAAACCCAATTTTGGAAAAACTTACGCATACGCATATTTCTTTTCCACTGATTATTTTTGGAGTAATTGCAGTGGCATTAATTTACTACGGAATTATTGAAAAAGGTTTTGAAGCGCCAATAATGGTAGGGCTCTTCCTAGCCGGACTTTTCTTTTTCACTTTTGTAGAATATATTATGCACCGTTACCTGTATCATATTCCTGCTACCAGCGAAAGAAAGAAAAAGATCTCTTACACCATGCACGGCGTGCATCACGATTACCCGAAAGATAAATCGCGATTAGCAATGCCGCCGGTTTTGAGTTTAGTTGTTGCTACCGTACTATTTATAATATACCGGGCAGTTTTAGGGGATTATGTTTTTGGATTCCTGGCGGGATTTTTAATAGGATATGCCGCTTACCTGGCAGTGCATTACTCGGTACACGCCTTTAAAGTTCCCAACAACTTTCTAAAGGTTTTATGGCAACATCACAGCATTCACCATTATCGAGAATCAGACAGAGCTTTTGGTGTTTCTTCGCCACTCTGGGATCATATTTTTAGAACAATGCCCAGAAAAACTGCGGCCAGTAGAAAAACTGCCGTTGGGAATAGTATTGATGATTAAACTTACATAAATCCGTGTTCCTTTGCGTGGGCCACAGCTTCCTGTGAAGATTCCACCATAAGCACCGGCGTGGTTTCAAAATTATCTATAATACTTCGCACACGGTTCATTTGCTTTTTATGCTTTACACTTCGTAGGTAGATGGCCATAATCCTATCTGGATATTGCGCTGCAATTTCAGTATAAATTGAGGCATCGTGCTCCCCACTGTCTCCAATAAGGATAAAGTCCATATTTGGATACGTTTGCAAAATATTGGTAATCTCCCTCTGTTTATGTGGCTTTTCAGGTTTTATACTCCCATCAAATGGCGTTCTGAATTTCCGAAGCAAAATTGGCCCTTTCGGGAAAGCATTGTGATCTAAAAATAATTTGAGATATTCATATAAATTCCACGGACTGTTACTTAAATAGAAAATAGGATTATTAGGCGTACCGTCCCGGCCTTCGTGCAATTTCTGATAAAACTCAGCCGCTCCTTTTAGCGGAATTCTATCATATGCATTGGTTAACAATGAATTTTTGAGCAGTCTAAGTTTTAAAAATGAAGTAACACCGGTATGTAAAATGGTATCGTCTATATCGCTAATCACCCCATATTCTGCTTCTGGATGCGGAATTAAAAAACTACCGGTAAAAGGATCTTCCAATAATTCAGTTTTCTTCCCCATTGGGCCCTTATAGTAAAGATCGTAATCTAACCAGCCTTCTTCATCTGAGTGTTCTCCCAGGTTTTCCTTTATTTTATCTTCAAATAAAAAATAACCTTCAGCATTGGTTTCTGTACTCGTTTGTACTTTTCCGGGCAGGCTTAAATCTATTTTTGCCTCCGGGATTTCAAACGTATCAAACTGCTTATAAGTGGTTTTTATGGTTTTAAAAAAATTAGCATCCTGGGTAATTTTTAGCGGTTCATTATCCAATACACGCCCCTTAATATAAAGGTGAGAATGCGTACCATAACTTCTATAAGGAGTAATTAAGACCTGATCTATTAATTTATACCTACCGGCAAGTTTGCGTATTCTTTTCTTCATTAATTTCCGCTTTTGGTCAAGTTAAAAATTATCAGGAAGTCGCGCCTTGCTTTTAATTAAACTTTAGGAAGATTCTAAGCTTTGCATAGCCTGCTCCATATCGATTCCCTTTTGGAGTACTTTTTTAAATAGATCACCTTTTTTCTGAATTCGTTGCGACATATTTTTAATGTTGAAATCCAG
This sequence comes from uncultured Flavobacteriaceae bacterium, assembly GCA_963727565.1. Taxonomy (GTDB): domain Bacteria; phylum Bacteroidota; class Bacteroidia; order Flavobacteriales; family Flavobacteriaceae; genus Salegentibacter. The sequence goes on from CAVSGU010000005.1 coordinate 55,710, forward strand.
AATTTTGAGTCCGCTTTTTACTTCTTTCCATTCTAATGGAGCGGAAACAGGCGCACCTGGTTTTGGGCGTGCACAATAGGCTGAAGCCAGGGTTTGGCCTCTTCTATTTTGTAAATAATCCAGGTAGATCTTATCTTTTCGCTTCTTTTTAGCGCGATCCATACTGGTTATTTTCGGGACTTTATCTGCAATATAATAACACAGCAATTTGGTGAAATCACGCGCCTCATCATAATTATAATTTCCGCCTAGCGGAATATAAATATGAAGTCCGCTGGAACCGGAAGTTTTACAAAAACCCTCAATTTTGGCTAAATCCATGACTTCTTTCGCGGCCTGGGCAACTTCAATCACTTCATCAAAAGTATTTTTATCTGAAGGATCTAAATCTATCACCGTATAATCTGGATTATCCAGGTTATCAATTCTCGAATTCCATGGATTGATCTCTATACAACCCAAATTGGCCATATATAAAAGCGTAGCCTCGTTCTGGCAAAGTAAATACTCGATGTCTTTTTCTGAAGATTCCGAATAAATTTCAGTAGTTGCTACCCAATCGGGTAAATTCCCCTCGTTATCTTTCTGGTAAAAGCCTTGTTTTTTAATGCCATTAGGATGCCGGTGTAAATTCTGCGGCCTGTCTTTTAAATAAGGCAACATCACTTCTGAAACCTGGATGTAATAATCTATTAAATCGTATTTTCTAAACCCGGAATCTGGCCAATACATCTTGTCCAAATTGGTAAACGGCACTTCTATACCATCTATTTCCAGGCTTTCGCCAGATTTCTTTGATGAAGCTTTTTTAGTTTTCTTTTCTTCGGAAGTTTTATTTTCAATAATTTCTTCAGCTGAAATTTCTTCTGGTTCTTTATCTTTCCGTAGCGCTTTAAAAACGGGATGTCGCAGTTTCCCGGTTTTTGTGATTTCCGAATACTTTACCTCAGCAATCAAATCGGGGCGCATCCAAACCGGTTCTCTCCCTTTTAAATTTATTTTTTCTGAAAAAGGAGAGGTTTTACGTTCCCTGCTTTTAAACTTTTTCAACAATGCTTTCTGTTCATCATTCGAAAAACCGGTCCCGCAGTTCCCTATATATTTTAGTTCCTCATCTTCATAAGCGCCCATAATCAAGGAACCAAAAACAGCTCCTTCTGAAGTGGTGTAACCGCAAATAAGTACTTCCCGGGAATTATCAGCCTTTATTTTTAGCCATTTTTCAGTTCTATAGCCGGGAGAATAGGTAGCATCGGCTTTCTTCGCGATCACCCCTTCCATTCCTGAATCTATGGCTTTTTTATAAAAAGCGGTGCCCATACCTTCAATATGATCGCAGTATTGAACCATGTCCAGGTCTTCCAATACTTCAGGAATTAAACTTTTTCGTTCTAAAAGCGGCAGATCTAACATAGAATGACCATTCAGAAAAAGCATATCGAAGACATAGAAACGCAAGCTTCCGGGAGTGTTTTCATCGTAATTTTGTAAAGCCTGAAATTGTGAAATTCCATCTTTATTCAAAACCACAATTTCGCCGTCTAAAATCACATTATTTTCTACCTGCTCTAAATCCTTTACCAGTTTTGGAAATTTAGAATTAAAGGAAATCCCGTTGCGGGAATAGAGATCAACCTTACCGTCTTCAATATGCGCCAGGGCTCGATAACCATCCCATTTTAACTCGTAAATCCAATCTGGATCGTTAAATATTTTCTTGCCCGTGGTAGCGAGCATTGGTTTTATAAATTCTGAAGGATTTATTTTTCTAACTTTTCCTTCAGGTTTTTTATCGGCTTTATCCTGACTCTTTTTTTCAGTAAAAACTTCCGCATCATAATCCAGATCGGTAGAGAAATCATCGTTTTTTTTGATAAGCAGCCACTGGTTCTTTTTATCACCTCGCTTAGTTTTCACCAAAGCAAATTCACCTTTAATTTTGCTGCCGGTAAAAACGATTTTCAGGTTACCATCTTCCCATTGTTCTTCAAGATTATCCTTGGTTTTTGAAGCGGCTTTAAAAGTGCCTTTATCCCAAATCTGCATCTCCCCCGCTCCATAATTCCCTTTTGGGATAGTACCTTCAAAATCTAAATATTTAACGGGATGATCTTCAGTTTCAATCGCCAGGCGTTTATCTTTCGGATTCATGGAAGGGCCTTTAGGCACGGCCCAACTTTTAAGAACGCCCTCCATTTCCAGGCGTAGGTCGTAATGCAAACGGGTAGCTTCGTGCCGCTGAATTACAAACCGCCCGCGATTTTCGGTAGAAAAATCGGCGCCGGGTTCTGGCGTGTTTTTAAAGTTTCGCTTTTTTTTATAATCGGCTAAACTCATCTTTTAGGATGCTTTAGACTTTTTCTTTTTATCAAGACTGGCCTTTAATTTTGCCATAAGATCTTTTGCCTCGGTAGGCTCATCTTTAAATTTCTGTGGTTTAGGTTTCTTGCCGGTACTTTTAGATTCAATAATTTTCATTAATTGATCATTATACACGTCTTTATATTTATCGGGATCAAACTTTGTAGTGTACTGATCTATTAACGAAATAGCCATATCTACTTCTTTCTTGGCAACTTTGGTTTTGGGAAGTTTTATATCTTTTGTCTCCCTAATTTCTTCGGCAAATCTAATTACGTGTAAGACCAGGGCTTTATCGTAAACCCCAACCAAACTCAAGTGTTCTTTTTGCCGCATTACAAAAGTAGCCACACCTAATTTTCCGGTTTTTTTAAGCGCATCACGAAGTAAATTATAGGATTTTCCACCCTCTTTTTGCGGCTCCAGGAAATAGGGTTTTTTATAAAGAACCTCGGCCACTTCATCCTCTTCCACAAATTCTTCAATATCTATGGTTTTACTTTTTTTGAGGTTGGCATTTTCAAAATCTTCTTTCTCTAAAACCACGTAATCCTCATCGTCCTGCTTAAAGCCTTTTACGATGTCTTTCCATTCCACTTCTTTCCCGGTATCTTCATTTACTCTTTTGTAACGAATACGGGCATTATCGTGCCGATCTAACATATCGAGATCGAGCTTTCTGCTTTCTGAAGCCGAGTATAATTTTACCGGGATAGAAACCAGTCCGAAGCTAATAGAGCCATTCCATATAGATCTCATTTTAGTGGTTTCTAAGGGCTTTAATCAACTCATCCTTACTCATATCGCTTCGGCCTTCAATCCCGATCTCCTGGGCTTTCTCATAGAGTTCCTCTTTGGTGCGCTCTTCATATTTATCGGCTTTCCCACCTTTCTTGCCCGATTTAGAATCATTGGCAATTCTCGCAGCTTTAGATTTGCTCATTCCTTCATCACGAAGTTCCTCGTACTGTTCATCGTTTTTAATTGATGGTCCATGATCTTTAGCCATAATATTCAATTTTAATTTATGTTTCTTTTCTACTTAAAATTAAAGGAATTACCGCGGAAGCTTAGTTGTAGCTTTGTTAAAATTGGAAAGGCCTTCAGCTTCAAAATGAATTAAAAAATTTATGGTGAGCTCAGCTTTATGGCACCAAAACCTTATGTGAAAGAAATGGAGAAATAAAAAAGAGGCATCAGCCCCTTTTTATATAAAGAAAGAGACTGTTTGAAGATTCCTGTTTTCGCAAGCGTCATCCTGAACTTGTTTCAGGATCTCAGCTTCTAACATATTAGAAGCTGAAACAAGTTCAGCATGACGAAATCAGAAAAAATCAAACAGCCTCTTTTATTTTTTAAAACCTGAAACTATCAGGCTTTATCTTTTAAATCCTGTACCTGTTTTTCAACTTCAGCTTTAGTACCCGTAAAGGTTTTTTGCTGAACTGTGGTTTTTCCTTTTTTAGTAGTGGTGATTCTTACTTTAGCGATAGTTTCACCTCCTTCTGAAGTCATATTCACCTGAACTTCTTTTGAAATATCTTCAGCTATAGCGTCAGTATTTATAGTTTCTTCCATTTCTACAGAAACCTCTTCATTAGGAATATCACCTTCGGTATGGCCACCTAAAATTGGGGCGATCACTAAACCAATTAAACAGGTTAATTTTATTAAAATGTTCATCGAAGGACCGGAAGTATCTTTAAAAGGATCTCCAACCGTATCTCCGGTAACCGCCGCTTTATGAGCTTCAGAACCTTTATAAGTCATTTCACCATTAATCATAACTCCTGCTTCAAAAGATTTTTTAGCATTATCCCAGGCACCACCGGCATTATTTTGGAAAATTGCCCAAAGCACTCCACTTACCGTAACCCCGGCCATATAACCTCCAAGCATTTCAGCAATCAGTACATTTTCATATCCAAAAAGCATCGGGATCAGTGCGATCGCAATAGGAAAACCAATGGTTAAAACTCCTGGTAACAACATTTCTTTTAAGGCTGCTTCGGTAGAAATCGCGACACATTTATCGTATTCAGGTTTCGCAGTTCCTTCCATAATTCCGGGAATACTTTTAAACTGTCGTCTAACTTCTTCCACCATTTTCATCGCTGCTTTCCCAACAGATTTCATTGCTAATGCCGAAAAAACAACCGGCACCATTCCGCCAATAAATAACATTGACAATACCGGTGCTTTAAAAATATTGATCCCGTCTATTCCTGTAAAAGTCACATATGCGGCAAAAAGCGCAAGAGAAGTTAAGTGCTGCTGAAGCGATCGCAAAACCTTTTCCGGTAGCTGCCGTGGTGTTTCCTACGGAATCCAGGATATCTGTACGTTCTCTAACCTCAGCCGGAAGTTCACTCATTTCAGCAATTCCACCTGCATTATCGGCTATTGGGCCAAAAGCATCGATTGCCAACTGCATAGCGGTAGTCGCCATCATTGCTGAAGCCGCTAAGCGCAACGCCGTAGAATCCGGCGAAAGCGTAAGAAGCCCAAATAGCGAACGCAAATAATAAAACTGAAAGGAATGTTGAGATCATTCCGGTAGCCAAACCGGCAATAATATTAGTTCCGGCTCCCGTACTTGAGTTTTGTACGATAGAAAGTACCGGTTTTTTACCAAGTCCTGTATAATATTCTGTTACTGCTGAAATCACACCACCAACAACAATTCCTACTAAACAAGCGTAAAACACCCTGATAGATGAGATATCCATATATTCAAAACCTTCGGCCCCGCCAACAAAAAAGCCCATAGTTAGGGTTTCTTTAGGAAGCATCCAGGTAACCAGAAAATAACTGGCAACAGCAACAAGTCCAATAGCCGTCCAGTTTCCAATATTTAATGCTTTTTGAACCTCAGCTTCTTTAGCTGAGTTACTGCTAATTTTCACTAATAAGGTTCCGATTATAGAAATGATAATTCCCGCACCGGCAATAGCCATAGGTAATAAAATAGGGCCAATTCCACCAAATCCGGAATCAACGATATTTCCGCCCATATCTTCAATAATATAGTTTCCTAAAACCATCGCGGCAAGAACGGTGGCTACATAACTTCCAAAGAGATCGGCACCCATTCCGGCTACATCGCCAACGTTATCACCCACGTTATCGGCAATAGTTGCCGGATTTCGAGGATCATCTTCGGGAATTCCTGCTTCAACTTTACCTACTAAATCGGCTCCAACATCGGCAGCTTTAGTGTAAATTCCGCCACCTACACGGGCAAACAAGGCTATAGATTCAGCACCAAGGGAAAAACCGGCAAGGGTTTCCAGGACTACCGTCATTTGTGTAGTATTTGTCCATTCGCCTCCCATGAAATAATGAAAGAAAAGAATAAAAAAACCGGTAAGCCCCAATACGGCGAGACCGGCAACGCCAAGTCCCATAACGGTACCGCCACCAAAAGAAACTTTTAATGCCTGCGGTAAACTTGTTCTGGCTGCCTGGGTGGTTCTAACATTAGTTTTTGTAGCGATTTTCATTCCCATGTTTCCGGCAAGGGCAGAGAAAAACGCACCAAAGATAAAAGCAACGATAATCAGGTAATGCGTGGTTGGCACTATGTAGGCAATAGCAGCTAGTGCAATACTGGCTCCTACCACAAAAAAACTAAGTAATTTATATTCTGCATTTAAAAAGGCGAGCGCCCCTTCGTAGATGTGTGAAGAAATATCTTTCATCTTGCCGTCTCCGGCATCCTGTTTTAGTACCCAGGAACGTTTGGCCCACATAAAAGCGAGGCCAACGACTGCAAGTATTGCAGGCATATAAATCATCATTGATTCCATATTAATTGTTAAGTTTTAGTTAATATGGCTAATGTAGTAAATCAATGATAATTAAAAAAGCAATAACTTTTTAAGGTTATTGCTTTTAAATCATCAAAATTATATGATTGAAATTATGGCTGTATTCCAAACTGGCCTTTATCACCATCAAAATTCTCAAAACGCTCTATGCATTGTTTTATAATTTCACGAGCTTCTGAAGCATCTCCCCAACCACCAACATCAACTTTTTTCTTTTCAAGATCTTTATAAACCTTAAAGAAGTGTTCAATTTCCTTGATCATGTGGCCATTTAATTCTTTTAGATCATTCAATCTATTCCAGATAGGATCTGAAACCGGCACACAAATAATTTTTTCATCCGGTCCTTTTTCATCGGCCATATGGAAAACGCCAATTGGCTTAACTTCCATCACAACACCTGGAAAAGTTGGTTCACTTACCAACACCAAAACGTCTAATGGATCACTATCCTGCGCAAGGGTATTTGGAATAAAACCGTAATCGGCCGGGTACATCATTGAAGAAAAGATCATCCTATCGTAACGGACTTTCTTCAATTTAAAATCGTACTCATATTTGTTTCTACTCCCTTTCGGGATCTCTATTAATACATCAAAACTATCTGACATTTTCTTTCTTTTTTCTCATTTAAGGGCGGCAAATATAGTGAAAATCAATATTAATTCGGCGTATTTAGAAGTGAAAACCAAAGGAAGCTGTTACCGCAAAAGACCGCGACTCTGGAACATCAAAATAATTTCCTCTAAAATGGGCTTCAATACTTAGAAATTTAAGAATATTTCCTACTCCTACGCTATACTCATAATATGGTGCTTTACTTGGTGCCCGCAGCGGAATTCCGGACGCATTTAAAGCTTTATTTTCTTCTGAAATTTCTCCCCAAACCGCTCTGGCGCCTACCAATTCCCGTAAATTTAATTCTCGTAAAAGCGGAATTCGGGCAAATAATCGTCCATTGAAATTATGATCAAAATGCGCTGAAACATAAGTATCGGTTACAAATTCATAGAAATTAAGCACGGGAAATGAATTATACATAGCGAAATAAGTTTGGTTTCCCGGCACCACGTTTAGAAGTCCCAGCGGAACTTCTCCAAAGGTTTTTCCTGCTTCCAAACTGGCATTAGCTCTCCCAAACCCTCCAATCTTAAGTGGCTGATCGTAAAAAAACTGCACTTTCTTGTAATCAAAATCGCTATTTAATACGTTTTTTAAGCCCAAGGTGTAATTAAAGAAAAAGGTGGGAAATTCCTCTTCGTTTACTACATTTCGTTCAACTCCAAATCCAGAAGTTTGCCTGCCGGGAGTATACGTGAAAATAGTAGAAATTTCTGTTTGATGTATGGTTGAAGCAGTTTCGGTTCGAGCTTCATTAGTATAATAATCTAAACTAAAGGCCGGGGATGCCGAACTTAACTCGCGGTAAGAAGCACCAAACCGAACATTAAAATTATACCAGGGCTCAATTTCAAGATTTACGGTACTTAAATCTATATTACTTAATTTATCATTATCACCCACGCTTACCAAACCAGATGATGCCAAACTACGTCCCAAAACATCTGTAGTATTATTGGTTAAACTTGCGCCCAGTTGTTCTATATCACGTCTTTTTCCGCCAGAAATAATTAAACGTGACCTGGAATCTAAAAGCCATTTCCCAGAAATTCCATATTTAAATTTATCATCTTTAAAACCATAGGCTAAATAACCTTCAATTCGCCAGGGATCGTGTTGCCCAAAATAAGTTCTACCGCCCACACGGGTTCTAAATCCTTCTACCTGATTATAGTCGAATAAAGAATAAACAGGGCCAAAATCCCAGCCGTTAAATTCTACATAACCAGATTCTGCGATGGTGGCGATATCGTAAATTCTATTAAAGGCGGGGACATTGGTTAAGCTATCCAGCATCACATAAATATCTTCCTCTTCCTTATTTAGCTCTTCCAAACGGTTTTCTTTCCAAAATTCTTTATCCCGTTTATAGACCTCTTCGTTGAATTTATAAGCTCGCTTATCGTAAAAATCTTCTGCTTTCTTTATGTTGAATTGATATTCATCAAAAACCCGGGTACGTTTTGCGTAAACTCCTTTTGAACTTTCTTTCTTGGTTAATGAGAAATTAGCCTGGAAATAATCTTTGGAAATCAGAAAAACCGAATCGTTAAGCACTTCAAATTCCTGTTCTATATACAGTTCTTTTACCCAGTTTATATTGGCATCACGGGAAGCTTCAAGATTTATTTTCTTCACCGCCCAGGTAGTATCGTTTACCCAAAAATCTCCTTTAAAAGTTAAGCTCGTTCTCGCGACGCGGATAATAAATAATATTGTAACACCATTTATCTTCTATATACGTACTATCGCTCAATACATAATTGTAGTTGTTGATGCCTGTTGTAGAAAGCGGACTTACAAAGCTCTTATCAAAAACCTTGATATAGTTGTTGTAGACATTATATTCATCATACACATCTTTTACCGCAGCAATTAGGTTTTGATTTTGCTCAAATCCGGAATTCTTATTTCCTAAAAGATCTTCGCGTTTTTCATTTTCAATATTATCGCCATAAACCTTAGAAACCGATTCATTAATAAAAACAGGCAGAATAGTTTTTCCCGAAATTCTATTGGTATCAGAATAGTCAAAAATGAATTCCATACCATTAAAAACCGGGTTTTTCACTACAGAGCTATCAATCCCGTCTAAATCGAATTCCAGTTTTTCGTATTTTTTATACTGATATTGTTTAAAAGCAGAAACTCCATTATCCCGTTTATTTTCCCAGATCTTCTTTAGAATATCTATAGCGGGATTGTTCTTTTTTGAAGTTTTCCCCCTAACTATTTTTACTTCACTAAGACTGGAAGCCTCTTCCTGTAATTCAATTTCAAGAGATAGATTGGTTTTTTGCTGAAGCGGGATTATTTCAGTTTTATAACCGATAAAAGAAACTTTGAGTTCGGTATGGTTATTTTCACTTTGTAAATAGAACTTCCCGTTTTCACCGGAAGTTGTTCCTTCCGAAGAATTATTAAAGATCACATTTACAAAAGGGAGCGCTTCGCCGTTTTGGTCTTTAACCACGCCGCCAACTTTGGTTTGTGCCATAAGCATGGTACAGCACATTAATAAGAATAGGGAAAGAAAATTTGCTTTCGTCATCTTCATTCTTCAGGGCAAAAAAAAACTTCATCGAATCAGCATCCGATGAAGTTTGAAATTTATAAGGATTTTCTATCTATTTGTAAGTTTAAACCAATAATGGAATTACTCACAGACTTATAATTAACTGACTGTTTATTACTAATTTTTGCGTCCAGCATCATGCTGGTTTAGTCAATATACATAACCTGCTTCACTGCTTTAATAACATCGTCGCTGTTTGGCAACCATTCTTTAAGCAATACAGGAGAATAAGGTGCCGGAGTATCGGCAGTGTTTATTTTTACAATTGGCGCATCTAAATAATCAAAAGCTTTAGACTGTACCTGGTAAGTAATTTCAGTAGAAATATTTCCAAAAGGCCATGCTTCTTCTAAAATCACCAAACGATTGGTTTTCTTAACCGATTCGATAATGGCTTCGTGATCCATTGGACGAATTGTTCTAAGATCTATGATCTCACAAGAAATATCGTCTTCAGCTAATTTATCAGCTGCCTTGTAAGCTTCTTTTATAATTTTTCCGAAAGAAACAATTGTTACATCGCTACCTTCTCTTTTAATATCGGCTTTACCAATTTCAATTACATACTCCTCTTCAGGAACTTCACCTTTATCACCATACATTTGCTCACTTTCCATAAAGATCACAGGATCGTCATCTCTAATTGCAGCTTTAAGCAAACCTTTAGCATCGTAAGGATTTGAAGGAACAATAACTTTTAGACCCGGGCAATTGGCATACCAGCTTTCAAAAGCTTGCGAGTGCGTTGCACCTAACTGACCTGCTGAAGCGGTTGGCCCTCTAAAAACGATAGGAATATTAAATTGCCCACCACTCATTTGGCGCATTTTGGCCGCATTGTTTATTATTTGGTCAATTCCAACTAAAGAGAAGTTAAAGGTCATAAATTCAATGATTGGCCTGTTACCATTCATTGCTGAACCCACACCAATTCCAGAAAAACCAAGTTCTGCAATTGGAGTATCTATTACACGATCAGGGCCAAATTCGTCCAACATACCTTTAGAGGCTTTGTAAGCACCATTATATTCTGCTACTTCCTCGCCCATTAGATAAATAGACTCGTCTTTTCGCATCTCTTCGCTCATCGCTTGCTGAACGGCTTCCCTAAATTGAATTGTCTTCATTATATGCTATACTATTTAATATATCTTGAAAGAACAAAAATAGTAATTCAATAAAGTTTTCCCCACTAATAATCCACAAAAATTTACAGGTGAGCTACAGCCGCAGCGTAAAGCGCTATTACAATTAATAAATAATCAATTTTTGGCATTATTTCGGGATTTAAATTGTGATTATTACGGTTTATTTAAGGATTCAATAAAATTTAAGGAAATAAAAAACCTGAAATTTATTATGCGTGCATAGCATTTTTTGAATTAAATTATGTAACTTCGTGAACGAAATCGTTATAAATTTTAAAAACTCGCTATAATGAAAATATTAGTATGTATTAGTCACGTTCCTGATACTACCTCAAAAATCAATTTTACCGACGGCGATTCGAAATTCGATACCAACGGAGTGAATTTTGTAATTAACCCAAATGATGAATTTGGACTTACCCGTGCCATGTGGTTTAAAGAAAAACAAGGCGCAAGTGTAGATGTGGTAAATGTAGGTGGTGCTGAAACTGAACCAACTTTAAGAAAAGCCCTGGCTATTGGAGCCGATAATGCTATAAGAGTAAATACTCCTGCAACCGATGGTTTCCAGGTAGCAAAACAATTAGCAAAAGTTGCTAAAGATGGTGGTTACGATCTTATAATTGCCGGCCGTGAATCTATTGATTACAATGGTGGAATGGTACCGGGAATGCTTGCCGGGATTCTTGACGCTAATTTCATTAATACCTGTATAAGTCTAGAGGTTGAAGGTGATAAAGCTACAGCAATTAGAGAAATAGATGGTGGTAAAGAAACCTTAACCGCTTCCCTTCCATTAGTAATTGGAGGACAAAAAGGTTTGGTTGAAGAGAGCGATCTTAAGATCCCAAATATGCGAGGGATTATGCAGGCTCGTAAAAAGCCGCTTAATGTTGTAGAACCCGATGAGGCACCTACTCATACCGAAGCTGTGAAGTTTGAAAAACCAGCTCCAAAAGGAGATGTAAAACTGGTTGATCCAGAAAATCTAGATGAATTAATAGATTTACTTCACAACGAAGCCAAAGCAATATAAAAGTAAAATAGTTTAGGTTTTAAAAACCTGAAAAGGCTATTAAAGAAATAAAAAATTAGATTTTCCGCTTCTACTGAAATAAATTCAGCCCAAGCTGCGGAAATGAATAAAAAAATATAAATATGTCAGTTTTAGTATATACAGAAACCGAAGATGGCAAGTTTAAAAAAGCTGCTTTTGAAGTTGCTTCTTACGCAAAAGAAGTAGCCGGTGGCGATGAAGTAGTTGCAGTAAGTTTTAACGCTACTGATGCTTCTGAACTTGGAAAATATGGTGTTAGCAAAGTGCTGAACATCCAAAATGATAAATTGAGCAAATTCAATGCTGAAGCTTATGCTGATGCCTTGACACAAGCTGCAAAGAAAGAAGGAAGCAAAATAGTTGTGGTAAGCCAAAGCGCGAACAGCAAATATGTGGCTCCACTTTTAGCTGTGCATTTAGAAGCCGGTTATGCTTCTAACGTAATGGCAGCACCAGAAAGCACAGATCCTTTTACAGTAAAAAGAAGCGCTTTCACCAACAAAGCTTTTAATTTCACTAAGATCACTACCGATGTGAAAATTGTGGGACTTTCTCAAAATGCTTTCGGTTTAAAAGAAAATGAAGGTGAGGCTACTGTAGAAGATTTCTCTCCTGAATTAAAAGATGAAGATTTTTCAGTAAATGTTGAATCTGTAGATAAAGCTAAAGATAAAGTAACTATCGCTGATGCTGAAGTTGTTGTTTCCGGTGGTCGCGGACTTAAAGGTCCTGAAAACTGGGGAATGATCGAAGAAATGGCCGATATTCTTGGCGCAGCTACCGCCTGTTCTAAACCTGTTAGTGATATGGGTTGGAGACCGCACAGCGAACACGTTGGGCAAACAGGAAAACCTGTTGCATCTAATCTATATATCGCTGTAGGTATTTCGGGAGCTATTCAACACCTTGCAGGAATCAACGCTGCCAAGACTAAAGTTGTAATAAACAACGACCCTGAAGCGCCTTTCTTTAAAGCCGCAGATTACGGTGTAGTAGGTGATGCTTTTGAAATCGTTCCTAAGTTAAACGAAAAACTAAAGGAATTTAAAGCGAAAAACGCATAATTTTTATAACTTGCACCCCTTAAAAGGGCTGTCTAAAATACGGTGAAAGTCCTGCTTTAGACAGCCCTTTTTAATTGATGATATATGAGTTTAGTGCGCCTTAATATAAAAGGAATTTCTTATAGTCAAACCCAAAACGGAGCTTACGCTTTAATCTTAAGCGAGGCAGATGGAGAACGTAAACTTCCCATAGTTATTGGAGCTTTTGAAGCGCAATCTATTGCCATTGCTTTAGAAAAAGAGATCAAACCTCCACGCCCGTTAACCCACGACCTTTTTAAAAATTTTGCTGATAGGTTTGAGATCACCGTTAAACAAGTGATTATTCATAAACTTGTAGATGGTGTTTTTTATTCCAGTCTTATTTGCGAACGCGATAAGATTGAGGAAATTGTAGATGCTCGTACCAGTGATGCTATCGCGCTTGCCTTAAGGTTTGACGCTCCTATTTTTACTTACAAGAACATTCTTGATAAAGCAGGAATTTTCCTGAAAGGAGACGAAGGAGAACAGGCACCTTCAGAAAAACACGAAGAAGAAATAATTTCAGAAGAATTACTTCCTGACGATATTGATATAAAATCTGACGACACCAATTACAAAAAATTGTCTTTAGACGAACTAAAAACTTTGCTCTCCCAGGCCGTAAATAATGAAGATTACGAGAAAGCGGCACGCATAAGGGACGAAATTTCCAAACGCAAATAATGCCCCCATTTATGAATAAAACCTGGTTTTGCCTGATTTTAGTTCTATTAAGTGTTACCAGCACTTTTTCTCAAAACATTTCAAAAACCTGGACCTTAGACGAAGAAAAGGGAAATCCTGATCAGGAAATTTTTGCTGACGGAAATACCTTAAGTTTAAATGAGGGACTTTTTAGTATTAGCAAGGCCGAAGACACCCTGGCTAAGGGAGATTATATCTTCCAGAATAAGCTTCTTGTACTTTTCTATAATACTCCACAAGACAGTATAGTAAACTACCGGGTTTCTGCACTTACAGATTCCAGCATGGCTATAATGCAGGCTAATCGGGAATTTCATTTTAAAGCCGAGGCTTTTAACGATCCCGAAGAAGTTATCCCGGCACCCATAGTAAAAGAAATGATACCCAGTGCGGGGATTTCTTTTGGCAGCATCTGGCGGGGAGTTCTGGGAATGTTCACTTTGTTACTTATCGCTTTTCTATTTAGCAGTAACCGCAAAGCGATTAATTGGAAAACAATTGGAATTGGTCTTAGTGCTCAGTTATTACTAGCTATAGGGGTTTTAAAGATCACTTTTATTCAGAAGATATTTGAATTTGTAGGAAATATTTTCGTTCTAATCCTGGATTTCACCGCAGCGGGAAGCGAATTTCTGCTTGGCGGAATGATGGATGTAGAAAGCTTTGGCTTTATCTTCCTATTCCAGGTACTACCCACAATAATTTTCTTTTCTGCCCTAACTTCGGTTTTGTTTTACCTGGGCGTGATACAAATTGTAGTAAAAGGTTTGGCCTGGGTACTTACCAAATTACTTGGTATATCTGGTGCGGAAAGTTTAAGTGTAGCAGGAAATATTTTTCTTGGACAAACAGAGGCTCCACTTATGATTAAGGCTTACCTGGAACGTATGACTCGTTCTGAAATTCTATTGGTAATGATTGGCGGAATGGCCACGGTTGCCGGTGGTGTTTTGGCGGCATATATAGGATTTTTGGGTGGTGACGATCCCGAACTAAGACTTCAATTCGCGAAACACTTGCTGGCGGCATCAGTAATGGCTGCACCCGGCGCAATTGTAGTTTCAAAAATATTATATCCGCAACAGAATAAGATCAACACTAACGTTGATGTTTCCTCAGATAAAATTGGCTCGAATATTCTAGATGCCATTGCCAATGGTACTACCGAAGGTTTAAAACTTGCAGCCAATGTAGCGGCAATGCTTTTAGTTTTTATCGCCTTTATCGCAATGATCAATTACGTGTTAAACTGGACAGGATCCTGGACAGGGCTAAACGCTATTTTAGCCGAAAACACACCATATTCCGGCTTCTCCCTGGAATCTATTCTTGGGATCATTTTCGCTCCACTTATGTGGCTTATTGGCGTTGCAAAAGAAGATATGATGCTTATGGGGCAACTGCTGGGTATTAAATTGGCAGCCAGTGAATTTGTAGGATACGTTCAATTGGCCGATCTTAAAAACACTGCAAATGCACTTAGCCTTAATTATGAAAAATCGGTAATTATGGCTACTTATATGCTTTGCGGATTTGCGAACTTTGCATCAATAGGAATCCAAATTGGAGGAATTGGTTCCCTGGCTCCCGGCCAGAGAAAAACTTTATCTGAATTTGGAATGAAAGCTTTAATTGGCGGAACTATCGCTTCTTTGCTTTCTGCCACCCTTGCTGGAATGATAATTGGATAATTTTATATAAAGTTCGGTTCCGAATTTTATTTAAGAAGCTTTTTTATTTTAGCAAAACTAATCTTCTGCACCTTAGACTTATGAAACAATACCACGAACTTTTACAACATATTTTAGATAACGGAACCGATAAAGGCGATAGAACCGGCACGGGCACCAGGAGTATTTTTGGCCATCAGTTACGGTTTGACCTTAGCGAAGGTTTCCCAATGGTTACTACCAAAAAACTGCATTTAAAATCTATTATTTATGAATTGCTGTGGTTTTTAAAAGGTGACACTAACGTTCAGTATCTGCAGGAAAACGGCGTTAGAATCTGGAATGAATGGGCCGACGAAAATGGTGATCTTGGTCCTGTTTACGGGAAGCAATGGCGTAACTGGAATAACGAAGATATAGACCAGATAAAAGAGATTATAGAAACTCTTAAGAAGAACCCGAATAGCCGCAGAATGTTGGTTTCTGCCTGGAATCCTTCGGTATTACCAGATTCTTCTAAATCCTTTTCAGAGAATGTAGCGAATGGAAAAGCGGCACTTCCGCCCTGTCATGCATTTTTTCAATTCTACGTGGCAGATGGCAAACTCTCGCTTCAGCTTTATCAAAGAAGTGCAGATGTTTTTCTGGGTGTGCCTTTCAATATCGCTTCTTATGCACTATTAACTATGATGATGGCCCAGGTTTGCGGCTACGAAGCAGGAGATTTTATTCACACATTTGGCGACGTTCATATTTACAGCAACCATATGGAGCAGGTAAAACTGCAGCTTTCCAGGGAACCCAGAGCTTTACCAAAAATGACGATCAACCCTGAAATAAAAAATATTTTTGATTTCGACTATAAAGATTTTAAATTAGAAGATTATAATCCGTATCCCGGCATAAAAGCTAAGGTTGCGGTCTAAATTAAATCAATAATTAAAATTTAAAGTTTATGAAAAAGTTAATGCTTATCGCATGTTTTGTAGTTGGAGGATTTGCAACCGCACAAGCTCAGCAAACTTCACCGGTTTGGCCAGGTTGTGAAGATGCCGAAGACGTAAAAGCCTGTTTTAATCAGAAACTATCTCAACACGTAAGAGAGAATTATGAATATCCACAAACCGAAGACGGTGATTATGTTCGCGGAAAAGTAGAAATTTCTTTTACAATTACTGAAGAAGGAAAAGCTGTAGTGAATTCGGTTGAAGGTCCTGAGCCAAAAGTAAATGCGGCAGCTAAGGAAATGATACAGAAAATTCCTGATATGCAGCCTGGAACTTTACAAGGCGAGCCAGACGATCGTAACTTTACCGTTCCCTTCAATTTCTAGAGAACACACCTAAACACCCTAACACCCCAGCTATGAAAAAATTAATGTTTTGTTTTTTTCTTTTAACCGGCACTTTTGCTTTTGCGCAAGAGGATGACGTTACTATTGAAGGAAACACGGTTACTGTAAAAGAGAAAGCACCGGTATGGCCGGGATGTGAATCCAGTGGAAATACAAAAAACTGTTTCGATCAAAAATTGATGGAACACGTTAAGAACAATTATAAATACCCTCGTAATGATAAAGGGGAATTTATAAGAGGAAAGGTAGTGGTGAAAATGCATATAGACGAAGAAGGTAAAACAGTAGTGACCTCGGTAAAAGGAGACCAAAAACCTGTTATTGCTGCGGTAGAAAATATGCTAAAAAAAATGCCAAAAATGAAACCCGGCACTCGTGGTGGAAAACCTACAAAAATAAGTTACACCCTTCCCTTAAATCTATAGGAAGCAAGCTATACTTTAACTTGCCGTTAACTACCTAAGGTTTCAGACCGAACGAAAAAATTGTAAATTTGAGTGGTACCCAAAAAAGTACCACTCTTTTTTTATGCAATCACAAGAACAACTACTCGATTTTTTTAATGAAACCAGGGCGCATTCTGAACTTATTTGTTCCTTTCTGGAAACTGAAGATTATGTGGTTCAGCCAATAGAAGATGTTTCACCCCCAAAATGGCATCTTGGCCACACCACCTGGTTCTTTGAAGAATTCGTGCTAAAACCTAATGTAAATAACTATCAACTTTTTGATGAAAACTCGGCTTACGTTTTCAACAGTTATTATGAAAGCGTAGGCGATAAAGTGATTAGAACCAATCGCGGTAATTTATCGCGCCCAACGGTTGCCTGGGTTTACGAATACCGAAATTATGTTTCTAAAGCGATGCATGAATTTCTGAAAAATGAAAAGATTTCAGATGAGTTATGCGGCGTTGTAGAAATTGGTTGCCACCACGAGAAACAACACCAGGAACTTTTATTAACCGATATTAAATATATCCTCGGGAATAATCCTTTATTTCCTGAATATAACGATCAATTTAGAGAAAACCCTATCCAGGATTTTAAACAGGAATGGATTTCTATTTCTGAAGGCGTTTACGAAGTTGGTCATAAATCTGATGACTTTTGTTATGACAATGAGCAGGGTGTCCATAAGGTTTACCTCAATGATTATAAAATTTCGAATAAACTGGTTACCAATGCCGAGTTTATAGAATTTATTGAAGCCGGCGCTTATCAAGATGTATTGCTATGGCACGCTGAAGGCTGGGATTGGGTGAATTCTAATAATATAGAAGCGCCATTTTACTGGCATAAAGTTGATGGAGAATGGCATCAATACACATTAAACGGACTTAAGAAACTAATTCCTGAAGCCCCGCTAAGTCACATTTCTTATTTTGAAGCTTTTGCCTTTGCACAATGGAAAGGTTTAAGATTACCTACAGAATTTGAATGGGAAACAGCGCAGCAATATTTTAAATGGGGAGACCGCTGGGAATGGACAGAAAGTGCATATTCCCCCTACCCTAATTACACTAAACCAGAAGGCGCGCTTGGCGAATACAACGGCAAATTTATGGTGAATCAAAAAGTACTGCGGGGAGCTTCAGTAGCCACTTCTCAAAACCATACCCGCCCAACCTATCGCAATTTTTTTCATCCACATTTACGCTGGCAGTTCACAGGATTAAGACTGGCCAAATAACCAATATACTTAAATGAAAACCACACCAACTACGTTTCAAACGGCTTTTGAGGAAGACGTTTATAAAGGCCTAACCAGCTTTCCTAAATATCTGCTTTCCAAATATATTTATGATCAAAAAGGCGATAAGCTTTTTCAGCAAATAATGGCCATGCCGGAGTATTACCTCACCAATTGTGAGTTAAATATCCTAAAACATCATAAAGCAGCAATTGCCGATATTATTAACAAAGAAGGCGGCTTTGACCTTATTGAACTTGGCGCCGGGGATGGTAAAAAGACCAAGGTCCTTCTACAACATCTGGTAGATAAAAAATACGACTTTAATTATTTACCCATTGATATTAGTCAGCACGTTTTGGAAGAGCTGGAAAGCTCTTTAAAGGATGAAATACCCGAAGTGAATGTGAAAATTCAACAGGGAACTTATTTTAAAACCCTGGAAAACCTGGCCGATTATAGCAATCGCAGAAAAGTGATCTTAGTACTGGGTTCTAACATTGGTAATCTTTTACACGAAAATGCCATTGAATTTCTTAGGAATATTCAGGAAGCCATGACTGCGGAAGACAAGCTTTTCATGGGCTTTGACCAGAAAAAAGATCCGCAAAAGATCCTGGACGCTTACAATGATAAAACGGGTATTACCGAAGCTTTTAATAAGAATTTACTCGCCAGAATAAATAAGGAACTAGATGCTGATTTTAATTTAGACAATTTTAAACACTGGGAAGCTTACGATCCCGAAAGTGGAACTGCCAAAAGCTACCTGGTAAGCAAGGTTCAGCAAAAAGTAGCGATCAATAAGTTAGAATTAGAAGTGAGTTTTGATGCCTGGGAAAGCATACATACCGAAATTTCACAGAAATACGATGATGCCGTGGTAGAATGGCTTGCGGAAGAAGCCGGTTTAGAAATTCAAACCAGTTTTCAGGATAATGAGAACTGCTATAAAAATTATATTTTCAGGAAGAAAAATTAAACGCCGAATTTCTTTAATTCCTTTATCAGGAAATCCAGTTCCTTTTCAGTATTAAAATAGTGAAAACTAACCCGTATGCCCTCGCCCCGCTGGGATGCTATAATTTGTTTGCTTTTTAAATACTGGAATAATTTTTCCCCTCCTTTAATATTAAAGATAGAAGAATGTGTTTTTCGTTTTACTACGCTTTCTTCCAGCAAATTCATTTTTGTGAATTCACTTTTCGCTTTGGTGCTTAAAGATTCAATTCTTGAGGAAATCTCGCTTATTCCAATTTTTTTGATCAATTTTAAAGCTTCAGCTAAGCTTCCGTAGTTTAAAGTGTCCTGGTGCCCGGGTTCAAATTTTCCGATAAAATTACCTTCGTGCGCCTTATATTTTCCCTGTAACGAACCAAATCCGAGCGCTTTTGGTGCGATTTTGCCTTCCACTTCTTTTTTAAACAGCATAAAGGCATTTCCATAACCGGCATTCAACCATTTATAAGTACTGCAAATAAGCACATCAAGTCCACTTTCTTCAAAATTGAATTCTTCTGTTCCGCAAAACTGGGTTCCATCAGCAAAAAAGAGAGTTTCAGGATATTCTTGTTTCAGTTTTTTTATAAAATCAAGATCTATTTTTATACCGTTGATATACTGCACAATGCTAAAAGCAAAAAAATCGGGTTGTTGTTTTTCAAAAGCTTCAGCTATATTTTTTTCCAGGTTTTGGTCAATTTCAGCATAAGAAATCTCAAAATCCCTGGATTTTACGGCCCAGTTTAGCGAGGGATAATCATTTTTCAGCAATAGTGCTTTCTGAGGTTTATCAAGTCCTTCTAATAAGGTATTAAATCCGTAGGAAAAATTGGGCACCAAAGCCACCTGTGACGGCACGCAGTTAAAAAATTCCCCAACCAATTCACGTGTTTCGGTTAAAACATCGGCCTGTTTTTCTTTAAAAACACTTCCGCCAAGTAGAAAATCCAGGTCGTGATTTTGCCTAAACTCCCAAACCGCTTCCGGCAATAGACCCGAAGAAGCGGTATTTAAGTAAGTATATTGCTCTAAAACCGGAAAGCCTTTTCTTAAATTCTCCATAATCCTGTGCAAATTGTTAACGAAAACTGTAAATTTGGAATAGACACTAAAGTACTTCTAATTATGTTTTCTAAAAAGAAAAACACTTCCAAACTCGATGCCGAGCAGCGTGAACTCTATGACAATGCTCGCAAACGTACCCTTCAGAAAAAGAGGTTATTCCAGCATTTTATTATTTTTCTAATTGGCGCGGTATTCTTCATCGTTTTAAATGTAATAATTGGCTACAAGGAAAATTTTATGCCGCTTGGCTATAATTGGTTTGTGTGGGCAATCTTACTTTGGGTCTTTATCTTGCTAGGCCACGTTTTCAATGTTTTTGTTACCAATAAATTTTTGGGAAAAGAATGGAAAGACAGGCAAATGACAAAACTGGTACAGAAACAAAAGGAAAAGATCGCTGAAATGCAGACGCAGGTAGAGAAGGATTTCCCTGCAAATGCGCCTCAGAAAAAAACTACTCCAGAACCGGAAAGCAATCCTGAATTAAAAGCAGAAAACGAGCGATTTAAACCTAAAACCAACGATCCAGAAAACCGGATCAACCTTACAATACTTAGATATATGATTACAATGATTGCCGCTGCAGCGGAAAATAATGCCCTTGGGAAAGACCAGGATCTGGTTTGGCACCTGCCGGACGATTTTAAACGTTTTAAAAAACTTACTACAGGGCATCATATAATTATGGGAAGGAAAACCTTTGAAACTTTCCCAAAACCACTTCCAAACCGTACACATATTGTAATTACAAGAAAAGATAATTACCTAAAAAAGGACGCCACGGTTGTTTCTTCGTTAGAAAAAGCACTGGAATTTGCTAAAAATGATGAACAGCCATTTATTATTGGTGGCGGAGAAATTTATGATTTAGGAATGGAAGTAGCCGATAAAATTGAGCTTACCAGGGTTCACGGGACTTTTGATGCCGATACTTTTTTTCCTGAAATAGATGAGGAAAAATGGGAATTAGTAGCCGAAGAATTTCACCCGAAAGACGAAAAACACGATTACGCCTTTACTTACCTTACCTATGTTAGAAAATAACATTCTAAATAAAATAGCTGAAGAACATAACCTAAACAACGCGAAATTTAGCCGACTTACCGGTGGAGATATCAATGATGTTTTCCTAATTACTTCGGGAGAGAAAAAACAGGTTGTAAAAATAAACAATGCCGAAAAGTTTCCGGGAATGTTTGACGCTGAAAAAGCCGGACTGGAAGCTCTTCAAAAACCAAAAGTAATTGACGTGCCAAATGTTCTGGGAATTGGTGAAATTGAAAACACCTCATATTTACTTTTGGAATACAAGGAAAGTGCCGCCAAATCATCCACTTTCTGGACAGATTTTGGAAAGCAAATGGCCGCTTTGCATAAAACCACTTCAGAAGAATTCGGGTTTCATCAGGATAATTATATTGGTAGTCTTCCTCAACAAAACAATGCTTCAGCATCAGCAGCCGACTTTTATATTTCTGAGCGTTTAGATCCTCAGTTAAAAATGGCAAAAGAGAGAGGCTATGATCTTGGGGTCACTAAATCTTTTTTCAGAAATATTTCAGCAATAATTCCAGATGAAAAACCGGCTTTGATTCACGGTGATCTTTGGGGTGGCAATTATTTGGTTAATGGAAATGGCGATCCCTGCCTTATAGATCCTGCCACAGCTTTTGCTCCGCGTGAAATGGATCTTTCTATGATGCAACTTTTTGGCGGATTTGATAAGGAATTATTTAAAACCTATGAAGAAGAATTTCCTTTAGAATCGGGTTTTGAAGAACGAATTCCGCTTTGGCAACTTTACTATTTATTGGTTCATCTTAATCTTTTTGGTGCCGGTTATAAAGCTCAGGTTACCAGTATTATTAAGCAATTCAGCTAATTTCACAATTCTTAACAGGACACTTTATTCTTTTAGGAGTTTATTAGCGCAGATAGGCGTGGATACTCATTAAATTCAAACTCCAACTTAAACTAAAAAAAATGAGTACTGAAAATTTGAATAAAGACGAGGCTTTAGATAAAATGAAGTCAATGGTAAAAGATATTAAAACCTGTATGTTCGTTACAGACTTTGGCAACAAACCCTTAAGTGCCGTACCAATGACCACCAAAGAGGTAGATAAAGAAGGAAATATCTGGTTCTTTAGCAGGTTAGATAGCGACCATAATGGAGATATCGCCAAAGATAACGATGTACAACTTTTATATAGTGATACCTCAGATATGGAATTTATAAGTATCTATGGTAAAGCGAGCATTGAAACCAATGAAGGTGTTTTAAAAGAATTCTACCATAAAATGGACGATGCCTGGTTTGACGGAGTAGATGATCCTAATTTAACCGCTATAAAAGTAGTTCCTAAAGAAGCTTATTTTTGGGATAACAAGCAGAACAAATTTGTGACTTTCTTAAAAATAGGAGCTTCTGCAGTAACCGGAGATAAAAAAGATATTGGTGAAAAAGGAAAATTAGACCTTTAAAACTTTGTATTTGTCAATGAAAAGACCTCCTAACAATTCATTTGTTATGAGGTCTTTTTTATTATTTCTATTTTAGCCGAATCTAAATTGAAAAATTATGAAAGCATATATTTTCCCAGGTCAGGGAGCGCAGTTTTCAGGAATGGGTTTAGACCTTTTCGAAAACTCTGCTAAAGCACAGGAACTTTTTAAGAAAGCCAATGCAATTTTAGGCTTTTCAATTACCGATATAATGTTTGAAGGCTCTGCCGAAGACCTAAAACAAACCAAAGTTACTCAACCCGCGGTTTTTTTACATTCTGTAATTTTGAGTAAAGTTATGGGCGAAGATTTTAAACCAGATATGGTAGCGGGCCACTCGTTAGGTGAATTTTCAGCGCTTGTAGCCAATAATACGCTTTCTTTTGAAGATGGCTTGAAACTGGTATATAAACGTGCTATGGCTATGCAGCAGGCTTGCGAATTAGAACCATCTACAATGGCCGCCGTTTTAGGCCTGGAAGATGAAGTTGTAGAAGCTGTTTGTGCTGAAACAGAAGGAACAGTTGTAGCAGCAAACTATAACTGCCCAGGGCAATTAGTGATTTCCGGTGATGTAAAATCTGTGGAAGCTGCCTGCGAAACCTTAAAAGAACGCGGTGCAAAACGAGCTATGATCTTGCCTGTTGGTGGTGCTTTTCATTCTCCTTTAATGGAACCTGCCAGGAAAGAATTAGCTGCAGCTATAGAGAATACTACATTCAATACGCCTACCTGCCCTATTTACCAAAACGTAAGTACGTTTGCGGTAACCGATCCAGAGGAAATAAAGAAAAATCTTGTTTTTCAATTAACAGCACCGGTAAAATGGACACAAAGTGTTCAAAATATGATAAAAGATGGCGCTACCAGTTTTACCGAAGTAGGTCCCGGAAAAGTATTACAGGGGCTTGTGAAGAAAATAGATCGAAAAATGGAAACGGCTTCAGCTTCTATATAGGACTGAGAAAATTTCATAAATAAAGAGAGGTTTTTTGAATAACCAGCTTTCGTCAAGCTGAACGCGTTTCAGCTTCTAATACGTTAGATCCTGAAATAAATTCAGGATGACGTGTCAAAACATGGATTTCAAGAGACCAAAGAAATTCCAAAAAATAAAAAATCCTGAAGTTATCGAACTTCAGGATTTTTTATTTTTATGTGTTTACAGACAAAACTTCTCGACTCCGCTCGAAGTGACAAAGAGGTTTACTTTTTATATATCTTCCCTTCTTTCATCACAAATTTCACGTCTTTTAAAGTCTCTATATTTTCGGTTGGATCTTCATCTACTGCAATGATATCGGCATAAAAACCTTCAGCGATCTGGCCGATCTCCTTTTCTTTCTTTAAAATCTTAGCAGCGGTAATTGTAGCACTCTGGATGGCTTCCATTGCTGGCATTCCGGCTTCCGTCATATAAACGAATTCCCGAGCATTTTCTCCGTGTTTAAAAACTCCGGCATCGGTACCAAAAGCAATTCCTACACCTCTTTTATAAGCGCGCTCAAACATACCCTGTATTTGCGGACCAATTTCCCTGGCTTTCGGCACTACGAGTGCCGGATAATAGTTTTCAATTTCAGCATTTTGGGTCACTTCTTTCCCTGCTGTAATTGTAGGCACCAAATAAGCATCATATTCTTTCATCAAATCCATGGTTTCTTCGCTCATTTTCGTTCCGTGCTCAATAGTTTTCACGCCGGCTCTAATAGCACGTTGCATTCCCTCATCGCCGTGAGCATGAGCAGCCACGTGAAAATCATAATCATTAGCTGTTTTTACGATAGCTCTTATTTCTTCTTCGGTAAACTGTGGATTAGAGCTGCTTTTCGCAACACTTAAAACTCCGCCCGTAGCTGTAATCTTTATTAAATCGGCTCCATTTTTATAACGCTGGCGTACCGCTTTAGCCGCATCTTCCGGCCCGTTCACCACACCTTCTTTTGGTCCTGGATTCCCAGTTAGCTCACTATTCATCCCGTTCGTAGGATCGGCGTGACCTCCGGTTGTAGCAAGGGATTTTCCGGCAGTAAAAATTCTAGGTCCGGGGACTTTTCCCTGATCAATTGCATCTCGAAGCGCAATATTTACGCCGCTACCGCCTAATTCCCTAACGGTGGTAAAACCAGCCATTAAAGTTGTTTTAGCAAAGCCTACCGAATTAAATGCAGCGTCTGCCGGATCATTTATAAACCGCTCCATATATTTCTGGGGATTGGTTTCGCTTTCCAGGTGAACGTGCATATCTGTCAATCCCGGTAGCACTGTTTTATCACGAAGATCAATTACAGAATCTTTTTCGCTTTCTGGATTTACAAATCCATTCTCCACACTTTTAATCCTTTCTTCGGAAACGATAATAGTTTTTTCAGTTAAGACTTTCCCAGATTTGGTGTCTACCAACTTCCCGGCCTGTATATATAAATCCTGTGCCTGAAGCCCGGCAGATAAGAATATTCCGAAGCAAAAAATTAAAAGTTTTTTCATTTTTAAAATTTATGAGTTTAAAAATTCTTTGATTGTTGCCGTAATATAATCAATTTGTTTTTTATTTAAATCGGCATCATTTGAAGTTGAACTATTACCGGAATTAGCTAAAAAGTTAGATCTCAAATTGAAAAAGCTTCAGCCTAAACAATGATTATAAAGTTTTCGCAAAACAAACCTAATTAATACTGAAATTTTATATATTGATATTTTTCATTACATTATTCTCAAATTTAATTGACTTATCTCTAATTATTCGGTTAATTCTTCAATTTCAGAATTCCTATTAAACTATACTCTAAGCTTTTACATTATGATTTATGCTTCATTTAGAAACCTATTATTACTCCCTTTATTTTTTATTGCTTTAAGTGGCCTGGCACAAAATGAAATCACCAATGAAAAAGAATTGAAGGAAAAATATGCTGAATATTTTAATTTAAACAGGGAAGCAGTTTACCTACATCTTAATAAATCTACCTTTTTACCAAAGGAAAACATTTGGTTTGCTGCCTATGTAGTTGATCAGCAGCAAGGACTTCCATCCTTAGAAACCACTAATTTAAATGTTGAGTTATACAACTCACAGGGAGAGCATTTAAAAACAAAAACTCTTTTTATAAATGGCGGTAAAGGAACAGGTTTTTTTGAACTGGAGCCGGGTGAATACAGACCAGGAAATTATTTTATAAAGGCTTCAACGAGTTATATGAATAACTTCAAAGAAGACCTAAGTTTTGTTGTCAATTTTAAGATAGCAGGAGAAAATGAGAATAAGGAGATCAAACCCAATTATGAACTTCATATTTTACCCGAAGGCGGTCATTTACTGGCCGATGTTCAAAATACCCTTGGTATAAAACTCATAAATAGCGCTGGAAATGGAGTAAAGTTTAAAGACGCAAAGATTATAGGCGAGGATAATCAAACAATTACCACATTTAAATCTAACCGATTTGGAATGGGAAAAGCAAGTTTCACTCCTGAATTTGCTAAAAGTTATAAGCTTCAATTAACCACCTCCAATGGTGATGTTATAAATAGAAATATTGAAAAGGCCGAAGAAACCGGGCTTAGCTTAACCAATAATTTTTTAAAAGATAAACTTATAATTTCCCTAAAAACCAATGAGAAAACGCTTTCTAAAATTAAAAAGAAAGACTTTTTAGTTGCTATACATAAGAATGGAGAAATGAGACAGTATAAGTTTCAATTTCCAAAAGGGAAAACAATTGCGCCTATTGATATATCAACTGATTCACTTTTTTCTGGAGTCAATACCATCACGGTCTTCAATGAAGACTTTCAGCCATTGCTAGAACGACTTATTTTCAATTATTCAAAAATTAAAAGAGTTAATGTAAATGCCAAACAAGTAACAAAAGCAAGAGACAGCCTCAAAATTCAGCTAAATTCTAAACTGGATAATATTAAAAGTAATACGCTTAGTGTATCTGTACTTCCCGGAAACACCAACGCCTATGGAACACAGCAAACAATACTTTCAGAATTTCTATTAGAGCCTTACGTTAAAGGTGAGGTTGAAAATTCGGCCTATTATTTCAGGAAAAAAACCGATAAAAGAAGAAGGAATTATGATCTGGACCTGCTGTTATTAACCCAGGGCTGGAGCAAATATTCGTGGAATAATATTTTCAATGAGGCTCCTAAAGAGCTTTATACCGCTGAAAAAGGCTTTACAATAAACGGTACGGTAAACGATAAAAAAGTTTCTCAAGACCAGCTTGTTTTCTTACAATCAGACAACTCAAGCCTTTTTGAAATATTACAATTAGATGATAGCAAAAGTTTTAAGGCTAAAAATTTATACCTTTTAGACAGTGCCGCTGTAAATATTGGCCTTGCCAAGAAAAATAACCGAATTAAGAAACCAGCTATGTACGCCACTGTTCTACCTCAAAAAAATGCATCAGAACTCGATGAAGTTTTCTTCAAAAAGAAGTTTGAAAATTCAGGTTCAAAACTGGGAATATCAAATGAAAGTATTGACAGCTTTATCAAAAAATCTGAAGCTTTAGATACGGTAGTTGTAAAAGCTAGTTCAAAAACCTCTAAAGAAATAGCTCAAAAGATGAACCCTATGGGCGAAAACAGAAATAATTAGTGAAGAAACAGGACAATTCACTTTCTTCACCAGTTATCTGAAGATGAGAGGCTTCCAGGTAAAACGAAACGTAGGTAGTGGGGAATTAATAATTTTATCACAAAGAATGGGAAGAGCCTATCCGCCAATTATATTTATGGATGGCGTAAGGTTACAGAATTATAATTTTCTTGGCCAATTACACTTATCAGAAATAGAATCAGTTTATATCAATAAAACCGGAGGTGGTATTATGGGTCCAACAGGAATTGGTGGAGTCATCAAAATAAAAACCGGCGAAAACTATACCAACAAAGATTCAGAAGCAACTTACAACGATTCTACTTTTCAATTCATTACGGAGAATGGTTTTGCTGCAGAGAAAGAATTCTATGCTCCAAAATACCGATCATATTCCAACAATTTATTTGAAGATTATGGTGTTATTCACTGGATAGGCGATACATTCTTGAATCAAGACGGAAATACCAGTTTCAAAATACTTGACACACAAACTCCCCAAATAAAAATCTTCGTTGAAGGTATGACGGAAAATGGAGCATTGATTTCCGAAGAAATTAATTTAGAGACTCCCTAAAGTTGCGGCTCAGCAAACTCTAGCTCTTCATAAAATCTAAAATAGTTTTTGAAATATAGTCAATTTGTTCATTATCCAGTTCGGTATGCATAGGAAGGGAAAGCACTTCCTGAACCAGTTGATTAGTTACCGGGAAATCGGCCTCATTATACCTGGAATCTACATAAGCCTTCTGCTGGTGTAATGGGATTGGATAGTATATTCCGAAAGGGATGCCTTTCTCTTGCAGGTGCTTTGCCAAAGCATCACGCTTTCCATTTTTAATCTTTAAAGTATATTGATGATAAACGTGCGTATCACAATCTCCTATCCTGTATGGAGTTTCTATATGAGCTTCATCTTTGAAGGCATCATTATAAAGATTAGCCGCTTTTTTACGGGCCTCGTTGTATAAGTCTAATTTTGGAAGTTTCGCTCGTAAAACAGCTGCCTGTAAACTATCTAAGCGAGAATTAACGCCCACAACATCGTGATGATAACGCTCGTACATTCCGTGGTTTACAATACCTCGAATAGTATGCGCCAGTTTATCATCATTGGTAAAGATCGCACCACCATCACCGTAACAACCTAAATTTTTAGAAGGAAAAAATGAAGTTGCGCCAATATGGCCAACAGCTCCCGTTTTATAAGTTTTTCCATTTTTAGCATGATAATTTCCGCCAATGGCCTGCGCATTGTCTTCTATTACAAACAAGTTATGTTCTTCAGCAATCTCCATGATCGCATCCATATTAGCAACCTGACCAAAAAGATGTACAGGAACAATTGCTTTGGTTTTAGGAGTAATTGCTTTTTTGATCGCTTCAGGATCTATATTGAAGGTATCTGGCTCTACATCTACCAAAACCGGTGTAAGCTGAAGAAGCGCTATCACCTCAACAGTCGCTGCAAAAGTAAAATCGGCGGTAATAACTTCGTCTCCCGGTTTTAAACCAAGACCCATCATTGCTATTTGCAAGGCATCGGTACCATTTGCACAGGGAATAACATTTTTAACCTGTAGATAATCTTCTAAATCTTTCTGAAATTGCTGAACTTCAGGGCCATTAATAAATGCTGCATTCTCTATCACTTCCTGAAAAGAAGTATTCACCTGATCTTTTATCCCCTCATATTGACCCTTAAGGTCAACCATTTGTATCTTTTTCATCTGTTTTTTTTGAGTAGCACGAAAATACGAAATAAGCTTCCTATTGCCAATCAATTTTAATTAAAGGCCTATTTTCGCAATAGAAATCACTTAGTTTGAAACCACTTTACAACATAGCGACAACAATTGCCGAAAAAGCACTCCCTTTAGCAGGCAGATTTAATGAAAAGCTCAAATTATTTACCGAAGGCCGTAAATCGGTTTTTAGTGAACTGGAAGAAAAAATAAATCCTAAAGAGGAATACCTTTGGTTTCACGCAGCTTCTTTAGGAGAGTTTGAACAGGCTTTGCCTATTATTGAAGAGATTAAAAAAGAATTCCCTCAATATAAGATCCTGGTGACCTTTTTTTCTCCTTCCGGATATGAAAATAAGAAGAACCACCCGCTGGCAGATGTGATTACCTATCTCCCGCTGGATACCAGGAAGAACGCAAAACGATTTCTGGAGCTGGTAAAACCTAAAATTGCGTTTTTTATTAAATATGAAATCTGGCCAAATTTTATGGCAGAGATAAAGAAACGAAACATAAAAAGCTTATTGATCTCGGGAGCTTTTAGAGAAAACCAGATCTATTTTAAGCCTTATGGCGGTTTTATGCGAAAAGCGCTTCAAACCTTTGATCATATTTTTGTGCAAAATGAAGCATCAATAGCACTGCTTAAAAATATTGGGTTCAACAATACTACACTAAGTGGTGATACGCGGTTTGATCGGGTATCGAGGCAAATTCAGTATGACAATAAACTGGAATTTGCTGAAAATTTTATTGATAAAAAAACCTGTTTAGTAGCCGGAAGTACCTGGCCGGAAGATGAAGAACTTATAGTTCCTTTTATTAATCAAACTTCAGAAAAATTAAAAGTTATCATCGCTCCACACGAAATAAAAGAAGAAAAGATAAGTGCTCTGGAGCAAAAAATTAAAAAGAAAGCTATTCGATATTCTCAAAGAGAAAGTCGTACTCTGGAAAGTTATGATGTATTAATACTAGATACTATTGGGCTTCTGGGGAAAATATACAGTTATGCGAATATTGCCTATGTAGGCGGTGCCGCCGGTACTACCGGGCTTCATAATATCCTGGAACCTGCTACTTTTGGAATTCCGGTGATAATAGGAGAAAATTATAAAAAATTCCCTGAAGCTGGCAGGCTTCGGCAACTAGCCGGTTTATATTCGGTAGCTAATGCCGAAGAATTCTCTAACATCACTAATAAACTCCTTACCGATAAAGGCTTTAGAGAAAAAACAGGGATGATTGCCGGGCATTTTATAAATAGCAATACCGGGGCCACCCGCAGCGTAATGAATTACTTAAAGACTTTACCTGATTTTGCTAAAGTTTCTTAAAAAAGAAATATGGCCAGACTTTATATTGTAATTTCGATCTTCTAAATCAATAATAATAAAGATATGAAACGAGTATTTATTACAGGGATATTTATGTTGAGCATTCTAAGCTTAACCTCTTGCAGGGAAACCGTGGAAGAAAAAACCGTGGTAAAGGAAGTTGAAGTAGAGAAAGAAGAACCGGAGGTTGAAGAAGAGGAAGAAAAAGGACTTTTAGAACGCACCGGGGAAAAAGTAGATGAAAAAGTGAACAAAGAGATTGACGAAGAGATAGATAAAATTGACGATAATTAAATTTCACTCAGTCAATTAGCACTTAACACAAGTAAATTATCTGTTTTTTAAGAAAATTTTAATGCTATTTGTGTTAAAATACACATTTACATCTGTAATTTTGTTTTAGCAAACTAGAAACAACCAAATTATGAAAAGATCAATTTTAATGCTCGCTATGTTTTTTACCCTTAGTACAGCTTTTACTTCTTGCCGTGAGGTAAACGAAGAAGAAGACGAAATGGAAATGGAGGGCGAAGAAATGGAACGTGAGATGGAAGGCGAAATGCAAGAAATGGATGATGACATGGACAATGTTGAAGAAGACATTGAAGATGCAGCTAACGATGCCGGCGATGCTGTAGAAAACGCAGCCAATGAAACCGGTGAAGCAGTTGAAGATGCTGCAAACGAAGTTGAGGAGGAAGTTGAAGGAGACGACGACTATTAATCCTTAATATCACTAAACTTAGAACTATGAAAAAATTAATTTTAATGCTGGCTCTTACCTTTAGTACCGCCGCGG
Organism: uncultured Flavobacteriaceae bacterium; assembly: GCA_963727565.1. Classification (GTDB taxonomy): domain Bacteria; phylum Bacteroidota; class Bacteroidia; order Flavobacteriales; family Flavobacteriaceae; genus Salegentibacter. The sequence continues at coordinate 86,876 of CAVSGU010000005.1, forward strand.
TTTTCACTTCTTGTAGAGAAGAAAAATCTGGTGTGGAACAAGCAGCCGACGATGTAGAAGATGCGGCTGAAGATGCGGGCGATGAAATTGAAGATGCTGTAGATTAAACAGTTTCTTTAAGACTAACCAACCAAAGGAAAAATCCTTTTTGATTAATTTCAAAAAGGATTTTTTTATTTATGCTTGTTTTTTAAATGTTCTAAGCTCACGTTTAAGGTCTTCCATAGACTGTTTTAACTCTCTGAAAAGTCCGCTTTCTGAAGGATTATCCAGGTTAAAAGTAAGCTTGGAATTTACCTGCCAGATCTCCTGAATTTCGTTAATATTCACTTCAATAGGAAGGTATTCTTCATTTAAAGAGATCAACAAAACCTTGGAAGAATCGGGTAATTTCTGAAGTTTTTTCACCAATACAGAATCCTGTAAAACCACTACATAGATCTTATTATTACTGGCCTGGTCAAGATCTGGTACAGCTTTAGCCAAAACCCATTCATTAGGGTAATAATTTGGCAACATACTATCTCCTTCAATTTGAAAACCACGATAAGTAGCATTTCTAAATTCGGGAAGCGGAATATCAAAAGCCGGTAATTGCTGGTACCATTCTACATCCTGCACATTATGAGGGTAACCGGCAGCAGCTTTCTGGTTTACCATCACCATATTTTCATTATCTGAAGAATCTACGGTAACTACCTTTGGGCTAACATCGCCCTTGCTAAGTTGTAAAAACTTTTGCCCGCTTTGCCCAAACAGCCATAAAGGATTAATCCCAAACTGACTTAGAAGTTCGGCCACTACTTTTCCGGAAAGCTTTGTACGGCCACGTTCTATATCTGCCGTAGAATTTTTAATTCCTAAAAGATCGGCGAATTCAGATTGGGTGAAGTTATTTTCTTCCCTAACTTCTTTAAAATGCTTAATTTCAATAGACGGTGGTTGCCCCATAATTTCTAATGTTTAGGAATTTATCCAATGATAGTCAAATTTATTGGATTATTTCCATATTCACAAAAGATTTATGTAGCTATTCTTTATCTGCAAGTATTTTTTCTATTCTCTCGGTAAGATCTTCCACCTCAAAAGGTTTTGCTATAAAATCGTTGGCCCCTGCTTTTTTACATTTTGGCCCGGCATCGTGAAGTGCTGACATCATAAGGACAGGAGTTTCTGAAATTTCAGGATTTTGCCTGATCCCTGCACAAACATCGGTACCATCAACACCCGAAATAAGCATATCTAAAAGCACAATATCTATATTTTTCTCCTGAATTAATTCTTCTGCTTTAAGTGGTTTCTCGGTAACATCTACTTCATACCCGTAAAATTCCAGTAATGTTTTTAACATTTCACCAATTCCCGAATCATCATCTACCACCAGAATCTTTGTAGTTTTCTCCATATAATTAAATTAAGAAGTAATTTGAGTTGCGTTCAAAATAAATGAAAATTCTGAGCCCTCACCCAATTTACTGTTCAGTTGTATTTCTCCGTTATGTCTCTCTATAATTTCGTTTGCCAAATATAAACCTATTCCAAAACCTGAGTAGGTTTCTTCGCTTTTAACCCCAACACGATAAAATCTTTTAAATATCTTTTTATGGTTCTCCTGCCCTATTCCTATTCCAAAATCTTTTACGCTTACCCGCACCCTGTCTTCATCTTCGCGGGTAATTTTCACGTTTATCTCCTGGCTACCGGGAGAATATTTAATGGCATTCATCACAAAATTGATTATTACCTGCCCAATACGATCGCGGTCTGCTACAACCTTACATTGAACTTCACTTTCTAAAGCTATTTTATGCTGTGTATTGGTATAATTTATATCCTGAATAGTTTCGGCAAGCAACTCGTTCAAATTGAATTCCTCACTCTGCAATTCCAATTGATTTTCCCTAATCCTGGAAAGATCAAGTATTTCTGAAATTAAACGTGTTAACCTGGTAACCTGGTGATTTATGCGTTCTAAAGAAGGTTGCAACGGTAGTTTTGAAGCTTCTGCCGCTTCTTGTTGTTTCTTAAGTAGGCTCAACAAGAGTTGAACATAGCCTTTAATGGAAGTCACAGGTGTCTTTAACTCATGACTTACCATTTTTAGAAATTCCTCCTTGCGTTTTTCTTCTTCCTTGATTTTATCGATTTCAGTATTGGCTGCAATCCACATTTTCACCGAACCATCATCTTCCTTTACAGCTTCACACCTGCTCAAATGCCATATATATTTGTCTTCTTTATTCTTAAGACGTAATTGCATTTCCAGATTGCAACCGGTATTTAAACAATCTTCCCAGGCTTTTATAAAAGTTTCCTTTTCCTCGGGATGAATATATTCTACCCAGCCAATTTCTTTTAGATGTTCGCTTCCTTTTCCTGTAAAATCAAGCCAGTTTTTGTTAAAATAAATATCATTCCCCTTACCATCAGTTTTAGATACCATTCCCGGCATTAAATCTGCCATTTGCCTAAAATGGAATTCGCTTTCCTTGAGTAACATCTTAGAAGTAACAGATTCAGTAACATCTATGGCCATATTTAAAATTCCGTAGATTTCTCCGTTCTTATCTCTAAGAGGTTTGTATGTAAAGTTATAGTAGCCGGTTTGCATTTCACCGTCTATCATAAGATCTACCTTATCTTCTTTACCCCAATATATTTCACCGGTTTCCATAACATTTCTAAGCAAGCCCAGAAAAGGCTGGCCATCTAATTCTGGCAAAGCTTTATGAAGCGGAGTTCCAATAACCGAATCGTCTTTACCCCAAAGCTTGATCATCGCATCATTAGCCAACTCGATATTCATCTCCCGGCCTGTGTAAATTGCAGTAGCTACCGTAGCCTCCTTTACAATTCCCTGTAAACGGTGATCTTTTTCGCGAACAAGGTTTTCTTTTAGTCTTTCTTCGTGTACGTCTACCACAGTCCCAATCATCCCTTCGTAGTTACCATCGGCATCAAATTTAGGACTGGCTTTATCTAACACCCAGCGATAACCGCCTTGTTTATTGCGCAACCTAAAACTTATACTATAGGGTTTTTTCTGATTGTGAGCATCAAGGAAAGCAAATTCAGCTTTTTTCCTATCGTCAGGATGCGTGGCATTTAGCCATCCCATTCCTTTTGCATCTTCATTATCCTGGCCGGTATAGCTATACCAGTTTTTATTTAGAAAAACACTTTGTCCATCGGTATCTGTAATCCAAATAATAGCGGGTACCGTGTTGATCACAGATCGCAATCTTGCTTCACTGTCTTCTACATTTTTGCGGGCTGCTACCTGTTCGCTTACATCTACAACGTGAACAAAAATTCCATCTATTTCTCCTTTCTTATTACGCGTAGGCTGATAAACGAAATTTAGATGAGAGTTTTTAAATTCCTCTTCCCCTACCTTAAGCTTTAAAGGCGTTTCATTCCCTATGTAAGGTTCTCCGGTAGAATAAACATGATCTAAAAGCTCTATGAATCCCTGGCCTTCTACCTCGGGCAATGCTTCTTTAACCGTTTTGCCAATAATATTCCTGTGCCCAATTAAATCTATATAATGCTCATTAGCAACTTCAAACCTGTGCTCTGGACCTCTTAAAATACAAATTGCCGCAGGAGCATTGGAAAGTATATTCTCTACTAATCTATTATAGACTTTTTCCTGGCGGGAAAGATCTCCAATATTTTTTAGCTTTTTAAAACTTAAAAGGATTATTGAATTTTCATCGGGCAATGGAAGTACAGATGCATTTACCGTAAACCCTCTTTTTCCTTTCTGCGGAAGTACCACCTGAATGGTTCTTTCTATAGCAGTATCGCCTTCGGTTTGTAGGTCATCAAGAATTTCTCTGAATTCTGGAGTATCCAGCTGCTCATTATTAAATTCAAATACGGAAACACCCTCTTCAGGCTCCCCATTAATCTTAAATTTCTTCTTGAAATTACTATTTAAACCCACAACATTCTTATGCCGGTCTAACACCAACAATGGCTCCCTAACAGTTTTAAAAAGACCTTCTGTGTAATTCTGGATAATATTTAATTCCTTCTTGGAAAGTTTTGAGGTGTCAGATTCTAACATAAATAAGTACTAAATTCCTTGGAACGAGTCCGCTAATTTGAGGGCACTAAAATACTATTTTTAAACAGCAAATTTACTTTTCATTTTCTTATGAAAATCATAAAGTTATGATTGTAAAAAGGAATGCACATTTACATAACAAAGCCGATAAATTTTCACTTTATCGGCTTGATCTATTCAAAGTTAAAAATTGTAATTCTACTGAGCCAGATAACCTCCGTCTATTGGGTAATAGGCACCTGTTGCAAAAGAAGCCCTTTCGCTGGCCAGCCAAACAAAAAGCTGGGCAACCTCATCTGCTTCGCCTAAACGACCAATGGGATGAATATTTACCAATTGAGACAACAACTCTTCATCAAGCCCTTCTAACAAAGGCGTTTTTATAAAAGCAGGCCCAACCGAATTCACCCTTATTCCTTTTGCTGAATATTCTAACGCAGCCGATTTTGTTAAGCCCACAACCCCATGTTTAGCTGCTACATACGCTGCCGAATTTGCGAATCCTACACTTCCTAAGATGGAAGCTACATTTATAATGCTTCCCGCACCATTTTCAAGCATCGCAGGAATCTGGTAACGCATTCCGTAGAAAACTCCTGAAAGGTTGATACTTATCACGTTATCCCAGGCTTCAATTTCATATTCACCCACAGGCTTCTGCGGCCCGCCAATACCGGCATTGTTTACCGCTATATCTAATTTCCCGAACTTCTTTATTGCTTCAGCCACACTTTTTTCAGAATCTTTGGGTTGCGAAGTATCAGCTTTTAGAAAAGCAGCTTCTCCTCCAGATCCTTCGATTTTCTTTACCAGTGCCTTCCCATCTTTTTCATTAATATCGGTTAAAAAAACCTTTGCTCCTTCCTTTGCAAAAAGCAAGGCTGTACTTTCTCCAATTCCAGATGCTGCGCCCGTAATAAGAGCTACTTTCCCTTTTAATTCCATGACCTTTTTCTTTAGATTAATCATCTTAAAACTAAGGCTTTACCGATTGATAAAATATGATGAAAATCAGAGAATAATATTTTAAGTAACTTGGCTTAAAATTCAGTAGAAATGAAAAGCTTAACCTACCTTTTACTTTTTCTAATTAGCCTAAATATAGGCCTGGCCCAGGAAAAAAATCTTCCCAAGGGTTTTGTTTATATTAAAGAACAGATCCCCGATATAAAACTTGATATTCGATATGCAGGCAGTAATAATTTTATAGGAAAACCCGTGAGTTCTTATCAGAAACCCGTGGGTATTTTAACCAAACCTGCCACCGAAGCTCTGGAAAAGGTGCAAAACGACCTGATGTCACAGGGATATTGTCTCAAAATTTTTGATGCTTACCGTCCTCAAACCGCGGTAAACCACTTTATTGAATGGGCCAGGAATCCAGCAGATACCCTCACCAAAGCAAAGTTTTACCCGGAAATTGCTAAAAAAGATCTTTTTCAATTAGGTTATATAGCCAGTAAATCTGGGCATTCCCGTGGGAGCACAGTAGACCTAACAATTATGGATGCTAAAACCGGAAAGGAATTAGATATGGGAAGTGGCTATGATTTCTTTGGGGATATTTCTCACCACAATACAGATAAGATCACAAAAGAACAAAAGGCAAATCGTTCTTTGTTAAAACGAATAATGATTAAAAATGGCTTTAGGCCCTATCCAGAAGAATGGTGGCATTATACCTTGAGAAACGAACCTTATCCTGAAACCTATTTTGATTTTCCGGTACGATAAGTTTTAAGAGATCAAATCTAAAGTTTGATCGCATGAGGTGTTTTCACCTTCTTCTAATTCCTCTTTAAATTCAAAATTAAAGGTGTTTCTTAAAACCTCCTGGTCTAAAATTTCGGAAAGTTCCTGAGTATCTAAAAATTTATCATAGTAACCAATAACCCGGCTGTATTTTAAAGCTCGCTCCTGGTCTGGCTCATACATAGAAGCACTTAGTATGATTACATAAATCGAGTTTTTATATTTAAAATCTTCAAGAAAATCCAAAACATCCCAGCCATTTACCCTTGGCATATTTAGATCTAAAAAAATAAGTTTTAGATGCTCTGAATTTGCGGTTTGTTTTAGGTGATCTATTAATTCGCCACCTTGCCAGAAGCCTTTTATTGGGCAATTCACTAATTTCTTTAAACTTCTTAATTCTAACTTTAGAATAAGTGAATTGTCTTCAGCTAGTAAAATTTCATACTTGGGGGGCTTCTGCATATGCTCGCTTTTGGAGCTAAAGTTTATGGGTAACTTTAACGCCATAAAGATAAGCTGTAAAGCTTTCGCCACAATAATAAAACCGCAATATTTATGAGATTAACCACAAGAAAAATAATTGTGAATCCTATAAAATAAAAACTCACTATAAAATTTAGTATTTTCACTAAAATTCTATTAAATCAATGAAGATAAAATTAGACGGGGAGAACAAGCAGCTAAAAATTGATGATAATATCAAAATCACCTATTGGATGCTGAAATTTGTAATGGTTTCACATATATTTCAAATGCTATTCCGGGTTTTCAATACTCCGGTAGCCAACTGGGATCTTCTCACCTGGTTTTGGATTCCCATTGGTCTCGTGTCGCTTTTTACATTGTATTATTTCACTAAACTTAGCACTAAAGAAGTGATTCCTTTAGATGAAATTCAACATCCTATTCTAAAAAATTTCTTCGGAAGAAAACGCTTAAGCCTGAAGCTTAAAAACGGCAAAACAAGACATATTCCAACCAATTCGATTAAAGAAATGGAACAAATTCAGAATTTTATAAACTCACCACAAAAAGCAACAACTTAGATTCTGAAATGATCCCGAAGCGTCGGGACAGAATGAGTAAAAAATAAAACCCCGAAAAACACAAATGCTTTTCGGGGTTTCTATTGATTTCCTGCTAAAAATTAAGATTCTACATCTAACGCAGCATCTATTCTGGCAATTAAATCTTCCCAGTGATATTGCGTTAGCGAATGGTTTGTTCCCGCTTTTCTTCGGTTAATCTCGCGCTTTAAAGTTTGCATTTCACCACGCATCAACGGCATAATATCAGATTTCAATAAAGCTTCGTTATCTTCAGCATTTAATTTTTGAAGATATTCTGAAGCAATATCTACATAAGAGCGTTGTAAATTACGCCGATAAGCATCAACTTTATTTCTATTATAAAGTTCACTAAAAATACCTTTTCGTAAATCTTGCATTAAATTAACCGCCGTATAAGCCTCATTCCCATTTACCTCCTCGTTAGCGATCATTCGGTTTAAACGATCTTCATCCAGCAAACTACTTAAGGCACGAGTTTGTAAATTCTGCACGCGTTCTATAGCTCCCGAAGCTTCAATTCGGTTTAAAATTTCCTGGTTAAGCAACCAATCTGGAGTGGTAAAAGCTTCTTCTACCAGGAAGTCAACTGCCTCTTCCTGCTTTTCCTTAGGAACATTTTCATAAACTACGCCATCCTGATTAGAGGTTTTACGAGTTTCATAAACCCCGCCAACATTGGTAACCACGTGAGAAACATAACCTCGCCACATATAAGTTAACTCTCTATACACTTCTTCAAGATCGTCATAACCATAACCGTCTTTAGAAGTCCACTCAATTAAGTTTGGAACTACTTTTTTAAGATTCGCTAATCCGTATTCACTGGCTTTCACCTGGTCGGCTCCCAAACTCTCTCGCTGGGATTGTGGGTCTACACCACCGTATCCATTTCCGAATTCATACCATGGATCTCCGGCCTTTTCTAAAATCCATTCATCTAATTTTTCCTTTTCTGCTTCGGCAGATTCGGCTTCAGGCAAATATCTATAACCCCAGTTGATGGCATACAAATCGTATGGCCCCATCATTCTAATATATCTCACTCCTTCGTCTTCCGGTTGCGCAACGTAATTTACACGTGCGTAATCCATAATAGAGGGCGTTAAACCATATTTCTGGGTAAATTCTGCCGACCTTAAAGAATCTGTTGGGTAAGCTGAACTTGCTTTCATATTGTGTGGCAAACCTAGCGCGTGTCCTACTTCGTGAGCAATTACCATACGCATCATTTCTCCAATTTCAGATTCCGGGGTATTTAAAGTCCTGGCATCTTCGGTTTGCGCCCCTGCTTCAATCATATACCGGTTTCGGTAAGAACGCAAATGATTATGGTACCAAATAATATCACTCTCAATAATCTCCCCGGTTCTCGGATCGGTTACTGAAGGCCCCACCGCATTCCTGGTGGTACTGGCTACGTAACGAACCACCGAGTAACGCACATCTTCAGGGCTAAACTCAGGATCTTCCTCTTTGGTTGGTGGATCTTTAGCGATTATCGCATTTTTAAATCCTGCTTCTTCAAAAGCAACATTCCAGTCTTCAATTCCCTGCTTAAAATAAGGGCGCCATTTTTCAGGCGTGGCGGGATCTAAATAATAAACTATAGGCTCTTCAGGCTCTACCAGTTCGCCGCGTTTGTAAGCTTCAATATCTTTAGGCACTAATTGCCACCTGCGAATCAGTTCATAATCATCGGCTTTTAATTCATCTGAATTATAATCATATTTATCTATGGTAAACCAGCCTACACGAGGATCTGCAATTCTAGGTTGCATTTTATCGTCGGGCAACAAGATCATAGATTGGTTCATCATCATAGAAATAGTCCCGGCCTGGTCGCGTGTTGGCGGTTCTTCAGCCTCGTATGTCATTACGTGTTTTACCTCTACGTTTTTTGGGTAAGAACTGGCAGACTCTATATAAGACCTGCTTTGGTCTAGTTTCTTTACTTTATAACGTTTCCGAAGAGAAGAAGAAAGTCCGTTGATGGCCTGTACCTCGTTTTCAAACAAATCCCCAACTTCAATTACCACACTTGTGGAATCTGCATTATAAGTTTCAATTTCTGAACTAAACAGGATTGGAAAATAATTATTGGCTTGTACAGATTTGTAAATAGGCGATTCTTCATCGCTCATATTTTCAAAACTAATCACCTTTACATCTATATTTCCTTTTCGTTTCGTCCAGCGCACTACCTGTTCATTTACTTTAGAACCGGCATTCACATAACCGCCGCCATAACCATCTGGCACACCGGCGATACGACTTACCAAAAGCATATCTTTATCCAGCAAATCTACCGGAATTTCAAAGTAAAGTTTATCGTCTACAAAGTGCGTAGTAAAAAGTCCTTCATCAGATTCAGCTTCTGAAGTGATGACTTCGTCGTAGGATTTGAGTCCGTTTGTAGATTTTTTTGAAGTGTTTTCAGCCGACTTCTCTTTTCCACCAAAAACAGATTTCTCACTTCCGCAGCCAGCTGCAAGTATTGCGGCCAACCCCAGAATAGGTAATTTTTTTATCATGAATTTTTTATTTTGGCTTCAAGATAAGGAAACCTAATAAAAGGTTGAAATAATCGTAAGGGAAGAATTTAGATTGGCAATACCGTCAAGCTGTCCCGAAACTTCGGGATTGTTTCAGCTTCTAACATAATTACTCTGAAGAAATCTTGGACCTGCTTTCGGTATTCATCAATCTATCCCAGAAAGTAAAATAAAGTCCGAAATTAGTTTTGAACTCGGCGTGATGAAAATGATGATGCGTAGCGCCAATAAACATTTTTCCGAAGCGGCTTTTCATAAAAGCTTTGGGATAAATTTCAATATCTAAATGATTTATAACACTGCTAAGCGTCATAAAAATTAAATAAACACCAATCACAATAGGATGAACGGGCAGAAAGAGTAGAATTACCGGAACTACTATAGCTTCGAGCAGCGATTCCCACGGATGAAAGGAAAAAGCCGTCCATGGGCTGGGCACTAAACTATCGTGATGCACTTTATGAATTTTCCTAAAAACTTTTGGATTATGCATCCAACGATGCACCCAATAATAATAAGTTTCGTGAAGCAGAGAAAGTAAAATAAAACTCACCGGCAAATACCATAAGCCAAATTTATCAAGCTCCAGGTAAATTGCGGTAAAGCCTTTTTGCCATAGAAAATAGGTGAGCGCGCCAAAAAAGCCAAAAATCACCGAAGACCACATGCTCCAGTAAATTTCCTTTTTTAACTGTCCTTTTCTAAAACCGCGTTTGCTTAATCTTTTACTGCTGAATTTTTCACTTTTCAGCCTATAATAATACCAGTAGAATATTCCCGCGGAAACCAGGTACCTAAGAAAAACTGCGGCAAAAAAGATAAGCACACAAACAAAGAAAAGCCCCGGATTATTAATTTCAAAGAAAATCATAGTCCACTAAAATAGTAAAGATAAAATATGCGTGAATTTAAATCTTTCAATTTTTTATAAAAACTATCTCCAGAGCTATTTTTCCCGGGCTTCATGCTTTTTCTCTATTGATCGTCTAAAGTTACTGCATCTGGATCTGCTCCTAACTTTTCTAAAATATCTCCTATCTCTTCTGTCATTTTAGGAGGACCACATACATAGAATTTTTCATCAAAATCTTCTATATGTTTCTTTAGGAAGTCTTCATCAATATAAGCATTGGTGAATTGAGTGTCCTTCTGGTCGGTAATTACATACGTGGCATTTTTTCCTAACATAGTATCTAATTCCTCTTTCAGAATAATGTCTTTATCAGACTTATTAGAGTAAAATAGTTTAATGCCGTCTAATTTATTCTTTTTCTTAAGCTCACGAAGCATCGCGATATAAGGTGTTATTCCTGCCCCTCCGGCTATAATATATCCAGGCCCTTTATATTCTATGGCGCCCCAGGTATCGCGAACAATCAATTCGTCTCCCGGTTTTAATTTACCTAACTGTTCGGTTACTCCATCGTGGTCTGGATAGATCTTAATGGTAAATTCTAAAAAATCGTCTTCATTTAAACTAGTAAAGGTAAAGGGTCTTTTTTCATTTTTCCATTTTTCGGTATTTATAGAAACCTCGGTAGCGTGACCCGGAGTAAATTTGTAGCCATCTGGCTTTTCTACTATAAATTGTTTCACATCGTGAGTTACCGGTCTAACTTCTTTAATTTTTACTGTCTTTTCCATTTCTTCTTTTTAAATTCTTTTTGTTGAATTTACCGGTTTATAAAGGTGGTTTCAAGACATTTAACCTTCTTTAAAGAGTTTAAACTCAAGTTTTAAGGAAGCTTTATAAATCTCAACCTGCAAAAGCCTTTAAAGAAAACGAATAAGCCCGGGCGATAAAAACAATTTCTTATATTCGACTTTAGTTTGAAACCGTGAATCCATGAAGCCAACCATCCCAATTTATAAGGTTTTTATTATTTTTTTGCTTTTGCTTTCCAGCTCAAGTATTCAAGCCCAGTTTCCTTTATCCACTAATCAGGATAAAGAACAGGAAGCAGAGAAGATTCCTGATGATCCACTGGGAAGAAGAACTCCCCGCGGCACCGTAAATGGATTTATAGATGCTATGGCAGGTTTAAATTATAATAGGGCAGCCAGGTTTTTAAATTTTCCGGCCGGTATCTCCACACAAGAAGAAAAGGAGAGGATTATACAAATTCTGCAGCGTTTATTTGATCAAAAAGGAAACATCGAGCCTTATTATGCCATTAGCAATGAGCCCACTGGAGAAATAGATGACGGTATAAATGAAGACCTGGAAAAAATTGGAAGTGTAAAATCCGAGGATGGCGAAAAAATAGATATTTTTCTTGAAAGATACGACGACGAAGAGGGCTACCCCATTTGGCTTTTTTCTGATGAAACTACCCGGGCCATTAGTTCTCTTAATACAGCAAACCCGGCTTTAATCGATCAAATATTACCTGATAGCTTCAAAAAATATCTTTGGGGTGGGGTTCCGGCGGGACAATGGATAATTGCCTTAGTACTAATCGCTCTGAGTTATTTTATTTCTTTATTAATAATTTCAATTATAATATTTCTTCTTAAGAAATTATGGAAGAAGGCCAGACATTCTCCAGTTTCAGGAATTATAAATGCTGTAAAACTACCGGTAAAACTTTATCTCGCAATATGGATATTTGTCTGGGTTTCAAGAAATCTTGAACTTTCAATTATTTTACGACAGAAATTTAGCACGATTACTATAAGCGTGGGAATTGCGGCCATCCTAATTCTTCTTTGGAGATTATCTGATTTAATCGGAAAAATCAGCCAGGAAAAAATGGTGTTGCGCGGTAATCCAGCCGGTGTCTCCATAGTTCTATTTCTTCAGCGCGCCGCTAAAATCGCTATCATAGCTTTTGGAATTATAGCTGTTTTAGGAGCAATAGGAATTGATGTAACTGCCGGGCTTGCCGCGTTAGGAATTGGTGGTATAGCTCTGGCTCTTGGTGCTCAAAAAACTATAGAAAATTTTGTAGGCAGTGTTACTTTAATAGCCGATAGACCTATTAGGGTTGGCGATTTTTGTAAAGTAGGAGAAGTTACGGGTCACATTGAAAAAATAGGCATTCGCTCTACCCGAATTCGTACTTTAGACCGTACGGTAGTAACCATTCCCAATGGTGCTTTTTCATCTGATACTATTGAAAATTATGCACATCGCGATAGATTCAGATTTGTAAGCGTTTTAAATTTTAGATATGAAACCTCATCAGATCAATTGCGTTTTTTACTTACAGAACTTCGGAAAGTTCTTTATGCGCATCCCAAAGTATACGAAGACCCTGCTAGAATTAGATTTATAGGTTTTGGCGCACATTCATTAGACCTGGAAGTTTTTGCCTATTTAGATGCGCGTAACTATGACGAATTCCTGGAAATACGTGAAGATCTTATGCTAAGAATGATGGAAGTGGTAGACCGCAGTGGAACCGATTTCGCCTTCCCTTCTCAAACTATTTATTTCGGAAAAGACAAAGGGCTTTCTAAAGAGAAGTCGGCTGAAGCTGAAGCCGAAGTTGAAAACTGGAAAAAGGAGTGGGAAATGCCACTTCCGCAATTTACCAGGGAACAAATTGATGCGCTTAGAAACAAAAGCAGCTATCCTCCCGAAGGTTCGAGTACGGGAATTGAAAAAAAGTAATTTATAATTCATATCCAGGAATATATCTAATTGTATTCAGGAAGCTTATTAAAGTTTCAAACTAAAGTAGAATGCCTACTTAAGATGGGTTAATTTAAGCATTTCAGCAATAGTTAATATTATCTTAAATTGATATATTAGCGAATTAACTAATTTAGAAGAAATGAAGCGCCAAATTTCCGGATTACTTACTATTCTTTTGTTGAGTGTAGCCTGCAACAAGGATACTGAACCTCAAAACCAACAAGATTATTTACTCAATAAATTATCTCCGGAGATCACTAACGTAAATTTCACCAATCAAATCACAGAAGATCCTGAGCATAGTATTATTAATTATATATACTACTATAATGGTGCGGGGGTAGCTACAGGGGATATTAACAACGATAGTCTTCCAGATCTTTATTTTGTCTCCAACATGGGCAAAAACAAACTATTTCTTAATAAGGGAAACCTGAAGTTTGAAGACGTGACTAAAAAAGCGGGTGTGGAAGGTAAATCCAGCTGGAGTACTGGTACAACTATGGTAGACATCAATAATGACGGTTTTTTAGATATTTATGTTTCTGCAGTTTCCGGGCTTTTAGATTTCGAAGGTAATAATGAGCTTTTTATCAATAATGGAGATGGCACTTTTAGCGAGAAAGCGGCAGAATATGGCCTGGATTTTAAAGGATATGCGACCCAGTCTTATTTTTTCGATTATGACAAAGACGGAGATTTAGATGTCTATATTGTTAACCACGCGGTACATACTACCCGCTCCCATGGCCCTGCATCTGTGAGAAATAAGAGAGCTCCTTTAGTTGGCGATGTGCTTTTACAAAACAACAATGGTGAATTCACCGATGTAAGCGAAGAAGCCGGCATCTACGGCGGGATAAATGGCTACGGATTAAGTGCAGCCCTGGCCGATTTTAATAATGATGGCTGGGTAGATATTTACGTTTGTAATGACTTCCACGAAGACGATTACTACTACGTAAATAACCAGGATGGAACTTTTAAAGAAACACTTAACACTGCATTTTCAACATTAAGCAGGTTTTCCATGGGCAGTGATGCCGCTGATATTAACAGTGATGGCTATCAGGATCTAGTAACCTTAGATATGCTTCCTGAAGATGAAAAAGTGATTAAGGAAAGTGAAGGCGATGATGCTATGTATAATATGCAAAAACGCCTTAAAAAACTGGGATACAAAGAGCAGTATGCACGCAACATGCTTCAAATCAACAATGAAGGCTCTAATTTCCAGGAAATGGCTCTTTTTAATGGCATTGAGGCAACAGATTGGAGCTGGGCTCCGCTATTGGCAGACTTCAATAACGATGGGCATCAGGATTTATTTATTTCCAATGGTATTTTACGCCGACCAAATGACCTTGATTTTAAAAACTTTGTAGCCACTGCTTTCAAAAACAGAAGTCCGAATGAAGGTATGAAATGGCTTTATAACTCTAAAGATGAAATGCCTCCAGGAAAAGTTTCCAATGAAATTTTTAAAGGAAACTCCCTAAAATTTGAAAAACAAACTGGGAAATGGATAGAAGATGAAGCATCCTTTTCTAACGGTGCCATCTATACAGATTTAGACCTGGATGGAGATCTGGATCTTGTAGTAAATAATTTAAATGAAGTTGCAGGAATCTACGAAAACACCACCAATAATTCCGGAAGTTATATTTCGCTTGAATTTGATTATCCCAATAATGGTAAAGGGATAGGAACCAAAGCCATACTTTTTTCTGATGGTAAGCAACAAATAAAACAATTATTCAACTCCCGGGGCTTTTTATCTTCAGTAGAAAGCAAACTCCATTTTGGCCTGAAGAAAGAAGCAAAGATCGATTCCATTCATATTATATGGCCAAATAACTCCTATCAAACAATTAAGCCTGAAAAAAATCAAAGCCTTAAAATCGCATATTCTGAGAGCGCTGCTCCCTATAACTATAGAAAAGTAGACGACCGGGATAGCTTTTTCAATGCTACCGAAACATTAGAATACACGCATAAAGAAGATGAGTATGACGATTTTCACCAGGAAAAATTAATTCCTTATAGTGTTTCTATGCAGGGGCCGGCTGTGGCAACAGGAGATATAGACAATAATGGATTCGAGGATATTTTTATTGGTGGAGCTTCTGGCCATCCCGGGAAATTATTTCTCAATGACGGAAAAAAGCTTAGTGAGACTTCTGTAGAAGTATTTTCAAGGCACAAAGAGTTCGAAGATAATACTGCTAAATTTCTGGATGTCGATAAAGACGGAGACCTGGATCTATATGTAGGCTCGGGGATTAATTCTGCTCGAATGAAATTCTTCGAAAATGACAGGCTTTATATAAATACCAACGGTAATTTTGATCAAGCCAGCGGTGCCATTCCAAATAATTATCTAAACACCTCTTCAATTACCAGCCTGGATTATAACCAAGACGGTTATACAGACCTGTTTGTTGCTAATCGCTCTGTACCCGGTGATTTTGGTAGAAATACCACTTCTTATCTTTTAAAAAACAATAAGAACGGCGAACTGGTTGAGCATCCAAATTTCTCTGTTAATGGAATGCTTACCCAGGTAAAATCTGAAGATATTAATGGGGACGGATCGGCAGATTTATTAATCGCTGCAGAATGGGACACCCCTAAGGTCTACTTAAACCAGGATGGAGATTTTAATAAGATTAATTTACCAAAAGACCTTTTAGGACTATGGCAGAGTATAGCTTTTTATGATATAGATGATGACGGAGATAAAGATATATTGCTTGGAAATTGGGGATTGAACACAAGGTTTTCAACGAAAAAAGAAGCTCCGCTAAAAATGTTTTATGGCGATCTAAATGGAGACGGAAAGTCTGAAACGGTGGTTGCCTATAATAAGGGAGGCTAAGTATTATCCTCTAAATTCCCGAAATGAACTGGCTTCTCAAATGAATTTCATCAGTAAAAAGTTCCCAACTCACCAGCAGTTTTCCTTAAAGACCATGGAAGACATTTTTACTCCGCAAGTGCTGTCTTCTGCCAAAACCTATGAGGTTAAGACTTTAGCATCTGGATACCTTGAAAATAAGAATGGTGAATTCTCTAAATTCATAGAATTTCCTCAGGAATTCCAAACTGCCCCTATCAAATCTTTTCAGAAAATAAATATTGAAGGAGAAGAGCAGTTATTGGTAAGCGGTAATACTTACGAAGTGAATACCTATCACGGTGGTTATTCCTCTTTAAAAGGCTTATTGGTGAAATCTATAGATGACTTCAAAAAGATTTCAGAAACCGGAATTGCTCCCCTGGATCAGCAAATAAAGGAAAGTGTTTCAATTGGAATGAAAAACAATAACCTATTGCTTATTATTCCTAACAACGATAGTATAGCAACCTATACTTATAAAAAATAATTTAAGGTTAGAATTCTTGTATATGCCATAACAGACATCTACATTTAAAATCTTTAGCTGAATCTTAAAAAATGAGCGAGACCAAGAGACGAAAGTACCGTGGAGAAGAAGCAAAGTGGCCTCATCAAATTCCGTTTTCTGGGTGGATAGATATTGGGAAACGTGTTTATAAGGAAATGAAATTTGATCATGTGCAGATAATTTCGGCAGGAGTTGCTTTTTATTTCTTTCTCGCCATTTTTCCTACTATCGTCGCCGCTATCTCAATTTACAGCCTTGTACTGGAACCGGCCCGAATTGAAGAACAGATTTCATACTTAAATTTAATTTTACCCGACCAGGCTTTTCGAATGATGACCGATTTCCTGGAACCCGTTCTGGAACGTTCTAAAAAGGAAATTGGCTGGGGATTATTCATAAGTATTATGATAAGTATTTGGAGTGCCAATAAGGGAACAAGTGCACTTTTGCAAGGCATTAATATTGCTTACGATGAAATTGATGGCCGGGGAATTATCATGAAAAATCTGCTTAGCCTACTTTTTACCCTGGGAGGTTTAGTTATAGGTCTTATAAGCTTATTAATTGTGATCTTCTTTCCTTTACTCGTAAAAAACCTTGGCTTAACTCCTCAATTAGAAAACATGTTAAACTGGTTACGCTGGGTTTTCCTTGGATTGATTTTAATTTTTAATTTAAGCATGATCTATAAAATTGCTCCTTACAGAACTAATCCAAGATTTGGTTGGGTAAGCTGGGGCGCAGTAATTGGCTCTTTGTTCTGGCTGGCAGGTTCAATATTATTTTCGTGGTATGTCGCTAATTTTGGAAGTTATGCCGATCTCTACGGAAGTTTTGCCGCGGTAGCTATTTTAATGTTATGGCTATTTCTCACTGCTTTTATAATCCTAATGGGCGCTGAAATAAACTCAGAAATGGAACATCAAACCCGTTATGACACCACCATAGGAATAGAAAAACCAATGGGAGAAAGAAACGCTTATCACGCCGATCATTGCGCGGTAGAAGATCCCGATGAGGATTGTTAACGAGTCAGAGAAAAATTACAAGTCAAATCCAAAATCATCCTCCTCTAATTCCTCTGTTTTTGCAAGGTCTTCAATAAATTCGTCAATCTGGTCTTTAGTAACATTAGGCATACAGATAATGTGTGATACTTCACCCTCAGTAGCCAATTGCCATTTTTGCTTTACCGCTTCAGGCGTTCTTGGCATCACTACGGTAAGTGAACCAGGATTACTCCAAGCCTCCACTCCTATTTCTTTAAGCTGATTTTTACAATATTCCGCAACTTCAAGTCCGTGTAGGTAACGGGCTTTCATCCCTTCTTCCCCCAACTGCTTAAGGGCATACCAAAGAAATAAAGGACTATGGCCATTCCTGGAGCCGGTGATCGTAGTATCTAGAGAACCTATATAAGAAATACCCTTCGCAATACGATCTCGATGACCTCTTTTAGTAATGATCACTCCGCAAGGAATAGGTGAACCTACAAATTTATGCCCGCTTATAGATATACTATCTGCACCATCCTTAAAATCGAAAGGCACTCTTGGCTCTATAAAAGCGCCATAACTTCCTGAAAGAGCCGCATCACAATGAATATAGTGATCCTGTACCGCTAGATTTCTTAAAATACCTTTTATTCGGGAAACATCATCTTTAGCTTCTTTCATCGTCGTTCCAAAAGTGGTAAGAACTATAGCAGGTTTATGACGATTCATTCTCAGGGTATTCTCAAAATCTTCATAATCTATCTCCCCGTTCTCCTGCGACCTTATCACTATACTCGGAATATTTAGCAGATGAATATTCTTGCGCACACTATAATGCGTAGATTCTGAATAATACACCATTGCCTTAGGATACATTTCCCGCGCCAGGTAAAGACCATACAAATTACTTTCAGAACCTCCATTGGTCACATAACCCCAATAATCTTTTGGGTGCGCTCGAAAAAGTTTGGCAAAGAAAGCCACTACTTCCTTCTCCATTTGGTGTGTTTGCACTTTCCAGGTTCCCTCTTCAAAAGGATCGCCAAGGTTATTAATTGGATATTGTAAGAACGGGGTGAGTTCAGAATAATCGAAGTCTTTAGAAACCGGGTATCCAAGGAAAGTGTCTCTCGATTTCCCTAAGCTTTCCTTTAAATTTTCTAATCTTTCTCTGTCTTTTTCTGCTAAATTTCGCTTGATCACCACATTTATACTGCTTTTGAAAATTTGCGCGAAAGTAGTTATTCTTTAAGAGTTCCCGTAAATTTTGGAATTAAATTTATCTGAAGAAAGCTGTTTAGCAGAAAGACATAGACCATAGATCTTTTAGGATGAATATATCTCCACGGCCTTAAAAGTAAATTAAGTGAGGCGAAAAAAAGTCATTAAATCCTAAAAAATTCGACCTACATAATTTTCTATAACTAATCAACTTTAAAGTTCCATACCTGCCCTACTGTTTGTCCTTCATTATTATCCTTTACAACAATTTTCCAGTAATAAGTATCAGAAGAAAGAGAAGAAAGTTCAAATGTATTAGACTGCAGATTCTCCCGAAATATCTCAGGTTCTTCAGAAGTACCAAAATACAGGTCATAGACCAGGCTGTCTCCATCATCATCTGTACTATTCCAGGATAACTCTAGATCTCCTGAGCTCATAGTTTCACCTAGAGCCGGGAAAATATATTCGGGGGTAGAAGGCAGATTATTTACGTTACTGGTTCCATCGGTAGATAAAGTCCACACATCAGAAAAAGCACTTTCATTCTGATTGTCATCTTTAGCTTTTACCCTCCAGAAATAATTCTGAGAAGGATTCAGATTTACTTCTATGCTGGAAACCGCGACTGATTCCTGAGCATAGATGCTGGAAAACTGTGGATCTAAGGAGATTTGAATATAATAAGATACAGGATCTCCTTCTGGATCTAAAGAGGTATCCCATTTAAATTTCAATAAATCGTCTGCGCAAATCATATTATTTGTCGGCCAGTCCAGAACTGGTTTTTCCGGAGCCTGATTCAATGTTCCACCCGGCTCTTCTTCCTCATCTGCCGGAGCAGACGGGCTACAGCTAATAATTAGAAGTGTGATAAATGAATATAATATTTTTAGTTTCATTTTTTTATAATTTTGATGGTCTCTTTTCTGCTTCCTTTTAGCTTTAAAAAGTAAGTCCCGGGATTAAGATGATCCAGATTTATACGAATAGCATTTTTCACAGGAGTCTTTTCAAAGCTTTCCAGCAATTGTCCTGAAAAAGAATACAGATCAAATTCGAGATTTGAAGTTGTTTGCTCAGGAAGAAGTACATTGAGATGATCTTTTACGGGATTTGGAAAATAAATTATTTTATTTTCAGCCTCAACCTCAAAGGCAAGAACTCCTTCACAATCTTTATCTGACTCAATTTCCAGAATACCTGCCTGTGGAAGTCGAAGCTCAAAATCATTAGAATCATAAACTCCAAGAACCTGGTCATTCAATTTTACTGTAAATGGCGCAGAGCCTTCCGTAATCTTAACCGACAGATTATTTCTAGACGAAGCCTGGATATTCTCTGAGTTAATTTGAGCAGCAATGCTTGCTCCTTCATTTATTTGAAATGAAAAGCATTGAGAATATTGAAAATCTGATCCGAATTTTATGCATACTTCATAGTTCCCGGGACTTAGATCTTCAAAGGTCATATTCTCGGTAAATTGTCTCTGTTCTCCTTCAAAATCGGCAATATATTCTCCAACTTCAGTCGCCTTAATTTTTAACCTCCCATTCTCCTTTCCCAAACAACTTTCACTATAAACCTCGATATCGAAAATATCATAGTTTATGTTTTCTACAGGCAAAGAACTTTCCTCTGGCAATGCTGAGAGCTCTCCATAGGTTAGTGAATAGAGCTCTTTACCTTCCCGATCTGTAATGCCTGTAAAATAAAGTACATTTCCCGCAGAAGTTAGTTCTCTAATATGAAAGTCGCTTATTTGTAATTCCTGACCATCTATTTTCAGATCAACTCTTTTTGTTGTGCTTTCTCCTTTTTGATGATACCACAATTCATTATCTCTGAGAAGATCTCTAAAAAACAATTTGTCCTTAAAACATGTGATGTACTCCAAATCTCCCGAAAGATTGTTAGAACCCACACTAACTTTGGCAACCTCATCATTTTCATTAATTCTCCAAAGCTCGACCTCAGAATAAGGGCTATCTTTCTCAGCAGCAAAATAAACCATATTATTACAGGCTTTAATCCAACTGATCTGCATGTGCCCAACAGGATGACTACTACCATCGTAAACGAGATGAGTTCCTTCGCCGGTTCCGTCGGTTTTAAATATTGAAGGCCTATAATTCTCATTATTCTGCTGAACGAAATAAATATGATCATCTGTTTGAGTCCAGAATTTCGATCTTGTATCAAACTCATTTACAAACGACATAATCATTGAAGTACCTTCCGCAGTTCCGTCAGATATAACCAGGTCATTATGATTATCATTGGTAGAATTATCATAATCTGCTGCCATAACGAGCTTATCATTTATAGTACGAACCACCCTAATATCCGGCATTTCCACTACTGGTTCAGTGCTATTTGATGTGCCCTCTGTTTTCCATAAGGCAACCTGTGAATTTCCTCTACTCACAAAATAGACAGATTCACCAAGATTAACCATATGGCGAGGGTGAGAGTCCTGCGACCCCGAGATAATATCTTTTACCATAAAGGTGGACTCTTCTGTTCCAGAAGTAGCCCATAATTCCATACCATGAACACCATCGTCGGCAGGAAAGTACATTTTATTAGCTGTAGCGATGAAATTATCCCGAGTATATTCATCATACATACTGGCATCATGGCCGGGGTTTATATCTTTTAAAACCGAAGTTCCGGTTTCGGTACCATCTGTCTTCCATAATTCTATTCCGTATTCCTCAGAATAACCAACAAAAAACAATTCATCTCCGAGCCTTTCAAACTCAATAGTTTCATGTTGCCCCTGGTAATAGGTTTCCGTAACACTGTTTATCTCCCGAAGATTGCCCGGTGTTCCATTGGTTACGTATAAATGATTAGCAGCAAAAAAATAGAGATTTCCGTTCATTCCTGAGAATCCAATGGGCATCCCTCCATAACTGGAATTTAGGTCCAGAAACAGCTTACTTTCGTCACTATTATTTGGCAATTCGAATAATTCTACTCCGTATTTTTCAGTCTCTGATGGAAAATATGTTTTATCTGCGTAGCTTACAATACCAAAGTTGAGGGCCGATGTATTAGGTACAATAGCGTTATCTATCTTTTGCGGTGCGGTGTCATTAACATCAATTTTATAGAGGTACCACTCTGAAACCTGATCTATTGAAGCTGAAAAAAATAGTTGATTATTGGTCTTATAAAAATTTTGGTACCATGTGCTTGCCGAACCCGGACTTAAATCTCTAAACATCTGAGTGCCATCTTCGGTTCCATCAGACTGCCACAATTCCGTCCCATTCTCATTATCATCTGCAACCATAAAAATTTTTTCATCAAAATAGACAAGATCATTTTTCTCTAATGTCGGATAACTAAGACCAGATCCAGGACCTTCCCATATATCTACAACCAATTTTGTTCCTTCTTCTGTGCCATCTGTTTTCCATAATTCAGTTCCATGATCACCATCATTAGCTTTAAAATAAAGGCCATCTTCCAAAACTGCTCCCTCTAGAAAATAAGCGGCATGACCATCAGGATTTATAGTTTTGAGCTCAAATGTGTTCTCAGCGGTACCATCGCTTTTATATAATTGAAAATAGTTATTCTCACCTTTGCCCATAAAATACAAATGCTCTTTGTAGATCAATAATGGACCAATCCAAACACCATCAGGGAAAAATTCATCCTGAGCTATATCTTTTAATATCTTAGTCCCTTCTTCGGTTCCATCTGTATAATAAATTTCGTAACCTTTTTCCTCATCATTGGCTACAAAATATATCTTATCTTTAAATATCGTAAATGCAGTAGGGCTTGAGGCGCCGTTGCTATTTATATTTTTCACCAATTTTGTGCCTGCAGGTGTACCGTCGGTAACCCATAATTCATATCCCGAATTATTATGATTTCCACTAAAATAAAACTTGTCGTTATATTCTATCCAATCTAAGACCAGCATATCTTCAACCAGAATTTCCGCAGCATCATTGGTTTCATTGGTGATCATCAAATTATAATCGCTTTGATAACCGGTCTTGCCTAAAAAAAGCAACCTGTTTTTATATAATGCTATATTGTCTCGAAAACCGCCCCTGTCCCCTTCTAAAACATCCTCTACAATTTTGGTATTCTCTGGAGTTCCGTCTGAAAAAAACAACTCATAACCATATATAGGATCATCAGCAGTAAAATAAAAACCCTGATCGGTTGCGATAAAGTGCTGTGGATAGCTATCATTTGCCAGATTAGTTTCTAATAATGTTGCGTTTTGGGAAAGGCAATAAAAGGGCAGTAAAAAAATTAGGTAAAAGAAATTTTTCATAAAATGGGGGGAAGGAGATTGGGTACGTTTTTCACAAAAATTTAAAAAAAGAGTAAATATAACAAAATGTTAAGATTTTGAATATAAAAATCTTTAGCGGATGTGCGATTAGGATCTGACTTGTGATAATGCTTCTAACAATTCTTAAAAAAGTCTGTTTGAAATAGTGAATTTCACAGCATCAATCTTATAAACGACATTTTTTGTCGCCATCTTTATATTAATTTATAACTTAATCAGCCACCCACGAGTAATTCTAGACGAAAACAACCTACCAAAAAATTCTGAGTAGTAACTATTGAAAAATTAGGTAATGTAATATCGAAGATTAATAGCTATTATAAACATTCAGGGTAGTAAATATCAAAAGTAAGGTAGTGTAATATCGAAATTAACAACTTTAATCATATAAATTATACATACTCACTATCAGTATATAAAATAATTTCAGGATAGCGTAATATGTCATTTGATTGCCCTATTCGTTGCCCCTTAAAAACAAAAAAGCCTTGAAAATCAGATGATTAACAAGGCTTTAAGTACTCGGGACGGGACTTGAACCCGTACGGACACATTGTCCATTGGATTTTAAGTCCAACGTGTCTACCAATTCCACCACCCGAGCGTGGTAATATTATGTATGAGCGAAAAACGGGATTCGAACCCGCGACCTCCACCTTGGCAAGGTGGCGCTCTACCAACTGAGCTATTTTCGCGTGTTTAAAAGAACTTCCACGTTTAACGTGGCTGCAATAGCGTATTGCGGATGCAAATTTAATATAAATCTTATAATGTCAAAGGCTTTTTTCAAAAAATAAAGAAAATCTGAAATAAAAAATCCTTTCAGTAATTCACTCCCAACTTTGAAAAATTACAACTCATTGTTTACCAATACTTACCAATCTATTTACCTATCTTTTACTGAAAACCCACAACCGAGAACTGCAAACTGCTTAAGCTTTCGTTTTAGCTTTTTCTTTTCCAACTAAGGTTCTTTTAATCTCGTTTAGCTTCATTAAAGCTTCTACAGGCGTAAGCGTATCTATATCTATATGTAATACCTCTTCTTTTAATTCCTGCAGAATAGGATCATCTAGGTTGAAGAAACTAAGTTGCATTTCTTCTTCAGCCGACTTCTTTAAAACTTCTCCAGAGTCTTCCATCTTATGAGATTTCTCCAGCTTCTTCAAAATTTTATTAGCTCTATGTAAAACCTGTTGTGGCATTCCGGCCATTTTGGCCACGTGAATCCCAAAGCTATGCTCACTACCTCCCGGCACCAATTTCCGAAGAAAAAGCACATTATCTTTTAATTCCTTTACCGAAACATTAAAATTCTTGATCCGCTCAAAAGTATCGCACATCTCATTGAGTTCGTGGTAATGGGTAGCGAAAAGTGTTTTAGGTTTTGCGGGATGTTCATGTAAATATTCGCTTATAGCCCAGGCAATAGAAATCCCATCGTAAGTGCTGGTTCCACGGCCAATTTCGTCTAGAAGCACCAAACTTCTGTCAGAAATATTATTCAGAATACTGGCGGTCTCGTTCATTTCTACCATAAAGGTAGACTCACCCATAGAAATATTATCGCTGGCGCCAACACGGGTAAAAATCTTATCTACCAAACCTATATTTGCCGCTTTTGCCGGTACAAAACTTCCCATTTGCGCCATTAAAACAATAAGCGCGGTTTGCCTTAAAATAGCCGACTTACCACTCATATTAGGCCCGGTGATCATAATTACCTGCTGGTTTTCTCGATCTAAAGTAACATTGTTGGTCACATAAGATTCGCCAATAGGCAATTGCTTTTCAATAACCGGGTGCCGGCCTTCTTCTATATTTAAATCGTGATTTTCTTCAATTTCAGGTTTGCAATAATTTTCGGCTTTGGCCTGTTCAGCAAAAGAGCACAAACAATCTAACTGGGCAATAAGTTGCGCGTTTTGTTGTACCGGTTGAATATAATCATTCATCCAAATTACCAGCTTACCAAAAAGTTGCTGTTCCAACTGCAAGATCTTTTCCTCAGCCCCTAAGATCTTCGCTTCATATTCCTTTAATTCTTCGGTAATATAACGCTCGGCATTTACCAGGGTTTGCTTTCTAATCCAGCTATCGGGAACTTTATCTTTATGTGTGTTACGCACTTCAATATAGTAACCGTAAACATTATTACTGCCAATTTTAAGCGAGGAAATACCGGTGATTTCGGTTTCTCGCTTCAGCATATTATCGAGGTAATCTTTTCCAGAAAAAGCTATTTTTCTAAGCTCATCCAGTTCTTCTGAAAAACCTTCGGCAATACAATTTCCTTTTAAAATATTTACCGGTGCATCTTCGTGTAAACTTTCAGTAATTTTACTTCCGCAAAACCTCACAAGAATGCAAATTATCGCCAATCACTTTAATCGCTTCGTTCTCACTTTCCAGCGCGAGTTCTTTTATAGGAATAATGGCTTGCAACGAGTGATTAAGCTGAAGTACCTCCCGTGGCGTCACTTTTCCTGTAGCGACCTTAGAAATAAGCCGTTCCAGGTCACTTATTTTTTTAATGTTTTGCTGAATTTCAGCTAAAACTGAAGGATTTTCTAGTAAAAAACCAACTACTTCGTGGCGCTTCCTAACTTTCTCGGCATTTTTTAAAGGCAATGCAAGCCAGCGCTTTAAAAGCCTTCCGCCCATTGGGGAAATTGTCTTATCTATAACATCCAGCAAGGTTACCGCGTTGGCCGCGTTAGAATGATACAACTCCAGGTTTCTGATGGTAAACCGATCCATCCATACATATTCCTCTTCAGCAATACGATTTATAGCAGTAATATGCTGCAGTTTTCGATGTTGGGTTTCCGCGAGGTAATGTAAAATAGCCCCGGAAGCAATAATCCCTTCTTCCAGGTGTTCTATGCCAAATCCCTTTAAAGATTTGGTTTGAAAATGCTCGTTCAAGGTTTCGTAAGCGAAATCCTGCTTAAAAACCCAATCTTCCTGGTAGAACGTATGGAAATCTTCGCCGAAGATCTGCGTAAAATCTTTCTTATTTTTCTTCGGAATCAAGACCTCACTGGGACCAAAATTCTGAAGCAATTTATCTATATATTCTGAATTTCCCTGTGCTGTGAGAAACTCGCCGGTAGAAACATCTAAAAACGAAACTCCAAAGATTTTCTTTCCAAAGTGAATAGCGCATAAAAAATTATTCGATTTACTCTGAAGCACCTCATCGCTTAAAGCCACACCCGGAGTTACCAATTCGGTCACACCACGTTTCACAATGGTTTTGGTCATTTTAGGATCTTCCAACTGGTCGCAAATAGCAACCCGTTCCCCGGCTTTTACCAATTTCGGCAAATAGGTATTTAAAGAATGATGAGGGAATCCGGCCAGCTCGGTGCGCTCGCTTCCGTTGTTTCTATTAGTGCAAATAATATTTAGAATCCTGGCAGTTTTTACCGCGTCTTCCCCAAAAGTTTCATAGAAATCGCCCACCCGAAACAACAATAAGGCATCAGGATATTTTACCTTGATGGCATTGTATTGCTTCATTAACGGGGTAACTTTCTGAGGTTTTTTTGCTGCCAATTTTCTGGAGTTTTAAGTTTGCTAAAATACGGATTAGGCAGTTTGCTTAAAAATTATAACCCGAAATTTTAAGGATTAGACTACCAAAAAACAAAAGTGACCATAAGAAAGTTCGCCACCAATTTTTCACTTCTAAAGTGCGGGTTATTTTTTCGCAAGACTGGTTGGGTGAAATAGAATTATGCAAAGGCACAAAGACTAAAAAAGTCATCGCCCAAATAATAGCGATGATAAGTATGCTGCCCCAGGTATAAAAATTAGGTTGTTTCCATAATTGCCAGGAAGCCACCAGCAATTGCGCGATCATTAATGGGCCAACGATCATACCTATACGCCCGGTATAAATTTTATGCCATTTCCCCAGGTCTTCATTTTTATAATAACACAAGCCGGGATAAATAACCAGTTGTACTACCCAAATTAAGACCATTAAACCGAAATCGAGTAAAAGGCGTATTAATTCAATATTCATATTTTATTTAGCTTTTAAAATAGCGAAGATCTTTTTACTGATAACCCTGCGCCTGTAAGTTGAACAACTCGGCATACAGTTTATCGTTTTCCATCAGCTCCTGGTGGGTTCCTATTTCCAAAACGGCACCGTTTTTTAAAACCATAATTCTATCGGCTATTCTTACCGTGCTGAAACGATGGGAAATAATTACCGCGGTTTTACCTTCGGTTAATTTAATAAACCGGTCAAAAGCTTCGGTTTCGGCTCTAGCATCTAAGGCTGAAGTTGGTTCATCTAAAATTAAAACTTCGGCATCTTTCATATAAGCGCGAGCGATTGCTATTTTTTGCCACTGCCCGCCCGAAAGATCTTTTCCCTGCTTAAAACGTTTACCAAGTTGTTGATCGTAGCCTCCGGGCAAATCAGAGATTACCTCATTAGCTAAACTTTTCTCGGCAGCGCTGTCTATTCTTTCCTGGTTCTGAATTTCTTCAATTTCACCCATTGCAATATTCTCCCGAAGCGTAAGTTCAAATTTCACAAAATCCTGAAAAATCACTCCGAAGTATTTCTGATATTGAGTTTGATTATATTGTTTTACCGGAATATCGTCCAATAGAATTTCCCCTTCAGTAGGTTCATAAAACCGAAGCAGTAATTTGATCAGCGTGGTTTTACCGGCGCCATTTTCGCCTACAAAAGCCAGTTTTTCTCCTGCTTTTAATTCAAAATTGATATTACGAACCACCCAGGCTTCAGATTTAGGATATTTAAAACCTACGTTTTTAAACTCAAATCCTTTTTTAATTTTCTTCGGAAGCGGTAATTTTTCTTTTTCTGAATCATCGGAATATTTAAGATCCAGGAACTCAAAATAATCCTGGAGATAAAGCGCACTTTCGGTAATGGCCGTGAAACGCGTGAAAAATCCCTGTAATTTAGATCGCAACCTGTTAAAAGACCCGGAAAGGAAAGTAAGATCGCCCAGGCTAAAAATTCCTGCTACGGTTCTAAAAACGATTAGGAGATAAGCGCCATAATAAGCTCCCGTCCCAATCACATTAAAAAGCGAGCCCCAACTGGCACGTTGTTTTGCCAGTTTTTTACTCATTAAATAATAAGTATCAGAAAGGTTCTTAAAACGGTCTGCCAGGTAATTTGAAAGGCCAAATAGTTTCACCTCTTTCGCGGTGACATCGCTGGCACCGGCATAGCGCAAATAATCAAGTTCCCGACGTTCCTGCGTCCAGCTTCGCGCTAAAGAATAACTGGTACCGCTAAATTTAATTTCATTAATTATAGTGGGAACTACTGAAACAACTAATAAAATAATAAGCCAGGGCTCAAAGGCTACTACCCCGGCGAGTAAAGTAAAGATCACCACTAAATCTTCGGCCTGGGTAAGAATATTAGACATAAGCCCAACCCTACCCGTAGTTTGCTGGCGGGCGCGTTCCAATTTATCATAGAACTCGGCATCTTCCAGCTGATCCAGGTTTAAGTTCTGAAGTTTTTTTAATGATACGAACCGAAGTATCTATCGCATATTGATCGCCAAGAAGTGCATCAGTTAAACTAATGGCTCTGCTCATTAGATCTGATAAAATAGCCAGGCCAAATTCAGCGGCTACCAACAACCATAACCTGTCCAGATCTTTAGTATCAGCAGAAATTTGCAAAACCACCTCATCAATAATTAATTTCCCTACAATAAGGATAATTACCGGTAGTACAGCATTTACCGTTCTCGCCAATAAATTAGCATAAAACAGCATGGGGTTTACCTTCCTGATCTCTTTAAAAAATCGCGGTACAAATTTTAGGGAGTCAAAACTTCCCTTAAATGAAACTTTATTGGCTTCTAATGATTTTTTGGGTCTTGGCAAGGAGGATTTTTTCTTTGCAAGTTACGGATGAAAAACTAAAAGTATATCAGAAAACACTAGCGCAGGCTTTCTAACATCGTATTCAGCCTTTCTCTATCATAGACTTCACCGCTCTTGATCACGGAATTTATTTTTTTCAAATTATCGATATTTTCCAGCGGATTTTTATCCAAAATAAGAATATCGGCCACTTTTCCTGAAGCGATACTTCCGTACTCATTGCCAAGATCAAGAAATTGCGGCCCATTAATTATAGAGGTTTTTATAACCTGGGCGTTGCTTAAGCCTGCTTTAGCAAGGGCATTTAATTCCCCATGCAAAGATTGCGCCGGGATAGACATAAGAATTAAAGGCTCCACAATCTGAACCTGCTAAAAGCTTAACTCCGGCATTTTGCATTGGCTCGATCATTTGGGCACTTATTTCTTCCATTTTCTCACGCATCTTACTGCCGGAAGCTTTTGCCCGTTTTGCTCCTTCTATCCTGCCCTGGTAAGTTTTTTGAATTCCGGGGCCAATATATTTTAGTAAAGAATCCTGCTGATGATCTACTTCTAAAATTTCGGAAAGGGTTTTCCCGATATAAAGTGTGGGTGTTACATACACATTTTCTTCACTCATTTTAGCAAAAACCTCTGCTGCAAGTTCAGGATCGTAAGTGTCTATTAAAGGCTCTATCATTCCGTAGCCAAGATCGAACTTCAGTTAGACTGTCGGCGACTGGAGAACAGGCTTTTAGCGGATAATACATATGCTCGGCACCATCAAGACCCAGCGAAATCGCTTTCAAAAAATCGGCACTCATAGGCATATGGCCGGTGACTTTTAAGCCACGTTTTTCGGCTTCTTCGATAATGTTGTAATAATTTTCTGCGGAAAGATTTCCATCATAGGTCTTTACGTAATCTACATCTAACTTTCCAGCGAATCTAGGGCAGCAACAATATCAGCTTCGAACTGGTAACTTTTATAGACCCAGGCCAGGCCGGTTTATCACCATCTAGTTTGGGACCGGAACTAAAAATCCTGGGACCATCTAATTCGCCATTTGCAATTTGATCTTTCCATTCCAAGACACTCGGAGTGATATCGCCACCGGCATCCCTAACTGTGGTAATTCCGTATGCTAAAAAAAGTGGAAGTAGATCTTTGTTTTCTTCTACCAAAGTATCACCCCCTCTAAAATGAACGTGATTATCCCAAAGTCCCGGCATCACAAATTTTCCATTGGCATCAATGAGGCGATCGGCAACAAATTGTTCTTTATCAATGCTTTTCCGAACCTCAACAATCTCGCCGTCAGAAATAAAAATTGATTGGTCTTCGCTTATACTTTCATTTTCTACATCTATAATTTGAGCATTATAAATAACAAGATCGTATGCTTTGGTTTCTTTATTCTTGCAAGATGACAGGGTAATTGCTAGCAATAAGAAATAAGTGAGTTTATTCATTTTTATAAGACTTTTAGGCAGGAACCTGGTAATCCAAATTCCCGCTTTCTAAATTTAAATTAAGTCGCAAGAATATTAGTTATCAGTTTTATCAGGATATACCGGGGAAGGTACTTCTCCCGGTGGGTTGGCCTCCAGCTGTTTTAGCACAATCTCAATAGCCTTTTCCAGTTGAGGGTCTCTACCTTCTATAACCTCTTCCGGCCATTGTTCTACTTCAACATCTGGTGCCACTCCTTCGTTTTCCACCCTAAAACCTTCTTCGGTATAAAAAGCCACATTTGGTGCGGTAACAGAGCCTCCATCTATAAATTCAGGATAACCCAAAACGCCAACCAGGCCGCCCCAGGTAGTTTTTCCAACGATAGTGCCCAAGATCAAATTTTCTAAACATCCACGGTAGATAATCTCCTCCCGAACCGGCAGTTTCATCGGTAATCATCACTTTTGGTCCCTGAATAGAAGCACTTGGCGATTTGAGATCTTTTCCATAGCGAAATCTCCAGTGTGCCTGCTCAGGTTTTTTAAGGATATCTATAACATAATCTGCCAACTGGCCACCGCCATTAAAACGTTCATCTACTATAATGGCCTGTTTATTTGCCTGCGGAAAGAAATAGCGTTTAAAGTACTCATGTCCCTCCGTGGCAGTATTTGGCACATAAACATAGGCAACCCGGCCATCGGTGGCTTCGTTAACTTTTTCAATATTACCTTCTATCCAGTCGCGGTTTCTTAAAGCAATTTCATTTTCTACAGGAGTTACTTTAATCTTTCGTGAATTCTTCATATTTGGATTGGGACCCACAGTAAGCATCACGATTTTCCCGGCCGTATTTTCAAATAACTTATATATATTATCACTGGCCTTTAGCTCTTCTCCATCTACTGCCAAAAGATAATCGCCTTCTTTCACATCTACTCCCGGTTCGGTAAGTGGCGAGCGTAGATTAGGATTCCAGTTAAGTCCGCCATAGATTTTTTCGAACCTATACCTGTCATTTTCTATGCTGAAATCTGCTCCCAGGAGACCTCCTTTTACAGATTCTTTAGAATGAAGCCTGTCACCTCTACTGGAGAACCGGTGATGCCCTACTCCAAGCTCGCTAAACATCCATTCCATCACCCGGTAGAGGTCACTTCGGGAAGTAACATCTCCTATAAAAGGTTCGTATTTTTCTTTCATTTTATCCCAGTCTACGCCGTGCATTCCGGGATCATAAAAGTAGTCCCGGTTAACTCGCCAGGCCTCATCAAAAATATTTGGCCACTCGGCTACGGGATCAATTTTAACCTGAATATCGCCGGTATTAAGCGTTCGCTTTTCTTCAATTTTATCAATTTCAGCTATGCCCCATTTTTCTTCTGCCTTATAAAGTATCTTTTTCCCATTGGCAGATATCTCGTAGGAAGTGGCAGGCATTATCTCCTTATTCTCCCTTTCTTTAAGATCATACATATTTAAAGTCCCTTTATTCTGCTCGTGAGGAGGATAAGCTAAATAATAGAGATTTCCTTCCTTTGGCGAACTTAGGTTTGCATATTTACCGGCCGGAAGCGGTACATCTACGATCCTGTTTTCTATTCCATCGAAATCAATTTTTAGGTCGGGAGCTTTCACTTCTTTATCCTCTTCTTCAGCCTTCTTCTTTTTTTCTTCTTCTTTTTCTGCCTTCTCAATCTTTTCAACATCATTTTCTCTTGCAAATGGAGATTCCACATCCTTCTGCAAAGTCACCAGGTAAATCGAACTGGTCATTTCCATATCCTGGTTAGATTGATCGAACCAATTTACCACCGGCCCGGCATCTGTAGAAGCTAGCATATAAAGATATTTTCCGCTGGGATCAAAAACCGGACTTGAAACGCTGGAGAAACCATCGGAAATTGCATAGGATTTATCCTCTGAAAGGGAATACACAAAGGCTTGTTCAAAACTGGTTCCTGTTACTATGGTATAACTAATCCAATTAGAATCGTGAGACCAGCTACCAAATAAGTCCCGGAAAACTCCCGGTATATATCGTTCATCCTGAGAAACTTTTGTCACTTTTCCGGAATCTATGTTTAACACATAAAGATTACGCCCATTATCTACAAAACTTATCTTTTTACTATCGGGAGACCACTTTGGATAAGCGTAAAAACCTGTCCCATTAATTTTAAATTTTCTGGCTTCTTTTTGTTCACTTTGATCATGCACATGAAGTGCATATTCCCCGCTTTCATCACTAAAATAGGCTATGAATTTTCCATTTGGAGACCAAACAGGATCTTGTTCATGCACCCCCGGAGTTTCCGTAATATTAACCACATCCCCTTTTTCAGCGGGCACCGTTACTATTTCTCCTCTAAAATCCATCACCACCCTTGCACCTGTAGGAGAAACAGAGGCGGTACGAATATATTCATCACCCTTTACAAACCTTGGGCGCAGTTCAAGAAGATCTGTCGCAATCCCAACCTCGATTTTTTCAGTAGTTTCACTTTCCGGATTATAGGTATGTAGATATCCTGCCTGCTCAAAAATTATTTCATCTTTTCCTGCGGAAAGATCTAAAACCGGGAAATCTTCATAATTGGTAAGTTGAGTAACCTCCTGGGAATTCATATCATAACTGTACAAATTGAATTCTCCATTCCTATCACTTCTGAAATAAACCTTATCTCCCAGCCATTGCGGTCTGGTATCGTTGCTCCCGCCTTCCGGTTTTGGGACCTCTGCTAACAGAATGGTCATTGGTATCGTAGATCCAGATTCGGGAGGCCATACCACCACGATAATACTTCCACTGATTAAAAGCTTCATAAAGCGGCGTATAAGCAATGTATTTTCCATCATCAGAATAATCTGCCCAAAAAGCATTTGGGATTTCCAATTGCTTAACCTGGCCACCGTTTACTGAAACCTCAAAGAGCTCTGCAAATCGCCTGGTAAAAACATTGCGTTGCGATATAAAAAGAACAGCAGAACCATCTGGTGTAAAACCACGAACCCAGTCGCTTCCCGGATGCCAGCTAAGCCGCTCGGGCACGCCACCATCAGCAGAGACCACGTATACATCGGTATTGCCATCATATTCCGCATTAAAAGCTATAAGGCTTCCGTCTGGGGAAAAAACAGGATTAGACTCAATTCCATCATCTACCGTGAGACGCTTTGGGGAAGAACCATCTTTATTCGCCACCCAAAGATCTTCGGCATAAATAAAAGCGATTTGAGAATCACTCATCGCGGGTTTTGAAAGTAAACGAGTATCTTCTTTATTAATATCCTGGGCTGTAAGAGTGAAGCACAGGAAGAAAAAAAGTAGCAGGGAAGTAGTTTTATATATCATATTAGAGGAATATTTTATCATTTACTAATATAAAACTAAAATGTAAATAACCTATGACGCCCCGTATTTACGAAATATTCGAATTAGAAATCCCTGGCCTACCAACTCCAGTTCTTTTTAAAATTAAATTAATTTATTTCCTCGCATTCTTATTAATTTTGCCGCTATGGAAAACCGAAAATTAAAAAACAGCGAACTGGACCGTAAATCTGTTGAAGAATTTAAGGAAGCTGAAAAGACACCTATTATTGTGATTCTAGACAATATTAGAAGCTTAAATAATATTGGTTCGGTTTTTCGTAGTGCCGATGCTTTTCTAATTGAAAAAATTTATCTCTGTGGCATTACCGCGCAACCACCGCATAAAGATATTCAGAAAACCGCTTTAGGCGCAACCGAAACCGTAGCCTGGGAATATTTTGAAAATACGCTGGAGGTAGTTGAAAAACTTCAAAAAGAGAAAACAAAGGTATTTTCAATTGAACAGGCTGAAGGCTCGGTGATGCTAAATGATTTTAAAGCCCAACCGGGTGAAAAAATCGCCGTGGTTTTTGGAAACGAGGTAAAAGGCGTACAACAAAAAGTGGTTTCGGCAAGTGATGGGATTATTGAAATCCCGCAATTGGGCAGTAAACATTCATTGAATATTGCGGTTAGTGTGGGCGTGGTTTTATGGGATCTATTTTCTAAAATAACCACCAATAATCGCGAACAATCTTATATGGCTCACTAAAAGCTTCTCTGATTAAGCTTTTATCTCTTCCAAAATAGAAAGATAATCGGCGCGGTTATTTACAAAGTCTTTCCCTGAAATATCTATGATCTGTACCTTCATATTGGTTTGGGTCTTTATAAAATTCAGGTAGCTTTTATTGATTTCCACCAAATAATCTGGCTGAATGTTTTGCTCGTAATCACGACCGCGAGCCTTGATATTTTCCAGTAATCGATCTGTATTTTGGTAGAGATAAATGTAAAGATCTGGCTTTACCAACTCCTTATACATTAAATGAAAAAGCTTGTGGTATAAAGCATATTCGTCTTCGTGCAGCGTGATTTTAGCAAAAATAAGCGACTTAAAAACATCGTAATCTGAAATCACAAAATCTTTAAAAAGATCATACTGAGCCAAATCGTCTGAAAGTTGCTGGTAGCGATCGGCCAGGAAAGACATTTCTAAAGGAAAAGCATATCGCTCTTTGTTCTCATAGAATTTTGGTAAAAACGGATTGTCTTTAAATCTTTCTAAAATAAGTTTCGCGTTAAAATCTTCGGAAACCATGGTAGAAAAACTGGTTTTCCCGGCTCCAATATTTCCTTCAACCGCGATATAGTTCAGTTTATTTAAATTAAATGCTTTCTTAGGAATTTCAAGCTTTTCAGGAATCGCTTTTATTTCGGAATTATCCTCCACCCGCTTCAGTAATTTTTCAATAGAGACTTTAAAAACGGGATGGGTTTCCTTAGCAGCGATATCGGCTAAGGGTAACAACACGAATTTTCGGTTTTGCATTGCAGGATGTGGCACTATCAAATCTGAGGTTTCTAAAATTTCATCTTCAAAAAGAAGAATATCCAGATCCAGGCTTCGGTTTTGGTAATTTTTAGCATCAGAGCGAACTCGCCCGGCATCAGCTTCAATCTTTAATAATTTCCGAAGAATTTCTTCCGCAGAAAATCTTGTAGAAACTGCAATACAGGCGTTTAAAAAAGCATTGCCCTCAAAACCCCAGGCAGGTGTTTCATAAACCTGCGATACCTGTTGCACCTCGCCAATTTCTAAATATATTTTATGCAGTGCATTTTGTAGAAGCTCAAAGCGGTTGCCCACATTGCTTCCCAGGGCGATATGTACTATTTTTGGGGAATTCAAACTAACTGAAGAAAAATTATTAAAGCTTATCCTGTAAATTTCACAGCAAATTAAGTAAAACAAAATCACATACCCCTAATTTTGTAGGAAGACTTAAAAAATAAATTTGGCTAAACTTTTACTGAAAGACAAACTCGCGGCACAGCGCGTATATTTAATATTGGCCGGGCTTTTTATCGCCTCATTGGTTGTTTCGAACCTAATATTTCAGAAATTCTTTAGCTGGGATTTTTTTGGGCTCTATACGTTTGAAATTTCTGTGGGAATTTTACCATATCCGGTTACTTTTTTGATCACCGATATTATTAGCGAGATCTA
Organism: uncultured Flavobacteriaceae bacterium; assembly: GCA_963727565.1. Lineage (GTDB taxonomy): Bacteria > Bacteroidota > Bacteroidia > Flavobacteriales > Flavobacteriaceae > Salegentibacter. The sequence goes on from CAVSGU010000005.1 coordinate 122,799, forward strand.
CGGTAAGAAAAAAGCCAACCAGGTAGTAACCACGGGAATTTTCGCTTCGTTCTTTTCTTTGTTGATAATTTACACTGCAGATGCAGTGCCTGCGACCGAATGGTCTCCCATAGGCGACGCCTTGTTTACCCAGGTTTTTGGCGCCACCACTATTGCCGTCTTTGCCTCAATGGTTGCCTATTTATTGGCGCAGTATATAGATATTCAGTTATTCCATTTTTGGAAAAGATTGACCAAAGGAAAACATTTATGGCTCCGGAATAACTTTTCTACCTTTCTCTCGCAGTTTGTAGATACGTTTTCGGTCTTGTTTTTGCTCTGTAGTTTTAATAAAATTGAATGGGACTTATTTGGCGCACTTTTACTTAGCGGATTTTTATTTAAAGTAATTATCGCCGCGCTGGATACTCCTCTGCTCTACGCTTCGGTTTTTGCTTTTAGAAAGCGCTTTAATCTGAAGCAGGGTGAAGAACTTGAATATGAATAAATAGATTAATAATAAATATATAAAAATGAAACCAGCATGCTGCTGGACCCAAAGATTGGTAATTCACAGGATAAAATTATAAGCCTGTGTCTAATTCCAGGATTGGGATAAAAATTTTTAAGAGATGAAGAAAGTATTTAAAATAATTGGTATTGTATTGCTGGTAATTGTAGTAATACTGGTTGCCGCTCCATTTTTGTTTGAATCACAAATAAAGGATTATGTTCGAAAAACCGCCAATGAGAGTGTGGATGCGCAGGTTGAATTTAGCGACATAAGCCTTAGCTTTTTTAGGAGTTTTCCCCAAGCTACGGTGGTAATTGAGAATTTCAGCGTGATCAATAATGAACCTTTTAAAGGCGATACACTTGCCATTGGGGAGGAAGCGCAACTGGAAATGTCTATTAAAGAATTATTTAAAGGCGCCGATGAGCCAAAAATTTTAGACAATATAAAAGTCAACAACACTTATCTAAATATTAAAGTGGACTCGCTTGGCAATGCCAATTACGATATTGCAGTTGAAGATACCACTGCTACAGCTACAGATTCGGCTTCAACCGGATTCAGTTTCGATCTTAAACATTACGAGATCAATAATTCCCGGGTGAAATATTTAGACGAAGGCCAGAAACTATTACTGGATGTAGAAGAGCTTCATCACGAGGGAACCGGAGATTTTTCTTTAGCTGAAAGCGAACTGGATACCAAATCTAACGCCCTGGTTTCTCTAGATTACGACGGCACAAATTACCTGAACCGAAATAAGGTTTCCCTTGATGCCGTGATCCAGATGGACCTGGAAAATATGCGTTATACATTCCTTGAGAACGAAGCAATGATCAATCAGTTGCCGTTAACTTTTGAAGGATTTGTGCAGGTAAATGAAGATAATAACGAGATAGATCTAAGTTTCCAAACGCCTTCTTCAGACTTTAAAAACTTTCTAGCGGTAATTCCTGCGACCTACGCAAAAAACATTGAAAATGTAGAAACTAGCGGAGATTTCATTGTTAATGGGAAAATCCAGGGAATTGTTAGACGAAACTTATATTCCTAAAATGGATATTAAAGTGAGTTCAGATAATGCCTCCTTTAAATATCCAGATCTACCAAAAAGTGTTCAGGATATAAACATAGACCTCCAGATATTAAACGAAACCGGGATACTTGAAGATACTTACCTCACTTTTGATAATGTAACCTTCAGAATAGACCAGGATAGGTTTGCCACCAACGGAAGTATAAAAAACCTAATGGGAAATATGTTAGTTGATATGGCGCTCCAGGGAACTTTGAACTTAGCGAACCTGGAACAGGCCTATCCATTAGACCTTGAACAGGATCTAAATGGAATTTTAACTGCCGATGTTACCACACAATTTGATATGAATTCTATTGAAAAAGAACAATATCAGAATGTGAAAAGTAATGGTACAGCAAGTATTAAGAACTTCAGTTATAAATCGCCCGAAATTCCTAACGAGATAAAGATCGCTAATGCCAGATTGAATTTCAATCAGGGTAATGTTCGCGTACCTGAATTAAAACTTACCACCGGGCAAACCGATATTACGGCTTCGGGAAATATTGAAAACCTGATAGGATTTTTGTTTACCGATCAAAATCTAAAAGGAAGCTTTAATGTAAACTCCAATGTTTTTGCCATCAACGATTTTATGATCGCTGAAACCGAAACCGGAACTGAAGAAACCACAAGCCAAAGTTCTACGCCAACTACAAGCGAGGCGGTTAAAATACCTTCATTTTTAGATACTGAACTAGCTTTTAATGTAAACACCGTAATCTATGATAACCTGGAGCTTAAAAATGCCACAGGAACTATTATCTTAAGAGATGAAACCGCTACTTTACAAAATATCACTACCGATATCTTTGGCGGAAATATCAATTTGGCAGGAAATGTTTCTACTAAAGGAAGCACTCCAACTTTTGATATGGATTTGGCACTGAATTCTCTAAATATTGCCGAGTCTTTTACCAGTTTAAAAATGCTGCAGGCATTAGCACCGGTTGCTAAAGCATTAGAAGGTAAATTACAAACCAATCTTCAGTTAACAGGAAATCTAAACGAAGATCTTACACCACAGTTATCTACTCTGGCCGGTAATGCTCTTGCAGAAATTCTTACTGCAGAGGTTAATCCCGAGAAATTAGCCTTGCTTTCAAGCCTGGACCAGCAACTGGATTTTATAAACTTAAAGGATATTGACCTGGATAAACTTAAAACTCGTTTAACGTTTAAGGATGGAATGGTAGAAATTGAACCTTTCAGCTTTAATGTAAAAGGAGTAGATGTTCAGGTTTCCGGTAGCCACGGATTTGATATGAATATGGATTATACTTTAAATTTAGATGTGCCGGCCAGAATGCTGGGTAGCCAGGTAGGCAGTGCGCTGAGCCAATTAAGCGGTGACGAACTACAAAATATGACGGTGGCATTACCAATAGGATTGCAGGGTACTTTTCAAAATCCGCAGGTTAATGTAAATATGCAACAAGCGGTAGCTAATCTTACTCAAAGAATAGTTGCAAAGCAAAAGGATGCTCTTAAAGAGCGTGGCCAGGATGCTATTAGAGATATCATTAATAAGCAAACCGGTGGAAATCAAAAGCCGCAAAATGATACCATCACTTCTCAGGATTCTACGCAAACCCAAACTCCTAAAACCGAAGAAAAACCTAGAAGCCAGGAGGAGCAGGTTAAAGATGCAGCCAAAGATATTTTAGGAGGTATTTTAGGAAAAAGTAAGAAGAAAAAAGATACTACCAGCAACTAAAATAAAACCCTCACAGTGTCCAAAAAAATACTGGAAACTGTGAGGGTTTATAATTTCTCGTCATTGCGAGGAGACTATAGTCGACGCGGCAATCTGTAAATTAAAGCTAATCGACGTATAGATTACTTCTCCCGATAAAAATCGGGATCGTAATGACGTATAAAATTCTAAATAATTCTATTTCACACCTAACTCGACCACAAAACCTTCGTGTGCTCGAACGTTAAAAACAGTGCCGTCTTCAAAAATTAAATACTGGCCTTTAATTCCTTTTAAAACTCCTTCGTAGAATGGGTTTTTACCAAGGTTAAGGGTTTTTATTTTCTTTGGAAACTCCAAAACGGGGAATTCTATTTCTAATTCTTTTCTATCGCCCAGGTAATATTCTTTCGCTTCGTCGGGAATAAATTCTTTGAGCTTATCTCTTTCTTCAGCAAGGTTAAGGTCCAAAACTTCATTGGTCAACATTTTTCGCCAATTGGTTTTATCTGAAACGTGATCTTTTAGAGCCACTTCCGTTATTCCTGCCAAATACCTGTTAGGCACCTCAACTATTTCAATAGCTTCGTGCGCTCCCTGGTCTATCCAACGTGTGGGAATTTGCGTTTTTCGGGTTACACCAACTTTTACATTACTGGAATTAGCCAAATAAACCACGTGCGGCTGTAATTGTGCTTGTTTTTCAAAATCCAGGTCGCGGTCTTCTTCATCTAAATGAGCTTTACTTAGCTCTGGTTTCATAATCCAATCTCCGGCTTGAGGAATAGATGTAAAACAATCGTAACAGTAACCCTGTCGGAAGATTTTCTTTTGTAGCCCGCAGTTTAAACATTGAAAACGAAGAAAATTAAGGCTTATTTTTTTACCGAGAATTTGATTCATATTTATAAAATCATCCTCAAAAACCAGGTAATATTGAACTTTATCGGTGATCTCGGTTCTCATTTTCCTAAACACTCCTTCGTATCTCATCTTTTTTTCCCTATTTTTAACCGAAGTTGATTTGCAAGCTTCGAAGTTTAAATTATTTTTATCCAGCCAACCAGCTGAAGCATTGTCAGCGCATAAAGATATAAAGAATAATGCCAATTCCATTAGTAAACTCCGTGGCCTCCTGGTTCCTCAAGAAGCGAATTCACCAAATGGAGTTGTTTATAAAATATCCCCACGAGGTTCAGCATGAGTTGCTTAGAAACTTGCTTTCCAAAGCCAAAAACACTGAAATTGGCAAGAAATATAACTTTACTGAAATTAAAAACCACAGCCAGTTTGCGAGCCGGGTTCCTATTCAAAAATATGAAGATTACGAAGCTTGTATTGAACGCAGCCGGCAGGGAGAAAACAATATTTTTTGGCCAACTCCTATAAAATGGTTTGCAAAATCCAGCGGAACTACCAGTGCAAAAAGCAAATTTATACCGGTGAGTGAGGACTCCCTGGAGGATTGCCACTATAATGCAGGGAAAGACCTGCTATGTATGTATTTGAATAATAATCCGCAATCCCAACTTTTTACAGGAAAGAGCTTAAGACTGGGCGGAAGTAAGGAAATTTATAAGAATAATGGTACGGCTTACGGAGATCTTTCGGCGATTTTAATTGCGAATATGCCTTTTTGGGCAGAGTTTAGCAGCACGCCAAGCAACGAGGTTTCCCTAATGAACGATTGGGAAGTAAAAATGCAGGCGATCGTTAACGAAACTATTAAAGAAAATGTGACCAGCCTGGCCGGTGTGCCCAGTTGGATGCTTGTTCTTCTCAATAATATTTTAGAAACCAGCGGAAAAGAAAACCTGTTTGAGGTATGGCCAAACCTGGAAGTTTATTTTCACGGTGGGGTAAGTTTTGATCCTTATGCGCCGCAATATCAAAAGATATTACCCAAAGAAGATTTCAGGTTTTACGAGATCTATAATGCTTCGGAAGGATTTTTTGCCTGCCAGGATCAAAATGATTCCAAGGAGCTTTTACTGATGCTGGATTACGGAATTTACTACGAGTTTATTCCTATGGATAGCTACGGAAGTGAACATGAAAAAGCAATTCCCCTCGCTGAAGTTGAAACCGGGAAAAATTATGCGGTGGTAATCACCACGAACGCGGGGCTTTGGCGCTATAAAATAGGCGACACCGTTAAGTTTACTTCTACCAGCCCTTATCGTATAAAAGTTACCGGTAGAACAAAACATCACATAAACGCATTTGGAGAAGAATTAATTATTGAAAATGCTGAAGAAGCTTTAAAAAAGACTTCCCTTGTAACTAATTGTGAAATTGTAGATTATACCGCAGCGCCTATTTTTATGGAAGGAAAAGAAAAAGGCGCGCACGAATGGATTATAGAATTTAAAAATCCGCCGAAGGATTTTGAGAAATTCAGGTATGAGCTCGATTTGGCTTTACAACAGGTTAATAGCGATTATGAAGCCAAGCGCTATAATAATATGACGCTAAATATGCCGAAAATTCACCAGGCAAGAGAAAAACTTTTCTACGATTGGCTTAAGAAAAATGATAAACTTGGCGGACAACATAAAATCCCCAGACTTTCTAACTCCCGGAATTACGTTGAAGAATTATTGGGAATGAATTCTTAGTAAAGCAGCTTCATTCTTTAAAATATCCAGATGGTTTAAGCGAATTTCACTTTAGAAGCTGAAAATTCTTTATGTTAGATCCTGAAATAAATTCAGGATGACGATTTCAACTTAGATCCTGAAACCAGTTCAGGATGACGTTGAAAATGTAAACCTCACAGGTTTTGAAAACCTGTGAGGTTTATTTATTCTACAATGTTTTTGAAACTTTATCTACGGTTTCAATGGTCTTATCTAAATCTTCATAAGAAAGCGCATCACTTATAAACCAGGTTTCATAGGCGCTTGGTGCGATATAAATTCCGTTTTCCAGCATTCCGTGGAAGAATTTATTGAAAGTACCAAGGTTTGCAGAAGTTGCCGCAGAAGCAAAATCGGTTACGGGTTCTTTCCCAAAGTGTACCGAGATCATAGATCCTACTCTATTTATGGTAAAGTCAATATTGTTTTGAGTCAGCACTTTTTCCATTCCTTCGTGAAGGTATGCAGTCTTTTTATCTATACTTTCAAAAATCTCTCTTTTGCTATCCAGTTCAGTAAGCATGGCTAAGCCTGCTGCCATCGCCAGCGGATTTCCACTTAGCGTTCCGGCCTGGTAAACCGGCCCAACCGGTGCCAGGTAATCCATAATTTCATTTCTGGCCGCAAAAGCACCAACCGGCAAGCCACCACCAATCACTTTTCCGAAGCAAGTAATATCGGCATTCACTCCCATTCTTTCCTGCACTCCTCCCGGGGCAAGTCTAAATCCGGTCATTACCTCATCAAAAACAAGTAAAATACCTGTTTCATCACAGATCTTTCTTAATCCTTCCAGGAAACCTTTAGCAGGTGGGATACATCCCATATTTCCGGCGACAGGCTCAAGAATAATACAGGAAATCTCATCTTTATTCGCTTCTACCAGCTCCTTTACATTATCAAGATCGTTGTATTTAGCAAGCAAGGTATCTTTTGCGGTTCCCTGTGTAACCCCAGGGCTGTTTGGTGTACCAAAGGTAACCGCGCCACTACCGGCCTGGATCAGGAAAGAATCACTATGCCCGTGATAACACCCGGCAAACTTGATGATCTTTTCTTTTCCGGTAAATCCGCGAGCAAGCCTAACGGCACTCATCGTTGCTTCGGTCCCGGAATTCACCATTCTTATCTTATCGATATTCGGCACCATTTTTACCGCCAATTCAGCGATTTTGGTTTCAATTTCGGTTGGAGTTCCAAAGGAAGTTCCTTTTTTTGCGATATCTATTACCGCATCAATTACCGGCTTATGGGCGTGACCTAAAATTAATGGTCCCCACGAATTTATATAGTCTATTAATTTATTTCCGTCTTCATCATACAAATAAGGTCCTTCGGCTTTTTTAATAAAAATGGGATCTCCACCCACTGCTTTAAATGCTCTTACCGGGGAATTTACTCCGCCGGGAATTACTTTTTGTGCCGAAGCGAACAATTCGCTACTTCTCTTATAGATCATATTTTTTTATTCTGGAGAGATAATTACCAACTTTTGCCCAACGGCTATATTGGTATCTCTTAAATTATTAAATCGCTGTAAATCTTCTACAGTTGTGTTGTGTTTTTTGGCAATTGCATATAAGGTATCTCCTTTTTTAACCCTATAAGTAACCGATTCCGGCTCTTCGGGAGTGTAAGTATAACTTGGAGATGGTCTTTTAAGGACATCTGCATCAAATTGATAAAGCCTGTAACGCTCTATTAGACCAATTAATTTATCTGGGTAACGCCTATCTGTAGCATAACCTGCTTTTCTTAAACCTCTTGCCCATCCTTTATAATCATCTTTATCCAGATCAAAAAGCTCGGCATAACGTTTTCTTTCGGTTAGGAAAAGTGAATGGTCCCTGTAAGAATAACGAGCATCTTTATATTTTCTAAAACACTCACCACGGGCATCATCATCGTGATAAACCCGGGCTCCCTGCCAGTCGTGACATTTTATTCCGAAGTGATTATTGGCCCGCATAGTAAGATCACCCTTTCCACCGCCAGATTCTAATATTCCCTGGGCCAGGGTAACACTTGCAGGTATATTATAAAGTCGCATTTCTTCCATAGCAACCGCTGCAAAATCTCTGATATAATCTTCTACAGTATAAAGTCTTGGATTTACCGGCGGTAACTTAGGTGTTCCTTCTAAAGGTTTTACTCCTTCAATCTCTCTATTTTCAGAAGATTCAGTAATAACTCCTTCTCTTTCTGAATCCTTTTTAGTGGTGATCACTTTTTTCTTGCTTCCGCAGGAAACCGCAAATAATGCGCAGAAAAACAAAATAAAAAACCGGTTAAATCTCATCTTTATAATTGATTAAAGGCAAATTTTTCTTTTTTAAAACGCTGTTCATTCCCGGGATTCCCTGTAAACCTCCTGTATGTATTGCCAGGATCTTACTTCCGGAAGGAAAATATCCGGTTTTTATAAGGTCAAAAATACCAAAAACTAATTTTCCCGTATATACCGGATCTAATTGAATTTGATATTTTTCTTTGAATGTATTAATAAAATTTATCAAATGCGAATCTACCTTAGCATAACCGCCAAAATGGTAGTTTAGTATTAATTCCCAATTATTCTTAGTGCTGAATTTTTTAATTTCTTCGGAAAGAAAATCACCTTTTAAAGCAGGAAATCCCAGTATTTTCTGATTTTCGGCAGAGGCATTTATCAAGCCAGAAAGTGTTCCTCCTGTTCCTACCGAAGCGGCTATAAAGTCGAATTCTTTATCTTTCTCGTTTAAAATTTCCTCACAACCTTTTATCGCTAATTGGTTAGTGCCACCTTCGGGCACCAAATAAAACTCACCCGAATTCTTCATTAAGTTTCTGCTGAAACTCCAATGTTTCTTTTTCCCGATAATCTTCTCTGGAAACAAAGCTAAATTGCATTCCGCAGGAATTGGCAAAATTTAAAGTTCTGTTTTGAGCTAAAGTTTTCTCGAGATTTTCTCCTAATTCTTCTCCCCTAATAATTCCTATAGTTTTTAAACCCGAAATTTTTCCAGCCGCTGCAGTAGCTGCAATATGGTTAGAATAAGCGCCGCCAAAAGTTAACAAGGTCTTCTTTTCTTGTTTTTGAGCTTCAAGAATATTGTATTTAAGCTTCCTAAATTTATTCCCGGAAACTTCTGGATGCAGCAAATCTTCCCGCTTTAAATGAAGGGAAATTCCATTGGAGAATTCAGCTATAAATTGATTTTCCGAAGAAATTTCAGCATTAAAATTTAAGGAATTCGGCATAGCACAAAGGTCTTAATTCTGTGATTAACCACCTATATAAATTGCAAAAATGCCCAGAATTTACGCTCCTTTATATAATTCTCTTTCATTTCCTGGGTGTAAGCTTCCCGCTCAAAACTAATATTTTTATAAGCTAAAAAACGATCCTTATACTGAATTAAGCGCAGCAGATATTCTAACAAATACCAGATATAAAAAGGGAGAATAAGCAATTCTATTTGTTGCCTAAGATGAATCTTTTCGTGATTAATAAAAGTTTCATCTTTCTTAAGTTCCGGGTTTTTTAAGATCACAAAAGGCCATAAACTCACACCTTTAAAAGATTTCCCCAGGAGATATTTGTTAACGATTAGAATCACGTGCGGAAGTTAAGAAATTGTATTTTTGCCCTATGAGTTTTTTCAAAAAAAGAATTCCGTTAGAAGAAGGAGATTACTACACCACTCCTGAAGGTTATCGTTGTTTTACCGAGCAATATCACTTAAAGCGTGGTTATTGCTGTGAGAGCGGTTGCCGGCATTGCCCTTATGGTTATGATAAAAAAACCGGCAAACAATCATAAATTATTGGTTTTAGTAAGCCTATATTTTATAGCAGAATCGCCCATTACTTTAGATTCATCCTTAAAAACCTGTAACAGGTAATTTTCACTTACCTGAAAATAAAGCTTTTGGCGTTCTCCCAAACTAATGGTATTCCCCTGCTTATTCCACTCAAATTTTCCGGTTTCGTTAAGATTGTTTTCTTCAGCCTCAGTTCTTCCCAGGTAATGTTGCGAGAGCACATAATCTAAATTTTTCTTTAACCTAATACTGGTTTCAATTCCCTCGCAATCTTCACAAGGCAACACCCCTTCATAAACACCGTCCCAATCTAAAGAATTTCGAGAATTATGGGCATTATCTGGCTTAGTGCTTATTTCTTCCGCAGAACTTTCTAACGAATTACTTTCTGCTGTTTTCTCCTGATCTTTACAGGAAATAAGACAAACAAGAGCAAGAAGAATTATAATAGATTTCATAATTTATTTCTTTAAAAGAGCGCTAAATTTATAGAAAATGTATTTTATAACTTCTTAATTTAACATTTCTTCCTAATATTGAAATCTATTGCAAACAGAAAATCAAATGGACTTTAAAGCGAAAATACTACAGGGAATTCCCAGTGAACTTCCGCCCAAAAAAGAATACGATACTTCGGTAAATCACGCTCCTAAAAGAAAGGCTATTTTAAATGCCGAAGAAAAACAGTTAGCACTTCAAAATGCCCTGCGTTATTTTGAAGAAAAACATCACCAGGAATTGCTACCTGAATTTAAGGAGGAATTAGAGAAATACGGGAGAATTTATATGTATCGCCTGAAGCCGGATTATGATATGTATGCCCGAAATATTGAAGAATACCCGGGAAATAGCACACAGGCAAAAGGAATCATGTTAATGATTCAAAACAACCTGGATCCTAAAGTAGCACAGCATCCCGATGAATTGATCACTTACGGTGGCAACGGGGCGGTTTTTCAAAACTGGGCGCAATACCTGCTCACTTTGCAATATTTAGCCGAAATGGAAAACGACCAGACTTTGGTGATGTATTCCGGGCATCCTATGGGCTTATTTCCCTCTCATGAAAATGCTCCAAGAGTGGTAGTTACAAATGGAATGATGATCCCAAATTATTCGAAACCCGATGATTGGGAAAAATTTAATGCGCTTGGTGTTACTCAATACGGCCAAATGACTGCAGGAAGTTATATGTACATTGGCCCACAAGGAATTGTTCACGGCACCACGATCACAGTTTTAAATGCCGGAAGAAAAATATCAAAATCGGGAGAAGGCCTGGAAGGTAAATTATTTGTTACTTCCGGTCTTGGAGGAATGAGCGGCGCGCAACCCAAAGCCGGAAATATTGCAGGTTGCATTACCGTTTGTGCTGAAGTAAATCCAAAAGCTACACAAACACGCCATAGCCAGGGTTGGGTAGACGAAGTAATTTCTGATCTAGAAAAACTTGCTAAAAGAGTGCAGGAAGCCAAAGCGAACAAGGAAATAATTTCTATCGCTTTCCAGGGAAATATTGTAGATGTTTGGGAATATTTTGAAAAAGAGAATATTTATATCGATTTGGGAAGTGACCAGACTTCATTGCACAATCCCTGGGCGGGCGGTTATTACCCGGTAGGTTTGAGTTTAGAAGAAGCCAATACGATGATGGCTGAAGAACCTGAAAAATTCAAGGAAAAAGTACAGGAAAGTTTAAAAAGACAAACCGCGGCGATTAATAAACATACCGCTAAAGGCACCTATTTCTTTGATTACGGAAATGCTTTCTTATTAGAGGCTTCAAGGGCCGGAGCTGATATTTTAGCTGAAAACGGCAAAGACTTTAAATATCCAAGTTACGTACAGGATATTATGGGACCTATGTGTTTTGATTACGGTTTTGGGCCTTTCAGATGGGTTTGTGCTTCAGGAAAAGAAGAAGATCTGGATAAAACCGATAAGATCGCGACTCAGGTTTTAGAAGAGCTTAAAAAGAATTCCCCGGAGGAAATTCAGCAACAAATGGCTGATAATATTCAGTGGATAAAAGGCGCAAGGGAAAATAAACTGGTAGTAGGATCTAAAGCCAGGATTCTCTATGCCGATGCCGAAGGCCGAATGAAAATTGCCAAAGCCTTTAATGATGCTATTGGAAATGGAGAAATAGGAACGGTTATTTTAGGACGTGATCATCACGATGTTTCCGGAACAGATTCTCCTTACCGTGAAACTTCAAATATCTACGATGGGTCCCAGTTTACAGCCGATATGGCGATACAAAATGTAATTGGAGATAGCTTTAGAGGCGCCACCTGGGTGAGCATTCATAACGGCGGCGGAGTTGGCTGGGGCGAGGTGATTAATGGCGGATTTGGTATGATTCTTGAAGGAGATAAAGCATCGGAGGAGCGTTTAAAGTCTATGCTTTTCTGGGATGTTAATAATGGAATTGCCCGCCGAAGCTGGGCCCGAAACAAAGAAGCGGTCTTCGCTGCAAAAAGGGCTATGCAAATGGAACCAAAACTAAAAGTAACTATCCCAAACCTGGTAGATCCGGCTCTTTTTGACACTAACACCTAAATAATATTTTATGAAAGTCTTAAAAATTACACCGGTTCTTTTACTGCTAACTATCCTGGTAACTTCCTGCAGTAGCGTAAGAGTTGCTTCAGATTATGACAGGGAAGTAAACTTTAACCAATATGAAAGTTACGCATTTTTTAAACCCGGAATAGATAAAGCTGAAATCTCAGATCTAGATAAAAAACGAATCCTTAGAGCAATTGAAGCTGAAATGCAACGTAAAGGTTTCACTAAATCTGAGAATCCAGATCTCTTAGTAAGCATTTTCACAAAAACCAATGAAAATATTAATATCTACCAGAACAACATGATGGGCTGGGGATATGGCTGGGGATGGCACCCGTGGTATTGGGGCTCAGGATTTAATACAGTGAACCGCACCAGTGAAGGCACCCTTTATATAGATCTAATAGATGCTGAAGGAAAAGAATTAGTATGGCAGGGAATGGGAACCGCGGCACTGGCTGAAAAAGTAGATAAGAAACAGGAAAGAATAAACGAAATAGTACAGGAGATACTTGAAAAGTATCCGCCAGAAATAAAGAATTAACCCCACAAATTTTTCAACTAAAATGCTCCTCTTGTAGGAGCATTTTTATTTTTACACGGCTTTAGTTATCATTTTATGAATTTCAGCTTAATTTCTTATCTTTATATTGAATTTTAGTTAATCACAATTATGCTCGATAAAGTTGAATCTAATGCGATTTTAGACCGCTTGCCGGCCCATCTTCAGCAATATATAAAACCACAGAATTACGACGATTATTCCCCGGTAAACCACGCGGTTTGGCGCTATGTAATGCGTAAAAATGTAGATTATCTAAGCAAAGTTGCGCACGAGTCTTACCTTGATGGTTTAAAACAAACCGGCATTTCTATAGATCATATTCCCAATATGTATGGGATGAACCGAATTTTAAAAGAAATTGGATGGGCTGCTGTAGCTGTAGACGGATTTATTCCGCCGGCTGCTTTTATGGAATTCCAGGCTTTTAATGTTTTGGTAATTGCCAGCGATATTCGCCAGCTCGAGCATATAGAATATACTCCTGCTCCAGATATTATTCACGAAGGTGCCGGCCACGCACCTATTATCGCTAATCCAGAATATGCAGAATATCTTAGACGCTTTGGCGAAATTGGCTGTAAAGCGATTTCCAGTGCTAAAGATTATGAAATGTACGAAGCCATAAGGCATCTTTCTATTATTAAGGAAGCTGAAGATACACCTCAGCAAGAAATTGAAGAAGCTGAAAAGAAAGTAGATTACCTGCAAAATAATATGGGGAAACCCAGTGAGATGGCGCAGATAAGAAATCTACACTGGTGGACCGTTGAATATGGGTTGATAGGAAGCTTGGAAGATCCTAAAATATACGGTGCCGGTTTACTCTCTTCTATTGGAGAAAGCGCCTGGTGTATGACAGATAAAGTGAAGAAGATTCCATATTCTATTGAAGCTTGCAAACAGGAATTTGATATTACTAAACCTCAGCCTCAGCTTTATGTAACCCCAGATTTTGCTCATTTAAGTTCAGTTTTAGAAGAATTTGCTAATAAAATGGCTTTAAGAAAAGGCGGTTTGGAAGGAATTCAGAAATTGATAGATTCTAAAAATCTTGGAACTATAGAATTAAGTACCGGTTTACAGATCTCAGGAGATTTTTCAAAAGTTATTGAACACGATGGCAAACCAATTTATATTCAAACTTCAGGTAAAACTGCCCTTTCCCATCGGGAAAAGGAACTGGTTGGTCACGGTGTGAAAAATCACCCTGACGGATTTGGCTCGCCAATTGGCTCTTTAAAAGGAATCAATTTAGCGATTGAAGATATGAGTCCGCGAGATCTTAGGGCTTACGATATCTATGAAGGTGAAAAGATTGAATTTGAATTTGAAGGTGGGATAAAAGTAAAAGGTGAGATCATTACCGGCACCAGGAATCTCCAGGGGAAAATAATAATTATTAGCCTAAAAGATTGTACGGTTACTTATGGTGAGGAAATTTTGTTTAAACCTGAATGGGGCAAATATGATATGGCGATTGGCAAAGAAGTTATTTCAGCATTTGCCGGCCCGGCCGATAATCTTTCTTTTGATCTAATTACCCACAAAACCTCAACTACTACAATAAAAAGCAAAAGTACACCAGAGCGCGAAGAACTTGCGTCTCTGTATGCTTCAGTTAGAAATATAAGAGAAGGGAAAAATGCGAAATTTTCATTAGACGCTGCTTTAGAACTTGTAAAAAAACATCACCCGAAAGACTGGTTGCTTTCTGTAGAGATTTATGAACTAGCAGTAGGAAAAGATGAAAAACTCGCTAAGGAAGCTTTAAGTAATTTACAGGATGTAAAATCTCGAAGACCTGATATCTCACATTTAATTGATGGCGGAATAAGCCTTATAAACGGCCAATTGGTAAGTTAATATAGCAATCACATTTCAAATTCCGAAAAAGCAGACTAGAGTTTTATTTTTTCGAATTCTTCGGAATCATTAAAATTCTGGTCGTTGTATTGCAGCGTCCAACCCATAGAATTGGTAAGAATATAGATCTTTTGCAATTCGCTAATTAGCCTGTTTTCAGCATTAGACTTAAGCGAAGAAGCCTCTACCTTTTCTCGAATGGATTTCTCTATTCGACCCTTAATTTTATTATGATCTTCAGCATCAAACTGGTTTAAATAATCCTGCGTAACATCGTAATATTTTATCTCGGGATTTATTGTAATTTCTTCTTTAGGAATAGAGGTGATGCGTACAATTTTATTTTCTTCATCAATTTCGGTTTCTAATTTACTTAGATCGTAGGCCACCGTTGCCGTAGCATTTACAATGATAAGCGCTTTCTTTCTTGCCGAAAATATATCGAGATAAAACTTCTTTGAGTTTTTATAAGAATAAACCTGGGAAAAAGTGCCTTCAGTAACCACAAGCTTACCAACATTTTTTATTTGTTGCTGCAATAAAGCGGTACTTTCTTCTAATTCGTCACGTTCCTGGTTTCTATTTTCACAATAACGCACGCCAAAAACCACCAATAACACCAAAATGGCTCCAATAAGAAAATTTCTCATTCTTCAATTTTTTCTAAAGGTACAAAGATTGTGAGTTTTGAGGTTTTTGAAGAAAACACTGGCGTCATAAAATACTTATGGACGGCCCCACCCGTCCATAAGCTTTTAAAATTTCTAAAATCTACCCCAACAAATTTTAGAAAACGAATTAAGACATTTGTCAAAACCTTTGGGCTTTTCAGCCTTTCGTTTTCAACGACTTATATCTCGAATTCTAGAATAAAAATACAAAATATTTGTATACAAAGTCAAGTGAATAATTATAATAAAGATTTTTTTACCCAAATTTAATCTAGAATTCCAAATGCGGATATTGCTTTTTAAGTGCCAAAATTTGAGATTTTAGTTTTTCTAAAAAGCGGGAATGTGCTTCAGAATTAGGGTTAAACGGACGATGTGCTAATCCTTTTTGAATATTTTCCACTTCATTTAAAACCGAAAGAGAGGCTTCTGAAAACCAGGTTTCTATAAATCGCTTCCAAATATAATTTACGGCTGTTTGTGAAGGGTGCAACATATCTTCAGCATAAAACCGATAATCACGAAGTTCATCCATCATCAATTCGTAGGATGGGAAATAAAGCCCCCTAACCCCCAAAGGGGGAATTGATTTTCTATTTGTCAATAGATTATGAATTGCGGTAATTAAATGCGCTTTGCTTCTTTGATTCTCAACAAATCCGTCTTTAATATGCCGAACCGGAGAAACGGTGAAAATCACCGTAATTGTAGGGTTAATTTCTTTGACGAATAATATAATATTACCCAAAGAGACTTCTATTTCTTCCACTGACTGTAGTTCCTTACTAAATTGCTTCTGCGGAACTTTATGACAGTTGGCTACACTCTGCTTGCTTTCCAAATGATAATAGCTCCAGGCAGTGCCTAAAGTGATCACCAAATGTGAACTCTGTTGAAGAAACTCACGAGCGTTTTGTAATGCGGAATTAAGGTTTTTTAGCAAAACCTCAGCATCAGGATTACTTAATGAAGAATGCGCATCAAAACAATGCCAGCGCTCCTGGTGCTGAAAAATATCCTTTTCGGTATACATCGCTTCTTCCTTAAGTTTTCGAAAAAACTTTGCAATGGCTAAAGGATGAAAAAGAATTCCGAAAGGATTCTGCAAATTTTGCAGCTTATAGAAATCCAGTTTATTACCGATATTCTCTACAAAACAGGAACCAATAAGAAAGACCTTAGATTCATAATCTATCTTAGGTTCAGCCTCTTTTATAGGTATTTTGGTCCTGAATTCCATAGAATTATATAGAAGCTGTCTGAAAAGTTTTAAAACCGTCATCTTGAATTTATTTCAAGATCTAACTCACTGATAATCAGTTAACATGTTAGAAGCTGAAACAAGTTCAGCTTGACGAAAATTGACTTTTCAGACAGCCTCGTGCTTTACTTTAAATAAGCCTGTGCTTCTTGCAGAGCCTCATTAATTCCTTCCGGTTTTTTACCGCCGGCAGTTGCGAAAAACGGTTGGCCACCGCCACCGCCCTGAATATATTTGCCCAGGTCTTTTACAATTTTTCCTGCGTGCAGGTCTTTTTCTTTTGCCAGGTCTTTAGAAATATAGCAGCTTAAAAGTGCTTTTCCATTTTGCTCGGTTCCGAATAATAAAAATAGGTTTTCAAATTCATCCCCTAATTGGAAAGCAAGATCTTTTATGCCGCCGGCATCAAGATCTACTTTCTTAGCAAGGAAATTCACTCCGTTTATTTCAGAAATTTCAGACTTTAATTCGGTTTTTAGGTTTTTGGCTTTATCCTTTAGTAAAGCTTCAACCTGCTTTTTTAAAGCTGCATTTTCGTCCTGCAAAGTATTTACCGCTTTTACCGGGTCTTTGGCGTTTTTCAATTCGGCTTTTATTTGCTCCAAAACCTCATCCTGGTTAGCAAAATATTCTTTTACAGCTTCCCCGGTAATCGCTTCAATTCTTCTGATTCCAGAAGCAACAGCACCTTCAGAAGTGATTTTAAAATGCCATATTTCTGAAGTATTCTTTACGTGGATTCCACCGCAAAGCTCCATAGATTCTCCAAAACGAATAGCACGAACAGCATCCCCGTATTTCTCACCAAAAAGCGCCAAAGCTCCCTGGTTCACAGCTTCTTTAAACGGAATACTTCGTTGCTCTTCTAAAGGTAATTGTTCATTGATTCGCTGATTTACCAGTTTTTCAACCTGCTCTAATTCCTCTTTATTCACTTTGCTGAAGTGAGAAAAATCAAAACGCAAATAATCTCCTTTAACCAGAGAACCTTTTTGTTCTACGTGAGTTCCCAAAACTTCCCGAAGCGCCTGGTGCAATAAGTGCGTGGCCGTATGATTAGCCGCAGTAGCTGAGCGATTTTTTGAGTTTACAACCGCCTTAAATTTATCTTTTGGATTCTTAGGAAGCGATTTAGCAAAATGAACAATTAAGTTATTTTCCTTTTTTGTGTCGGTAATTTCTATTTTGTTGTTTTCACTATCTACAAGAAAACCTTTATCTCCAACCTGTCCCCCACCTTCAGGGTAAAACGGGGTTTGCGAAAGCACGATCTGGTATAATGCACCTTTTTTGCTTTCCACTTTTCGGTAACGGGCAATTTGAGTTTCAGTTTCTAAATGATCGTAACCTACAAATGCTTCAGCATTTACCGGGTTTATTTCTTCCCAGTCTCCGGCAGTAACCTGGGTTGCCGCACGAGACCTGTCTTTTTGCTCCTTAAGCTGAACTTCAAATTCTTTTTGATCAAGATCGAATCCGCGTTCGCGTAAAATTAGTGCTGTTAAATCTATAGGGAAACCAAAAGTATCATAAAGCTCAAAAGCCTTTTTCCCTGAAACAGTTTTTCCTTTGGTTTCTGAAATTATATTTTCCAGCAAAATCAAGCCCTGGTCCAAAGTTCTTAAGAAAGATTGCTCTTCTTCCCTAATCACATTTTCACATAAAGTTTTTTGAGATTTAAGTTCAGGAAATGCTTCGCCCATTTGTTTGCTTAGCACTTCTACTAACTTATAAATAAAAGGCTCTTTGGTATCTAAAAACGTAAATCCATAGCGAATGGCACGTCTTAAAATTCTTCTAATCACATAACCGGCACCGGTGTTTGATGGCAGTTGCCCATCGGCAATAGAAAAAGTTACCGCTCTCACGTGATCGGCAATTACCCGAATCGCGATATCGGTTTTTTCAGATTTTCCGTAAGGAGAATTGGTGATTTTTTCCAGTTCAGCAATTAGCGGCGTAAAAACATCGGTATCATAATTAGATTGTGTTCCCTGTAAAACCATACAAAGGCGTTCAAAGCCCATCCCGGTATCGATATGTTTTGCCGGAAGTTCCACTAAAGAACCATCGGCTTTACGGTTATACTGCATAAAAACCAGGTTCCAGATCTCTACCACCTGCGGGTGATCTGCATTTACCAGTTCTTTTCCGGGTTTCTTAGCTTTTTCAGCTTCAGATCGAATATCAATATGAATTTCAGAACAAGGTCCGCAAGGTCCCTGGTCTCCCATTTCCCAGAAATTATCCTTTTTATCGCCGTAAACGATGCGATCTTCAGGAACAATCTTTTTCCAAAGCTCCAGGGCTTCGGTATCCAATCCTAATTTATCTTCTTTGCTTCCTTCAAAAACAGAAACATAAAGGTTTTCAGGAGCAATTTTAAAAACTTCGGTAAGTAATTCCCAGGCCCAGTTTATGGCTTCTTCTTTAAAATAATCCCCAAAACTCCAGTTCCCTAACATCTCGAACATCGTGTGATGGTAGGTATCCATTCCCACTTCTTCCAAATCGTTATGTTTTCCGCTTACGCGAAGGCATTTTTGGCTATCGGTAATACGGGAGCTGGAAGGCTCACTATTTCCTAAAAAATACTCCTTGAATTGAACCATCCCCGCATTGGTGAACATAAGTGTGGGATCGTCTTTTAGCACCATGGGCGCTGAAGGAACGATTTTATGAGATTTGGACTTAAAAAATTCTAAAAACTGGTTTCTTATTTCCTGAGATTTCATCTACTTAATCTAATCTAAAATTATTAATTGTGTTGGTGCTGAAACAATTTCCTATATTTGTTCGTTTACCAGACTAAACTTAGCACGGTAATTGCTTAGTATTGTTGGCAAAAATAGCATAAATTTGACTCATGTCGAAGGTTAAATATCATTACGATAGCGAGACGCAATCCTATAGAAAAATCGAGCGCCGAAAAGGCCGCCGCACAGGGATTGTATTGCTTAGTATCTTAGGATCTTTCCTGGCCGGTTTTATCTTACTGGTTATTTATTTGAACATTCCGCAGATTGAAACCCCAAAAGAAAAAGCGCTAAAACGCGAACTTCAAAACATGGAGTTACAATATGGCTTACTGAATAAAAAAATGAGCCAGATACAAAATGTACTGGCGAATATTGAAGATAGAGACAATAATATTTACCGGGTTTATTTTGAAGCCAACCCTATTCCTGAAGAGCAAAGGCTCGCAGGATTTGGTGGTATAAACCGCTATAAAGACCTGGAAGGTTTTGACAATTCTAAATTGATTATTGAAACCAGCAAACGAATGGATATTCTTACCAAGCAATTAGTGGTACAATCTAAATCGCTTGATGAAATTGCCAGTTTAGCGAAAGAGAAAGAGAGTTTATTATCTGCCGTTCCTGCGATACAGCCTGTAAAAAATGAAGATCTAAGCAGGATTGCTTCCGGTTACGGTTGGAGAACCGATCCGTTTACCAAAGTAAGAAAATTCCATCACGGGATGGATTTTAGCGCCCCTCGTGGCACACCGGTTTATGCTACCGGAAATGGCCGTATTAAAAGAGCCGATAATAGATCTACCGGGTATGGGAATCATATAAGAATAGATCACGACTATGGTTACACCAGTCTTTATGCTCATTTATATAAATACAATGTGCGAGTTGGCCAACGGGTACAACGTGGTGATATTATAGGTTATGTAGGCAGCACGGGAAGATCCCAGGGCCCGCATTTACATTACGAGATCTTTAAGGATGACCGCCGAATTAACCCGATTAACTTTTACTATGGCAACCTATCTCCCGAAGAGTTTGATAAGGTTCTGGAAAAAGCACAACAAGAAAACCAATCGCTGGATTAATGCACCTCAATTTACCAGATAAAAGATACTACGGAATTGGCGAAGTTGCTGAAGCCTTTAAGGTGAACACTTCCTTAATTCGTTTTTGGGAAAAGGAATTCGATGTAATTCAGCCTAAAAAAAATGCCAAGGGAAATCGCAAATTTACCCCAGAAGATATTAAGAATTTAGAGCTTATTTATCACCTGGTTAAAGAACGCGGATTCACCCTTGAAGGTGCAAAAACACATTTAAAAGAAGAAAAACACAAAACCCTTAGCAACTTCGAAATAATTCGTAAGTTGGAAGGAGTAAAAGCAAAACTAATCAATCTAAAAAATCAGTTGTAGAAATGAAAAAATGGTTAATCCCTGTAATAGTTATTGTAGTTCTGGGTATTATAGTTTACAGCCTTACGGCCGGAGTAAATAACACCGCAGTAGAATACGAAGAAAGCGTTTTAAAGAATTGGGCCGATGTTGAAAATGCCTATCAGCGTAGAAGTGATCTTATCCCGAATTTGGTTAGTACCGTAGAAGGTTCAGCCGATTTTGAGCGAGGAACGCTTACCGATGTAATTGAAGCTCGTGCTAAAGCTACTTCGGTTAATGTTGATGCCGGAAATTTAAATCAGGAGCAAATTCAGCAATTCCAGCAGGCTCAAGGCGGACTATCTTCAGCATTATCAAGACTTTTGGTTTCTGTTGAAAGATATCCCGATATAAAATCGAATCAAAACTTCCTTCAATTACAATCACAATTAGAAGGAACAGAAAACCGTATTAGTGTAGCGAGAAACCGTTACAACGAAGCGGTAAGACAATACAATACTTATATTAGAAAATTCCCGAATAATATTTTTGCTGGAATGTTCGGATTTGAAAGAAAAGCGCCATTTGAAGCAGAAGAAGGTGCAGAAAACGCCCCCGATGTTGAATTTGATTTTTAAGAGAGATGAGCAAAGTTGAAGATTTTTTAAGTAAAAAAGACGAAGAAGAGATCATTGAAGCCATTAGGAAAGCAGAAAGCCACACCTCTGGCGAGGTAAGGGTTCACCTGGAAAAAACTACCGGCGAAAAAGATATTTTTGATCGCGCTATGGAAGTTTTTCATATGCTAAAGATGGATAATACCAAGCACGATAATGGAGTGCTTATTTATGTTGCCGTAGAAGATCATAATTTTGTGATCTATGGCGATAAAGGTATTAATGATGTAGTTCCAGATGATTTTTGGGAAAGCACCAAAGATGCTATTGTAGAAAAATTTAAAAAAGGAGAATTCAAGCAAGGCCTGGTAAACGGTATTTTAACCGCAGGCCAGCAGCTCAAAAAACACTTCCCGTGGAGTGAAGACACACGAGACGAACTCTCCAACGAAATTTCAAAAGGATAAATGCCACAATTCACTAGAAGATTCAAATTACTATTTCTATTTTTCCTCGTTTTTTCGGGGTTTATATATGCACAGCGCGATGTTCCACCTAAACCATCGGAGGAAACCAGTGTTTATGATGAAGCCGATATTTTAACTTCTTCGGAAGAAAAACAGTTGGAGCAGAAGTTGATTAACTATGCTGATACCACTTCAACCCAAATTGTAGTCGCGACAATAGATTCCTTTACAGGGTGAAAATGAAGGCGATATACGCGGCTAGAATGGGCTCAGGAATGGGGAATTGGACAAAGTGCAGAAGATAACGGCTTATTAGTTATCGTAGCCGAAGAACGACGTAAAAAATCTGGATCACTAACTGGTTACGGGCTGGAAGAGTATATTACCGATGCTCGCAGCCGGCAAATAATTGAACAGGTAATTCTCCCTGAATTTAGAAACGGGAGTTATTACAATGGCCTGGATGCCGGAACAACCGCTATTTTCCAGGTATTATCAGGCACTTTTGAAGGCACACCGCAATCCCGAAATTCAGAAAGAGGCTTTCCTCTCCAGGGAATTGTTATGCTTATAATTTTTGTGGTCATTATTATTTCGTTTTTCAAACGGCGTGGTGGCGGTGGTCGAAATGGTGGCCGAAGAAGCGCAGGCGATACTTTCCTGGACGCGATTATCTTAAGCTCTCTTGGACGTGGCACTTTTGGCGGAGGCAGCTCCGGTGGAGGTTTTGGCGGCGGAGGCGGCTTTGGTGGCGGTTTCGGCGGCGGAGGCTTCGGCGGCGGCGGTGCCGGTGGAAGCTGGTAATTTCCAGTTAGCAGTAATTCAGTAGGCAGTTAGCAGTATTCTTAACTGAAAAATCTATATAAATAAAGACTGTTTGAGATGTTCTTAGTTCCGTCAAGCTGAACTTGTTTCAGCTTCTAACTTGTTTAGATTATCCAACAACTTAGATCCTGAAACAAGTTCAGGATGACGATTTAAACGAACATCTCAAACAGTCTTTTCATTTCCAGAAGAAGTTAAAACTATCTCCCTCTCTTATTATTAGGATCTTTTCCGCCAAACTTGCTGATTTTATAAGTAAAACTCAGCATAAAATATTGCTCTAAAACAAGCTCCTGGGTATCCTGAATAAAATCATCTCCTGTAAATCTTCTAGTTGCTATATTTGTTACAAAGTTTAACAGGAAACTTATTTTTTCCTGAAATACACTGAAATTGGTACTCCGGTTAGATCAAATTCCTTTCTTAACTTATTCTCTATAAATCGTTTGTATGGATCTCTAACGTACTGCGGAAGATTACAGAAAAACGCGAATTGCGGCTGTGGCGTAGGTAATTGCGTGCAAAACTTGATTTTTACATACTTCCCTTTATAAGCCGGTGGCGGATTTTGCTCTATTATTGGAAGCATAATATCGTTAAGCTCACGGGTTTTAATTTTTTTACTGCGGTTTTCAAAAACAGTAACTGCTGTTTCAATAGCTTTAAAAATACGTTGCTTGGTAAGTACAGACATGAAAACAATCGGCACATCGGTAAAAGGCTCTATTTCGCGTCTTATCATCGCTTCATAATCGCGCATACTATTGGTCTCTTTCTCTTCAACCAAATCCCATTTATTAACCAGGATCACGATTCCTTTTCGGTTTCTTTGCGCCAGCCAGAAAATATTCTGAACCTGCCCGTCAAATCCACGGGTAGCATCTAAGATCACCAGGCAAACATCACAGTTTTCTATGGCACGCACAGAACGCATTACCGAGTAAAATTCGAGGTCTTCTTTAACCTTCGATTTTCTTCTAATCCCGGCAGTATCTACCAGGTTAAATTCAAACCCGAATCTATTATACTTGGTATCCATAGCATCGCGGGTAGTTCCTGCAATGTCTGTTACGATATAACGTTCTTCGCCTATTAGAGCATTTATAAAAGAAGATTTCCCCGCGTTAGGACGACCTACTACGGCAAATCTTGGTAATTCTGTTTCTTCTACGGCTTCATTTACCGGCAAAGCTTCAATTAGAGCATCCAGCAAATCTCCTGTCCCACTACCATTTGTACTGGCAATAGGAAAATATTCACCAAGGCCTAAAGAATAAAATTCGACAGCATTCTCCAGCCTTTTATTATTATCTACCTTATTTACCGCTAAAAGAACGGGCTTATCTATTTTTCTAAGCAGTTGTGCTACATCCTCGTCCATTGGAGTCACGCCACTTTCAACGTCTACCATAAAAATAATAGCATCGGCTTCATCTATGGCAAGTTCTACCTGCTTATCTATTTCGGCTTCAAAAACATCGTCGCTTCCTACTACATAACCACCCGTATCTATAAGGGAGAAATTACGCCCATTCCAATCAGATTTTCCATAATGACGGTCGCGGGTAACCCCACTAACCGAATCTACAATCGCCTCGCGGCGTTGAATTAATCTATTAAAAAAGGTAGATTTCCCAACGTTTGGCCTTCCTACAATGGCTACAATATTGCCCATAATATTATTCTTTAATCCCTCATTGAGGTTTTATTCCCTGAGTTTATTCAGAGAATTTAATTGTTTGCAAAATTAGTGTAAAAATTCGGGTTTACCCGAAACTTAGAAAACGGAAGTTTCCCTGGCAGGAAATTGAAGTTTTTTGAATTGAATTTCCTGTAATAGACTTTAAAATTTTAGTTCAGAAAAAATTATTCATTATATCCGAAACGCTTCAACTGGCGCTGGTCGCTTCTCCAGTTTTTATTCACTTTCACATAAAGTTCTAAATGAACTTGTTTTCCGAAGAATTTTTCAAGGTCTTTCCTGGCTTCTACCCCAACCCTTTTTAAAGCCGCACCTTTATGCCCAATGATGATACCTTTTTGAGTCTCGCGCTCTACCATGATCACGCTTCGCATTCTAATAATTTTGTCTTCTTCAAAAAATTCCTGGGTATCAATTTCTACGGCGTAAGGAATTTCCTTTTTATAATGCATTAAAATCTTCTCGCGAATAATCTCATTTACAAAGAAACGCTCGGGTTTATCGGTAAGCGTATCTTTTGGATAAAATGCGGGAGATTCTGGAAGTAGTTCTATAATTCGGTTAAAAACTTCGGCAACATTAAAACCTTCCAGAGCAGAAATCGGGAAAATTTCAGCATTAGGCACTTTCTCTGTCCACATTTGCACCTGGCTTTCCAATTCTTCCTGGTTAGATTTATCAATTTTATTCAGCAATAAAATAACAGGTATATCGGTTCCAATTATTTTGTTGAAAAAGGCTTCATCTTTAAGTTCCTTTTCACCAATCTCTACCATATATACCAACACATCGGCATCTTCAAAAGCAGATTTAACGAAACCCATCATAGATTCCTGCAACTCGTACGCCGGTTTTATAATTCCCGGGGTATCACTAAGAAGCATCTGGAAATCTTCACCATTTACAATTCCAAGGATACGGTGGCGGGTGGTTTGCGCTTTAGAAGTAATTATAGACAATTTTTCGCCTACAAAAGCATTCATTAAAGTAGATTTCCCCACATTAGGGTTCCCAATAATATTTACAAATCCTGCTTTATGTGCCATGCTAATAAATTTTATGCAAAGGTAAGAGGATTAGCTAACAGTTATCTTCTTTTACTTTGAATTTATTTCTGAATTTACATTTGTAGTAATTCTACTGCAAAATTAATTATTAAATTGATAATCAGGCGCCTTCATATTACCAAAGCATTAAAAATTACTACTTAAGTTGCGGTAAACTTTTCTATTAAAAATAATTGGCTAATTTTGCCGGCTCTTATGAAGCAAAGAAGAAACATACAATCGTCTCCACTTACTCCGCCCTAGGCAGTTAAGTATTCCCTTCTATTATATTTCCGAAAATTATTTTCTGCGGAAAAAATTCCGCTTTCCAATATCTATTAAAATTATATTCTGATGCAAAAAATCTTCAACCTGTTTGATTTTTCACAAAAAGTAAATTACAAAACCGAAATTTTAGCAGGACTAACTGTAGCTTTAGCCTTAATCCCGGAAGCGGTAGCTTTTGCTTTAATCGCCGGACTTTCTCCTTTAACCGGTTTATATGCCGCATTTGTAATGGGATTAGTTACCGCTATTTTAGGTGGACGCCCGGGAATGATCTCTGGAGCTACCGGAGCCGTGGCCGTGGTTATAGTGGCGCTGTCTGTCTCCCACGGGCCGGAATATGTTTTTGCTACCGTAGTATTGGCCGGTGTGATACAAATACTTGCCGGAGTTTTAAAACTTGGTAAGCTAATTAGGCTGGTACCACATTCTGTAATTTTTGGTTTCGTGAATGGTTTGGCGATTATCATTTTCACTTCTCAGTTAGACCAGTTTAAGGCACCTAACGAAAACGGTGAACTGGAATGGATGACCGGTACGCCTATGTACACCTATCTTGGTCTTGTTATTACTGCAATTTTAATTATCTGGCTTTTACCAAAATTAACCAAAGTTGTTCCTTCTTCTTTAGTAGCGATTTTAGCAGTTTTTGGTTTAGTTATAGGTCTTGGAATAGACACTAAAACAGTAGGTGACATTGCTTCTATTAGTGGTGGTTTCCCTCCTTTTCATATTCCCATGGTTCCTTTTAACCTGGATACTTTTATGCTTATTCTTCCCTATGCAGGAATTATGGCCGGAGTTGGACTAATTGAAAGCTTATTAACCCTAAATATTGTAGATGAAATTACCGAAACCCGTGGAAGTGGAAATAAAGAATGTATAGCGCAAGGAAGTGCCAACATGCTTTCCGGATTTTTCTCTGGTATGGGTGGCTGCGCAATGCTTGGCCAAAGTTTAATTAATGTTTCTTCTGGTGCAAGAGCAAGACTTTCGGGAATTGTTGCTGCAGTAATGCTTTTGGTTTTTATAATGTTTGGTGCAGATGTTATAGAACAATTACCAATGGCCGCACTAACCGGCGTTATGATCATGGTTGCGGTTGGAACTTTTGAATGGGCCAGTTTAAAAACCTTTAGAAGGATGCCAAAATCTGATGTTTTGGTAATGGTTTTAGTAACTTTAGTAACCGTAATTCTGCATAACCTGGCATTAGCTGTACTTGTGGGTGTAATTATTTCAGCTTTAGTATTTGCCTGGGACAATGCTAAACGTATTCGTGCCAGAAAACGTATAGATGAAGAAGGTATAAAGCATTACGAAATTTACGGTCCGCTTTTCTTCGGATCTGTCCAGGCTTTTAATGATAAATTTGATGTGTTAAACGATCCTGAAGAAGTGATTATAGATTTTTCTGAAAGTCGCGTGGTAGATATGTCTGGAATTGAAGCCTTAAATAAACTTACCGAAAGATATCACAAACAAGGTAAAAAACTTCATTTAAGACATTTAAGTGAAGATTGCAGAAGATTATTGAGTAATGCCGATGCAATTATTGAAGTGAATATTCTTGAAGATCCAACCTACAAAGTTGCTGTAGATAAAGCTTAAGTTTCTTAACTTTATACTTCAACAAAAAATTCACAGGATGTCTATAATTGCTGAAGGAGAAAAGGAATTTGAAGAAATAACTTCCGTACAAAATAAGGCAATGCGCCTTAACCTTAACGAGAATATCTACGGAACCTTTGCTGAAATTGGCGCCGGGCAGGAAACCGTGCGTCATTTTTTTAGAGCTGGAAATGCTTCCGGAACGGTGGCTAAAACTTTAAGCGCTTACGATAAAGATTTCAGTGATGCTATTTATGGCATTGAAGACGATGGTCGCTATGTTACCGAACAGCGCTTAACCAGTATGATGCGTTACGAAACGGGACTTATAGAAGAGCGAATTTCCCGACTGAAGCATCCAAATAAATTATTCTTTAGCTACGCCAATACCGTGGCAACTATAGACTGGGCAAAAAAATACAAAGGTCACGGCTGGTTGGGAATTAGATTTCAAACCGAACCGGGAGCAGACTATAACGAAATTGTTTTACACGTTCAATTTCACGAAAACAATGCGGCTCACCAGCAAATTAGTTTAGGTACTATGGGTGTTAATCTTATTTATGGCGCATTTTATTACCACGACGATCCTAAAAACTTACTTAAACATTTATTTGATCATCTTACTACCGACAAGATTGAAATTGATGCGATAAATTTCACAGGTCCTGCCTTTAAAAACGTAGATAATCGTTTAATGAGTTTAGAGTTGGTAAAGAATGGTATTACCGAAGCCATTATGTTCGCTCCAGATGGTAATAATGTATTACCTGCCAGCATTCTTTATAAAAGAAACATCTTAACGCTTCGCGGAAGTTTTAGACCTGTTACCAAAGTAAATATGGCGATGTATGAAAAGTCGCTAAAGCTTTTTTTAAATGAAAGGAAGGTAGATGAAGATAAAACGGTAGTTATTTTTGAAATCACCCTGTCTAACCTTAAAGGCGAAGGAGAAATAGATGAACGAGACTTTTTAGATCGGGCAGACTTGCTAGGCTCTCTAGGGCAAACGGTAATGATTTCTAACTTCCAGGAATACTATAAAGTTGTGGAGTATTTTGGCCAACACACCAAAGAAAGAATGGGTCTTACTATGGGTGTAAGTACCCTAAAAGATATTTTTGATGAAAGATATTATCGTCACCTAAGTGGTGGAATTTTAGAAGCTTTTGGGAAATTGTTCTTTAAAAGCCTGAAGATCTATTTATATCCTTTAAAGGATGAAGAAACAGGCGAAATTATTACCAGCGAGAATTTAAAAGTCCATCCTAGAATGCAGGAGCTTTACCAGTATTTTAAAGATAATGGCCGGGTAGTAGACATTAAAGATTATGACCCAGAAACTTTAGATATTCATTCCAGACAGGTTCATGAAATGATAAGTGAAGGAAAAAGTGGCTGGGAATCTATGCTTCCCGAAAGCACTACGAAAATGATCAAAGAAAAATCACTTTTTAAAGGAAAAGAGTAAGAATAAAAAAAGCCGTTTGAAATCAAATTCAAACGGCTTTTTCAATTTTAGCTTTATTTATTTAATCTTCGTAGAAAGAGTTAGGCCAGGCATCGTTACCTGAATTCACATCTGGTAAGATCTTATTAGGATCTAACTCTACATTTTTAATAGATTTATCTGTACGATGTTGGTAATTCCAGGAATCGCCACGCTGCCAAATCTCTACCGGAAGTGTAACTTCTTCAGATGAACCATCTTCGTAAGTAATTTCCATTTTAACCGGCATAGGAATTTCTCCGGCATTTGAAACCGAAATGATATAATTCCCTTCATATTGTCTTACGCCATCTATACCTAAGTCTATGTTACCGGTACCATAAAACCATTTGCTAAAAAACCAGGATAGATTTTCTCCTGAAACATTTTCCATATGGTTAAAGAAATCTGCAGGTTGCGGGTGCTTGTAAGCCCAGGTTTCAATATAAGATTTAAAAGCATTATCAAAACGCTCTTCCCCTAAAATATACTCTCTAAGTAATAATAAGCCAATAGCAGGCTTGTAGTAAGCGATCATTCCAAGATTTCTTAGGTTAGAAACATCTGGATAAGTATCAATACCCTCGCGCTGCTCACTAGTGAACCAACCCGTCATATTCCTGGTTTTATTTAACCTCGCAGGATATTCACCGTCATTAAAATCTAAAGTACTGTAATAGTTGATAAAAGTATTAAAACCTTCATCCATCCAGGCGTATCTTCTTTCGTTAGTTCCAACAATCATTGGGAACCAGTTGTGGCCAAATTCGTGATCTGTAACGCCCCAAAGTGAAGCACCTTCACTTTTCCAACTACAAAAGTTTAAACCGGGATACTCCATTCCGCCTATATCAGCAGCCACATTTACGGCTACCGGGTAAGGATAAGGAAACCATTTTTCAGAATAATGTTCTACGGAAGCTTTAGAATATTCAGTAGAACGGCTCCAGGCGCCCTGGCCATCACTTTCTTTAGGATAAGCCGATTGTGCCATAGCTTTTTTTCCGCCAGGTAGATCTATTTTAGCGGCATCCCAGATAAATGCTTTTGAAGAACCAAAAGCTACATCACGAGTGTTTTCCATCTTAAAATGCCAGGTAAGAGTTCCTTCCTGCTTTGCACGCAAAGACATATCGTTTACTTCTTCAGGCTTGATTAAATAAACGGTAGAATCGCTTTTAGACGCTCTATCCATTCTTTCTCTTACCGTAGAAGATAATACTTGTCTTGGATTTTGCAATTCTCCTGAGGATACGACAATATGGCTAGCTGGAGCAGTAATTTTAAAATCATAGTCGCCATAATCTAAGTAGAATTCACCAGCACCAAGGTACGGCTCAATATTCCAGCCTTCTACATCATCAAAAACTGCTGCTCTTGGAAACCATTGCGCTAGAGCATAAATAGTTCCATCCTCTACCTCAAGTCTTCCCATACGGTCCATCCCATCTACCGGAATTTTATACTCAAAATTCATAGAAACAGTAGCTTCTCCGCCATTAGCAGGAATTGGATCTTCAAAGAAAACCTGCATTCTCGTATCGGTTATTAGATAATCTGAAGAAGAACTTCTTTTTACTTTTGCTTCCAGATTAGAAATAGTATACCCGCCATCTATATCACCATTATAACGATTTCCCTGAATTGGAGTGGTTAAAGTTCCACGGGAATCTTCGGTAAAACGGTTTTGTTCCAAATGCATCCAGATGAATTCTAATTCCTGCGGACTATTATTGGTATAAGTTAGTTTTATTTGTCCTTTTATGGTGTGATCTTCATCATTCAAGGTTGCTTCAATCTTATAATCGGTTTCATTTTGCCAGTATTCCGGGCCCGGTTTACCTGAAGCTGCGCGGTACATATCACCACTGCGATTCATAAATTCATTAAAATCTTTTTGGTTGTTTTCCACAACCTCCTGTGCTTTAGCGCCGGTAGAAAATAACCCAGCAACGGCCAGGCCAAGCATAGCTCTGGATAAGTATCTCATTCTTTCAAGTTTTTATTGTAATTGGCGCTAATTTAACCAAACTGATTAAAAATTCCTGATAAAATGGAGCTTATAAAACGATTGAAATAGGAATCAGGTCGAAAATTTAGATTTACTGCTACGATCATACATAATAATACTTCCGGCAACAGAAACGTTTAAACTTAAAGTTGATTGAAATTTAACTAGGAAATGAGATTTTTCAATAGCCTCTTTTGAAAGTCCGTGATCTTCTGCTCCAAGTAAATAAACGCAACGTCTTGGGTGTGTAAAGGTTTCCAAAGCCTCGGCATTTTCAGTAAGCTCAACCCCTACAAGCATAGCACCTTTTGGTAAATGTGCATAAAAATCTTCAAAGGTTTCGTAGTGAAAATAAGGCATTGCCCCTACAGCTTTATGGGTATCGCAAGCCTGTTTAGCATAGCGATTTCCAATAGTATATATAAAACTTGCGCCCATATTTTGCGCGGAACGCCAAAGCACGCCTAAATTCTCCGGAGTTTTTCCGTTTTGTATTCCAATTCCAAAAAAACCCTGTTCTAAATTGTCTAATTTCATAAGTGCATCAAAAATAATAGAATTAATCTTTCTGCGGAATTCCTCCTGAATTAAACCTGATATTTATCATTTTAAAATTTATGGATGGAGTTTAACTTTATGGAAAATAAGCGTCATGAAATATATACTCGTACCAACCGATTTCTCTGAATCTGCCAATAATGCTTCAGAATTTGCGATTCAAATGGCTAAATCGCTACAATTTCCCATACGCTTCTTACATAGTGTACAAACACCGGTAGAATGGTCTAAATTAAATATTCAGGACGAAAAAAAATATCCTGAAACTAAAGAACGAATAAACTCTGCAAAAGATCAATTAAAAATATGGGAGCAAAAAGCGACCGAAAAAGGAGTTGATGCAGAGCATAGCTTAATTTACAACACAGGAATGGATGAGCTTGTAAATTATGTTAAGCCCGAAAATTATGAATTAGTTATTATGGGAACCCACGGCGCCAAAGGGATTTGAAAAAATAATGGGTTCAAATACTCAAAAACTTATTCGCCACTCGAAGGTACCGGTAGTAGCTATAAAACATAAATTCGATTTCAATCAATTAAAGAGCATCCTAATTGCAACCGATCTAAAAGAAGAATCTCAAAAAGCATTTAAAAAGGTCTACGGAATTTTAGAAAAGTTAAAAACTAAAGTTGAACTGGTTTATATAAATACACCGTATAATTTTAGAGAGACGGACCAAATAGATGATATGGCGGCTGAATTCCTAGCCAGAACTGAAATTAAGGAATTAAAACTGCGATGTCTAAATGCCAATAATGAAGCCCGTGGAATAGGAATGGCACTCAATAAATTACACCCAGATCTATTTACAAGCATCACTCACCAGCGTACGGGATTTGACACCATTTTTAGCCCTAGTATTACTGAAGAAATTATTAATAATTACGAGTTGCCGGTTGTAAGCATAAACCGTGAGATTTAAACTTATAAAGCAAGGTTTTCCCTATATCTTACATCCTACTGATTTTATAATTTAGATAGTTATAAATATCAGCATTATGAAATCATTAAAATCAATTTCTAAATTCCAGGCCTTACCCGTTCGTTTCACTAGCCTGATTATCCTTTTAATAATTTTTCTTACCTCATGTAAAGAGAAGGATGAAGATAATATAGAGAAAGAAGTTATTTCAGATACAAAGAAAGAAAAGAAATTAAGCAAAAAGGAATATGAAGATCGTGGCAAGTACCTCGTAGAAATAATTGGTTGCCACGATTGCCATTCTCCCAAAAAATTGGGTGAACAAGGTCCTGAATTAATATCAGAATTAGCTTTCTCAGGTTACCAGTCTAACAAAAGTTTACCGGAGCTGAATAAAGAAACCCTTGAAAACGGCTGGATGTTAATGAATTCAGATTTAACAGCCTTTATAGGTCCGTGGGGAGTTTCCTATTCAGCGAATCTCACACCTCACGAGACAGGATTGGGCTCCTGGAATTTTAAACAATTTAAAAGAGCCATGGTAGAAGGAAAATACAAAGGTCAGGCAGATGGCCGCTCCTTATTACCACCTATGCCCTGGCAAAATTTTAAAAATATTGAGGAAGAAGACTTAAGAGCTATGTATATGTATTTTAAAAGTCTGAAACCAGTAGATAATGTAGTTCCTTCGGCAAAACCTTTAGCTAAATTATAGTTAACTAGGCTTTAATTTTCGGGTATAAAAAAACCCTTCACCAAATGAATGATGAAGGGTTTCAAAGAAAGGCGGTGACATACTCTCCCACAAATAGCAGTACCATCTGCGCTAACGGGCTTAACTTCTCTGTTCGGAATGGGAAGAGGTGAGCCCCGTTGCCATAACCACCTTAAGTCTTTGAGTTTGGCATAAAACGTCTTTAAACGTCCTATCCAACTCCTAATAAGTTGACATATTTAAGAAACAAAGAATAAAGATAGAACTTAGATAAAGCATCCAAGTCCCCACACCTTTGCAGGCGTGGGAATCGCATCAAGCTTTACGGATTATTAGTACCACTCGGCTATGACATTGCTGCCTTTACACCTGTGGCCTATCAACGTGGTCGTCTCCCACGGTCCTTTAAAGAAATCTCATCTTGTGGTGGGTTTCGCGCTTATATGCTTTCAGCGCTTATCCCTTCCCAACGTAGCTACCCAGCAATGCTCCTGGCGGAACAACTGGTGCACCAGAGGTTGGTCCAATCCGGTCCTCTCGTACTAGGATCAGGTCCACTCAAATTTCTAACGCCCACTACAGATAGAGACCGAACTGTCTCACGACGTTCTGAACCCAGCTCGCGTGCCACTTTAATGGGCGAACAGCCCAACCCTTGGGACCTTCTCCAGCCCCAGGATGTGACGAGCCGACATCGAGGTGCCAAACCCCCCCGTCGATGTGAGCTCTTGGGGGAGATCAGCCTGTTATCCCCGGCGTACCTTTTATCCTTTGAGCGATGACCCTTCCATGCGGTGTCACCGGATCACTATGCTCTACTTTCGTACCTGATCGACCTGTATGTCTCTCAGTCAAGCTCCCTTTTGCCATTGCACTCTACGCACGGTTACCAAGCGTGCTGAGGGAACCTTTAGAAGCCTCCGTTACTCTTTTGGAGGCGACCACCCCAGTCAAACTACCCACCAAGCACTGTCCCTCATCAAATGAGGTTAGGCTCCGAACAAGTAAAGGGTGGTATTTCAACAATGACTCCACACCGCCTGGCGACGGCGCTTCAAAGTCTCCCACCTATCCTACACATCACTTGTCCAAAGTCAATACTAAGCTATAGTAAAGGTGCACGGGGTCTTTTCGTCCCGTAGCGGGTAATCGGCATCTTCACCGATACTACAATTTCACCGAGCTCATGGCTGAGACAGTGTCCAGATCGTTGCACCATTCGTGCAGGTCGGAACTTACCCGACAAGGAATTTCGCTACCTTAGGACCGTTATAGTTACGGCCGCCGTTTACTGGGGCTTCAATTCAATGCTTCGCCGAAGCTAACATCTCCTCTTAACCTTCCAGCACCGGGCAGGTGTCAGGCCCTATACATCATCTTTCGATTTAGCAGAGCCCTGTGTTTTTGATAAACAGTCGCCTGGACCTCTTCACTGCGGCCCCGCCGAAGCGGGGCGACCCTTCTCCCGAAGTTACGGGCCCATTTTGCCTAGTTCCTTAGCCATGAATCTCTCGAGCACCTTAGAATTCTCATCCCAACTACCTGTGTCGGTTTATGGTACGGGTTGCCTCCACTCGCTTTTCTTGGAAGTCGATCCGCTGGATTATCACGCCGGCCGAAGCTTTTGTGTACTATCGGGGTGTTACCACTCCCTTCAACGTGCTATTCCGTCAGCACGCACCAACTTTTCGCCTCCGTCCGCTTTAACGTGGGGCAAGTACAGAAATATTAATCTGTTGTCCATCGACTACCCCTTTCGGGTTCGCCTTAGGTCCCGACTAACCCCCAGCTGATTAGCATAGCTGGGGAAACCTTAGTCTTTCGGTGTGCAGGTTTCTCGCCTGCATTATCGTTACTTATGCCTACATTTTCTTTTGTAACCAATCCAGCATACCTCGCAGTACACCTTCATCTCTGTTACAATGCTCCCCTACCACTCCATATCTAAATATGAAATCCATAGCTTCGGTAATATGTTTATGCCCGATTATTATCCATGCCGGACCGCTCGACTAGTGAGCTGTTACGCACTCTTTAAATGAATGGCTGCTTCCAAGCCAACATCCTAGCTGTCTGGGCAGTCCAACCGCGTTTCTTCAACTTAACATATATTTTGGGACCTTAGCTGATGGTCTGGGTTCTTTCCCTCTCGGACACGGACCTTAGCACCCATGCCCTCACTGATATAAAACATTTTATAGCATTCGGAGTTTGTCAGGAATTGGTAGGCGGTGAAGCCCCCGCATCCAATCAGTAGCTCTACCTCTATAAAACTATTATACCGCTGCACCTAAATGCATTTCGGGGAGTACGAGCTATTTCCGAGTTTGATTGGCCTTTCACCCCTACCCTCAGGTCATCCCAAGACTTTTCAACGTCAACGGGTTCGGTCCTCCACTATGTGTTACCACAGCTTCAACCTGCCCAAGGGTAGATCACACGGTTTCGCGTCTACCATTACCAACTTAAACCGCCCTATTAAGACTCGCTTTCGCTACGGCTCCACAGCTGAACTGCTTAACCTTGCTGGCAACGGTAACTCGTAGGCTCATTATGCAAAAGGCACGCCGTCACCCCAAAGGGCTCCGACCGCTTGTAAGCGTATGGTTTCAGGATCTATTTCACTCCCTTGTTCAGGGTTCTTTTCACCTTTCCCTCACGGTACTGGTTCACTATCGGTCTCTCAGGAGTATTTAGCCTTGGCGGATGGTCCCGCCGGATTCATACAGGGTTTCTCGTGCCCCGCACTACTCAGGATACCACTATCGTTACATTCTTTACCTATACCGGGCTGTCACCGTCTATGGCCAGGCTTTCCAACCTGTTCTAATTCTGTTTGCAACAAATGTTGTGGTCCTACAACCCCATAAGGTCCGTAAACCTTATGGTTTGGGCTAATGCGCGTTCGCTCGCCGCTACTAGCGCAATCACTATTGTTTTCTCTTCCTCCGGGTACTTAGATGTTTCAGTTCTCCGGGTTTGCCTCCTTGCGGATACTATACCTTCAGTATAGTGGGTTGCCCCATTCGGATATCTGCGGATCAACTTGTATGTGCCAATCCCCGCAGCTTTTCGCAGCTTATCACGTCCTTCTTCGCCTCTGAGAGCCTAGGCATTCCCCATACGCCCTTATCTAGCTTGTATGCTTCTTGCTTATGCTCGAATTTCTCGTGACCTTAATCACAATGTATTCTATTAATTTAATTTACCTCGTTATAAAATTTAACTTCTATAACTGTAGTTTTCTCGTATTCTTTGTTTCTCAATATGTCAATGAACTTTTTTCCTCTCTAGCAATCTAAGCTCGATGGTAACCAAACGAATATGCAAAAACGCATTTCCTGATTGTTTAAATTACCTATCTCCCTTAAATCTTAAGGAATCGTGGAGAATATCGGAGTCGAACCGATGACCTCCTGCGTGCAAGGCAGGCGCTCTAGCCAGCTGAGCTAATCCCCCATTTGTTAGTCGGCAGTCTCAGTATTCAGTATGGCAGTCTTTATTACTGCTAACTGCTCCTGCTTACTGCAAACTGGGTTACCCAACTTCTAAAATTTCCTTTCAATTTGTAATGAACGTCGTTGTCTCAAATTCAAATTACTTTGAACTATTAACCTTTAACTTTGAACTGCGCTTTAGCGCGTCGTAGTCTCAGGCAGACTCGAACTGCCGACCTCTACATTATCAGTGTAGCGCTCTAACCAGCTGAGCTATGAGACTGTCCTTATTCTTTAAATATTAAATCGACAGCTATAGAATCAAGACCAAAAAAGATCTTTAAGAACTTCCCTTTTGATTATTGCGCATTGCCTTAAAAGGCGTTGCTCTAGAAAGGAGGTGTTCCAGCCGCACCTTCCGGTACGGCTACCTTGTTACGACTTAGCCCCAGTTACCAGTTTTACCCTAGGCGGCTCCTTGCGGTGACCGACTTCAGGTACCCCCGGCTTCCATGGCTTGACGGGCGGTGTGTACAAGGCCCGGGAACGTATTCACCGCATCATGGCTGATATGCGATTACTAGCGATTCCAGCTTCACGCAGTCGAGTTGCAGACTGCGATCCGAACTGTGATAGGGTTTGTAGATTCGCTCCTTCTCGCGAAGTGGCTGCTCTCTGTCCCTACCATTGTAGCACGTGTGTGGCCCAGGACGTAAGGGCCGTGATGATTTGACGTCATCCCCACCTTCCTCGCGGTTTGCACCGGCAGTCTGGCTAGAGTTCCCGACATTACTCGCTGGCAACTAACCACAGGGGTTGCGCTCGTTATAGGACTTAACCTGACACCTCACGGCACGAGCTGACGACAACCATGCAGCACCTTGTAATCTGTCCGAAGAAAAGGGTGTTTCCACCCCTGTCAGACTACATTTAAGCCCTGGTAAGGTTCCTCGCGTATCATCGAATTAAACCACATGCTCCACCGCTTGTGCGGGCCCCCGTCAATTCCTTTGAGTTTCATTCTTGCGAACGTACTCCCCAGGTGGGTTACTTATCACTTTCGCTTAACCACTCAGCCCTCAATTGGGCCGAACAGCTAGTAACCATCGTTTACGGCGTAGACTACCAGGGTATCTAATCCTGTTCGCTACCTACGCTTTCGTCCATCAGCGTCAGTATATTATTAGTGATCTGCCTTCGCAATCGGTATTCTGAGTAATATCTATGCATTTCACCGCTACACTACTCATTCTAACCACTTCATAATAACTCAAGACAATCAGTATCAATGGCAGTTCTCCCGTTGAGCGGAAGACTTTCACCACTGACTTAACTGCCCGCCTACGGACCCTTTAAACCCAATGATTCCGGATAACGCTTGGATCCTCCGTATTACCGCGGCTGCTGGCACGGAGTTAGCCGATCCTTATTCGCAGAGTACCGTCAAACCCCCACACGTGGGGGTGGTTCTTCCTCTGTAAAAGCAGTTTACAACCCATAGGGCAGTCTTCCTGCACGCGGCATGGCTGGATCAGGCTCTCGCCCATTGTCCAATATTCCTCACTGCTGCCTCCCGTAGGAGTCTGGTCCGTGTCTCAGTACCAGTGTGGGGGATCTCCCTCTCAGGACCCCTACCTATCGCTGCCTTGGTAAGCCGTTACCTTACCAACTAACTAATAGGACGCATACCCATCTAATAGCCATAAATGTTTAATGAAAATCTCAGGAGAGATCTCCATACTATGGGGCATTAATCCAAGTTTCCCTGGGCTATTCCCCGCTAAAAGGTAGGTTGTATACGCGTTACGCACCCGTGCGCCGGTCGTCATCAGAAAAGCAAGCTTTCCTATGTTACCCCTCGACTTGCATGTGTTAGGCCTGCCGCTAGCGTTCATCCTGAGCCAGGATCAAACTCTTCATCGTTGTTTCTTAAATATAATTACAACAATCAATTGTCTGTACTCAAAGATGACTTATCTAGTCTTAATTCTAAATTATTTGTATCATTCTTCTCTCGAAAAATGTACGCGCTGTCAATTCAATAAATCAATGAACTTCCCCGATCTTACTCGGGATATTCTTGTCGAAATTAAAGGACTCGAACCTCTCTATCTTATCACCCACCCGGGATTTCTTTTCAGTATTTTTGGGAACTAGTTTGCGCCGTAAGCGGCTGCAAATATACAATGCTTTTTCTTTATCTGCCAAATCTTTTTTAGAAAAATTTTTGACTTTTTTTTAAAGCTTTCCATTCTCAAAAGAACTTCAAAACAACTGCCGTTTTAATTAAAAACCTTCGCTGTTTTTGCGGCTGCAAATATACACCCTCTTTTGATTCTGGCAAGTAAAAAAATAAGTTTTTTTTACTTTTATTTTTTTAAGCTTTTATTTCCTTAAAAAATCACCGTATCCCAATATGTAATGAACTTCCCACTCTACTCCGCAACCCTCGTTGTGTCTCAAAGCGGGTGCAAATATACTGCTGTTTTTTAGATGCACAACAATAATTTTAAATTTAATTATTTTTCAGGATTTCTTATAAAATCATCAAATCTCATCTCAATTTCAGGCGAATTAGAGACATTCAGGAAATAATTCAGCATTTAAAAGGTTAAAAAGGGTGTGAAAGAGAATAACTTCAGCAGAAAAAATTAGAGAAAAAAGTTCCAAACCACACCAAATCGCACCAAAAAGTCGGTATAAGGATAGTCGGGAGCAACGAAGTTATTATTCTTATCTATTAGAGAGTTTAAATGTTCTAGCTTAAAAAAGATTCGGGTTTGATCTACTTTCCCATTAAAAAAGAAATCCACTACAGGATAATTCCCTAATTCAGCTGAATTCTGCACATAAAATTCGGCTAAGACCGGGTCGTAGGCATTCATATTATATTTAGTGAAATATTTAAATGTAAACCCGGTTTGAAGGTAAAGTGCCTTATCAAACCATTCATCTTTATAATATATGGTATTACGGGTTACAAATTCGGGCAGGTTTAATACCGAAGCCCCGTCCAGTACATTTTGATACATTAATGTATTATCTATTGCGAAAACACCAAAATCAAACTCTTTACTGGCTTTTAATTTTAAGTATCGAACCTGGTCTCCAGCCTGAAACGGCTTCACCAAAGTATCTTCATCTTCGGCAAAATAAGTGTAATTCTGAATTTGCGTTAACCTAGCTTCTATATTAAGTAATTTTTTAGACCGCAATTCCCCATAAATACTTTGCGTATTCACGTTATCAAAATCGTTCTGCCAATTGTAATTAATATAATTGCTTTGATAAAGCAAGAAATTATAATTAGGCATATGACTGTTTTGGTTAAAACCAAATTGCAACCTGTTCTCCTCATCCAGGCTATAACCTGCTTGCGCCGCGAAATAGCTGCCGGTAAAATCACCAGCCAGATTAAGCATGGCATCTGCCTGCACATCAAACCCGCCTATACTTTTTCTATACTCCCCACCAACCGAATAATTTACACCGGTAAGTTTATTATTAATAGTATCGTTTTCCCGAATATAAAAGGTCTTATACCCATATTCAAAATTTTTAACCGCGGCTTTAGCCTTTACTTCTCCCAGCGTTTTATTAGACCACTCTACATAGCCTTCATTATAAAACTCAGTTAAGCGCACGCGATCTCTTAAATTTGACCGCTGAAAAGAAGGACCAAAAATGTCGTTTTCTGCATTGGTTTGAAGAAAATCGAACTTTTTATAATCGTGGTTGAAGATATGTCCAACTTTTAGTGCATTAGAGGATAAAGAATCTGGGGTGGCTACCTGGTAATAATGATCAAGATAAAAGCGTTTTCCATATAGAGTACTTTCAGCATTTTCAAATTTCATTTCTAACAGGGAGCGATCTTCAAATTCCTCTTCCTTATCTATATATTGCTGACGTGCTAAATCTGAAAAACCACCATTTTCCTGATTCAATAAATCATGCGAAACAAAGTGTGTTCTTAAATGATATTTTCTATCTAAAGTTTTATAAGTAAGTCCGAACCTAAAAATCCCGGTACTGGTAAGCATATTCTGATACCTTCCCAGAGCACGAACTCCTTTATAAGCTACAGAAAAATTCAATCTTTCAGAGGTATTCATCGTAAACAACACATCTAACTGCTGGCCCTGTTCCGGTACCGTTTTAAAATAAGCTTCTGTGAACGGGGTGGGCACGTGATAATAATTAATGTCTTCTACATCAAGAAAATTATAATGTCTTGCCTGTGCCCCAAATTCAGGATATAGTTTTTGTGCATCAAAGTCCATCCCGAGACGGTTATAGGTTTGCCCTGTATTAGAAAAAGGCAGTAATTCAAAATTATCTTTTCGGCGATAATTAAATTTATAATCTTTTTCTATGGTAAGCGTAGTATCAACAAAAGTAGTGTCGTTAGCTACGGATATAATTTTATAAGCTGAAATTGGAGGTTTAATGGTGTCTTCTTCCTGACTTGTATCTTCAGCATTTTGACCTCCCGGAGAACCAGAAAGTTTAGTTTGCGAAATACCTATTAAAGGAATTAGAAAAAAAAGCAGCAGTGTGTAAAGTTTCATATATAAAAAGGACTCTCACAAAAGTAAAAATAAAAATCACAGCAAACAGAAATTGAACTAAACAAAAAAACCACCCAAAGGGGTGGCTTACACTCTTAAAATTATAATTTATAAATTCAAATTCTCTATAGCAAGGCTATTAGGATCGTAATGGT
Source organism: uncultured Flavobacteriaceae bacterium (assembly GCA_963727565.1). Lineage (GTDB taxonomy): Bacteria > Bacteroidota > Bacteroidia > Flavobacteriales > Flavobacteriaceae > Salegentibacter. The sequence continues at coordinate 163,988 of CAVSGU010000005.1, forward strand.
AACCTCGCCAGAAAAAGCCATCTCCTTCAAACTTCCATACCACCTCTTTCTGTGGAGTAACCTCCCAGTAACCATAGGTACCTTGAGTAATTAATGTATTTCCATTTGGCAGCCTATGAGCTCCAGATACTTTTGCTGAAAATAAATCTGGATCCGCAAAACTCCAGTAAATTTCGGGATTAAAATTTGCCTTAGCACCTAACTGATTTATCTCCGGAAGTATTAATTCATAAACTGTTGAATGAGGATCCACTACTGGTAACCCATTTGAATACACTAAAATGCGATTGGTTCCTGGAACCAGCGTAGGATTATGATTGTGAAAAAATAACCGCGGATTTGAAAAATCATTATAGGTTTCAGGATTACCAAATCTAAATAAAAGGTCTCCTCCTTTATTGAAATTACCTCCTGCTCCAGTCTTAGCCTGAGCTGTAGTTGTACTATGATCGATTACCCAAACCTCACTGAAAAAGTTTACACTTATGTAAATTAGATCATTTTCTTTATCATATTCCAGCGCATTGGCATGCATAATATCGCCATTATAGGATCCTTCATTATACTGGTCCATATAATTGATATTAATCTTATCGGTATTTTCGTTAACCACACCAAAGTTCTTACTATCTGAATTTACATCCTGAACCAAATGGTCCCAGGAATTCCATTCCCAGACAATTTGGTTAGTTCTACGATCTATTTCAAAAACTTTTTCGATATAAATAATATCATCTTCACCATAATATCCGTTTTCATTTAACTCGGCACCTTCTTTCTTTTCCCATGCTAAAACTAAAACATTACCATTCGGAAGAATTTCCAAATCATGATGTGCAAGATTTAATTCATCAGAATATTCATAGTCCCATAGCAAATCACCAGATGGAGCAACCATAGCCATTCTACCTCCATAACCTCCAAAGGTATAAGCAGGATCATTATCTGTTAATGCGACCAATAAATTTCCATTGTCTAAAAGTTCTGCATCATTTCCAATACCGGCAGGTAAATCCCATTCATAAAGAATTTTAGCATCTATTTTATCCATCAGATAAACTCTGTTATTAGAGGCGTCATTAACTAAGACATAACCGTCCTGAGTTTTTTCCGGCACATAAGTAACAATATTTCCTGCATAGATATCAGCCTCATTTTCGTTTTCGCCTGAATCCTCATCACCTCCATTATTATCCCCATCAGGATTATCTACTTCATCTTCAGACCCATCACTTTCCGACACTTCATCATCTTCCTTCGTATCGACAAAAGGTTCCGTATCTGCCGTACAACCAGAGATAATAGCAACCAACAGTATCAAAATAAATTTCTTCATAGCTTTAAAATAAAAAAGGTGATTTGAAAAATTCCAAATCACCTTTATGTTTAAATTTCAAGAAAACTTTAGAAAGTTACATCAACAGACGCTCCTTCTCCAAAATCACCGTCAATAGTTTCAAGTACAGTACCGGCATAACTAATAGTTACACTTCCCATATTTGGATAGGTAAGCCCATCTCCATAGGAGTCTGTAATTGAGAAAGTATAAGTTCCGGCTCCTAAACAATAAGACCTGTTATCAGTAGTAGTACCATCTTCATAAGTTCCTTGCGCTACTTCCACGACAACATTTCCTTCAGAATCGGTTAATTTCCAAGCTGTTTCTGATGCATAACCATCGAATGCAAAGTCTATTTCAAATTCTGTTCCTTCGCAAGTACGAAATACAGAAAAGCTAGCATTGTCGCCAGTTGAAAGATCACCAGTACTATCTAAAGAAAGCACCAGGCTTTTTCCCAACAATCCTAAATCTTCATCAGAAACTGTGAAGGACAACATTCCTTCATTAGTTCCACCTGGAACTGTAACAGTTTCAGGCACATCATACCCGGCCGCTGCAAGTGTAGTGGCTCCAGCAACGTTAACATTATAGGTTCTGTCTTCACTTACCTCATTGGCAGTGTAAACCATAACGTCGTAGGTAGTTGAACCATCAATATCAACTCCGATTCTTGCAGAGTTTTCTGCAAAGGTTATATAGTTTGGCGGAGTAAAATCACTCTCGTGGTCACAACCTGCGAAGGTCAACGAGATAGCCGCAATAAATAAAAATAAATATTTTTTCATAATCGTATCTATGTTTTAAAAATTAAGACTAGTCGTTTTGAGTACTAATCGCAGGATTATAAAGAATTTCTTCTTCTGGTATCTCGAAAGTAAGTTCTTCTGCATCGTAAGGAATTGGATCCCCTACAAAAGAAAGGTGGTTATCACCTCTAACTACAGTAGCTTTATTTCTTTTCATCGCTAAGTAAGACTTCCCTTCTCCCCATAACTCAATTCGAGTTTGAAGATAGATTTCATCAATAAGATCCTGTCCAGAAATTCCATCTAGATAAGAAGTATCATCTACTCTTTCATTTAGAAGAGTTGACAATGCCATTCTTGCTTCAGCATCCATACCAAGATTTGCTGCAGCTTCAGCATTCAACAAGTACATTTCAGCTACTCTCATATACACTAAATCTAATGTAATAACCTGAGATGGGCCTCTTGGCACACGTGCAGGATCATAGAATTTACCCCATGGCTGTAAATGATTAGAAGATGCCGGATTATTTAAGAATTGGTTTCTTCTCACATCACCTTCAGGGATTTGGGCATATAAACCTGAATCTATGGCTTTGTAATCTCCGTAACCAGCATAACTGTAAGAGAAATAATCCATTTGTCCCCACCATGATACAAGTCCAACACCAGAATCTGTAGTAAGGTCTACACCCCACATCCATCCTGCAATGTCAACACTATTGAATCCACCACCGGTTGGGTTATCTTCACCATCATCAGTTCTGTCAGCTCTAGCAACTTCTTCAGCGGTCATAATTGGATAGTTACCCTTAACATCATCAGTTAAGTCTTTAACTTCCTGCCATCTGTCACCTTGTGCTGCTAAGGCATAAGCTAAAAGACCTTTAGCTACATCCTGGTTGATCTCATTTTTTGCAGCTCTACCGAAACCATCCAGCAAGGTAATCGCAGAATTTAGATCTGCTTCAATCACATCGTAAATTTCTCTAGCCGTTACTTTAGGACCATTCTCATCTTCCGGTGTTAAATAAATTGGCAAGATCTCCTGATTAGGATCGTAAGAATTCTGAAAGTATTGTGCAAGGTAGAAATAAGAATGTGCTCTCATTGCCTTAGTTTGCCCCATAATGTACTGGTTTTCCACAACTTCGGGAATAGCATCATTACCACCAAGTGCATCAATCACAAGGTTAGCCGAACGGATAATTCTGTAATAGTATCTCCAAGGCATGTAATTTCTGCTTGATGTAAAATCTAAAGGCGCCTGGAATTCAGTGATATCAGATCGATACCAACCAAATGAACTTACAGAAAGTGCAAGATCTCCAGAAAGCATATCTCCATAAATATCATAACCTTTTTGACCAAAATCATCGTGGTTAGTTGTACCTCCAGATTCAGATTGAAACTGTAAAGAGTAAATACCGGCTAAGGTACCGGCAAGTACGTCGGGGTTATTCTCAGCAGCTTCCGTTACCTGCTCCTGGGTTAAAAATTCTGAGGGCTCCTTTTCAATAAACTCCTCGCTACATCCCACTACCATGAGTAGCGCGGATGACAGCAATGTTAATTTAAATAAGTTTTTCATATCTAACTTTTTTTATTTTTTAAAATTTAACTCTTACACCCGCAGTAACCGTGGTTAAAGGAGCATACAAACGACGTCCTGAGTTACCGTCTTCAGCGGTATTAGGAAGAAAACCTTCCCTAGCACTATTCACGTAAAGGTTATCTCCAGACACGTAAAGGTTTACATAATTAATCCCTGAATTTCCAAACATTTCTTCTGGAATAGTATAACCCAATCTTACGTTGTTAAGAGCAAGATAATCTGTACTTGTTATAAAACGTGTAGAAGTTCTGGTTCCATTTACAAAAGCGTTATCTGTTAAAGCTGGAACACTTGTGATGTCTCCGGGATTTTGCCATCTGTCTAAGATATCCGAGTGGTAGTTGTTTCCAACTGCACCAAATCGATCACTCATTAATTCTGCATATTGAAAATCTATAGCATGCCCACCAAGACTATACACTAACTGGGCACCGAAGTTGAAATTCTTCCAGCTACCATTCAATCTCATACCACCTCGTACGTCTGGAATAGCAGATTTTCCTACATACTTATCAGTAGCATTAGCATAAGTATCAGTAACTTGTCTCTCTACATTAGCATCTGGATTACCATCCATGTAAATTGCCATACTTTGAATAGCATCTTCACCGGCATCTAGAGTACCATTAGAGTTAGCATCATTAAAATACTGGTACCAAAGTGGAGCTCCATTTGCAGGATCTACACCTGCGTATTCTCTAGTATAAATATCAAAAATAGACCTTCCTTCAGAATATGCGAAAGGAGCATTTGAAACATCTAATATTCTTTCTTCACCAGTTGAAGGATCTAAAGGCATTTTTGTTATCTCATTCTGAAGAACTTCACCATTCACACTAAGATCTAAGCTGAAATCTTTAGTTTGAACTAAATGGCCTGTCAAGTCAAATTCTAAACCGGCATTTCTTAAATCCCCATCGTTTACAGTAATAACAGCAATACCTTGAGATGGACCTACTCTACGCTGAAAAATCTGGTCTGTGGTATTCTTAATATAATAATCTACTGCACCATCTAACCATCTACCTAGGCCAAATTCTGTACCAACCTGGAACATTTCTGAAGTTTCCCAGGTAAGATCTGGATTTCCATTACCTAAAGTAGAAAGAGAGATCTCATCATTAAGGTTGTTAATACTAAAAGTATCATAACCAGGATAGTATATAGGATTACCATCCGCGTCCGTCTGAGCCTCATCACCCATAATACCGTATGAAGTCTTAAATTTAAGGAAAGAAACCAAGTCGTTGTTCGCTAGGAAATCTTCATTAGAAGCTACCCAGGCAGCACCAACAGATCCAAAAGTACCCCATTTTTCATTAACGAAACGAGAAGAACCATCACGACGAATAGACCCAGTAAGATAGTAAGTATCTAAATAGTTATAATTAACCTGACCGAAATAAGATTCGATAGATCTTCCTTCATTATATCCTGTAGCAGGGTTTGCAGCAACAACATAGTTGTTTAACTCATAGATATCAGCCGCAACAGCTTTTGTTTTAAATGCGGTATTATAATTACGCTCAAAATCATTTGATTCGTGTGCAATTAAAGCATCAAAGCTATGGTCACCGAATTGATTTTCGTAACGCAATAACTGTAAAAAGTTAGTAGTTAAAGTTTCAGTGTCGGCCTTAAATAATGTACCACCGTCACCTTGCGCAGACCCATAAAATGGATTATCGGCACTGGTGTATCTATCCATCGCATATTGAGCACCAAATTTTGTCTCAAAAGAAAGATTATCAGTAATACTAAAATCTAAAGCGAAGCTTCCGTTTAATTCATGTCTATCTGTATTAACATAGTCATACAAAGCAGAACCAACAGGGTTCAATCCGTCAGATTGCGGTCTAGTTCTGAAATTTGAGAAACTACCGTAATCATACTGGTTTCCTCCAAATACTGGATCTGGCACTAGTTCACCCTGATCATCCCTTAAAAATACTGGAAAAATAGGCGCAGTTTTATCAGCGAATTCAAAAACATTTTCAGAACCTACAGTCTGGCCATTTTCTAATTGCTCAGAATAAGCATAACCAATATTAGCTGATACATTTAACCATTCTTTAACCTGAGATTTAAGGTTTAAACGAGTAGTATACCTGTCATACCCAGTATTAAGTGCGTAACCATTATCATTCAGGTATCCGGCAGAAGCGAAGTATGAAGTTTTTTCATTACCACCACCAAAACGAACGTTAGCTTCAGTTGTAATAGCTGACTCAAAGGCTGCATCAGCATAACTCATTGGATTGTATTTTCGAGTAACGCCATCTCTAACCATACGGGTATCAGGATTAATTAACTCAGAAGCAGAATCTACATTCCAAAGATTATATCCAGCTGGCACATAGTTATCAGTAAATAATCTCTGGTTAGCATATTGTGCCGGATTGCCCATGGCTTCACCAGTAATTACTCCACGATTGTAAATACCCTCCCAAACAAGACCAATATAGGTTTCTGGAGAATTAATCACGTCGTATCTTGGAATTACCTGGTCATTAACACCAGTTCTTACATCTACCTCAATATAATCCTCACCAGATGTTCCGGTTTTAGTAGTAAGTAAAATAACACCATTCGCACCACGAGAACCATAAATAGCAGTTGCAGTAGCATCTTTTAAAACAGTAGTACTCTTAATATCGGCTGGGTTAATAGAGTTAATACTCCCTGTAAAAGGAACACCATCTACAACATATAAAGGATCACGGTTACCATTTACAGAACCAAAACCTCTAATCCTAATAGTAGAAGCAGTACCCGGTTGTCCAGAGGTATTAATTACATGAACACCTGCAACTTCCCCGGCTAACAGCCTGAGAAACGTTAGCAAAGTTTTTTGTTTCCAAATTTTCTGTATCAATAGTAGTTGCAGAACCAGCAAAAGATTGCCTTGTTGCAGTACCATACCCAACTACTACAACTTCATTTAAGGCAGCAGCATCTGTACCAAGCGTAATGTCATAAACATCAGCTTCCCCAACAGTAACTTCCTGAGTACCGAAACCTACATAACTAAAGGTAACTACGTCACCTATATCTACAGAAAGACTATACTCCCCGTCAAAATTAGTTTGAGTACCATTAGTTGTACCCTTTTCAATAACGTTTACCCCGGGTAAAGGTAAACCATCTTCATCGATTACCGTTCCGGTCACCACTTTTTCCTGTGCAAATGTAAATTGCACTACAAACGCTAATAGTAGCGTAAGAATTCCATGTAATTTGTTTTTCATTATTATTTAAATTTGAATTAGCCTTTGCCAAAAATCATAATAAAATCTTAATAAACCAAATGATTTTTTAATTGAATTATCATTCCTCATATTAAAACATCTTTAAAAGATGCAAAATAACAGCCTTTCAGAGCCTTATTTTTTTACGAATTCAATAAAAATATACAAAATTGACAGCGCGAGCGACTGAACAACTTTATAACAATTTTAATACTAAAAAGGCAATAACAGCAAGAATATACTATGTATGCATTGCATTTTGAGAGCTCCATACACAATATATACGAGGAAAAAGAGATAATAGTTTTGCGTAGAACCGGGATTCTTACAACTTTTGCATTATGCTAAAAATGTTTAACCTACCATGTCAGGTAGCCGGCACCGATGAAGCCGGCCGTGGTTGCCTTGCCGGGCCCGTAACTGCTGCTGCCGTTATTCTTCCAAAGAAATTTAGAAACAAACTGTTAAATGATTCTAAACAAACTAAGGAAGGAGATCGAAACAATCTTAAAGAAATTATAATAAACGAAGCGCTTTCCTATGGTATTGCACACGTGTATATGGAGGAAATAGACAAAATAAATATATTAAATGCTTCTATTTTAGCGATGCATCGCGCCATAGAACAATTGCACTGTGAACCCGAACATATAATTGTAGATGGCAATAAATTTAAACCCTTTCGTAATATTTCTCACGATTGTATAATAAAAGGAGACGGAAAATTCCTTAGCATTGCCGCGGCTTCAATTTTAGCCAAAACAGCGCGTGATGAATTTATGAAAAAGATACACCAGGAATTTCCAATGTATAACTGGCAGCAAAATAAAGGATATCCTACCAAGGAACATAGGCGGGCAATAATGGAGTTTGGAAGTACTCCTTATCATAGAAAAAGTTTCAAACTCCTGCCAGAGCAACTTAAACTTACTCTATAACTTATATATTTGTTGAAAATCCCGACAGTTTATGAAGAAAAGCCTCTTCACATTTTTGAGTATCCTTTTATTATTTTCCTGCCAAAACCGGGAGAAAGTCGAAAATCTTAGCGGTTTTATTCCAAATGATGCGGCGATAATTATCCAAACTTCTAATCTAAAGCAATTTCAAAAAGATTTGAATGCGCTTTCCTTTTTAAAGGAGAATTCTCTTAGTGCAGAAAGTAGTATTCAAAAGGATCTGGGCTTTTTAAAATATGCCGACAGCCTTACCGAAAGCATCATTAGTCTTTCTGTTACAAAACAGGCAAAATTCATTTATACCATTATAAGTAAACAGCAACCTAATTTTCAATTAGATTCCATTCAAAATAAATCTGTTGAAAATATAAAAGCGGAAGGTTTAAATTATCAAAAACTAATCTTAGAAGGAAATGAGTTTTTTGTTTCGGAAGAAAATACGACCGTTTATCATTTCAAGTTCCGAAACGCAATTAAGGCAAATCTTGAAAAAAGAGAATCTTCTTAAAAACGAAGGTTTCGAGAAAGCTTACAAAGCGATTGCGCCCAACAAAACTTCACTGATTATAAATCACGCCAGACTTGAAAATTTTCAGGAAAATCTATTTCCTAATTTAGAACTGGAAAATTTAAAAAATTACGCGGGTTGGAGTGCCGTAGACCTGGAGTTTTCAAAAAGCGGTGTTTCCTTTAATGGACTCAGCATTCCAGATGATGAAAAGAACCTTCATAAAATTCTTGCAAATGCCGGGACAGTTTCTATAGAGTTCGCCAAAGTTGTTCCGGAAAATTCAGGTGGATTTGCTGCTTTGGGCTACAAGAACCCAGAAACCTTTCTTCAGAATTTAAAAGAATTCAAACAAGATTCCATTAAAAGACCTGGAGACAGAATCATATTAAACACACAGGAGGCCGGAATTATTCTAGCTGAAGAAAAATCTTTATTCGCAATAAAAACATTAATAACCACTGAAGCGACCGACTTAATTGCTGGTTTTGCCAATTTAGAAGAAAACTATCGTGACTTTCCTATATATAAGGTAACGCAACCTGATGTTTTTAATAAGCTTTTTAGTCCTTTCTTTAATCCTGAAGCTACTGATTTCGCGGCTGCAATTGACCAATACCTAGTATTTGCCAGCAGCATACCGCAACTTCGCGATTTAATTGCCGATTATGTAAATAAAAATACCTTAGCGAATGAAGCTTACTATAAGGACAGTGAGAAAAACCTGGCGCAAGAATCTTCTATACTCATAGCGGGAAAAACTGAACAATTAAAAAATAACTTAGCTGAGGCCGTTTCTAAAGAATTTAGTGCCGAAATGAAGAATTTAAATTTCGGCAAGCATAAATTGGCAATCCTGCAATTGGTAGAGGAAGACGATTTTGCCCATATCCACGGTAGTTTCGAATCGCAGAACGAGCAAAACACTTCAAATAATAAAACCGAAGAAATGCTTTCGGTAAACCTGGAAGCCGAATTACTAACTGAGCCGGTTTTGGTGAAAAATCACCTGAATAACCAAATGGATATCGCGGTTCAGGATATAAACAACACCCTTTACCTTATCTCTAATAAAGGGACGATCTTCTGGAAGAAAAAACTTAAAGGCCAGATCTTAGGAGAAATACAACAGGTAGACCTTTTTAAAAACGGAAAATTTCAGCTCGCTTTCGCTACTCCTTATTCCATAGAAGTTTTAGATAGAAATGGGAATACGGTAAAACCCTTTCCGCTTAAATTTAAAGATGAAATCACACAACCTTTATCGTTGTTTGATTATGACAACAACCGGAAATACCGCTTTTTGGTCACTCAAAAGGACGAAGTCTTTATGTATGATAAAAAAGGGAAAAGTGTAAAAGGCTTCGATTTTAGAAAGACTAAATCTGAAATTTTAAACGCACCAAAACATTTAAGAATTACCAACAAAGACTACATAGTATTCCCTGAACAAGAAGGCAAATTAAATATTTTGAGTCGGCAGGGAGAGCATCGGGTAAAAGTAAAAGAAAGCATAGATTTCTCTAAAAACGAATGGTATGAGTTTGAGAATGATTTTATCTCTACCAATGCTGAAGGGAATCTTGTGAAAGTAACGCAAAAAGGATCAGTAAATATAGAGAATACCGCTTTTAGCGAAAATCACAGCATAACTGCAAGACCTAATTTACTGGTTAGTCTTTCAGAAAACATTTTAAAGATAAAAGGAAAAGAATTAAGCCTGGATTACGGACTTTACACCGAACCGGAAATCTTTTATGTAAACAATAAATATTACATCACTTTAACCGATCTGCAAACACAGAAAGTATTTGTATTTGATAGCAATGCAGAACTTCTTCCAGGTTTCCCGGTTTATGGAACTTCAGGAATTAATTTAAACAATGCAGATATAGATCAACGTCCTGAATTTGTAGTAAAAGGAGGTGACAAAGAGGTTTTGATGTATAAGCTCTAATTGAATTCTGCTTCAAACAATTCAGCAAAATGTTTTAAAACCTTCTCCTGGACATCGGCTAAAGGAATTTCCTTTTTCCCGAGTTCTACATTTAAGGAAGTAACCGCTTTACCTTCTATTCCGCAGGGAATAATATGGTCAAAATAGCCTAAATCAGAATTTACATTTAAAGCAAAACCATGCATAGTTACCCAGCGACTGGCACGAACGCCCATTGCACAAATCTTTCTGGCAAAAGGTGTTCCCACATCAAGCCAAACTCCCGTTTCGCCTTTGCTTCGTTCTGCTTTCAGACCATAATCAGCAAGCGTAAGAATTATAGTTTCTTCTAGAAACCGGAGATATTTATGAATATCGGTAAAAAAATTATCCAGATCCAGAATTGGATAGCCTACTAATTGCCCCGGCCCGTGGTAGGTAATATCCCCACCGCGATTAATTTTATAATAGGTCGCTTGCCTTTTCTCTAATTCAGCTTCAGAGATTAGAAGATTCTTTATATCGCCACTTTTCCCCAGGGTATAAACGTGCGGATGTTCTACCATTAAAAGGTAATTGGGAGTGGTTTCATTTAAATCTTGCCTCCTATTCTTAATCTTAATATCCAGAATTTCTTTAAAAAGATTTTCCTGGTAATCCCAGGTCTCTTTATAATCTTTATATCCTAAATTCTGTAAATCTATCTTCTTGTTCATACACCTTTTCTTGGATTATTCAGAATAATAAGTGCTGCGATCACGCCCGGGATCCATCCCAAAATAGTAAGGATCAAAACGATTAAAATAGAACCACACCCACGATCGTAAACCGCTAGCGGAGGAAATAAAACAGAAAGAATAACACGCCAAACACTCATTTATCTAAAGCTATTACCAATTTATTCCGCAAAGATAAGATTATAAATAGAGAAAACTTATTTCATAAAGAAGTGCATTTTTATCTTCCAAATATTATCAAAAATTCAGGTTTATATCGCATTGGTTGGTAGCCACATAGTCACTATATTTGCACTCGCTTTGCGAAAAGCAGAAAGACTGTTTGAAAAGTCACATTTCGTCAAGCTGAACTTGTTTCAGCTTCTAACATGTTTTTGACTTTCAAAAACTTAGATTCTGAAATAATCCCGAAGCATCGGGACAGAATGACGCTTTAAAAACTTTACAGACAGCATTATAAATTAAAAATATTTTATAATTCCGAGGGAAACCTCGGATAATTAAACCCTCAATGAGGGATACATCAAATTACGAGTATGCAATTATCTGAACAGGAAATAGTAAGAAGAGAGAAGCTTTCTGCATTAAGAAAAGCAGGTATTAACCCGTATCCGGCAGATTTATTCCCGGTGGAAGATACCAGCAAGGACATTAAGGAAAACTTTGAAGAGGGAAAGAAAGTGGTGATGGCCGGGAGATTAATGTCTCGCCGTATCCAGGGAAAAGCCTCTTTTGCCGAAATACAGGATTCTAAAGGAAAGCTACAGGTTTATTTTAACCGTGATGAAATTTGTACCGGGGAAGATAAAAGCAAGTACAATGATGTATATAAAAAGTTGCTGGATATTGGCGATTTTATAGGAATTGAAGGAGAACTTTTTAAAACCCAGGTTGGGGAAATGACAGTGATGGTGAAAGATTTCACTTTACTGAGCAAATCCATTCGACCTTTGCCACTTCCTAAAACCGATAAAGAAGGAAATACCTACGATGGCTTTACCGATCCCGAACATCGTTATCGCCAGCGTTACGCCGATTTAGCCGTAAACCCGAAAGTAAAAGAGATCTTCGTAAAGCGTACAAAGTTGTTCAACGCAATGCGAAATTTCTTTAATGAAAGAGAATATTTTGAGGTAGAGACACCAATTTTACAATCTATTCCAGGTGGTGCCGCAGCAAGACCATTTGTGACGCATCATAATGCATTAGATATTCCGCTTTATTTAAGAATTGCTAATGAATTATATCTAAAAAGACTTATTGTTGGTGGATTTGACGGAGTATATGAATTCTCGAAAAACTTCAGAAATGAAGGAATGGACAGAACCCATAACCCTGAATTTACAGCGATGGAAATCTATGTAGCCTATAAAGACTACAACTGGATGATGGATTTCACCGAAAAACTGCTGGAACATTGCGCACTTGCGGTAAACAAGACTACCGAAGCTGTTTTTGGAGAAAATAAGATCGACTTTAAAGCGCCTTACAAACGCGTAACAATGACCGATTCTATCAAGGAATTTACCGGGTTTGATATTACCGGAAAATCTGAAGCTGAAATTAGAAAAGCAGCTGAAGATATGGGTGTTGAAGTTGACGAAACTATGGGAAAAGGAAAACTCATCGATGAGATTTTTGGTGAAAAATGTGAAGGAAATTATATCCAACCAACCTTCATTACCGATTATCCAAAAGAAATGAGTCCGCTTTGTAAAGAGCACCGAGAAAACCCTGAATTAACCGAGCGTTTTGAACTAATGGTTTGCGGAAAAGAAATCGCAAATGCTTATTCAGAATTAAATGATCCTATAGACCAGCGTGAGCGTTTTGAAGAGCAATTAAAACTGGCTAAAAAAGGAGATGATGAGGCTACTGAATTTATAGACCAGGATTTCTTAAGAGCCCTGGAATATGGAATGCCACCAACATCTGGATTAGGAATAGGAATGGACCGTTTAATTATGTTCTTAACCAACAATCAATCCATCCAGGAAGTATTATTCTTCCCGCAAATGAAGCCGGAAAGAAAAGCTGTTGAACTTAGCGAAGATGAAAAAGCGGTATTTCAGCTATTAAAAAGCGATGAAATTCAGGAGCTGGATACCATAAAAACCAAGTCTGGTTTAAGCAATAAAAAATGGGACAAAACCCTGAAATCACTTAGAAAACATAAAATGATAGATGTTTTTAAAGATGATGAAACTATGAAGATAAAAGCGGTTTAAAGTTCAGAAAAGTCTTTATAGCTTAGATAAACAATAGTTAAAATAAGACTTTTTTAACTTTACTTTTTAAACCTTTTTAAGATAAATCAGTCAAAAGATCACCAAATGGTGGTCTTTTTTCGTTTTATAGCTTTCGCTGTAGAAAATCTATCATTTCAAATTAATCACACAAACCAAAATTTAACTTTATGACCAAACGATTTACGCATAAGCTATTCTTAGTAGCCTTATCGGTTTCGGTTTCCAGTTGTGCGGTTTTTCAGCCTCAAGATTCTTCGGCTGATGCCTCCAAAAAAGAAGCCTCAAAAAAGAATGGTGACCTGGAACCTTACACCAAAGTAATTACTAAAGATGCTAAAAGCGACGAAGGTTTATTCACCGTTCACCGCGTAGACGATAAATATTTTTACGAGATCCCAGATAGCCTGTTTAACCGTGAAATGCTTACCGTAACAAGAATTGCAAAAACCGCCACAGGAATTGGTTTTGGCGGTGGAAAACAAAACACGCAGGTACACCGCTGGCAGAAAAAAGACGGTCACGTTCTTTTAAGAGTTGTTTCTCACGAAATATATGCTGCTGATTCCCTACCTGTTCACGAAGCAGTAGTTAATTCTAATTTTGAACCAGTTTTACAACGTTTTCCGGTTAAAACGATAGGAAAAGATTCAGTTAACAAAACAACCGTAATCGAGGTAACAGATCTTTACACAAAAGATGTAAAGGCACTGGGACTAAGAGAAGGTTCAAGAAAACAATATAAAGTTTCGCGTTTAGACGATAGCCGTTCTTACATAGATACTATTCGCAGCTATCCTGAAAATATTGAGGTTAGGCACGTAAAAACTTATAGTGCCGGTGATCCGCCTTCTAATGAGAGTACAGGTTCAATTTCTTTAGAATTTAGTAATTCTATGATCCTGCTTCCTAAAGAACCAATGAAACGTCGTTATTTCGATCAGCGTGTAGGTTGGTTTGCCCGCGGACAAACAGATTATGGGCTTGATGCTCAAAAAAGTAAAGAAGTAAAATATCTTGACCGTTGGAGACTTGAAGTAAAAGAGGAAGACAAAGAGAAGTTTAAAAATGGCGAATTGGTTGAACCAAAAGAGCCAATTATTTACTACGTAGACCGCGCCACTCCTAAACAATGGGTTCCTTATATTAAACAGGGAATTGAAGATTGGCAGGTTGCTTTTGAAGCAGCCGGATTTAAAAATGCGATTATCGCTAAAGATCCGCCAAGTAAAGAAGAAGACCCAGATTGGAGTCCTGAAGATGCTCGCTACTCTGTAGTGCGTTACCTGGCTTCTCCAATTCCAAACGCTAATGGACCTCACGTTAGTGATCCGCGTTCTGGAGAGATCTTAGAATCAGATATCAACTGGTATCACAATGTAATGACCCTGCTTAGAAACTGGTTCTTTGTACAAACTGCGGCAATAAATGAAGACGCTCGTAGTGTTGAATTTGAAGACGAAGTAATGGGACGTTTAATTCGTTTTGTTTCTTCTCACGAAGTTGGGCACACTTTAGGTCTTCCGCATAATATGGGAAGTAGTGTTGCTTACGCAGTTGAAGATCTACGTGATGCTGAATTTACTGCTGAATATGGTACTGCACCATCTATTATGGATTATGCGCGTTTTAATTATATCGCACAGCCCGAAGATGGAGATGTTGCTTTAATGCCAGATATTGGACCTTACGATAAATACGCTATTGAATGGGGTTACCGCCCAATTCTTGATAAATCTGCTGAAGAGGAAAAAGAAATTCTTGATGAATGGATTCTTGAGAAAGCTGGAGATCCTTTATATCGCTTCGGAAGCCAGCAAAGTGGCGGAGTTATAGACCCGAGTTCTCAAACTGAAGATCTTGGTGACGATGCTATTTTGGCCAGTGAATACGGAATTAAAAACCTGAAGCGCATTATGCCGAAATTGATCGAGTGGACTGCCGAAGACGGTAAAAACTACGAAGATCTTGACGATATGTACGGCCAGGTTTTAAGTCAGTTTAATCGATATATGGGACACGTAACTGCAAATATTGGTGGTGTTTACGAACATTATAAAACTTACGACCAGGAAGGTGCGGTTTATACTCACGTTTCAAAAGAAAAGCAGAAGGAAGCGATGAACTTTTTACAGGAACAGCTTTTTGAAACTCCGGAATGGATGATAGACCAGGAAATTTTCAATAAGATCCAGTTTGATGGTCAGGTAGAGCGTATTAGAAATATGCAGGAACGCACGCTTAATAACCTACTTGATTTTGGTAGAATGGCTCGTTTAATGGAGAACGAAGAAGTAAACGGTGATGAAGCTTATGGTTTAATTGATATGATGAGCGATGTGAGAACCGGAATTTGGAGTGAAGTTTATTCAGGACAAAATATTGATCGTTACCGCAGAAATCTTCAGCGTGCTTATATAGAACGTATGGAGCATTTAATGACAGAAGAGCAGAGCGAAATTCCATCTCGCTATAGAAGCTGGATAACCCGAAGCAACATAGATGTTGCGCAAAGTGATATTCGCCCAGTGGTAAGAGGAGAGCTTAAAACGCTTCAAAATCAAATTAGAAGAGCTTCTAATCGTGGAGATCGTTTAACGAGATACCACCTTCAGGATGCTTTAGAAAGAATAGATTTAATTTTAAACCCCATCAAATAATCCTAACATTTTTTTGATTTGTTAGTTTTGGAACCACCGTCCCTACGCGGTGGTTTTTTTTATATTTTATTTTAAACCTTTTTGAAAATTTAAAGTCTTACTATAAAAGCCCCACTTAAATTGCTATGAAAAAGATTTTTTAGTAGTTAGGAAATGCTAAAAATCAAATAGGGACTTTTTAGGTTGATTAGTTGAGTTTGTTTGAATTTTAAAATGAGAGCAGTATTAGGAGAACCGAAAATCTAAATTTTATATCTGAGCCTAATAAAATTTATCTTCTTCCCTGCTCTCTTTTTATTACAGAAAAAACTTCGCCACTAAACCTCCGGCAAGCCACAGGTAACAAACAAAAGCTATATATTTTAAGCTTGTTTCCAACAACTGACTTTTAGGTGCCATTTCTTTCATATGCATCACATCTTTCCGCTTATAAAATCCAAGATAAATTAGTACTCCAGAAATTGCTAGAAAAGCCATATTCAGCCAAAAAGTATAATCTATTTTAAAATGATCGGTATTGGTGATTTTTACTGAATTTGGGTCTGGTAATAAATTGAACAGGTTAAAACCGTAATGCAACAGTAAAGATGTACCAATAAGAGCGGTAAAGAGAAGGAAAAGTATAAATAAAGACATTTTCCAGCCATAATATTTTGCGTTGATCCTTAACACGGGAAAAACCACCAGATCACTAAAAATAAAGGCCATAACCCCCGCAAAGCTCACTCCTTTTCCAAATAGAAGTGCTGCTAAAGGAATATTACCCATAGAACCAATAAAGGTTAAAAATGCGGCAATTGGGCCTACTATTATATGCTCAAGAATTGTGAAAAAGCCGAAATCTGTATTTCCTCCTCCCGTATTTATAAATAAGGTTTGAAAAAAGGAATCTGGAACAAAAGCTGCTACAACCCCGGCAATAGTAAAACCTAAAGTCACGTCTTTCCAAACCATTTTCCACTCCATCGCATATTGCTTGGATACTTTAGCCCAGCTGGTTTCCGACTTCATTTTTTTCTTCCAGGATTTTTCGGAATCCTCATCGTCATCATCTTTTTCATCAAGGCGCTTTCTGGCCTTTTTGATCATTTCTTTAGGATTAATAATTCTAATGAGCACCCAACTAATGAGGATTAGCAATATTCCTCCTACGTATTCCCCCACAACAAATTGCCAACCTAAGAAGATGGCAATCAAAATTCCTAACTCTATAACAAGGTTAGTTGATGCAAGTAAAAAAGCGATTGATGAGGCAAAACTGGCGCCTTTTTTAAACAAACTTTTGGTAGAAGCCAGGGCTGAAAAACTACAGGAACTACTAATAAATCCGAAAAAAGTTCCCAGCAAGAGACTTTTAGATTCGTCTTTACCCATAGTGCGCTGCATCCGTTTTTCGGTTACAAATATTTGTATCCCACTACTTATAATATATCCTAAGATAAAAGCCCACAAAGCCATCCAGAAAAATCCGGCGCTGGTGTATGCTGCTTCTCCCCATTTGCTTAAAAAATCTTGCATTTCCTTAAATTTTTGAGTGATTTAAAGTTAATCCAATTTTGTATTTCTTAATCTCAGTGCATTCGCAATCACAGAAACCGAACTAAAACTCATAGCTAAAGCTGCGATCATTGGTGAAAGTAAAAGTCCAAAAACCGGATATAAAACTCCGGCGGCAACAGGTACTCCAAGAGTATTGTAGATCAAAGCAAAGAACAAATTCTGCTTAATATTACGCATCACTTTTTTACTCAAAGTCTTTGCTTTTCTAACCGCTTTTAGATCGCCTTTCACCAAAGTGATCTCGGCACTCTCTATAGCCACATCGGTTCCTGTTCCCATAGCAATACCAATATTAGCCTGGGCCAGAGCAGGAGCATCGTTAATTCCATCACCAGCCATCGCTACTTTTTTCCCTTCCTGCTGAAGTTTTTTCACTTCACTCTGTTTATCTTCGGGAAGCATTCCTGCTTTGAAGCCGGTTAAGCCCAGTTCTTCTGCCACAGATCTTGCGGTTTTCTCATTATCGCCGGTAAACATATAAACCTCAACCCCATCATCCATAAGAGATTTCAAGGCTTCTCTACTGGTTTTCTTAATAGGATCTGTAATTGTGAAATAACCCACTACTTTACCATTCCGTGATATATAGGAAACGGTTTTACCTTTTTCCTGCTCTGCGGTTACTTTCTTATTTATTTCTAAAGGAATCTCAACATTTTCAGCCTGCATTAGCTTCTCATTGCCAATAGCTATTTTTTGATCGTCTACCATTCCGGTCACCCCTTTTCCGGTAACGGAATTAAAATCTGAAGTTTTTGAAAATTCAAGCTGTTGATCCTTTGCAAAATCTACAGTTGCTTTTGCCAGAGGATGTTCACTCTGTGAATTTACCGCAGCGATAAGTTTTATAATTTCTTCTTTATTTTCTTCCGCAGAAACTGCTTCTACTTTTTCTACTTTGGGTTTACCCTCGGTGATGGTTCCGGTTTTATCAATAATCAACGTATCAATATCATCCATTTCCTCCAGGGCACGTGCATTTTTGATCAAAACTCCGTTTTGGGCTCCTTTTCCTACGCCCACCATTACCGACATTGGTGTAGCCAGGCCAAGCGCACACGGGCAGGCAATAATCAATACCGCAATGGCATTTACCAAAGCATATACATATTGAGGCTCGGGACCAAAAATAGCCCAGATCACAAACGTAAGGACTGAAATACCTACCACGATAGGCACAAAATAAGCCGAAATCCTATCGGCCAGTTTTTGGATTGGCGCCTGGGACCTGCTGGCGTCATTTACCATTTTAATGATTTGGGAAAGCAGGGTTTCATCTCCCACTTTTTCGGCTTTCATGGTAAAACTTCGGTTTCCATTAATGGTTCCCGAACTTACTTTATCTCCCTCTACTTTATCTACCGGAATAGGCTCTCCCGTAATCATAGACTCGTCTATACTGGAATTCCCGTTTTCAATAATTCCATCTACCGGAATTTTATCACCGGGTTTTACTCTTAGAATATCTCCTTTATGAATTTCTTCTATAGAAACTTCTTTTTCTTCGCCATCAACTACTTTAATCGCTTTATTTGGAGCTAGTTTCAGCAATTCTTTTATTGCAGAATTTGTTTTGCTATGTGCGCGGGCTTCCAGAACCTGCCCAAGTAAAACAAGCGTTAGAATAACCGTGGCGGCTTCAAAATAAACGTGTACCGTTCCACTTTCAGTTTTAAATTGCGGCGGAAAGAAATCTGGAAATATCAATCCGAAAACACTAAAGATCCAGGCCACTCCTGCACCAATCCCAATTAGCGTAAACATATTGAGGTTCCAGGTTTTTACAGAACGCCACGCACGTTCAAAGAACATCCAGGTAGCGTAAAAAACCACGGGCAGGGAAAGCCCAAACTGAATCCAGTTCCAATATTGTTGATCTAAAATTTCATAAAGTGGATTGCCCGAAATCATTTCAGACATCGCGATAATAAAAATAGGCAGCGTAAACGCCACGGCTATTTTAAACTTCTTAAGCAGTTTTTTATAAGATTTACTTTCCGAAGATTCTTCGGGTTCTTTTGGCACCAGGTCCATTCCGCATTTGGGACAGGAACCGGGACCGTCCTGCTCCACTTCGGGATGCATTGGGCAGGTATAGGTAGTAGCTTGTGGTTTTAGGCTGGCTTCTTCTACTAAATCCATTCCGCAAACAGGGCAATCACCAGGCTTATCGTAAGTCTTATCGCCTTCGCAATGCATTGGACAATAGAAAACGCCCGTGCCTTCGCCTTTAGGTTTTTTCTTTTTTGGTTTTACTTCTTCTCCGGGCTCGTGAATTTGATAATGTCCGCCATCATCCTGTAAGGCCTGCTGTAGTTTCTGTAAAGGAATATTCTCTTTCGAAAAAATCTTAGCTTCAGCCTTTTCCAGATCTACTTTTGCTCTTTTTACTCCTTCAACTTTATTCAATGTGGCTTCCACATGAGCGCTACATCCTTTGCAGGTCATTCCACTTACCGAATAAGTTTGAGGAACCTCATCTGCTAAATAAATTTCGTAATTGCTATCTTCAAGGGCAGCCTGGAACTTTTCAAGTTCAATATGCTTTTCCATCTCGATCTCAGCACTGGCTTTTTCGAGATCTACCTTAGCATTGGTAACGCCTTCCACGTTCTTTAAGGAATTTTCAACGTGGGCTCTGCATCCCATGCAGGTCATCCCGGAAATTTGATAGTTATGTTTCATAAATTTTATTGAAGAAAAAAGACTGTTTGAATTTTCCTTTATACGTCAACCTGTACCCAAGCGTCGGGATTGTTTCAGGTTCTAATTTCTTTCAACCTAGATGCTGAAACAAGTTCAGCATGACGTAACATAAACTAAAAATTCAAACAGCCTTAAAAATTAAGTTCTATGCTAAATAAGCCTCGCAAGCCTTCACGCATTCACGACAAGCTTTTGCGCATTCCTGGCAATGATCGTGCTCGTGTTGTCCACATTCATCTGCACAGGCATTACAAACTTCGATACAATATTTTACGAGTCCGTCTACATTTTTATAATCGGTAGCCAAAACCTGGTTAAGGGTGCTACAAACCTCTGCACAAACCTTATCGGTTCTAATGCAATCTTTCATCATTTTCACATTGTCTTCATCCAGACAGGCATCTGCACAATAATTACAATGGTTAATGCAATTTCCCAATGCTTTCAGCATTTTTTCATTTCTCATAATATTGGTTTTTATTGGTTTAGCACGAAATTAAATACTAAAAACCGAAATGAGTTTTAAAATTATGGTAAGAAATTATAAGAAAATGGGAAAAGATGTTGATAAATAAATGGTGAACTTCGGAGAAGCTCAAGAAGCATTATTATTTGAAAATACAATTCGATTTCGAGCCAAGCCCCTGAGCATTTAATCTCGATTATCGAGTAAAAGGCCACTAATTCACGAATTAATTAGAAATCTTGATGAAAAAATGATTAACCGCCCATAAAAAAAGCTTTCTCATTATGAATGAATCAAACTTAATTTCTAGAAAGCATTCGTGTATTCGTGGCAAAAATCCTCTTAAAGTTTATCCAGCGACTTACGATCCTGATGTTTGTGATTTAAATTGAGAAGGATTCATCCCTGTTTCTTTTTTAAAGAAAGTAGAAAGATAAGCGGCACTGCCAAAGCCCATTTTATCGGCAATTTCTGAAATATTCAACTCCCCGTATTCCAAAAGCTCTTTAATGCGTTCTGCTTTTATTTTATTCTGAAAACTTTGAATACTGTGTCCCTCTGCTTTCGAGAAAATGTTGGTGAGATGACTGTAATCGTAATGCAGTTCTTCGCTTAAAACTTCAGAAAGCTTTTTGTTTCCCGAATCTTTATGTTCGTAAACCAATTCGATAATCAAAGATTTTATATCGGTTACAATTTTGTTATTTCTTTCGGCTACAATTTCAAATCCGTTTGCATTGAGTTCCTCTTCCAAACCCTGAAATTGAGCTTCAGAAAGTTCGTTTTCAAATTCAATCCTGCCCAAACTGATATTAATATAATTAAGGTTTTGCTGTTGCAAAGTCTTCTCAACACTCATTAGGCAACGGTCACAAACCATATTCTTTATATGCAGGATGTTTTCTTTCAAAATAGTTATGATTAATAAGAAATAAGGTCGGTTAAAAATTCAGATTGGAGAATCAAAAATGTTTAACCGACCTTAAAAATGATTTAATTATTCAATGGTTGCTTCTACCCTACCGCATTTCAGCATTTTATTTCCGTAGTAAGGATTAAAAATATCTTTTGAATTGGAAAACCAATAGTCTCCTTTTCCTTCAAAAGCCATTGGGCAATATTGCTTGTAAATTGCTCCAGATTCCAAAGCATTCATTAACACAGGCTCCATTGCTTCTGTAAGTTTAGAAAAAGCTTCACGTTGTTTATTCACATCATCGCTTTCTGCAATGGTATTTGCTATAGCCGCTATACCTTCGTTCTCGCTGGCTTTTTCTGCGAGTTCTGCAGCTTTTTCACCGGCGGTTTCAGCATCTGTATTAACAAAGGCATCCTTAATCTCTACATACAAGGTATAGATTTCTGCGGTGTTTTCATCTTTAAATTCGGCTTGCATTTCTTCGCCCTTATAAGTTTCTGCTTTAGCCTGTTCATCTGGCTGGTGCATCTCATTCTGCATAGGCTCTGGTGCATCATCTTTATTTTCCTCATTCTTACAGGAAAATATTACCAAACTTCCAGCGATAAGGCTAAGCATTGTTAGGCTTCTAAGATTTCTTTTCATTGTTTTGATTTTTAATATATAATTTAATTTGAGGTTTAAAGGTTTAATCTTTAATGTTAATTCGGTTGATATTTGCCGTCCCAAAGACCAGCACAAAGAAATAGAGAATTGTTTCCAAAATTACTAAGAATTTGGCCGATAACGACAAAGGCACAAAATCACCATAACCAACAGTAGAAAACGAAATTAGGGAGTAATAGAAAAACTCAAAGAATAAGAATATTGAGGGTTCTCCAAAAATCAAATTCGTTTTAAAGTTAGCTGCTTCGTTTAGATAAAGCGCATAATAATCTGACGCAAACGAAAGCACAATAAGGCTTATTATTAGCGTAAAAAGGCTTAAAACGTGCTCTAAATAGTGACTATCTCCTAATATCTTACTTAACTGTGTGAAAGTAATTCTTACTATTAAAAATGCCTTGGTAATCGCAATAGCAATGATGAGCCATTTCCAGGCTTCATTATCTAATGATTTTGGCAAAAATAATACATAAAGAAAAGCAAGAACTACTACTATTCCCAGGGTCCAACCTGCTTTAGAAAACAGTTGACCATAAAACTTCTTATCAGCTTCTTTTTTATCACTCATTTATCTCTTATTTCTATTTTTTCTAAAAACTCAATGAGTTCTTCATTTTGCGTAATTTTTCTTTTTATGCTTTTAAATTTCTCCATTTTTGAAACCCCAACTTTTACATTTTATCCTGGTGGGCTTTCATTTTCGCTTTCATCTTCTCCATCAATTCAGGGTTTTCGTGAAGGAACTGGATCATTTGATCCATCATTTTATCTGCCATCTCAGGATTAGACTTCATTTTTTGATGCATTTCCTGCATCATTGCTTTTCTGATTTCAGGATCATTCATCATCTTCTTTTTCATTTTATTCTGCATCTTCTGTTGCATTTTGGGAGCCTTCTCCATTTTTTCCTGCTTCATTTTCTGCATTTGCTCCTTCATTTCAGGATTATTCTTCATTATTTCCTGAATTTTTCCATTCTCCATCATTTGCATATGGTCTTTTAGCAACCACATATCTGCCGGCGGATTCGCATGAGCTACTTCCATAAACTCCATGAATTTAGACTCGTCGTTAACAATTTCCCTGTAAACGTTATTTCTAAAATCATTTTCTGTCAGCGCCTCTGCTGCAGTTTTGTTGGTTCCACAACTACTTAATAATAATCCAAAAATGGACACAAACGTAATTCTCAATACAGTATTCATAATTTCTAATTTTTGATTTCTTTATTATTTAAAAACACTCTCAAAGCGGTTAGAAAGCTTTGAAAATCTGACTATGCTATCTACTCCTTTTCATTCTCTAACCGGTAAATTATCTTTTTCATTTGAGCGATCTCCCTTTTCTGAGCTTCAATAATCTCTTCGGCTAATTTTTTAGTTTCGGGATCTTTTAAATCTGCACGTTTACTGGTTAAAATCGCGATCGAGTGGTGAGGGATCATCGCTTTCATATATAAAATATCTCCAATGATTGGTCGTTGTGCTCTTACCAATCCTAAGGCCGAAACGAACAAGACAAGACTTCCCAGGTAAATGGCAATATTCTTTTTCTTGTTTTTATACATTTTAAGCATAAGAGAAAGCATTATTACCGCCATTGCCGAAATTCCCAGGCAGGTCATGTAAAATCGCGTAAGACTAAAGTATACGTGATCAAACTCGTAAGTATTAAAATACATGGTGATGTACATCGCCAAAAAGGAGAGACCAAGCATTAGAAAAAATCTACTATAATTACTCCCACTCTTTTTATGTTGCTTTTTATCTTCTGGATTCATCTTATTTTGGTTTTGGTTAGTTTGGTTTTTACTTTTTAATTGTCTTTTTTACGGAACCACAATTGGGCATTTTATCACCGAAATATGGATTGTTTATTTCTTCGATATCAGCATACCAGTAGGCTCCTTTATTGTCGAAAGCCATAGGGCAGAACTTTTTATAGATCGTACCACCAGAAAGTGCATCTTCAAACATAGGCCCCGCTTTTTCTGTAAATGCTGCAAATAATTCCCTTTGTTTTTCCAGCTCGCCGGTTTCAGATAATTGTTGCGCAATAGCTTTTAGCTCTGCTCGTTCTTCTGAAAAAGAAGCTACCATACTTTGAGACACATCCTGTACCTGGTCTGCATCAGCATTGGTTAATGCCATTTTTATCTCCAGGTAATTATGCCAGATTTTCCCCGTCATTCCATCTATAAAATCCTGATCGGCGATATCTGCGGTTTCTTTTTCCGCTTTTTTAACCTCTTCAGGGGTGTTTATTTCAACCGATTGCTTCCCTTTGTTATCTACACAGGAAAATAGGCCGATAGCCAGTAAGAGTACAACTCCAAAATTTAAAATTCTACTTTTCATTTTTGATTAGGTTTATAGTTAATATCTAATTTACAGGTATATAGCGCAACATCTTAATATAAAATCTAAAAGTATTCTTACAATTTTCTTTGAGTATCTCCACAGTTCATCATCACCTCTCCGAAATAGGGATTTCTAATTTCTTCAGAAAGACTTAACCAATCGGCTCCCTCATTGTTATTTACCATAGGGCAATGTTGAATATAAAGCGGTTTTTCAAAGGTTTCCATATTGGAGGCAAAAGCAATTATGTTTTCTGAAAGCACTATAAAATGATCCCGTTGGTTTTCGATATCATTATTTTCTGAAATAGCCTCGAGCATACTTCTGATCTTTTTTAGATGCTCAGTTTCCATTGCTCCAAGATTAGTTTCTTTAAGGCTATTGACCTCCTGAAGCATTTTGGAGGCAGCCGTTTTAGTATCTTCAACATTAGTATTTACAAAGGCATCTTTTAAATCAAAATAAGTTGATAGCACATTGGTAAAATCTTTTTGAAAGCTATCGGGTAAATTCATTTGCATTTCAGCAGAATCCTCTTTCTCTTTACCCTGGTTCATCATAGACTTTTTGCCTTGCAATTGCGCCGCGGCATCTACGGTAAATGTCCCGTGGGCTACAATTTCTTCGCCAGCCTCAAGACCAGATAAAACTTCGTAGGTATCACCTAAAGTGGCGCCTAGTTCTATTTCCCGCATTTCAAAAACAGGCTTATCACGGCTGGTTTTCACATACACCAGCGAACGTTCTCCGGTCCATAAAACCGCAGTTTTTGGAATGCTTAAAGTAGACTGCTGCTCCTGGCCGGAATTCCTTTCTAGTTTTGCCTTAACAAACATTCCAGGTTTTAAGGTGTTATCCTTATTTTCCAGTTCAGCTCTCACCTCCACCGTCCTACTGGATGTATTTAAAACAGGATCTATAAAGGAAATTTCAGCTTCAATTTTTTTATTGGGATAGGCATTGGTGGTCACCATAATCTTTTGACCTTCCTCTAAACCGGAAATCTGATTCTCATACGCATCAAAAACCGCCCAAACTGAACTAAGGTTTGCTACTTTTAAAATTGGCGAACCATCCATAATATGCGCGCCATCCTGAACCATTATTTCAGTCACCGTTCCGTTTACGTGAGAATAAATAGGCCAGGAAGTTTTTATCTCCCCCGAAGATTCCACCTCATCTATCAACTCACCATGAATTTTCCAATTTCTAAACTTATTTCTAATTGCATTATAAAATTGAGGTTGTGCCTTCTTAGATTTGGCCGCAGTAATCAATTCCTGTTGTGCCGCTACTAGCGCTGGTGAGTATATCCTGGCTATTAAATCACCCTTTACCACTTTATCGCCAACAGTGTTTACATAAAGCTTTTCAATTCTTCCATCAAAATGAGCTGGCATTGTAGCGTTTAAATCTTCATTAATTTCTATTTTTCCCGAAAGCGTCAAGTTTCCATTGCCATCACTATTATTAGACACAATGGTGGTCTGGATATTAGCGAGAGCCATAGCATTGTTGGTCATTTGAAACTCATCTGCCCCAAGGCCATCGGCATTAGCATCTGCAGGAATAAGTTCCATTCCGCAAATAGGGCAGTCACCGGGTTCAGGTTGCATAATCTGTGGATGCATAGAACAAGTCCACATTTGAGAAGTTTCTCCTTCATGCTCATGTCCCTCTGCCACTTCAGTTTCTTGCTTTCCGTTTTTCACGTCTCCCGTTCCAAAGAAAAGATACCCCAGCACCAGACCGCTGATAAGGATTAGGATGTAAATGATATATTTTTTCATTTTTCTGAATATTACTTGTTCTGTTAATTCTAATATTTTCGCCTAGCCGGAACCTAATCTTGGGCTTGACAAAAATTATTTCTAACCTATTTACTTAGGTAATTGATTACCGCAGCTTGCATATAATAGTTCTTCACGGATTCGATAAGTCCGATTTGAAATTTTAGCTGTAATTCCTGTATTTCCAACACATCATTAAAATCGATAGTTCCGGTTTCATAGCTTTTTATCAGGATCTCTTCTGCATCTTTCGCCTGTTCTAAATTTTCAATAAAAGTGTTCGCAGTCATCCTTGCCGAGTTTCTAATGCTCACGGCTTCTTCTAACCTGGTTTGTAAAAGATTTAAGCGTTGGTCTTTTTGCGCCTGTAATTCCTTTTGCCGAAGTTCATTTTGCTTTGTAACCGACTTATATTTACTGTTGAAAATGGGAATAGAAACCGAAACCATAGGCATAAGAATATCCTTCCCGTTATCGGCTACAGCCATATCGGTACGGTCTGCAACGCTTACATAATCTACCCCGAAACCCAGTTTTGGCGATGCATCTTTAAGATTTAATTTTTCTGCTTCAACTACCGATTCATAGAGTTTGTCGAATTTTAATAATTCCGGGTGCACCTCCGCTACTCTTTCCTCCTCATCAGTTTGAGCCTCTGGAATAAAAAGCGAATCAACCACTTCTACTGAAAGATCTTCTTCCCGGTTCAGCAGATTATTGAAGAGCACTTCTTCCGCATTAAACTCCTGTTCCAGGCTTTCTTTTTGCTGGGCCAGATCATTTTGGCGCATTTGAAGCCTTAACACATCTACAGCTGAAGCACTGCCCACTTCAAGGGAATTAAGCGCCAGCTCGTGAAAGGTTTCCAATAATTCTATATTTTCCTTTAAGATTTTTTGTTTAGTCTCGTTCGCATATAATCGGTAGTAAGCCTGAGCTACAGCAAGGGCCAGTTGGCGCTTGGCGACAGCTATCTCCACATATTCTGCATCTGCCATAGAACCCGCATAATTTTCCCTTGCGGTAATAGTGCCAAACCAGGGAAGCATCTGCCTAACAGAAAGCCTTAATTTTTGCGGACCGGTTCTGGTTTCTGGTTCACTTACAAAATACCCTATCCCAAACTCGGTATCAGGGTAAGCGTTTACCTCGTTGATCTTTTCCTCTGCAATCTCATATCTCAAATTAAAAGACTGGATCTCCGGATTATTCTCTTCAGCAACCTGGATATAAGACTCCAATTGCTGCCCGCTTACAGTAAATAAAAAGTGAGTAGCGTGAAAAGAACAAGAAGTGTGTTAAAGCTTATTCTCTGTATTCCTGTGTCAATGAATTCTATTTCTGAATTTCTCATCTCAATAAATTTTAGCGTTTTGCTTCTAGCTTTTCACTATTCACTTTTAACTTTTAATTTTTACTTTTAACTGACTTTCCTTCCTCCAACTAAACAGTACCGGCACCACGAACAATGTTATCAATGCAATGAGCATTCCTCCAAAAGCAGGAATTGCCATTGGGATCATTATATCACTACCTCTCCCGGTTGAAGTTAGAATTGGCAATAAAGCAAGGATCGTTGTAGCCGTGGTCATCAAACAAGGTCTTATCCGTTTTTCACCTGCTTCTATTACAGATGCTCTTACCTGGTCTTTAGTTTCAGTTAGATTTTTATCGAAAGTTTGGGTAAGGTAAGTGGCCATCACCACTCCATCATCGGTCGCGATTCCAAAAAGGGCAATAAAACCTACCCAAACCGCCACACTAAGATTAATGGTATGCATCTGGAATAAGTCCCGCAGGTTCTCCCCAAAGAAGTTAAAATTCATAAACCAATCCTGACCATAAAACCAGATCATTAAGAAACCGCCGGCAAAAGCAACCGCAATTCCCGTAAACACCATTAGAGAAGTCGAAACAGATTTAAACTGAAAATAAAGGATCAGAAAAATGATGAGCAAGGATAAAGGCACTACGACAGAAAGGGTTTTTTCTGCCCTTAACTGATTTTCATAAGTACCCGTAAAACGATAGTTGATACCTTGTGGAACTACCAATTCTCCCGAATCTATCTTCTCCTGAATAGTTGCCTGGGCATTTTCTACCACATTTACTTCCGCATACCCATCTAGCTTATCGAACAACACATATCCAATTAAAAAGGTGTCCTCACTTTTAATCACTTGCGGCCCCTTTTCATATCTTATATTTACCAATTCGCTTAATGGTATGGGGCTTCCCCCTTCTACAGGAACATAAATATCTTTAATATCTTCGGGGTTAGCTCTTAATTCTCGTGGGTAACGCACTCGAACTCCGTATCGTTCCCGACCTTCTACAGTCTGTGTTATTTGCATTCCGCCCACCGCAACTTCCAGAATTTGCTGAACATCTTCAATAGACACTCCGTATCTGGCCAGGCGATCGCGTTTAATATCGATCAATAAATAAGGTTTCCCTACGATTCTATCGGCAAAAACAGCTTCATCTTTTACGCCTTCAGCTTCTTTCAGGATTTCTTCCAGTTTCATACCGAAAGCTTCTATTTGTTGCAGGTTATCCCCTTTTACTTTTATTCCCATTGGCGCACGCATCCCGGTTTGGAGCATAACCAGTCGGGTTTCTATAGGCTGAAGTTTTGGTGCCGAAGTAACTCCGGGTAATTTAGTAACCTGTACGATTTCGTTCCAGATATCATCGGGTGATTCTATTCCGGGGCGCCAGTTTCGGAAATATTCCCCATCTTCATCGGGCAGTAGTTGCTCGTGTTTCAGGCTTAATGGATCAGCGACCAGTTTAGCTTCTTTATAATTGACATCTTCATCAATATCAGAATTGGGATTTAGTGCCAGCTTGCCATTTTTCAATACAAATAAACCATCTTCATTTACCTTATATCGTTGGCGCTCTCCATCCGCATTCCGCATATATTCAGATTTATACTGAATAATATTTTCATACATAGAAAGTGGTGCGGGATCCAGTGCCGATTCTGTTCGGCCAGCCTTTCCCACCACGGTTTCAATTTCAGGAATACTGGCTACAGCCATATCCAGTTGCTGCAATACTCTCTTATTTTCTTCCACGCCGGCATGAGGCATAGAAGTTGGCATCAATAAAAAGGAGCCTTCATTTAGAGAAGGCATAAATTCCTTGCCTGTATTTTGCATAATTAAGAACCCAAAAATCACAATTACCGTGGGGACCGATAGAAAAAGGATTTTATTGGCCAGCGCCCAGGTCAAAATTCGGGTATAATTTCTTCTGAAAATCGTGAAAATGCCCAGCAAACCAAAAGCGATAAGACCAACGAAAATAAGGTTCATAAAAATGCTTCGGTCAAAACCAAGCGGCCTCCAATATTCAGCCAATAAAAAGACAATGGCGAAAGCTGAAATGATGATATTGATAAGATTTGCCCTTTTTGGCGTGATCTTTTTCTGAAGTATCAAAATGCCCGTTACGCCAAAAGCTACTAAAATAATCCCGGTAAAATAACCAAAGACCATCGCAGTGAGTCCCGCTATGACAAGAATCGCATTGAGTACATATCCAACGCTGGCTTTTGCAGTTCTTTTCTTAAAGAAAGTTGCAGCAAAAGGCGGAATTATAAATAAAGCGACGATCAGCGAAGCCACTAGCGCCATGGTTTTAGTAAATGCCAGGGGTCTAAATAATTTTCCTTCGGCTCCTATCATAGTAAAGACAGGGATAAAACTAATAATAGTGGTAAGCACTGCAGTTAAGATCGCCCCGGAAACTTCTGAAGTGGCATTATAAACAACATTGTTAATAGGAAGTTTATTTCCATGTTCATCGATACTGCGGTCATCAAGATGCCGGAGAATATTTTCAGATAAAATAACCCCAACATCTACCATGGTCCCAATAGCAATAGCGATACCAGATAAAGCCACAATATTGGCCGGCACATTAAATAGTTTCATCGAGATGAAAACCATTAAAACCGCGACCGGCAACAAGCCCGAAATAAGCACCGATGCCCGTAAATTGAACACCATCACAATAATCACTAAGATCGTGATAAGGATTTCCATGGTTAGCGCCTCGCTTAAGGTGTCCAGGGTTTCCTTTATCAATTCGGTACGATCATAAAAAGGTACAATGGTAACCTGGGAAACGGTTCCATCCTTAAGTGTTTTAGAAGGTAAACCACGACTAATCTCATCGATTTGTTCCTTAACATTGTTGATCACTTCCAGCGGATTTGCGCCATAACGGGCCACCACAACTCCGCCAACAACCTCAGCCCCTTCCTTATCCAAAATCCCTCTTCTTTGGGCTGGACCTAAAGAAACCTTCGCAATATCTTTGATACTTACTGAAGTATAATCTTCAGAAGTCACCACGGCATTTTCGATATCTTCAACTGATTTCACGTAACCTAAACCACGAACAAGATATTCGGCATTATTGATCTCCAGGGTTTGTGCGCCTATATCTCGATTACTTTCTTTTACCGCTAAAACCACTTCCTGAAGTCCAATCCCGTACTGGCGCATGAGCTCCGGATTAACATCTATTTGATATTCCTGAACATAGCCGCCTATAGAAGCCACTTCAGAAACCCCACTGGCTCCGGAAAGAGCATATTTCACGTAATAATCCTGGATACTTCTTAGCTCGTGTAAATCCCAGCCACCGGTAACATTTCCATCTTTATCGCGGCCTTCTAGCGTATACCAAAAAATCTGACCCAGGCCGGTAGCATCGGGCCCCAAGGCAGGACTTACCCCATCTGGCAACAAATTAGAGGGAAGTGAATTGAGCTTTTCCAGAATCCTGCTTCGGCTCCAGTAGAATTCAACATCTTCTTCAAAAATGATATAGATACTGGAGAAACCGAACATAGAAGAACTACGAATGGTTTTTACCCCGGGAATTCCCAGCAGGGAAGTAGTAAGCGGATAGGTGATCTGATCTTCAATATCCTGAGGTGATCGCCCCGGCCATTTGGTAAATACAATTTGCTGGTTTTCACCAATATCGGGAATCGCATCTACCGCCACAGGATCTGAAGGCAAAAAGCCGGTGTCCCAGTTAAATGGCGCGTTCACCACACCCCAACCCACAAAAAGGACGAGTAAAATAACCGCTACGAGTTTATTTTCTATTAAGAATTTAATGCCTTTGTTCAGCATAATATTTCAATTATCAAATTTTAGAATAATTTAAAAAGCCAGTTATAAAAACGAGGCTATTGCCGGATTCAAAGATGAACCGGTAAGTATCTAAAATTCAATAATCAAATAAGAAAGACCTGATCTTCCAGCTGAATATCGCTGACGAGCAAGGGAGGAGAATAATCTTTAAATGGAGTAATTTCCTTTGAATAATCTTCAAAAACGAAGATATAGGAATAAGCAAAACCGGCAAGAAAAACCTGTTGTTGAAGATCTAGAGAATCAAACTGATGTTTTAACTCATCCTGACCTTCTATTGCTAATTTTTCATTGGTACAGCAGGAATCTTCAGCTGAAGTTTCCATTTCCATTCCGCAGGTTTTGGCTTCAGAAAAAATAGCTTTATCCACTAAAAAGCTTCCGCAGAAATGTTTATCAACCGTAAAAGAAAAGGTTGAAAACAGCACCAAAAATGCCATTGCTACAGAAATGCTATGTTGAAAAGCTTTTTTCATCAGCTACAAAAATAGGTAAAATTTTGAAATAAAGTATTTTCAGGTTTTTTGGAAAAACTTTCAATATTATGGATTTGCTCTTTTTTTCAAGCGATAATAGTAAAAAGCAGGTAGTAAAATGAGAATAAACAACGGATGAATTAGAAATCTTCTCACATAAAATAAGCCCATTACATTTTGTGCATTTAGATTAAAATAAAGCACGCTAAACGTGGCCAGGCTAATTCCGAAAAGTAAAGCAAATAATAAGGCGGCGAACTTCACGATATTCTTATCCCGAAAAGCTACAAAAAGAATAAGCAGGGAAATTATGGTGTTTAGCCAGTAACGTAAACTTATATTCAGCAATAGTTTAGGGAAGATAATTTGAGGAACATCCATCGCTAAATGCCCACCGTAACGGTAAAAATCAATTAAGGGATCGTAAAACAGCTGATGCTCAAAAAGCCTTACCAAAACCAGTAAGACTACTAAAATCCCAATCCCCGAAAGTCTTAATAGCTGCTTCATACGTTATGTTTACGGCTATAAATACGCACCCAAATAAGCCAAAGTATAAAAACGGTGCCGTAGATAATTAATGGGAAAATAATGCTATGAAGAAAGTCGGTATACTCAGGGTATTCATAAATTCCAATGGCAAGAATAGCGATCCTAATTATATTCATCGCGTATACTATTACAGCTCCCGCCAATAAATAAAGTAGCGTTAATTTTAATTTTCCGAAGAAGGAAAGCACAAAAGAAGCAAATAGAATTATAATACTAATCGCGTTGCAACCCTCTACAATTCTCGCTAAATAAGCGTCATTCACGATCAACTTCATAGAAAGTTCTGACTGGTGAGGTAAAATTTGTGCATTATAGCCAAAACTACTTATTAAGGCTTCACTTTGTTTTGCTACGAGATGGGTGAAATAATCGGGATAATAAACCGGAGATCTAAAAAACTCCAGGTATAGATTATAGATAAGTGTAAAAACCAGGTAACTCCCCAAAAACATAAAGATGAAACGGAGTACCGATTTGTATTTAACGAATAACTTTAGCAAGTTTCGAGTTGGTTTTTAACAAATTTATATAAATATGTGCCTGCGCTTACTATTATTTTTAAATACTTTTGCACCAAAATATCAACTATGTCTTTTCAGAAATTAAAACCGGAAATTAAAGCGATTCTTGAAAACAAAAATCTATCGGTAGACCACAGGTTATCGCAGGTTTGTGAAGTTTTAAAAGAAAATATTCCTTATTACGATTGGGTAGGTTTTTATTTTAAGAACGGCGATAAGGAAGAATTGAAATTACGCTCTTTTGCCGGGGAACCAACAGATCATACAATTATTCCTTTCGGAAAAGGGATTTGCGGGCAGGTAGCGGTTTCTAATGAAAACTTTGTTGTACCAGATGTAAAAGCGCAAACTAATTATATAGCCTGTAGCATTAACGTGAAAGCTGAAATCGTAGTTCCTCTTTTCTTGAACGGCGAAAATATTGGCCAGATAGACATCGATTCTCATACCCCAGATCCATTTTCTAAGGAAGATGAAGAATTTTTACAATGGGTAAATGAGAAAGTTGCAGAAGTTTTAAGTTAAAAACTTAAAGCAGTAATTGTTTTACGCGCTCAAAAGTTTTTTCCTCTTTTAATTTGATGAATATCACCCCACTTTCGCCCCGAACTCCATACAGAACGTTCTCGGGCTGATCGTAAAATATTTCCAAAGAAGAGACCTCCTGGGTTGTAAGAAATTCTTGCAGGTCTACTGCTGTACTGTCTTTTATACCACTAAGGGAAATTACTTCTTCGTTATTGACAAATTGATATATGGGACGGTGGCGAGAATGCAAATCTTCGCCTGGTTTTTCAGCTTTTCTTTTAGCTTCTATCTCCTTTCGCTTTTCGGGAGAAAGGCCTGTGAAGCATATAAAGCGTGAGGAAAAGTTTACGGCTGTATCTGCCACTATTCGCTTTTTCAACGAACTTAATTGCTGGCTCAATTCTTCTTCAGCTTTAAGGTTTTCTATCCATTCCTTATTTTCTTCAGCAGTAAGTATTAATGAATCATCCTGGGCATAAACTCCCATTGCAGTAAATCCGCAAAACAGGAAAACAATAAATTGATATTTCAAGTTGATTTTCTTCATAAAATTACATTCCTGTTCTAATAGCTTCTACCGGATCTAATTTTGAAGCTGAAATTGCCGGAATTATTCCTGAAATCAATCCGATTAATGCTGAAACAGCTGTTCCTATAAACATATTCCAGGAAGAAAGTACAAATTGGAAATCACCGGTAAATTGCGAAGCGGCGATGGAAACCAACCAAACAAGTCCGAGACCTACAAGACCGCCAATGATAGCCAGGATTATAGCTTCAAATAAAAACTGAAACAGGATAAATTTATTCTTTGCACCCAAAGATTTCTGAATACCAATAAGATTTGTTCGCTCTTTAACGCTAACAAACATAATATTCGCAATCCCGAAGCCCCCAACTAAAAGTGAAAATCCACTAATAATAAGTCCTATAAAATTAAGCTGGCCGGTAATATTATCTATAAAATCGGCAAATCCCTGAAGTTGATTTACAAAAAAGTTATTGATGTCACCGGGTTTAATTCCGCGGTAATTACGCAATTGTTGCTCAAGCACAGCAATGTATTCAGCATTATCCACATCATCTTCAGGTTTTAAGATCAACTGCGGAAAAACGCCTTTGTTATTATCTCCATAAACCCTTCTCGCAACATTTGCGGGAAGAAAAACCTGGCCATCCCTGGAGCCGCCAAATAGACTGGCACCCTGTTTAGACAATACGCCAATAACCGTAAGTTTACGGCCATACATACGCACTTCTTTCCCAAGCGGATCAAAGTTTCCAAAAAGATTATTGGCAATTTCGTGACCTAAAACAATTACCGGCGAACCACTAACCGATTCAGATTCGTTAAAAAACCGACCGCCTTCTAATTCAAAGGCTTCAATATCATAATATTCGTGCGTAACTGCCCCTACGCCTACGCCTGTACTGGTAACATCCTCGTGCTTTATAGATTCATTTGGCACACCAATGCTATAGGCTATAGATTCTGTATTGGGAAGATTTCTTTTTAAATATTGATATTCATCGTAAGAAACATCTGGAAATTGCTGGCGTTTCCATTGCGGAACTTCGGTAGGACCAAAAGAAAAACGCATTACTATAATAGTGCTATTATCTAAAGCGCTTAAACTCCCTTTAATTTCACGCTCTAAAGAATCTACCGCGGCAAGCACCCCAATAATGGAAAAAATACCGATAGTAACGCCAAGCAAAGACAAAAAAGTTCTTAGCTTATTGTTTTTTAATGCGTTGATCGCAAAATTAAAACTCTCTTTAAGTACGCGTAAATATATCAGCATAATAAATAAAGCTCGGGACAGACCCACGAGTTATTGGGTTGAAAAATTAAAAACACTTTAACGCCAGTTTCGGCACATTTTAAACCTCACTTAATGAGTAAATAAAGCGCAGATTTTTTTGTGCTTAGTGGTATGACGCCCGGGTTTAAAATTCGTTACAAAATTTCTGGATAAATAAAAGAAATGCCTTTTATGTTTTTGGCTTAAATACTTACTTTTGCCACTTTAACAAACACAACACAATGAGCGACTTAAAAAAAGCAAAATCTGCTTTAATTTCTGTATTTAGCAAAGACGGCCTGGAACCCATCGTAAAAAAACTGAACGACCTGGGAATCACCATTTACTCTACCGGAGGTACCGAAAAATTCATCAAAGATCTGGGAATTAACGTAGTTCCTGTAGAAGATGTGACTTCATATCCTTCAATTTTAGGCGGACGTGTTAAAACACTTCATCCAAAAGTTTTCGGCGGAATTTTAAATCGTCAGGATAATGAAGGTGATGTAAAGGAACTTGCTGAATACGAAATTCCGCAGATAGACATTGTGATTGTAGATCTTTATCCTTTTGAAAAAACCGTAGCTTCGGGAGCTTCAGAACAGGATATTATTGAAAAAATAGATATTGGCGGAATTTCGCTTATTCGCGCTGCGGCAAAGAACTTTAAAGATGTGCTTTGTGTTTCTTCGGTTGAAGATTATAAAAGTTTTGAAAATTTACTGGACGAAAAAAGTGGAGAAACCAGCCTTGCTGATCGTAAACTTTTTGCAGGAAAAGCTTTTAATATTTCCTCACATTACGATACTGCGATTTTCAACTATTTTAATGCTGAAGAGGAAATTGAAGTTTATAAAGAAAGTATTCAAAACGGAAAAACACTTAGATACGGGGAAAATCCGCATCAAAAAGGTGAGTTTTATGGCGATTTTGAAGCCATGTTTGATAAACTTCACGGAAAAGAACTTTCTTACAACAACCTGCTAGACGTTGACGCCGCTGTAAATCTTATTAACGAATTTAAAGGTGAAGCGCCAACTTTTGCAATTTTAAAACATAATAACGCCTGCGGTATAGCGCAACGCGACACTATTCACCAGGCTTATGTAGATGCTTTGGCGGGAGATCCTGTTTCAGCTTTTGGAGGGATTTTAATTAGTAATGTTGAAATTGATAAGGCTACAGCAGAAGAAATTCATAAATTGTTCTGCGAAGTAGTGATCGCTCCTTCATTTTCTAAAGAGGCCGAAGAAATTCTTAAAGGAAAAAAGAATAGAATTTTATTGATCCAGAAAGAAACCGAACTTCCGCAGAAACAAGTTAGAACTTGTTTAAACGGAGTTTTAGTTCAGGAGAAAGATCATAAAACAGATGCTCTTGAAGATTTAAAACAGGCGACAAACAATAATCCAACAGATGATGAGTTATCTGACCTGTTATTCGCTTCAAAAATCTGTAAGCACACAAAATCCAACACTATCGTATTGGCAAAAAACAAGCAATTATGTGCCAGCGGTACCGGGCAAACTTCTCGTGTAGATGCTTTAAAACAAAGTATTGAGAAGGCAAAATCTTTTAATTTCAGTTTAAAAGGAGCGGTAATGGCAAGTGATGCATTTTTCCCGTTTCCTGATTGTGTGGAGATTGCCGGAAACGAAGGAATTTCAGCAGTAATTCAGCCGGGCGGATCAATAAAAGATCAACTTAGCATAGATTATTGCAACGAAAATAATATAGCGATGGTGATGACTGGAACACGCCATTTTAAACATTAATTTTAGTACATTTACCAAACCTCAATACCAAACAAACCATGGGATTTTTTGACTTTCTCATTGAAGAAATAGCAATAGATTTAGGAACTGCAAACACCCTTATAATTCATAATGATAAGGTGGTGGTAGACAGTCCCTCTATCGTTGCGCGAGACCGTACTACGGGAAAAATAACCGCAGTAGGGAAAGAAGCTGCGATGATGCAGGGAAAAACCCATGAGAATATAAAAACCATTCGCCCATTGAAAGATGGGGTAATTGCCGATTTTGATGCCAGTGAGAAAATGCTCACCATGTTCATTAAAGAAATTCCGGCACTTAAAAAGAAGATGTTCACGCCGGCGCTTAGAATGGTAATTTGTATTCCATCTGGAATTACCGAAGTAGAAATGCGTGCGGTAAAAGAAAGTGCAGAGCGTGTGAATGGGAAAGAGGTTTACCTTATTCACGAGCCTATGGCGGCTGCAATTGGTATTGGCGTAGATATTATGCAGCCTAAAGGAAATATGATCGTAGATATAGGTGGTGGTACTACCGAAATCGCGGTAATTGCACTTGGTGGAATTGTTTGCGATAAATCGGTTAAAATTGCCGGTGATGTATTTACTAATGATATTGTTTATTATATGCGTACGCAGCACAACTTATATGTTGGAGAGCGTACTGCTGAAAAAATAAAAATACAGATTGGTGCGGCAACTGAAGATTTAGAAGTTCCGCCAGAAGAAATGAGTGTTCAGGGACGTGACCTTTTAACAGGAAAACCCAAGCAGGTAAACATTTCTTATCGTGAAATTGCAAAAGCCCTGGATAAATCTATTTTAAGGATTGAAGATGCGGTAATGGAAACCTTATCTCAAACCCCACCAGAGCTTGCAGCCGATATTTACAATACCGGTATTTATCTTGCCGGTGGTGGATCTATGCTTAGAGGTTTGGATAAAAGATTATCTCAAAAAACCGATCTTCCGGTTTATATCGCCGAAGATCCATTAAGAGCGGTAGTAAGAGGAACCGGAATATGCTTAAAAACCCTAAATCGTTATAAGGGAATTTTGATAAAGTAGGAGAAGTAGTTTTATGCAGCAAATTTTCAATTTTCTTATTCGGAATAAGAATAATATTCTTTTCTTATTTCTGCTTGCATTAGCTGTATTTTTCACTATTCAAACCCATTCTTATCACAAGAGTAGTTTTATAAGTTCGGCCAACAGCCTTACCGGCGGCATCTATTCCTGGGCCAACGATTTTGATAAGTACATGCATTTAGATGAGTACAACAAGCGACTCATGGAAGAGAATAAGCAATTGCGTAATGTTCTCACCAATTTAAACGACACAATTTCGGTAGAAAACTATACCGATACTTCCAGTTTTGATGGCACTTATTATTTTAGAACCGCAAGAGTGATTAATAATAATTATGCCAAGCGAAATAACTTCCTAACCCTAAACCAGGGAAAAGAAGCTGGCATAAAATCTGAATTTGGAGTTATTACCAGCAAAGGAGTAATTGGAATTATAGACAGGGTTAACAACAGGTTTTCCCGGGTAATTTCCATATTGAATTCAGAATCCCGGATTAATGCCCAATTAAGCAAAACCAACCATTTTGGAAGTTTAATATGGAATGGCAAAAACCCCAATATTGTACAGTTAATTGATGTTCCCAGGCAGGCACCTGTCAAAGAAGGTGATACCATTGTAACCGGGGGTAAATCTTTAATTTTTCCTGAAGGAATTCCTATTGGTAGCATTGAAGATTTTAAATTAGACCAAAGCGAGAGTTACTACACTATTAATGTTAAGCTCTTTAATGATATGACCAATATTGGTTATGTGTATGTTATTGAGAACCTGGAGCGGGAAGAAATACTGGAATTAGAGGAGCAGGAAGATGAACAATAGTATTCTAAAAAATATCATCAGGTTTGTTGGCTTAGTATTTATACAAGTACTAATCCTCAACAATATTAATTTTCTGGGTTACATAAACCCATATCTGTACGTCCTGTTTATCTTGCTTTACCCGTTTAACGGAAACCAAAGTATTTTTTTAGTCCTGGCTTTTTTATTAGGCTTTAGTATAGATCTTTTTGAGGATAGTGGCGGGATTCATGCGGCTGCCTGTACAGTGATTGCTTTTATTAGGCCTAACCTACTTAGATTTTCATTTGGGATAAGTTATGATCACCAGAATTTAAGACTTTCTACCACGCCAATTGGGGCGAGATTAAGCTATATTTTTATTAGTATTTTAATTCATCATTTTATATTATTTTTCTTGGAAATGTTTAGCTTAAGTCATATAATAATAGTCCTCAAGAAAACGTTATTTTCAGGGATCTTCAGTGTTATTATGATCATGCTTAGTTTAGCAGTTTTCAGCAAAAAATATAGATGAGAAAATTACTTCTTTACATTATTATCTTTACCACGGGGCTTATTTTTCTTGCCCGGCTTTTCTATTTGCAAATAATGGACGATTCTCTTGCGGTAAGATCGCAGGATAATGCTATAGAAGTTGTTTACGATTACCCGCAACGCGGTTATATTTCTGACAGAAATGGGAAATTGATGGTTTCTAACCAACCTTCTTACGATGTGATGGCGATTCCCAGAAACCTTAAACCTTTTGACACTACTGAATTTTGTAAGATTCTAAGCATAGAACCAGAAGAACTGGGCCGCCGCCTCGATAAAGCAAAGATCTACTCGCCTATTCTTCCTTCGGTAATTATTCCGCAGCTCACCAAAGCTGAATATGCCTATTTACAGGAGAAAATGCGTAAATATGAAGGTTTTTATATTCAAAAGCGTTCATTAAGAGATTACCAGGTAGACCACAGCGCAAATGTGCTGGGTTATATTGCACAGGTAAATCAGAAGAAAGTTAATGAAGATCCGTATTATATTTCTGGTGACCTTATTGGCCGAAGCGGTGTAGAAAAAGTTTACGAAGAATTACTACGTGGCGAAAAAGGGGTAAAATACATTCAGAAAGATAGGTTTAACAGAGATATTGGGCCGTATAAAGAAGGTATTTATGATACACTGCCAACCAAAGGAAAGGATATCAGCATTACCATAGATGCCGAGCTTCAGGCCTATGGAGAAAAATTAATGAAAAACAAACGCGGGGGAATTGTTGCCATAGAGCCGGAAAGCGGTGAAATTCTATCTTTGGTAACTGCTCCTACATACGATCCTGCATTACTGGTGGGCCGCAAGAGATCTCCTAACTACACCAGGCTTTATTACGACTCTATTGCCCAACCACTTTACGATCGCGGACTTTTAGCCGAATACCCTCCCGGATCTCCTTTTAAAACCTTAACCGGCTTAATTGCGCTTCAGGAAGGCGTTATAGATACAGATGACAGATTCTCCTGTAATAATGGTTACCACTATGGTGCAAGACGCCCTTTAGGATGCCACTCGCATCCCAGCCCACTTGATTTGGTGCCGGGAATTGCACATTCCTGTAATTCTTACTTTGCTCAGGTTTATCGAAAAACGATAGAAAAATATCCAACTCCACAGGAAGGAATGGACACCTGGAACAAGCACTTACAAAGTTTTGGTCTTGGGCAGTTTATGGGGAATGACCTCAGTACCGGTAGACCGGGAAAAATACCCGATGCCGATTATTATAACCGAATTTATAATTACCCAACCTATAAATGGTACTCTACGGCCACAATTTCTAATGCCATTGGCCAGGGAGAGATTTTAATGACTCCTATTCAATTAGCGAATATGACGGCCACTATTGCCAATCGTGGTTGGTATTATACGCCTCATATTTTAAAGAAAGTTGATGGCGATCCCATAAAAGAGGAAAAATTCACGGTGAAGAATGAAACTACTATAGACAGGAAGCATTTTGATCCGGTAGTTGAGGGAATGCACGAAGTTTATAAAAATGGTACCGCCAGAAGTTTGCAAATACCCGGTATTGAAATTGCCGGAAAAACCGGTACTGCAGAAAATTATACTAAAATAGATGGTAAGCGAACCCAACTTACAGATCATTCCATCTTTGTGGCTTTTGCACCGGTAGACAATCCTAAAATTGCCATTGCCGTATTTGTGGAAAATGGATATTGGGGAAGCCGTTATGCCGGAAGAATTGCGAGCCTAATGGTTGAAAAATATATTAAAAAAGAAATAACCCGAACAGATATGGAAGACTGGATCTTAAACAACAGTCTTGAAGAAGAGTATGCAAAACCATTAAGCGGGGAACCTTTTATAATTAATCGATAAATGGGGAAAAGTGTAGCGGGATTCGATTGGCTTACTATTTTAATTTATCTCTTACTAGTTGGATTTGGCTGGGCTAATATTTACTCAGCTTCCTTAGCCGAAAGTCACACGAGTTTTTTTGAATTCAATCAAATATATAGTAAACAGGGACTTTGGATCATTTTAAGCTTTCTTTTAATAATTATATTATTATCTATTGAAGCTAAATTTTACCAGAGATTTTCCAGTGTTATTTATGCCATAAGCCTGTTAAGCTTAGCCGGATTGTTTGTTTTTGGTAGCACAATTGCCGGCCAAACTGCCTGGTACCAAATAGGTCCTATTAGTATTCAACCGGCAGAATTTGCAAAGGCAGCAACTGCACTTGCCGTGGCTAAATATCTAAGCGGTATACAGACCAATATTAAAGACTTTAAGCATCAATTAAGGGTTTTCCTTATCATTGCCCTTCCAATGATTTTAGTGCTGTTACAGCCAGATGCAGGGAGTGCTATGGTTTATTTTTCATTTGCTTTTGCACTTTACCGGGAAGGCCTTCATTTCGCATATTTATTATTAGGATTCTTCGCAGCTACGCTTTTTGTGGCTACTCTTGCTTTTGGCCCGGCGTGGGTAATTGGCGGTGTTTTATTAATTGCTATATTGGTTTACCTCAAAAACTTAAAGCGAAGACCCAACCTTTTTAAATACCTGTTTTTTGCTGCCGTAGCCATAGGATTTTCCCTTTCGGTAAATTATGTTTTTGAAAATGTTTTTAAACAACACCACAGAGATCGTTTCAATATTGTACTGGGCAAAGAAGTGGATTCCCGCGGAATTGGCTATAATACCAATCAAAGTGAAATTGCTATTGGTAGTGGCGGCTTATTTGGAAAAGGCTGGACCGAAGGAACTCAAACCAAAGGGCATTTTGTCCCGGAACAACATACAGACTATATTTTTAGCACCGTAGGAGAAGAATGGGGCTTTTTAGGCAGTACATTTATCCTTGGCCTTTTCGTCATGCTTATGTTACGCCTACTCTACCTTGCAGAACGGCAACGATCTACTTTTACCCGGGTTTATGGTTATGGGGTAATAGGAATTATTTTTATGCACTTCCTGGTAAATATCGGGATGGTTATTGGCATTTTCCCTACCGTAGGTATTCCTTTACCTTTCTTGAGTTACGGAGGCTCAGGGCTTTGGGCATTTACTATCCTACTCTTTATTTTTATAAAGCTGGATTCAGATAGGATGTCATTTTAGTTACAGCGTTCTACAGTAATTAAAATCGCAGCAACAATTAAGATGACTAACGGATAAATATATTTTCGTTTCAGCATAATGCAAATCTAAGTTTTTCGGAAGAAAATTACCTGGCTAAATTGAACTGAATTAAGTCAATTCGATTTGAAGATAATTAAGACTCTAACGCATAAAAAAAGCGCCTCATTTCTGAAGCGCTTTAATCTTTTCTAAAAGAAAAATTAGTCCTGAACTTTGGCCAATTTATCCTGTCTTATATTATTCTTTTTCATATCAGCCAGCACGTGGATTGCTTCTTCAACATACACGTCTTTGCTTAAATTAGCATGCCAGCGATCTCTTTTCTCTTCTAAGATAGTATCGTTTTGAAACATCTCTTCT
The DNA here is from genome assembly GCA_963727565.1 of uncultured Flavobacteriaceae bacterium. Classification (GTDB taxonomy): domain Bacteria; phylum Bacteroidota; class Bacteroidia; order Flavobacteriales; family Flavobacteriaceae; genus Salegentibacter. The sequence goes on from CAVSGU010000005.1 coordinate 207,187, forward strand.
TCATAAGGTAAAGAAGTAAAAGTAAGATTAGTCTTATAGTTTTTTATAGAGTCAAACCTTTTTGCCATTTCCTGGTTCCTTTCAGCCGTTGAAGCATATTCTTCGAAATTCAGGGAATGGAAACTATCTTCACTCTGGTCTTTAATCCATTTAGCGTGTTGCTCAATAAGCTTTAATTGCTCATTAGACTTCATTCTCTCTTTACTTTCTGCAATGGTTTTTTCAAAATTCACATAACCATCCCAAACGCTGTAATTGGCGGGATCTATTTTATCCCAGGGTAGAGGATTGTCCTGATCTTTCTCTCCAATATCTACAAAACTATAACGGTCTGGAACTACTACGTCACTCTTCACACCTTCTAATTGGGTAGAACCACCATTTACCCTGTAAAACTTCTGGGTAGTTAATTTAAGTGCTCCTACATCTCCAAATTCATTGCTTCTTAACCAACGATTAAGGTCTATCACATTTTGAACAGTTCCTTTTCCATAGGTTTGTTTGCTACCTATTATGATTGCTCTTTTATAATCCTGCATTGCAGCGGCCAGAATTTCTGAAGCTGAAGCTGAAAGTTCGTTTACTAAAATCACAAGCGGACCATCCCAAAGTACAGAAGGATCTTCATCTGAAAGTACATCTTTTCTTTGTCCGTTAGATTTCACCTGAACAATTGGTCCTTCTTCAATAAAAAGTCCTGCAATATCAACCACCGTTTTTAAAGATCCTCCCCCATTATTTCTAAGGTCAAGCACCAGGCCGTCCATATTTTGTTCTTTCAATCTAATAATATCTTTTTTGATATCTGAAGCAGCATTTCGCTCTTCATAATCTTCCATATTAAAGTAGAATTTAGGCAAATTGATTATCCCAAAATTCTTACCTTCTTCTTGAACCATAGCTGTTTTAGCATAGGTTTCTTCAATCTCAACAATATCACGGGTAAGTGTAATCTCCTCAATATTACCCATTAATTTTTTACGAACCGTTAAAGTTACTTTAGAGTCTTTTGGGCCTTTAATTAAATCTACGGCATCTTCTAAACGCATCCCCACGATACTCACAGGATCATCCTCGTCTTCTTGCTGTACTTTTAAGATCTCATCTCCTTCAGAAAGCTCTTCACTTCTCCAGGCAGGACCTCCAGAGATCACTTCGGTAATGGTAATATTATCGCTTTTCTTTTGCAGCCTGGCTCCAATTCCTTCTAATTTACCGGACATTGCAATATCAAATCTATCTTTATCCTGAGGAGCAAAATAAAAGGTATGAGGATCAAAAGCTTCTACAATTGAGTTCAAATACACTGAAAAATAGTCTTTACGCTCAAGATCGTCTGTAAAATCATAATACTCTTCTAAAGAACTTAAAGTCACCTCACGGGCTTCTTTTTCAAGCTCTTCTTTAGACTTCATTTCGTAATCTGAGTCTTCTTCTTTTTTCTGCTCTTCTTCTTCAATTTTATCGAAATAAGTGATAAGCGTAGAAAATTTAAGCTGTTTTCTCCAACGTTCTTTCAGTTCTTTTTTAGAAGAAACATACTCGGCTTCAGAAAAGTCAGTATTGATATCTTCTGTTTCAGAAAAATCAAAAGGTTTTTCCAGGAGCTCTTTGTAGATATCCCTTGCTTCTTCAGATCGTTTTAAAAGTCGGTTGTAAGTAAGATCAAAAAAGTCAATTTGCTTTTCCTTGATCTGGTCATCTATTTTATCTCGGTAAGCATTGAATTCTTCAATGTCACTTTCGTAAAAGAAACGTTTAGACCCATCTAAACCTTCAAGATATTTATCGTAAACACCTTCAGAAAATTCGTCATTAATATCCCGGGCATCATAGTGACCTTCGTTAAGAACGTAAGTAATAAGGTCTATAAGAAGTTTATCTTTATTAGGGTCGTCAAACTTTTTAGTAGTAAAACTACAGGAGGTGGCAGCCATTAGTAGCACTACCACTAAGATTTTTAAATTCCTTTTCATAAATCGCATAAATTTCATCATTAACAGCTCTCCAAAATACATTAAAAATTGTGCCAATAAAGCTAACAGGTAATAATAATTTGTTAAACTACTAAGATAAGGTTTCTTGCTGAAATTACTATTTTAGCCTATATAAAATAAGCTATGACGAAGAAGAGACCTTTAATTCTAGTAACTAACGATGATGGTATAACTGCACCAGGGATAAGAACTCTAATAGAAGTGATGAAAGAGCTGGGCGATGTAGTGGTTGTGGCACCTGACAGTCCGCAAAGCGGAATGGGTCATGCCATCACTATTAGCGACACCTTATTTTGTGAACAGGTAACCATTAAAGAAAATTACAAGCATAAAGAATACAGTTGCTCGGGCACTCCGGCAGATTGTGTAAAGATCGCCACACAGGAAATCCTGCATCGCAAACCCGATCTTTGTGTTAGCGGAATTAACCACGGTTCTAATTCCTCTATAAACGTGATCTATTCAGGAACTATGAGTGCTGCAGTAGAAGCCGGTGTAGAAGGAATTCCCGCAATTGGGTTTTCGCTACTGGATTATTCTTTAAATGCAGATTTTGAGCCTGCGAGAAAATATGTAAAGGCCATTACCAGGAATGTCATTAAAAATGGTTTGCCAACCGGTGTTGTTCTAAATGTAAATATTCCAAAACTATCTGGTTCAGAAATTAAAGGAATGAAAGTTTGCAGACAGGCGAACGCACATTGGGAAGAAGAATTTGATAAAAGAACCAACCCACAGGGACGCGATTATTACTGGCTTACCGGTACATTTGTGAATAAAGATAAAGGGGAAGATACCGATGAATGGGCTTTACAGAACGGCTACGTTTCAGTGGTACCGGTACAATTTGACTTAACCGCCCATCATTTTTTAGACGACTTAAACAATTGGGAGCTTAATGATTAAGCAAAACATCTTTATAGGATTTCTGACAGGACTTTCTGCCAATATTGGCGGTATTTTCCTTTATATCCTTCTTTTCTCTGAAATGGGAATAGATGAAACCTTAGACGATGCCATTGCCCAGGGCTATATTGGAAAACTAATTGCTCTTGGTGCTATTTTAAACTTTCTCCCTTTTTTCGTTTTTATTAGAAAAAAGCAAAACTATCACGCAAGAGGTGTATTATTAGCAACCATTATAGCTGCAATAAGCATTTTTATCTCTAAAATTGTTTAAATAATAACAGCTGGAAGCAAAAAAGGATAGCGAACAGGCATATGAATATAACCTGTCACAAATTCCCGAAGCGGAAAAATTTATAAACTGATGAAATACTACATTATTGCCGGCGAAGCTTCTGGAGATCTTCACGCGTCTAACCTGATGCGCGCTTTAAAAGAAAATGATTCCCAGGCTGAATTCAGGTTTTGGGGTGGCGATCTTATGCAGGAACAGGGCGGGCAACTGGTAAAGCATTATCGGGAATTGGCTTTTATGGGTTTTGTAGAGGTGCTTTTCAATCTAAAAACCATTCTTAAAAATATTTCCTTTTGCAAGGAAGATATCAGTGCTTTTAATCCCGATGCCATCATTTTTGTAGATTATCCCGGCTTTAATTTAAGGATCGCCAAATGGGCTAAAGAACAAGGCTACCAGACGCATTATTATATTTCTCCACAAATTTGGGCCTGGAAAGAAAACAGGATCAATGCGATAAAACGGGATATAGATCATATGTATGTCATACTTCCGTTTGAAAAAGAGTTTTATGAAGAAAAACATAATTTCCCGGTTCATTTTGTAGGTCACCCGCTTATTGATGCCATTGGCCAGAAGAAGCTCCCAAATGTACCTGCACTTAAAAAAGAATATGAATTAGACGAAAGACCTATAATTGCTGTTTTGCCCGGAAGCCGTAAACAGGAAATTTCAAAAATGCTGGAGGTTATGTTAAGCATTACTCCAGATTTTCCTGAATACCAATTTGTAATTGCAGGTGCACCCAGCCAGGATGCAGAGTTCTACGCTCCCTTTATTAAGCAAAAGAACATCAAACTAATAATGAACAAAACCTATGATGTGCTAAGCCTTGCTCACGCAGCTATGGTAACTTCGGGTACCGCGACTTTAGAAACCGCTTTATTTAAAATCCCTGAAGTGGTTTGCTATAAAGGCAGCTATGTTTCTTATCAAATTGCGCGTAGAATTGTAAATTTAGATTATATCTCACTGGTAAATCTCATTATGAATCGCGAGGTGGTAAAGGAGTTAATTCAGAACGATTTCAATACTAAAACACTTAAAAAAGAGTTTAAGAAAATACTGGAGGACGAGCATCGCACAAAAATCTTTAAAGATTATTTTGAATTAGAACAAAAATTAGGCGGGAAAGGCGCCAGCGAAAAAACAGCGCAACTTATTGTCAAATCCATTCAAAAACCTGGAGTCAAAGCCACGAACAATTAGTATGTATTTTTTTATAATTTCGAGCAAAGCCTCGGAAAATTTAAACCCTCAATGAGGGATTAAAAATTGATCTATGTTGAAAGTTTTAAAATCACTTTTTTTAGGCTTTTTCCTTATAAGCCTTATTTCCTGCGGAAGCTCACGTTCTAAAGTTATCACTACTAAAAGCGAAGAAAATCGTTCTGAGAGATATTCCCGCCCTGGAAATTCTGAAATTGAACCTGCCAATGAAAAGGTTTATAATATTATTTCTAACGCAAAAAGTTTTGAAGGCACACGCTATAAATACGGCGGAACTACAAAGCGAGGTATGGACTGCTCCGGACTTATTTACACCGCATTTTTAGAAGAAGATATCGCAATTCCCAGAACTTCTCGTGCAATGTCTCTGGAAGGTGAACGCCTGTATATAAAAGAGGTAAATCCCGGGGACCTACTTTTTTTTGAAACCAACAAGAATCGCAAAGTCATTAATCACGTTGGTTTGGTGGTAGAAATAGAACGTGACGACATCTATTTTATTCACGCCTCTACCTCCCGAGGGGTAATTGTATCCTCGCTTTCTGAGCCTTATTGGAACGGTAATTTTGTTATGGCCCGTCGCATTTTATAATTTTTAGTATCTTCAGTAGATAATTGCCGCCCTACAAAAAACAACAGGGATGCAATTTTTGAATTTTACTATCATAAAGCTTTCCATATTCCTGATCCTGGGAATCATTACCGGATTTTCTATTGATCTGCCAGCAATACCGCTTTTTATATTTTTAGGTGCTTTATTTCTTATTTTCTGTATAAGTTTTTTCAGAGCACGCAAAAAGCTATTCGACGATACCTTCTTCGGAATATGTACCTGGAGTTTGATCTTTAGCTTAGGAATGGCAACCGCTTACCTTCATCAGCCTAAAAATCAGCCGCAACATTATATCAATCTTCCAACTGCTGAAGCAGATGTCATACAAATTCGTGTCATTGAAACCCTGAAACCCAATCTTTACAACCAGCCGTATATCGCTGAAGCGGAAAGGATCTTTTCAGATAAAAATTCAACTCCGGTAACAGGAAAGATCTTACTCAATATTTCCAAAGATTCTATTTCCAGTAATATAAAGCCCGGAATGAAATTGCTAGTGCCAGGTAAGCTTACAAATATTGCTGAGCCTTTAAATCCCTATCGGTTTAATTACCGAAAGTTTATGCAAAAGCAAAAGGTTGAAAAGCAATTGCAATTGAGAAAAGCCGAGATACAAATTTTACCGCATTCAGAAAAGAGGCTGCTAACTCATATTTCTAATTTCAGGGAGCGATTGATCCAAAACCTATCTGAAGCTAAATTCAATAAAGATGAATTAGCCATAATGCAGGCTTTATTATTAGGACAGCGGCAGGATATTTCAAAAGAGATTTACGATGAATATGCTGCAGCAGGTGCCATTCATATTCTAGCCGTATCTGGCCTCCACGTAGGGATTATTTTGCTCATTTTAAATTGGCTCTTCGCTCCTCTTAATTATCTAAAAAACGGACTTGTTCTAAAAACCTTTATTCTAATTTCTATTAATGTGGAGCTTTGCTATGTTAGCAGGACTTTCGCCATCGGTAGTTCGGGCGGTAACGATGTTTTCTTTTATCGCTATTGGGATGCAAATGCGGCGAAAAACCAGTGTTTTGAACAGTTTGTTTATTTCCCTGTTTATTTTACTCCTGGTAAATCCTTATTTCATATTTCAGGTGGGTTTTCAACTGAGTTATCTTGCGGTTTTTGCGATTGTCACCATTCAGCCTAAACTTTTTAAGCTGTGGCAACCAAAGTTTAAAATCATAAAATACTTTTGGGGCTTATTGACGGTGAGCATCGCTGCACAAATTGGGGTTTTACCCTTAAGTTTATTTTATTTCCATCAATTTCCGGGTTTATTCTTTCTTTCTAACCTGGTAGTTTTACCGGTTCTGGGACTAATTCTCGGCCTGGGAATTCTCGTTATTCTACTAGCTTTATTGAAACTCCTGCCGGACATTCTAGCTGAAACCTACGGAAACCTTATTGGTTTAATGAATCAATTTATTGGTTGGGTTGCAGGGAAAGAAGATTTTGTGTTCACCGATATTCATTTTAATATCTGGCAGAGTTTAAGTGCTTATTTGCTCATTTTCTTTTTCATTCTTTTAATCTACCGGAGGAACTTCAGAAATCTTGTTTTCTTTCTCTGCGGAATTCTAATATTTCAAAGCAGTATGCTCTATAGCAAAATGCAGAATTCAACTTCAGAAAGTATAGTTTTTCATAAGCCTAGAAAAACTATGATAGGTATTGACGAGCCAAAACAGTTTACGCTTTACCATAATTTAGAAGACAAGCTGCAAGATGAAATTCGGCTAAAAGATTATAAAACGGGGCGGGATATTCATAGTATTGAAGAAAAGATAATTCCTGATATTCTGAATACTTCTAAGGCATCAATTTTAATTGTTGACAGCAGCGCAGTTTACAAGTTGAATCATTTTAATCCAGATGTAGTCTTACTTCGGAATTCACCTAAAATCAACTTAGAACGACTAATTAGAGGTTTAAATCCAAAGATAATTGTTGCCGACGGAAGCAACTATCATAGTTATGTATCCCGTTGGGCAGAAACCGCCAAAAAACAAAAAGCCCGCTTTCACCATACAGGTAAAAGCGGGGCTTTCCGCATCTCTACTGAACCATAAGGCCCACTATCAACTAACACTTAAATTTTACTATCAAAACTGAAATATTTTACTTAAAAGAACCTTCAAAATTCTCCTGGTATTCTGCAAAGGCTTCTTTTGAAGTCATTTTTTTATATTCATCTTCCGCAAAGAGTTTTAAATAAAGCTCCAGCTGTTGTGGGGTTCTATACCCTGGAATAGGAGCAATTAAATTGGCTTCTTCATCAAAGAAAACAAGGCTTGGATAGCCGGTAATTTTTAAAGCCCTTGCCAATTGGTGCGGCGAATTTCTTCTTTGCTTCTTTTCAGGATCGTATTGCGGATTTTTAAATAGCTGCCCTTTAAAATCAATTTCCTCAGGACCTTCAGCATTAAACTTTACCGGATAATAATTTTCATTTACAAACTCGATCACATCGTTGTTGGTAAAAGTATTCTTATCTAACATTTTACAGGGGCCGCACCAAACGGTATAGGCATCCATAAAAATCTTTTTAGGTTCTTTTTCCTGTGCTGCCAGCGCCTCGTTCATACTCATCCAGTTAATCTCCTGGGCCTGGCTATTAATTCCTATAAACAGAAAAAATATGGTAATTACTCTAATCATGTATCGCTTTTAGAATGTTTGTAAAACAAAAAACGTTCCTAAAATTAAAGAACGTTTTTTGTTTCAAATACTATTTTAAGAATTTTTCTTATCCCTTTCTGTATCTGCAATTTCATATTGCTCCTGCTCCAGCATTTCCCGCTCGTTGTCTTCAGCACCGTGCGTTAATCGCTTTAAAGGTTTCAACATAAAAATCACAATTAGTCCAAATACGGTGGTGAATATAGTAATCCCAATAAAAGTTCTGAATTCCAACTGGGTTTGTACTTCTTCGATCACAAAATCTCCGTAATACCCAACTTTATCTTCCTCCTGCCTAAAATTAAGCATTACGTGATAGGGATCCTGTGCGGTTACCCCCTCTTCTTTGAGGTTTGCTATGATCTCTGACTTTTGATCTTTATTCTCAAAATTCATAAGTCCCAATACCGGTGCCTCAGTTTCCATATTAGTTACCGCAAGCTCATTATTATCCAGGTAAACAAAACCATTAAACGTAAAGTCGTTTTTATTCTGAAGTATGGTATCGTTTAATTGCAATCTATTAGCTACATCACTGCCTTCTGTGCTTAACTGAACAGTAGCGGGTTCTCCCTGGGAGAATTCACCAATAAGTCCCGCCATTTTGTTTCCAAGTCCTGTAGCAGCAAAATAAACACCCATCATAAGAGAGGCATATTTTACAGGCGCAAGTTTGGTAATAAAAGAAAGCGCAACAGGAGAAGAACAAAGTTCTCCAATGGTATGCAGCAAGTAAGCAAGCACTAACCAATACATGGCCGATTTACTTTCAAATGCAGTATACTCTTTTGCAGCTATGGCCATAAATAAGAAGCCGAGTCCCATAATAATTACCCCTGTAGACATTTTAAAGATTGAGGAAGCTTCTTTATTCTTCAACTTTCTTTTTGCCCAGAAATTTGCAATTATTACTCCAAAAATAATGATAAACATGGCATTTAAGGACTGAAACCAGGTTGCCGGCACCTCATTACCAATAAGCGGTAAACTAAAAGATAAAGTACGATCCGTCTTATCGGCTGCATAAATATTCATTAATCCTCCGGCTTGCTCAAAAGCTCCCCAAAAAACAACTACAAGCAGGAAAGATAAAATCATTACCACATATCTGTCTTTCATAACTTGCGTAGTAAGGTCTTTGTACACCATAAGCATCAAAGCAACTACAAGAGTTAGGAAGATATACAGCAGTCCAAACGGTATGGATACCATTATAAGAACATATATGGAACCTATCATTAAAATTGAAGTAATGGCAAGTTGTAGTGGGGACTTTAATAATTCACTAAACATATTGCTTAGAGAGGCTCCTTCACTACGTTCTACCTTAGATAATAGGTTTCCAACATTCAATAGGTATTTTTGTCCCCATAAGTAAACTATGAGTCCAAATGCCATAGCAATACCGGCAAGACCAAAACCATAGTGCCAGCCAATATTTTCACCAACATAACCAACAATTAAACTGGAAAGAAAAGCTCCAAGGTTAATTCCTATATAAAAGATGGTAAAACCTTTATCTCTTCTTATATCGCCGGGTTTATATAAACCTCCAACCATTGTTGAGATATTTGGTTTAAGCATTCCCACACCAATAATAATTAAAGCTAGTCCGCTATAAAATGCCCACATTTCTTCTACAGCCAAAATACCGTGACCAGCTACAAGGATGATTCCTCCCCATAATACTGTTTTCTTTTGGCCCAGAAGTTTATCTGCTATAATTCCCCCGGGAATGGAGGCTACATAAACAAGCATGGTATACCAGCCATAAAGGGCAATGGCTTCTCCACCTGTCCATCCAAGACCTGCGTTCCCGCCGGTTGTGGCACTTACTAGATATAAAACCAGGATAGCACGCATTCCATAATAGGAAAAACGTTCCCACATTTCGGTGAAAAATAAAATATAAAGTCCTACCGGATGCCCAAAAAGTTCTTTTTGAGGCGCTCTGTTTGTTGCTGTTGCCATTTAGATTATAGTTTTTCTTTGATAAAATCGGTCATCATTGTATACAGGTGTAATCTTGTGTTCCCGCCATAGATACCGTGGTTTCTGTCTGGGTAAATAGCCCAGTCAAATTGTTTATTAGCCTGTACTAAAGCTTCAACCATTCTCATGGTATTTTGAAGGTGTACATTATCGTCTCCTCCACCGTGAATTAAAAGGTAATCTCCTTTTAATTTCTCTACGTGGTTTATAGGTGAATTCTCATCATAACCTGAAGGATTTTCCTGAGGCGTAGTCATATATCTTTCGGTATAGATGGTATCGTAAAATCTCCAGCTAATTACCGGCGCTACGGCTATGGCCATAGAAAAAGTATCGTTTCCTTTAAGAATGGCGTTAGAAGACATAAAACCTCCGTAGCTCCATCCCCAAATTCCAATTCGGTTTTCATCTATATAATCCATTTCACCAAACTTTTTTGCCGCAGCTATTTGGTCTTCAACTTCATATTTACCAAGTTCATTCTGAGTTACTTTTTTAAAGTCTGCTCCTTTAAAGCCTGTACCACGGCCATCTACGGTTGCTATAATATAACCTTCGTTAGCGAGTAACTGATACCAGTAATCGTTAGTGCCGAAGTAAGAATTAGAAACCTCCTGAGAACCTGGCCCTGAATATTGAAACATTAATAATGGATATTCTTTATTCTCGTCAAAATCGTTTGGCTTGATCATCCACATATTAAGCTCATTACCATTCACTTCAATAGTGCTTAGTTCTTTTGGAGCGAAATTATAAGCCTTTTCTTTTTCCAGTAAAGCCGAATTATCTTTAATCTTTCTTACCAGTTTTCCGTTTTTCGCATTATGTAATGTGAATTCATAAGGAGTTTCGGTGCTTGTGTAAGAATTGATGAAATAGGTATAGTCTGCACTAAAATCGGCGCTGTTCATTCCTTCTTTTTCAGTTAAACGGGTTTTGTTCTTACCGTTGATTTTTATAGAATATACATCGCGGTTAACACTTCCGTTTTCTGTACTCTGATAAAAGATCTTCTTAGAATCTTTATCGTAACCATAATAGTCAGTTACTTCCCAGTTTCCTTCGGTAACCTGATTTTCTAGCTCGCCGTCTTCATCATAAAGATAAATATGGTTCCAACCATCTTTTTCGCTAGTCCAAATAAAACTGTTGTCTTCAAGAAAAGTAAGGTTGTTTGTGATATCTATATAAGCTTCATCGGTCTCATTCATTACCACTTCAGCTTCATTATCTTCAGCATCAACGAAAATAAGATCCAGATCGTTTTGGTGCCTGTTTAAAACCTGTACACTTAAAATCTCAGGATCCTGTGTCCACTTAATTCTTGGAATATAAAAATCTTCATAATCTCCAAGTTCAACTTTTTCACTTTCTTCAGCAGCTAAGTCATAAGTATAAAGGGAAACTTCAGAATTCGTTTCTCCGGCTTTAGGATATTTAAAAACCTGCTGACTTGGGTATAGATCTTTCCCAAACATATCCATTGAAAATTCAGGAACTTCAGATTCATCAAATTTAAGGTAGGCTAAATGAGTTCCGGTTTTATTCCAATCGAAAGCTCTTACAAAAGCAAATTCTTCTTCATAAACCCAATCGGTAACTCCATTTATCAGCTTATTTTTCTCACCATCTGTAGTTACCTGAGTTTCTTCGCCCGAAGCGATATCGTAAGTGTAAATATTATTTTCAAAAACGTAAGCCACTTTAGAAGCATCTGGAGAGAAAGTTGGCTCCTGAACTTTATTGTCGCTTAATTTGGTAAGCGTTTTATCTTCTACATCGTAGATATAATAAATTCCGCGAGAAGAACGGCGGTAAATTTGCTCCATATTGGTAGAAAGCAAAATCTTATCTTCATTTTCACTAAGCTCAAATCCCTGGAACCCGGAAATTTCACTAAGATCTTCACTATTTAAAAGACTTCTAACTTTCTCGCCACTTTTATAAGAATATACATCTATGCTACTGGTGTTAGCATTGCGATCGCGATTTAAAACCACGTATTCCTTGCCATTGTCTAAAGATTGTAGGGATTGTAAATATTCCTGTCTAAAGGTGCCGTCGTAGATTTCTTCGAGGCTAATTTCTTTATCCTGCGCGTAAATTGTTGAGGTTGCTGCAATTAACAACCCAACCAATATTTTTGAGAACTTCATAAAATTTATAGAATGAATTTTGATTGCCAAGTTTACTAAAATTTCAGCAAAAAGAGTAGTATTTGAGTGTTAAATACTAAGGATTTGTTAAAGATAAATCGCTTAAACTTTCTCAAAACCTAAAGCACAATTCCCTTAAATAACAATTGTATCTTTGTGCACTCTAAATTAGCTTCAAAAATGATAAAACCTATCACCGGCTTTTCCAGGCTTACCAAGAAGGAGAAAATAGACTGGCTAGCTGAAACCTACCTTAAAGACCGTCCCGAAGATGTGGCAGTTCTTAGACAATACTGGAACGAAGATTCCAGGTTGCAACAGTTACACGACGAATTTACCGAAAATACTTTATCTAATTTCTACCTGCCTTTTGGCCTGGCACCAAATTTCCTGATCAACGGAGATTTACTCGCTATTCCTATGGCGATTGAAGAAAGCTCGGTAATCGCAGCAGCTAGTAAAGCCGCTAAATTCTGGAGAACCCGAGGCGGATTTAAAGCTGAAGTAATTGATACCAAAAAAATAGGTCAGGTGCATTTTAATTTCTTCGGAAATAAGCAAAAGCTGGAGCAGTTTTTCAAAACTACCAAACCTAAACTTTTGGAAGCGGTAAAACCTATTACCCGTAATATGGAAAAACGCGGCGGCGGGGTTTTAGATATAAAACTGAAAGATAAAACTGCTGAAATTGCTAATTACTACCAGCTGCATTGCGAGTTTGAAACTAAAGATTCTATGGGTGCGAATTTTATAAATTCCTGCCTGGAAAAATTCGCAGAAGTTTTTCAGAATGAAGCCCAGGATTACCCCGATTTCTCTTCGGAAGAAAAGGATATAGAGATTATTATGAGCATTCTTTCTAACTATGTGCCGGAATGTTTAGTGAGAGCTGAAGTTTCCTGCCCGGTAGAAGAACTCAATGAAAACAAAGATTTAAACGGCGAAGATTTCGCAAAGAAATTTATACAAGCCGTAAATATTGCCGAAGTAGAACCTTATCGTGCCGTAACCCATAATAAAGGAATCATGAACGGTATTGATGCTGTTGTTCTGGCTACCGGAAACGATTTTAGAGCGGTAGAATCGGGTATTCATGCTTATGCCGCCAGGAACGGGAAATACTCGAGCTTAACCCACGCCAGCCTTGAGAATGGTATTTTTAAATTCTGGATAGAAATTCCTTTGGCTCTGGGTACCGTTGGCGGATTAACAAGCTTACATCCTTTAGTTAAACTGGCCCTGGATATTTTACAACAGCCAAGCGCTAAAGAATTGATGAAAATTGTAGCCGTTGCCGGCCTGGCCCAAAACTTCGCTGCAATTAATTCTTTAACCACAACGGGAATTCAGCAAGGGCACATGAAAATGCATTTAATGAATATTTTAAATCAACATAATGCCACTGAGGCTGAAAAGAAAACCCTTACCCAACATTTTACCAAACATACCGTAACCCACAGCAGCGCTGTTGAAGAGTTGAAAAAATTGAGAAATTCATGAAGAAAGAGTTTTACAGTAATGGCAAACTTTTAATTACCGGGGAATATGCTGTTTTAGATGGCGCAAAGGCTCTGGCGGTTCCTACAAAATTTGGCCAATCCCTGGAAATAGAAACTTCTGAAGGCGAAAATATTGAATGGAATAGTTTTGATGAACATGGAAATTTGTGGTTTCAGGGAGAATTTGAGTTTAAAAATGGGGAATTTCATCATATAAAAGGAGAAAAAGAAGTTTCAACAAGACTCGTAGAGATCCTAAATGAAGCACATAAATTAAACCCGCAATTATTTTCGAAAGGAAAAACGGGAATTAGAGTTAATACCCGTTTAAATTTCAATAGAAATTGGGGCCTGGGAACCTCTTCAACTTTAATCAACAACATTGCTAACTGGTTTGAAGTAGATGCCTTTAAATTGCTTAAAAACACCTTTGGAGGCAGTGGTTATGACATTGCGGCGGCACAAAATGAGCAGGCGATCACTTACCAGCTTACCGAAAATGGAGCTTCGGTTTTAAAAAGCAATTTTCACCCTGATTTCTCTGATAATATATTTTTTGTTTACCTAAATGAGAAAAAGAATAGTCGGGATGCTATTGAACATTACAAAGCTTTACCTGAAGCAAACAAAACCGGTTTATCAGAAAAAATCTCTTCACTTACCGAGCAGTTTGTGAATTGTACTACGCTAACTGAATTTGAACTGCTTATCAATATTCACGAGACTTTATTATCCAGGGCACTACAAACACCAAAAGTAAAACAAGAACGCTTCCCTGATTTTCCGGGAGCTGTTAAAAGCCTTGGCGGCTGGGGCGGCGACTTTGTAATGGTAACCGGAGAACAAGAAGAGGTTTTCGAATATTTCAACAACAAAGGCTTTAAAACGATTTTTGCTTTTGAAGATATTGTTCTTTAAAAACCGACTTTAAAAGATATTAGACTCCCGAAGATCTTCGGGACAGGCTCTGAAATGAATTCAGGGTGACGTAGGGGTTTAAACCAAATTATCGCACCGTCATGCTGAACTTGTTTCAGACTTTATTCCGAATTTTCTTCGGAAATCTAATTTGCTTGAAAAAACTACATAAAAAAAGCCCCGGTAAAAATTACCGGGGCTTTCTAATATCTAAATGCTTATTCTACTAGTAGAATCTTGCACGATTATCTTCAATCTCTGCTTTTTCACGAAGTGCTTCAAAAAGTCTTTGAGAAGCATTCTGTCTTCTTTGTGCAGTTTCCTGTTCTGCAATTCCCTGGTAAGAATTCATTGCCGGAGCTTCATTCTTACTTTCAAGTTCCACAACGTAAACTCCGTTGTTTCCTGCAATAGGATTACTTACACTACCCGGCTCTAAAGCAAATACAGATCCTACAACTTCTGGCTCTCTACCTGCGCCCGGTAATGTTGGGCTACCAAGGTTAACCGCATTTGCAGTTTGCACCATTGTATTATTATTGGAAGCGATCTCCTGAAGGTTTTCACTATTAATTCTTTCTTTAAGAATTTCAGCCTTCTTTTCTTTTGTAAGAATTGGAAGCACTTTAGAGGAAGCATTTTCAGCAGTCATCAATCCTTCTTTATTCTTAGCTGTTAATTGAGCAACAACATATCCCGATGGAATATCAAAACGTTTAATATCGCCAACATTAGCTTCGTCTTCAAATGCCCACTGAACAATTCTTCTTTGCTGTCCAACTCCAGGGATATTTTCATCTAAAGCTTTTACGTTATTAACGGTTCTAATGTTATAATTACCTTCTTTAGCAACTTCAGTGAAATCTCCTTCTCCTGCAGCGATCTCAAACTTAGTAGTTTCATTGAACAGGTTGTTTCTGGAACGTTCTGAAGCTTCTAATTCTCTCGCGATAGTAGCAATTTTTACTGCTTTTTCTCTTTCGGTTTGCTCTTCAATATGAATTACGTGGTAACCAAAATCAGTTTCTATAACTCCTACATCTCCAGCGTTATTCTCTAAAACGTAAACTATCAAATTCTGAAACAATATCTCCAGGTCCAAAATAACCAAGATTTCCACCATCCTGGTTGTTAGAACGGTCTGATGAAAATTCAGCTGCTAATTCAGCGAATTTTTCTTTATCTCCTTTAATTACATTAGCAAGGCTATCGGCCAATGCTTCAGCTTCTTCTTTGCTTCTGGTTACATCTGGCGCAAATTGTTGCCCCTGGTAAGCCACAAGAATATGACTTGCTTTAGTTGAATCTGGAATTTCTTTGGTCTCTACCAATTTAGAAAGCTTGAAATAGCCATCGTGCTTGTAAGGTCCAAAAGTTTCGCCTTCATTTAAATTGAAAAGATCATCAGCAAATTCTGAAGGCAGTTCGTTTTTGAACTTAAACCTATCATCGTAAGGAAGATCTGAATTTGCTTCTACAAAATCCTCATAGTCATCTGTAGTATTAAATCCTGGTAGCGTATCGTTACTGCTAGTTACCGCATTATATTCTACACGGTCTTCTCGCATTGAACTTAACGCCTCTTCAGTTTCATTTACATCTTCATCTGAAGCTTTTTCTTCAAAATAAACATACCTGATATTTCTTGAAGCTTCGGTTTGAAATTGCGAAGGATTTTCTTTGATATATGCTCTAATTTCATCTTTACTCACCTCTACTTCATCATCTGAAACAGACGAATATGGCAATTGCACAAAACGAAGATCTACGCTATTATTCTGAAAACGGTAAGCTTGCTCAGCTTCGGTAATCGTTGCACCAATCCCGGCGGTTACCATAGAAAAATACATATTTTGGCGAGCAATATCACCCATGTTTTCTTCCATTTGCAGCCATTGCTCGTAAGCCTCAGGCTGTGTAGATCTTAGGCTTGCGATATATTCACGCACACGGTTCTCATCAAACATACCGGCTTCATTTCTAAAAGCAGGATTGTTCCCCATTTGCACTCGCATCACCTCTCTTATTTGAGCTTTTCCAGCTCTAATTCCAAGCTTTTCTAATTCTTCTTTAAGAATAGTTTCGCGAAGAGTTTGTTCCCAAACCTGGTTTACAGCCTGACTGGTGCTTGCATTTGCACCCATTTGACGCTGATAACCTTCTACCTGCCGGGCAAAATCTTCCCTGCTCACCTCTTCACCGTTTATGGTTGCGATAGTGTTTTGGTCTTTTTGCGAAGAAAAGCCTCCGTTACGAATTACATCGGCAAGCACAAAAGAGAAAAGTGCCAATGCAATGATGATGATCAAGAAAACAGAACGCTGTCTGATTTTATTTAATACTGCCATTTGTAGTTGTTATTTATCGAAATATAGTGGGCGAAAATAATGTTTTTAACCTAATTATAAAACTTATAATTAGCAAAATATTAACTAATCGCTAATTAATCTGCGGACTTTATTTTTAATTCTACCAATTCTATTTTGGTATTGGAAACTTCTAATATTTTAAATGAAAAATTATCTATCTGCAATTCCTCATTTTGCTGGGGAATTTCTTCGGTATGGTTCACAATATAACCGCCAAGAGTTTCATAATTCTCGCCTTCGGGAACATTTAATTTATAGTTCTCGTTTAGATAATCTACTTCTAACCTTGCCGAAAATTTATAATGTGTTTCGCCTAATTCCTCTTCGGTAAGCACCACGGGATCGTGTTCATCCTGGATTTCACCAAAAAGTTCTTCTACAATATCCTCTACGGTAATCATTCCACTGGTCCCGCCGTATTCATCTATAACCACGGCGATACTTTTGCGCTTTTTAGTGAGGTTATTTAAAACATCTTTCACCCACATCGTTTCCGGCACAAAAACTACCGGCAGCAGTATAGATTTTATAGATTCGGGCTTTTTAAAAAGCTCGAAGGAATGTACGTAACCTATTACATCGTCTATTGTTTCATTATAAATTAAAAGTTTTGAAAGACCGGTTTCAGTAAAAGTATTCACAAGGTCTTTTGGCGCCTGGTGTTGATCTACCGCAATAATCTCGGTTCTTGGCACCATTACTTCTCTTGCTTTTATATCTGAAAACTGCAAAGCGTTCTGAAAAATTTGAATTTCAGAATCTACTTCTTCATCGTCTTCTACGGTTTCCATCTGCTCGTTGATGAAATTTCCTAATTCAACTTTACTAAAAGCGAGTTGCACTTCGTCCCCTTCGGTTTTAAAGAATCTTTTCAGAATAAAATCTGAAACCCATATAACAAAAGACGACACGAAGCTAAACAGCATATAGAACATATAAGCCGGCACCGCGAAGAACTTAAGCATTGAATTCGCGTAAATTTGGAAAAATACCTTCGGAAGAAATTCAGCCGTAAGCAAAATAACCAGGGTAGAAATTACGGTTTGGGTAAATAAGCTTAGATCTACCACTATATATTCTAAAAAAGCACTGTTTAACGGCTGAAGCCCCAGAAGCCAGTTCATAAGCAAATCGCCCATAAAAAAGCCATAAACTACCAGGGCAATATTATTACCCACTAACATAGTAGCTATAAACTTTGAAGGTTTTTTGGTTAATCTCTTTAGAATAGTGGCCAAAAAGTCGTTCTGGCGTTTTTCAATTTCAATATAGATCTTATTAGAAGAAATATAGGCGATCTCCATCCCAGAAAAGAAAGCAGATAAAATTAAGGAAAGGACAATTATAAGAATTTCAACCTCCATTACTCTTTCTTGTTACGCTCTTCAATCTTACGCCTAAACCGTCTTTTAAAAAAGAACATAAGTATAGATATAAAGACAAAAAAGATAAATAAATAGGCCCTGCTGCGCTCGGTATTCCAAATTCTAAAACTTTCAAAAAGAAAAAATGCAGCTATAAATAAATAAGCGTATTCAAAATATTTAAAATATTTACTCATCGGGTTTATCGTCTTTAATTATTTGAACCCCAACATTGGTTCGTGACCGAAAATTACCGAAATTTTGATTAGCATCAAAACCTTCACCTTCGTTAAGCGCACCATTTGGAAATTTAATAGTATTGGGCTTATCGGTAAAAATCCAGTTAATATTTTGATCCCAGAATAACTGCGAAGCTTCCAGGCGCATACTATCGGCTGTAAAGATCACCACGTTTCCCTGTAAATCTATAAGGTTAGTACCATCGTAAATAATTCCGTAATCTGAAGTTACCGTACTTTTCTCGTTATTTTCGTCAAAGATCTCTAATTCCAATCCTTCAGGAAACTCACGGTAAGGAAATTCTTTGTTGGTAAAATCCTTCATTTTAGGGCTTTTTAAATTCGCCACCATTCTTCCGGAATCTGTATACTTAAGATTAATCCCTTCGGCAATAGCTTGCGGCGCGTCACCTTCAATATCCAACGCCCTTATTTCGTTTAGATTACCCTGACATGAAAAAAGCATTGTCACGCCGATAAGCGTGACAATGCCAGTTATTATTTCCTTATATGTTAATCTCATATTACATTTGTGGGATACGAACGGTTTCCCCAATCCAACATCCAATATTTATAGCTTCACCGGCACTTCTACCTTGTTGAAACACATCAGATTTTTGTGGTGCTCTACCTCTATAAGCAGTAGCAGTTTGGTTTGCATTAGATGCGATAGATGGATCTACCCTTGCAGCTCTTGCAGCATAATCTGCAGCTAACCAATATACGGCTCTCTTATCAAAAGTAGTTTCTCCACAGCTGTTTGCACTTTGTGCAATCATGTTAGCGATTTGCAAGTATGCTCTACCTAAAGATGGCTTAGCACTAATTCCTTTTCTATAAAAGTTTCTTGCCTGAGAAAAACTTCCTCTTTCTTTATAGTTAGTAGCAATTCTATAGTAAATTCTAGCCTGATCACTAGGATCTTCCTCTAACTCAGCAGCCTCAGTATAATATTCTAAAGCTTTTGCTCTATCGCCATCAGCTTCAGCTAACTGACCTAAAGAGTAAGCAGAATTTGCAGAAGGCTCTAATTGGTGTAATGCTTCAGAAACCTGGAAGAACAATGGATCTTCAGTACAATCTTTAGCAGACAATCTTGCGTTTGCATTCTGTAACCAATTTACATCAGATTTCTTCGCTTCAAAATCTTTCTTATAAAGTGGGATAAGGTTATCACAATCTGCTCTGGCACCAAGTTTAGCGTTTAAAGCATTTTTTACACTGTTATAATTATTCAAATTAATTTCAGCATATTTAATTTGCTTCTCCTCTTTAGAAGTAAGCTCCTCACCAGCTTCTTGCTTTTCAATAAGCGGCTCTAGTTTTACAGCTGCCTGATTTTCTTCTTCTTCAATTTTTGCCATTACTTTATCGTAATTATCAAAAACATCCTGAAGCTCTCTATCGCCGGCATCCTGCATATCTACCATTAACTGGAAATAAGCATAAAGACCTTTTGGACTTGTAAAGTTGTCGCGATCTTCGGTATAGGCTTTATCAAAAGCATTATATAACTCTTCTGTATCACCTAATTTATGGTCAAACTTTAACTGAGCGATATCAGAGTAAATTTTACCTTTTGAAGTTTTATCTGGAAATAATTCCAAACGCTCTTCCCAAAGGCCAATAAGCTCTTTTATATACTGCTCTTTTTCTGCACCTTCGGTATTTTCAATTTTATAGTTAAGAGCGCGCTCTCCATACTGGAAAGTAGCCAAACTATATTTTGGACATTCTTCTCTAACTTTCATCAACGGCTCGTAAGCTGCATCATAATTTTTAGCCTTGGCATCATCATAAGCCAAAGCAGCCATTGTTGCACAATCGTTAGACTGAGCGCTTAGAACACTTGAACCTAAAACGGCTCCTGTAATTAATGCTATAAATCTCGCTTTCATTTTCTTGTTTTATTATCGTGGTTAATTAAATTTTCTTCTTTCGAACCATCTTCTGGCTTCGGTTAGGGAAAGCCCTACTGAAAACCTAAAGTAATCTTCCTGAATTAAACCTGAATCGGTCGTACCGCGCTGACCATACTCGAATCCAAGGTTTATATTAGAAAATCCCGGTCCTACAGGTAGTCCAACTCCAAAAGTGATGCCAAACTCATTAATGTCCTGGCTATTGATACTTAAACCGGTCTCCTCATACCTAAATCCAGCCCTATAAACAATGCGGTTAAAGTAATTTGTAATAGAATTGTATTGTGGAATAAAATACCCACCAAATTTATACTGTGCAGCATTTGCAAAATTTGCGTTTCCTCCTCCTGCACCATTCACACTTAAGAATGAATTATCGTCTGTATTCACATATTCCCCTCCAAAAAACCATTTATTAGATCTTCCTAATCCAAGACCAATGGTATACTTTGCAGGAAGCGTTAATTCAGAGTCCGGAACATTTACATCGCGCTCTTCAACTACTGTTTCCCCTCCACTACCAGAAAAGGCTATTGTTGCCACTTGCCTGGAATTCTCTGCATCTATATTTGTAGTAGGCGAATAAGTTGCTGCCGCGTGTAAGTTAAGTCCGTTTTTAAGTTTTTCCTGGAAATCAACCCCAAAATTATAACTAAAGCCTAAAAGATCTGTCCTACTTACATCACGAGTACCCAATTGCACTTCATCACGAACAAGTGTTCTTTGGTTTTGAAGGTTTCCGAAATTATAATTAGCATCAACCCCAATACTCAAGGATGGAATAACCTGATAACCTGCCGAAAGAAATACTTTATTCATTCCGCCACGACCTTCCAGCCTGCTGGCAACAGATTCTCTAATATCCAAAATTTGATATCCAACCGAAGTATATGGTAAAACCCCAATACCAAATCCAAGATTTCCTCCAATAGGCACTCCTATTGCCAAATAATCTAGAGAAGAAACTTGTGCATTATCCTCTCCAGCATCTGAATTTAGGTTTAATCTCTCATGAGATCCCCCAAGCGCATAAGTGGTTCTTCTTAACCTACCGTAACCAGCAGGATTTCTAAGGTTCAGGTGAATACTATCTGAAAACATACTTAAGCCACCCATAGACCTGTTCTCTACAGTTCCTTTAAAAGTGTTAAGTCCAATCCCGTAGTAAGAATAGGGCGATGATACATTCTCCTGAGCTGTAGCAACCACTGTAAAAAAAACAGCTACGATTACTATAAATCGTTTAATCATTGAGTCTTGTTAAATTCTAAAATGTAGTTTAAACCCTCTAAAAGAAAATTCGGGTTGGCAAATATGCTATTTTTTACCCGCTTTGACAAAATTTGCGTATCCCCTCCTGTTAAAATAACTGTTAAATATTTATAATCAGTCTTGTAGCGATCAATAATTCCATCAAGCTCTGCACTTACCCCGTTTAGCACCCCAGACAAAATACTATTTTGAGTAGAATCGCCTATTAGCGGGACGTTTTCATCTAAATCTACCAGGGGAAGTTTAGCAGTAAAATGGTTAAGAGCTTTTAACCTCATTTGCAAACCGGGAGAAATAGCTCCTCCTAGATATTCATTCGCCTCATTCTTAAAATCGAAGGTTATACAGGTTCCGGCATCTATAATCAGTAAATTTTTATTCTGAAACTTCAAAGAACCAGCTGCAACTAACGCCAGCCGATCTTTTCCTAAAGTTTGAGGTGAAGAATAGTTGATTTTTAAACGGAAGTTTAGTGTTTTCGTTTAAAACATAGAGCTTGGTTTCCTTTTCCAGAATTTTTTCAAGTTCGGAAGTATCTTTTATTACTGACGAAAGAATGGAAAAAGCGATCTGCGGATAATCTTTCTTTATTTCCTGAAATTTTTCAAAAAAATTTTCGATTGAATCTATATAAGATTTCAAAAGTTTAGAGTCTTGAAAAACAGCAAGTTTTACGGAAGAATTACCTACGTCAACGATTAAATTCATAGTAATTTGATTGTGTTGGCTAAATTACAAAAGCATTTTTTTAAAATTTCCTTTGTGAGATTATAAAAATGAATATATATTTGCACCCGCTTACAACAATAAGCAACTGGTGCCTTAGCTCAGTTGGTAGAGCAAAGGACTGAAAATCCTTGTGTCCCTGGTTCGATTCCTGGAGGCACCACCTTAAAAGCCCGATACACTTTGTGTTTTCGGGCTTTTTTAATTTTATGCCATGCACTACCTCTATATTCTTTATAGTAAAAAATTAGATAGATTTTATGTTGGTGAAACATCTGACATTAAAGCTAGAATACAAAAGCATCACTCTAAACATTACAAGCAAGCATTTACCGGAAAAGCAGACGACTGGGAACTAGTGCTAAAAGTTGAAACTCTTAGTAAAGAAGATGCAATTTTCCTGGAAAAATTTATCAAACGAATGAAGAGCAAGAAATTCATTAGAAAAATAGTAGACAATCCCGGGATATTAAAAGATATTCTTGAGAAAAAATAGCCCCTGGTTCCCCCGAAGCATCGGGGCTGGAGGCACCACCTTAAAAGCCCGATACACATTGTGTTTTCGGGCTTTTTTAATTTTTAGGCGTGATTGAAGGGCAAATTAGGAATTACTTCTACTTCTTGAATTATAAGCTAGCTAAAAATACACTCAACGTAGCTGGAAATGAGATTATTTTTGAAAACCACTTTAGAAAAGTCCCTAAAACAAAAAAGCCTCTTTCCGAATACACGGAAAAAAGCTTCTCATTGGTTAGCCAAAATCTTCACAACACAAGATATTAACTGGCTAACTACACATCCCGATAAGTTCGGGACAAACAACACAACTTAACTTTACTGTAAAAATCAACTCAAAGTGATTTTTACCACACGGTTTCTAAACCGCAATTTTTTATTGAAAAGGTTTTCTAAAACCTGTAATTATATCTTTAAATAAAACCCCCTTGCAAAATACTATTTCTAAATTTTCACTCCAGAACCTGTGGTTCTAAAAGAGGGCTGGCAAATATACAATTTCTTATTTCTATTAAACAAATAAAAATTTGGGTTTTCATTCAAACTAATAATACTTATATCCTGTTTTTAGCCAGCTATTCGCTTTTTGCTTTTATTAATCTTAAGCTGAAGTAGCAATAGCATCGCTACAAAGCTTACCAGGATAATAATTAAGAGCATTTTAATTTCAGGAAGTATATCTGCCATATCGCCTCCATAATAAGCCACCTTCCTAAAAGCAGCTAAGAATTGGGTAACCGGAATAGATTGCGCAATACCATTTATAAATCCCGGTATGGCAAGGCTTGGCCAGGTAAATCCGCTTAAAACAAAAGCCGGGGTTGAGATTACCATTAAGAGTTCAGTAGCTTTTAATTGATTTGGAATTGCAATTGAAAACAACATCCCAATCCCCATAGATGCCAGGCTCAATAAGCTCACTAAAACAAGCATAGGAATATTGAAAATAGCTGCTTCAACATTAAAGAATACAAAAAGCCTACTTACTATAAACCACATTACCGGAAGAAACAACAAAAAAGGAGTTGCTTTTAAAACGATAAGATACCAGGATGATTTATTCTTTTTTACCAGGCTTTTAAAATAGCCATCTTCAAAATCACGGGAAAACACCAATGCCATTCCCAGAAAAATCACCTGTTGCATAATAGCACCTAATAGTCCCGGTAACATAAAGCTTAAGTAGTTCCCTGTAGAATTGTAAAGTTTATTGAAATTCACCTTAAAACTCTCATAACTGGCTCTTGCATGGGATGGCGATACGCCCTGTTTTTGAAGGCTTTCGATCTCAATCCCTGCATTAAGGGTCATCAATACCTGTTGAATATTCTTACTAGCGGTATTCGCATTAAGAATATTTGCCATATTGAGATCTACCCTTACTTCAGGATATCTTTTCTGAAGTATATCTCCCTCAAATCCTGAAGGCAAGGTTACTACCGCTGCATACTGCTCTACCGGCATTTCCTCCAGGATGTCCCCGGGAGCATACCTACGGTCTTTTACCAGCAATGCCTCATTATCTTCAAAAGCATCAATAATGGTACTGGATAACGGGCTGTTATCCTGGTCTACTATTACAATGGGTAGATCTACCACTTTTGCCTGCTGATATACATACCCAAACAAGATCCCATAAAGCACCGGCGCACCAAAAAAGATCGCACACAGTACAGAGTTTGAGAAAATTCGTTTGAATTCTATTTTTAAAAGTTCGAAAAATTCTTTCATACTCTTAGTCCTTTAAAAGAATTGTAGCATTGGTATAAAAACTACTTCCAGAAATATCTGAAGTTGGAATCACCTTAAGTTCATAGACAGATTCTGAAAGATCATATAGCGGCGCTGTACTTGTAATATCAGCATATTGAGGCAGCTGTTTTATGCCCACTATCTTTCCTTCAAATCCTTCTTCGGTATAAGGGTTTACCAGGCTTAGTTCATCTCCTTTTTCAAAATCATAGATTTTTGATTCATTTATAGTAAACCTGAAATAGAGACTGTTTTTTTTATAACCGTTTATTAAGGTATAACCGGGGCTTAACAGCTCTCCCTCTACCAAACTAATGGTTTCAATACTCATATTGGCAGGAGCAATAAGGTACATTTCATCTGACGCTGTCAAAACTTCTTCCCTGGCTCCCCGGGCTCTATCTAATTGCCCTTGCGCCTGATCTATTTGTTCTGTTCTGGCTCTATTTCCCGCCTCCTGGCGTTTAGCCTCTACAGCACTTACCTGGGCATTGGCCATCTGTAACTTCATCTTTACCTCATCAAGTTGCTGGCGACTTATCAAGGAATCTTTATACATATTATTGAGTCTTTCATAAGATTCCCTTGCAAATTCCTGTTCGGCTTTAGCAGCATTCAACTTTCCTTCTATCTGGATTAGTTGTTCCTCTGTTGCTCCTACATTAGCCATATTTAGTTGCCCTTTGGCAGCTTTCAAAGCTCCTTCTGCTTGCAGCATCTTTGCGTTAATTTCCGGAATATCAAGAAAAGCCAGGGTATCTCCTTTACTTACCTCATCTCCTTCAGCTACGAATAATTTATTAACGCGTCCCGCGAGCTTACTGCTCACTGAAATAGTTTCAAATTTCACTTTTCCTCTTACCGGGGAAATTTCTTCCTGATTATTACAAGATCCAAGGCTTAGTAAACCAAGCAGTATAAAACCAATTTTAATGTTTTTCATATCTTTTTTATAATGTATTTAGTAATTAAGTATTCCTTTTGCGTGCATAAGTGTAGTGGCAGCTTTGCCCTGATCGAAATAGGATTCCTGGAGTTTAAAGTTTGCACTTTCCAGGTCTCTTAAACCATCCAGCACTTCGCTTATAGAAGCCAGGTCATTTCTATGCTGCTTTTTCAGCATTTCAAAAGTGGCTTCTGCCAGTTCTATTTCTTTTTGTGCAATTCTTGTATTTTGAAGAGCAGCTTCATAAGACATTTCTGCTTTTACAATGCTTAAAGAAATCATCTCTTCAGCTTCTTTAATTTTTTCCTGATATTTCTGTGCCTCCAGTTGAGATTTTCGGCTTTTTAATGCGCTTTTCCCTCCATCAAAAACATTCCATTTAATTCCAACCCCAACATACCATTGCGGGTCAAGTAACGAAAGATCATCTTCCAGAAACTCGTAATGACCCTTTAATGCCAACTTCGGAATAAAGTTGCTTTTTTCCATTTTAGATTTGTAGTCCGCCGCTTTTTCCGCCTCTTCAAGAGCTTGTACTTCTGCCCTTTTTTCGGCTGAATTTCCGGTGAAAGAAATAGCATTAAGTTGAGGAGAAAGCGAACGCAAAACTTCTCTGTTTTCACCGGTGATCTGGTGTAGAACCTCAATAAGCAAACGCTTGTTCTGCCTGAACTCAAGCTGTTTTGCCTCCAGTTGTTGCTGAGCCAACTCAATCTTTTTCCGACTTATTGGAGTAGTAAGACCATTTTCTATTGCTTTCTTCACAAAGCGCTCCTGATCT
The DNA here is from genome assembly GCA_963727565.1 of uncultured Flavobacteriaceae bacterium. GTDB lineage: Bacteria > Bacteroidota > Bacteroidia > Flavobacteriales > Flavobacteriaceae > Salegentibacter. The sequence continues at coordinate 233,365 of CAVSGU010000005.1, forward strand.
TTTAGATGATCTTCTGAAGCAGCCAGCACTTCTTGAGAGGCGTTCACCAAAGCCAGTTTATCATAGGTTTCAATAAGATTGAGGACTATTTTGTCTTTTTCAGCCTCACCTACAAAATTTAGAGATGCTTCTTTATGTTTCGCGGCTTTAAGAGCATTTGTGGCCTCAAACCCACTAAAGAGCACCCAGTCCAGGTCTACCGAAGATTTCAAAATATTCTTATCCTGAAGATTACTGGCCGGCTGTAATGGAATATTCTCCGGAAAATCGGCATTAAAAGGAAGCCCTGCAGCTTCTTTAATAAGTAGTTTCTGGGTAGACATCAATAGATTTTGAGTGTCCTCATCAAAAGTTATATCATCATTAAGCCTGGTATAACTTCCGTTTAAAGTAATTTCGGGAAGAAATACTGCTTTGGCTTGTTTTTGATCTATCCTCGCTTGTTCGCCTTCTAATTGATTAACATTTAATCCGTGATTCTTTTCAAGAGCTTTTTGAATAAGAATATCCAGGGCCGGATCTATCTCCTGGGAAAGAGAGGTAGCCGGAATAAGACTTGCTAACAAGAAGTAGAGCAGGTTTGTTTTTAGTAATCTCATTTTCATTACACCATTTTTTTGTGGGTGCAAATTTCATTACTAAAAGAGAGGTATCCTTTGACCTATGTCAAATAGTGAAACTCAGGATTTTTTAGAGGCATCAGCGCGGCGAATTCGGCTAAGAGTTTCCTGTGTCATCCCCAGGTAGGAAGCAATAGACCCTAAAGGCACCCTGTTTGAGATATGGGGGAATTCGGTAAGCATATAATCGTAACGCTCCCTGGCGGTCTGGAACTGAACGGCATTTAATTTATTTACTACCCGGGTAAGCATTTCGGTAGATAAGAGTCTCCCCAGCTTTTCCATATTGTGGTAGCGCGCAAACAACAAATCGAGATTTTCTCTTGTTATACTATAAAGAACAGAATCTTCAAGCATTTCAAGGTAATAAAGACTTGGGGTTTGCTGAAAAAAGCTTTCTATACTGGACATAAATTTGCCTTCTATAAAAAACCATTGTGTCACTTCTTTCCCGTCTTCCTTTAAATAGTAACTTCTCCCCACTCCCTTTTCAACAAAATAAAGTTTAGTACAAACCTGCTCTTCTTTTACCAAAGTTTGATTTTTAGAAACGAATTCTCGCTCAAAATGGGCAGTGATGTCTGCTAATTCTTCCGGAGTGAAGGGAACAATATTCTTAAGAAAATCAGTGAGGTTCATATTAGGGTTTTCCGCTTTAGGGTTTAAATGTAAACAATTGAGTGTTTTTTTTAGAAAAAGAAACCAATAAGATTTCACCTTTGGAATTATAAAATAAACAGCACTAAAAAACCTACTACAAATAATTCTAAAATACTGTTATCTTTAGAAATCAAATACTTTAAATATGAGTTTATTCAATAAGATTATGGGAAATGCAGGGAGCATTTCCAAAGAACAATTAGATGAAAAATATGGGCGTTTACTCACTGAATCAGAAGAAATTGAATTGGGATTTTCTCTGCTTCGTGATATTTTTATGTTCACCAATAAGCGTCTTATTCTAATAGATATTCAAGGTTTAACAGGAAAAAAGCAGGAATATCTTTCCCTGCCTTACCGCCATATTTCACGTTTTTCTTTGGAAACCGCCGGCACTTTTGATCTTGATGCCGAACTTAAGATCTGGATCTCCAGTGAAAATGTTCCCAGCGTAAGTAAAAAGTTCAATAAAAGCATTGATATTTATGCTGTACAGCGCTACCTGGCAGAGAAGGTGATTTAGATTTCCGGATTCATCCTTTTTTGAGCTGAAATATGAGACAATTTGATTTACGATGTTACTCAAGGGAAGACATTTCTTTTCCCCAGGCATCCATACTTCTTAATATAGCTTCCAGAGATTTCCCCTTAGTTGTTAATTCATATTCTACTTTTGGAGGAACAACCGGAAATACCTGCCTACTTATAAGTTTATCCCTTTCTAATTCCCTAACTGTTTGGGTAAACATCTTATTGGAAATTTCGGGAATTTTCTTCTGTAATACTCCAGAGCGAACTGGACCTTCCAGAAGATGAAACAAGACTAAAGGTTTCCATTTTGTGCCTATAAGTTTCATTGTGTAATTAAGTGGGCAATAAATTTTAATCATTTTAAAATTATAAATATTTGGTTACTAGTATTTAACCCTTTTAGTTACCTATATCACTTTTAGGTAACTTATTGTTTTACAGCCAAATATAGTCTTAATTTGCACTGTAAAAATTAAATAATGATGAAAAAACAAGAAACTTATCCAAAATCATTCTCCCATATTGGGATCACCGTTCCCAACATTCAGAAAGCTGTTCGTTTTTACTCAGAGGTTATGGGATGGTACACTATTATGAAACCTTCCACTGTAAAAAAAGAAAGAGATACAGCGATTGGCCAAATGTGCATAGACGTTTTTGGTGAAGATTGGGAAGAATTTGAGATCGCTCATATGTCTACATCTGACGGCATTGGAATTGAGTTATTTTCTTTTCCAAACGGCATCAAAAAGGCGCCTGAATTTAACCCTTTTAATACCGGCCTTTTTCACTTTTGCGTCCAGGACCCGGATATAGAAAATTTAATTGATAAAATAGTTTCTTTTGGCGGAAAACAACGAATGCCCATTAGGGAATATTACCCAAACGATAAGCCCTATAAAATGTGTTATGTTGAAGATCCTTTTGGAATTGTTTTCGAAATCTACACTCACAGTTACGAATTGACCTACTCATCGGGTGCCTATTCAGAATAAGTCCTCACCATTTATCAACAAAAGTCTATGCTCCCTCTTTTCCTCAAAATAGGAAAGAGGGAACTACACTCTTATATCTTCGAATATAATTCTATCAATCAGAGGTGGTTTGCTGATAGAAATCATTTTTAATATAAAGCACAACCTGTACTTTTAATATAGTTATTTATTGATTAGCTAAAATCAGAGGCATTATTGTCTTCCTGGTTGAAATTACTCTTTGCCTTGAGGATAGCGCGAATTGGGCATTTGGAAAAAATCGCCAACATAATATGAATGGTGTAGCTCAGTAAAATAAATTTATCATGAAGATCTTCACTCTGATTTTTATTCTTTTATTTTTTATTTCGTGCTCTGAGCCAGTAGAAGAGATTACCCCACAGAGAGCTAAGCTTGTAGAATCTGTCTATTCTTCTGCGGTTGTTCAACCAGACAGTCTATATAAAGCTTATGCGAACGTAATTGGCATACTGGAAAATAATCTTGTAGAAGAAAACGACAAGGTAAATGCTGGAACACCTATTATTAGATTAATAAATATTGCTCCTGAATTAAACGCAGAAAATGCGAAGCTGAATGTTGAAAAAGCCAGGGATAATTTAACCGGCCCCTCTGCTATACTCAATTCATTAGAAAAAGAAATAAAAGCGGCGAAATTACGGTTGCGTAATGATTCGGTTAATTTCTTGCGGCAAAAAAGATTGTGGGAGCAAAATATTGGTTCAAAGCTTAATTATGAAAACCAAAAGCTAGCCTACGAACTATCAAGCAACAACCTTCTTCTTTTAAAGGAAGAATATGAGCGCACCAGGAACGAGCTTTCCATTCAGGTTACTCAAGCATTGAACAATTACAGATCATCGGCCTATTCTTCTGAAGAATTTACCGTGCATAGCAAGATCAACGGAACTGTCTACGCTTTATACAAACAGCCGGGAGAAATCGTAAACACCATAGAACCACTGGCCCTAATTGGAAGTACCAATAATTTTGTGATAGAGTTAATGGTAGATGAGATGGACATCGTTAAACTGGAAATAGGGCAAAAAACCCTGCTAACTTTAGATGCTTATGGTTCCCAGGTTTTTGAGGCTACCGTAAAAAAAATATTTCCGGCCAAAGATGAGAGAAGCCAAACTTTTAAGATTGAAGCTGTTTTTGTAAAAGAACCACCTAAACTATTTCCAGGCCTGGGTGGGGAAGCAAATATTATAATTGCTGAAAAACAGGATGCTTTAATTATTCCAAAGGAATTTCTTATTGATGAAAACAGTGTGCTCACTGAGGATGGCCCTGTAAAAATCGTAACCGGGTTGCAAGACCTGGAGCATGTAGAGATTATTTCTGGAATTGATGAAAATGAAACACTTTACAAACCAGAATAATGAGATCCTGGAAAGTTATACTGGAAATTGCGAAAACTCACTTGTTTTCTAAGCTGAAGTCTACGATCACTGCTTCAATTGGAGTCACCTTTGGGATCGCCGCCTATATTACCCTGGTAAGTTTTATGACAGGTCTCAATACCATGCTTGACGATCTGATACTTAATCAGGTACCACACATTCACCTATTTAACGAAATAAAACCTAGCGAAAAGCAAGCAATTGCGCTATACAAAGATTTTGAAGATGCCGTTCCCATAATACATTCTATAAGGCCCAAACAAAATCAGAAAAATATCCATAATGCACTTCCAATTTTAAACGATTTAGAAAAAAATAAAAAAGTAGAGGGCGCAACACCGCAGATTCAGACCCAGATCTTCTACCTCTCAGGAAATATAGAACTTGGAGGAAATTTAGTGGGAGTAGATATTATAAAAGAATCAAAACTTTCCAATATTCAGGATTATATTATTGAGGGTAGTATTATGGATTTAAAAAATACCGAAAACGGTATTTTACTCGGCGCCGGAATAGTCGAAAAAATGTCACTCTCAATAGGAAGAAAAGTAATTGTGAGTACAGCACAAGGTGATAAATTTCCTCTAAAGGTGGTTGGAATATATCAAAGCGGAATAGCAGATATTGATAATATACAGAGTTATACAAATTTAAAAACAGTGCAAAGGATTTTAGGGGAGCCTGAAAACTATATTACCGATATCAATATAAAGCTTTTTGATATTTCAGATGCTCCAGCCCTGGCGGGAGTATTGGAAAAGAAATACAATGTATCTGCTGTTGATATAAACCAAATGAATGCTCAGTTTGAAACGGGTTCCAACATTCGTAACCTTATTACCTATGCCGTTTCTATAACGCTCTTAATAGTTGCGGGTTTTGGTATTTACAATATTCAAAATATGCTTATTTATGAAAAGATGAATGATATAGCGATACTTAAAGCTATTGGTTTTTCTGGCTCAGATGTCCAATGGATCTTTTTGAGTCAGGCAACATTTATTGGTGTTTCAGGAGGAATTCTAGGTCTTATTGTGGGTTTGGGCTTATCGCGTCTTATTGACACCATTCCCTTTAAAACTGAAGCCCTACCTACCATCACAACATATCCTATAGTTTATAATCCAACTGATTATCTTATAGGATTAGTTTTTGCGCTCTTATGCACTTTTATTGCAGCATATTTCCCTTCTAAAAAGGCGCGAGGTATAGATCCGGTACAAATAATAAGGGGTAATTAACAGAACTATGAGCTACATTCTGGAAACAAAAAATATCAACAAATTTTTCGGTAAAGAGAAACCCTTTCATGTTCTTAAAGACATCTATATGGGGGTTCAAAAAGGAGAATTCACCAGTATAATGGGAAAGTCGGGTTCCGGAAAATCCACTCTTTTATACATTCTTTCTACTATGGATACAGATTATACCGGCGAACTTTATCTTCAGAATGAACTAGTAACAGGAAAATCTCAGAAACAATTATCCTATATAAGAAACAAAAAAATAGGCTTCATATTTCAGTTTCACTATCTCCTGCCGGAATTTAGTGTGTTGGAAAATGTAATGCTTCCGGCAAAAAAATTAGCGATAAAATCGGTAGAAGAAATTGAAGAAGACGCTATAGATTTACTTACAAAACTTCATCTTGGCCACCTGGTTTCTAAAAAAGCATCAAAAATATCGGGAGGAGAAAAGCAAAGAGTTGCCGTAGCGAGAGCACTAATAAATGAACCTATGTTATTAATTGGAGACGAACCTACCGGTAACCTGGATAGTTTTAATTCAGAGAATTTATTTCAACTTTTAAAAAACTTAAAAGAAGAAAAAGGACTTTCCTTACTTATGGTAACGCACGACGAAGATCTCGCCAAAAGAACAGACCGGACCATTTACCTGGAAGACGGTCGAATCGTCCCATAATCATTAATTCGAAGACCTTGAGACCACTTTAAATGAGGTCTAAAATAGCTGAATCTGGCTCACAATAAATCTGCCGATTTTTTAATATTTACGTGGAGGTAATAGTAAAAAAGGCTGCCTTTTCAGACAGCCTTTTTCTTTACTTCTTAGATTCAGCAACTGAAACTTTTCTAAACTCTTTTAAAAGTTTTTCCAACTCTAAAGAAGATTTTCTTGCTCTGGTCCCGGCGCTTTTATTGCCAGTTTCTAATTGAGCGTTAGCCTCTGTTTGGAAATTTTCAAATGTAGTTTGAATGTTTTCAACTAGTTCTTTCATTATGGTAGTTTTAAATTTGAAATGCTAAAATAGCAGAATAATGTACGGTCCCCTAAATTTTCAAATTTTTCTTATAAATATTCTTATATCTATTGCCTTCTATTCCTTCTAACGGTATCCTAAAACCCTGACATTATGGTTCCCCGTATTTTCATGAGATTTCGGCATGTTTAGCGAGCTTTAGCTAACCTAAGAGTGAATACTCTTTTTATGCAGCGATAAAAACACAAAATTCCCGGGATCGAAGAATAAAACAACCCAGAACTCTAACAATCCACATATAGCTGATTAAAATCATTCTTTTTTGTGTGAATAAGCGCTTATTTTGAGGTATAAATTTTAATATCATGAAGAAGATTGTTTATGCAACAAATTGTACAGAACATTCTAGTACAGCTTTGAAATATACCTACGCTATCAGGAAGATCTTTGATGCTGATTTGATTGTTCTACACGTAGTGACCAGCTCTCAGAAATTATCGAAAAAAGAAACTGCAAATCTTCTTCTTGAAGAAAAACATCGGGTGGGAGATTTTTGTAGTTCGCAATTGGGAGATAGTTTAGAAAATCTTGATCTTACTATTTCAGTGGTTACCGGAGAATCTCCTATAAAAGGAATACTGGATTTCGTAAAAGATATGAATTTACAGATGCTGGTTATAGGCGCTTGTGGAGCAGGACCTATTAGAGAACTTCTTTTTGGAAGCACGGCAAAGGAAATGATCACCCACCCAGAATTTCCTATTCTTACTATTCCACAGGCTTTTGAATACAAAACTCCTAAAAGGATTTTGTACACCACAGATTTTGAAGAAGAAGATATTTTTTACTTAAAAAAACTGGTGGAAACTTTTTCTACGCATATCTCAAAGATAAGTGTGGTTCACATTATTAAAAAAGACGATAAACCGGAAAAAATAAAAGAGCAAGAGGAAAAGTTTGAAAAGTTAAAATCGGCTAATTTCGATTCTTCCAAACTGGAATACGAACTTATTTATTCTAATAATGTGGTAGACGCTTTATCTAATTTTATTAAAGAAGAAGATATAGACATTGTGGCGATGCTTGAAAGAAAAAACCAACAGAAAAATAATTTGCTACACAAAGACGTGGTAAAACAAATATATTCTTCTGTAAAAGTGCCCCTGTTAATTTTTAAATAAACTACTTCAAATCAAGCTCACCAAGCATTATTATTGAAAAATACAATTTGATTTCGAGGCAAGCTTCTTAGCATTTAATCTCGATTATCGAGTAAAAAAATTTTACCCCTGTGAATCATAGAAAAGATACTAAAACTGAATTTTTATCCGGTTATATTCTGGCCGCCGATATTGGAGGAACTAATGCACGTTTTGCTTTATTTGAATTAGTAAATGAGGAATTAAAACTTTTTAAAGAAAAATCTTATAAAACAAAAGAAGATCGTTCTTTTTTGAAAGTACTCAAAGGCTTTTGTGGAGCTGATTTAACGAATATCGAAAGTATTTGTATTGGAGTAGCAGGACCGGTTTCGAAGGGTAAAGCTCAATTAACCAATTCTCCCTGGCTAATTGATAAAGCCGAAATTATTAAAGAAACCAGTATCCAGCAGGTATGGATACTAAACGATATGGAAGCCCATGCGTATGCTTTAAAAAATTTGAAGCCTAGCGATTACTACGAAATTAAAAAGGGCACAGCTTCAAGAGGAAATGCAGGCTTAATTTCTCCGGGTACAGGCCTGGGCGAAGCAGGAATTTTGTGGGAAGAAACACATTTTATTCCTTTTGCCTCAGAAGGAGGACATTGTGATTTTAGCCCAAGAACAGAATTAGACCGGGCTTTGTGGCTCTATTTAAATAAAAAATTTGGACACGTAAGCTGGGAAAGAATCGTTTCCGGTCCAGGGATTTATAATTTATATTTATTCCTGCTCGAATACAGGAATATTGAAGAACCAGAGTGGTTTTCAACTCAAATTAAAAACGCAGACCCCACTCTTGTTATAAGTAATTGTGCTAAAGATTCTAAATATCCCGTTTGTAAAGAAACTATCGATTTATTCATAAGATTCCTGGCAATAGAATCTGCACAACTGGCTTTAAAATTTAAAGCGACAAAAGGTATTTATATAGGAGGTGGTATTCTTCCTAAGAATCTTGAACTTTTAGATAACCAATTGTTCAAAAAGAACTTTGTTAATTCAAATAAAATGAACCCGCTTCTTGAGCAAATTCCGGTTAAAGTAATTTTGAATGAAAAAACAGCTTTAACTGGTGCGGCTTTATTCAGCATCTCTAAGTTGAAAGGATAACGAATTCAATATTTATCTGCTTTAAAATACCAACCAATAAAAGAAACTGTACTCCCGGTTATATTTTCCTGATAGCTCCCAGCACATAGTGCACCGAATCTGTTATTAGCTGCTTTCACTCCATCTATAAAGGATTATTTCATAATTTAGTCTATTGAACTAGCTATAAGGAAAAAGAGCCTTTCGACTTACTTATCTGCAATCATTCGCTTAAAATAATCACCGAGAAGAGTAAATTTACAACAAACCCACTGAATTTACTCCATAAAAAAAGCCTCTCATTTCTGAAAGGCTTTTGCTTCCGATGCTTCGGAATGCGGTCTGGACGAGACTCGAACTATTCGGGAAACCCCTTATTTTACAAGGCTTTCGAAAGGCGCCTATTTTCAGCACTCACCGAATTCGGCACCTTTAACAAAGTTTAACATCTAAAATATAAGGTTAAAAATCAAATAGCCAGAATTATAAGAACCATACAAAAAAGTCAAACTTTGGAACTTCGTAAATCTCCAGTACTTTCGTAAGTCTATAGTTCGCAGGATTATAATTTGATGGCATTATACTAATTAAGAGATTGGGTATTTATAATATTCGCACACAAATTGAAGTCAAAAAATCAATTTACTCGGGAAAAAATTATACTATTTTTAGTTATTATGGAAAAAATTTATTTCATTTATATCTGTTAATAAAAACTAAAATTTTATGCCTAATTTTCTTTTAATGGTATTTCTAAGTTTACAAATAGTCTTAGGAATTGGCTCGCTTGATCCTATAGTTGAAGATGAAAATTCACCAATAGCATTAAAAGAAAAACTTGGTGAAAATAACCTGGCTTATAAATGGGGTAAACTAGCCTTAGAGGCTACGGCATATGACACCGATAGGTTTAACCCGAGACCCACCATTAGTTCCCGATTCCTGGGACTTATTTTTACAGCAGTTTTTGATGCCTGGTCCAGATATGATGAAAATGCGATTCCTGTTTATATGAATGACATAGAACGTCGACCAAAGGGTGAACATCGTTTAAGTAACAAAGAAATAGCTATAAGCTTTGCAGCATTTAGAACAATGAATGAATATTATTATAGCGATGAAGATATTTTTCGAGAGTTCATGTTAGAACTTGGATTGAATCCGGATGATACCTCACTTGACCCTACAACTCCTGTAGGTATAGGAAATCTGGCCGCCAAGGCAGTTATTGAAGCCAGACATAATGATGGTGCGAACCAGTATGCAGAAGAAGAAGGTTCTAATGGAAAAGCCTATTACGATTATCTAGGCTATAAGCCAGTTAATTCTGCAGATGAAAATTTAGATCTTAATAGATGGCAGTCAAAATACTTCTCTGATGGCGAAGGAGGCCAATATGCTCCAAAATGCTTAACTCCCTATTGGCACAAAGTAGAGCCAATAGGATTAGAATCGGCAGATCAATTTAGACCAGGTCCTCCTCCATTGGTGGGGTCAACTCAATTAAAAGAGGAGGTAAAGGAAGTAGTAGAGCTACAGGCTAATCTGACTAATAAGCAGAAAGCACTGGTAGAATTTATGAGAGATGGGCCCCAATCTGTTCAACAGGCGGGGCATTGGCTTAAGTTTGCCCAGGAAATTTCTATAAGAGACGATCACAATTTAGATGAAGATGTAAAAATGTATTTTTATAACCAAATAACAGCGATGGATGCTTTTATTGCCTGCTGGGATAGCAAAATGTTTTATGATTTTGCCCGGCCCTATGCGTTGGTACACGAATTTTATAGAGATAAAGAAATAATTGGATGGGGCGGCCCCGGAAAAGGAATGATAAAAATGAAAGGGCAGGAATGGAGGCCATATTCTCCTGATACTTTTTTATGTCCACCTTTCCCAGGTTATGTTTCAGGACATAGTACGATAAGTGGAGCTTGTGCTGAAGCGCTCAAACTTTTTACCGGAAGTGATGAATTTGGTTCTGAAGTAAAATTGATCCCTGGAATTCTAACAGAACCTGATAATCTTGGAGAAGAAGTTACGATAACCTTCCCTACATTTTCTAAAGCAGCCGAGATGGCCGGTCATTCCAGAGTTCTAGGGGGTTATCATATCCCGGCTGATAATATAGCCGGACTGGAGTTAGGAAGAAATGTAGCACAAGCTAACTGGGTTTTCTTTAAGAAACACATAGGTGAACCAGTACTTGAAAATAATAGCATTTCTAATAAATAAACGACTTTGAAGCATGCCTGTTAAAGTTTGCTTCGGTAAGATATAATTTGATTTCCAGAAACCTATGCTTCGGCAATAGTGTAGCTAATTTTATTTAAAAAGAGATCGATTTTATATCCAGCATTTCTGCTTCAGGTTTATCTTCTGTTATTTTATAAAAAGTATTGAGCCGCAGTTTTTCAAAAACCTGAGTAGTATTGCTACCGGCCCAAGTCACTTTTACGCTAATTATTTCTGAAGCCTTACCTAATCCTATTTGCGACCTTAAGGTAGAAGCACCAAAACTTCCTCCTGAACTAATTGTTTGAAATATAGAACGTTTCTCCCCTTCTTCTAAAACCGTCACTTCAATCTTACTACCTATCGCTGCCTTATTCGCCTCTGTTCCTACTAATTTCAGGGTAATCCAATTATTCTCATCCTGATATGGATTTATATATAGCGAATTAAAAAAATTATCACCTTCATAGGCACCACCCATCACTACATTAATATCCTGATCCCCATCATTATCAATATCAGAAAAAGAGACAGCGTGTCCTTTCTGAATATGTCCAAATCCTCCAGCTGTGGTAACATCCTGGAATCTTTTCCCTGCATCATTTCTAAACACTCTGTTTGGAATAATGGATTCAAAACTTACTTCACCGGTACTTAAATAAATATCAGGGTAACCGTCGTTATCCAAATCGCCATAATTAGCCCCCATAGCATATCCAATTTTATTCAAGCCCATTTCAGCAGAAACATCGGTAAAATTCCCGGCATTATTTTGATAAAGGCGCATTGTTTCCGCTCTATTTGGTTCTCCTAAATACTCTTTAACAATATCTGGCACTATAGTATAAAAATCACTCCTCTTATAACCGGCTACAAAAATATCCGTCCATCCGTCATTATTATAGTCAAAAGACCAGGTTGGAAAACTTGAAATTTTTTCTCCCAACCCTCGAAGAGCGCCAGTCTCCTCAAAATGTATTGCACCTGATTTATCTAATCCTTTATTTATATATAATAAATTCTTACTCGAAGGATGAAGTGTGGAAATATAGATATCCATCCACCCATCATTATTATAATCGGCACTGGTCACTCCTTTTATATAGTATGGAGTCTCCCTATCGCTAACCAAAAGACCTGCGCTTTCGGTTATATTAGAAAAGGTTCCATCCCCGTTGTTTTGATAGACTTCAGATGGGTGCAGGTTTTCTTTATCAGATTCATTTCCTATAAATAGATCAATCCAGCCATCATTGTTAAAGTCTGCCCAGGTTGCGGTTTGAGTAGGATGAAATGAAAGCAGGCCAGCTTCTAAAGTTACATCGGTAAAAGTATTATCCCCATTATTTCTTAAAAGCGAATTAGGATATTCGCCTAAATTCCCCATCCAGGCACCTCTCAAAATAAAAACATCCAGAAACCCGTCATTATTATAATCTGCCTGTACCATATTCAAGCCTCCCTGAATTTCTCCTAGCCCTGCAGATGCTGTTTTTTCAGTAAAGCCTCCGTTTCCATCATTAATAAAAAAGTTAATCTTACCCGATGGAAACCAACTCGAAACCAGCACATCTAAAAGATTATCATTATTAAAATCATCCACTATACTCCCACCTGATAAATCATTAACATTTAACCCCAGTTTTGGAGCGATGTCCTTAAACTCTTTTAAAGAATAATCTGATTCAAAAACGCTTTCAGGAATTAACCATTTATCAGGTACCCCTTCCGGATATTCTCCTAAAGTCATATAGGCAATATTTAGTAGCCATCTACTATTATAATCGTGACTATCCTGTTTTAAAAACTTTTCGAAAAGACGAATAGCCTGCCTGGAACCTTCTGGAACTTGGTGAAAGCCTTCTGATCCAATTGGAATTATGCACGAAGCTGAAGCCTTATGATGATGTATACAGTTTTGCTGTTCTCCCAAACGCATATAAGCAAGTGCTAGCAACGGCCCTATTCGCTGTTCTTCAGAAAAATCAAGCTTATAACGCAAAGTACCTTTGCTGCTTTCCTTCCACAATCTTTCCAGAATTCTTATGGCATCCTTTGTTTTGCCTGCGTACAGCAAAGCGTCTGCTTTTTTAAGATTGTATCGTTCTTTTTGAATTTGTGGGGCTATTCTTGCCAAACTATCGAAATAAGCAATTCTCAATGTGGAAGCATAGATATTTTCGGTTATAAAAAACTGTTCATTAGCTTTTTCTTCAATTATCTCTGGCATGCTTCTATTACGTTCACAAGCAAACAGAAATGGTAATAATAAAACAACACCTGTTAGTAACTGGGAAATATTAAGCGAAGGAATTGGCTCTCTAATTTTTCGATATAAAATACTGTATAACAAAATTTATGGGTTACTTGCTTTTAACAAAGATATAATAGTAATTGATATTGCTAATTTATTTACCAATAATTCAAAACTTAATAAGATCACAATAAATAAAAGTCATTTGAAATCCGGGACTAGTTTTCATCCTGAAAAATTTTTATTTTTCGCAATCCGATGCTTTAATCTGATAAATTTTGTTGTAAAAAATTAAGAATTTCTTACATTACACCCGTTAATTTAATGTTAATGGCATTGCCGTAATATATTTTCTAAATGAGAATTTTTATAAAATTATTTGTCTTCACCGTATTGGTTATACTCAGCAGTTGCAAAAAAGATAAGGATGTTAAAAAACCTGAATCCTCGGATACTAAAATTTTTAGAAATGTTTCTGCGGATAGTTCCGCAATCGATTTCGAGAATAATTTAACTGAAAACGATTCTCTTAACTACTTTACCTATTCCTATATTTATATGGGAGGCGGCGTTGCCACTGGTGATATAAATAATGATGGTTTGCCAGATCTTTTCTTTACAGGTAACCAGGTTCCTAATAAACTTTACCTAAACAAAGGCAATTTAGAATTTGAAGATATTACAAAATCTTCCGGAATTGCTGGTGATGAACGATGGTATACCGGAGTAACTATGGCCGATGTAAATGGGGATGGCTTTCTAGACATCTATCTATCTGTAGGCGGAAAGTTTAAGCCAAAAGACAACCAACTTTTTATAAATAACGGAGATAGCACTTTTTCTGAAAAAGCAGAAGAATATGGCCTGGATGACATAGGAAATAGCGTGCAGGCTACGTTCTTTGATTATGATAGGGACGGAGACCTTGATGTATATATTGCAAATTATCCACCTACCCGGTTTGACACGCCCAATCAAATCTATCAATACCAAATGAAAAATGTAGACGATATTCAAACTGATCATTTAATGCGTAATGAGAATGGAAAATTTGTTGATGTAACTAATGAAGCTGGAGTGAGAAGTTTTGGCTTAACCCTATCTGCTACTACGGGAGATTTAAATAACGATGGCTGGCCAGATATTTATATTTCTAATGACTTTAGTTCGCCTGATTTTTTATATATGAATAATGGTGATGGTACTTTTCAGGAAGTCGTTAAAGAAGCTACCGCCCATACCGCCTTCTATGGAATGGGTGTTGATATTGCAGATTACAACAATGATGGGCTTTTGGATATATACCAGGTAGATATGTCGGCAAAGAAAAACAGGCGCAAAAAAGCGAATATGGCCAGCATGAACCCCAAACTATTTTGGAGTACTGTAAATTCAGGGTTTCATTACCAATATATGCAGAATGTGTTACAAACCAACACCGGAGTATTTGAAGATGATATCCCCTATTTTTCAGATCTTTCTCGCATAGTAGGTGCATCTTCTACAGATTGGAGCTGGGGACCACTATTTGCCGATTTCGATAATGACGGCAATAAAGATTTATTTGTTACTAACGGTACCAGAAGGGAAATTAATAACAACGACTATTTTAATGAGCTTAAAAACACAAAAATGAACAAGGATAATCTCCTTGAAAAAAGTTTAGCTATACCTTCAGAAAAAATTGACAATTTTATTTTTAAGAATAATGGAAATCTCTCCTTTGAAATTGCAAACGAAAAATGGGGAATTTCCTACGAAGGCTTTTCTAATGGGGTAGTATATGTAGATCTCGATAATGATGGAGATCTGGAAATAGTTACTAATAATATAGATGATAAAGCTTCTTTATTTGAAAATTTAAGTTCAGGAATAAATAACTATGTTCAAATAAAATTGGAAGGAGAGGATAAAAATCAGTTTGGTTTGGGAAGCCGAGCCTATGTAACTGCCAACGGCAAACAGCAAATGCAGGAACTTACCTTAACCCGCGGATTCCAATCATCTGTTGCTCCTCAATTACATTTCGGACTTGCTAAGGCCAGCGTTATCGATAAAATTAAAATTGTTTGGCCAGATGGTAAAGAAGAAATAAGAGAAGATATTGATGTAAATCAACTCTTAAGCTTTAAATATGAAGATGCCTCGGAAGCTACAAATACCATAAAACAAAAATCCGAGCCTTTATTTACAACAATATCAGACACTACTTATTTTCCTGCTCATAAACATATTGAAAACGATTACGATGACTTTAAGGATGAAGTACTTCTACCGCATCGCACATCTACCTTTGGACCAAGCATAGCCGTTGGAGATTTAAACGGTGATGGAAAAGAAGATTTTATTATTGGAGGGGCCGCAACTTATGAAGCCGGCATCTATTTTTGGACTAAAACAGGCTTTAAAAAGCAAACCAGTAAGGCTTTTGAAAAAGATAAAGGATTTGAAGATTTGGATGCCCTCATCTTTGATGCTAATGGCGATGATTTCAACGATATTTATGTAGTTAGCGGAGGTAATGAGTTTGAACCTGGTTCTGAAATGCTCCAGGATAGATTATATATAAACGATGGAAACGGAAATTTCACAAGAAACGAAAATGCACTTCCAAAAATGCATGATAGTGGCTCCAAAGTTTATAAAGCAGACTTTGATAAGGATGGAAAGGAAGAACTGCTTGTTTTAGGAAGGTTGGTACCCGGAAATTACCCAAAACCGGCCAACAGCTATATTTTAAAGAATAAAAGCCAAAATGGAAAGGTATCTTTTGAAGATATAACTCAATCTGTGGCTCCATTTCTTACTTCCTTAGGCATGGCAACTAGTGCTGAAATCGTTGATATTAACAACGACGGTTGGGAAGATTTAATTATCGTTGGCGAATGGATGCCTATTAAGATTTTCAAAAATGTCAAAAACGGGTTTTAAAGATGTTTCAGAACGAAATGGGATTAACCGAAGACACTGCCGGATGGTGGTGGAGCGTAAAAAAAGGAGATTTTGATAATGATGGTGACCAGGATTTTATAATTGGAAACCTTGGCGAGAATTATAAATATACCGCTAACGAAGAAGAAACATTTCGATATTTACTTTAATGATTTTGACAATAATAAAAGTAACGATATTGTTTTAAGTTATTATAATGAGGGTAAAAAATTTCCTTTGAGAGGAAGAGAATGTTCTTCGCAACAAATTCCCGGTATAAAGGAAAAATTTCCAGATTATGAATCCTTCTCAACAGCTACCCTTGAAGATGTATATACCGAAAAAGAATTGGAAAACTCATTGCATTATAAGGTAAAATCTTTTGCCAGCATATATTTAGAAAATGCCGATGGAAAATTAAAAATTCATGAGCTACCAAATATTGCCCAAATATCTTCAATAAATCAAATCTTAATCCAGGATTATAATAATGATGGGTATTTAGACGCCCTTGTTGCCGGAAATTTATTTTGGTCTGAAGTTGAAACCACACGTAACGATGCAGGGTACGGGATGTTCCTAAAAGGTGACGGCAACGGCCATTTTAAAGGAGAAAGTCCAGTTAAAAGTGGCTTTTTTGTACCTGGTGACGTTAAAGACATGGCATCAATGGTAGTAGAGAATGAGAAGGTTATTGTCGTTGTAAAAAATGACGATTCCACTCAGTATATTAAAACTTCATCAAACTAAGATACAAGTCAAATAATAATATTTTCCTTCCACCTCAATTAAATGTGTTTTAAACATTTTTTTACTATTTCGATTGCGTGAAGACTTTTTTTACTTATTTTTAACGATGAAACGAACTAACTAACAATAAATTATGAAAAATAATTACTTAAAAAGGGGACTGTTTATTGTAACTTTCTTTTGCTTTGGCTTTTTATCAGCCCAGCAAACCGTTACAGGAACAGTAAGTGATGCAACCGGACCCTTGCCAGGAGTTAATGTCTTAGAACGAGGGACATCTAATGGTACAACCACAGATTTTGATGGAAATTATTCACTTGAAGTTAATGATGATGCCGTTTTAATTTTTAGTTATATCAGTTATCAAACTCAGGAAATTGCCGTTAATAACCGATCAGTGGTAGACGTAAATATGGTCGCTGATTCACAAGCCTTAGATGATGTTATAGTTGTAGGTTATGGTACACAGTCACGAGCTGAGGTTACCGGGGCAATTTCATCTATAGACACAGAAGAAATCAATAGTCTGCCTGTATCCACTGCAGAGCAGGCGCTGCAGGGAAGAGCTTCAGGGGTTACTGTAATTAATTCAGGTTCTCCGGGTAACTCTCCAGCGGTAAGAATTAGAGGACTGGCCTCTCCCAATAACAATGATCCATTATATGTTATTGATGGCATTATTGCAGGTGGATTGGGTAGTTTAAATCCGAATGACATTGAAAACATTCAGGTTTTAAAAGATGCTTCTACCACAGCTGTATACGGTTCAAGAGGTGCAAATGGAGTTGTATTAGTGACAACAAAATCAGGAAAAGGTACTCAAAAAGCTCAACTTAGTCTGGATGCTTATACGGGAGTTCAGTTCAATAGTAATCGTTACGATTTACTAAACCGCGATCAGTATATACAATTTGCAAGGGAGATAACTGATCCAGCTCCAGCACGTATCACCGATCCTCAATATGCAGACTTCATTGATAACGAAACCGATTGGCAAGATGAAATTTTTAGAACTGGAGTTTTAAGAAGTATTAATCTTGGCCTTTCGGGAGGTAGTGAAAATAGTAATTTCAGATTCTCTGGAGGCTACCTTAATCAGGAAGGTGCGATTATTGAAACAGAATTTGAGCGATTTAATTTTAGATCTAATAGTAATTTTGATTTCGGAAAACTTCGATTTGGACAAACGCTAAATGTGGCTTTCACTGTTCAAAACCCAGAAAGAGAAGATGGCGGTAGGTCTATTTTAGAACACGCTATAAAATCTGCTCCGTATTTACGCGTTTATAACCCTGAAAATAGAGGTGGGTTCCAGGGACCAAATTCAGCATTAGATGGACAGGATGCTGCAAACCCAGTTAGAGTTCAAACAATTGGTAGTGCTGTAAACAAGGGACTAACCATTTTAGGTAGCTTCTTTGCTGAATATGAAATAATTGAAGATCTTGTTTTTAAGAGTCAGGTTGGATTGGATTACTACAAGTTTAATAACGACAATTTTATACCTTCTTATAATGATGATAGTAATGGAGCGACTCACCAATTTGATTTTGCTCAAATCACTAAAAATAGCGGTACAAACCAATCGCTTACTCTGACTCAAAGTTTAAATTATAAGTTTGATATTGATGATTTACATAATTTTGAAATTCTGGCTTTAGCAGAAGATCAGACAATCGATAGCGAAAGCCTTAATGCAAGTAGTCAAAACCCTATTACAGACGATGTAGAAGAACTATCTCTAAACCAGGCTGGCTTGACTTCTGCTTCTTCCGAATACAGAAGAGTAGGTTTCCTGGGTCGTTTAAATTATAACTTCGATCAAAAATACCTCCTAGCCGGTTCCTTACGTAGAGATGCGTCTACCCGCTTTGGCGACAATAACCGCTGGGGTACGTTTTGGTCGGTTGCTGCAGGATGGAATGTAGCCAAAGAAAGCTTTATGCAAGACTCAGATATAAACAACTTAAAAGTTAGAGGAAGTTGGGGTACAACCGGTAACGACCTTATTGGAAATTATCGTTATGCTTCAACATTGGTTACAAGCTTCATTTACCCTATTGGTGGCGCAGCGCTTCAAGGTACTACTGCAGAAGGACTTCCTAATCA
Source organism: uncultured Flavobacteriaceae bacterium (assembly GCA_963727565.1). Lineage (GTDB taxonomy): Bacteria > Bacteroidota > Bacteroidia > Flavobacteriales > Flavobacteriaceae > Salegentibacter. The sequence continues at coordinate 252,370 of CAVSGU010000005.1, forward strand.
AAATCTGAAATGGGAGGAAGTGACTATGAAAAATATAGGACTAGATTTAGGAGTTTGGAATAATAAATTTACTTTATCACTTGAATATTACAGCAATCAAAGTGATGATCTTCTTTATGAGTTACCACTACCACTAAGTTTAGGATACAATGTCCCTACCATAGCTTCTAACGTTGGATCTGTAAAAACAAATGGTTTTGAAGCTGATATAGGATATAATGATTATGAAGGTGATTTTACCTGGTCTGCAAACTTAAATTTGGGTACCAGCAAGAACGAAGTTCTTTCTATTGGAAATCTTGATCAGGTTCAGGGAGGATTTTTCGAAAACGAATATTTAACCAGAATTGCACCAGGCGAACCATTATTTCATTTCTATGGCCTAAAGACTGATGGTATTTATCAAAATCAAGCTGAAGTTGATGAAGTTTTAACAGCAAATCCAGATCAAGCAGCTGTACAACCCGGAGACATACGTTTCGAAGATCTAAATGGAGATGGAGAAATTAATGCTGCAGATAGAACAGTAATTGGTAATCCATATCCAACCCTTACCATGGGTCTTAATTTAAGTGCTCAATATGGGAATTTCGATGCTTCTATATTCATTCAGGGTGCTTATGGGCAGGATATTTATAACACCAATTTATATGACCTTGAAGGAATGCCAAGATTGTTTAACAGTGGTGTTGCTGTCCTTGATAGGTGGACTGGAGAAGGCACATCCAACACCATACCGCGAGCTTTGGGAGCCCCTCAAAACTTAAACGCTTCAGACAGATTTGTGGAAGACGGGTCCTATACCAGGTTAAAAAATTTAAATATTGGTTATACATTTAATGAGGACGTATTTGGTGGATCACTTTCTAACTTAAGAATATATTTAAGTGGCCAGAATTTAATCACCTTAACAGATTACTCTGGTCTGGATCCTGAAATTGGTGTTGATAACGTTTTACAGCAGGGAGTTGGAGCTGTAGGTATCGATAGAGGTTTATATCCTCAACCTACTTCATTCACCTTTGGTCTTCAATTAGGATTTTAAAATATACAATTATGAAAAAAGTAAAATTAATATTAATGATCTTCGCCACACTGTTTGTAGTAAATGGATGTGAAGAAGAAGATTTTGAATTAACGAACCCAAGTGGACTTTCTCCTGAGACCTATTTTAGGACAGAAGCCCAGGTTCAGTCTGCAGTTAATGCGGTGTATGCGAACTTACAGACCATAGGTTTGTACACAAGAACATATTTCTTTGCGATGGACCTGATGTCTCGTGAAGCACTGGGAAACCCCCAACTGGAAGCTGATAAGCGAGTTTATGTTGAATGGTCTTTTGATGCGAGCCACCCCCCCATTAGTTGGTACTGGGATGCTTCCTATAGAGGAATTAACAAAGCGAATTTTGTAATTAATAATACAGATCGAATTAACGAAATTCCATCTTCGCTATTAAATGAAGAAACAAAGGCCAGATTTATTGGGGAAGCCAAATATATGAGGGCTTTTTATTACTTCTTATTAGTGACTCGCTTTGGAGATGTCCCCTTAATCACGGGCGTTCCTGAGGATGGATCTGGATTTCCACGCACCCCTGCAGATCAGGTATATGATCAAATTATAGCAGATTTAAATGACGCCAGCCAGGCTCTATGGGACAAGGATCGCACAGAAGATGGTAGAGCTACTCAAGGCGCCGCTTATGCACTTTTAGGAAAAACACATCTTTATAGAGAACAATATCAGGAAGCTTTGGATGCTTTTTCTAATGTTACCGGTTATTCTCTGGAAGAAGATTATTTTGCAAATTTCAGAGAAGAAGATGAATTTGGACCTGAGTCTATTTTTGAAGTTCAGTTTGATGACGACATGGGGAACTCTGCAGTATGGAATTCCAATGCAGCAGGTGAAGATGCTAACGAGGTAACTTTCCGTGGCCAGGAATATGGCTTCAACGATTGGTTCAATGCCTACCCAAATCCTGACCTTTTAGATGAATATGAAGAAGGTGATATTAGGTATGATGAAAGCTTCTATTTTGCTGGAGACACGTTTGCGGGTGGAGTTATTGAAGATATACCACTAGAGAGAAGAGCGGCCTGGAGAAAATATCAAAACTATTATAAAGATGCTAATGAAGATCAGGCTTCCGGAATCAACTTTAAAGTAATAAGATATGCTGATGTATTGTTGATGATGGCTGAAGCTGAAAATGAATTAGGTAATCAATCACAAGCTATTGAATACATCAATCAGGTTAGAGATCGTGCTGGATTAGATGATGTTCCTTCAGATCTTTCAGAGAATCAAGTTTTTGATGCAATAGTCCATGAAAGAATGGTCGAATTAGCTGGGGAACAAGTACGTTTTCCTGACCTTGTAAGATGGGGACTAGCAAATGAAGTTCTATCTCCCTATGGTTTCCAATCGGGTAAAAACGAAATCTGGCCTATCCCAAATGATGAGATTTCTGCAAATGAAGGAATAAGCCAGGAAGATCAAAATCCAGGATACTAAAAATTAGCCTTTCATTTTAATTTAAAAACCCTTTCATAATGAAAGGGTTTTTCTTTTTAAAAATTTTCGCTTATTAAATTCAATGAAATATTCTTTTCTAAATACTACTTGAAAATCCCGATATAAAATTGGAATATTGACAATAGAGTAGAATCAAAAAATTAGAGAATGGAAGGAAATCTAGATGAATGTATCTTATTGATATACCAACAGGTTATCAATTTAATTCATCAGCTTTTAGGACATATATAATTAACTTCAAGCGATAAGAAAAGAAGATACTATATTCATAAAAACTTTATAAAATAAAGTCTCTTGGATTCCTAAAAATTCACTCATTTAAGGATAAAAGGTTTAGTGAAATACCAGGAACCTTATCTGTTTTAAGAATCCTATCCATCTCCATTTAATAGATCACGCACAGCATTAACCAGGTAAATATAGGATGCCCCTACACTTATTACATATTCGTTTTCTCCCCATAGAAATGGCCAGTCTTCTTTGTTCTCTGGAAAATCGGGTTTTAAAATAAGCACACCGGGAACTATGCCACCAGCAATAAAGGAAAAATCAGCACGATTCATCCCGTAAGCTACTTTCTTAGATTTCGTACCCACTCCAGAAACAAAGGAAATATCAGAATCTGGATGAGTTCCATAGAGGTAATTTAATCCTTTAAAAACTTCTTCTGCGCCAATAATATTTGGAAATTGCTTGTGAAGATGATAATTATTTATAGCATAGGCTACAATTTGACCATTTCCAGCCCAGCCTCTTCTTCCAATTGGAACACCGTAAGGGTTTTCTTTATAATGGGCATCAATATCATTTTTATAAGTTTGTACTCTATCTTCAAATTTCTGCCTAAAATTTTCATCCAAAAATGAGAAAACCTTTACCACTCTGCCCGCGTGAAGATTAAAGTTTTCATCTATTGTAGGCCACATTTCCTGAATTCTTTCAGCATACATTTCTTCTTCCGTAGTAAGTAATAATTCTACTGCTGCTTTTAATTCTTCATCTGCTAAAGATCCGCCGGTGGTATTGCCGTGGTGAAAAAGATCTGGCTCTTTTGAATGTTCTTCTTTCCACACATTTTTAGCGGTTGTAATACATTCTTCAGCCAATTCATTATTATATTCTTTCAACACTCTGCTTGCTGCAGCAAGAGCTGCAATAGAACCATAATTTAAGGGCGTGCTTTTACTTGTAAATGCCCATCGATCATCAAATTTCCCGCTTTTAAAACCATCGGTTTCCAAAACATCCATATCCTTATCGTAAATAAGATTATCTGTCATAGTTAAGCCGTCACCTAAATGCGTGTACTGAGAAATATCCGGGACAATTATTCCGGGGATAGCCCTACCTAAAGCGCGGTGTTGAGCTATCAAGCCTAAAGTTCCATGCTCAATTTGCTGAAGAATATCTGGTTTACCATCTGGATTATGAAGGTCTACATGCTTAGACGGGTAATCTACCATAGTTTGGTCCCTTTTTAAATCAAAATCTTCATAGGCATGTACCAGGTTAGAAACCACATAATATTGGGTTTGCGTTCTAATATCGTAGTCACCGGCATCATACCATCCACCAATATTAAGCCCGGGGATATGTTCTCCAGGTTCATATTCGGTATCTGTAGTAGGTCCCTGGGCATAAAGGTCAAAATGTTCGTGATTAACCGGCGCCTGCAACGCATCATCTAAATGTGAAGCACCATGCCATACTCTATAGGCCTCGTTAACCAACATATGATCCATTTGTACAGGAAAAAACACATCGTTAGTTGGATGCCAGGCTTTTTCATAAACATCCTTAGCTATACGGAATGGAGCTGTTGTTACATCGCTATAGGAAATAACATACAAGCCTTCTTCTACAACATCGGAAAAATCGAATTCAAAATAATTATACCTGGTGTATTTCCCCCACTTTGACAATTCTGCTGAATGAATTTCATCCCTTTCCCCATTACTGGTTAAGCGATAAAGGCTGGCGCTGCTAGCGGGAATATCATTCTTATCCAGCTCAATTACTGCAACTTTTTTCTGGTTTGGATGATAACCTACCTGTGAATGACCAACAACCGGTTTTCGTACCCAACCCGGAATTGAATTTGCTTCAAGCCTCCACTCCAAGACTTTTCCTGTTTTTCCGGCAGGTAATAAACTTCTTACTACAAACCAACCATTTTGAGCCTTATCCCTTCCATCGTGCAAAAGCAACTGCGCATCATTTGATGTAATTGTTATTTTTCGTTCAGGGTCACCTGGTGCTACTACAAGTTTTTGACCTTCAGCAAAAGGTGTTGGCGCTGTGTAACCACTTTCATCCTTAACCATTGTACTATTTGGATAAAGCGGGAAATTTCCTCCTTCATCATCCATATAATAGGTTTTTTCTGAATAAGCCGAGGGAATAAACTCTAAATTAAAACCAGCCTCTACCAATTAAAGTATCAGGAACCGATTCTTCCAAATGAACACTTAGTATTACAGCATCCCCATCCAATTCTGCCCGGATCATATATTCAAAATTATAATCAGGATATTTTTCATAGGTATCAATACGATTATTTTCCCTGTCTACTTTACGTCTTACAAAAGTGGGAATCGCATCCCACTGTTCTGGTGTGGCATGTAATCTTACATCTCCGTTGGTAACTGTCCTTACCCCGTGATGGATTATTTCTATCCCGCTAATTTTAGAATCGCTAAATAAACCATCATACCAATTGCTAAAAGCTAAAATATTTACTCCTGGTTTTTCGAAATATTCTTCTTCATTAAGTGTCAATTGGGGATTTTGGGCATTTATACTACCAATAATAAAGATTAAAAAATATACCGGCAACTGCCTTTGAATAGAGGTGAGTTTAGTAAAACGAAGCTTCTTTGGAATAAATGTAACTGTGGTAAAATTGCCCATATTGTATAAATTATTTGTAAATATTATAAAACTCAATACTTAAACAGAACAATCGATTGTCTTGAATAACATTAAGAAGTTTAATATAAAGAAAATGTTGCAATTAACTTATCTTCATTAATACTTATGATGTATATCAAATTTTGATTTCTGAGAAAACTACCATAAAGAATTACCATTTATTTGCTCCAGGGCTTCGCCTGCACTTGTAACCGGATATTTGCATACATAATCTTTACAAACATAGATCGTGGTCTGTCCGGCAACCAATTTGCCTTTAAGTAATTCTAAGGTTCCTTCTTTTGCTCCTCCCATAAAAAGAATATTAGGAAGATAGTTTTGGTTTATTTCTTTCTTTATTTTTTTGGCACTATTACCCAAAATAGCAACTTCAAAAGGAGGTTTTACAAAATGAGCTTCTACACTTGCCCAGTTTGCATAAAAAGTTGGATATTCTTTCAAGTTTTCTTGCACATTTTGCAACATCTGCTCAGCGATATTTCTTTTTTCACTATCATAAAAATAATGGGAGAGAAACAGTAGATTCTTCGCCATCTCAGAATTTGATGACGGAATAACATTATCTAAAATTTCCTTCTGACGGGTAATTAAGCCAGAGTGTTTATTATGACTATAAAAAAACATTTTTGAAGCTGAATCAAAAAAATGTTCCTGAGTATAATTGGCCAATGCGTTCGCTTCCATTAACCATTTTTCATTAAAAGTAGCCTGGTAAAGATCTATGAATGCTGAAATTACAAACGCATAATCATCCAGAAAACCAGGGATGCTGGCTTTACCATCTTTAAAATTTCTTGTAATGGCACCCTCTTCCGATATAACCTGTTTCTCAAGAAATTGGGCATTTTTAAGGGCGGCATCTAAGAATTGTTTTTCTCCAAAAACCTGATAGGCATTTAAGTAAGCTTTTAGCATCAAAGCATTCCAGGAAGTCAGCACTTTATCATCCAAAGCTGGTTTCGTTCTCTTTCTCCTTTCAGTTAATAATTTCGTGTTTGCCAGCTGAAATTTTATTTCTTAGCTCTGCGATTGAAATCGATTCTTCTTCTGCAAAATCTTTATCACTGGTATCCCTGTATAATATATTCTTGTTTTCTTCCCAATTACCATTTGCTTCAATATTAAAGTATCTTTTAAATAAATCGGAATCTTCACCTAAATGAGCATCAATTTCATCTGCGGTCCACACATAATATTTGCCTTCTTCCCCGTCGGTATCTGCATCAAGTGAGGAATAAAATGCCCCGTTGGAAGCGGTGAGTTCCTTTTCTACAAATTCAAGACTTTCATAAACTACCTGCTTGTAGAGCGGATTTTTTGTTTTTTGCCATGCCTGGGAATAAAGGCTTATAAGTTGTGCATTATCGTAAAGCATTTTTTCAAAATGTGGAATCTGCCAGTCCTCATCTACAGTATATCTGGAAAAACCGCCGCCTAACTGGTCATAAATACCTCCAGAAGCCATATTGGTCAAGGTTATGTCAACAGCCTGTAATGCACTATCATCATCACTTAAATAATTATAATGGAGCAAAAAGTTCCATAATGCCGGTAAAGGAAATTTCTCTGATCCAATCTTTCCTCCTTTTTCAAAATCTATTTCAGGTTTAATTTGGCTATAAATACTATCAAGGTTATTTAATGAAAAAGATGATTCCCTTTGAATTAATGGAACTTCATCTAAAGAATTTATCCCTTGAGTAACTTTCTCGGCTTGTTTTTCTATAGCCGCCGAATCGTTTTTATAAAGATCAACATAGTGCTTAAGCACTTTTAACCAGTCATCCTTAGGGAAATAAGTTCCTGCATAATAAGGTTTTCCGTCTGGTAAGGCAAGAATATTTAAAGGCCAACCGCCACCACCGGTCATTAATTGTGCAGCATTCATGTAAATATTATCTACATCGGGACGTTCTTCCCTATCTACTTTTATTGCGATAAAATTTTCATTCATTATCCTGGCAACCTCAGGATCTTCAAAGCTCTCTTCTTCCATTACATGACACCAGTGGCAAGCCGCATAACCTATACTAATTAGCAATGGCTTATTTTCCTCCTTTGCCTTTTTAAGGGTTTCTTCATTCCAGGCGTGCCAGTTTACCGGATTATGAGCGTGTTGAAGTAAATATGGACTACTCTCATTAATAAGATTATTAGTAAACTCATGATCCACTTCCACTGTACTAGCTTGTTCCTTTCTTTCATTGGCACAAGAGACCAAACATAAATTCACTAATAAAATCCAAATTAACTTGAGAGGCTTCATGTGGGTGTATTGTCTTGACAAATGAGAGAATTAGTATAGAAAGAAAGATGGTTGCTTTTTCAAGTAACTTGTGTGAAACCTAAATTCACAACTTTAAGTTTTAAAAATACACTTATCTATCGACGAAACAAATGAATTTTCGTAGATTTTTCTAAAAAACAGATCTAATCATTCTTTCTTTTGGCAGAATTAGAAAGAAAATAGAAATTCAAAAGTTTAATTTAGATTATTGCTTATTCGTACCATCGAGCAATAAGTATTGTTTTCTAACTACGAAAATTATATTAAATTGAAAATATATTCTTCACCCTACTATAAACGAATATAATTTTTCCCTATTCACGCTTTTAAGGCATCCTAAATAAAACATTATTATGAGATCACTACTATCTATTCTAGCAATTTTAAGTTTTCTTCCCTCACTTGCGCAAAAAAATTCCAGTGAAATATTATCTATAAATGAACAGGAATACCTTGAAATGAGAGGTCTAAATGTGATGTTGGCTCACGATTTTTACCCTGAAAGTCACCAGGGTGGCGTTGGAATTATACAAAATGGAATACGAGTAGCTACGAATGGAGATCTGCGCCTAGAACCTGCACCTGGACAATGGCAGCCGGTTCCTAAAGTGGGAGAAAGGCAGGTTGATTGGAAAAAACAGGAGATAAGTGTAAAAATGAGTTACCCCGATCCCGATAAGAATAGAAAAGGTTTTAACCCTATTGAATATCCCGACCTAGATCTTTCTTACACCCTAAAAGTTGTGCCACAGGGAAAATCCTTTAAGATCATAGTTGATCTTGAGGAACCATTACCACAGGAATGGGTAGGAAAAGTAGGAATGAATATTGAATTATTTCCCGGAATTCTCTTCGGAAAAAGCTACTATATGGATAACTCGTTCGGGATATTCAATAGACAGGCAAACGGCCCTGGTTTTTATAGTAAAGAAGGAGAATACCGAATGGAACCTATGGCTACCGGAAATGAGCTCGTAATTGTTCCAGAAGACGAAAAACAAACCCTTAAAATCGAAAATCTCAAAAACAATGAACTACAATTGCTCGATGGACGTGCAATTCACAGTAATGGCTGGTTCATCGTTCGCTCCCTCGTACCGGCAGGAGCTACAAATAATGCTATTGAATGGCTCATCACCCCAAATGCTGTAGAAGACTATACTTATAGTCCTGTAGTGCAGGTTTCACAGGTAGGGTATCATCCAGCCCAGGAAAAGATTGCTGTAATAGAGACAGATAAACTGGATAAAAATCTTCAGCAGGCTAAACTTCTGCGAATCGAAAATCAGGGTGGAAAGACAGAAGTCATTTCAAAATCCCCGCAGGAATGGGGTGATTTCATGAGGTATAAGTATTATCAGTTAGATTTTTCGGCAATTAAAGAACCCGGAATGTACCAGGTACAATATGGCAATTATATAACTGAGCCTTTTCAGATAGCCGAAGATGTTTTTCAACGAGATGTCTGGCAGCCAACTCTGGAATATTTCTTACCAGTACAAATGTGCCATATGCTGGTTAATGACCGGTATAAGATATGGCACGGTCGCTGCCATCTCGATGATGCAAGAATGGCTCCTTTAGATCATAACCATTTTGATGGCTATATTCAGGGCAGTGAAACCTTTACTGATTTTCAACCAGGAGAGCACGTTCCAGGCCTAAATATGGGAGGATGGCATGATGCGGGCGATTTTGATCTCAGGGTAGAATCACAGGCTTCTACTATTCAGGGGCTATCACACATTTATGAGTTATTCAATATTGATTATGATAATACTACTATAAATCAGGATACAAAAACAGTAGATATGCTTCAACCAGATGGGAAGGCGGATATTCTTCAGCAAATAGAACACGGGGCCTTATCTGTTGTGGGAGGATACAAGGCGTTAGGGAGATTCTATCGGGGCATCATTGTTCCTACCAATGACCAATATATTTTGTTGGGCGACCCGGTAAATCATTCAGACGGGATAGCTTTTGACAAAGTTTTTGAAGCAGATTTTTTAGAAAATATATCCTGGGGTGAAAAGGGAAACCAGGATGACCGTTGGGTTTTCACAGAAGATAATCCACAGAGAGAACTCAGCGCAGCAGCAGGACTTGCAGCAACCGCTAGAGCTCTGAAAGATTTTAATCCTTCATTAGCTGAGAATTGTTTAGATATAGCCCTTGAAGTATGGGATATTACCGAGACCGATAATCCTTTGCATAAGGTGGAGCTCGCTGTTGAATTACTACAGACCACTGGGGAAAAAAAATATGCCGATTTCCTTACCGGAAATACACAATTGATTTCTGAAAATATTAATAGAACAGGTTGGATAGTGGGGCGTGCTTTTTCACAAGTGAAAAATGAGCGGTTCAAAGAGGAAGTAAGGGCTGCCGTTGAAGAATACTTGATTGAAGTAAAAGAACTTGAGAAGAAAACACCATATGGATTGCCTTACGAACCCGATATTTGGGGAGCAGGTTGGGGAATTCAAAGTTTTGGGGTGCAGCAGTATTTTTTACATAAAAATTTCCCTGAAATATTTCCTAAAGATTATATGCTACACGCTATGAATTTTATTCTTGGTGTACATCCTGGGGTGAACACATCCTCCTTTGCATCTGGAGTTGGTTCCAGATCACTGTTACAAGCTTATGGTATTAATCGTGGAGATTTCTCTTTCACTCCGGGAGGAATTGGTTCAGGAACTGCTTTAATAAGACCAGATTTTCCGGAATTACTGGAATGGCCATTCCTATGGCAACAAACAGAATATGTACTTGGCGGTGGCACTACAGATTATTTATTCTTAATTCTTGGGGCTAATCAGTTGCTTAATAATAATCCTTAAAATTAGGTAAAGAAACATTTAACAATGAAAATAGAACCCAGTCTTAAATTCGCCGTTAAATTCATTATTACTTTAAAAAAGAAAGGGTTTAAAAGATAAGGGCTTCTACTCTGGAATTATCGTGTTTTTAAAAAATGCATCTTACCGGTATTGATAGGAATAACTTATGATAATTTTAATTAAAATAATACTGAAACAAACTATCTATTAATGATAAGATTTACAAGCTATTTCCAATAGCGAAATCTCCAGACATTTTCTTCTAAAGCTGGTCCATATTGAATTAAAACTAAATTCACACAATTCTTCAATATGATTTATAAGTAAAAAACCATCCGGCGCACTAGGCTACCGGATGGTCATTCACACACTTACTAAACTAATAACCTGGCGGCTAAATCATTTAAATAAATTTTTTTATTTCTAATTAATATCCAGGATTTTGATAAGCATCTTTCGCCGCAGCATCCATATCTAAAGCATCCATTTGACTTTGAGGAATAGGGCGGATATAATAGATATGGCTCTATATTACGCGTAATTGTTTGCGCCTCATGATCTCCATATTGACTTCCAGCTATTCTATAAGTTGAAGCCAATTCTTCCCATTTTTGGGTTCTTATAAGATCATACCATCTATAACCTTCTCCAAAATATTCCCTGGATCGTTCTGCAAGAATATAATTTATATCTATTTCTGCAGGCGTTTCTGAAATAAGTTCATCACTAAAATCCTCGTTTCGTTCTTCATTAGCATTATTATCCCAGGTCCAATTTCCAGCTCGTGCTCTTATCACATTTATTAGATCTTTAGCGGTCATCCCACCTTGAGTCATAGCTCCTTTAACAGCAGCTTCGGCAGCAATAAAATATAACTCTGAAAATTTAGCGATATTAAAAGGACGGGTGCTCCCTGCATTAGGTTGTCCCAGACCATCCCCGGTGTTTGTTCGGTAAGGACCTAATTTCCACAATCCTGGATAAACGACTCTACTTATATCTTCTGGGCCTATAACAAAATCAGATCTTCCTTCAAGAACCCCTGCGCCAATATTACTACGGCCGGGACCGTCTGGGTAATCGATAGCCATATCTGGTTGTTCATCTAAGAAAGTTAATATAGCATCCCCAGGCGATACCGGTAAACCATTAGCATTATATAAAGTATTCGCTTCCACACCAGCTTTAGGCCAGTTACCTCTATAAACACTAGTGAAGGTTCCATCATAACGGGAATCAGTATCTTTATTAGCAAAAGTTTCTGTTATTGCACCAATAGTTGGCGCCATACGAGTCCAGGGACGTCCTAAATCTTGAGAATCTTCACGTTGTACCGAGCTCACTGTATTTTCCCAGTTTGGGTCTGTTGCACTTCTGAGTACAGTGTAATTCCAGGTCATCATCCATCCTGCAAAATTATCTGGTGCAGCACCACTACCATAGGTTAAACTACCGGCATTATAGAATTCACTGGTTTCAGTATGATCAGCATATAAAAGAATCTCTTCATTACGATCGTTTTCTGCATTGTTAACGGCGTAAAAAGTTTCTTCTAAACCAAATGGCCCAGGATTATTTATACCTTCTACAGCAATATCATAGGCTTGTTGGAAATACCATTGAGCATCATGCCCATCCGGATCAGTTCTGCTCGTCTCAGGGTAGGTTGGTATATTATTAGGGTTTTCAAGCCACCAGGCATAGGTGAGATAAGCTTTTGCCAGATAGAGCCTGGCCACTGTTTTTGTAACCCCGCCAGTAACTCTCGGATTATCCGGTAAATTTTCAACTGCCGTTAACAAGTCTGGAAATATAGCTTTAGTGTATACTTCTGGTACCGTATTTCTGGTAGAGGTTCGAGTAGGATTTGTGTTAAACATAAGTTCTCCAGCTCCTAAATCTAAAGGTACACCACCGAAGGTTTGTACTAGCAAGAAATAATCAAAAGCACGGAAAAAACGCGCTTCAGAAGTAAGAGCTTCAGAAATACCAACTTCTCCAGCATTTTCAATAATTCCACTTGCTGTATTAATATTGGAAAAAGCAGTTCCCCATAAAACATCAGCTCGACTATCTTGAGGAGTAATGTTACCCTGGCCAGAAACATCCATTACTAAAAAGTTTTGGTCTGCACTTTGGGCGTAAGTAACTTCATCAGTTCCTGTTAAAGTTGTATTGTAGTAGTAGGCCTGACCATAGATATATCTAAGGTGGGCATACATAGAAGTCAATCCTCCCAATACACCTGATTCAGTTTGGAAAAAACTGGGTTCGTAAGTACTTCTTGGTGTTTCTTCCAGTATATCTTCGGAACAAGACACCGTAAGTAAAGCTAGCATCAATACTGATACAATAGAAGCTTTAAGATTTATATATTTCATAGTCTAATAATTTTAAAAAGTTAGATTAACACCTAACAAGAAGTTTCTTGTTGCTGGTGTATTTGTACCAATGGTAAGTAACCTACTAGGATAGCCTGCAACTGCCGAATTTTGGTCTCCGTAGGAGTTTGTTACCGGGTCCATTCCTGATTCATCATGATAAGGTGAGAACAAAACGAATGCATTTTGAATAGTACCATACAATCTAAGGTTATTAAACCCAAAGCTCTCTGTCCAATCCTGATCAAAATTATAGCCAAGGGAGATAGTACGCACTTTCAAATAAGAAGCATCAAAATACCCTAAGGTTGAGCCATATTTTGGATTATCTCCACTAGAAACACCACCCGGTGCAGGGTAACGTGCTCCCGTATTTTCAGGTGTCCAGTAGTCTACATCTACATTTCCCTGGCGTCCATTTAACTGGTTAAGGTAACCTGCGGAACCGTATAATGTACTAATTAGCGTTCCGCCCTTTTGAAAAGCACCTACAACATTTAAATCGAAATTATTATAAGAGAATCTGGTATTAAAACCTCCTTGAAAATCTGGCATTGTATTAATAACCTGGCGATCTTCTGGACCAATTTGTCTTACCGGAGTACCATCTTCGTTGTATTCTCCAGTATACTTGACTTTAATCATTCCTACATTACCCCCTGGCTCAAGTATGTCTAAATAAGGATCGTCTTCCTGCCAGATACCCACGCGCTCATAATCAAAAATTACGTTAATAGGGTTCCCAACAAACCAATTGTTACCTTCATCTCGTTCTTGACCTGAAGCCAATGCAACTAATTCGTTTTGATTAGAATAAAAGTTAAGACCAGCTTCCCAATTAAAACCATCCGGATTATCTATTATTACTCCATTTAATGAAAGTTCAAAACCTTTGTTCTGAGTTTCACCTATGTTAGCAGTATAACTTCCAACCCCAGAGGTTGCAGGCAAACCTACCCCAAGAAGAATATCATTTGTATTGGTTATATAGTATTCTGCAGTACCGGTAAGTCTATAATCAAACAAAGTGAAATCCAAACCAAAATTATAAGTTGTAGAATATTCCCATCCTAAATTAGCATTTGGTAATTCACTAACGTAATACCCTACAGCATAATCATCTGGACCAAAATTGTATGGTCGAGTACTAAGCAAACCAAGTGTTGAATACGGATCTATAGCTTGATTTGAAGTCTCACCATATCCTACACGGAATTTTAAGGAATTCATCCAATTGACATCATTCATGAAATTTTCATTACCGATATTCCACCCAGCTGACACAGCAGGATAAGAATGCCATTTATAACCTTCGGCTAAACGAGAAGATGCATCTGAACGAAATGTTGCGGTAAGCATATAACGATTATCATACTCATACATAGCTCTTCCCATATATGACATTAAACCACTTTTATAATATCCCTGATTATTAGGGTTTACGATAATTTCTCCAGTGGCTTGTCCCAGATTATAAAATTGAAACTGATCAGAAGGTATATCTCGCGCTGCGACATTAGAACTATTAAATTTCGTCTCTTCTGTTGAATACAAACCTACTACGTTAAGTTTATGTACATCGTTAAAAGTCCTATCATAGGTGATTAAATTCTCTACTAAGTATCGTGTAGTAGTGGAATTACTGATTGACGCCTGAGAAGGGCTATCTGGAGTGGCACTAAAAACACCTTGTCCTGTGTAGCTTCCTCCATTAGTATTTCTGTAATTCAAACCTAAATTAATTCTATAACTAAGCCCTTCGACCCAGGGAATTTGCACCTCACCAAATAAATTATTGTAAGATCCAAACTCACGACTTTGATCGATATATGCATCTCCTAAACCTTCAATACTTTCCCGTGTGCGCACCCACTCATCCTGAAGCGGCATACTTATTATTCTTTTTAACGATCCATCTTCGTTATATGGATCTGCAATAGGAGAACTAACCAGGTTACTAAAGATTCCAAGACTCATTCCATTTCTTTCTGAATAATTATTTACACTTGAAAGTCCTACGCGTACATAATCTCCTATTTCTTGATCTAATGTTGCATTTAAAGAAATACGCTCAAAATATTGCTCAGGTATAACAGCTTCATCCTTAGTATAACCTAAACTGGCATTGTAACTTCCTCCTTCAGTACCTCCAGAAACTCCTACATTATGATTTTGAATCATACTATTTTCATAAAGCAAACCTTGCCAATCCGTATTCACGTCATTTGCTTCATCTGGACCATTATTAAACATCCCTGCGGTTTCTCTAAGCTCTACGAAATCGGGTCCCTCCATCATAGGATACTCTCCGAATACGGTTTTTACACCATAAAACGCGTCGTAACTAAATTCTGCTTCCTGTCCCAATTGGCCTCCATTTGTCGTTATTAAAACAACCCCGTTAGCCCCTCTTGAACCATAAATTGCAGTTGCGGATGCATCCTTTAGAATATCCAGACTTTTAATATCATTTGGATTAATATCATTTAATGATCCGGCAAATGGTACCCCATTTAGTACAATAAGTGGATCATTACTAGCATTTAAAGACCTTACACCTCGAATACGAATTTGTTGTGTAGATCCAGGTTGAGATGATGTCTGGGAAAGTTGTACCCCAGGCAGTCTTCCCTGCAATGCTTCAGAAATATTTGCTGAAGGAACCTCCCTCAATTCTTCTCCTCCAATAGAGGAAACAGAACCAGTAACCGCCTCTTTTCTTTGAGTACCATATCCTACAACTACTACTTCACTCAGAGCTTCAGCATCATCTTGCATTACCACATTTATTTGTGTTCTGCCATTCACAGAAATTTGCTGGGCTTCATAACCCATAAAACTAAATCGAAGGGTAGCATTAGAAGGAACATCCGTAAGATTATAATTTCCATCAAAATCTGTGGTGGTACCGTTATTTGTACCGTCAACAAAAACGTTAACGCCTGGTAAAGGCATTTCCCCATCTGTAACAGTTCCGGAAACTGTTATGTCCTGAGCATACATTGATCCTGCCATCATTAGGATGATAGGAATCAAAAAATTATGCTTAATCCTTAAACAATAATTTAATAGCTTTTCTTTCATTTTTTCGAATATTTAATCATTTGCGTGTTAGTTTACTTAGTTTTCAATAATTAGGCATTGATTTTTCTACAATGATAAATATACAAGAAATCATGTTTTGCGCAATCGTTTGCGTTAAAAAATCTAAAAATTTCTTTAAAAAAATACAAACTACCTTTTTTAAATACTGATAATCAGTTTTTTATGTTTTTATCTATTACGGATACGATTGATTTATATTTACGTAAATAAAATTTTTTAAGCCATATTTTTAAATTGATCCTGATTTAAGCCCACTTACAATACTTATTAAATAATAATATATCCCGTATAATGCATTTTACATTACAGGAATCAAGGCCTAATTTCTCTACAGCTTTAGCACAATTTAATCTACAAATTGCCACCAACCATAATATTAGGTTATTCAATTTAGCAACAGAATTATATTCGAAAATCTTCTGGTATACTCCCTCTTGCTCTGTTAACCGGTGATTAAATAAAATAACCACCACTAACCATCAGTACTAAAATGATGGTTTTGAATCAACTCCTTTAAACCTTATTATACTTATATAAGCTTTCGCTTATTTAAATTAATGATACAGGCATAATTATTTTTACGCAACCGTTTGTGCTTTAAAAAGCTATTTTATTAACTAATACGGGCTTAAGAAACTATTCTACAGGGTATTTTACCCAAATTAACTTACGAATACGATTGATTTTTTTATATTTTTACCCGAAACATTAAAACCAATTTTAAAATGAAATTAAAACAAAGCCTTCCAATTTTATTACCGGCTCTTATCGCCTTTGGTTGTAAGGATAACAACAAACAGGAGGAAAAAAATGAGGCAGCTGAAGATTCTATAGCTCAACAAGACACTATTAAATATCACTCAGAGCCTTTAATTACCGACCATTTTACCGCAGACCCTTCAGCTCACGTCTTTGAAGAAAAAATATATATTTACCCTTCCCATGATTGGGATTCCGGAGAACCTGAAATGGACGACGGAAATCATTTTAACATGAAAGATTACCATGTGTATTCTATGGAAGATCCTAAGAGCGAAGTAACCGATCATGGTGAAGTTCTTAACGTAGAAGACGTAGCCTGGGCAAAACGCCAAATGTGGGCACCTGATGCCGCAGAAAAAGATGGTAAATACTACCTTTTCTTCCCTGCAAAAGATAAAGACGATATTTTTAGAATTGGGGTAGCCACATCTGATAATCCCGAGGGTCCTTTTACCCCGGAAGAAGAACCAATTGAAGGCAGCTATAGTATAGATCCCGCGGTTTATAAAGATACCGATGGTGAATATTATATGTATTTTGGCGGAATTTGGGGTGGCCAGTTACAGCGTTGGCAAACCGGAGAATTTGTTGAAGAGGACGAGTATCCTGCTGATGATGAACCAGCACTTAGCCCTAAAATCGCTAAAATGAGCGATGATTTATTGAGTTTTGCTGAAGAACCAAAAGATGTTGAAATCCTAGATGAAAATGGAGAGCCTATTACCACAGGTGATAACGACCGTAGATTCTTTGAAGCAGCCTGGGTTCACCAATATAATGATAAATACTATTTCTCTTACTCTACCGGAGACACCCACAATATTGCGTACGCTATTGGTGATAGCCCTTATGGCCCCTTCACTTATCAGGGAGTAATTTTAGAACCGGTTGTAGGTTGGACCAACCACCACTCTATAGTTGAATACGAAGGAAAATGGTATTTATTCTACCACGATAGTTCACTTTCAGAAGGAAAAACCTACTTAAGAAGTATGAAAATGATGGAAATTGAATATGATGAAGATGGTAAAATAAAAACAATGCAGTCTTACACTAAATTAGACTAAAACAAACTGTTATAATTGAAGAGCTGCTGATAATTCAAATATCAGCAGCTTTTTTTATTCCATATTTTAACGAAGCATATTTTTCTGAAATAATCTAAACTAAAAAAACCGATGCTTGGCTGCACCGGTTTTAATATATCCTTAAAACTATAAATATTAATTCCTATAAACTTCATCATTCCCAGAATAATGAAACCAATTAAATAAAGCTTCATTATCACTTGGTTTTCCATTAGAAGTGGTGTAGAGCCCTAAGTTAACACCTACAAATCCCCCGGCTACCTGGGTACTAAGAAATTTCCCGTCCTGAGTTTCTCCCAATTCTTGCCATTCACCTTCGGTTTTGTAGTAGAAGGTATATTCATCTTCTTCAAACTTCAGTTTAAATTCAACTTCAGATATTTTATTGTCTAAAGAAATGCTTTCTATTAATTCATCAGACTTATATAATTGCACAACAGGTTGTTCATTCTCTTTAGAAAGGGCTGCGTAATAATAATGGGTTTCCTTTTGAAAAGCGAGCAAACCGGCTTTCTCATTTTCAGCCTTTGCGTCAAATTCAACTGAAATAGAAACTTCACCAATTATATGTTGCTGTCTATGACCAAGAAAACTAGGGTTAGCCTCGCCTTCTACAGTTTCAGGACGGGTTTTAAGGCTAATTCCTTCAGCTCCATTTTTTAAATCATACCAGTTAGTTTTTGGGTTTCTAAGCATCATCCAATTTAGCGGCAACTCCTTTTTATCAAATTCTTCTTTAAAAGAAAAGTTACCGTTTAGCGGAATTAAATCCTTTTTAAGTTTAACTCCCTCTGGCAACGGATAGGAATATTTAATTTCTTCGCCCCCTAAATCGAAAATAGGCCAGTCGTTTTCCCATTTTACTGGAGTTAAGAAAGTTTCCCTTCCCGTATTATATAAATCGCCTTCATATGGTCTCACAGCAAGAAAAACGCCGTACCAATCACCATTTGGGTGTTGTACAATATCGGCATGCCCCGCAGAAGTAATAGGGTTTTCCCGATCTGGATCTAGATGACGCTGAGTTAAGATTGGATTTTCTTCAAAAGGAATAAACTCATCTTCAATATTTGTGTTTCGATAAATCATTTCAGAATGGTTCACCGCGGTCCCACCTTCGGCTGTCATTAAATAATAATAGCCGTTTAGTTTATAAATCCTGGGACCTTCAGCCCAAACGGGTTCAGTAGAAATATCTACACCGCCATCTACCAAAATTCGGTTCTCACCAATAGTTTTTAGATTCTCTTTATCAAATTCAATCATTCTAATGGTTCGATGTCCTTCATATTTAGCTTCGTTATTTGGAGGCTCACTATTATACACGAGGTAAGATTTGTCGTTATCATCAAAGAATAGTCCCGGATCTATCCCACTTACTTCGGGAAGCCAAACCGGATCGGACCATGGGCCGGCGGGGTCTTTTGCAGTCATCACAAAATTTCCTTTCCCATCAACAATGGTACAGGTTAAATAGTAAGTACCCTTATCGTAACTAATATCGGGTGCAAAAACAGCTCGAGAAGTGCCGAAGCCATGGAGATCTACTTGCTCTGGTCTGTGAATCACATTTCCCACCTGTTTCCAATTAACTAAATCTGTGCTATGGAAAACAGGGATACCAGGGTAAAAGGCAAAGGTAGAATGTACCATATAAAAATTTCCCTCTCCATCATCGGTTATTGCCGGATCAGGATACCAGCCGGCCAAGATAGGGTTTAAAAAATTTTCCTGTGCTAAAGTGCTATTTACACTTAGCAGAATCAATAAAATAGATAGTATTTTTTTCATAATAAAAATGCAATCGGTTGTAATTTCAAATATACATTATTAATCAAAACATAAGTGTACTTTAAACATTAAAAAGGATTGTGTTTTTCTTTAAAAACAAGTGTTTTATGCAACTTATCACAAATGTTTCGTAGTTTTGTTGCATCCGATGATTTAAAAAAAGATGAATAAGAAAAAGGAGGTTACTATATATGATTTAGCCAAGGAGTTAAACTATTCGCCGTCTACAATTTCCAGAGCTTTAAATAATCATAAAAGTATTGGAAAAAAAACAATTAAAAAGATTCAAAAAACAGCTGAAGAGTTTGGCTACCGACCTAATGCTTTAGCTGCAAGTTTAAGGAATAATACCTCCAAAACAATTGGAATAATGATTTCCAGAATAAACCGACCTTTTCAGGCTTCATTGATTACCGGTATTGAAAAAGCCGCAAGGAAATCAAATTATAATGTGATCATCACACAATCTGATGATAAATATGAGAATGAAGTAAACAACGCAAAAGCTTTGTATGACGCCCGTATTGGTGGACTTATCGTTTCTTTAGGAATGGAAACACAGGATACGAGTCATTTTGATCAATATGTAAAACAAAATATACCTATAGTTTTTGTAGACCGGGTTCCTGAAAGCTTCAATTCGTATCGTGTTATTATTGATAATTACACAGCAGGCTACAGGGCAACAAAACATCTAATAGAACAGGGATGCAAAAGGATAGCCCATTTTGCCGGCGCCCAACATGTTAATGTATACAATCTTAGAAAGAAAGGCTACATGGATGCAATTAGCGAGCACGGGCTTGAAGTGGATGAAGATTTGATCCTGAATTTGAAAACTTTAAGTTTTGATGAAGGTAAAAAAGCCACTAAGAAATTACTAAAACTTGAAAACCCGCCTGATGGGATCTTCTCTGCTAACGATACTGCAGCAGTAAGTGCTATATTGTATGCCAAGAAAAAAGGAATTAAAATTCCCCAAGAACTTGCTATTATAGGTTTTAACGACGATCCAATTTCCCGAATTGTAGAGCCAACGCTATCTACGGTTTCACATCCAGCAATAAAAATGGGGGAAATATCAACAAAAAGGATTTTGGAGCACGCCACGCGAAAACTTGATGCTGCAGTCTCTGAAATAACCATGTTAGACACAGAGGTTATTGTAAGAAATTCCAGTAATAGGAATTTAAAATCCGAATAACTCTGGTAACCAAAGACTAAGAAAAGGAAATATTATCACCAAAATTAAAGAGATTAACATTCCTAGAAATAACGGCATTAAAGGCTTTACAACTTTTTTGATAGTGGTATTAGCAACTCCTACCCCAATAAATAATACTGAACCTACTGGCGGCGTACAAAGGCCAATACATAAGTTAAGCACCATTATCACACCAAAATGAACTGGGTCTATACCCATAGCCGTTGCTACAGGAAGAAATATTGGTGTAAAAATTAAAACTGCAGGGGTCATATCCATAAATGCCCCCACAAATAGTAAAATTAAGTTTATTAAAATCATAACCACAATAGGGTTATCACTAAAACTTAACAAAGCAGCAGTGACTTCTTGCGGAATATTTTCATAAGACATTACCCAGGACATAGCGATAGACATGGCTATAAGCAACATCACCAAAGAAATTGTTCCTACAGATTCTACCAACACGGTTTTAAGTTTAGAGAAATTCAATTCTTTATAAAGAAAAGCCAGCACCAGGCAATAGACAACCGCTACCGAAGAGGCTTCAGTCGCAGTAAAAATTCCGCCAACAATTCCTCCAATAATAATTATTAATAAAAGCAGACTGGGAAGGGCATCAAAAAAAGACCGCATAATATGCTTAAAAGAACTTCTTTTTCCTCTAGGGAAACCTTTTTTCTTAGCCCAAACTAAAGCTATAGCCATTAAAACTAAACCGGTAAGAATCCCGGGAATATAACCAGCTAAAAACAATGCCCCAATACTTACCCCACCACTGGCAAGGGAATAAATTATAAAAATATTACTTGGCGGAATTAAAAGTCCGGTGGTGGCCGAAGTTACATTTACAGCGACACCATATTCTTTAGTATAACCTTCCTTTTCCATCCTTTCAGACATAAAGCTACCAATAGCGGCAGCGGCAGCACCGGCAGAACCTGCAATAGCGCCAAACATCATTGCAGCTACAATATTTACGTGCGCCAAACCACCGGGTAAAGCTCCAACCAGGGATTTCGCAAATTCGATTAATCTTTTAGCTATTCCACCACTATTCATAATGTGACCGGCAAGGATAAAAAAGGGAATAGCGAGTAAAGAAAAACTATCTAAACCCGTAGCCACTCTTTGAGAAATAGTAGTAAAAGCAGGAATAGTATCTACACTAAATAACAATGTTAATATCGAAGCTATTCCTATGCTCCAGGCAATGGGTACGCGAATTCCCACCAAAACTATAAAGCTAAATATTAAAACAAATATTTCCATTTACCGATTTGCTTTTAATTCCTGCAAGGTTTGCCGCATTTGCATCCATTTAAAATAAATAATCATCAGACCTGAAATAGGTAGAACCAGGTATACAAATCCCATAGGCAAACCTAATGCTGCAGAAGTTTGTTCTAGTTTAAAAGAAACATATACATACCTACCACCGCCAATTACAAAAATTGCAGCGGTAAAAAGCATAATTATTAATTGCACCAGGAGATCGAGTTTTAATTTTGTTCTGATACTAAACGATTTTGGAAGTAAATCTATCGTGATATGGGTATTTCTACCCGAAATATAAACGGCCCCAAAAAGGCTAACCCAAATTAGCATAAAACGAGCCAGTTCATCTGTCCACGAGCTTTGATCTGCCAGGAGGTAACGACTGCAAACACCCCATAATACGCTAAATAACATTACCGTTACGAGGCAAACAACCAACCATTCTAAAAACCAGTTAAGTTTTCTACTCATTTCCTAAATTTTTAATTTCTTGAATGGTGTTATACAATTCAGGTTCTGTTTTTTCTAAATCTTTAATTATATGGCTACTTTTTTCTTTGAATAATTCTTTATTGGGATAAGTTACTTTAACCCCTTCTTTCTTAATCGCCGTCAATGCTTCTATTTCGGCAATCTCCCATAGTTCCCTTTGTTTTACTGAAGCTTCCTGAGCAGCTTCCTGGATCCATTTCTTTTCTTCGGAAGAAAGCTTGTTATAAATCTGAGTACTTATTACCAAGATATCGGGTATCGCCGAATGCTCATCTAACGAAAAATTTTTACAAATTTCGTAATGTCTTGACGTGTAAAAGCTGGGTAAATTATTTTCTGCTCCTTCTACTACTCCTTGCTGAAGTGAAGTGTAAAGTTCTCCCCAGGAAACCGGTGTAGGCGAACCTCCAAGGGTTTTTATAAGGTTAATTGCCGTAGGACTTTGCATCACCCTTATTTTCAAACCTTTTAAATCTGCCGGAGTTTCAACAGGAGTGTCTTTTGTATAAAATGAACGGCTGCCCGCATCAAAATAGGTTAAGCCCCTTAACCAATATTGCTCTCCGTCTAAAAGAAGTTCTTTTCCAAGCTCGCTATCATAAAGCTTATAACGATGCTCGCGATCTTTAAAAATATAAGGATAACCAAAAACGCGAAGTTTAGGTGAAAAATTTTCCATCACAGCAGATGACACTTTGGTCATCGCCAAACCGCCCAGTTGCAAAAGTTCCAAACTCTGCCTTTCTGAACCTAACTGCCCCCCTGGGTAAACCTCTATTATTAATTCCCCATTAGATTTTTCTTCAACACGCTGAGCAAAAAATGCTAAAGCCTGATGAACCGGATGATCGAGACTCAACCCGTGGGAAAGTTTTAAAGATTTCACCTCTTCTTTCTGGCTACAGGAAGCAAAGAGAATTAAGACAATAAAAAGTTTGAAAACTGATCTCATGTAGACCTTGTTTCAGTAATTATTTTTAGCACTTTGGCTACGTTGTTTTTTATAGATTCAAAATCAGAATTTTCAACCATATTCTTTGAAATAAGTGCTGACCCCATTCCAACACAAGTAACTCCAGCTTTAAACCATTCTTTTATATTTTCTTCTTCAAGATTAACTCCGCCACTTGGCATAATTGAAGTCCAGGGTTGCGGGCCTTTTATCGCCTTTACAAAACCGGGCCCTAAAACAGCAGCGGGAAACAATTTCAATATTTCGCAGCCCAATTCTTCAGCCTGCCCTATTTCGGTAAGACTACCGCAACCGGGTAGGTATAAAACTTTTCTACGGTTACAGACTTTAGCAATGTCCTCTCTAATTACCGGGCTCACTACGAATTCTGCACCTAAATTCATATAAAGACTGGCAGTGCCCGCATCTACTGCAGAACCTACACCAAGTATCATTTCGGGACATTCTTCTCTTGAAAATCTCACGAGATTTTCAAAGACTTCATGAGCAAACTCGCCTCGATGGGTGAATTCAAAAAACCTTGCACCTCCTTGATATACTGCTTTAAGAACTTGCTTAACTATTTCCTGATCTTGATGATAGAATAAAGGCACAAGCCCCGATTCTTTCATTTTTATCGCAATTTCCGGTCTGGATAATTTTTTCATAATTTATCTTTTAATTCGTCCTGATCCATCACCCTCAATTAATTCTAATACTTCTTCTTTACTTACCCTATTAAAATCTCCCACTATTGAATGTTTTAAACAAGAAGCCGCCGTAGCAAAATCAAGTGTTTTTTGATCTTCAAAATGCTGAAGCCCATAAATAAGTGCTCCCATAAAACTATCTCCTGCCCCCACACGATCTACTATTGGATAAATATCATATTCTGTAGATGATAATAGTTCTGCTCCTGTAAACATATTTGCCGACCATTTGTGATGAGAGGCGTTTAGTTCTTCACGATTTGTAATGGCTATTCTTTGTAATGAAGGAAATTTTTGTTGTAAGGCTTTAGAAAGTTCGTGATTATTCTGAATATCTTTTATATTAAAAAACTGACTACAGGCATAAGCTCCCGCAAGCAAAACATCGCTTTGTTCCACTAATTTGGTCATGGTTTCTTTAGGATTTGCACCTTGGTATTGCCAAAGATTTCCGCGGAAATTAAGATCTCCGGAGATTTTAATACCCTTACTTTTAGCCACCTCAACTGCGTGCAAACAAACTTTTGTAGCCTTTGCCGAAATTGCCGGAGTAATGCCAGACCAATGGAACCAGTTGCAATCTTTAAAAATCTCATCCCAATTAAACCATTCTGGTTCTATTTGCGAAAAAGCTGAATTTTCCCGGTCATAAATTATTTTCCCAGGACGGTTAATAGCGCCAGTTTCCAAAAAATATAATCCTAATCGCTTCCCCTCAAATTTTATGTGATTTAAACCTACATTATTATTTCGTAAATCATTTATGGCTGATTTCCCTAAATCGTTTTCGGGTAAAACACTTAAAAACTCGGTTTTTAACCCAAAGTTTGCTGCGGTAATAAGCACATTTGCCTCACTCCCGCCGTACACTACTTTAAAATTATTTACCTGCGGAAACCTTAGCGCATCTTCGCAAGACAAGCGCATCAATAATTCCCCTAGGCTCACCAGCTTTTTCATAAATTACTTTTTGTTCATTTCAGGAAATTCAAAATAAGATTCTGCATTGTAAAAACAGATATCCTGAATTATTTTTCCTATCCATTCTATATCTTCAGGAAGTTCTTTGTTTTCAATATCTTTTCCGAATAAATTACATAAAACGCGTCTAAAATATTCGTGCCTTGGCACAGATAAGAAACTTCTACTATCAGTTAACATTCCGACAAAACAACTGATTAAACCCATATTTGATAATGAATTTAACTGTTTTTCCATTCCTTCTTTTTGATCTAAAAACCACCAGGCAGAGCCATGCTGAATTTTTCCTTTACGGGAATCACTCATAAAATTCCCAGCCATAGTGGCCATCATTTCATTATCTGAAGGATTCACGTTATAAAGAATGGTTTTAGGTAAATCTTCATTTTTATTTAGTGTATCTAAAAATTTTGCCAGCGGCTTAGCCTGATTTAAATCTCCAATACTATCTACGCCAGCATCTTTACCAATCTGGTTAAGTAATTTGGAATTGGTATCCCGCACCGGTCCCAGGTGTAATTGCATGGTCCAGTTTTTTTCAGCATATAAGCTACCTAATTTAAGCAATAATGCCGACTGGTATTTTTCAGATTCTTCAGTAGCAAGGCTTTCTCCTGCTAATTTTTTCTTGAGTAAATTATCTATTTCATCCTTAGAAAAATCTTCAGCCAGCATTCTTTCCAAGCCGTGGTCTGAAAGCCTGCACCCGTGTTGATGAAAATAATCTATTCTACTTGCTACTGCTTTAACAAGGGAATCAAAATCTTTAATATCTACTTTAGTTTGATTTCCTATTCTTTTTAAATAAGCTGCAAAATCATCGCTTTCAATATTCAATAAACCATCTGGCCTAAAAGTGGGAAGTACTTTTACTTCAAAACCGTCTTCCGCAATCTTTTTATGGTGTTTTAAATCATCGGCAGGATCATCGGTGGTGCAAACCACTTTTACATTCATTTTCTTTAGCAAATTCCTGGTAGAATAAGCCTGGGTAGCAAGCAACGAATTACATTGATTATAGATCTTTTTGGCATTTTTCTCATTCAGTAAATCGATAATACCAAAATAGCGTTGCAATTCTAAATGCGTCCAATGATAAAGCGGATTTCGCATTGTATAAGGAATGGTTTCTGCCCATTTCTGAAATTTCTCATCATCACTACTATTTCCCGTAATATATTTTTCTTCAATACCAAGCGCCCGCATAGCACGCCATTTATAATGATCCCCGGCAATCCAGATTTCAGTAAGGTTTTTAAATTGCCTGTCTTCAGCTATGTCTTCAACTGGCAAATGGCAGTGATAATCTATAATAGGCATATCTTTAGCATAGCGCTCATAAAGCTCCTTAGCAAACCTATTTTCCAGAAGAAAATCTTCTTCAATAAAATTCGTCATTTAATTCAGTCTTTTCGGTTGTTATCTTAGCGTAAACAAGGCTTCTTTAAATTGGGCTGCGCCTAATTCCAGACTTCTGGCAGAAGGGCTGGAACTTCCTATATAAATTTTAAATTCTCCTTTTTCTATTATGCTCTCCCCATCGTTATTTACAAGCTCCATCATCTCGGGGGTAATTTCAAACTTTATTTCTTTGGAACTTCCTGCTTTTAAATTTACTCTTTTAATTCCGTAAAGCTGATATTTAGGCGCATCTACAGAAGTTTCAATATCTGAAATATACAATTGCACCACTTCTTCGGCTTCTCGATCTCCCACATTAGAAACTTCTAAACTCGCCTCCAGGTTTTGTCCTTTTCGAATTTTTTCTTTAGATAATTTTATATCAGAAAATTCAAAATCTGAAAAGCTCAACCCATAACCAAAAGGATACATTGGTTCCGCATCCATATATTTATAGGTTCTTCCTTTCATCGTGTAATCTTCGTAAGGAGGCAAATCCTCTAAGGATTTTGGAAAAGTAATTGGTAATCTGCCGGATGGAGAAACCTTTCCAAAAATAATATCTGCAACGGCGTTACCACCTTCCTGGCCGGGATACCAAACCATTAATACCGCGTCTGCAAGTTCGTGTACTTCTTCCAGGTTCATTGGGCTTCCACCCGTAATTACAGCAATTACCGGATTATCGCCGGCAGCTTCATTCAATTTTCGTAAATAATCCAGCTGATTTTCAGGAAGATTATAATCCAACCTATCTCCAAAAGTTTCTGAAGCTATAGACTCCCCTTCTTCACCTTCTAATACTCCGGAAATTCCTAACACGGCAATAGTAGCATCGCTATTTCCAGCATTCGGCGAAGCCCAATCTTGCGGGTTGGCATTTGGACGATCTAACAAAGTCCCCTGGCGGTATTGCAACTGACTTTGAGGTTCTATAGCCCCGGCAATTCCTTCAATAATAGTTACTAAATTAGGATTAACACCATGGTAATTACCTAATAAAATCTCAATACTTGTAGCATTTGGCCCTGTAATAAAATATTTCGCCAAGTCATTTTTTAAAGGAAGTACATTATCATTTTTAAGCATCACGATAGACTTTTGGGCAGTCTCCCTGGCCAGTGCCCTGTGTTCACTTGTATTAATATCTTTTGCAGAAAGTTTAGAATAAGGATTATTTGTAGGTGAATCAAAAAGACCAAGTTTAAACTTGGTTTTCATCAAAACGGCAAGTTGCTCGTCTATTTCTTCTTCGGTTACCAAGCCTTGATTTACCGCTTCTACCAAAGAAGGATAAACGCTACCACAGTTAAGGTTAACGCCGCTTTTTATTCCAAGAGCCGCAGCTTCTTCAGGAGTTTCCACAACATTATGACCTCCATAAAAATCTTCCAATGCCCAGCAATCGCTTACCACATGGCCTTTAAAACCCCACTTATCCCGTAGCACATCGGTAAGTAAATATTCATTTGCACAACAAGGTTCACCGTTAGTAGCATTATAAGCACACATAATAGTCTCGACCTTAGCATCTACAAGAGCTTCAAAAGCCGGCAGGTAAGTTTCCCATAAATCTTTTTGTGAAGCTATTGCATTAAATTCGTGTCTTAATTTCTCTGGACCGCTATGCACTGCATAATGTTTTGCTGCCGCTGCGGTTTTAAGATATTTATCATCATCTCCCTGCAGGCCTTTTACAAACGCCACCCCTAATTTAGCAGTAAGAAAAGGATCTTCCCCGTATGTCTCTTGTCCCCGGCCCCAACGAGGATCTCGAAAAATATTAATGTTCGGTGTCCAAAATGTTAGCCCGCTATATTGTCTTCTATATCCGTTTTCTACGGCTGTATTATGATTACCCCGGGCCTCATCTGAAATTGCCGACGAAACTTTAAAAATTAAATCTTCATCAAAAGTAGCACCCATCCCAATAGCCTGTGGAAAAACCGTGGCGACACCAGAACGACCAATTCCATGCAATGCTTCATTCCACCAATTATATTCAGGGATACTTAATCGTTCTATTGCCGGGCTATCGTGCATCATTTGCATTGCCTTTTCTTCTAAAGTCAATCGATTGATTAAATCGGCAACTCTTTCATCTATACTTAATGACTCGTTCCTGAAACCGTAATCTTTGTCTTTCTCCTGGGCATTTATCGTACCCATATTTCCGAAAACAAAAACCAACAGAAAGGCTCCCAATACTTTATAATTCATAATTTTACGGGTTTAAAGTTTATAAGTCATTAAATAAACGCTTTTTTCTTAAAAATGTCTTAACAAATAAAACATAAATTTATTGTAAACACAACCGATTGCATACAAAATTTTGTCGGCAAGCTTTTTTTGTCTAATTTTCAGCTCACAATCGTTTGATAAAATTATAATGAATTTAAAGAAATTTATTTCCCTGGCATTTTTATGCCTTTTCGCAGTCAATATTCAAGCCCAGGAAGGTTATGAACTCTGGTTAGATTATACAGCAATACAGGATCCTGATGTTGAAAAAAAATATGCGCCTTTTCTAAATAATGTAGAATTAATTGGTAATTCTTCTACAATTCAGGCTATAAAAGAAGAGTTACAACTAGCTCGAGAAGGTTTTGCTTTTGAAAATTCAAAACCCAGTAATGATTCAAAATTAATTATTGGAGTACAAAGCAAACTGCCAATGCCAATAAAAAACATTGTCAATACTGAAGCCCTGGGAGAAGAAGGTTATAAAATCACTTCCCTTAATAATGGAAAGACCATTGTAGTAAGTGGAAATTCTGAGATAGCTCTTCTTTATGGAACCTATGGTTTGCTTCGTGAAATTCAGCAAAAAAATGATATTTCAAATTTAAAAATTGAAGAAAAACCAAAAATCCAGAAGCGTGTTTTAAATCACTGGGACAATTTAGACCGCACCGTAGAACGTGGTTACGCCGGTTTCTCAATTTGGGATTGGCATCTTTTACCCGAACTTATAAAACCCGAATATAAAGATTACGCCCGAGCTAATGCTGCAATAGGAATTAACGGTACGGTCTTGACCAATGTAAATTCCAACGCGCTAATTCTAACCCCTCATTATATTGAAAAAGTAAAAGCCCTGGCCAAAGTTTTTCGACCTTACGGAATCCAGGTTTACCTAACGGCAAGATTTTCTGCTCCAATAGAATTAGGCGATCTTGATACTGCCGATCCTTTAAATGAAGATGTAAAACAATGGTGGAAAAATATTGCAGATGAAATTTATACTGAAATTCCCGATTTTGGCGGTTTTCTAGTTAAAGCTGATTCGGAAGGCCAACCAGGACCTTTTCAGTATAATAGAACACACGTTGACGGCGCCAATATGTTGGCCGAAGCAGTTGCTCCCCACGACGGAATCATTATGTGGCGAGCCTTTGTTTATTCTGAAGAAGATCCAGACGATCGTGCAAAACAAGCTTATGACCAGTTTATTCCTTATGACGGTAAATTTGCCGATAACGTATTGGTCCAGGTTAAAAATGGTGCTATAGATTTTCAACCTCGGGAACCATTCCACCCAATGTTTGGGGCAATGCCAGATACTCCTTTAATGATGGAATTTCAAATAACCCAGGAATATTTAGGCTTCAGCTCTCACCTGGTTTTTCTTCCAAAACTGTTTGAAGAAGTTTTAGATGAAGACACTTATGCCGAAGGGAAAACTCTACCGTTGCCAAAGTTATTGACGGCACAAATTCAAATAAAAAATTAACCGGAATAGCTGGGGTTGCCAATATTGGTACTGAAAAGAACTGGACAGGACACCCCTTTGGCCAGGCAAACTGGTATGGCTTTGGGAGATTGGCCTGGGATCCTTATATGGATTCTGAAGATATCGCAGAAGAATGGTTAAAAATAAATTTTTCTAATGAGGAAGACTTTATAAAACCTATGACCGATCTCTTAATAGAATCTCGCGAAGCGGTTGTAAATTATATGACACCTTTGGGACTACACCATATTATGGCCACCGGTCACCATTACGGTCCCGGGCCCTGGGTAGATGACCTTGGCCGACCAGAATGGAATCCAGTATATTATCATAAAGCTGATAAAAATGGGATAGGGTTTGATAGAACCAGTTCTGGCAGTAATGCACTTGCTCAATACGCTAAACCTATTGAAGAAAAATATAATAATCCTGAAACCACGCCTGAAAAATACTTACTGTGGTTTCACCATCTTCCCTGGGATTATAAAATGGATAATGGTAAAACGCTTTGGGATAATATGGCTCTACATTATCAAAAAGGTGTAGAACAGGTTGAAGAAATGCAGTCTACCTGGAAAAAAATGGAACAATATGTAAATAAGGCAGAATTTAAAAAAACCTCCATGTTACTGGAAATTCAGTTAAAAGAAGCAAAATGGTGGCGAGATGCCTGCCTGAGCTATTTCCAGCAATTCTCTGAAATGGAGCTGCCTGCCGGAGTACCTGAACCCGAACATAATTTAGAATATTATAAATCAATAGAACGTCCATATGCACCAGGCATAAATCCTTCCTGGTAACACAAAAACTAACAAAAATGACCAAACAACTAACAGCAATCGTAACTGGAGCAAACTCCGGATTAGGTTTTGCAACAGCAAAAAAATTCTGTGAAAAAGGAATTAAAACTTACGTAAACGGAAGAAATAAAGAAAAGACAGAAGAGGCCTGTAAAGAATTAGGCGAAAACGCCATACCCTTTATTCTGGATCTTAATGATCTAGATCAAATTCCAGCGGCGATAGAAAAGATTGGGCAGGAAGCCGAAAGTATTGACATCCTGGTAAATAATGCCGGGATTAATATGAAAAAAGAATTTCTGGAAGTAACCAACGAAGAATTTCAGAATATTTTACACACCAATGTTTTAGGGACTTTTCGCAATTAGTCGGGAAGTAGCAAAAATAATGAAGAAACAAAATTCGGGTAGTATCATTAATATTAGCTCGATGGCTGCCCAATACGGTATTCCTAAAGTTATTGCTTATTCTGCCAGTAAAACCGCCGTAGATGGGATGACGCGTGCCATGGCCGTAGATTTAGCGCAATTCGGGATTCGTGTAAATGCGGTGGCACCCGGTTTTATTGAAACCAATATGTCCCGAAAAGCTTTGAATAACGATCCTGAAAGAAAAAATAGGGTTTTATCCAGAACACCCATGGGTAAATTAGGGCAACCTTCAGATATCGCAGATGCTGTTTACTATTTTGCTACTAATGAATCATCATTTGTTACAGGAACAATTTTACCGGTAGACGGTGGAAATTCAATCGGATTTTAGGATGATTTCAATGCAACAAACAATGCGATGGTACGGCCCAAACGACGTACTATCGCTAAAAGATTTAAAACAAGCAGGGATAACCGGAATAGTTACGGCCTTGCACGAAATTCCGGTAGGGGAAATTTGGACCGTAGAAGCCATTTTGGAACGCAAAAACCTGATTGAAAGTTTCGGACTGCAATGGAGCGTAATTGAAAGCCTTCCCGTGCACGAAGACATCAAAAAAAGATCGGGAAAATATAAAGAATACATAAAAAATTATAAAGTAAGCCTTCAAAATATTGGCGAATGCGGTATCCGCGTTGTCGCTTATAATTTTATGCCAATTCTGGATTGGGTTCGCACAGATCATTATCATGAAAATGAAGAAGGTGCTTCCGTTTTAAAATTCGATCCTTTAAAATTTGCTTACTTCGACTTGTTTCTACTGAAAAGAAAAAATGCAGAAAAAGATTATACTGAAGAGCAGATTACTGCAGCAAAAAAAGTAGGTGACAATCTTTCTTCCGAAGAAAAAGAAGAACTTTTTAAAAGTATTCTTTTAGGATTACCGGGAAGTACCGAAAATTTTACTGCTGAAATTATTAAAAACCTGCTGGAGTCATATTCGCACATTAATGATGAAAAATTGCGAAAAAACCTGGTTGATTTTTTATCTGAAGTAATTCCTACGGCTGAAGAAAGCAATGTAAACCTCGCTATTCATCCAGACGATCCACCTTTTTCGGTATTAGGGCTGCCTCGTGTAGTAAGTAATCATCAAGACCTGAAGTTTATCTTTGAAAACGTAAAAAGTAAAGCCAACGGGTTATGTTACTGCACCGGTTCTTTAGGTGCCAATCCCGCCCACGATCTTCTGGAGATTTATGATGAATTTGAAGAAAGAATTCACTTTTTACACCTTAGAAATGTAAAAAAGAAGGTAACCGGCGTCTTTATGGAATCTAACCACCTGGATGGCGATGTTCCCATGTTAGAAGTGGTAAAACGCATCTTAAAAACAATGCAAAAAAGAAATCAAAGTATCCCAATGCGTCCAGACCACGGCTACCTGCATACTTTAGAAGCTAATAAAAACTATTATGCAGGTTATTCTTTTATAGGCAGGTTAAAAGGTCTTGCAGAACTACGCGGACTCGAATTAGGGTTACAGGAATCATTAAATTAAAACTATGAATTCACTAAAAATATTTCAAAAATCGTTTTTTATTCTTGCGTTTGCTGCAGCATGTACCGCCTGCAAGTCCAATACCGATTCTGAAGAAAAAGAAGTTAAGGCTCAAACAGAAGATTCTTCAGAAATGGGACTAAAAGATTATTATGAAGATTATTTCCCAATGGGTGTGGCGGTTGCGCCAAATTCTGTCAAAGGAAAATCGGCTGAATTGATTAAAAAGGAATACAACAGTATCACGCCAGAAAATGTGATGAAAATGGGACCTATTCATCCCGAAAAAGATAAATTTTATTGGGAAGATGCCGATCTACTCGCAGAATTTGCCACAGAAAACAATTTAAAAATGAGAGGACACGCCCTGGTTTGGCATCAACAAACCGGTAGTTGGATCTTTGAAAATGAAAATGGCGGCAAGGTAAGTAAAGAGGAGCTGTTAAAGCGAATGAAAAATCATATAGATTCGGTAGTGCCGCGCTATTCAGATATTATTTATGCTTGGGATGTGGTAAACGAAGCCGTGGCAGATGATTCTACGAAAGTATATCGAGAATCAGAATGGCTTAAAATTGCCGGAAAAGATTTCCTGGTAAAAGCCTTTGAATATGCTCAGGAAGCAGATCCAAATGTGAAGCTATTTTATAATGATTACAATGCGATTATCCCTGAAAAAAGAGACCGGATTATTGAATTATTAAAATATCTCCAGGAAAATAATGCCCCAATTGATGGTGTGGGAATCCAGGCTCACTGGTCTATTTACGGCCCTTCAGAAGAAGAATTAAGAGAAGCCCTGGATTTGTATTCAGAATTAGGCTTAGAAATTCAAATTACCGAACTTGATGTTTCACTTTATCCCTGGGAAAAGGAACGCCGCGAACTTAAAAAAGGTGAATCAGATGAATTTACTCCCGAACTGGAACAAAAACAAATTGAAGCCTACGATATGTTTTTTAGGGTTTTTAGGGATTATAAAGATGTCATTACCGGGGTGACTTTCTGGAATATTTCAGACAGATATTCCTGGCTAGACACGTACCCTGTCGCAGGAAGAAAGAATTATCCGCTTTTATTCGATGAAAATTTTGAACGTAAAAAAGCATACGAAAAAGTGGTTGAATTTGAAACCCAACCCAACACCAAAACTCCTTAAAAATGCAAAAACCATCAATTACCCATTTGCAAAAAATTTGTTCTCTTTTTCTTTGTTTAGGCTTTCTCCAAATTGCTTTTGCGCAGAATGATTATGTTAGTTTTAAGAAGGTTGAAAAGGCCTTTCCATTAAATTCTGTGACTCTATTTTTAGACTCAGAAGATCACGAGGGAGTTCATTTAGTTGCAAAAGATCTACAAAAAGATTTTAAAAAAGTTACCGGCAATGAGCCTAAAATTTCTTCAGAAGAAATCAATGGGGAGTACCCGGTAATTATTGGAACTATTGGAAAAAGTAAATTGATTGATGAGTTGATTTCCAGCGCTAAGTTGGACGTTTCAGAAATAGAAGGAAAATGGGAAAACTTCTTAATTGAAGTGGTTGAAAATCCATCGCCGGGAGTAGAAAAAGCTTTGGTAATTACAGGCAGCGATAAACGAGGAACTATTTTTGGAATGTATGATCTTTCAGAAAAGATGGGAGTTTCTCCGTGGCACTGGTGGGCAGATGTTCCGGTTAAAAAAGTAGAACAATTATATGTGAAAACTGGAAGCTATTCGTCGGGAACCCCAAAAGTTAAATATCGCGGAATTTTTATAAACGATGAAGAACCGGGACTTGGAAATTGGGCCCGGGAAAAATTTGGAGGCATAAACAGCAAAATGTATGAACAGGTTTTCAAACTTATTCTGCGTTTAAAAGGAAATTATTTATGGCCTGCAATGTGGGGAAAAGCTTTTAATGAAGACGATCCTAAAAATCCGGTCTTAGCCGATAAATATGGAATTGTAATGGGAACTTCTCATCACGAACCTATGGTTAGGGCGCAAAAAGAATGGGGCACGCATCGCGAAAATTACGGGAACGGTGAATGGGATTACCAAACCAATGCTGAAGGTTTACGAGATTTTTGGAAAGATGGTTTTGAAAGAAATCAGGATTTCGAAAATTTGGTAACGATTGGAATGCGCGGAGATGGGGACGAACCAATGACCGAAGGTACTGCTATAGAATTACTGGAAACTATTGTTAAAGATCAGCGAGAAATTATCGCTGATGTAACTGGCAAACCCGCCAGCGAAACCCCGCAGGTTTGGGCTTTGTATAAAGAAGTTCAGGATTATTACGACCAGGGAATGCGAGTTCCAGATGACGTGACTTTGCTCCTTGCCGATGACAATTGGGGAAATATTAGAAAATTACCAGATCCTGCTGATAAGCCTCGCGAAGGTGGCTACGGAATTTATTATCATTTTGATTATGTAGGTGGTCCAAGAAATTATAAATGGTTAAATACCACCCAAATTGAGCGAGTTTGGGAGCAAATGAATCTTGCGTATCAATATGATGCTACCGAATTATGGGTGGTAAACGTAGGCGATTTAAAACCTATGGAATTTCCAATTAGTTTCTTTCTAGATTTTGCCTGGGATCCTGGAGCTATAGATGCCAATGAGCTAGAAGATTATTCGGAAAATTGGGCTAAAAAGCAATTTGGGAGTAAATATGCTATCCGAAATTGCCGAAATCCTGAATAAATATACCAAGTATAACAGCCGTCGAAAACCTGAAATGCTAAGTCCGGAAACTTATAGTTTGATCAATTATAACGAAGCCGAAAATGTGGTAGAGAGACTATAACCAGTTAGTAGAAAAAGCCGAGGAAATTAATAAAAAACTTCCTGCAGAATTATAAAGACGCCTATTATCAATTGGTGCTATTTCCGGTAAAAGCATCGGCCAATTTAAACGAATTGTATGTCGCCACAGCTAAAAACAGATTGTATGCAGAACAAGGTCGTGGCATTGCAAATTCTTATGCTGAAAAAGTAAAGGAATTATATAAAAAAGATTCACGTTTTAACCGAGGAATATCACAGTATCGCCGATGGAAAATGGAACCATATGATGTCGCAAAATCATATTGGCTATACCTATTGGCAACAACCCGAAGAACAGGTGATGCCAGAGGTTGAAAACAGTTGAAATTTCTGAAAAACCTGAAATGGGTGTTGCAATTGAAGGTTCTAAAGAATCCTGGCCCGCTTCAAATGAAACGGCACAGATTACCTGAGTTTACTTCAGTAGCAGATCAAAAATATTATGTTGAAATTTTTAATAAAGGAAAAGGAGAGTTTCGATTTTAAAATCAAGAAAAACGATAAATGGATTGAGGTTTCAGAAGAATAAGGTTCAGTTTCAGATCAAAAAAGAGCTTTCTAGTAAGTATTGATTGGAATAAAGCTCCTAAGGGAAAATCCACAGGCACTTTTAGCATTCAGCAGGGAAGAAATTCAGTTAAAATTGAAGTTGCTGTGAATAACATCAATTCTGATAACATTAAAAGGTTTTGTAGAAAGCAACAATTATATTGCTATAGAAGCTGCTAATTTCACCGAAAAAGGGAACGATGAGCAAGGTTGGACTTTAGTGCCGAATTTAGGAAAAACAGGCTCAACAATGACTGCTTTTGCCGAAACACCAACTCACGAGGGATTCTCTAAAGACAATCCTTACCTGGCATATGATTTTCATAATTTAAGCACAGGAAAAATGAAAATAGAATTCCTGCTTTCCCCTACTCTTGATTTTCATAATAAAGGCGGATTAAGGTTTGCTTATTCCATCGATGATGAAGAACCACAAATTATCAATATGCACCAGGATACTAAAGATGATTGGGGTACTTCTGTAGGAAATAATATTACCAGGGTAACTTCAGAATTAAATCTTGAAGAAAAAGGTAATCATACTTTAAAGGTTTGGGCGATAGATTCTGGAATTGCACTTCAGAAAATTATTATCAGAAAAGGAGAAATAGGAGAATCCTATTTGGGCCCGCCGGAGAGCAGGAAAATAGAGTAAAGTTATAGAATCAATTTAACTACCAAAAATGAATTAAATCTTTTGAAAATCATTTTTAAATTTACAGTTTGCAGTCTATTTATTTCCTTTTCAAACCTTAGATGCGCAAAGAGTCTGAAGCAAACTAGGACCATAAAGATTTAAATTATAAACCACGAGTAATTAATACTACCGATCTTGGAGCCGATCCTGACGACAAACAATCTATGGTCCGTCAATTGGTAAGCGCCAATGAATTTGACATTGAAGGTTTAATCGTCTCAACCGGATGTTGGAGAAAGTCGCAAAGCAATACAGATTTACTGGATATCCTTGTAGATGCCTATGCAGAGGCTTATCCCAACCTAAAAGTACACGCTCAAGGTTTTCCCACACCTGAATATTTAAAATCTATATCTGTTATGGGGCAGGATGAATATGGAATGGGAGATGTAGGAAATGGAAAAGACAAGCCCAGGTTCAGACTTGATAATTAAAGCTGTAGACAAAGATGATCCCCGCCCGGTTTGGGTAATGGGATGGGGAGGAATGAACACAGTAGCTCAGGCTATCTGGAAAATTACGTGAAACTAGCACTCCTAGCTGAATTAGAAAAACTTCCTTAGCAAATTACGTCTTATTCGATATCCTGGGCAGGGAGATTCAGGAGCCTGGATTGCAAAAAATTTTCCAGAAGTATTTTACATACGCGCAACTGGGGTTTATGGATGGGCTCCTTCTGATGAATATTTAGATCAACACATCCAAAACCATGGTCCTATGGGTGCGGCTTATCCAGATAGGAAATATGCTACCGAAGGAGATACTCCGGCTTTTATGCACGTATATCCCAATGGACTAAATAATCCAGAAGAAATTGATCAAGGAGGCTGGGGTGGTCGCTTTAGCTTTACAAAACAAGGAGGCATTAGGAGTATGTCTTGTGTGGAAGAAGACAATGAAACAAAATATGATCCCTACTATATGTATGGAAATACTTCGGAAGGCTCTGAAGCGATAAAGCGATGGAGTGAAGGCTTATAATAATGATTTTGAAGCCAGAATGGATTGGAGTATTACCGAAGAATATGCAGATGCGAACCACCATCCTATCGCCATTTTAAATGGTGATAAAACAAAAGCAGATTTTGGAATTTGAAGCTACTCCCGGTTCTTCTTTAGAAATTTAGCGCTGAAGGATCCAGCGATCCAGATGGAGATAAATTAGCCTACTCCTGGACTTTTTATAATGAACCCAGTTCTTATAATGAAGCTATTACTATTCAGAATGATTCTGCACCTTCCGCTACAGTAACAATCCCAAAAGATGCAGCAGGTAAAAGCATTCATATTATTCTGGAAATTAAAGATGATGGAGAACCTGGCCTATATGCTTACCGACGAGCGATTATAAATGTAAGATAGTTTGAGGCAAATAGATTAAGCCGAGACTCTTTCAAAATGTTTCTTAGGAATCTATCTTCTATCGCAAGTTTCATTTCGGAATCAAAATAATTTTAAATGTAAAAGAAACACTAAAATTGTTATATTAGTTAAGCTAAACCTCTTATCGAAAACACAATGAAAAAGCTACCAAGAAGAAAGTTTTTGCAACAAACAACTTTAGCCGCTGCCGGTTTAAGTTTATCTGGATCACTTTTGGCAAATCCCATTTCTATTTTTTCAGCAAATGATACGGTTAATTTTGGGGTAATTGGTTGCAAAGGTATGGGCTGGGCGAATATACAGGCACATTTAAAATTACCTAATGTAAATTGTGTAGCACTGGCAGATATTGACCAGCGTGTTTTAGATGAAAGATCTGCACAGATAAAAGAAATAAGTGGCAAAGCTCCAAAACAGTATAAAGATTATCGCAAAATGTTAGAAAACAAAGATATTGATGCGGTAATTATAGGCACGCCAGACCATTGGCATTGCTTAAATATGGTAGATGCCCTGCAGGCCGATAAACACGTTTATGTAGAAAAACCTCTGGCTAATAGTATTGAAGAATGTAATGTAATGCTTGATGCAGGCAGGAAGTATAATAAGATGGTTCAGGTTGGCCAATGGCAACGAAGCGGAAAACATTATGATGATGCTATAAACTATGTGCAATCTGGCGAACTTGGGCAAATTCGTTTAGTTAAATGCTGGGCATACCAGGGTTGGATGAATCCAGTGCCGGTTAAACCCAATTCCACTCCTCCCGAGGGTGTAGATTATAAAATGTGGTTAGGCCCAGCGCCAGATAGGCCATTCAACGAAAATAGATTCCATTTTAACTTCAGATGGTTTTGGGATTACGCCGGCGGCTTAATGACCGACTGGGGCGTGCATGAAATTGACATTGCACTTTATGCTATGGGAGCAAAAGCTCCAAAATCTATTTTAGCTTCAGGTGGCAAATTTGCTTATCCTAATGATGCTTCTGAAACTCCTGATACCCTACAAACGGTTTATGAATTTGAAGATTTTAACCTCTTGTGGGAACACGCCACCGGTATAGATGGCGGAAATTACGGAAGAACCGAGGGTATAGCCTTTATTGGAAATAACGGCACCTTAGTAGTAAATCGTGATGGCTGGGAAGTTATTCCTGAAGGAGAAAATAAAAATGATGAATGGGTAAGTAAAACCAAAAGAATAGATTTGGTTTCACCTGAAGGCAATGCGTTGGAAAACCATGCAAAGAATTTTGTTTCAGCGATTCGGGCAAACGATAGTTCTAAGCTTAATTGTGGAGTAGAAACCGGAAGTATCGCCGCAATTACCGCACATATGGGAAATATTGCCTATAAAACCGGGAAAAAATTGTACTGGAATGCTGAATCTGGATCATTTGAGGATGCCGAAGCAGATGCCCTGGTGAAAGCTAATTATCATAACGGCTGGAAATTACCAAAGGTTTAAAAAATCCACGTCTAAAAATTTACCAGCGAACGCCTTTTACATTCATCTCCAGGCTGTATAGGGCCTGTTGAGCAGTGATAAAAAGTGTTTGTTGGTTTTTACCACCAAAGGTCACATTCGCCGTCCAATCTTTATCTATTGGAATATGCTGAATTTTCTTTCCAGATTTATCGAAAACCGTCACGCCATTTCCGGTAAGGTAAACGTTTCCCCTATTATCTATAGTCATCCCATCTGAACCTAATTCAGTAAAAAGTTTTTTACCTGAAAGGCTACCATCGGGATTAATTTTATAGGAATAGGTTTTATTAGCACCTATATCGGCGATGTACAAGGTTTTCCCATCAGGAGTTCCAATAATTCCGTTAGGTTGTTCCATATCCTCTACCACAATATTTATTTCGCCCTCTGAATTCACATAATAAACACGTTCTTCTTCAATTTCCTTCTCGGTACGTTCCCAATAATCACGTTGATAGTAAGGATCTGTAAAGTAAAATCCCCCACCCGGGGCAATCCATAAATCATTTGGCCCATTTAAACGATTGCCTTCAAAAGATTCAATTAAAACCTCAACTTGTTTTTTAGGATTAATTTTCCATATTTCAGAATTTTCATCGGCAGCAGCAAAAAGATTTCCTTCTGAATCAAAATAAAGTCCGTTTGCCCGGCCCGAATTTTCCATAAATACCGAAACAGAACCATCTTCTACAGACCATTTATGGATTCTATTATTCGGTTGATCGGTAAAATAAATATTCCCCTCAGCATCTGAAGCAGGACCTTCAGTAAATTCAAATTGGTTGGAAATAAGCTGCGGCTTTTGCCCTTCTTTAATTAATTCCTTTTGAGAATTACAAGACATAAAGAAAAAGGATAGAGTTAAAAACGATAGTAAAAATTTTAGTTTCATATTTTTCATAAAAAAGCCTTTCTCTAAAGATAAAGAAAGGCTTTTAAAAATAAATTAAACTACTATATTTTCAGATGAAAAGTAGGTAGAAATCCTTAGTGAAATGCTATTCATCGTCATTCTGAATTTATTTCCGAATCTAATAACCTTATAATTCATTTCAGGTTAGAATCCCTGAAGGAAACATCGGGATAAAGTCTGAAACAAGTTCAGCTTGACGTACACCCAATTTCGTTCTGCAAATTCAGTAAAATTACCACCTATGGTGAATATCCTGTTTTAGATATTCATCATAGATTTTATTCATTTCTTTAATTTTTTCATTGCTTAGCTCCGGCCTGTCATAGATAGATAGGTTGGAAAGCAATTGTTCTTCTTTTGAAGCTCCGGGAATAGTACAACTAACTTCAGGAAATTTAAGAATCCATTGCAGCGCAATTGGAGCGAGGTTTTGAACTTCAGGAAACAACTTTTTAAGCTCTTCTACCGCTTTTAAACCACGATCGAAGTCTATTCCAGAAAAGGTTTCGCCTTTATCAAAAGCTTCTCCATTTCGATTAAAATTTCGGTGATCTTCCTTATCAAAACTGGCATTTTTATCGAACTTTCCTGTTAAGTAATCCACTGGCAAGTGGAACGCGGGCAATAATCCCAATATTTTTCTTTTTAGCCTGTTCAAAGAAAAGCTCTGAAGGACGCTGCCTGAATAAATTAAATATAATTTGAACGGTTTCTACATTATCATATTCAATCGCTTTTATAGCCTCTTCAACTTTTTCAACACTAACACCAAAATGAATATTTTCCCCTGATCTTTTAATTTCTGAAAGGTTTCAAAGATCTCGGGACGATAATATACATCGGTAGGTGGACAGTGCAACTGGATTAGATCAAGCGCTTCAAAACCCGTTCTTTTAAGACTTTCTTCTACATAACCGGTAAGTGCTTCAGGTGTATAATTCTCTGCCGTATGCGGATTAATTTGTCTTCCGCATTTGGTAGCCACAAAAACACGTTCAGACCTGGATCTAATCACTCGGCCCACGGCTTTTTCACTTAAACCGGCTTCGTAAACATCGGCCGTATCAATGAAATTAATTCCTTTATCTATGGCGGTATTAATGGTTTTTTCAGCAGTTTTATCACTAAAACCTGATCCCCACTTTCCACCTATTTGCCAGGTTCCGAGGGAAATCTCTGAAATTTCAAAACCTGTTTTTCCTAATTTTCTATAATTCATATAAACTTTTTTCTTCTTTCAATTTACAAAAAGCTCACTACAAGATATAATCTGTACTTACAAAATTGGAAGTTTTTGAGTTTAATAATTCCTGTAAGATCTCATTATTGTAATCATTATCTTTTGAAGCTACAAAAGTCCTGATTGAGAAAGATCTTAAGGCATCGTGAACACTTAAGCGTACTTACCGCGGAATCTTTTCTTCCGGTAAAAGGAAAAACATCTGGCCCACGTTGGCAGGAACTATTAAGATTTACCCGGCACACCAAATTTACCAGTGTATCAATAAGCGGGGCGATTTCCTGAATATCCTTACCAAATAAACTAACTTGCTGGCCATAACTGGACTCAGCCATTTCATCTAAAATCTCCTGAATATCTGTAAAAGGTTTAATTGGTACCACGGGACCAAATTGTTCTTCCTGGTAAACCCGCATTTTTTTGCTTACAGGGAAAAGAACTGCCGGATAGATATAATTTTCTGAAATTTCTCCGCCTTTTTCATTTAAAATTTCAGCACCTTTTTCCCTGGCGTCATCAATTAGTTCTTTAATATAATCAGGTTTATCTGTTTCAGGCAAAGGAGTAAGTTTTACGCCATCTTCCCAGGGATTCCCAAATTTTAAAGCATCTACTTTTTTAGCAAAACGTTTATTAAATTCCGCTCTTACATCTTCGTGAACATAAATAATTTTAAGCGCTGTACATCGTTGCCCGTTAAAGGATAAAGACCCCGAAATACACTCTTCAATTGCAAGATCTAAATCGGCATCAGGGAGAATAATGGCCGGATTTTTTGCTTCCAAACCTAAAACCAGGCGTAATCGGTTTTTATAAGGGTGTTGATCCTGTAAAGCTATTGCCGATTTACTATTCCCAATAAGCGCTAAAACATCAACTTTCCCTGACGCCATTATAGGAGCTGCTACTTCCCTACCGCGACCATAAATTACATTTACAACCCCAGGTGGAAAACTGTTTTTGAATGCTTCAAGAAGTGGAGAAATCAATAAAACCCCATTTTTTGCCGGTTTAAAAATCACGGTATTTCCCATAATAAGGGCGGGAATCAATAATGCAAAAGTTTCATTTAAAGGATAGTTATACGGCCCTAAACATAAAACCACGCCAAGCGGACCGCGGCGAATATGCGCGTGAATACCATCGCGTTTAAAGAATTTCGCACTATCACGATCTAATTGTTTATAATCTTCAATAGTATCATTGATATATTCAACTGTTCGGTCAAATTCTTTGCGAGAATCAGGGAGCGATTTACCAATTTCCCACATTAAATATTTTACAACTTCTTCCCGTTTAGTTTGCATTTCGGCTACAAAATTCTGCATACAGGAAATTCGCTCTGAAACCTTCATAGTAGGCCAATCGCCCTGCCCTTTTGCATAAGCTTTACAAGCAGAATCTAAATACTTCCAGCGCAGAATCTTTATCCATATGCGGGATAGTACCCAATAAAGTTGGTTTGTAATTCTCTGTGGAAGAAATAGTAGAATAAACCTCATCTGTCTGGCCCTTCCATTTAATCAATTCCCCATTACTAAGGTAGTGCTGTTGATGGAGTAAGTTTGTAATTTGAAATTCCTGTGGTATTTTCATAATTTAAGTTTAAAAAGCTGGTTTAATAAGACTTAGTTTTAAAATATTTTCTGATTATTAGAAAAACAACTACCGGGACGAAAGCTACAGTTTCATCCCGGTTATAGTTGTTTTGTTGATTCTTTTTCTTCTCTTGAACTGGTTAAGAAAAGGTCTTCAGGCATTTAAAATTACACGAAAAAATCTCACATTATTCTTCAGAACTGGATACAAGAAATTTATTAACCTTCAACCAGTGTATAAAAGCATCGAACCAGCGGTTACTGGTACGGTCTGGATTTCCAAGTCCGAAGCCATGGCCTCCGTTTTGGTAAAGATGAAACTCCACCGGTTTCCCGGCCTTGTGCCAGGACTCGATTAAACCAAACTCCCCATGGAAGAGAAAATCATCGGCAGCAATAACGTTGAACATAGGAGGAGCATCTTCTGGAA
Organism: uncultured Flavobacteriaceae bacterium; assembly: GCA_963727565.1. Taxonomy (GTDB): domain Bacteria; phylum Bacteroidota; class Bacteroidia; order Flavobacteriales; family Flavobacteriaceae; genus Salegentibacter. The sequence goes on from CAVSGU010000005.1 coordinate 296,707, forward strand.
CTTCTACTTCATTTAAACCTCCATAAATTGGAGCGATAAATGCCAGATCCATGGTTTTGGAATTAAGCGTTGAATGCATGGTAAGGCCGGCACCGGCCGAAAATCCCATCATACCTATATTGGTTGTATCAACGCCCCATTCTTCAGCCCGCTCAACGATCATAGCATAAGCGGCCTCGGCATCCTCGAGTTGGTTTGACAGATTGGAGCGTGGACGTTCCGGGGCGAGTTTCCGGCTCATCATCTGAAGATTCGGCTGGAGGAGTGGCTGGTCTTTCCATGGAAGTCCTAAAATCATCCAGCGATTCAGGAGTTGGGTGTAAGCGATATTTTAACACAAACGCGGTGATTCCCTGTTCTGCAAGCGCTTCAGCAACCTCCCAGCCTTCATTACCTAAAGATAGCCATCTAAAACCGCCACCGGGTGCCACAATTACGGTTGTACCGTTGGCATTTTCAGGATCGGGCAGAAATGGAGTAAGAGTCGCTTTGGTAATATTTCGTCGCCATGGGATCTCCCCACTGGCGAAACCAGGTTTCAGGGGCGGGTTGATCTTCAACCCCACCCGTTTCTAACGGAATAGCATTAGGTTCATTAGGCGTTTCAAGAGGGTAAATTGTTCCGTCTTGCGCCATTCCCGATACGGCAACGAAAAATAAAATCGACCAAATAGCAGACTTCGCTAAGTTTATTGGTGTGTTAGACATAATAAATTAGTTTTAAAGTTAGTAATTCAAAAAAAATATAATTCACAGTTTAAATTTTCACTTATTATTAATCGCTATCTCCAATACTTCCTACTCAACCTGGTCGATTTTAATTTATCTATATAAGTTCCATTTTAGGTCAATTATTTACTCAGCAATTATCTTCCGTTAAAGAAAATCATCACTCCAATAACCAATACTACTACAAGAATAGAAACTACAATATCAACCCAGTTATAGCTGTTTTTGTTGTTTTTCTTTTCTTCTTCAGAAATTGTCTGGAACGTAAGATTATCGGTTTTAATTTTTGAAGGAATACTGGTTAAGAAACTTACCACGGTAATTAGCACTACACAGAAAAGGAAGAACCAGGCCGCGAAAGTTAAAAAGTTAATATCTCCTACCAGGAATAAGAACCCGTCTGGATCTAAGGAATCTTTAAATAATTCCAGGATAATCCTGAGAGCTCCTACAATAAATCCAACTACTAAAGTTACAAAAGCACCCTGTGCGTTTATACGTTTATAGAAAATACCCAGTAAGAATACAGCGGTAATTGGAGGTGCGATATATGATTGTACTTTTTGTAAATATTCATATAAAACTCCGGAAATATTCGCCATAATAGGAATCCAGATAATACCGATGATTACTATAATTACCGTAGCGATTTGCCCGGTTCTCACCAGTTTTTTCTCCGGGGTATTCGGTCTTAATTTTTTATAAATATCTACCGTAAATAATGTAGAACAAGAATTAAAAACTGAAGCTAAAGAACTCATTAATGCAGCGAGTAATCCGGCAGCTACAAGTCCGCGTAATCCAGAAGGCAACAAATTACTCATTAACACAGGAAAAGCTTCATCTGGACTATCCCAATGCAATTCTCCACGCATCTTAAGTGTTAGGGCGATAATACCAGGAATTAAGAATAAGAATACCGGAAGTAATTTCAACAAAGCGCCAAAGATAGTTCCTCGTCTTCCTTCTTTAATATTCTTTGCAGTAAGTGCACGTTGCACAATATATTGGTCTGTACACCAATACCAAATACCTACAATTGTACTGGTAATTAACAGTGATGGCCATGGGAAATCAGGATCTGAAGCAGAACGCCACATATTAAGATATTCGGGCGTTACGGTTTCTTTCATACTGGCCCAACCTCCTACTTCATCCAAGCCGATAAACGTAAGGGCAGCAGCACCAAGCACAAGAATAATAGCTTGCAGGGTTTCAGTATAAACAACTGCTCGCATTCCGCCTAAAACAGTATAAATACCGGTTAAAATTACTGTAGAAAGTGCACCGGTCCAGAAATTGATTCCGAGTAAAGCAGAAACCACAATTCCTCCCGCATAAATAGTTACCGAGATTTTTGTAAGTACATAGGCGATTATAGAAAATACAGATAACACCCATCTTGACCTGGCATCAAATCGTTTTTCGAGAAATTCGGGCATTGTAAAAACACCACTCCTGGCATAAAATGGTAAAAACACCCAACCAAGAATAAGCACAACCCAAGCCTGTATTTCATAAATAAGCATTGGTAGCTTATTCCCCGCACCCGCACCGGCAAGACCAACAACGTGTTCTGAACCAATATTTGATGCAAAAATTGATGCCCCTACTACAAACCAACCTACATTTCTCCCGGCAAGAAAATAATCTTCGGTATTAGACTGTTTTTTTCTTATAACCCAATACGGCAATTCCTGCTAACACCAAAAAGTACAGGCCAATCGCAATCCAGTCATAAATATCTAATGCTTTCATAAACTTATTTTACTGAGAATTTAAAACTGGTTTTTGAAGAATAAGTTTCTCCCGGCTTCAATACTACTGAAGGAAAACCTTCTTGATTTGGAGAATCTGGGTAATGTTGTGTTTCAAGACAAAAGCCAGTTCTATGACCATAATTTCCTTCGCCATCTGCCTGGGGAAGTGTCCCGTCTAGAAAATTCCCTGAATACAATTGAATTCCCGGTTCATCGGTGTGAACCTCCAGCATTCTACCGCTTTCTTCGTGATAAGCGGAAGCAGCGAATCGCATCCCACTATCTTGCTCGTTTAAAACCCAGCAATGATCGTAACCTTTACCACTTTCCAGTTGTTCGTTTTTATCTTCAATATGTTGTTCCACGGTTTTCGCCTCTCTGAAATCAAAAGGAGTTCCCGCCACATCCTTTAGTTCGCCAGTTGGAATAAGCGTTTCATTTACCGGTAAAAATTCATCAGCATTTATTTCAATTTCATGATCTAAAATAGTTTCAGAAAAATCTCCTGAAAGGTTAAAATAGGCGTGCTGGGTTAAATTTATTACTGTTTTCTTATCGGTTGTAGCATTATAATCTACTTCCAATGCATTATCATCGGTTAAGGTATAAACAACTGTAGTTTCAAGGTTTCCAGGATAACCTTCTTCCATATCTTCACTTATATAAGAAAGGCTAAGGGAGTTTGCACTGGCATCATCAGCAGTCCAAACCACTTTATCAAAACCTTTTTCCCCACCATGCAGATGATTTTGCCCATCATTTTGAGCAAGGGTATACTCTTCACCGTCTAAAGTGAATTTTCCGTTTGCAATGCGATTTCCAAAACGGCCAATTAAAGCTCCAAAAAACGGATTGTCTTTGGTGTATTCCTCTAAAGAATCAAATCCTAAAACCACATTCTCAAATTCGTCATTCTTATTGGGAGCTTTTAAAGAAGTAATTCTACCACCATAGGTTATAATTTTAACTTCCATTCCATTTTTATTAGCGAGCGTATATTGCTCTACGTTCTCTCCATCTGCCGTGGTCCCGTAATCTTCTTTTTGCATTTCTGTTTTTGGACTTTTTTCGGTTTTCATTTCATTTTCTTTAGTTTCAGCTTCCTTGTCGCTATTTTTACACTGAATAAAAAACAAGGACAGAAAAACTATCCCGAAGCTGAAAAGATTATTTGTTGAAATTTTCATAATTAGATGCGTTAGGTTAGAAATTACATTCCGTGTTGAAACATATGGTAATAAGCCTCATTGGCATTTATTTTATCTTTGAATTCCCTAATACTGGTTTTTTCATCAATAACCAGTAATTCAATCCCGGCGATATCGGCAAAGTCTTCCAAAAACTCAGTAGTTAATGCCTGGGTATAAACCGTATGATGTGCTCCTCCGGCTAAAATCCAGGAGGTAGCGGCAACTTCAAGGTTGGGTTTTGCATCCCATAATACACGTGCTACCGGTAAGTTTGGTAAATCGGCTTCCGGTGCAACTGCTTCCACTTCGTTTACAATTAACCTAAACCTGTTGCCCATATCTATTAAAGATGCATTTAAAGCATCGCCCTTGGGAGCGTTGAAAACCAATCTCACGGGGTCTTCTTTTCCCCCAATTCCAAGCGGATGAACTTCACAGGTTGGTTTTGCATCAGCTATTGAAGGACAAATTTCCAACATATGCGAACCTAAAACGTAAGATTTTTCTGGGGTGAAATGATAGGTATAATCTTCCATAAACGAAGTTCCTTCCTCTAATCCTACTGCCATAACCTTCATTGCTCTTAGCAGTGCCGCGGTTTTCCAATCGCCTTCTGCGCCAAAACCATAACCATCTGCCATTAGGCGCTGTACGGCAATGCCAGGCAACTGCTTCAACTTTCCAAGATTTTCAAAAGTATCGGTAAAAGCTTTAAAACCACCTTCATCTAAAAACGATCTTAAACCCAATTCAATTTTTGCGGCATCCACCAAAGAAGCTCTTTGTGAACCACCTTCTTTCAGGTCTTCGTTTAAGTTATAATCAGCTTCATATTTCTTCAGTAATTCATTTATTTTTTCTTCTGAAATATTATCAATATGCGCTACAACTTCTGAAGAATCATAACCATTTACGGCCATTCCAAATTTCATTTCAGCGGCTACTTTATCACCTTCGGTAACGGCTACATTCCGCATATTATCACCAATTCTGGCAACTTTCATATGCTGAAGTTCATCCCAGCCTAAAACCACACGAGACCAGATTCCCAGTTTTTGCTGAACGCGATCGGTTTTCCAGTGACCAACAATTACTTTACGCTTTTTGCGCATTCTACTCATCATAAAACCAAATTCCCTGTCTCCGTGAGCGGATTGGTGGAGATTCATATAATCCATATCAATTTTCCCCCACGGAAGCTCAGCATTAAACTGTGTATGCAAATGGCAAAGTGGCTTCTTAAGTAAGCTTAGGCCTTTTATCCACATTTTGGCAGGAGAAAAAGTATGCATCCATGCCACGATCCCAATACAGTTTTTATTGGCATTGGCGTTCTGACAAATATCAGTGATCTCATCGGCCGTCTTCACGGTATCTTTCCATACTATTTTCAGCGGAAGATATTTAGATTCATTCAGTCCGTTTACAATTGCTTTTGAATCGGCTGCAACCTGGTTTAAGGTTTCATCACCGTATAAATGCTGGCTACCGGTGACGAACCATATTTCTTTTGCTTCTATATTTATCATTTGAATTCAGAATTATTTAGTTTTTAAAAACCCCACAAGTTTTGAAGCCTGTGAGGTGAATATTGGGATAGGTATTAATTTTGACCGTAATAGGCATTTTTGCCATGTTTACGTTCGTAATGTTTTTTGATTAAGGAATCTTTCATCCTAGGTGCTTCCGGATTAATTTGTTTGGTAAGCAGCGCCATCTTAGCTACTTCTTCCAAAACCTTACTATTGTAAACAGCTTTGGCGGCATCTTTTCCCCAAGTAAAGGGACCGTGATTACCAATTAACACCATAGGCACTTCCTCGTAAGAAAGATTTTTATCTTTAAAACAATCCAAAATCTGGATACCGGTATTATGTTCATAATTCCCTTCTATTAGTTCATCACGCATTGGAGGTGCACAGGGAATATCGGCGGTAAGATGATCGGCGTGTGTGGTTCCAAAAACAGGAATATCTAATTGCGACTGAGCCCATGCTACGGAATATGTAGCGTGAGTATGGGCAATCCCACCAATGTTTTCCCAGTTTTTATAAAGGAAAGCGTGGGTTTTGGTGTCAGAAGAAGGCCGCATTTCACCTTCAATCACATTATTATCAAAATCAAGGATTACAATGTCTTCCGGCTTTAATTCTTCATAGGGAACGCCACTAGGCTTAATTGCAAAAACCTTTTTTTCACGATCTACAGCACTTACATTTCCGAAAGTATAGATCACCAGGTTTAAGGCATCAAGTTCCATATTGGCCTCGTAACATTCCTGTTTTAGTGCTTTATAATTAGAGCTCATTTACGGTAGATTTTCGGTTAATATTATTTTCAACAAAAGCGCCCAATTCTTTATATTCTTCCATTAAACCGGCGTAAGTTTCCAAAGCTTCCGGTTTAGGATGATATTCGGCTTCAAAATCGCTACCTAGTTTTTTACTGGCTTCGATTACATTTGGGTAAAGCCCGGCAGCAACGGCTGCATAAACTGCAGCACCAAGAGCAGGTGCTTCATCTGAAGAAGCAACTTTTATAGGCATATTTAAAACGTTGGCAAGGCTTTGCATAATAAACGGGGATTTTCTTGCTACCCCACCAATACCAATAACGCTATTTATTTTTACTCCTTCTTCTTCAAAACGATCTACAATTTGTTTGGAACCAAAGCAAATGGCATTGATAAGCGCTTTAAAAATATGAGGTGCTTTTGAACCAAGCGAAAGTTTAGTGATGGCACTTTTTAATTCTTGATTAGCATCTGGAGTTCTTCTCCCGTTTATCCAGTCTAAGGCAATAGGAATACTTTCTGAAAGCGGAATTTCTTCAGCTGCTTTAGAAAGTTTTTTAATGAAATCTTTATCTATTTCATCTCTAAGTTTTGCTTTTTGTTCTTCGGAAATAACATCTGAATTAAAAACCAAATTTTCCAAAGGCCAGTGAAGCACATCTTTAAACCAGGCCAGCACATCGCCAAAAGCCGATTGCCCAGCTTCAAGACCGATCATTTTAGGAATTACCGATCCATCTACCTGTCCGCAGATTCCGCGAACGGTTTTATCTCCAACATTTTCCTGTTCTGAAACGATAATATCGCAGGTTGAAGTTCCCATAACGCGAACTAAGGTATGCTTATCTATTTTTGCACCAACCGCCCCGGAATGGGCATCGAAGGTTCCAACCGCGACTACACAATCTGTAGAAAGGCCTAAGTTTTTCGGCCCAGGCTGCACTTAAATTTCCGGCAACTTCATCTGAAGTATAAGTTTCGGTGTATAGCCTTTCTCGTAATTCGCCTAAATAAGGATCCAGTTGATTTAAGAAAATCTTTAGGAGGAAGCCCGCCCCAGCTTTCATGCCACATCGCTTTGTGACCGGCAGCACAACGGCTACGTTTAAAAGAAGCTAAATCCTGATTTTCAATGAGCATAAACGTCATAAGATCGCAATGTTCCATCCAGGAATAGGCAGCATTTTTCACGGCTTCATCTTCACGAATTACATGCGCAATTTTTGCCCAAAACCATTCAGAAGAATAAATTCCACCTTCGTATTTGGTAAAATCTTCCCCACCCCAGGTCCTGGCCAATTCGTTGATTTCATTGGCCTCGTTAATGGCGGTGTGGTCTTTCCAAAGAACCATCATCGCGTTTGGATTCTCCTTAAAACCTGCTTCAAAAGCCAGCGGGGTACCTTCTTTAGTAACCGCAATTGGTGAGGAGCCGGTAGTATCAATACAAATTCCTTTTACAGCGGAACCATCAATACTGGTTTTTGCTAAAACACCTTTTATTGTTTTTTCTAAGCCTTCAATATGATCTGCCGGATGTTGACGAAATTGATTAATTGCTGCATTACAATATTTTTTATCACTCCATTGCGGATAATAAAATGTATCGCTTGCCAGTTCTTCTCCACTCCCTGAATCTACAAGTACCGCTCGAACAGAATCGGTTCCATAATCCAGGCCTATAACGTAGTTCTTCATTATTGGTATGCTATTTAAATCTTTTTTATTGCTATTCTTTTAATAATCTTATATCATAAATACCTGCTGTTCTGGAACCTGTTTTAGCTTCAAAACGTATGGTAATTTTTTCCTCATTATTATATTCTAATTTTTTTGGCAGTTTATATTCTTTAGAAAAAAACCGGTCACCTACTTCACCATTAAAATTTTCTTCAACCAGAACTTTATCATTAATATAAATGCTAAATTTTCTATTCGCATCTTTTCCGTAGTAAGTAATTTGAAGCTTTTTGGCATTATTCTCCCTGTCTTTTAAATCGTAACTAAACCATCCTGTAGCATCACGCCAATGACGATCTTGATGAACGCCGGTATTAGAATCTTTACTTTGAATAAAATGATCTGACTCCGGTTGCTGTTCACCGGGAACTACCCTGTCTATGGTATTTGCTTCCAGTTTCCGCTCAACTATCTCCTTTTCCCTTAAGTCTTTTTGTTTTTTCCGGTAACTTTCCTTTGTTTCCAGGGGAAGATAAATGGCATATCTGGACTCGTGAATATTATAAAAAGGAATAAATTCCTGTTCCTTAAACTTTTCAGGATAAATCCCCTCCGACACTGAAAAACTTAGATTTTCACCCTGATTCTTTTTGACTCTTTTCACCAGATCTTCCAGATTTTCAGATAAAAATACAGGCATTTGAGAGATTGGAATTTGAGTACCATCTGCAATATGACCACCTCGACTGTCATCGGCAAAAATTCCTTTTTGATCTTCCTCCCCGGTTTTTGTTCCCAAAACAATTGGTCCATATTTTAGCGCGGCATAATCTGAACCATCGGGAAGTTTTTCTGCCGTTATATGCATAGGTAATTCCACTCTTATTTTATCTCCGTCTTCCCAGGTTCGGTTAATGCTTACATAAGAACCCGGCTCCTGATTTACTCTAAAAGGTTCTTCATTTATATAAATTTCAAACTGATCTTTTTTTACCCACGAAGGATACCTGAGATTAAGATTAAAATTTTTCGGCTCCTTAGTTTTAATACTAAGATTCGTAGTTTCTTCTTTGGGAAAATCAGTTTGCTGGAGTATTTCTACATTTTGTTCTTTCCATTTTAAGGTTGAAGGAATGAAAAGATTTACATACAATTCGTTTTCAGAATGAGTATAAATGAACTGGTTGTATTTTCCGTGATTTTCAATTCCGGATCCTACACAGCACCAAAAACTCGTTTCCGGTTGGGAGTAAACCCGATAATGTCCGGGACGCATAGGAGTAAAATATACAAACCCTCCTTTTTCTGGATGCTGGGAAGAAAGGATATGATTATATAATGCCTCTTCATAATAATCTACATATTTTTCATTTGGGCTAGTGAGGAACAATTTCTCACTCAACCTTAACATGTTGTAGGTGTTGCAAGTCTCAGGTCCCTGTTCGCTGGATGTCATTTCTGAAAAATCTGTAGTAGGATGAAAATGCTCCCTAACACTATTTCCTCCAATGGCTACCGAGCGTTTATTGACAACGTTATCCCAGAAATAAGTCGCCGCATCGTGAAAATCTTTATTATTATCTAAAGTAGCAATTGTTTCAAAACCTATTACTTTAGGAATCTGCGTATTGGCGTGCATCCCATTTAGAATATCATTATTGGATGCTAATGGTTTGAGCAGTTTTTGATGTGAAAATTTATAGGCCAATTCCAGATATTTTTCTTCTCCCGTAATTTTTGCCACATCTGCAAAAACTTCGTTTAAACCACCGTGTTCGGAAACTAATAACTCCTGAATTTGTTCTTCTGAAAGCCCGCTGGTGACCTGAAGCATCCAGTCAGAAAACTTGATCAACATATCTTTGGCCTGAACTTTCCCCGCAATTTGATAAGCATCCCGAAGCCCTGCGTAGGTTTTATGAATGTTATATAGAGGCACCCATTTACCATTTAAGCTAAAACTTGCAGCATCAATTTTGCCTTTAGAAATTTCGCCCCATAATTCTTTACTGCCGGGAACGCCACCTATGTATCCGTTAGCATTAGCTTGTTGTGCTCTTTCTAATTCATTTAAACTATAGGTAAGCAACGAATCGGCTTTTTTACTATTTGCCGAAGCCACCATTTGCGCAAGTGCGGTAAGGTAGTGCCCCCCAATATGGCCATCTAAACCTGAATTTTCCCAATTGGTATAACTTTCTGCCCTTGGCTCTAACCCGGCTTCACGTAAAAAAGGTGCTAAAAGTTTATCAGGATTTAATTCTAAAATATAATCTAGATCAACCAGCATCGCATTACGGAAAGGACCTTCTTCTAAGCTAACATCCTGAAGCTTAAAAGTTTCTAATTTGGTTTGCTGGCCAAACATGAATGTTGAGGCCAGACAAACTAGTAAGCTAAAAAGATTTATTTTAAAATCAGCAAAAGAAAATTTCATATTAAATTATTTGGACGATAATACTACTACAGAAAAAGGTGGCAGGCTAACTTCCAGCTTGCCTTTTCTCAATTTAAAATCTTTAAATTCAGCAATATTTATTTTATTCGGATTATCAAAAGTATTATGATCCTGAATTTTTCCTGACTTCAGGATTTCAGCTTCAATATCATTAACATCTAAACCATCCAAATCTATTTCTACTTTGTGTTCAGCACTTGCATCAATATTTACTAATGAAATATTAGTATTTCCAGTTTCATCTTTAGAAGCCGAAACAGAAATTGCAGGTAACGATTCTCCGTTGTAGTTATATTCAGGAGAATCAAACTCAACGGGTAATAACTGCGCATCGTGGTGTACGGTGTACATTTTAAATACGTGGTAAGTTGGAGTAAGAATCATTTTTTCACCTTCGGTAAGCGCCACTGCCTGTAAAACATTTACGGTTTGCGCCAAATTGGCCATTTTAACCCTATCACTATGATTATTAAAAATATTTAAGGTTGTCCCGGCAATCATAGCATCTCTCATGGTATTTTGCTGATATAAAAATCCGGGATTAGTACCTTCTTCTACGTCGTACCAGCCGCCCCATTCATCTACCACAAGATCTATTTCATTTTTAGGGTCATGCTTTTCCATGACTTCTATATGCCCTTTAACAAACTCATCCATTTTAAGCGCTTCTTCCATACTTCTAAAATAGATCTCCTCGTCATAGCCTGTTGCAGAACCTTTATTTTCCCAATCTATTACTGCATAATGGTGAAGACCCACCGCTTCAATTAAAGATTTCGGAACATCGCGCATTAATACTTCGGTCCAGTGATAATCGCCTCCGGAAGCTCCGGCGGCAATTCTGTAAAGATTGTCTTTATTTTCCCCAGCGGTCATAAAAGTCGAATACTGTTTATATATGTTCGCATAATATTCAACAGTCATATTACCACCGCAACCCCACATTTCATTTCCTATACCCCAATATTTTACATTCCAGGGTTCATCTCTTCCATTCTCTTTCCTAAGTTTAGCCATAGGACTTCCTTTAGGATGGTTTGTATATTGCACCCAGTCCATAAAATCCTGCACTGTTCCGCTACCTACGTTAGCAGAAATAAAAGGCTCTGCTCCCAGTTCTTCACATAGGTTTAAAAAATTATGAGTACCAAAGCTGTTGTCTTCGGTTACCCCGCCCCACCAGGAGTTTACCATAGTAGGCCTATCTTCCTGAGGGCCAATTCCATCTTTCCACTGGTAAGTATCAGCAAAACACCCTCCGGGCCATCTTAGGTTTGGGATCTTTATTTCTTTTAAAGCTTCAATTATATCTATTCTAACCCCATCTTTATTTGGGATAGCACTGGTATCTCCTACGTAAAACCCATCATAAATAGACCTGCCAAGGTGTTCAGCAAAATGCCCATAAATATGTTTACTGATCTTTGGAGCATCTTCTACCGCTTTAAATGAAATTTTTGTATCCTGCCCCTGGACGTTAAAAACGAAGCAGAGCATAAGAGCAAGTAAAATTTTAATTTTCATATTATAATTGATTTACAGTGAAATAAATATCTTTAAACTTCTTAAGTGTTATATTTACATTTCCAAATATAATTAAAACAAGTGTTGAAATGCAATCTTTATTTAACAAATTTTTAATTTTGTGACTTAAAGATTTTAATACCACCTTAGCGTCCTAATACTGGATTTTAAATTTTGAAAATAAATGGTTCCTAAATATCAATTAGAGGATAAAGTACTTCTGGCAGTAGATTGTATCATTTTTGGGTTTGATGAGGAAGACCTTAAAATCTTACTTATAAAGAGAAATTTTGAACCTGAAAAAGGCAATTGGTCTTTAATGGGCGGATTTCTAAAAAATGAAGAAAACCTTAATATGGCCGCCAATCGCATTCTTTTTCAACTCACGGGTATTGAGAAGATTTATATGGAGCAATTATACGCTTTTAGTGAAGTAGATCGTGATCCAGCCGAGCGAACAATTTCTGTAGCATATTATGCCTTAATTAATATTAAAGAACATGATAAAGCATTAAGCGACAAACATTCGGCAAAATGGTATAGTGTTACTGAATTGCCAGAACTCATATTTGATCATCCAGAAATGATCACTAAAGCAATTAAACGACTAAGGCGAAGGGTATCTACAAAACCAATTGGATTCGAACTTCTTCCTGAAAAATTTACTATGCGGGACCTTCAAAAACTGTATGAAGCGATTTTAGGTGAAAAATTAGACAAAAGAAATTTTATTAATAAAATTAATGCTCTGGATATCTTGATTAAGCTCAAAGAGAAAGATATGAAGTCTTCCCGGAAAGGTTCTTTTCTATATCAGTTTGATGAAGAAAAATATCAGCAAAAAGTGGAAGAAGGCTTTTCTTTTAAACTTTAAGATAACTATAGGCCAGGGATAATAGTCAATAACAGAATAAAAAAAATCCCTTTGAGAGTTGTTTTAGAACTTAAATGGTTTTCAACTGTAAAATTAAAATTAAAACGTTTTCTCTCAAAAGGATATAATACAACAGTATTTTCACACAAATTTTTTCTGCATCTATAACAGATTGCTAATTTAGTAAAAAAATTATAACTTGTGGTCATAAAAACCATAAGTTTTAACCCACCCAAATTCAGCAACAATATCAACAATCTATATGAAGGAACCGAATGTTAACATAGCTCTTTTACATAGATATCTTTTATTTTTAACCTCTTTTCTATTATTACCACTTGCTACTTTTAGCCAGGTGGGAAATCTTTTTTCTACTGATGCAGAACTTTCCAGCAGCTTAATAAATCAAATCTTTCAGGATAACAAAGGCTATATCTGGATTGCCACCGAAGATGGTTTAGACAGGTATGATGGGGCAAAATTTTCAATTTATAAACAAGAACGGAAAGATTCTACTTCAATCTTAAATAATTATGTAAAGTCTATATTTCAGGATAGTGAGGGCGTTTTATATTTCGGTTTTTTTAATGGCTTACAATATTTTGACCACGCTACTGAAGAATTCCATGAAATTCCCCTCCTAACGGAAGATAGTTCTGCATATCCCGCGCACGTTACTACAATACTTGAAAGAGAAAGTGGAGAAATTTTGATAGGCACATCTGGGCAGGGCATTTTAAAATTAACCCAAGAGAATGGTAAACCAGTTGCACGCAAATTCCCTGAAATGGTCCCCACTTCGTTTCTTGAAAAAATTTTTGAAGATAGAAATGAAAATCTATGGGCCTTAAGCCAGGATAAAGGACTATTTAAAATAACCCGAGAAGGCAAAATCACCGAGTATTTTAATGAAAATGATTATGAAACTCAAATTTCCAGTATTGCCCAAGATCAAAATGGGAATTTATATGTTGGGAGTTTGAGTACGGGCCTGTTTAAATATAGCCGGGAAAAAGATAATTTTAATTTTATAGAAGACTCTAAAAACCTACCGGTAAAAACACTTTTTGTAAATAAAGAGAATGAAATTTTGGTGGGAACTGATGGGATGGGTTTAAAGATCTATGATCCTGTAAGAGAAAAAATGAGTGTGAACGATTTTAGCATTGCAAATTTCGATTTTAAGAAAACTAAAATCCACTCTATAATGCAGGATAAAGCCGATAATCTTTGGCTAGGTATTTATCAAAAAGGAGTTTTACTAATCCCAGATAAGGCCAATAATTTTAATTATATAGGCTATCAATCGGTAAAAAACAACATAATAGGTTCCAACAGTGTGGTATCTATATTTAAAGACAGGCAAAATATTTTGTGGGTAGGAACCGATGGCGATGGATTATATGGTATCACCGAAGAAAAAAAACAGCGTTTTCATTTAGGTCACAATGGGATACAGGGATCGGCGAGTATTATGAGCATTTTCCAGGATTCAGAAAATGAAATATGGATAGGCACGTACCTTAACGGACTGGCAAGAGTGAATAGGGAAAAACAGGATTTAGAATATATTGAACCTTTTAAAGACGAACAGAATAATACCGTAGAACGCGTCTATAATATTACTGAAGATAGCAAGAAAAATCTCTGGATTGGCACCCTGGGATACGGCCTTTATTCTTATAATATTAAAACGAAAACTGCGGCACGTCACAATATAATTAATAGTGGCAACCAATATGACCGGCTACACAATAAATGGATTAATTGTTTGCTCCTATCTAAATCAAATAAACTTTATATAGGAACCTATGACGGTCTTTCCATATTAGATCTAGAAAAGAATACTTTTCTAGATAAGGATGGGAAAAATCATATTTTACCTAATAAAATTGTTTACAGTCTATATGAAGATGAAGAAAATAATTTATGGATTGGAACTTCTGAAGGTTTATTTTACAAACCACATAACGATACTATTACCCAAAACTACACTATGGAGCAAGGGCTTCCCAGTGATGTAATAAGCGCGATAGAAGAAGACAGCAATAATAATCTATGGATAAGTACCAATAATGGTATTTCAAAATTTGAACTTCAAACTAAAGAGTTTAAAAATTACTATTTTCGTGATGGGCTCCAGGGAAATGAATTCAATAAAAACGCTTCATATTCTGAACCAAATGGTCGCCTATATTTTGGAAGCACCAACGGCGTCACTTTTTTCGATCCTTCAGAAATAACTTCAAAAGGGAGTAATGTAGACTTAAGAATTACAGGATTTTATCTTCAGGACGAACCGGTAAAAAAAGGAATGAAATCTGGTTCTTATTCCATTATAGAAAAAGCAATTACCGATGCTGATACTATTGAACTGGCTCATAACGATAACGATTTTAGTATCGAATTTTCTTCGTTTGCATTCAAAAATCAACAATGGATTACTTATTCTTATTCCCTTAATTCAGAAAACTGGATAAAATTAAGGCCAGGGATGAATACCGTAACCTTTAATAATCTTGAACCTGGGACGTATAATTTTAAAGTAAGAGCTAAAGATTATGGAGAATACTCCAACGTGCAGCAACTTAGTATAATTATTCACCCGCCCTGGTATTTTTCTAGCTGGGCCAAATTAGGCTATTTATTACTGCTTATTCTTATTTCTTATGTTATAGTGCAGGAAGTATTACAGAGACGTAAAACAAAAAATGAGTTACAGGAACATTTACGCGCAGAACAAATTAATGAAGCGAAGCTGCAGTTTTTAACTAATATTTCACACGATATTAAAACCCCAATCTCCCTTATTATAAATCCGTTAAAAAAACTTATAAAAACAGATCCTGAAGACGATAGGCAGAAACTCTATAAAATTATGGAGCGAAATTCTGAACGGATTTTACATCTTTTAAACCAATTAATTAATGCCCGAAAATTTGACCAGGGAAAAATTGAACTAAAATTTCAAAAAACTGAAATAGTAGGTTTTGTAAAATCTATAACTTCACTTTTTGACGACCAGATTGAAAGCCGCGGAATCAAATTCGAGATTAATCATCCACATTCAGAAATAATAGCTTTTATAGATCCAAATCATTTTGATAAGATAATTCAGAATTTAATTTCCAATGCTATAAAATTCACTCCCCAAAATGGAACTATTGAAGTGAATATAGGCACTCATAAAAATAAGAACCAATTTTACATTATCGTAAAAGATAATGGCGTTGGAATTAAAGAAAGTGAACTAAATAACGTCTTTAACCGTTTCTACCAGATCTCTAATAATGAAAGCAGACAGTTTGAAGGCACAGGAATTGGTCTACATTTAACCAAATCTATAGCTGAACTTCACCACGGCACCGTTAAAGTTGAAAATAATAAGAACCAGGAAGGTTGTAAGTTTATAATTAGCGCACCCTTGGGAAAAAGCCATTTAAAAGAAAGTGTGATTGCTGAAGAAACTTCTCCCGCCACCTATCTTAACAAGGAAACTCATGCCATACATACTATTCATAATAGAGATGAAGTAAAAAGTACTTCAGAAAAGAATAAACCCACCGTACTAATAGTTGACGATGATAGTGAAATAAGAAATTATATCGCTATAGAATTACAAAATCAGTACAACATTATAAAAAAAGAAAACGGAAAATTAGCTCTTCCCGAGGTGATTAAACAAGCCCCCGATTTAATAATTAGTGATGTAGTAATGCCCGAAATGGATGGTATAACGCTTACGCGAAAAATCAAAAAAAATATTCATACCAATCATATCCCTATAATTCTTTTAACCGGCAAAACCGATAAGGAAACCAACCTGGAAGGACTGGAAATAGGTGCAGATGCCTATATCAACAAACCCTTTAATATAGATATTTTAAAAAAGACGGTAAAAAATCTCATTAAAAACAGGAATGTTTTAAAGAACACTTATTCCGGAAACCAATTACACGAAGAGAAAATTAAGCATATAGATCTAAAATCTGGCGATGAAACCCTGGTTGAAAAATTTATGGAGGTTGTAAATGATAATATTAGCAATCCAAACTTAAATGTGGAAATGGTTGCTTCAGAATTAGGTATAAGTCGGGTTCATCTTTATCGTAAATTAAAACAGCTCACCAACCAATCAGCTGGAGAATTAATCACGAATATCAGGCTGAAAGAAGCTGCCAATTTACTGATTTCCAAAAATATTAATATAGCTGAAGTAGCTTATGCGGTAGGTTTTTCCAGCACATCAAAATTTTCAACCAAGTTTAAAGACTTGTATGGAATGCCCCCCACAAACTACCGGCAAAAACAAAAACACGCTTAACTGAATGAACCCCCTGTTAATAAAAGATTGGACTATTACCCTTTAACCAAAACCTCAACCCAACAACTACTTATTACCTAAACAACAGCGGTGCAAAAGAATATAGGTTGTGGCGCCACACAGGCCAGGTATGCCCGCCGGGATATTCACTATAATCATACTTTATTCCCATCTCGTCAAATTTGGCCATCATCACTTTATTATTGTTGTATGCTATGTCTTCCTCGCCGCCCATAGAGATCCAGAAAGACTCCAGGTTACTATTAATGGTAGCTGCATTTTCTTTCATAAAAGCATATTCAGGCCTGGTAAGCTCAGGATTATTTGTAAACCAGCCGGAGCTAAAAACTCCTAAATGAGAAAACATATCTGTATTTCGAATACCTGCGTATAAAGTTTGAAGCCCACCCATAGAAAGTCCGGCCAGGGCTCTGTTTTCTGCACCCGCTGCCACACGATAATTATTTTCTACAAATGGAATTACTGCCTTCTTCAGTTCCTTCTCAAAAGTTTGAAGAGATTGCTGAAAGGAATTACGGGAGCCTAAATTTCCGTCCATCATTACCACCAGCATAGGTTCAGCTTTGTTTTCGGCAATAAGGTTATCCAGAATCAAATCTGCACGTCCCTGGGTAGACCAGCCGCGTTCATCCTCACCTCCACCGTGCAACAAATATAATACCGGGTAATCTTCATTTGAAGCGTCGTAGCCCGGAGGAGCATAAACATACATTTTTCGCCAGCTATTGGTTACTTCTGAAAAATAGCGTTTAATCCGTACATCGCCGTGCGGTACATCCTTTAGGGCATAAAATTCTCCCTCCCGGGATGGAATTTCAATCCCGCTTGCCATTCTACCCATTCCATAAAAGGTTTCGCTGGCAGGATCGGCTACTGCTACATCATCTATAACCAAAGAATAGTAATGAAATCCCTGGCCAATAGAATCTGTAGTAACCGTCCAGGTTCCGCTGGAATCTTTTTTCATATCATATTTACGCCCAAGATCTATCTGCATCTTTTGTGCTTCCGGTGCATCTATGCGGAATCTTACGCGATTGTCCGGCAAGATTTGAGGATACTCTGCAGAACGAATATTTGTTGAAGCCGGAGTCCCTAACACAGTGTATTGTGAAAAAGATGATTCATCTACCGGTTTAAATAAAAACTGGCTAAACATATAGAGTCCGTTTTTCCAGACTTTAAAATCGTGGCCACCGGGCTCCAGGTAGTAAATATGCGGTACTTCTTCCTGGAAGAGATAATTATGAGTACGCCGGCTTATATTGATGAGATCATCTTTATCGCCACAGGAAATAAAAAGCAATTCCAGTTTTTCTTTTGCTTCCTGCGGATTAGGTAACAGTACTTCAGGTTCTTTGGTGTTGGGTGCAGCCGAAAAAGCGCCTACCCAGGCAAATTTATCGAGATTCCCCAGGCCAAAATTTAGGGATTGACCACCGCCCATGGAAAGCCCCGCAATAGCTCGATTTTCACGATCCTGCAAAACCGGGTAGTTCTTTTCAATAAAAGGAATTAGATCATTTAATAAATCTTGTTCAAAACGACTAAAAGCTTCAATCTTATCGGGTGCAAAGATATTTCCTTCGGCGCGGTCATTTTTCATTGCCCTTCCGTTAGGCATTACCACGAGCATGGGTTCAAGCCTATTTTCATCATAAAGATTATCAAGAATTATCTGTGGGTTAGCTCCCTTTAACCATTCTTTTTCATCTCCGCCAATACCGTGAAGCAGGTATAACACAGGATATTCTTTCTCCTTTGAAAAACCCGGTGGAGTATAAATTAATGCTTTTCGGGTATTACCTACCGTTTTAGACGAATAACTAATAGTGTCTATTTTTCCTTTTGGAATATCTAATCGTTCTTCATCAAAACCCTGAGGCATTTCTTTAGAAATCTCCTGCGCCGATGAGGAAAGTCCTAACATCAGGAGAAAAATTAATAGCGTACTGAATTTTTTCATAGTCCAAATAGTTTAAATGTTATCAATTACTTCAAGAGCGGAAGCATTTTTTCGGCATAACGTTCCCCTAATTCCCTATATCCTGCTGCTGAAAAATGTAAACCATCATCCACGGCTTCACAATCTTCAGAAGAGACTATGTGCGCGTTTGAAATTTTCTTTGGAAGCTTTGCAAGTATCTTATTCATACTGGCACATTTGCCTCCTTGTTCTTCTGAAACCATTTCTCCCGCGATAAGCGGAACTTCTTTAGCATTTAAATTCAGGTCTTTTAATAAGTTTTCATAAACAACCTTCACTTTTTCGGGCCACTGTTCATCCCCGGTATTAGATTCTCCCTGGTGTAAAAGTATTCCTTTAATCACCCCCTTTTGCTGGGCTTTTCTCGCCAGATCTACTAAATGACCATAAGGATTCCCGTTATATTTTTTAATAGCCGGTAGCATCCAATCGGGAGCGTTGGCAACATATTCTTTATGATTCTCTTTATCGAATAATTCAATTTTACATCCTCCCACGGCAACATTAATCACTCCCACTTTTACATTTTCAGGTAGATTTTGAATCATAGTTCTTCCAAAATAATCGGTTGGAGTTAACCCGGTATCGCACCTTGACAAAGGCGGAACCGCGGTATACCATTTTCCTGCTTCACGCCCCAATTCCGGGCAATCTACACTTTGCAGCACCTGGAATCTTTCATTCCCAACAGTGTCCCGGGCTTCAAATTTGGCGTGCCCTTCCATATTAGACTGACCAAAACTTAAATACACGTGAAAATTGGAATCCTGTGCAAAACCAATCGATCCGGTTAGTAAAAGTGCTATTAGAAAATATATTGCTTTCATATTAGTTTATCAATCAGATTTTAGTTTGCTTGTGGAGTTATAATCTGGTAATTGCCACTTAATTGCATTAGGCTAAACAGGTAAAGAAGTCCGTCAAAATAAGGATCAAAATAGCCATCGTCATAAGGTTCTAATTTTGCGTCCCAAATTTCATCTACAAACTTCCAGCCTTTGGGATGGGTAGTCATTAGAGAGGCCGTAGCAGCAGTAGAAACAAGGCCAAGCGAATGCCTTAACTTCTGAAAGCCTCCCGCGGGAAGTATCCAATCTGGAGTTGAGCCATCTATATTATATTGATCTGCATAAGTTTCCAGCCCCTCACAGTACAGAAAGTTTTGGAAACGGTGTGCATATTGTTGTTGCCATTCCCTGTCTTTAGCAAACCAGCTATAATCCATGGCAATATTAAAAGGCACACGCCAGGAATCATATCTAAATGCATCCCCCATTTTTCCTCGACTATGAGGTTCTCCGCTAAATTCAGCATAATCTGGAGTTAAACCGGTTTCAGGATGGGTTGCGCGATGAAGAAAAGCCCTTGCTGTATCGGCAGTTGCCCTGTAAAATTCCTCACGACCATCATTGGCATATTCTGCCCAAATTTCAAAGAATGCCGGAACGTGATAAGAAGGGTCTGTCCAGTCATACCCGCCATCGTGGGGTACAAAAGTTATTTGTTTATGTTCCTCATTGAGTACATTCCTAACGCCATCAGTACCATCTTTACTCCACATAGCATCCAGAATTCTCCTGGCTTCGGCGTAATAATCTATTCCGGTTTCATTCCCCCAAAGATTAGAAGCGAAAAGCAGTGCAGTTACAAAGAATAATTCCCCATCTGAAGCTGATCCTTCGGCATTCTTTTTTCCCGTTTTTGGATCTACACTCCAGGCAAAATAAGCTTCGCTGGGTCCTTCCTGGTGCTGCATATATTTCACAGTCCATCGCCACAATTTGTCAAACACTTCCTTTTTATCAAACTGAACAGCCACCATTAATCCGTAAGAAAGACCTTCGGTACGGGCATCTTTATTTTTAAGATCAGATACATATGCTAAAGAATCCTCTACTTCAAAATATACCCTATTTGGGCCTTCAAAGACATCGTAATAAGCCTTTTTCAGTTTTGCATCAATCGCGGCTTGAGAATAACCGGCTTCTAAAAATAGGTTTCTATATTCCCCGGTTTCCCAGGCACCTTTCTCCCAGGGCTTCATTTTACCCCGGCGATCTTCAACTTTTTCCTCACAATCTTGCGCGACGATATTTCCTGATAATAACATCAAGCCGACGAAAAATAGCATTGATAAATAAACTCCTTTCTTCATATTCCTATTGTTGTTAATTCATATTAGAACTTTTTACTGCATCTTATTCTGGCACTGCATCGTTTGCCGATGTTGCATACAAACCAATCATATTCCCGGTAAAGCCTCCCGCTACATTAGTTGAAAGAATATCTCCTGAAACGATACCTCCCAAATTCTCGAAATTTTCGCTATCTAAAGCATAGCTGAATTGATAATCGTCCTCTTCTGCTTCTACTCTAAGTTTCAGTTCGTCTTTTAATTCTATTTCTTTACTGGCTAAGATTTCAGAAGACCCATCTTCTGTTCTTTCCAATACCAAATAATATTTCTTATCTTTCCTGGTAATCCCAAAAACATAATTGAAGGTTTCGCTTTGCACTGCTGTTATTCCGGCTAAATCATTTTCAGATTTAGGCTTGTAACTCATAGTGGTTGTAAACGAAAAATCTTTATGCTGTTGGCGATGAAATAGTGTGGAAGTAGGTTTTACCTCTTTAATATTCACATCAAATGGATTAATTTTAAGTCCTTTATTAGTGAATTCGATGAAATCTTCACGAGGTCCTCTCAAACCAATCCAACGATAATCCAGGTGTTCAGAAGAAAAATCTTCGGTATAAGTAAAATTACCATTTGGAAAATAATCGTCTTTGCCGGTCTTATTTTCAACACCTTCGGGCATTTTGAGTTTGGGTTCCATAGGAATTAATCCATTCTCAAAAACGGGAAATTTCCCAGACCAATCTACGGGCAAAATAAAGGTTTCCCTACCCGTATTTACCTGATTTTTTTCATTAGGACGAATTCCTAAAAACACCCCGTAGTATTTATCATCGGGTCCAACCACCAAATCTGCGTGACCTGCCCAATCTACCATGTTCTCCCTGTTTTTATCTAAATATCTTTGCGATAAAATAGGGTTAGATGGTGCCGGCTCGTAAGGTCCCATTGGATCTTCACTTACAAAAATAACTTCACTATGCCAACCACCGGTACCGCCTTCGGCACACATTAAATAATAAAGACCATCCTTTTTATAAATATGGGGTGCTTCAATCCAAATTGGTTTATCTGCCAGGTCTACTCCGCCATTTACAATAATCTTATCGGTTCCTTCTATTACCTGATCGTTTTCCACATCATATTCCCATATTTTAATTACACGATGGCCCTGATATAATTCTTCGCCTTCATCTGGTGCATCATTATGTGTTACATAAGCTTTCCCGTCGTCATCAAAAAAGATTGCAGGGTCTATTCCACCAAAATCAAGTTTAATAGGGTCGCTCCACCCCTCTTTAGGATCCTGGGTTTTAACGACTATATTCCCAAAACCGCCCGCGAATTGGGTAGTGATCATATAAAAAGTGTCGTTATGAGGATTATAGCGAATATCTGGAGCGTAAATTCCCGCACTTATCCCGGTATCGTGCACTTTTAGCTGGGATTTTCGATCCAGTACGTGACCAATTTGAGTCCAGTTTACTAAATCATTGGAATGAAAAATTGGCACTCCCGGAAACAAAGCAAATGAAGAGGAGACCAGGTAGTAATCATTCCCTTTTCGGGCTATAGCGGGATCGGGATACATTCCCTGTAAAATTGGATTGTAAAATTCATCTTCTTCCAACGGGTTGTCCTTATAAACATCGTCATCACCTTCGTAAACTGCGCTTGAAAATACCGGCACATTTTTCTGGGCACTACAACCTGTAAAGACAAATAAGGCTAATAGTAGCTTGATTAGATTTAGTTGATTTTTTTTCATTTCTTAATTTTATTTTTTTGATATTAATTTAAGGTTAAGAAGGTTAATATTTTACTTTTTGCTTTGTCCAGGTAGGTCCGTATATATGGAAAATTCCATCTTCGAAGTAAATAGGTTCAATCCCCATTTGAGGATTTTTTTCCCATTCCTTAAGTTCCTGGCTATAAGGATAAGGCCTATTTTCATACATTAAGTAATGACAAGAAGTCCATAAATTGCCATCGGGGCCTTCAAACAAAGCGTTATGGCCGGTTTCTGCATAGGGATCTTCACTATCCTGAAATTCTAAATCGTCGTAACCTCCACCAATGGCCAATTCTTGCCTATATCCCTTTTTGCGCGTACCAAAGATTGGTTCTCTTGAAGCAAATTCCCAGGGACCTAAAGGGGAATTCGATTTTAATAATCCGACTTCATACCCCCGGGTCCAGGATGAAAAAAACATGAAATAAGTACCATCCCTTTTTATTACAAAAGGACCTTCAATTCCTCCAATTAACCAATCGGGATTTCCTTCACTATCCTTAGCCAAAAATTTCTCTATTTCTCCTCTTTCCAGTTCTCCGCTTTGCAGGTCTATTTTAGCTTGAAAAAGTCCATTTCCACTACAATACAGATAGGTTTCCCCGTCTTCGTCTTCAAACAGCGTAGCATCGTTGTTGTATTGATCGGTTAAAGGTCCATTCACAAGTTCATATGGTCCCGTAACCTCATCGGCAGAAAACAACCAAATGCTGTGTGTATTCATACCTTTTGGATCGTCTTTGGTGACTTTTCCACTATTAACGGTTAACCAGTATTTCCCCTGAATGTAATGAATCTCCGGAGCCCAAAAACGACCGTTGTAAGGTGAGTCCTCGGGAAGTTTTTCTGCATCGATTAACCAGGAATGATGTTCCCAATTAACAAGATCATCTGAAACTAACAGCCTAACCCCGGGATTAGGGCCCGTCCAAATAGGTTGGGAGGTGCCGGTGCTATACCATTTATCACCTACCTTAATGATAAAATGGTCTCTCATTGAAATTTCGGCGTCTCTAGTTATAGGATTCGTATATTCAAATACAGACTCCAGGGAATCAGTTTGCGTTTGGGAAAAGCCATTTTGCAAAATAAAGAGCAGTAAAATAAAAAGTTTATAGTTCATAACAAGTAATTTTAATTAAAGTAGCTTTATTCCTTATTATATGGAGTCTCTTCCATATTTAAAAAGGTTTCTTCATAACCTCCCAGATCAATAATAATCTTACGAAGAACAACACCGGGGTCTAAAGGTTTAAACTTTAAAGTATGTACATCCTGCTGTTTGTCTATTGTTAATTCAACCTCTTTTTCAATTATCCTTGCAGCCGCTGCAGGGTACATTTTAGAATAATTATTTTCCCAGGTAAGATCTTCGTTTATATTTATAACTTTTTCGGCCTCATTATCAATAGCAATACTTACGCTATGACCATTATCCTTAAACGGTAGTGTACTATCAAAAATCAATTTAACCTTTACCTTATCATCTTTTGAATCAAATTTTAATTTGTACTCTAAGTAGGTATCATTGGTAGATTCAGTGTAAGGCATAAGCGCTATACCTGAACGTGTTCTCCCCAAGTTGGGAATAATAGTCCAATTCGTATTTTTTGAAGACTTCTTACTATAAAAATGTTCTGCTTCGATTACGATTACATCATTCTTTTCTTCAAACACAAATCCTTCGGTTTTACTCATAGTGGAATCAACTCTTTTTACTTCTGGCATTATGTTTCCTTCTTCCGGTTCATCCCAGGTGGTATAGCCTATATGAGTTTGATCCATCATATGATTCCATTTTCCATTAGACATTTTTAAATTATAATCGGCGGAAAGCAGAGAGTCTCTCTTAAAAGTCTGTTCTACTCTGTTTGCCCAATAGTTTGCTTCCAAATCCTCTTCGGCAGCAAATTTCTTATTCATCGCTACAGAATAATACATATCATACAGATTCGCCATAGCTCTCACCGGATGTAAAATCAATTGCTTGTAAGCTGGTTTTTGCGCTTCCGAAATATCTTCGTGATATTGTCTCAAAGCTCTTGTCTCAAGAGCCATATATTCATCCCTAACTTTTTTGAACTCTCCGCTTTCAAGGTTATAGGTATCCTCATCAAGCATTTCAGCAGTAATGCGACTGTTGTACTTTGTATAGGTATCGAGTATTTCAGCTGCTTCCTTAGCAACCTCATCTCCAAATTTTTCGGCGCAAAATTTCTCTATGTAATTGAAAAGATTATTAGCAGAAAAACTTTTCGGCGACCAGGCCATATTCAGGAAGAAATCCATAGGAAATTCATTGGGTTTAAGATCTCCTACATTAAGAATCCAAATTTCATCAACCCCATAATCGTAGGTAAGCTGTAATTGCTCCCACATATGCTGAATTTGGGTCATATTAAGCCACTGATAGGCTCTGGGAGCACCGTGTAAATCTACGTGATAATACATCCCATAACCTCCCGGGTGAGGTTCTTCATTCAAATTAGGTAGGCGTCTAACATTTCCCCAATTATCATCTACTAAAAGTATTGTCATATCTTCCGGAACATCCATCCCCTGATCATAAAATTCTAAAACTTCGCTGTAAAGTGCCCATAGCTGTGGAGTCTCTTCTGCTGGCTTCCCGGTAACCTCACTAATGATCTCCCGTTGATCTGCCATAATTTTCCTCAACATCTTAAAATTTTCCTCGGCGCTTCCGGCATCTTCCATGGGTATATCACCATCTCCGCGCATAGACATGGTCACTATATTCTCGTAATCCTTGTTACGCTCCATCCCATCTCTCCAAAAATCTTTTAAACCTTCTTCATTGGTTTGATAGTTCCATTCACCATTTCCATATTCCTTCCTATGGTTACCCCATTCTTTTTGCGCGCGCATCATTGGCTCGTGGTGTGAAGTCCCCATCACAATACCGTATTCATCGGCAACTTTAGGGTTTAGTGGGTCATCTTCATTAAAGGCTTTCCCCCACATTGCAGGCCATAAATAATTGGCTCTTAAACGAAGAAGTAATTCAAACATATGCGCATACATCTCACTATTTATACCCCCGAATTTCTCCCTTGCCCAGGTACCAAATGCAGGTTCTTCATCGTTAATAAAAATTCCTCTGTATTTTACTTTTGGTTCTTCTGAAGTGTATTTACCAGCTTTAACATAGGCTGAAGCTCTTTGTTTTACAGGCACATCGGCCCACCAGTACCAGGGTGAAACTCCAAGCTGACGGGAAAGCTCATATATTCCATAGATAGTTCCGCGCATATCACTACCCGCTATAATTAAACTATCTTCGGTAGCCCTGATAGTAAAACGTTCCCAACTATTTTGTATCTCCTCCATATCTAATTCGCCCGAAGAAACCAAATTGTCTATAAGGCTACTTCTGCCAATTGTTCCAATAATGACTTTTTTATCAGCTGTATTAGAAGAAGTGGAAAAAGCAGGTTTTATGCCAGTTACTTTATCTATGTCGCTTTGAAGGTCTCCAATGGCCCGAACCACCCCTGCGTGATCACTTTCATCAAATTGAATTGTAGCGACTTCCCTGGAAGGTGAAACGATAGAAAAGTCATCATCTTTTTCAGGTTCCTCTATAATTATTTCTTCCGGTAACGCACCTATTTGCTGTGCCTTTGCCGCAAAACTCACCAACAGCAAAATTAGTAATAGACTGCATTTACACTTAATCACTCTCATCATTTATTACTTTCTATAATTGTTATTTTTAATTTTCTAATTTTCACCTTCTTCTATTCTGAAAACATCCAATAATCGAAATAGAGAATCTCAGCAGCGGCTTTTCCTTTAAACACAAAGTACACATCGTGAACCCCGGATATTTCTTCAGTAATATCAGAAGAAACCAACGCCCAACGATCATCACCTCCGGTTAGGGGAACTTCTATTTCTGCTATTTTCTTTCCACTTTCTCTACCTAACCGAACTTCTAAACTGACATTGCCATTATGGGTGGTTCCCACTCTGGCTGTAAATTTTGAAGCACCATCTTTTCTGAAATCTACTTCCCGAACCATTGAAAAAGAATTATTGCGCGTGGCTACAATGAAATTTCCAACCACATCGTTTTCTCTTGATTTTAGACCTTGAGACCAGGCAATTGTTTCAGCTTCGTTTTTAACGTATGGGTTTAAATTTTGTAATGCTTCATTAATTCCATCGGTCATTTTCATTTGTTTTACTGAACCATTTTCATTAAAATTCATTTCTTCTACGGCTACAGATCTTGTAAATCCGCTTCCACCCGGAAGCGCGGCATTGTGATAAAAGAAGTAAGTATTTCCTTTAAAATCCACAATTCCGGGATGGTTGGTAAAAGCACCACCTTCCTGCGGCATTATTACACCCTGATATTCATAAGGGCCGGTTATATTTTCACTTGTAGAATAACCAATATGTTCTGGTAAGGGACCGGCAGCAAAAAACATATAATATGTATTATCCTTTTTGTAAAGCCATGGGCCTTCTTCGTAAGTTGTTGGCCTCCTGGCATTTTCTTCGCCTTCCCGTTTCCCAAATGCTTCAATAGTATTGGGAATTTGGGTTATTTCGCCTTCATAACTTATCATATCTTCATTTAGCTTGACATAATAAGGTACCGGATTTCCCCAGAATAAATAGGCCTGCCCATCGTCATCAATAAAAACTGATGGATCTATATCATCCTGACTTTTGCTTATTAGAGGTTTTCCAAGAGGATCAATAAATGGACCGTATGGACTATCGGCTACGGCAACGCCAATACCATTTTTCCCTTCCCTGCTTGTTATAGGTACGTACATATAAAATTTATCGTCCCTTTCTATGGCCTGCGGTGCCCAGGCGTTTCTTCCCGCCCATTCAAAATCGTCATACGCGAGTACTGCACCATGGTCTGTCCAATTTACCATATCTTCGGTGGTATATAAACGCCAGTCGTCCATCGTAAACCAGGTAGATTCATCTTCGTCGTGAGAAGTATATAAATACAGTTTATCATTATAAACCATCGGAGCAGGATCTGCCGTAAAGTTGGTTTGAACAATTGGGTTTTGTGAGATACCGGCCTTAAAAACTAGCATAAGAATAAGGCATAGTAAAGTTTTTTTCATTGTAGTGTTGTTTTTCCTTTAGCAATTAAGAATGATTATTCTACGGCTTCTACTCCTTCTTTTGTTTGTTCCACCTTCTGAATAGTACCATCTTCATTGTAATACATATAATCTAAGGTTATTGAACGTCGATAACTTCCTCCAGTTGGTAAAACCCCATTATGGTAAAAGAAATAATCTTTTCCTTTATACTCGATAATACCGGGATGAATAGTAAAACTATTGGGTGCGCTGTCTGCTAATATTCCACGATATTCCCACGGGCCTTCCGGACTATCTGAGGTAGCGTATTCAACTCTTTCGCGCTCTTCTCCCTGACTGGCATATACTAAATAATACAGACCTTTTCTTTTGTAAACCCAGGGACCTTCTATAAAATTTTTTGGATTATAATATTGGATCTCCCCATCTAATTCAATCATATTATCTTTTAATTTCACCATTTTGAGGCTACCATTACCCCAGTACATATATGCCTGGCCGTCATCATCTACAAAAACCGAAGGATCTATATCATCCCACCCATGGGGATTATCGGTGGTCATTTCGTTGTAGATCAAGGCTTCTCCTTTGGCATCCTTAAATGGACCTAATGGGGAATCGGCAACCGCTACTCCTATGGCTGCACCCCCATCGCTTCTGTCATCATCCTTATGAAATGTAGATACATAGAAATAAAATTTACCGTCTCTTTCTGCCACCTCAGCCGCATAAGCATCTCCGGTTGCCCAGGAGAAATCTTTTGGCGAAAGCTTTGGACCATGATTGGTCCAATTTTTCATATCGGTAGAAGAAAAAACCAGCCAATCCTTCATTTCATAGTTGGTGGAAGATACCGAAGCTGTATCATGGCTGGTATATAAATAAACCGTTTCGTCATAAACCAACGGTGCAGGGATCTGCAGTAAAAACATCTGTTATAATAGGGTTTTGGGCGTTTAGAAGCTGAGGTGCATTTATCACAAACATTCCCAATAATGCGAGCATTTTAAACTTTTGTTTCATAATTTTATATTTATTCGGTTATGGTCATTTTTTAATCTCTATTGTGTATTGTTCTCCTTTAGTAGTTTCTAGATCGTATTCATAAATCTTCTGAATTTCAACGGGTGTTAAATCAGCTTCTTCTGAAATAAGCGTTTGCTTAATTTCCGGGAGAGTATAGAATTTATTCGGATTATCACCTTTGGCTTTTTCCAATCCTTCGCCTTTCAATGGAGCATATGATCGAATTCTAACAACACCACCTAATTCAGATTTAATAATAACATTGTCCGGCTTATTATTCTCCCACTCAAGAGCTACTTCAAAACCTCCACGAGCTCTTAAACCGGAAATTTTTCCTTTGCTCCAGTCTGCAGGTAATGCAGGGAGAATATGAATGGCGCCATCGTGACTTTGTAAAAGCATCTCAGCAATCCCAGCGGTGCAACCAAAATTTCCATCTATCTGAAATGGAGGATGGGCATCAAGAAGGTTGGGATAAGTACCTCCTTTTTCGCTGTGGCCTTCCTGCATCGAAGGGGTCAACTGATCTTTTATTAATTTGTGGGCGTGATCCCCGTCAAGTAATCTCGCCCAAAGATTCACCTTCCAGCCCATAGACCAACCGGTAGACTCATCTCCCCGAGCCACCAAAGATGTTTTTGCAGCCTCAAATAATTGCGGGTTTCGGTACGGGGAAATCTGGTTTGAGGGATAAAGTCCGTATAAATGAGAAACGTGCCTGTGATCGCTGTTAGGATCATCCCAATCTTTTATCCATTCCTGTAATTGTCCCCAACTACCAATTTGCATAGGAGGCAATTGCTGAAGTTTCTCATTTAATTCGGCTATAAATTCTTCATCATCTCCAAGTATTTCCGCGGCTTTGGCTGTTCTTGAAAACAGGTCAAAAATTAGCTGATTATCCATCGTAGTTCCATAAGTCAATGAGGATTCCGGATGGACGGTTGGCGCATGTTCCGGGGAAATGGAAGGAGATACCACCAGCCAGTTATTTTCCGGCTCCCTAATCATAAAATCCAAATAGAATTTAGAAGCTTCTTTTACTATTGGATAAACAGATCTCAGGAATTCTTTATCTCCTGAAAAATCATATTTGTCAAACAAATGCTGGGAAAGCCAGACTCCTCCCATTGGCCACATTCCCCAATAGGAACCGTCTATCGCGCCCGTCATTCGCCAAATGTCCGTATTATGATGCATCACCCAACCTTCTGCGCCATACATATCTTTGGCAGTTTTACTTCCGACTTCTGAAAGCTCTTTTACCATTTGGATCAATGGCTCGTGAAATTCCGGAAGATTTGTGATCTCCGCCGGCCAGTAATTCATTTCTGTATTAATATTTACCGTGTATTTACTATCCCAGGCAGGAGTTAACTGGTCATTCCAAATTCCCTGCAAATTGGCAGGCTGAGTTCCCGGCCTGGAAGAGGTAATTAAAAGATAGCGCCCAAACTGAAAATACAGGGAAACTAGGGCTGGATCATTTCCGGTTTTGAAATTTATGATCCTCTCATTGGTTGGTAGCTTCGCAGCTTCAGTTTTACCAAGATCCAGAGACACCCGATTGAAATAGGTTTGATAATCTTCCAGGTGAGTTTTGTAGATCTCTTCTGATTTCTTTTTTTCTATTGCTGAAAGATATTCTTCCGCTTTCGCATCTTCATCAATACTGAGATCTTTATAATTTTTAAAATTAGATGCGATGGAAATATACAGTGTAGCACTATTGGCATTCTGAATTTTAAGAGACTCATTTTCTGAAATTATTTCTCCGCCTTCAGTCTGAATTTTAGTGATCGCCAGGAATTCAACTTTACCTTCTATTCCTTCAAAATCGCTGGTTTTACCATGTAGTTTTAATGTCCCATTTTCAGCTGAAACTTCAGCTCCTCCGGGGCAATCCATCGTAGCTGTGAAATTTAAAGCTCCGGGTTTATCTGCCGAAATTTGTACCACAATCACCTGATCGGGATGGGAAGCGAAAACTTTGGTTTCATAGCCTACACCTCCAACTGTATAGCGAGTTGTGGTAACTGCAGTTTCCAGATCCAGTTCCCGATAATATCTAGTGTAATTTTTGTGATTAGGAAAAGATAATTTCAGATTCCCTGCGGTTTGATAAGGCATTCCGTGGGAAGTTTTGCTTATGAAATGTTGATTGACGAGCTCTTGGGCTTCTGCGCTTTTTCCTTCAAACAGAAGTTTCTGAACTTCGGGTAAATATGCTTTGGCTTCAGGATTATCATTCCTGTTAGGTTGTCCTGCCCAGATAGTATTTTCATTTAACTGAATAACCTCTTCTTGAGGATCTCCATAAACCATTGCCCCCAAGCGCCCGTTTCCTACGGGAAGTGCCTCTACCCATTTTTCAGCAGGCTTATCATACCAGAGTTTTAATTGGGAATCTTCCTGACTCCAGGATTGAAAAGGTGAAATCAAAAACAGTATTCCCAGAATTACGGAGAACCCGAAACCGGAATTACTACTTTTTGAAATTTTAAACTTACCAATGCTCATCCCCTTCTATTTTTCAAATTGAACCCAGTCCACTTCAACCCCGTCACCACTTTTAAGTTGCAATATCAGATCCTGAACAGCGGTTGCTTCAGATTTAACCGGAGCCGAAAAAACATCCCAATTTCCACCTTTTTTGATGGGCACTTCAGCAAATTCCTGATCGTTCTCACCTGCCAGTTTCAGCGCAACAGCTCCGCCCGTTAAAGATCTTGCCCTGATTTTGACATTTTTGGGAACTTCAGCACCAAAATCAACCCGGTTATATTTCACCCAGGCATCAGGTTTATTTAATACCAATTTCCACCCCTGGAAAGGATCAAGCCGGTCTAAAAACACTGAAGCAGCTCCATAGTTGCTTTTCGCGCTATATCGGTCGATTTGAATCTCAGAATTACTGGAAGTAATCCCCACTCCGCGTTTGGTTGGA
This sequence comes from uncultured Flavobacteriaceae bacterium, assembly GCA_963727565.1. Classification (GTDB taxonomy): domain Bacteria; phylum Bacteroidota; class Bacteroidia; order Flavobacteriales; family Flavobacteriaceae; genus Salegentibacter. The sequence goes on from CAVSGU010000005.1 coordinate 328,548, forward strand.
ATTACTTTTTTGATGTTTCCATTCTCTTCAAAAAACAAACTATCGGCACGAATGGAACGGTTTTTATCGAAATCGGGGGAAAGGTCATTATCGTGATAAAATAAGTACCACTGATCTTTATAATTTACGATTGAATGATGATTGGTCCAGGTCCCCGAAGCCGATTCATCCATAATCACACCCTGGTGGGTAAAAGGCCCCATCGGATTATCGGAAGTTCCATATTCGAGTCTTTCAGTATTATTGGCAACGTGCGGATAAGTCATATAATAAGTGCCATTTCTTTCGAAAACAAAAGGTCCTTCAATATGCCCTTTTTGAGGGATCTCCTCGAAGGTCTTTATTTCTGAATCCAGCTCCAGCATATTATCCTTCAGTTTTGCACCATAAATTTTTCCACGGGACCAGTACAAATAAGCCTGCCCGTCTTTATCAATAAAAACATTGGGATCTATGCCTTCTACGCCCTGAATGTGGTTTGGCTGTGGCTTATAAGGTCCTTCAGGCTTATCGGCGACTGCCACGCCGATTGAAAAACCTTGCTCTCCATCTCCGGCTTCTTTGAGTCTGGTAGGAAAATAGAAGTAAAATTTGCCATTTTTGGATACCGCATCAGGCGCCCACATACTATAAGCCTTAGGATCTGCCCAGGGAACATCTTTTTGATCCAGAATTTTTCCGTGGTCTGTCCAATTGGTAAGATCTTCCGAAGAAAAAACGTGGTAATCGGCCATATTGAACCATTCGGCACGGCCTTCGCCTTCCGGCGGCACAATATCGTGGGAAGGAAATACATATAGTTTTCCGTTAAATACCCTTGCCGTAGGATCTGCTGTAAACTGATCCATTATCAGCGGATTTTGTGCAAAAGCATTTACTGCTAGGAAAAATATAATCAGACTAAGAGATATCGTTTTCGGGATATTTAAATTTTTCATTTTAATTATTTTTTTCAGCTTCAATTTTAAAGTAATCGAAATCTACGTGACCACCTGCTTCTTCTGTGGCGTAGTTGAACAACGCAAACCTGTAGCCCATAAAGTGCGGAAGCGTGTAAGACATTTTAAGTTCGTTGCCTATAGCCTCCCAGTTTTCACCATCAAGGCTGTAGTAAAATTCTGCTGTATCTTTCCTGTCTTGAAAATCACCAACGGCCTTAAGGTAAAGCTCCTCCTGATTCAATGGAATACTTTCCACCTCAACGGATTCTTCGGAAGCTCCATTGACCATAATAATGTGCTTCTTATTATTTAGCATTTTAGCCCCAACAAATCCGAAATTCTTCTGAAGCAATCCAAGCCCGGCATAATCCCCTGTCCTTCATTCCGGAAAGATCAACTTTTGTAATTGCAGAACTCTTCGGGCCAATAGTTCTTTGGGTAAGAGTATTTCTAGTATTTAAAAATGAAGAATCTACCCTATCGGTAGTCATTCTGAAATAGCCTTCGCGGTCTTTTACAGACCAGTAATTATCTTGCGGATTATGATTCCATTGCCAAACCAGAGGCAAATCCCTGTCTCCTGATTTTCTGCTAAAATCATCTGAAGCCACAATTCCCGGAATCCATCCTTCATTTGCGGGTAGATCCAGAGTTTCAGGTACCTTGCCATTTTCACCTAAAACAGGCCAGCCGTTTTCCCATTTTACAGGAACCAGATAGGGAATACGCCCAACCGCGCCATAATCGCGGAATAAATAGGCAAACCAATCCCCTTCAGGCGTATCAATTAAACCACCCTGTGCCACTCCTTTATCCTGAAAAGCGATTTTTCCTTCGTAAGGTCCGGTAATTTTATCGGCACGGTGAATGATCACCGTTCTCATCCCGTCTCTTGGCCAGGCGATATTGAATAGATAATACTTACCGTTGGCCTTAAATATTTGAGATCCTTCCGCAGGAAGAATAAAATTGGATCCAATAGGTTCCGTAGCGTTCTCAATTAGAACCCGTTCTGTACCTTCCTTCACTCCTGAAAGATTATCTTTAAGCTCTACTATATTCAGTTTACCTCCACCCCAAATGAGATAAGTCTTTCCATCGTCATCAAAAAATAAAGTATTGTCGTGAAGAGATGGGGTAAAAGAAATCTCTTCAAAGGAACCATTTTCAATATCTTTTGTTTTGAAAATATAAGTTTTTCCTGTGGTGCTCGAAAAAGTGGAAACGTAAAAAGTATCATTATGGTAACGAAGGCTGCTTGCCCAGGATCCTCTCCCATATGCATTTTCACCATTTTCCATATTCAGGGCATCTGTATCCCCCAAAGTATTGTAAGCATAATTTACTATTTCCCAGTTCACCAAATCATTGGATTTCATAATCGGCACCCCGGGATTCATATGCATCGTGGTGCTGCTCATATAATAGGCATCACCAACCCTAATTATAGAAGCATCTGGAACATCGGCGTGGATAATAGGATTTTGAGCCTGCTGTTGTGCAACGACTGAATTTCCTAAAAACAGGCTTAAAATTATAATGAGTAGATTTCTCTTTTTCATATTCTTTATTTGAAATAGGGTTTGGCAAATTCTATAAAATATGGCCAGTTAGGGACTACAGTATGACCGCCTTCGTGTATTCTAAAAACGAGTTTACCTTCAGATAAAAACTCCCCAACTTGAGGAAATTCAGTTTTTGACAGTGCTTTTTCATCATAGATTTCATAAGCAGGACTCGCGTGGACTCCGGCTAAAAACATTCCCCTGGCATCTATCCAGTTTCCTTCAACTTTAGGATCTCCGCTACTGATAAAAACCGGACGTGGCGCGGCAAGCGCAATTAAATGATGGGCATCTACCGGAAGATCTTTTGTTTTTAAAGGACCTCCGTATTTTATAAAATTCGGAGCAAACCAGTGGTATTGGGAACTGGAGACCAAATTCTCTACTTGTTCTCCAAAATTACGTCGCAGGATCTTTGTCCCACCTGCACCGGCAGATCCTATAAATCCAACGGCAAATCTTTCATCATAAGCCATAGTGACCATTGCAGCTTTCCCATAGCGGGAAAGGCCTTCTATAGCAACCTTATTTGCATCAACTTTTGAATGATTTTCAAAATAATCCAGCGCACGGCCGGCACCCCAGGCCCAGGCTTTCAAAGCGCCCCAGTCATCTAATTTTCTAGGTTCACCTTTATTTACGAGCCCAATGATCCCTTGTCGAAGTCCGGCGCCATTATCGGCTTGATAACTTGTCGGAATTAAACTCGCATAGGCCCAATTTTCGGCTAGTAATTGTTCCTGCCACGGATTTTCCTGATCAGGATTTGGACTGAAACCTGCCGGAAAATTCCAGTCGAATTTTAAAATTACCGGTACTTTTTTATTAGTATTTTTTGGAAGAGTAAGGGTCATCTCGATGGCTACCTCGATCTCTGGATACGCAGAATTATCTACCACTCCCAAAAGTTCCTCTACCTGCACCGGATTCTCGCCAATAACTGAATCTTTCCGGGAAACAACTTTCCAGTTTACAGCAGGGATATTTTTAGGGAATCGTCCATACACTTCAGTATTAAAATCTTCTTTGATCTCCTGCCTGCGTTTTTCCCATTCAGAAAGTGAAGTGACTCTTGATCCATCTTTAAAAACCAAAAGTTCTGGCAAACTGTAATCTGCGACTTTAGATTCATCTGAATTTGCTGCATTCGGATCGTTCGGGTTTCCGGAGGGTCCGGGTCGCAAGGATTCTATTCCTAATTTCTTCAGCATTAGCTGATGATCCTGCGCGCTTAAACGATAAATACTGTCCCGCTCCTGCTGAGAAAACTGCGCCATCGATTGAGTGACGCAACTAAAAAAAACGATAATTACAAATAATTGTTTCATTCTTAATGTTTTAAAGGAGGAGGAACCTGTGCTAATTTGTAATCACAAATCCGCCCTGAGGTTGAATGGTCACTTCAAATTTTCCTCTTTTTTGTTTTATTTCTTTCTTTTCAGTTTTCCCATTTTTAGAGTCATTAATAATACTGAATGTATTTCCTTTCAGTTCAGGAAGGGAAAAGCTCACTTTTTTTGCTTCTTTTGACGCATTGATTCCGGCGACATACCATTGATCCTTATGCCTTCTTGCTATTACGCTATACTCTCCGGGATATCCTTCAATAAAAATGGTCTCATCCCAGGTGGTAGGGACATTTTTCATAAAATCTACTGCGAATTCCGGAGCGTCTTCAAGGTTATTCGGCGTCAACGCGAAGAATTGAACCGGCGTTTGGAATAGAACTGCAGTTGCCACTTGAAAAGCATCGGAGGTTCTTCTAAAGTTTCCGCCGTCATTGGTTCGGTTGTAGCGTTCGTTTAGAACAGTACCACCAAAATCCATACTTCCCACTGTATTCCTTATAAAAGGATGAATGGCAGCACTTCGGGCTTCCTGGTCGTTTGCATACTGACTGAACATTAGATTTTCTGAAGCAAGAACTGCTTCAGTACTTATAAAATTCGGATACATTACCTCCCAACCCCGTGGAATTGTGGCCCCGTGAAAGATCATCATTAAGCCGTAATCATTGGCATCAGACATTATATCTTCGTAAAGCTGAATGGTCTCTTGTTTATCACCTCCCATAAAATCAACTTTAAGACCTTTTACCCCGTTCTCCTGCAACCACTGCATTTCCTGTTTGCGGGTAATAGCCCGGTGCATTTTATTCCGCGGAGTCATTGGGGCATCATTGGCAACACCGTTGGAGTTATACCACAAGAAAACATCTACGTTTTTACTATTGGCGTAATCAATGAGCTCTTCCATCCTGTCGTACCCAATATTCTGGTCCCAAAGCGCATCAATCAAGATGTATTCATAACCCATTTCAGCAGCGAAATCAATGTAGGTCACCTGGTCGTCATAATTCATACTGCCATCCTGCCACATAATCCAGCTCCATACGCCGCGCCCGAATTCATAATCCTGAGAGGCTTCGTAAAGCGGCTCCACCACATCAAAAGGAATGGTGGTTTCTACAATAGGTTTTAAACTTTCACCAATTGTGATAGTCCGCCACGGAGTGCTAAATGGAAGGGAAATGGCCGCGCCTGTGCTACCAAAATCATTATTTTCAGTACTATCGGGAAAAGCGATTGTATATTCTCCTTCAGCATTTGGATCGCTGAGATGAGCGCCCACGTAGGTACCCTCAACTCCAGTTTCAGAGAGAAGAATCCAGTGATCTTCAGTTTTAAATAAACCCGGAAAGGTATATCCCAGATTATTGGCGGAAGCTTTAGTAATCTCCTGATCTAGATAATAGCCCTCTTCGTAACTGGGTTTGGTACGCTGAAAACCTACCATAGATTTGGACTGAGGCGTAAGGAAGCTTTTTGCCGTGTTTGGGAAATTGAATCCTGTAAATTCTTTTGTGACCACGTGGGCTATGGTGTCGCTGTATTTTTGAAGATGGTATCTAAAAGCGATGTCGTTATTACTAACCCGGAAAATTACATCCATTTTTTGCCCTTTTTGAGTGGTAAAAGTGGCGGTTAGTTCCTGTGCCTTATAATTAATCTCTGATTCCTTAAGCTTTTCGGATTCATAGCTCTTATCTACGGAAGTGGTTTTACTCTCTTCAAAACTCAAAGCTTCGGAATAGTCTGAAATATTTGTTTTTAGTCCCAACCGGGATTTTTCCAACACCACTTCATTATTGTAGAACACAGAATAGGTTGGTATTCCAGATTCCAGGAATACTTCTAATCTCAAAGCCTTATCGGGGCTCTGGATTGAAGCTTCCTGTGCTACCACAAATGGAAAAATGCCCAACAGGCAGATAAATAAAAAGACTTTTTTCATTTCTAATTTAAAATTTTGTAGGATTATTTTGCTGCAGCCAGATCTATAAGTTCCTTCACAACAGGTTTTGCATTGTTTTCACGATCGAATAGCAACGGATAATCGGTTCTTCCTCTCACCGGCCAGTTATTCTTCCAGGAATTTCCATCATTCACTCCCCAAAGAGCGACTCTTTCAATTTTATCCTGATGTTTTAAGAACAGTTCAAAAAATTCTACATATCTCTTTGTGAATTGTTGCTCAACATCGTCTGGCAAACCATCAGGAAAAGGATTCATTTTATCTTCATACTCATAATTATCTGAGATTTCTGCCCCGGCATCGCCCCAGGGGGAAGGCAAAACACTAAGATCCAATTCGGTGATCATCACTTTCCCCAGGTTCTCCATATGCTTCCAGGCTCTTTTCAAATTCACGAATATCGGGATGGTTTAATCCAATATGTCCCTGCATTCCTATTCCGTTTACGGTAATGCCCTCCTTTTGAAGATTTTCTACCATTCTCACTACCCCGGCACGCTTTTCTGGTACTGCCATAGAATAATCATTGTAATAAAGCTCGGCTTCCGGATCGGCTTCATGGGCAAATTCAAAGGCCAGTTTAATAAAATCTTCACCTAATATTTGATAGAACTTACTATCTCTATAACTCCCGTCGTCTTCTATAGCCTCATTAACCACATCCCAGGAATCAATTCTGCCCTTATACCTACCTACAACTGTATGAATATGATCTTTCATTCTTTGGGTAAGCACTTCTTTAGACACCGTATTTCCATCTTCATCTACAAAAAACCATTCAGGAGCCTGGGAATGCCATATTAAAGTGTGCCCATGAATATGCATATTATTTTCTTCGCCTATCTTCACAAATTCATCGGCAAGTTCAAAATTGAATTCCCCTTCTTTTGGTTGAATTCGTGCACTTTTCATAATATTTTCGGCAACAATAGAATTGAAATTCTCCGTGGCAACCTTAAGTTCTTCAGGCTGCCTTCCCATAATTTGCCAGGCATTGAGAGTTGTTCCAATATGAAAATTATTCTCGAAAGCATTTTTTAAACTCGCTTTAGATACATCGCTATTATCAACTGATCTTTTATTAGAATTACAGCTGTAAAATGTAAAAAGCACACTTAACAATAATATAAAAATAGATAAATTTTTTCTTTTGTGCATAGCAGTTGATTTTAAAATTCCAGGAAGAAAGTCTACAATAATTTACAATTTCTTTAAAAAAAAGTTCCCCTAACTTCTAAAAAAGGCTAATTCATACCGGGTAAGCGTTGCTATTCCAACCGGTATCCAGACTTTTTGAGCTAGGAGAACTATTCAGTAAAAATCACACATGATTAAATTTAAACGGATAGCAACGTAATCATTTCTTAAATATATTTAGTTCTTTAATATTACAGTTTTATAATTCTTCTAAGGCTTCGGCAAAACTTTTATAAGCCGGTTTTCTATTCAAATTTTCATCCCATAAACCCTGAAATTCTCCCGGTAACCAAGTTGCATCTTCGGCACTATCAGATATTCCCCACACGGTAATACCATATCTTTGATCCTGGGGTACGTGTTCTTTATAAGCCTCAACCACATACCTATACATTTCGGCTTGCTGTTGTAAAACTTCATCTGTAGATTCAGAGACATTTGTTCTTACGTCCAGTTCTGAAACTTTAATGAGTTTACCGGTTTCAGCAAGAAGTTGAAACATTTCAGCAATATTATTTCTATCGGAATCTATACTAATATGCATTTGAGTCCCGATACCATCTACAGTCGCACCCTGGCTTTCTATATATTCTACATATTCAATAAGGCCCTTCGTTTTATCTAAATTATATTCAAGATTATAATCATTTATAAATAACAGGTCTTCGGGGTCACCATATTGCCTGGCCAGTTTAAATGCTTTAACCGCGTAATCTTTGCCCAAGTAATCCTGCCAGTAAAATTCGTCGCTGGTAATATCTGAATCGTTTTCACCACTTTTTAATTCGTATGGATTTCCATCATCCATTGGTTCGTTAACCACATCCCAGGCATCTACATAAGAAGCCGTACCTAACATAGCAGAGATCCAACGTTCTAATTCTCCTTCAATAATTGCCTGCTTTACTGCCGGCTCTCTTTCCAGGATAGTAGTAGAGCCCCCGCCGCCAGAAGCACTGGAAAGACTAACATTATCTATATAAACCGTACCTGCAAATTCACCATAGCTAAATATTAGTCGGCCGCGATCGTCAGCAGTTGCGGTGGTAGCCATTTCTACACGTTGCCACTCCTGGGTCACACTTACCTGCCCAAACCCATCTGAACTATAATCTGGACTTTGTAACTCTGGCCTGATAATTCCCTCAGCATCACCTTTTACCCAGAAGCTAAGAGTATAAGTTTCGCCATTATCTAGAGTTTCAGGGAATTCGTAAACAGTTTGCACTTCCCAGAAACCGCCCGTCACAGAAGGGTTGGTTACATAAAATGCTTTACCTTCATTTCCAAATCCCAGGCCATCTTCGGTAACTCCTCTCTCAGAATTATTACCCCAGCCTCCCCAGCCGGTTCCGCTTTCAAAATCACCATTCTCCACAATGTTACTTACTATTGGATCTCCCTGCGTATCATATACGTATAGGTTATTGATATCTATATAATATGTTACTCCGGGTTGATAGCCTAAATCAAAATTTAAGCTGAAAGATTCTTCCGCGAAATCACTAACCCGAAATCTCACTTCTTTCCAGGAAAAATCGGTTTGAAAGCTTTCTACAGCAGTACCCCCGCCATCATAATCAATAGGAGGCATATTATTATTTAAACCACCAAATGAAACACGGCCCTCTCCAGGCACATCTGATTTTATATAAAAGATAACTTCATATTCGTGACCTTCTACTACGGGTATCTGTGGAGTAGATAATTGAAGATCTCCAGGCTCAGCTGCAGAAGACGGCGCTGTTAATTTTATGGCATGGGTGCCTTCTCCCATCCCTTCATTCTCAGCAATTGTTACAGCGTTATCCGGAGTAGCTGAAAAACCATTAAAAGTGCTATCAGTTAATCCCGTTTTATCTAAATCATTCGGAAAAGATGGAGATTCAATTACAAGAGGCTCAAGCAACCCATTCAAATAAGAAGCATTTTGATTAGCGTGCCAGGTAAGGGTATGCCCGTAAATAGATGTTCCTGCTTGTTCTGCCACAGCTATAAGTTCATTTACCTGGGCAAAGTTCATAGAGCCATTATTTTGAACTATGGCTCCGTGCTTCATACCATAACCTACAGTAAGCTCATCAAAATTTTTATTAATAAGCCTGTACATTACTCCCTTATTGATATAATCTGAAATTGAAACAGCTCCACCTAAAGTAAAATTAGCGTTTGCGGTGCTATCTATATAGCTCTTAAGAGGTGCATATGAATTAATTTCTTCCTGAGCTTCGAGGCCTTCAGGTTTTTCTACTTCAAATGCTAATGGATCTGGATCGGCACAGGAAAATAATGAAGCCAATAAGCCACTACAAACAAGAAAACGATTTAAATATTTCATAATCGATTTATTTTTTTATTTTATTCTAATATGGGAGAAAATGTTTCCATACGTACCCCACGATCTCTAAGTACAAGCGTATCTGTTGTACTCACATTAATTTCTTCAAGGTTAACTTCGTAATCCAGGTAAAGGGCATCACGATCTTTTCCGCCCCAACTGTTTTGTTCGCCATCTTTTACAAACTGGCCGCTACCACTTGCCGTATACTCATCTGACGCAGCTCTTACAGTGCAGTTGCCAGAATCATCAAAGCTTAAAATTAAGGTGCAGTTTACAGCATAACCTTCGCTGTTTTGAAAAACCAAATCTAACTCTACCTCATCTAAAGAGCGGGTTGTAAGGGCTACTACCTGATCGTCTACTACATACTCTTCTTCTCTTATTACAGTATCGTCAAGATTCTCGTTACCGGTAGTTCCTTCAATTACATCTATCCCACGGCGTAAATAATTCCCGTGCCACGGATTTACATATTTTACTGCATAAAGAATGAAATCTTTAGGCAGAACATCCCAATCTTCTGCTACGGCTTTACGAGGATTTGGTGCAAGTGGTATCCCTCTAAGAATAGAATCTGCACTTACCACATTGGTCATTTGAAGTGGAATTACATAATTCCTTCCAATAGCGAGGCTATCGGCAAAAAATGCATCGCTTAGCTGAAGCTCAACTCCCCCGGTTAGTTCACCTTGCGGAATCCTGATTTCATTAGATTCAAGTGTATAATAATTCTCGGGCATTGCCTGTACAGGTTGGCCGCTATCATCAAATACAAGACCTTCCGTCAAAGAATTATCTACTTCAAAATCTATAAAAACATCCTGATCATTATCGTAAGTTCCACCGGTAGTAGCCATTATTTTGGCTTTACCTTCATTATCCAGAGAAGTATCAAAAATATCTTCTCCCAGTGTAATTGTCCTTACCGGGTATTGGTAAGCAAAATAAACAGTTTGGTATTCATAGTCGTCAAATTCCCATTCATCGTTCTCACAAGAAGTAAAGCCTGAAAGAATAATTAAAGCGATTAAATATATTTTATTTTTCATTTTTTGTTCTTTATAATTAAACTAACTACCAGCCCTGGTTTTGGATAATGGCATCGTATTTTAATACTTCGCTAAAAGGGATTGGACCATATCGCATATATTCTTCATAAATCCTGTCTTCAACAGTTATTGTTTGATGATTCCCGTCAAGAATACTTACTCCTCTGGCCGGAACATTTAAATCGTCGCCCCAACGGCGGATGTCCCAAAACCGGAAACCTTCAAAACTTAGTTCTAATCTGCGTTCATTTCTTATTAATTCTCGCATTGCATTTTGATCTGAGCTAATTGACTCTAAATATGCATCGGGCTGAGTTATACCGGCGCGCTCTCTTAAACCAGCAATAATATCATAAGCAGAAAACCCAAAAGTTCCTGTTCCTTGTGGCCCCCAGGCTTCGTTGGCAGCTTCGGCGTAAATAAGGTATAATTCAGTATACCTCATTCGGGCGGTATAATGCTGTTGAGTATTGCTGGTTACGGGATCTAAATTCACATCCTGTCTTAGCAATTTCTTTAAATAATAACCTGTTCTGGTAGAAGTTTCTACGGCATTTAAGGCATCGTTGGTATTTCCGTCAGCGGCGGTTACAATGGTGGAATTGTTAGGTCCTGCAGTACTTTGGTTTACCACTATATAATGATCTAATCTTGGATCCCGGTTTTGATAAGGATTATCAGGATCAAACCCACTAGCCGGATCTGTAATAGGATAACCATTTGCCATAGGAAATGAATTCACCAGATTTTGTGTTGGATTTAGCTGTCCGTCACCAAATAAAGTTGGTGGAAAATGTTGCTGTTCTAAATCACTGGTTTCTACCACGTCGGTTCTCCAAATAATTTCGGGCGGGTTATTTCCCCCTCCAATTCCACTTATTTGAGAAGCATTTTTGTACCAGGTATGTCCATCTGCTGCAATACCACTTGCGCCGCCATTTTCTGCCAATACCTCCCCGGCATAATTGGCTACATCGGCCCAGGTAGTAGTATTTCCATCGGCATAAGCAGGGCTTGCAGCAAGTAAAGCCGCCTGTGCCCTTACAGTTTTTGCAATTCTACCGGTCATTCTTTGTTTGGCATATTCACCAAAGACTCTGTTATAATCGCCTAAATCTGAATATCCTTCAGGTAAACTTGAAAGCGTTTCATAATCTAAAGGAAGTAAAGCTTCGGCCTGTTCTACATCTGCGTATAACTGCTGCATACACTCTTCAAAAGTTGCTCTTGGCTGATTAAAATCTGAGCCGGTTTCTTCAGGTTCTAATAAGATTGGAACCCCTAATAGCTCTCCATTAGCCCAACCCGCATGTTGACGCAAGATATAGTACATATATAACGCCCTAAGACCATAGGCTTCACCTTTAAGCCTGTCGTTAAAAAGGGAGCTTATTTCTTCATCTTCAGACCAGGTTACTTTATCAGTCTCGGCAAGGAAGATATTGATATACTGGATAGCTGCTCTTGCATTTTGCCACTGGTCAAAAGGATTATTTTGAGCTGTCCACTGCCCGGTAGCAATTTCACGGTAAGGATTATTGTTTACGTTACTAACGGCATCATCTGTTGCTACCTCACTAAAAGAATAACCATTATTTGGTAGCCTGGTATAAGCGTTAAGCAGAATACCCTGGGCATATTCAGCCTCAGCATACATATCTTCCAGGCCTCTATTATTCTCTATGGCAGGTTCTATAAGATCGTCACAACTTGTAATTGTAAAGACCATTAATAAAAGAAGTAGTAATTTACTTTTCATTTCCTTTTATATTTAAATTTTTAAAATATTGCTTTTACGCCCAGGTTATAAAATCTGTTCTGGGGTGCACTTCCTACATTTAACTCTAAAATCTCACGTTCAGGGGATACAGTTAGTAAATTAGCTCCATTTACATATACCCCTAATTCCTGCACAAATGATTGGGCAAATAATTCTTTTGGTAGATTATAGGAGATTTGAACTTTTGCCAGGTCAAAACGATCTGTACTATAAAGCCAGAAATCTGAATTTCTAAAGTTATTATTACTATTAGTGGTAGTTAATCTTGGGTAGGTTGCAGTTTCACTTGTCTCCGGCGTCCAACGATCTCGAGCTACAATTGAATATTTATCTTCACCATCCATCCAGAAATAAGAACTATTTTTCATACCGTGAGCTCCAAATCTTCCAATTCCAAGAGCGAAAAAGGTGAAATCTTTCCATTCAGCTGTGAAATTCACACCTAAAGTTAGCGGCGAGCCAAACCAGCCAGCTTTGCCAAGATAAACTTCATCCTGGTTATCTATTACCCCATCACCATTCTGGTCTATATATTTAATATCTCCCGGGGCAACCTGTCCATAACTTTGCGAAGGTGAATTCGCAATTTCTTCAGCACTTGCAAACAGTCCGTCGCTTTCCAGCCCCCAAATACCATCTAAAGGATTTCCTTCCCTGGATTGGTATTGATCTTCATACATTTCAGCTCGTTTCGTAGCCTTGGTATCATAATAAGTACCAACAACTCCAAGCGTAGTTTTCACTTCTCCAAATTGCTGATTCCAATCTGCTCTAAAATCAAACCCAACACGTTCATCATCGTTATAATTCACATAAGGGATAAATGAAGAGTTTGGCCATCCGGTTTCAAAATAATTAGGATATAATACAGATGCCTGTACTATACCACCCGTCATTCTATTGGCAAAAACAGATCCCTGAATCTGGAAAAGATTATCAAATAAGGAAGCTTCAACCCCTAAATTTATTTCTTCTCTTTTAGAAAAAGTTAGGTCATCGTTCTGGCCTCTCCTGGAATCTGTGGAGCGGCTTAGGGCACCATCTCTCCAGTTAAACCAGGCACCATCGGTTTGGGTATAAATACTTTCATATAAATAGTAGTCCTGTATATCAATATCGGTATGTAAAATACCTGCGGAAGCGGTAAGTTTTAACTCATCAAATACCGTTGAATTTTGAAGAAAATTCTCTTCACTTAAACGCCATCCTAACGTAAAGGTTGGTGAAAAAGCCTGGCGGTTTCCTTCAGGTAATTTTGCTGAATGGACTAGGGCACCACTAAAATTCACAAAATACTTGTCTAAATAATCGTAACCCAAAAACAGGCCTAAATTGGCATTACTGGTACGGTGATATTCTTCTGAAATAGATTGCTGAAATCCATTGGCAATAAGCATTGCTGAAACGTTATGATCTTCTTCTATTTTAGTATCATAATTAAATTGACCTGAAAACGAAATTGTTTGTCTATACCAACTATCACTTATATTTTGTACTCCAGACCTGGCATCCTGACCATATTGAGTTAAACCTGCAATTAAATCTCCTCCATCATAATTTGTCCAGCTCGGTTCGTAGACCGCGTACTCATTGTTATATGATTGGTTGTAAGAAGTAGAATAATCTACTCCAAAGTTTGAATGAAAACTCAAGCCTTCCAGGAGATTTCCTAAATCTGCTCCAATACCTGTATTAAACTGAAATTGTCTACTGGTATAATTATTACTTCCACCGGCATAAATCGCAGCAAAAGGATTGGTTTGGTCAAGCTGCGTACCACCTAAAAGATATTGTCCATCTATAAGGTTACTACTATTGTTTACATATTGCAAAGAATTCTCATCGCTTTCCTCAATCATACTTGTTGGAATTAACGGCGAAAATCGGTTTGGTCTTAAATTAGCCGCACCTGCCCAATAATCTGTATTCACACCCCAACCATTATAATAAACTGCTGATGCATTTACAGTAGCATATAAAGTTTCGGTAATATCAATATCTACATTACCACGAATATTAAACCTTTGGGACCTGTTATTTTCAGCTTCACCGAAATCCAACAGTGAACCTGCTGAATAAAAACCAAGATTTGTGTAATATTGAGCGGTTTCATTACCTCCAGAAATTTGGGCAGTAGCATCAAACCTGTTATAGGTTTCCTGTAAATAATCTGCAGAATAATAGTTTACATCGGGGTACCTGTATGGGTTGTCACCGGCTGCATGTTGGTAGATAGTTTCATCATCAAAACGTTGACTCAAACCATCATTTGCCCTTGCTTCATTATAAAGGGTCATATATTCTGCAGAACCAAGATATTTTGGATAACTTTTGGGAACATACATTCCGGCATTTACCCTAACATCAATTTCCTGCTTCTGAATTTTTCCTCTTTTTGTAGTGATTTGTACAACACCCTTTGCAGCACGACTTCCATAAAGCGCAACTGCTGAAACTCCCTTTAAGAAACTAATTTGCTCTATTTCTGTAGGCATAATACTTCCGGCATCTCTTGGCACTCCATCTATAAGCACTAAATACTCGTCCATGCCCCAAATATTGCCGTGGAAACCATTAGCGAATCCTTCCATATTTTCCAGGGTACCCGTATTATAATTCTTCTCCATTAATTCATCCAGATCCACAAAGGAAACTCCACTTATTAGATTTCTCTTTTCTACTTTACGAAATGCAACATTTACATTTTCATAACCTTCTGAAGGATCCAGGCTTATGTTATCCAAAGAAGGGGTAACAATTACTGTTTTGGGTTTATACTCCAGAGCTGCTACAGCCAAACTGGAATACAAACTGGCTGATATTGAGAAACTTCCAACAGAATCTGTAACTACAGTGTTACCGGCCTGTGTGGTAACGGTAGCACCCACTAAAGGTTTTCCTTCCTTACCTCTTACAATGGCTTCAACATCAACATCTTCAGATGTTTGTGCGCCTCCTATAAAAGGCATCAAGGCAAATAGTGCACAAAAAACTATTTTAAATTTTATAATATTCATTCTATCTATGTTTAAATTGAACACAATGTGGTTACCAGCCAGGATTCTGACTAAATTCTAAATACATATTTACATCCACATTTTTTAAAGGCAGCCAGTAATGTTTGCTACTAAAGTTTCTTTCCAGAATAACTTCTTCCCTTAAATTTAGAACCTTGTTTTGCGAAGGATCATCGGTATTAAGTTCTCCGGCCCGATCAAATTCTACAGATTTCTTTAAAGTATATGGACTTTCGGTTAGCAACAACCAACGTCTTAGATCATTAAACCTATGCCTTTCAAAAGCCAGCTCTACTGCACGCTCCCGGCGCACTTCACTCATAAAAGCATCCAGAGATCCTAAAAATTCATCTGCAACATGACCAACGCCGGCTCTATCTCTTACAAAATTAATAGCGTCTACCGCTGTTTTACTATAGCCCGAAACCTGTCCCGTAGGTGAGCCATAAGCCTGGGCAGCAGCTTCAGCATACATTAGATATACATCTGAGAGTCGCATCCATGGTAAATGAATATTCAAGCTGTTCCCATAACCATAACCTTCATCATATTTATTCGCTGTTATTGGGATAAATTTGTAAAGCATATATCCGGTTCTACTCCCCGTTCTTATATTTCTATAACTTCCACCGGTAAATAGATTGGCATAACGGTTATATTCCTCATCTGCTGGCATAGAACCCTGAACGGTACGAACGCCATCATAAACAATATCATTATAAAATCTTGGGTCACGATCTTTCCACGGATATTCGGGATCATAACCAGATTCTGGATCTGGTTGAGTTATATCATCAATTGGCATCCCATTGGCCATTCCATAAAAATCCACATAGTTTGCAGTAGGAAGGAATTTCACGTCCCCATCGGTTAAAATTGGAGAAGGTTGATATTGTTTTGCTGTACCATAAGTAGATCCATGAGCACCAAAATAAGGTCCTCTAAAAATGGCCTCGGTACTACCCGGTATTTGCCAGTTTTGCCCTGAAGTATAAAAGTTTAAATGATAATCTGAAAATGGTACTAAGGAATAATTTGCTTCGCCAGATTCGGTTAGAGTAAGTAATTCTGCGAAAGCTTCAGCAGCTTTTTGGGCATAAGAAGTATTGTAAACAGCATTCCCTGTAGACTCCTGATTCATTAGTGGGCTTGCTGCCCATAAATAATTCTTCCCTAAATAACCAAGCGCCATTATTTTATTAATACGCAATTGGTTTTTTCCTAATGTTGCACTTCCAGCATCTGTTTCGTCCCAATCTGTAGGTAATAAATCGGCAGCAGCACGAAAATCCTGTGCGGCGAGATCTGCAGCTTCGTGATAACTTAAGCGGGGTAGTTGAAGTTGTTCATCACTTGGTAAAACCTCATTTATATATGGTAATCCTCCAAAATATTGAATAAATTGGAAATGAAACCATCCTCTAAAGAACAACAATTGGCCTCTTATTAAGTCTTTTTCTTCCTGAGTGGCATCTGTAAGCCTATCCATATTAGCAAGACCTAAATTAGCTTTTCTAATTCCATACCATCCTAATTGCCACAAAGATTTTGAAAACCGGTCATCATCTGTACTGGTATTATTTCTATCCATCCAGCCTGCTTGCCAACCATCAAATTCTGATTGCCAGCCCCAAAAGTTTCCATTTTCAATTTTATTGATAAAGTGAAAATCTCGTGCGGTGGACTCAATCTCATCATCTCCCCAATTCCAGGAGTTGGTCCAGTACGCATTGGTGAAATCTGGAATACAATGATATAATTCTTCAGTAAACCCTTGAAAATTGGTGAAATTTTTGAAGGCTTCCTCTTCAGAAACTATAGATTCATCTTCCCTGTCTAAATAATCTTCACAAGATGATATGAAAACTAAAGCAACGATTGCCAGACTAAACTTTATAATATTTTTTATATAATTTTTCATAACAAGCTATTTTAAAAAGTAATATTTAACCCTAAGTTATATCTACTTACAGTTGGATAAGCTCCCTGGGATGCCCACCCCGTTCCGGCAAAATTCGATTCCCTGTCATCTGGCATATCAGACCATAAGAAGAGGTTATTCCCGTTTAAGAAAACTCTTAGGTTTTTAACTCCCAGTCTATCTACTAAACTAGATCCGGCATCGAAAGTATATGCTATTTCGGCATTTTTAAGTCTTAAGTAAGAACCATCAAACATATACCTGTTGGCAGCGTTATATCCGCTTGGCGTTGTAAGCCATCTTGGCACTGGTGAATCTGCATTAAAATTATCTTTAGACCAGTAACTTCCTTCCTCGTACACCACGTGATTCTGGCTGGCTAAACTTCCTAAAACAACCTGGCGGGTTACATTGTTTACTCCGTAAAATTGCACATAACTACTGAAGCCTTTCCAGTCAAATCCAATAGTAGCGTTATAAGTATTTTGAGGATTCCCGGTAAAGCCAAATGGAATATTATCGTAAGCATCTATTACTCCATCTCCATTGAAATCTATAATATGATAGTTCCCTGGTAATTTCTGGTTATCGTTTGCATTATGAATGGTACTTGCATACAGATCGTCCCAGGTATTGTAATAACCAGGAGTAACATGAGAATATGCCTGCCCAATTTGTAAACCTGCATTTTGTTGATATGCCGGCAACAAAGAAGGATCATCAGCATCTATTACTTCATTTTGAGAATGCGTCATATTAATATTTGACCATAATCTCAACCCATTTTCAAACCTGTAGCTTAAATCAAGATCAAATTCATAACCTTCATTTTTTACATGTCCCAGGTTTGCAACTGGTGCTTCGGTACCAAAATAAGACGGTATTGCTCTATCGCCTCCATTAATTAAAATATCGGTTCTTTCATCTATAAAATAATCGAAGCTACCTTGAATAAATCCATCAAAGAAACCAAAATCGACTCCTATATTCGTTTTCTTTACCTTCTCCCAGGAAACATCTGGATTTCCTACAGATTCTTCTAAATACCAAGTGTACGGACTTTGCTCTGCGGCTTCCCCGGTTACACCCATTCTTGCCTGGCCATTGTAGCCCCACTGCGTCATGTATAGAAATCTACCGGCTACATTATCGTCTCCAATTTCACCGTAATTAGCTCTTAACTTAAGCATATCTAAGAATGAAGCAGAATCAAAGAAATTTTCTCGTGATAAAATCCATCCCACACCTCCTGAAGAAAAGAAAGCAAATCGGTTTTCAGGACTAAATTTCTCAGAACCATTATAAGCACCATTATATTCAAAAGTGTACTTATTGTCTAAAGTATAAGTAGTTCTAAAAACCCAATCTTCTCTATAACGAGGTATTTGGCTTCCGGTAGCATTTTCATTTCTATTCATAAGTCCCATAACAGAAACATCGTGACGTCCATCAAAATTCTTGGCATATCTTAGCTGTAATTGGTAGAAAAGTTTTCTATGTGAAGACCAATCCTGAACAGCCCCTGGGCTGGTAGACCATTTTACACCTTCCTGAAAATCAAAACGGCTATTGGGGTCGTAGGCTTGCTGGTATAGCTCAGTGCCGGTTTCAGGGTCTATCCATTTTTCTTGCGCATCATTGTATAAATCATTAATTCCACGATCAGCTTCCACAAAAGTGTTATCTAATGCGATGGTACCGTTAAAATTAAGTCCATCTAAAATCATATCAAGATCCTGATCCAGGGTGAAATTCGTAGTTAAACGAGTGGTAGTCATATACTGAATTCCACTTATTCCCAGAACTCTCACCGAATTAGTAGCCGCACCTTCATTGGGTGCATAATATCCCCAGGCTCCATCTGAATATCTTGGAAGAAATACATCTGGCGCAGTACTATAAGCTGCTACCCACATACTATATTCATCTCCGGTAGCTCCCCAAGGGCTTTTCTTTACACCGTGTGAACCGGCCAGGTTTACCTGAAACAAAGTGGTAGGTGTAATCTGAAAATCAAGATTACCTCTTACGTTTAATCTGTTAAATCCATATCCAGGTTCATAGCCTCTGTTATTATCATATTGCTTCATTAAATCTCCTTCTCTAAGGAAATCGGCAGTAGTGAAATACTTTACAAAATCGGTTCCTCCACTTACATTTACGTTTGCGTTATAGGACATTGTGTAATCACGAAAAAGTG
Source organism: uncultured Flavobacteriaceae bacterium (assembly GCA_963727565.1). GTDB lineage: Bacteria > Bacteroidota > Bacteroidia > Flavobacteriales > Flavobacteriaceae > Salegentibacter. The sequence continues at coordinate 347,874 of CAVSGU010000005.1, forward strand.
TATTTGCCCAATCAACATTTGGGTATCGCTCTCTTTCTGCCTGGTTTGCCGGATTTCTATATTTATCAATAATATCTAATGGCATATAATCATTCCAGGCACTTGGGTTTAAACCAAGTTCATTCTCAATGGCTTCATTACGAACCCTTAAAGCATCGTAAGCGTCGTATTTACCAGGCAGCTTAGAAGGCCTTTTCATTGTAGTGTTTACTCTTGCCCTTATTATAGCCTTTCCTTTTTCTCCCCTTTTGGTAGTTACAAGAATAACCCCATTTGCACCCCTAACTCCATAAACCGCGGTAGCAGAAGCATCTTTTAAAACTGAAATTGATTCTACCGAGCTTATTGCTACACTAGACATAGGGCGCTCCACTCCGTCTACCAGAATAAGTGGAGAGGAATCGTTCCAGGTGCTTTGCCCGCGAATCAAAATTCTGGGATCTTCTTCTCCAGGCATACCTGTACTGGCACTGGTAATAACACCGGGTACATTTCCCGTTAAAGCTGCCCCAATGTTTGTCACACCACCAGCTCTTTCCAGAACATCACCGCTAACTTCTGCGATAGACGCTACAACGGTCTCTCTTTTTTGCTCTCCATAACCAACAATTACCACTTCTTCTAGCGCATCCTGGTCTGGATCCATAATCACGTTAATTTCCGATTGGTCACTAACTTTTCTTTCTATGGTTTTATAGCCTATAAAGCTAAAAACCAAGGTAGCATCGGCCGGAGCCTCTATGGTATAATTCCCCTCCATATCGGTAACAGCACCGAGATTTGGAACTTCCTTTACAAGAATATTCACTCCGGGTATTCCAAGGTTATCTTCAGATGAAGTAACCGTTCCCCTAATTGTTTGTTGTTCGTTTCCGCTTTTTGGCTTATTATCATTAGCATAAACCGAAGGGAAAAACAGAAGTTGAAGCAATAGTCCCAAAACCATTGTTCTAGCTAGGTAAGGAAGATTTAGTAAATTTATTTTCATATTAAAAATGTTTTAAACTCTATTAAAATGACTAAAAATCATTTCAATTGGCTTACTATTCATATTCGATAACGTTTTAGTATTTAGGAATAAAAAAAGTGACATTCCCGGGATCATTCCTGAAGAATAAAACATCCTTCCGAAATTGTTTTCTATGAAGCTTCGTTTCCGTTAGATAATAATTTGCCATTGTCCTATTATTATATCGTTTAAAGGGTTATTAAAAAGCTGAAAAAATGAATAAATACCCATTTCCAATATTTAAGATACTTTTAAGAAGTATTGCTTCATTTTGTTAACCTCGAATTAAAAATCAGGCTATTTTAAGGTTTTGATAATTTCATAAAGCCTTAATTGTGAATAATTCCTTAAAAAATCTGAATCAAATATATCTGTTAATTGAGCTTGTCAATAATTGTGGTGTTACAAATACTTTACGCTATGTTACATGCAGGAATAAAAATGGTAAAATCACTGTAAAATGGGTTAAAATAAGACACATTCAACCCGATTTCAAATGGCCTAAAACCCTATTAAACCTATACTTGGCAAAGTTTTGTAATTCTGACTGTGATTATCGCGTATTAAAATGTTAATTTTACACTTATATGGTATTTCGAAACATAATTCGTTGCTTAGCCGGCAAAAATTGATTTAAATACATCGTTTTTCAAAGGAATTTGAACCTAAAAATCGACTAATTCCTAACTCCATTTGGCGGAATTTGTGTTTTATAAAATCGATTTCGATTATCCTAAATTGGTTAGTCAAGAATGACGATAATTTGAGACAGCTGAAAAAATTATTCCCAGAATTCTGTCTTAAGAATAATTGGAAAGATTATTTGGTTTAGGAAACCGGCTGAAGAGAAATTGACATATTTCTCCATTTGAAAGGTGCCTTGGAGGTGATTTATAATACAAACATTTATGTGATCAAGAATGATTGAAGAAATAAAAGTACCAGGCCTGCTTCCTACTTTTCGTTTTAGAATTTGAACATAAAAAAAAGCCAATGAAAATTTAATTCATTGGCTTTTTTAAGATAATATGGAAGAAACTACTTCCTCTTAATTACTTTTTCAGCTGCTTTTAAAATAGCCTCTGAATTTAAACCGTATTTTTCAAATAATTGTTCCGGTGTACCGCTTTCTCCAAAAGTATCCTGGGTAGCCACAAATTCTTGTGGTGCCGGATTATTTTCGGCTAAAGTGCGGGCAACGCTTTCTCCAAGTCCGCCAAGGAAGTTATGCTCTTCTGCAGTTACCACACATCCGGTCTTCTTAACCGATTTGATAATGGCTTCTGCGTCTAAAGGTTTAATGGTATGAATATTAATAACATCAGCACTAATACCTTTTTCTGCAAGTTTTTGTGCGGCCTGTATCGCTTCCCACACCAAATGGCCGGTAGCGATAATGGTTACGTCTTTCCCTTCATAAAGCTGTACCGCTTTTCCAATTTCAAACTTTTGATCTTCTGGGGTGAAATTAGCCACTTTTGGTCTTCCGAATCGAAGGTAAACCGGGCCGTCGTGTTCGGCAATCGCTAAAGTTGCAGCTTTGGTTTGGTTAAAATCACAGGTGTTGATTACCGTCATTCCCGGTAACATCTTCATAAGACCAATGTCTTCCAGTATCTGGTGGGTTGCACCATCTTCTCCTAAAGTTACTCCCGAGTGAGAAGCACAAATCTTTACGTTTTTCCCTGAGTAAGCGATAGATTGACGAATTTGATCGTAAACCCTTCCCGTTGCAAAATTGGCGAAAGTTCCTGCAAATGGAATCTTCCCGCCAATGGTAAGACCTGCGGCCATCCCCATCATATTCGCTTCAGCAATTCCCGTCTGGAAAAAACGCTCTGGATTTTCATCTATAAAATCCTGCATTTTAAGCGATCCTACAAGGTCGGCACAAAGTGCTACCACATTAGGATTGGTTCTGCCAAGCTCGGTAAGTCCCGCGCCAAAACCGGAACGAGTATCTTTTTTTCCTGTATCTGTATATGTTTTCATTCTAAATTTCTTTGTCATTTCCGTAGCCTGTGCTGAATTCATTTCAGTATAGGCGGAAATCTATTTTTTAATAATCTCCTAAAGTTTCAGGATTTTGAGAAAGCGCTTTCTCCAGTTGCTCATCGTCAGGAGCTTTTCCGTGCCAGGCGTGGGTGTGCATCATAAAATCTACACCATTACCCATTTCCGTCGTCATTAGCACGCAAACCGGTTTTCCTTTTCCGGTGCGGGATTTGGCTTCAGTTAATCCATCGATTACCTGCTGCATATCATTACCATCTTCAATCTCCATCACATCCCAACCAAAAGCTTCAAATTTAGCTTTTATATTACCCATAGGTAAAACGGTCTCGGTGCTTCCGTCAATTTGTTGCCCATTTACGTCCACTGTAGAAATGATATTGTCTACCTTATTTCCGGCAGCATACATAATGGCTTCCCAGTTCTGACCTTCCTGTAATTCGCCATCTCCGTGAAGCGAAAATACCAGGTGATTATCTTTATTTAACTTTTTCGCTTGTGCGGCACCAAGAGCGACTGACATTCCCTGGCCAAGTGAGCCTGAAGCTACTCGGATTCCCGGCAGGCCTTCGTGCGTTGTAGGATGACCCTGTAGCCTGGAATCTATAAGTCGGAAAGTATTCAATTCATCTACAGGAAAATAACCGCTACGGGCTAAAACGCTATAGAAAACCGGTGAAATATGACCGTTGGAAAGGAAGAAAAGGTCTTCGTCTTTCCCATCCATATTAAACTCAGGCTTGTGTTCCATAATTCCTCCCTGGTACAAAGCGGTGAAAAATTCTGTACAACCAAGTGAACCTCCCGGGTGACCGGAATTCACCTTGTGAACCTGCCTTAAAATATCCCGGCGTACCTGGGTAGCAAAATCTTCTAATTTTTTAATTTCCATAATCTATACATTAAATGATTTAGCGTCTTCTAAAAATTTCGCAAGTCCGCTATCGGTAAGTGGGTGCTTCAATAAGCCATCAATAGAAGATAGTGGTCCTGTCATTACATCTGCACCAAGTTTAGCACAGTTAATTACGTGCATAGTGTGGCGAATCGACGCTGCAAGAATTTCAGTTTCAAATCCGTAATTATCATAGATAAGTCGGATATCGGCTATCAGGTCTAACCCATCGGTAGAAATATCATCAAGCCTTCCCAGGAAAGGTGAAACATAAGTTGCTCCAGCTTTTGCTGCAAGCAAAGCCTGCCCGGCTGAAAATACTAACGTACAATTGGTTTTTATTCCTTTATCTGAAAAGTATTTTATGGCTTTTACACCTTCCTTAATCATAGGAACTTTTACAATAATCTGTTTGTGTAATTTGGCAAGTTCTTCACCTTCACGCACAATTCCATCAAAATCTGTTGCTACTACTTCGGCAGAAACATCTCCATCTACAATTTCGCAAATATCCAGGTAATGCTGAAGAATATTATCTTTACCAGTAATACCTTCTTTTGCCATTAAGGACGGATTAGTTGTTACTCCATCTAAAACACCCAGATCCTGCGCTTCTTTAATCTGATCTAAATTTGCTGTATCAATAAAAAATTTCATCTCAAGTTTAGTTTTAATTATTTTTCTTTAGTTAATTCTATTTCAAATGGGACAGCCGGTAAATCTTCCTGATTATAAAGATTGGCGTTCCCGGGATTATTAGCCCAGGCATACCTTATCACACCCGGATTTTTAATTTTATTACTATAAATTTTCAAAGTATTATCACCTATTACCTCAGCTTTGGCTTTATAAAAAGTCTTACCATCTTCTGAAATTGTAAAACCGGTAGGTTGATTTCCGTTTTTAATTTTCCAGCCTGATTTGAGGTTTTTAAAATTGACTAAAACAGCTGCATTTTTAATTTCCCAAGCTGAAGGTGCTGGACCGGAACTAACAATATCTTCATTATATATTTGTTTTCTAGCTTCCAGCGCTAATCTATTCCCTACGTCCTTTTTATTTAACGGGTGAATATCGTTCCATTCCCCAAGGTCTATAGTTACGGCCATCCCGGTATGGGGAACATTAAGATTTGTATTTCGTTGTACCTCTCTCATTTTAGCCCAGCTACTTTCTTGTGGCTCTGTGGTTTCTTCCATAAAATTTGGTAACTGCACTAGAAGAAACGGTAATTCTGGAGCTTCAAAATGCCTACGCCAGCTTTTAATCATCTTGGGAAATGTCTCTGAATAAAGATCTGGATCATCCGTATCAGATTCTCCCTGATACCATAGAACCCCTTTCAATTCGAAATTTGTTAAAGGAGCTATCATCGCATTAAAAAGTCCTCCAGATTTCCATCTAATAAAGGTTTGTCCCGGCGTATTTGGCATTGTTGCTGCCTGTTTAAACTTCCAGGTTCCATCAATATCCAGTGTATCTTTATCTAATATTAAGTGATAAGGTTTATCTTTTATAAAACCTGTAGGGCCGCCATTATTTACCAGGCGTACTACAATTTCATTCTCTCCTTCTTTTAATAATTTTGAATGAAACTTATATTTCCTGGGCGGATATTGATAACCGGTATGCCCAACCTGTTTTCCGTTTACATAGGCATAATCCATATCCACCAATCTTCCCAAATGTAATTTTACAGTATCAGAATCAGGTAATTGAGAAATGTTTAGTGTTTTGGAAAACCAGGCCACTCCGGCGCTATCATTTCTGTCTTTTGCCGAAAGAAAACCTGGAATTTCAATCTCCTTCCAGGATGTTTTATCTACATCGATCTTAAACCATTCTTCTTGTAAACCGATATCTTTTTTATCTAAATCTCTATACCAATTATTAATTGCTTTTTGTTCAGTATTCACTACCGAATCTAAAAAAACCTGATTACCCCATTTCAAATGTTCTTCGTAAAACTGCGGAAACTCTTTTAAAGCTTCTTTATCCATCCAGGCTGAAACCGGGGAACCTCCCAGCGCAGAATTGATAAGCCCAATAGGCACTTCCTCTTTTTCATAGATCGCTTTGGCAAAGAAATAAGCAACTCCAGAAAATTCAAGTATATTTTCTTTATTTACCTCTTTCCAGGAACCGCCTGAAAGATCGTCCCTTTTGCCGGTAAATTCATACTCATCGGGCACTTCAAATTGCCTGATATTAGAATTATCGGCATTTTCTATTTCATATGCATAGGTATCTGCCAACCTAGCCATTGGCAATTCCATATTAGATTGCCCGGAACACAAATACACATCTCCAAACAAAATATTTTTAACCTCAACCTTATTTGAGGCATTAAATGTCATATTATATGGCCCTCCTGCTTTTTGGGCGGGAATTTTAATTTCCCATTTACCATTTCCATTGGTCTTTGTCGTAAAATTTTTACCCTGAAATTGCAGCGTTACTACTTCTCCATTAGAGGCCCAACCCCAAATTTTAAGCTCTGTATCTCTTTGGAGCACAACATTATCGCTTATTAATTTAGGCAATTTAATTTGTGCAAATGTCGTTAATACACTTGTGAAAAATAAAACTAAGAATAGTTTAACCTTCATATCCATACTTTTCATAAATTATATTTTAAATAAAGGGTTGGAAATTTTTATTGTTAGAATTCAAAATTAAAACCCTTTCTGGTAAGGCTTTGGTAGATTTCTTTATCAAACCTATATAGTTTTGCCGCTCTATGAGACACACCTTGCTGCTTATCCCCCACATCCTGTAATAATTTCATTTTCAGAAACTTTCTACGAAAGTTACTCTTATCCATTTCAATATCCAATATTTCAGTATACAACTGCATTAATTGAAGCAGTGTAAATTTTTCAGGAAGTAAATTGAAACCTATAGGTGCACGCTTTACTTTCCCACGTAGGCGGTTTAAACTGGCCTGTAAAATTTCATTATGATCATAAATAAGTTCCGGAATCTCTTTTACCCTATACCATTTTGCCTCGGAAGCGGTGAAGCCGGCTTTTACATTAAAGGCTTCACGATTTATCAAAGCATAATAGCCAACCGTTATAACCCGAGCTAAGGGAAATCGATCTGGCTTACCAAAAGTTCTCACCTGTTCTAAATAGATATCTTTTAAACCTGTTAATTCAGAAAGCAACCTATCGGCAGCGACATCTATATCTTCTTCTTTTTTAATCCAACCGCCGGGTAGTCCCCATTTACCCTTACTAATACCTTCGCCGTGTTGTACCAGTAAAACTTCCAAATACCCTTTTTCAAAACTAAACACACAACAGTCAATCGTAATAGAACTCATAACTTCTGCTGCAGAAAGATCATTTGTAGGTAAAAATGGCAAAGGGTTTTTCATAAGTGTATTTAATAGGTATATTTATAAAGATATATACAATTTTTAGGCTTTATTTTTACTATCCTACTTTAATTAAGGCTTGTAAATTGCTAATATAAAAAAAAATAACTATACTTGTAGTCAAATAAACCATAAGATATCTGTAAATGGCAAAATTAAATAAGAGTGGCATTGTTTTAATCACCATCGTAGCAAGTCTTGGAGGCTTATTATTTGGGTATGATACCGCAGTAATTTCTGGAGCCGTGGGTGCTCTTGAAAACTATTTTATCGGAGCATTAGAAACTGATAAAGACCTTGCAATAGCTGCTATTTTTCAATTTAAAGTAATTATTAGTATTTGTGTGCTGGCGCTTATAATTCTATTCAGCTCATTTCTTCTCAAATTTTTCAGTAAATCAAAAGCCTATCTTATCATTGGGCTTTTTGTGCTTATAGGAGGTGCTGTTTACTACTTTCAATTTTTAAGTCTGCCAGGAATTTTAACCGAAAATTTAAAGAATTCCATCCTCGGGTTTATGGTAAGTAGTGCCTTAGTAGGATGTATTATTGGAGCCTCGCTTGGAGATAATGTGGCAAACTCTATAGGAAGGCGAAACGGATTACTTATAGCCGCTATGCTGTTTGTGCTTTCTGCAATAGGCTCAGCCTACCCGGATACCATGAATATTTTCTTTGGGGATTCACTTTCAGCTTTTATTGTTTATAGAATTATAGGAGGAATGGGAGTTGGTTTGGCAAGTATGCTAGCACCGCTTTATATTGCTGAAATGGCACCACCCAAAATTCGCGGAAAACTGGTTAGTTTTTACCAGTTAGCCATTGTAAGCGGGATGATGGTAGTTTATTTTGTAAACTACTTTATTGTTCAGGGGCAAACCGAAAGCTGGATAAACACTTCTGGCTGGAGATATATGTTTCTTTCTGAAGGAATTCCCGCTACTATTTTCTTCCTGGCCTTGCTTTTAGTGCCTAAAACCCCCAGATTTCAGGTGATGAAAGGCAACGAAAAGGATGCTCTTAAAGTTCTTGCCAATTTAAATGGTCCTGAAAAAGCACCGGGTGTCTTAGAAGAAATTAAAAAGTCTTTTGGCAAGAAAAAGGCCCACTGGCTTTATTTTGGAGGAACCGTGGTTGTAATTGGTTTACTCTTATCTATTTTTCAACAATTTGTAGGAATAAACGTGGTACTTTACTATGCCCCTGAAATTTTTAGAGGAATGGGCATGGAAACCGATGCCTCTATGCTACAAACCATTATAGTAGGTGCCATTAATATGATATTCACGGTAGTGGCAATTTCTACCGTAGATAAATTTGGCCGTAAAAAATTAATGATGATTGGTAGTGCTGTAATGGCCGTGAGTATGATTGGCCTTGGATTCGCACTTTACCTGGAAACAACAGGAATTACGGCGCTAATGTTTATGCTTTTCTATATCGCAGCCTTTGCTATGTCGTGGGGTCCTGTAGTGTGGGTATTATTATCTGAAATTTTCCCCAATTCAATAAAAGGAGTTATGGCAGTAGCTGTCGCAGTACAATGGCTTGCTAACCTGGTAGTATCATGGACATTCCCAATGATGAATAATAATTCAGATTTGGTGGCGATGTTTAACAATGGTTTCCCATACTGGATTTACGGAATAATGGCGATCCTTTCCGGCTTGTTTATATGGAAATTCGTACCGGAAACCAAGGAAAAAACACTTGAGGAAATGGAAAACATTTGGATCTCAAAATAAGATAAATCAAGAATTAACGTATGTATTTTTTAGGAATAGATTTAGGAAGTTCTTCAATCAAATTATCGGTACTCGATGCCGAAAAAGGAACAACTATAGCCTCGGCTAAAGTTCCCGAATTTGAAATGGAGATCGCCGCCCCAAAATTTGGTTGGGCCGAACAAAACCCGGAAGATTGGTGGGAAAATGTAAAGAAAGGATTTGGCATTCTTAGAGATAAAAAGGGTGTAGACCTTAAAAAAATTAAAGGAATTGGTATTGCCTACCAAATGCATGGGCTCGTTTTAACCGACGATAAACTTAACCCGGTAAGGCCTTCAATTATTTGGTGCGACAGTCGCGCCGTTGAGATAGGAGATGAAGCCTATAAAGCAATTGGTGAAGAAATAAGCCAAAATCAAATATTAGGTAGTCCTGGAAATTTCACCGCATCCAAACTAAAATGGGTAAAAGAAAATGAACCAGAGACCTTCAATAAGGCAGCTATAATGATGTTGCCAGGAGATTATATTGCCGCAAAACTTTCTGGAATACCCCAAATTAGCACTTCTGGACTATCTGAAGCGGCTTTATGGGATTTCTCTAAAGGAAAATTAGCCACCGAGGTTTTAGATAAAATGGGACTTTCTAAAGATTTTATCCCGGAAATCGTTCCGAGTTTTGGAGACCAGGCAACAGTAAGCGCTTCTATCGCTTCTGAATTAGGACTTGACCCTGCAACTAAAATAAACTACAGGGCCGGAGATCAACCTAATAATGCATTTTCGCTTAATGCGTTAAAACCGGGAGACATTGCAACCACCGCCGGAACTTCAGCAGTAATGTATGCCGTGAGTGCCGAAAACACGTTTGATCCAAAAAGCCGGGTGAATACATTTCTACACGTAAATAATACCGAAAAGGCTAAACACAACGGAGTTCTTTTATGCATCAACGGTTCTGGAATTCTTTACCAATGGTTGCGTAAAATAATTTCTGTAGGTAGAGATGAACTTATTCCGTACGAAAAACTAAATGAGGAAGCAGCCAAAGTCACACCCGGAAGTAAGGGCCTTCGCTTCTATCCTTTTGGAAATGGTGTAGAACGCATTTTTAGCAATAAAGAAGTGAATTCAGGAATAGAGAACCTTAACTATAATATTCACCAACCGGCACATCTTATAAGATCTGCTTGCGAAGGGATTGTATTTGCCATGAACTATGGCTTCGAGGTAATGCAATCTATAGGTGTAGAAGGAAAAGTAGTAAGAGCTGGTAAGGACAATCTTTTCTTAAGCCCTGTTTTCAGGGAAATTTTTGTAAACACCACCCAAACCACTTTAGAGCTTTATAATACATCTGGCGCAGAAGGTGCTGCAAGAGGCGCGGCGGTAGGTTATGGTTTTTATAAGGAGTTTGATGATGCATTTAGCAGCCTAAAGTGCCTGGAACGAATAGAGCCTAAAGAAAATTTAAGCAAGCAGTACCAGGAGATCTACCAGGAATGGAAAGAAAATATTAAAATTAAAGAATAAAAATTATGAGCAACAACACATTTTTTAAAGGAATAGACAAAATAAAGTTTGAAGGCAGGGAGAGTTCAAATCCTTTAGCCTACAAATGGTACGACGAGAATAGAAAAGTAGCTGGAAAAACGCTTAAAGAGCATTTAAGATTTGCCGTAGCCTACTGGCATACCTTCAATAATAAAGGTGGAGATCCATTTGGTGCCCCTACCGAAACTTTTGAATGGGACAAAAAGGAAAATGTAATAGATCGCGCTAAAGATAAAATGGATGCGGCCTTTGAGTTTATAGAAAAACTTGGCGTTCCTTACTACTGTTTTCACGATATAGATGTAGTAGATGACTGTTCTTCGCTTTCTGAGTTTGAAAAGCGTATGGAGACTATGGTTGATTATGCCAAACAAAAGCAACAGGAGACCGGCGTTAAATTATTATGGGGTACGTCAAACCTCTTTAGTGATCCTCGCTATATGAATGGAGCTTCAACCAACCCAGATTTTAATGTTTTAGCCCGTGCCAGTGCACAAGCTAAAATTGCAATAGATGCTACTATAGAACTCGGTGGTGAAAATTATGTTTTCTGGGGAGGCCGTGAAGGTTATATGAGCCTTTTAAATACCGATATGAAACGTGAGCAAGACCATTTGGCACAGTTTCTAGCTACGTGTAGAGATTATGCCAGAAAGCAAGGTTTTAAAGGAAATTTCCTGGTAGAGCCAAAACCTATGGAACCTACCAAACACCAGTATGATTATGATACTGCTACTTCAATTGGGTTCTTAAAAAATTATGGTCTGGATAAGGATTTTAAAATAAATATTGAAGTAAATCACGCTACGCTAGCAGGGCATACATTTCAGCATGAATTACAAACTGCTATAGATGCTAATATGCTGGGAAGTATTGATGCGAACCGTGGAGATTATCAAAATGGATGGGATACCGATCAATTCCCGATAGATGTTTATGAAATAACCGAAGCTATGTTGGTAATCCTTGAAGGAGGAGGAATTCAAGGTGGCGGAATTAACTTTGATGCGAAAGTACGAAGAAACTCTACCGACCTTGATGATAAATTTATTGCCCACATAGCAGGAATGGATGCTTTTGCTCGTGGACTTATCGCTGCCGATCACGTTCTGCAAAACACAGATTACAAAAAACTTCGTAAAGATCGATATGCTTCTTTTGATAATGGCAATGGTGCTAAATTTGAAAAGGGCGAACTTTCTCTCGAAGAAATAAGTAAAATAGCCAGGGAATTTGGTGAACCAAAACAAATAAGTGGCAAGCAAGAATTATATGAACAAATTATTGCTAATGCTTATTAAAAGTATTTTTTACTAAATATAATTTAGGATAAAAAATCCCTCTGAAACTGATATTCAGAGGGATTTTTATTTCTCTTTATTCATATTCATATAAAGTAAACCTCTGTATAGAAACATCATCAACAAAAGAACGAATATGTCTTCCCTGGTGAGTTTGATCTCCATTCAAATGCTGAAAAACTTTCCATTTTCCCTCTTCAAAATATCCGCGATCTGTTTTTAAAATTCCTACCCGGGAATTAGGTTTATTTAAATTTTTCATTTTTAGGGAAACGCCATATCCTGCATAGAAGAACTCATTATCGGCTGTTTGAACAATAATTACTGCTGAATTTGAAGCATTAAAAAAGTCTGACCAAGTTTTTGTTTGATCAGGCTTATCTGTTTGTTTAAATATTCTGAATTCTCTGACTTATCCAAGACTTTCTGCTTCTCCTTACTCCAATAGGCAGGATTAATGAACAATCCTGTCGAGAATTGTTTACGCTCTTTTTCATAAGTAATGCGACAACGTAAAGGCTTTATTAGTTTTACCCTTCTGTATAGAATAATTGATTGTCATACATTTTAGATTTTAATTGTTTAGTGAATATCTTAAAAAGTGGGGTACTCGAGAATTTTTGGGGTACCCCATGGGGTACTCAGAATGAAGAAATTCTGGAAAAATTGACAAAAGGAAAGCTCTAAAAACAAAAAAGCCTTCTTCTATCGAATGGACAAAAGCTTTTCAAAAATTTAAAATTGATATTACTTTTTTTTGGAAACTCAATAATTTCAAATCTAATTATAATCATAATCTGTCTTGGTTTCCAAATTCAGTTTGAATTTACCATCCACATAAATATTAGTTTCTAAGTCTGGATTATATGCCTCAAATCCAAAGGAACCTTCTACATAATCATCTGTAGCTGCTGTGACTTCCACTATGCCAGATTCATTACCATAGGAATAATGATTCTCCCATAATTCATAATCTAACCAGTACATAGCCCAACTAACTGTTTCAGTTGTCCCGGTATAATAAGTTCCTACGCCGTCATAAAAACACACCTTAAATATAAAGCCTTTGTAAAAGTTAACCTCTTTAGAGTTATCCACTATTTCTCCAGAAAAATCGAAAGTAATTACCCCAGAGTCGGGACTGGGATATACCGTACCCTTAATATGCTTCCCTTCCGTAGTTTCGTATTCCTCATCATCTATTTTCCATCTAAAAAATTCAGGTCTTTCCTCCTCAGAGGACGTAGTATTTACTACATTGCTTTGTTCATTACTTTCGAAAATTTGCTCATCAATAGCATTTTCCTCATTTAAATTTTCTTCCCCTAGATCATCTTTCTCGCAGGATCCGAGAAAAAGAATTACTGCAAAAATCAAACAATACTTTTTCATCCTTCGGTTTTTAAAAGTTAATAAAATCTTTAGCAGGGTGAAGATCTAACAATCTAAATATAAGGCATTTACACCCCATATAACAACGCCCGAATAAAATAAGGGATTCCCCTCTTCTCAAAACTTATTTTTTAGTAGTTAAAAGAGTATGTAAAAATCTAGACATAAATATTTTATATGATGAGCATAGGCATCTTTGGAAGTTCGGGATACTTGGGTGGTTATTTATCCAAAAAGTAACTCGATGCGGGATATCAGGTAAAAGTATCTTCAACAAAGCAAGATCAGAATAAATTCCTGCATCTTCCTGATCTATCAATTTAGTAAAACATACAAAATGTTATATTTTTTAAATTACCTAAAATAAGTTCTTTTGGTTGGTATTTGAATTTTATAATTAGGTACCAGAGGTATTTTTGGGTACCGTATAGCTAACTTTTTTGAAGTGAAAAAGTTGACAATTTGACGAAGAGGAGAGAATGATTAGGAAAAGGCTAAAAACAAGAAAAGCTCATCCCAATAAGAGACAAGCTTAGCAAGGTCAAGGGTTCACAACAAACCCACTGAATTTATCCCATAAAAAAAGCCTTTCATTTCTGAAAGGCTTTTGCTTCCGACGCTTCGGAATGCGGTCTGGACGAGACTCGAACTCGCGACCCCCTGCGTGACAGGCAGGTATTCTAACCAACTGAACTACCAGACCGTTGCGTTATTGCGAGTGCAAATATACACCTGTTTTATAATTACACAAACCTTTTTTTAAAGTTTTTTCAGCATTTTTTTCTTTGTTTCAGGCAAACTTTTGTCTTTCAACAAAATAGGTCGTCAAAATTTTATCGAAGTTTTTATTAATATCCGCTTCTACATAATTAATCTTGTATTTAGCGCATTCCATTTTGAGGTCAGCAACATATTTTTGCACCGCCTTTTGGTAACTTTCTCGAATATTTTCAGAATAAAGATCTATTTCAGCCCCCGTTTCCACATCGGTAAATCGTTTCGGAATATTTTCAAAGTCAAAATCGAATTCCCGCTTTTTATCCATCACGTGAAACAATACCACTTCGTGCCTGTTGTATTTTAAATGCCGCAAAGCTTCAAAAAGTGCTGCTTCTTCAGTATCGGCCTGGAACATATCGGTAAACAAAAACACCAGGGAACGTCTTTTCAATTTTTCAGCAATTTGATGCAGAAAAGTGTAAGTTTTAGTTGCTTTATGATCTGTTTTCTTCTCCAGGCTTTTATTTAGCGCATCCAGTAACATATGCTGATGGCGATCACTGCCTTTTTCAGGCGCGTAGAACTCGAATTCATCGCTATATATGCTAAGTCCCACCGCGTCGCGTTGGCGCTTTAAAATCTGCATAATACTGGCGATAGATAATACTGAAAAGCCAACCTTATTAAGCGAGTTTACCGAAAATTTCTTCACCTCGGGATAATGCATCGAAGCCGAATTATCCATAATAAAATGGCAACGTAAATTGGTTTCCTCTTCGTAGCGTTTTGTGTAGAGCTTATCGGTTTTAGCAAAAAGCTTCCAGTCTATATGCTTGGTGCTTTCCCCATTATTGTAAATCTTATGTTCGGCAAATTCAGCAGAAAACCCGTGAAACGGACTCTTATGAATTCCCGAAATATAACCTTCCACAACCTGTCTTGCCAAAAGCTCTAATTGGGTAAACCCCGCAGCCGAACTATATATTTCATCTTTTAAATTCATACCCCACTAATATAAGAAAAGCGCGAGTTACCGCACTCCAATAGCAATCAAATAAAAAAACCCGGCACAAGACCGGGTTTTGATAATTATATAAAATGCTAAAACTTATAGCAATTCGTCTAAAGCTTCAGCGTAAGTATTTTTTGGCGCAACGCCTACCTGGCGGCCCACTACTTCTCCATTTTGAAAAATAAGTACAGTTGGAATGTTTCTCACACCATACTTAGCAGCAAATTCCTGGTTTGCATCAACATCTAGTTTTCCTACCACGGCTTTCCCGTCATATTCAGTACTAATTTCGTCAATAATTGGTCCTACCATTCTACAAGGTCCGCACCATGCAGCCCAAAAATCTACCATTACAGGCTTTTCGCTTTTTAGCACCTGTTCTTCAAAATTCGCGTCAGTTATTTCAATAGCCATAATTGTCTGTTTTTTCTGTTATACTTATTTCGTAAAATTAGTCAAATATTTTTGCTTTCCTTACACAAGCGATATTGTATTTGGTTATACGCTTATTCGTCACGTTTATTTGGCGGTTACCCCGCGCTCGTAGCGCGGGGTCGGGCTTTCAGCGCTACACGGTAGCTTGCTTCAATCCCTAACCGGAAAAATCAGTAGAGGAGTAGTTCCAGTGAGCAGTGAAAAAATAATATATTAATTCGTGACTTATATAGAAAACTGCAAATTGCCAAATAAACCAAAATAACAGATAATAAAAGATTACCGCAGTCAAGCCTCTTGCAATGACAGATAAATATTCGTGCATTCGTGGCTTTAAAAATTTATAACTGCCAACTGCGAATGCTTACTGAAAACTGAAATCAATTTAACTTATACATCACCTGCTCATCTTCCAAAGTATGTAAAAGCTCTTGCGAAATTTTCACTTTTTGTTTCTTACTCGGCATATGTAATTTCACCTGTTCTTTCATTTCATACACCACAAAATTCAGTTTATGATCACCTCTGTGGGTTCTAAAAACATCTTTAAACCAGTTGATTTTCTCTTCGTGGAGATCGGCAATATCCAGTTGAATCGTGAGCTTTTTCGCAAATTGATCCATCACATCGTGCAACAAATAAATGTTGTTAAACTGAATTCTTGGTTCTCCCTTTTTACCGGTTTCTTTATTGGTCCAGCCTTCTTTTACAAAGATCTTGATATGCACAAAAGAATTAGGAACCAGAAAATGCCTGAATTTTAAATATTCCTCACCAAACATCCTAAACTCATAAGTATCGGTATAATCTTCAACCGAAAACATCGCCCAGCCTTTACCCATTTTTGAAACCCTGTGCTGCACATCGCTTATCACCCCACCAAAAGTAAGGTCACGGTTTACGCATCTTTCCAGATCATTAAATTCTCCCAACTTGGAGTTACAGAAATAATCCATTTCATACCTAAAATCGTCCAGCGGGTGACCCGAAATATAGATTCCTACCACTTCGCGTTCCCTTCTCAGTTTTTCCATAGTTCCCCACTCTTCACAAGGCGGTACAACAGGTTCCGGAATTTGGACTTCACTGGCTTCTCCAAACAAACTTACCTGGGAAGAATTTTCATTTTCCTGGAATTTTGCTGCGTATTTAATTACCTTTTCCAAAAAGGTGATTCCGTCGCCATCATCGTGAAAATATTGTGCGCGGTGGGTATCGCCAAATCCATCAAAACCACCTGCCAGAGCAAGGTTTTCAAAAGCTTTTTTATTAGCCGAACGCAAATCAATACGTTTTGCCATATCAAAAATAGATTTATACGGCCCTGCTTCTGTTTTTCTGTTCTCTACAATAGTAGCAACTGCTCCGGAACCCACTCCTTTAATAGCTCCCATTCCAAAACGAACCGCATAATCTTTATTTACCGAAAACTTATAAAAGGATTCATTTACATCTGGCCCCAATACATCAAGCTTCATTCGCTTACATTCTTCCATAAAGAAAGTAACCTGCTTAATGTCGTTCATATTATTAGAAAGCACCGCTGCCATATATTCCGCAGGATAATGTGCTTTTAAATAGGCGGTTTGGTAAGCAATCCACGCATAACAGGTAGAGTGAGATTTATTAAAAGCATAAGCCGCAAAAGCTTCCCAGTCTTTCCAGATCTTCTCTAAAACGTCTCTTGGATGGCCTTTAGATTCTCCCCCATCCAAAAATTTTGGTTTTAATTGCTCCAGTAAAGCAAAGATCTTTTTACCCATCGCTTTACGCAAAACATCGGCTTCACCTTTACTAAAGCCGGCCAATTTTTGCGAAAGTACATCACCTGCTCCTGGTAAACGGTAATTCCGTAGGTTTCCTGGAGGTATTCTTCCATTTCAGGAAATCATAGACAATTTCCTCCTCGCCGTGCTTTCGGGCAATAAAACTCGGAATATATTCCATCGGCCCCGGACGATAAAGCGCGTTCATTGCAATAAGGTCATCAAAAACTGTAGGTTTAAGATCCTTCATATGCTTCTGCATTCCCGGCGATTCATACTGAAAAATCCCTACCGTTTCCCCACGTTGGAAAAGCTTGTAAGTTTCTTCATCATCTAGCGGAAATTCATCGGGCACCAAATCTATATTATGCCTGCCTTTTACAATTTGAACCGTGTCTTTAATCAGGGTTAGTGTTTTTAACCCTAAAAAGTCCATTTTTAGTAGTCCGGCGCTTTCTACAACCGAGTTATCAAACTGTGTAACATAAAGATCGGAATCCTTTGCTACCGAAACCGGTACATAATTAGTAATATCTCCCGGAGTAATAATTACCC
Organism: uncultured Flavobacteriaceae bacterium; assembly: GCA_963727565.1. Lineage (GTDB taxonomy): Bacteria > Bacteroidota > Bacteroidia > Flavobacteriales > Flavobacteriaceae > Salegentibacter. Next base: position 365,634 of record CAVSGU010000005.1, read on the forward strand.
CACAAGCGTGAATCCCGGTATTCCTAACGGAGCCTTCAAGAATTCTCGCCTGGTTTACCGTTTGCGCTTCCAGGTCATCTCCTTCAGCAATATTTAAAAGTTCATTTACCTTTTCTAGATCTTCACTCCTAAATTTCTTTTTGAGTTCCTTTTCGTCCTCATTCCAAAGATCTTC
>CAVSGU010000006.1:0-582411 GCA_963727565.1 uncultured Flavobacteriaceae bacterium
TAAGACTTTTAAATTTTGTGGGGATATTATGCACGGTTAAGTTCAAAAATCTACACAATTACTCTTCTTTTCTCACTCAAGACTTTAACCTGAGAATTAAAAATTATTCGCATTTAGCCTATAATTACTACGTCTCCATTTATTGAAGATAAGGCTTAATCTTCTTGGCATAATATTGACTATAACCTACCATATCAATTTATAAGTATTCTCTTACAAATTTCATAAAAAATTGATTTTTAGACCTTAAGAGTGTTCTTAAACGATTGAATTGCTTGTTTTATCGATTTTAATAATTAGTTTCGCGACAAAATTATTCGCAAAAAAATATAGTTGAATGTACCTATCCCTACACCCATATGAAGTTCTTTATTCCAGTACTTTTTGTACTAACGCCCCTACTATGCCAAAGCCAGAAGACACAAAACAAAAACTCCAAAAATAAAAACTTACACTCCTCAATTAATGTAGCCGGCGGTAATATTTCTAGCGCAGAGGGAAGTCTGTCCTATTCCATAGGCCAGGTTTATTATTCATCTCACAATGAGGAGGAAATTATCACAACTGAATCTCCGAAAGGTTGGGATACCAATGTCGCCTATAATTTTGATCGAGAATACTCGAGTTTAAGTGGTGGTATTATTAGAAAAATAGCTAACAATTCTTATATCATATTATAATGAAAACATTCCTTTACATATTACTTTTTACAAAATCTCCACGTTCGCCGAATAACAACGATAATCTCTTAACGAAAAAATTCAATACAAACAATGCAGTTTCCACTGCTTTATTATTAACAAAATAAATAACAATATTTAAATTATATTATAATGAAAAAATTCTTTTATATATTACTTTTAGCAATATTTGCTTGTTCTCCAGATAATGAGGATGCTATATTAGAGCAACAACCTACTTCCTCTGACACCCCAGAATCTATGAATTTAGAATCTGAGCCGGCTTTAAACGGAGATCCTGCTAATTTAATTTACACTGAAACCTTTGAAAATCCCGACCTTTATAATAATCCCCAGGCTGGCGATTTTTACCTGGAGCACGCTGAAAATCATAGCTTCAGCATCGAAGAGAATATTGTAAAAGAAGGCTCACAGGCAGGGAGATTTGAGATTAAAAAAAGTGATTCTAAAATATGGGGCGGCCACCGAACTGAAATGTCCCAGGCACCAAGTACAGCACGTGCAGAAGGATGGTATGGCTTTTCACAATATTTCCCAGATTCCTATAAATCAGGTTCTACAGGAGAGGTAATTGGGCAATGGCATGATCAGGCAGATGAAGGTGAGCAAGCAAATAGAAGTCCTTCAAATACATTACTCACCGGTGACGGTAGAATTAAATGGATGGCCAGATGGGACGCTGATAAAATAATGGACAGTGGTTATTCTGATGGCCTGGAATATATAGATCTTGGAGCTATCCCTAAAAACGAATGGATTGATTGGGTAGTACATATCAAATACTCCCACACCAACACCGGGATTCTGGAAGTATGGAAGAATGGTGAAAAGGTTATTGACAGGCAAAATATGCCTAATTCTTATAATGATGATGCGTATCCGTATTTTAAATTCGGTGTTTATAAATGGAATTGGGGAAGCGCTTCTTCCCAAAAAGTAATTTATTATGATGAAGTTAGAATCGGTACCGAAAATAGCAGTTATGAAGAGGTGAAACCTAGAGGTTCGGAAGAATTAGTTCCGCCAGAATCTAAGATCAACATGATGGTAAACAGCTATACTGTAAGTTGCGTTGGAGAAATGGAAGGAACCTGCTTGCTTGTTCAAGAAGGTAATATGATAGGTACAGAAAACTGGGAGAATTTCTACTTTTCTAACAGCATTGAAGGTTTCTCTTATGAACCCGGTTTTGTATACGGGCTCGAAGTGAAAAAAACAGAAGTGGAAAACCCTCCTTTAGGTGGTTCTTCTATTAAATACGAGCTGGTAGAAATCGTATCCAAAGAAGCGCAATAACCCGATTTAATTAATCAACATATTATAATGGTTCGAAAAACCGGTACTGATTTTCACAGTACCGGTTTTTGCGAACCTAAATACTTCCAATTAAATTTACCCAAAAACACTTATAATAGTAAGGTCGATAAAATTTTGTATCTGAGCTTTTTTATTAGGCACATTGGTAATTTGGATTTCCAACTGGGATTGAAAACCTCTACTTACCAAAGACGAACTTCTATGATGTAGCCAGGATTGTTTCCGCAAACAGTATTTACGGTGAGGTAGAGTAAACTAGTCCTATAAGGCATTTTAAATGTTATAGTTTATATTATTAGGATCATAAGAATTAATAACAATTCTTATATTTATATTATAATGAAATATATCCTTTACATATTACTTTTTTCAACTTCTGCTTTCTCTGGAAACTATCATTATGCTTTGGAAGAGAAACAGTTTCAAACCACTCCTAAACCTCCTTTAGAAGAGCGGAATACCAAAAATTTAATCTTAGTAGAAACTTTCGAAAACCCCGATCTGAAGGATGATCCACAAGCTGGCGATTTTTATTTAGAACATGCTACAGATCATAGCTTTCAACTAGAAGGTAGTATAAAAAGAGAAGGAACAATAGCAGGCCGGTTCGAGATTAATAAGAGTGATCCTAAAATTTGGGGGGGGCATAGAACTGAAATGTCCCAGGCACAAAGTACAGCACGCGCAGAAGGATGGTATGGCTTTTCACAATATTTTCCAGACTCCTATACATCAGGCTCTACAGGAGAGGTAATTGGGCAATGGCATGACCAGGCAGATGAAGGTGAGCATGTAGATAGAAGTCCTTCAAATACATTACTTACTGGTGATGGTAGAATTAAATGGATGGCCAGATGGGACGCTGATAAAATAATGGATAGTGGTTACTCTGATGGCCTGGAATATATAGATCTTGGACCTATCCCGAAAAACGAATGGATTGATTGGGTTGTACATATCAAATACTCCCACACCAACACCGGAATCCTGGAAGTATGGATGAATGGTGAAAAGGTTATTGACAGGCAAAATATGCCCAATTCTTATAATGATGATGCGTATCCTTATTTCAAATTTGGTGTTTATAAATGGGATTGGGGAAGCGCTTCTTCCCAAAAAGTAATTTATTATGATGAAGTTAGAGTCGGTAACGAAAACAGCAGTTATGATGAGGTAAAACCTGGTGCATATTAGTTTTAATAATTCTCCAAGATTTACATAAAACATATCTGGAAGTATTTATTTAATAAAAAGATCAGGTGATTTTCTCCTTATCAAAATTTCTAATATTATGAAACTGTATTCTCAATATTAGCTTTTGATGAAGCTCCAAAAAGAATAGATTCCACATTCGGCAATTTGGAGACATATTCTAAAGCTTCTTTTGGAGGAATTGCTCCACCTCCTAAAACCTGCATAGCTATCGCCCTTAAATTTCTGGTTTTCAACGTTTCTTCATATAGATCCTTTCCCCCAGACATTCTGAAATTCACCTTATTCATCGAAAAGCAAATAATAGGATTATTTATTCCGGCCTCTTCAAGGGTATCCAATAGCTTAGGCATATTCATAGTTATAAATCCAGGTTCAGCATCATACTTTTTCAAGATATAATCGTGAAAACCTTTCAATACCTCTACCATTCCTAAGCCCAGAAGCAAATCTGTAATTACATTTTGAAGAAAAATTACCGGAGTATTAATTCCTTTAAACATTTTCATTTCAGCATCTATAAGAAGCTCCATAATCTTTAGAAAGTCTTTAGATACCACTGCCATTCCTCCTTTAAACATAGTGCCAAAAAGGTTTCCGGGAACATATTGTTTAATTGTACCTTGTATTCCTAATTCGGTTACTGCATTTGCATATTTGTGAGCATAAGGCATACAGGGATAGATTTTGAAGTCTTTATATTTGACGGGATTTGCTCTTATCACATCACATATCCTCGCTATCCTATCATGTGTGGTACACATGAAGGTATTAATACCAGCTTCAATAGCATAATCTAAAGTTCTTATAATAGCTTCATCACTTTTAAATTTAATAGACTGAGCCATAGATTTTGCGTCGGAGATATGATTAACCGCAAAAAACTGATTGTCTCCGTATAATATTCTTTCCATCCTGTTTTTACTTTTGATTCTTTATAATTGAAATAGCTCTATCGGTAAGCCAGGCACTTTGAAAATTGTTTATGTTGTTCGGAACATTTCCGATAACGGCATTTATAAAATAATCAACCTGTGCTGAGTACTCTTCTCCTCTTAGATAAAAATCTACCTGAGGGGTTAAATCTGTTACATATTTCACGTTCCAACCTTTAGAATAACCTTCTGGACAATAATCTTCTTTAAAGTATACCTTCAGTTCATTGGCATCTGAAATAATTTTACCCTTATCCCCATTTATGGTGATTGAAGTAGACATTTTTCTATAGGTCTCATCACTCCAATTTACAGAAAGCATCCCGGTGGTTTTATCAGAAAGTTCTAGTAGAGAATATACGGCATCATCTACCCTTTTGGAATATATAGATTTTAGAATACTGCCTTTAGAAGACGTAATTGGGGAAAGAATATCATTAATAAGATCTATTACGTGAGATGCGTAATCCATTAAACACCCACCACCTTCAGAAGGATTAGAACGCCAGGTCCCTTCTTTCTTCTTAGTAACTACAGGGCCGTAGGCCTCTCCCATAAAATGATTAACTTCTCCTATAGCCCCATCTTTTACTAACCTTTTCACTTCTCTAAAAGTGCCTACAAATTTGTTATGATATCCCACCTGATTCACTAAATTTCTCTCTGATGCCATAGAAGTCAGTTCCATTCCCTGTTCTTCTGTAAGACAGAATGGTTTTTCAACAAAAACATGAATATTCCTTGCTAAAAGTTCCTTTACAAAATCAAAATGAAATTTAGTAGGAGTCGCCACAAATACCGCATCTGGCTTTTCCTTTTCTACCATCTTAAGATAATCAGTATAACATTTGAACTTACTATATTTTTCCAGTGCACTAAGAACAAGTTTGGACGTATCACATACACCAACTACCTGTACATCTGGATGGGCTCCTAAAATTGATAAATGAGATATTCCCATTTTTCCAGCACCTATTAAACCGACTTTTACCATAAGTTTTTTTTAAAAGATTGATTTTTCATCTCTTTTTACCATTTCTGGTTTTAAGAAATGGAAAAGAAATTAGCCATAGATATCAAACAATTTACTCACTATTCTAGATGCCGTATTACCATCCCACATTTTAGGCATCCCTCCTTTTTTCCATTCATTAGCATTTAATTTTTTAATATAGGGAGGTATGTTATTAGGGTCTACTCCTACTAACTCATTTGTTCCAATAGAAATGGTTTCCGGACGTTCTGTAGAATCACGTAAAGTAATACATGGAATTCCTAAAGCAGTGGTTTCTTCAGTAATACCCCCTGAATCGGTTATCACGCACCTCGCATTTTTAACCAAATAAATGAATTCTAAATAACCTAAAGGATCCATTTGAACTAATTGCTTATCTTCATAAGAAATTTCTTCAATTACTTTTTTTGTCCGGGGATGCACAGGGAACAAAACGGGAAATGGATCTGAACTTGTTAAAATGACATCAAGTAAACTTTTTAAATTTCGGGAATCATCCACGTTTGCAGGACGATGCAGAGTAACTAAAAAATATTCATTTTGCTTTAGGTTATTTTTTTTCCAAACTGTAGGCTGAATCAAATTATCAAGGTTTTGGTACAATGTATCAATCATTGTATTTCCCACTAAATGAATTCTACCTTCTGGAATTCCGTTTTTAATTAAGTTTGAGTTTGCCAACTCTGTAGTAGTAAAGAAATGGTCACAAATAGAATCAGTGAGCATTCTATTAATTTCTTCTGGCATTCTCATGTCCCCCGATCGGATACCAGCCTCTACATGTACAACATCAATACACTCTTTTTTGGCGGTAATGCTGCAAGCCATGGTAGATGTAACATCTCCAACAACCAAAACCACGTTGGGTCGATGAAGCTCAAGCTCTTTTTCAAAACCAATCATGATTGCGGCTGTTTGCTGGGCCTGCGTCCCCCCACCGGCACCAAGATTTGTATCTGGTTCAGGTATACCCAATTGCGCAAAAAAGTCACCGCTCATCTTTTTATCGTAGTGCTGGCCTGTATGCACCAGGCGATACTTAACTTTTTCATCTTTTTCGTTGAATTTATGAATTGCTTTAATGATTGGTGCAATTTTCATGAAGTTTGGCCGAGCTCCGGCAACGATGGTTATCTGCATAGATCAGGTTTCTTTTGAAAATGAATAATTATTTTAATTGTTAATAGCCTTCTTTTTAATATCGTAACTTAATATTTCATTTTTTAGCATTTCATACGCTTTTTCACCTTTATCCATTATATCATTGCTTTCACTAATTTGATTTAAGGATTTTAAATAATCTTCAACAACTTTCGCAGAAATTGCTGGCTCATGTTTTAAAACTTTTTTAGAAATCAAATATTCATCCACTGCCAAAAGCTCATCCTGATAGACTGAAATTGTAGGGATTCCAAGAATAGCTAGTTCCCTTGTCATAGAACCACCCGCACCTATAAATAAACTACAACTATTGGCAATCTCATCAAAGTCCAGAGGATTATCTGGTACATTTGTTTTGTTGAATTTTTTTTGTTTATAATAAGCCAACTGAGTTTTATCCCTTGCAAGTACTTTTATCTGGTATTTTTCCTGAAGTTCACAAATAGTATCATCAAGAAAATTTTTCTTTGCTTTGTAATATTGGGCAGTTAATGGTTCTGGCCTAATATAGATTGTTATGTCTTTATTTGATAAAGCCTTTCTATCGAAATTTATTTGCTTTCCTTTTTTCCATAGATAAATGCCTTCTTTTACACCAGGATACTGCTTAATTTTGCTAAGTGATATTCCCTTCTTGGTAATGTTTTCAATAGGTAAATTTTCAGGAATTAGAACCTGAGTAGCAAACATAAAAGCAGGTATATTTCCCATCGCATGTTCATTATCATTCGTATAAATAGATGGAACTCCAAGTAGTTTTGCTGCAACAGGCGAATGGAATGAGCTTTGGGAAACTGCCAAATCGGGCTTATTATTTTTCAAAAAATTTCTAAGTTGAAAGACGCGTATAGGATACCCAAAGAGTTTCTTATAAAAATTTTTTCCATAATGTGCTCCAATTATGGTGTGTTTTAAGCCTCTTTGGTTTAGCAATTCTACGGTATTGGCCAAAGGCCTAGAGGTGATAATAGTAGTGTGTCCTTCATTTTCAAGCTCCACAATTAAATCATAAAACATATTTACATGAGGGGAATTAGAAATATCGAACCAAATTTTCATGAGTTTTGCATTTTAGTTACTAAAATAAACTTCATCTAAGGTCGCTACCTTCCAGTCTTCCAGCAGCAAATAATTTAAACTAAATAATAGAAAAATCTGTTTTTCTAAATTCTTACCCCTTCTATGAATATTCAACAATTGTCTAACGCTTTTTTCATTAAACAAATCAGTAAAAGCTTTATTTCCAAGAAGGATATTTTCAATTTCATTTATATTCTCCCTAAACCATTTTTCAGTTGGCGATTTGAAATCGAGCTTTTTTCTTTCGATAATACTTGAAGGTAAATATTTTTTAGCGTATTCCTTATGAATTATTTTTCCGTTTTTTATATTAAATTTATAATGGCTATCTAATGATTCAATAAATTCCATCAAATCATTATCTAAAATAGGAACCCTACATTCAAGACCGTGATTCATTGTGAGCTTATCAGTATACATCAACAAATCATCAGAAAGCGAGGTGCGAGAATCAAAATATAAAAATAAATCTTTTACATCTTTCTGGTCTGGCATTCTCTTTTCCCAAATACTGTGAAGTACCCGTTGCTTTTCAGCAAGTAACCTCATTGTATCTTTGCGAACTCGAGGATTTAGTATATCCGTAATTTCTTTTAATGATGAAATGGCATTAAATTCCATCCAGGAATTGATTACATCGGGCTCTTGCATAGCATTTAAAACTCTACGGACATTTTCATTTTTATTATATATGAAGTCAAATTTATTCAGAAAGGAAGTTACACCGGTAAAGGGGCCCAACTTTTCCAACAACGGTAATGCCTTATATTTGTAGTAACCCCCAAGAGGCTCATCTGCTCCCTGACCACTTAGAACAACTTTCACCTTTGAGGCCGCCAGTTCGGAGAGGAAATACATAGGTATTATAGAAGTTGTACCTATTGGTTCTTCAACAATTTTAACTATTTTCTTAATAGCTCCTATAAAATCTGGATATCCTATTTTCTTATTAAAATGCTCTAACCCAAGAATATCGGCAGTTTGTTTTGCATAATTAATTTCATCGGACTCATGCTCACCATCAAATCCGATGGTAAAAGCTTTAGGCTTAATTTTTAAATTTTCTGCAGCTATAGCCGCCACCAAAGCGGAATCAATTCCCCCGCTTAATAATATTCCAATATCTACATCGGCCATCAATTGTCTTTGCACGGCTTTTTCAAATAAATCCCCATACATCTGAACCAGTTTATTTTCTTCACCTTTTCGACTACCAAGAGCTAAAGGTTTAACAAAATATTTTTTTGTCTCTGTAATCGATTTATGCTGAAGGTTGAAAGTTATAATCTGCCCCGGTTCCACTTTTTTGATTCCTTCATATGGACTAAATGGCGAAGGAATATATCGCATTTTTAGACTATTAAGCAACATCCCTTTATCCAAATTAGGGTTCAAACAAAATTTTATAGGTCTAATTTCTGAGGAAAACATCAATCTTTCCCCATCAAAGAAATAATAAAGTGGTTTGATCCCGAAACGATCTCTAGCGAGGGAAATCTGCATTTTTTCAATATCCAGATAGGCGAAACTAAAAATACCATTCAAATTTGATAGATTCTCGTGCAAAGATTTATTTCTGAAATAGTTGACTATAGTTTCGGTATCAGAGTGTCCGTTGAATTCTAAAAGGCTCAACTCTTTCTTAAGTTCTAAATGATTATATATCTCCCCATTAAAAACGATACAACCTTTATTGTCGTGCGCTGACATGGGCTGATGACCGGCTTCACTTAAATCTACAATTGATAACCGACGGTGCAACAAATCAACTTTATTATCGCCAATTGTAAAGGATCTGATTCCGGAAGAGTCTGGGCCACGATGGGCAATATCCTTCAAAAATTTATCAGTATTTGATACATTGACACTACCTAGAATACCACACATAAATAATAGTTTTTCATTATATACTCATTGTTAATTTAAAGTCCTTATTAAGAAATAAAGTGTGCAGTATTTTTATGGATTAATAAACTATAGATTTCCCTTAAATCTTTAGCTTTCTCAAACAAATCCAAATTAGACATTGCATATTGATTAGCGTTTGTACCAATTTTTATTCGTAATTCCTTATTGTTATATAATAACTCTAGATATTGGGCAATACTGGAAGAGTCGTGTTCTTTAACAAGAAAACCCGTTTTGTTATTTTCTATGATGAAGGGAATTCCCCCGTGCCAGGTTGAGATTACGGGCAACCCGCTAGCCATTGCTTCTACAATTGCTCCTGGGATACCCTCTTTATCATTTTGTTTTGTAGTTATACTCGGGTGTAGAAAAACATCAGCTTCATTTAAAAAATCAATAAATTCTTGTCCGTGCTTTATTCCAGGGTGAAAAGTAACTTTATCCGTAAGTTTATTTTTCTCAACAAAATCTTCCAGCTCCTCTTTTAAAATACCATTTCCTATTATTCTATATCTAATATTAATTTCTGAGTTTTTCTTTGAAAGCATCTTAACTGCCTTTAAAACGGATAAATGTCCTTTAACCGGATAAAGACTTGCAATGGTTAATAGATTGAAGACTCCGCTCTTAATTTCATATTTTCTGTTTAAATCGAAAAAATTAGTATCTATACCGTGATAATGCACCATTAATTTGCTGTCGGGACAGCCTAAGGCAAGTAAATCCTTTTTCATCTCCTCTGTCATTGCTAAGAACAAATCATACTCCTTAAAAATTTTTTTGTAGTAATATTTCGCTAATAGACCAAACTTCCGCGGAATAACAGAAACATCATAACCATAACAGGAGCACACTTTGGGAATATTGAGGTTTTTTGTAAAAGGATGGAAAAATACTGCATCGGTTAAATAATGACTATGAATTAATTTTGGTACTTGCTTTTTAAGTATTGTCTCAAAATATTTCATATGATTCTTCCTTAAAAACTTTGTCGAAAACGCCGATGTGTGTGGAGGATTATAGACAGTAGCTTCAACTTTCAAAAAATTTAAATTTTCTATAGTAAAAACATTATGATTAACCGTACTAAGAGCATTTATTTGATTTACGATAAAAGTCTCTGTAGGACTGGTGAATTTTCTTTCTAAATGTAAGACCATGGCTCAGATAACAAGTATTAAGATTGCTGCTTTAAAAAATTTTGAAGTAGTAGTATAAATGAAAGTTAATTTCGATAGAACTTGTTTTATATCATAAATTATTTAAAAAAACGCTGCCATACTCCCGTCATTCTGCAAATTGCTTCTGCTTTGGATATCCCTTCAAAAACACAGAATCTTGGCAGTTGATAGATGCTTTGGAGTCTTTCCTCCGTTAAATAGGCTGGTTCTGTAGTATAAGCCGAGGAAAAATTTAATTGCTTTAAATATTCAATTTCTCGGCTTGAATAATCCCCATTTGGGTATGAAAAAGATTCCACTTTAATATTTAACCATTCTTCAATTTGTAATTTGGATTTTTTTATTTCCTGAAATGCTTCTTCATCCTCACAATTCAGTAAAATTGGGTGGTTAACTGTATGGGCACTTATTGTTACATACTTCGATTTTGACGCGTTCTTAAGTTGATTGAGATTTAAAGCCTGCCTCTCCATCGTAACTCTCATTTTTATATTTGCCAATAATTTTTCCCGTTCTTTATTAGGAACCTTTTTAAGATCTTCAATAGAGGGGAAAGGCATTCTAAGCTCCTTAGCTCTAGCAACATATGGCCACCAATAATTTCCATTTTTTATGGCATCTGTAGCAACAAAAATAGTAACGGGTACTTTTTCTTTCTCAGCTACGGCAATAACATTTTCTTGATTACTTTCCCAACCATCATCTAAAGTTAATATAACACCTACTTTAGGAAAGGGAAGTTTTTTATTAGCTATTGCAACAATGTCCTTTTCTGAAAGAAAACTAAAATCATTCTTTTTCAACCATTTAATGCAAAACTCAAAAAGGGATTTATCTGGATTATGAAAATATAGTGATAATATAAAATCACCGCGCAAGGCTTTTTTTTTAATTTTTTTAGCAAATCCGGCAGCTATTAGAGCCCTGGCAATTAATTCGGCACTAAAATTCCTTATCTTATTATTCATTTATTGAAAATAAATTGTATAAATTATTAACCTATTAACCTATTGATTAAGGGAGTAAAATGGGACTTAACTATTTCCTCCCATTTATGTTTAGAATATTCTTTTCTTATTCTATTACTGCAGAATTCTTTTTTCTGGCTCTGAAGCTGGGCAACACCTTCACAAAATGCATCTGCATTATCCTTAATAATGACACCCGACCAAGGTTTTATTAGCTTTGCATTCTCATAGGTACCTGTTGCTATAACTGGCAAACCAGAAATTAAATATTCGAAAGTTTTTGTTGGGGTCTGGTATTCATAGTAATAAAACATAGGAACATAGCACACCCCAACATTTGCACTTTTAAAGTAAGGCAGCAATTGGCTTTGAGGTAAATAGCCCAGTACCTCTATGTTATCAGATAAATTATTAGTTTTTACGTAATCCTGGATTTCTTTCAATTCGTTATTGGGTCCATCTCCAATAATCCTAAAAATGGTTCGCCTTTCATTTATTTTTTGTTTCTGAAGATATTTGTGAAATCCTTTCACACAATCAATCATATTCCTGTTATCTAAAGTCCCTACATATAATAATTCCAGTTGTTCGAATGATTTGATTTCAGTATTGAAACATTCGCCTCCAAGAGGAAGCATATTATATTTTTTTCTTCTCAAACGCCTGGCTAAGCCTTCACTTATAACGGCAACATTTGAAAAAAATGAAACTTCAAATTTCAATACTGCATCATATATAAAACGCTTTGAGGCGTTAGGCATAACCCCGAAAGTATCTATATACATTAAAAAATTGGATCGCGGATTTAAAAGTTTGATCAAAGAAATTCCTCTTACGTATGTTGAAAATATAAGGTCGTAACCAAGTGAAATTTCCTCATGAAATGCTCTTAGCAAACTCACGTTTCTTTTTAAAAGGTTACCCTCTCTGCTAACGTATTTAACCCTAACGCCAGCTAACTCTATTTTGGGTAAATTATAATCCCACCCGATGTAGGTAATATCAAATATTGAAGTTGAGTATTGGCAGTATTTAAGTAAAGTGGTGGAATATCCAAATTGATCTGACGCCGTTATAAGTACCCTCTTTTTGTTTCTCACAGTAAATTGAACTTTTTAAAATATCACAGGTTTCAAAAGCTTTTAATTCTGGTCAATTAGGATTGGGATTGAAAGTTGGTTTTCCTGTCCAGTTCATCTAGAATAAAACTACCCAAACCGGTATCAAATTTTCTGGCAAACAGGTAATGGTCATTCAAAGCCAATAATTCTTCCAAATCTTCCTGGGTGTGAAACATAACAGGACTACTATCGTCGTCCCTTTTCCTTTCCCAATTGGTGTAAGTCGTGCTCTCTGCTATTTCATGAGGCTGCTTTAGTAGATTGACGATACTATGAAATAAAATCTCATCGGGAACGTGGGTATACTCATGATAGTCTAAAAATCCAGGATGTTCATTTAGGAATGCCAATAATTCATCTACCGTTTCTATAGGAAGCGCCCAAAAAGCTGAGCCTCCAACCGGCTCAATGTAGGATGGGTGCAATCTCTTAGGCTTAACGAAGGTTTGTAGAACTTTGACTAAACCCATGCGTTTAGCTATATAAAAGGAATTCTTTAAATTCCCGGTGGTAAAAAACCGCTTATCAGCTAATGGAAAAATACCTTTAAAAACACGTTGGTTATTAGGAAAATGAAAATTATAACGCTCTAGTCTCATCCTCCATTCCGGCCAAATATTAGCTATTTGATTTAAAGAAATAAAATTTTTCCCATAATGGGTTTTTAAATAATTATAGATATAAATATTATCCTTAAGCGGGTAATCCTGGCCAGATAAAAATATACAATATGCATTTGTTTTCACTTTTTCATAGGCCTTACGTAATAAGGTGATTAGGACCTTACAACCATTAATATCACTCCAGGGGGTCATCAACCGGTCTTTATCTTTAAGAAAATAAACATTGCTTAAACCAGACAAACCTGTGGAGAAAGCCGAAATTTCAACTGTTTTATCTATATGAATAAAAAAATTAACATTCTTGAAATCCAGTCGAGTTATTAATCGGTATAACTGTTCCGGATTCTTATGAGCAAGTATTAAATAATTGATAACCACGTCGAATAATTTTATTGTGTATTTATTCATAGTGCACTGCACTATTTTTCGCAATATCACAAACCCCAAATTGTATTGTAACTAATTGATTAAATGACAATTATTATATTATTCAAGTAATCCAATTACCCTAACACATCTAATTTTCTGTTTTTTTAAAAATAGAGTTTAAACGAAAAGAAGCAAGCTAGTACGAATCATCTATTCACTGGAAAATTTGATATTGAAAAGGATTTTCATCAAAAAAGTAAATAACTACAATGATATCTACAAGACTAATATTCCCCTTAAAACAGGATGTTTTTATGAATTTTTAAGTCAGCTTAAATTCAAACTTATCGTATTTCAAGGCACATCTAACTGCCAACTTAGAATAGTCCTTGGGATTTATTAACCATTTATTTTTTAAAGATTTTCGAATAAAAAACAACAAAGTTTTTAAACCAAAAGAAGAGGCTTTCTTAGAGAGAAAAAAAAATTGTTCTGTAATAATATGATTGAATACTTTATTGCTGTATTCTCTTTTTGAATCGTTTCTTAGCTTTAAACTCTCCAACCAATAATAGCACGCTTCATATTCAGAAAATTGAGAAAAAATTCTGCTTGAACAAATATCGTGGTGAAGACGTAATTCCTTTTCAGTTGCTATAATATCTAAGCTGGCTAAAGCTTTTTTATAAACTGTTTTTAAAATATTAAAGCTCTGCTCTTCCTGGGCTTCAAATGTTTTCATAATACTTGTTTCAGAATCTCTATAACGGTATAAAACTTCCTGGATATTGGAAAACTTCAAATGCCTGGAACAATTAAATATAAAATCATAATCTTCACTTATTTGAAGGCTTTCATTATATCTCAATCCATACCTTCTTATTTCTGATAATCTCAACATCGCAGTAGCATTTGGAATACTCGCCGGTTTAAATAAAAGCGCTGCTTTTATCTTTTCTGGATTTTTAAAAGCTTTTGTTACATAATGAGTTTTAGAGTCTTTAAACCTTGAAAGCCACGTCCCACACCCACCAAAATCTGAATTATGTTGTAAAAAATATATTTGTTTTTCAAATCTTGTAGGTTCATTGAGATCATCGCTATCTGTCCAGGCAATAAATTCGCCGCGGGCTTCTTGTAAAGCAAGATTACGACAATGAGCTATCCCTTTATTCTTTTCAAGATCAATGAGCCTAATTCGTATGTCTTTATAAGAAGAAATTATTTCTAAGGTATGATCTAATGAGCCATCATTAATTATTAATAATTCAAAATCTTCGAAGGTTTGATTAAGAACACTATCAATAGCATCCTTAATATGCTGTTCTGCATTATACGTAGGCATGGCTACTGTTAAAATAGGCTTTCTCATTCGGAAACGAGGATTTCTCTGTCTAATTCTTTCTCAGACTCTTGCGGTTGGAGTTTATTCTCCTCTTGCTCTAAATAGACAGCTTGATACATATAAAGAACATAAACCGTAATAATTAAATAATGATAGTGGTAAGTGGTATACCAGGTTAAACTGGTTAGTAGCATAAACCACAAATAATATTTTAAGTATTGAAATTTCTCTGGAAGCGGAATTATAAAACTTTTTATAAAAATAAGGAAGTAGGCCATAATTGCGAGCACGCCAAACATCACATAGACCGCTATAATCCCAACATCAGATAAAAAGTATTCCTGACTTACTCCTAAACTATCTACATATAGGCCAAAATTAGAAACTCCAAAATATGGCACTCCATTTCCTAGAAGTTGAGTTACCAAATTCGGAGAGAAATCGCTTAAAAAATACTCCCCTGCCAGTACCCGAATATAGTTAGTACCTAACCTGGCATCACTACGTGTAGAATCAATAAGTCCCTCAATAATTGGATGATCAACATTCTGCAAGAATATTATGAGCGCAAGAAAAGAACCAAATATCAGTACTTTTTTGGAAAGACTAATAGACCTTATAGCGTGATACAAATAAAGTAACAGTATTCCTGCTATAAATTGTCGGGTTACTTGCATTACAGGAATTACAATCCCAGCTATAGTTAAGAGCAGCCAAAACCATCTATTTTTTTCCTGAGAAGTTAATTTATTAATTGCGATAAAACTGGTTAAAACAAAAACTCCTCCTCCCGGAAATATAATTCTCATAATTCCACGAGATACGAGAAATTCATCTCCCCATAAAGGCTTTCCAAAAAACACTGTTGGACTATTTATAAACTCAAACGCATAAAGGAGAATATATAATACTCCATAAATTACAATTATTTTTTCCAGAAGATCTATAGAAAATCTAATATGCAATAGATAAAAAAAGAAAAAGAAAATTAAATAAGGTGCTACTGCTATTAGGCTATCTAATAAACTTTGATCCCAGTACAATCCAGCCATAATTATTGAAATAAACATAGATCCCAATAATAATTGGACCGGAAAGACAAAACCTTTATTGGGAGGGAGTACATAGGGTACAGATATAGTTACGGTAATAATAAGTGTTAAAAACAATAAGTAATTAAGAATACTCTCATTTAAAAAACGTGCATCAAAAAATTTTAATGAAATTATTACCAGCAGGAAAACAAAGGCTATTTCGAGTTGTCTTCTCATTTAACAAATAAGGGCTTATAAAGTTTAAAAGAATAAGGGAGTAAAAGGCCTACAACAGCCAGGCATATTATTAGTTTATAAAATAGTGCAATATCTGCAGTGAGATAAAATGATATTATAAATAGAGTTATTGCGAGCAACCAAATACGAAGGTCGTACTTGATCTTTATATTCAGGGATTTTTTAAAAGTAAGCCATACATATATCAAACAGGCTCCATAAGAAATCACATAGCCGTACGAAATGCCAAGAGCGCCATACTTACTGCTATAAAAAAGTACAGGAGTGCAAATTAAAAAGTAAACAATACTAAATCTTAGAATAAGTTTTTCACGATTTGCTGCACCAAGCACTACTCCTACTAAACTATCTACCGATGTAAAAAACAAATACCACACCTGCATTTGGCAAACCTTGATAGCTGGTAAATAATCATCTGGAAATAATAAAATAACTATCTCTTTAGAAAAAAGAGTGAATATGAAACAAATGAGCATGGACGCCATCATGTACACTCCAAAGCCAATGGATAAATACCGATAAAATTTCTCCCTATTTTTGCTCCACATTGCCGACAAATTTGGAAATATGGCACTTAAAGACATTCCTACTACAAGGGAAATCGGACCTAATAATCTTTCTGAAAGATTAAAATATCCAATTTGGATATTATTGGAATTTATATCTAAAAAATTGTTTGCAAGACTGGTTAAAGGCAATAAAATAAGAATCATTGCAAAATAAGGCCAACTTTCTTTAATAATTTGCTTGGAAGAAACCCTAAAACTTTGAATCTTACCTTTAAATAACTTATAATATTTAATGAAAGCTAAATAAAGTATTCCTTTTAATAATGTAATTGAAATATAAAGTAAAAAAATATAGGTGATACTTATACCTTTCTCAAGAACAAAGAATACAATAACAAACCATATTACACTGTAAGTAAGATTGATAACCGCCGAGGGCAGCATTTTTTGATTACCGTGAAAGATTAGCTCAAATAAATTTGCAAAACAGCTAAAGAGCGAGAAAACAAAAATTAGAAAAAGGTTGTTGAAAGATAAGCTTCCGAAGTAATGATTATAAATATAATAGATAAGAGATAAGGCAATAATGGCTAGCACTCTTAAAATTGCCCCATTAACCAGTAAATCATTAGTATGCGAGGGATCTCGGGCAATTGTTCTTATTACTATATTCCTATTTCCTAAATCTCCAATTCTTAACAACAGCATCCCTTGAGCTATAAGGAAGGTAAAAAGACCATAATCATCAGGATTTAAAATACTGGTGATTTTAAGAACCGTAACTAGACTTATTAGTTGAGCTATGATAGTGCCTATGGTTAAATAGGAAAAATTTTTAAACACTATATTACCCAGGATTTTTTTTATCATATGATAAACCAAAAGTCAACCTTCTAGCTATTATTCTGTAAAGGTTTCTTTAATTAGAAATATTCATTATAATTTTATGTTTTAATCATTGTTTAGCATATGAAGCCATTCTATGTTTTAGATCATAGCCATAGCCGTAATCTGTCTTTATCATCCCACGGTTTTTTAAACCATTAAAAACAATAGAAACATTTTTAAGCGATTGTAAACCCGCGGATTCATCAAGTCTTTTAAGCGACTCCTTTGAAGTATGACCGTGCCTTATAATTAATAAAGTTTTTTCACTAAACTCGGCAATGAGGTTCACTTCAGCTAAAATATTTACCGGAGCTGCATCAATTATAACATATTCAAAATCATCTGATAGAGAGTCCATTAGGAACTCTAATTTTCCGTTTAATAGTGTTTCTGTATAATCATCTCCTTTGGCTCCGGTGGCTATTACGAATAAATTTGAATTTACTCCAGATGGGTGTATAATTTCATCGTAAGTTACTTCACCCTTTAACAAACCAATAATTCCCTTTGAGCTAGAAAGATTAAACAACTCTGAAGTATTATGTTTTCTAAAATCCATGTCTACCAAAACCACCTTCTTACCTGTTTGGGCTAAACTAAAAGCAAGATTAGAACTCACAAAACTCTTTCCTTCACCTGAAATTCCAGATGTTACTAATATTCTTTTATTCTCAGTATCACGTCTGTATAATCCAAGCCTGGCGCCTAATTGCCTAAACTGTTCAATTAACACAAAATCCTGTGGTTTAGTAAATCTCTTATTCTTTGAATTCTTTGAGTGAAACACTTCAGCAATTACGGGTATACTTGTATACTCTTCAATATCGGATCTATATAGAACTTTACCGCTAAGAATTTCCTTTCCTTTTACATAGCCAGTACCAACTCCAACAGCAAGTAAAATAGCAATTAGATATGTAAAAAGTGGTTTAGGACTTACTGGATCAATTGAGGCTTCAGCTTTATCGATCATCGCACTATTTTCATTTGTAGGAACATTTGCCAGGGCTGCTTCCTCCCTTTTTTGAAGAAGATAAGAGAACAAATTATTCTTAATTGTCTTTCGTCTATTTATTTCCAGAAGTGTTCTTTCCTTTCCAGGGATATTCCGCAAAGTGGAATTAAACCTTCTATTATTAGAGTTTAAATTAGCTAATCTTGATTGTAAATTCTGCCTTTGGCTTTTTACATTCTCTAGTATACTTGGTCTAATCTTAGAAATTTGATTGGAAATAGAAGTTAAAATTGGATTGTTTTCTGCCGTAGTTTTCTTCAATCTTTCATACTCTACCTCAAGATTATATAACTTCTCAATAAGCTGTGATAAGATTGGATCGCTAATCCCAAGCGTTGAAGGGACCATTCCTCCAGCGCTACCTTTAGATATTACATAATTTTCCACATTATTCAATACCGCTAGCTGAAGTTCAAGTTCCGAAATTTGTTTGTCATTCTCCCCAACATCCTGGAGATATAACCTGCCTTGTTCGCTTAAATCTACCACACCTTGATTAGACTTATATTCCTCTATGTTATATTCAAGTTCATCTAATTCCTCTTCTACATTTTCAATTCTCTCATCGATAAAGGTCATTGTGCTTAAAGCAAGCTCATTTTGATCCCTAATTATCTTCCGATTATATTCCTGAATTAAACGGTTAAGAATATTTTCAGCTCTTTCAGGCACCTCATCCTTAATAGTTAAATTAACTACAGATGAAAGCTTGTTAGAAGTACTTATATCTAATTCCTCAATTAATTCAGAAGAGATCATTTTAGGGTTCAATAAATAAAAGAACAATGGATCACTTGCTTTCTTATTTACATTATCATTCTTTACAAACATGATCTTTTGTCCAGTTGATATCTCAAACCACTCGTTTAGTGAATATTCCTTACCTGAAAAAACAACCTTTTCTTTGTTAGAATTATAATTAAAAAATTGCTTTTCTGGTTCGTCTTCAGAGATACTAATCCTATTTGGATCCTCAACTATCACCTTGATTGGACTTGAAGTATAAGCTGAAATAGTTTTAATCCCGGCATCTTCATAAATGGGAGCGTAAAGATTCAAGTCTCTCACTACAGACTTCATTAAATCTCTGGACTTTAGAACTTCAATTTCGTTCTCTACAATTTTTTTTGAATCAAAGGGATTTATACTTTCCATTATTTTAGAATCATCTACTCCCTTTTTCTCATCTTTTATCATGATTGAAGCCGAGGCCTCATAAATAGGAGTGGCATATTTTAAATATCCCCACGCCGCTAAAATACAAACCCCAGCAAGCACTAAGAATAGGGGCCAAAAAGGAAAAAATGTCTTTATGATATACCTGAAAAGATTATCCTCATTTCCGGTTTTAGAATTGTATTTCATGTCTTTACTAATTGATTATAGGAACCTGTCCAAGGCGATGACAGCTAGAGAAAGAGTACTAATAATAATAGGTAACCATTGATTTACCCTACTTGTAGAAGCTACTTTAGATTTATTAGCTTCTACATAGATAATATCATTAGACTTAAGGTTATAATATGGAGAGGTAAATATTTCTTCTGAAGTTAGATCAAGCCTAACCAGCTTTTTTACATTGTCTTCTTCCCTAATTAATAGAATGTTATCGCGCTTTGCGTATACCGTAAGATCTCCAGCTAAACCTAATGCTTCTAATAAGGTTACTTTCTCGCTGGGAATTGTCAATACTGAAGGATCTTTTACTTCTCCCAACACAGAAACCCTGTAGTTTAGATATCTAATATCTACTATCGGTTCTAATAAGAGCTTGCGGTCTACTAGTTCTTTAGTAATTTCTTCTCTTAATTTTTGTTTGGTTTTCCCGGCTGCTTTTAAGGTCCCTAAGAAGGGAAATCGAATGAAACCCTCATGGTCCACCAAATATCCGGAAGCTTGAGTGGTAGTTCCCGTAGCCGTTGAAGTTTGAGTCACAGAAACATTGGAAGCGTTAAAAACTTCAGTAGCTTCTGGGTTTAAACTGCTAACAGAAATACTTAGCAAATCGTTTTCCTTAATTACCGATTCCATGTTTTCAAATCTCGACTTAAATTCAGAATCGGGAATATCGTTAAAATAAGTTGCTTTCTTGACATTAACGCAAGCGCTTAAAGAGATCACTGAGATAAAGGCCAGGATTATTAATCGAATATTTTTAAAACTTCCCTTTGAAGAAAGCGATACAGGTTTTTTAAAATTTTTCATAGGAGGTGACTAATTTTATTATTAAAATGATTAGCAAAAATCAATAGGCTTTTTCTTCGCCATAAAAGCAGTTATAAATTGTTTGATATATAATTTTTAGATCTAGCATGGCTGTCCATTTTTCCAGGTAAAGAATGTCCATACGTGTTCTATTAATAATATCAGATTTTCTAATAATTTCCCCGCGATAACCTCTTACCTGGGCCAGCCCGGTTATTCCCGGTTTAGCGAAATGCCTTACCAAGTATTTATCCACATTAATTTCATATTCCCTTGTATGAAGCTCCATGTGCGGTCTGGGTCCTACCACACTCATGTCGCCAAGAAAAACGTTTATAAATTGCGGTAATTCATCTATACTGGTCTTTCTTAGAAATTTACCAATTTTGGTTACTCTTAAATCGTTACGGGTGCACATTTGACTATTCGCTTCTGGATTAACTGCCATAGATCTAAATTTGTAACACCAGAAGATTTTTTTGTCTTTTCCGTGTCGTAATTGCCTAAAAATCACCGGCCCCTTAGATTCAAAAAGATTTAAAAAGAAAATTAGCGGTATTAACCAGGATAATATCAACACAATAATTAAAGATGAGAAGCCAATGTCAAAAATACGTTTGCTGTACTTTGCATAATTTTTATCCAAGAGGAGATTTTCTTAGATTGAGAATGGGTAGATTTTCAAAGATTTCAAATTCCATTGAACTGGAATAAATATCTTTATTATCCGGAATCAACTTTAACTTAGTTAGATGATTATCAGAAAAAGCTCTGACCCTTTCTAGTTCGGACTTAGTAAACTGACTAACTGAACAATAAATTTCATCTACCTCTTGATCGGTGATAAAACGGAAACAATCTTCAAAATCACCGAGATATTTCCCTGTTATATGCTTTGCCTTCTTGCTTTGAAAATAACCAAGATATCTATAGCCATAATCTGGATCATTAAAAATACGTTCCAGACGAATTAAATTTCTATCATTACCCAGGATCACCACTTTTAGCGAATTACCACCTCCTTGACGGTAAAATTTTCGAAATTCGAAAAATGCCCATCTATAGAAAAGTAGAAGTACTAATAGCGTGGATAAAACTAAAATTTGTTTTTGAGGATCGAAGTCTATTTTTACAAAGGCTAAGACGCTAAAATATGAAAGTACAAAAACAAAAAAATGCCTTAGGAATTTATGAAATTTGTGCCTAAACTTCTCTTTTCTATCAATGCTGTAAAAATTAAGACCAATCCCAATCAACAGCCAGGATAAATTAATACTTATGGCTACAGTTTCGGTGTAAGTCTCCGGTGTGAGCAAATAAAAGCTCAGATTGATAATCATTAAATGAATGACTACTGATAACGGAATAATAAAATAGGACCCCTTCACAATTCAAATTTTAGATTAATAATTTAAATTCCTTGGGTTAAAATCTTTCGTAAAAAATAAAAACCAAGAAAAAAATTGTAGGTCGCAAGTATTGATTTGGGCGGGGGTGAAACTTAATTTAATAATTATAAATTTTCATGACTTCGTCACTGTGAGTCCCATTTTCTGTTACGGAAATTCACTTATTTTAAACGAGTTAATTTGACGAGTCAAATAAAAATAGAAGTAAGGTCTTCTATATTTTTAAAATCAAAAATTTTAAGATAACGGTATACTTACGTTACCATTTTATTGGGGTAATTACTATTAGGGTATCAAAAATTAAATGGTGAATGGGGGATGGAAATAGAAGGTGGGGGCGTCTAATCCTATAGTAAATCTACATATAAAATATAGGCTTAAAGCATTTTTTCGATATAATACCAAAAATTTTGTTAATCCGCAGTTATATTTATACCCAAACAAGAATACAATAAACAATTTCATATTTAAAATTGCAGGAAATCTTCTATTTGATAAATAAAAATCAATTTTTATTCAAAAAAAAAGAAAGTCCTTTAATGAAAAAAGGCAAGAATGTAATACTAAAAGAAACCAATTATTTATTAAAAATAAAGAAAATTCTTACAAATAGTTCTGAGAGAAGAGTTGGTTAGTTCAGCTCAAATTTTTGTTTAGGACGTCGAAGTAATTGCTCTAAACCAAGAAGTCGAAGAACAAAAACACCTATAAGAATGGTAAGGGCAATTTTAAAATAATACAGTAGTGTAGTCATTCCAGAGCTTGATTTATAATGAGCCATAAGTTGCTCTCCAACTTCGGGCTGGATACTGGCAATATTATGTAAATCGAGATTTAAGATTCTAAAATGGTGGTTCGCATTTTTATCGATAAGATAATTAGCGGTGCTAAAATCCTCTTCTTGCAAATTCTCGAGGATTGTATTTTCCAATATCAAATATTCCTGATAATGCTCATTAAAATCTTTAAAATATACTTCCTCCCTATCTACTAAATAGGTTTTTCCGAAATCCTTTAGAACTTGATCAATTTGGGTATTATAAGCTTCAATTTCTTTTAAATTTAATTCAGCAATAAACTCCCCATCATCTTTTATATTCTCGAAAAGCATTCTTTTTTCGTGTAGTAATTCTGAAAGCTCATACATTTGGGAAGCCGGCAACAATCGATCCTGATATAGCGAAGAAAAGTCCTGATCTATACTTTTTAAGCTCCTTTTTTCAATGAATTCTGTAATTAGCAATAAAACGAAAAAAGTACTTAATATTAAAATAAGACGTTTGCGTTTTTTAGGCTTTAGGGAATAGAGCTCTTTCATTTCGATGAGAATTTAACCGTGCAAATATACCCTTCAATTTAATGATTTTAAGCCATTTATTTTAGAATAATGGCTATAAAAAAAGCCCTAATTGAAAAATTAACAATTAGGGCTTTTTATTATTTAAATGAATATTATTAAAAATAACAGCCTCTTCCTCTTCTTCGACCTGTATTAGATTCGCTATCGCCAATTTTAAAGCTAAGGCTAAGCATTATTTGATTTAACCTGGTATCGGTGAAGTTTGCACGGTTCACACCGTAATTTCCGTTATTAATGTCTATAGTTTGAGTTTCTGCAGAGGCTAAACTTCTATCATAACGAAGATCTACTTCAAATCTTCCAAAGCCAACTTTAACTCCGACTTGCGCAGCTAAAGGAGTATTTTGAGCAACTATAGTTTGATTTACTGGTTCCGTTCCTTGCAATGTAGCATTCATTATATTTTGATAAGCAGGACCTGCATATACATCTACTGGCCCCCACACGTTATAACCGAACAATAATGGAATACTTAATTTTTCTACAGCATAAGTAGAGTTCTGTACTGGAAAAGCAAATTCTGTTTCCATCGAGTTATAAATTACTTCGGGACGAACAAAAAACTTTCCGAAATTCAGTTCGAAAAATATCCCAGCATGAAAACCAAATTGAGATTCCGCATTAAAGGTATCAGAGTTAAAACCTTATCTAGAATCAATACCGGTTAATTCGCCGCCCATCACATAATTACCGCCACCTTTTATTCCAAAACTATATTCCTGAGCCTGGGCGAAAGACAAGGAGAAAATGCTAATAAAAATCAGTAGAAAATATCTGTTCATAAAAATAGATTTAGTAGGTCTGTTCTTGCGGGTAAATATATCAATTATCTAAAATAATCATAGAGTTCCCGGTTTCTTTTTAACGCATAAAAATTCAATAGCGTATATATCTTCTGGAAAATATGTTCTACATCGTTATATTGATAAAAGGTTTCAGAATATTTTACATAAAAAAAGCGTCCCTTTTAAGGACGCTTTCGAGTAATCAAGCCGAATGATTCAAATTACGAAATATCTATCATACGTTTAGCCTGTACTTTAGCTTCCTCACGCTTAGGAAGCAAAATTTCTAGTACCCCATTATTGTAAGACGCAGAGATCTTTTTACTATCTACAGATTCAGGTAGGCTAAAAGCTCTTTTAAAGGTATTATAACTAAATTCCTTCCTGGTGTATCTACCATTTTTTGCTGTGGTTTCATTTTCTTTTTTATCTTCAGCAGAAATGGTTAGTACATCATTATCCAGTTCAATATTAAAGTCCTCTTTCATCTTTCCCGGGGCAGCAACTTCTACACTAAAGTTATCTTCAGTTTCCTGAATATTTACCGCCGGAATACTGGTCCCAATGCTATTTACATTTGTAGTTCCTCCTAACCAATCGGTTTTAAACATATCGTCGAAAACCGATGGCAGCCAAGTGGCCTCATTTCTTTTAATTAAACTCATAACTTTTATTTTTTAATTTATTTTTTTAAAAATCTATTAGCAATTTAAATTCCAATTACAATTTTATGTCATTTTGACGCTTTTCTTGCAAATTGTTGTGTCATTTTGTCAAAACTATTTAAGAAGTTTATTTTTAGGTAGATTTGAGTAACTTTCTAATAAAACTAAATGAAGTATTTTTTTAACCGTATCTATATCCTGCTTTCCAACCTGCAAAGTAAAATTGCCTTTTATCCCAGCCTTTTTGCATTTTTTGGCTTTCTTACCGCATTTTTGCTAATTTATTTGGAGAGTAAGGGAGTTTCCGACTATCTCGTAAAGGAGGTGCCTATGCTAATGGTAAATGATGGCAGTACGGCTCTTAGTATTCTAACCGCCTGTATTACCGGACTTATCTCTATGATGGTTTTTAGTTTTTCTATGGTAATGGTTCTTTTAAATCAAGCTGCCAGTAACTACTCTCCAAGATTACTACCCGGCCTTATTTCTGATAAAAACCACCAGGTTATTTTAGGAATTTACATGGCCACTATTCTCTATTGTATCTTCGTGATGGTATCTATTAAACCTGAAGCAGATTCCTATCAAACCCCAAGTTTTTCAGTATTTCTAGGTATTATTTTCACTGTAATTTGTATTGGAGCTTTTATCTATTTTATTCATAATATTTCGCAGAGTATTCAAATTAATAATATTCTGGATCGTATTTTCCGCCAGGCCAAAAAGCGTTTAAATTTTCTGTTGGAAACCGAAGAAAATGAAAAACAGAATTTTCCTGATACCAAAAATTGGTATGAATATCATTCTAAAAAAAGTGGATATTTTCAAAATTTATCTTCAGATAACCTTTTGGATATTTGCACAGAAAAAGAAACTCAAATCGAAATATTACCTGTAAAGGGAATTTTTATCTTAAATGGTATTCCACTTTTTAAATCAAAAAAGGAGCTTGATGACGAAACATTAAAAAAAGTACTTTCCAACTTCAGCCTTGCTCGTGGAGAATTAGTTAACACCAATTACGTCCTGGCTTTTAAACAAATAACCGAAGTAATTGTGAAATCTATGTCTCCCGGAATTAACGATCCCGGCACCGCCTTAAACGCGCTTGATTACTTAACCGAACTCCTGGCTCTTAGAATGCAAAAGCAAGATGAACAGTATTTAAAGAATGATGATGATATAATTATAAAAATGAAGAGCGTTAGTTTCGAGGAACTTCTCTACCAGGTTTTGGCGCCAATTAGGGGCTATTGTAAGCATGATATAATTATTGTGCAGAAATTAGGTTGGATGTTTAAATACCTAAAAACACAGAAATCTGTTAATGAAGAATATTATAAAAATTTGGATAATGAAGCCAAAAATATTATTTCTGATGCAAAATCTGTTATAGACAATAAGGCTGATCTTGAAAAAATAAATACTATTCAGAAACAATTAAACCTGGAATTCTAAAAGTAATCACTCCGGAAAAACCTAAATTTGCGCTATGGGATTAACAAACAACGATATTTTCAAAAAATTAAGAGTCGCTCATAAATTAAGAGACGACGATATTGTAAAAATTTGCGCTTTGGTAGATTTTAAAGTGACAAAAAGTGAACTGGGTGCTATTTTTAGAGCTGAAGACCACCCGAAATATGTAGAGTGCGGCGATCAATTTCTTCGGAATTTCCTAAACGGACTCATTATTCATCTCCGCGGCCCGATGCCGGAAAAGAAGAATCCAAAACCTAAGAAAGACTAATTGCTAAAAAGCAAAAAACCTCAAAGATTTTAAATCCTTGAGGTTTTTACTTTTTACGTCACCCTGAACTTGTTTCAGGGTCTAAGTTTATCTTACCAACTTCTTATACTTAATACGTTTCGGCATAATATCTCCACCTAAACGTTTTTTCTTGTTCTCTTCGTAATCTGAGAAGCTTCCTTCAAAGAAATAAACCTGAGAATCTCCTTCAAAAGCAAGAATATGGGTACAAACCCTATCAAGGAACCACCTATCGTGAGAAATAACCACACCACAGCCAGCAAAGTTTTCTAAACCTTCTTCCAGCGCTCTAAGTGTGTTTACATCCAAGTCGTTGGTAGGCTCATCCAGCAGCAATACGTTACCTTCTTCTTTAAGCGTCATCGCTAAATGAAGTCGGTTTCTTTCACCACCAGAAAGCATATTTACTTTCTTATTTTGTTCACTACCGCTAAAGTTAAATCTGCTTAAATATGCTCGGGAATTTACCTGGCGGCCGCCCATCATCACCATTTCCTGTTCATCACTAAAATTCTGCCAGATGGTTTTTTCAGGATCAATATTAGAGTGCGCCTGATCTACATAAGCGATCTTTGCAGTTTCACCTACTTCAAAGTTTCCTTTATCGGGCTCTTCTTCACCCATAATCATTTTAAAAATCGTGGTTTTACCGGCACCGTTTGGACCAATAACCCCAACAATTCCAGCCTGCGGAAGTTTAAAGTTTAGATCTTCATATAAAAGTTTATCTCCAAAAGCTTTACTTACTCCATTAGCCTCAATCACATTATTACCAAGTCTTGGGCCATTTGGAATATAAATTTCCAGTTGCTCATCCATCTGCTTCTGGTCCTGGCTCATTAACTTATCGTAATTTTTAAGCCTGGCTTTTTGTTTACTTTGGCGACCTTTAGGATTCATTTTTGCCCATTCTAACTCGCGCTCCAATGTCTTTTGGCGTTTGCTGGCCTGTTTTTGTTCCTGCGCCATTCGTTTAGACTTCTGGTCTAACCAGGAAGAATAATTCCCTTTCCACGGAATACCTTCCCCTCTATCCAGTTCTAAAATCCAACCGGCCACGTTATCAAGGAAATAACGGTCGTGCGTTACAGCGATCACGGTTCCTTTATACTGGGCTAAATGATGCTCTAACCAATGCACAGATTCCGCATCTAAGTGGTTAGTTGGCTCATCCAGAAGTAAAATATCCGGCTCCTGCAGTAAAAGTCTACAAAGAGCTACACGCCTTCTTTCCCCTCCGGAAAGTACCGATATCTTTTTATCGGCTTCAGGAGTTCTCAGGGCATCCATCGCAATTTCTAACTTGGTATCAAGTTCCCACGCGTTAGAAGAATCAATTTTATCCTGAAGTGCAGCTTGCTTATCCATAAGCTTCTGCATCTTCTCGGCATCCTCGTATACTTCAGGTAAACCAAACTGATCGTTAATTTTATTGTATTCATCAAGAATTGCTACTGTCTCAGCAACTCCTTCTTTTACAACCTCGAGTACGGTTTTATCTTCATCTAATTTAGGCTCCTGTTCAAGGTAACCAATAGAGTATCCCGGAGAAAAAACTACATCTCCCTGGTAATTTTTATCTTCTCCTGCTATAATTCGAAGCAAAGTAGATTTACCAGAACCGTTTAAACCAAGAATTCCAATTTTTGCACCATAGAAAAAACTAAGGTATATATTCTTCAAAACCGGGGTATTCGCATTTTTAAAGGTTTTTGTCACCCCAGACATTGAAAAAATTACTTTTTTATCGTCTGCCATATATTATTTTTTTAAGCTGTTTAAGTTTGCAAATATCTAAAATAAAACTCACACTACCCCACTATTTATAAAGTCCCAGAAGACGCAAAATAATGAGCATCTGCCCGGTGTGGTAAGCTGTATGTTCTACAACCAGTAACGTTTCGCGTAGTAACGTATGATTTTCAGAATTTCTTACCGGAATATTAAGATCGTTTTTAGGATCCATCAGGAAGTTTTCAAAAATATCTCGATCATCAAAATAATCTTTTTTGAGCTTTTCCCATGCTTCCCTGGTTTGAGGCGCAGACTCTTCCGGCCAGTAATCGTCTGGCCAATTGGAGGTCTTATAATCACCCGAAATCGAGTATTCTAAAATATCTTTTTGAGCAAAAACAATGTGGTAAAAAAGTTCATAGAAAGAATACGGTAAATTATATGGACGCTCCCCTAGTTTCTCAAAAGGAATTTTATCTATAAAACTTTCTAAAGAAGCAAAAGCCTCTCCTCCTTTTAAATGTTTTACCAGTTGTTCCTTCTGATCTTTTCCGGTCATAATTAATAATAATTTCTGTTTTAAATTCTGCCTTTTAAGGCATTAAATGCCCAGGAAATAGCAAAAAATCCAATTCCTACCACTGAGAATCCAATTGCATATTCACGATATTTAAGAACACCCAATAAAATTATTGCGGCACCAATTATAAACAAAGCAAAAGAAGCCCACGCGAAAATGGTATTTTTATTCATTCCCATAATAAAAGGTTTTATACAAATATCGGATATTTTAGCCTTCTAAACCACAACTGAAATTCACTCTATTTTGTATTTTAGCCAAAAGACAGCTTTAATTTCAATAATTACTGAAATTTTGATAAAAATTATCCATTAATAAAGGATATTTTCAATTTCAGAATTTAAAAATTACAATATATGAATATGAAATTCAATAAAAATGAAGACCATAACAAACTTTTGGTTTCTTCATTAAATCATAAACTCAAACGCGTAAAACTTGGCGGTGGTGAAAAACGCATCGAAAAACACCACGCCAAAGGAAAAATGACCGCCCGCGAGCGTATTGATTTTCTTCTTGACGAGAAGTCAAATTCTATAGAAATTGGCGCTTTTGCAGGTGAAGGCATGTACGAAGAACACGGTGGCTGCCCTTCTGGAGGCGTTGTTGTTAAGATAGGCTATGTATCAGGGAAAGCAATGTATTGTTGTTGCTAATGATGCTACGGTAAAAGCAGGCGCCTGGTTTCCTATTACCGGAAAGAAAAACTTAAGAGCGCAGGAAATAGCGATTGAAAACAGGTTGCCAATTATCTATCTTGTGGATAGCGCCGGAGTTTATTTACCAATGCAGGATGAAATTTTCCCTGATAAGGAACACTTCGGAAGAATTTTTAGAAATAACGCCGTAATGAGCAGTATGGGTATTACTCAAATTGCAGCCGTTATGGGTAGCTGTGTAGCCGGTGGTGCTTACCTTCCTATTATGAGCGATGAAGCACTTATCGTAGAAAAAACCGGGAGTATTTTTCTTGCCGGAAGCTACCTGGTAAAAGCTGCAATTGGCGAATCTATAGATAATGAAACTCTTGGTGGCGCAACTACACATTCTGAAATTAGCGGGGTGACCGATTATAAAGCGAAAGATGATAAAGACGCGCTTACCCGGATTAAAAATATAATGGATAAAATGGGCGACTTCGATAAAGCCGGATTTAGCCATAAAAAAGCCGTAAAGCCTAAGGAGAAGCAGGAAGATATTTACGGGATTCTCCCGAAAAAACGCAGCGATCAATACGATGTTAGGGAGATTATTTCCCGCCTGGTAGATGGTTCAGAGTTTGAAGAATATAAAGAAGGATATGGGCAAACTATTATTACCGGCTACGCCAGGATAGATGGTTGGGCCGTTGGTATTGTGGCTAATCAGCGTAAAATTGTAAAAACTACGGCGTCGAAAACGAAACCTACGGAAATGCAATTTGGCGGTGTGATCTATTCTGATTCAGCCGATAAAGCCACTCGTTTTATTGCAAATTGCAATCAGAAAAAAATTCCGTTGGTTTTTCTTCAGGATGTTACCGGGTTTATGGTAGGCAGTAAAAGCGAGCACGGCGGCATTATTAAAGACGGTGCTAAAATGGTTAGCGCGGTTAGCAATTCTGTAGTGCCTAAATTCACCATCATTATGGGGAATTCTTATGGTGCAGGAAATTACGCGATGTGCGGAAAAGCTTACGATCCAAGACTTATCGCTGCCTGGCCAAGTGCAGAACTTGCAGTAATGGGAGGAACACAAGCAGCAAAAGTTTTAGCACAAATTGAAACGGCTGCGATGGAGAAAAAAGGTGAAAAGGTTGATGAGGAAAAAGAAAAAGAAGTTTTTGAAGCGATAAAATCACGTTATGATGAACAAACTTCGCCTTATTACGCTGCTGCCCGTCTATGGACAGACGCGGTAATAGATCCTTTAGACACCAGGAAATGGATTTCCATGGGGATTGAAGCCGCCAACCACGCGCCTATTGAAAAAGATTTTAATTTAGGAGTGATCCAAACATAATTTCAGAAATAAATATG
Organism: uncultured Flavobacteriaceae bacterium; assembly: GCA_963727565.1. Taxonomy (GTDB): domain Bacteria; phylum Bacteroidota; class Bacteroidia; order Flavobacteriales; family Flavobacteriaceae; genus Salegentibacter. Next base: position 31,168 of record CAVSGU010000006.1, read on the forward strand.
AAAAAATTAATTTTAGCCGTAGTTGTCTTAATTGCAGCCGCCAATACTTCCTGCGCCCAGGTTTTAAGCAACAAAGAAGGCAATTATACCGAAGCCGATTCACTTAGAGGCTCGCTAAGACCTGAGCGTGCTTTCGATGTTCAGAAATATCACTTAAAACTTAAGGTAGAACCCGAAAAGCGATTTATTTCAGGTTCCAATACTATTAGTTTTATTGCTGAAGACGATCTTTCTACCATTCAAATAGATCTTTTTGAAAATATGAAAGTGGATTCTATTCTTCAGAATGACGAAGTTTTAGCTTTTGAACGTAAACATAATGCGGTTTTTATCGAGTTGGAAGAAACGGTAAAAGCCGATGAAAAAGGAGAAATTCAATTTTATTATTCCGGAGAGCCAACTGTTGCAAGAAATGCGCCCTGGGATGGCGGTTTTGTTTGGGATGAAGATAAAAACGGTGATCCATGGGTTGGTGTTGCAGTGCAAGGCACCGGTGCTAGTCTTTGGTATCCCAATAAAGACCATCAAAGTGACGAGCCGGAAGAAGTTCAGTTAGATATCGCAGTTCCAAACGGACTGATGAATGTTTCTAACGGGCAATTTTTAGGAGAAAAAGATTTAGGAAACGGTTTTACGCAGTGGAGCTGGAAAACCGTTAATCCTATCAATAATTACAACGTAATGATCAATATTGCGAATTATGAGCATTTCTCTGATTCGTATGGTGATCTAGATCTTGATTATTATGTTTTGCCTTACAACCTGGAAAAAGCCAAAGAGCAATTCAAGGAAGTTAAACCAATGATGGATTGCTTTTATGAAAAATTCGGGGAATATCCTTTTGTGGAGGACGGATTCAAATTAATTGAAACCCCTTACCTCGGGATGGAGCACCAAAGCGCCGTAGCCTATGGAAATGAATACGAAATGGGTTATCGGGGTAATGATCTTTCCGGAACCGGTATTGGCTTAAAATGGGATTATATTATTATTCACGAATCGGGTCACGAGTGGTACGGCAACAGTATTACCGCAAAAGATATTGCCGATATGTGGATTCACGAGGGCTTTACTTCCTATTCTGAAGCTGTTTATATTGAATGCCGCTGGGGAAAAGAAGAGGCTTTGGAATACCTTAAAGGAACTCGTCGCGGCCTTGGTAATAACGCCACAATTATTGGCGATTATGGGGTGAATAGCGAAGGCTCTGGAGACATGTATTTTAAAGGCGCCAATTTACTAAATACCATTCGTAGTATTTATGATAACGATGAATTATGGTGGAAAACACTGAAAGATTACACCGAAACTTATAAACACCAGATCATCGATACCGAAACCACCGAAAATTTCTTTGATGAAGCTACCGAGGTAGACCTGGAACCTATTTTTGATCAATATTTAAGACATACTGATTTACCGAAATTGCAATTCAGAAAAAAAGAAGGAAAAACACAGGCAAGATGGATAGCTGATGTTGAAGATTTTAAAATGCCGGTAGATATTTTTATTGATGGAAAAGAAGTTAGAATCATACCAACTGATGAATGGGGAGATTTAAAGGAAAATATAGCCCTCCAAGAAATTGAAGTGAACGAACTGGAATTTTATATTCAATCCAGTTACAAGAAATAAAAATTTAATTTAGAATTGTAAAAATGGCTGTCTTAGACAGCCATTTTTTATGCTTACAAATAAACTACCTCGGAGCAAGCTCACGTGGCATTCATTAAAACCTTTATTACTTTTCGAAGCGCCTCGAAGCATTTAAATCTCGATTATCGAGTAAAAGAATAACGAACATTTAAAACAATAATACATTTATTTTCAGTAACTTATAGTTTATAAACTTTAATACTAAAGTTATGATAAGCGTAAAATCCCTCAATAAGTGGGCGAATGCGCACACTTATTATTTCATTGATGTTTTAAGGATTGCCTTAGGTGTTTTCCTGTTTATAAAAGGAATCAACTTCATTTCACAAACAGAAACTCTTATAGAACTCATAAAGCCGCTTGAAGGTTATGGAGGCACTATGCTAACCGTTCATTATGTAGCCTTTGCCCATTTAATTGGCGGTGTACTTATAGCTGTGGGTTTACTTACCCGTTGGGCTATTCTCGTTCAACTCCCAATTATTATTGGCGCGATCTTAATAAATTTTATAGGAGTTATGCAACCGGGGCGGTTATTTGAAGCCAGTATCATACTAATTTTAAGCCTATTCTTTTTATTCTATGGCTCTGGAAAACATTCCACGGATTATTATATGAAAATGCAACAATAGGCAGAAAAAGGATAAAAGAATTTAGTTTGAGTAAGGACTTCACTCAAATGAAATTCAAAGTTTATTTATCTGAAATTAGTAAAAGTTCTTTCTGCCTGCCATTTACATATTGAAAACCCTCGGCTCCCCAAAAACCGGACTCTTCCAGCATGATTCTAACTTCCTGGTCCCATTCGGGCAAAAATACACTGGTATTAAGTTCAATAGCATATACAGTATTTTCCTGTAACGGATAATCACCACTTCCCGGTACGCCATCCTGCGAATCCCACATACCAATGGTAGTGCCTGAGGAATGGCCATAAAGACCTAACGGATGCGTATAGATCATAGGTTTTAAACCTTTACTTTTAGCTTGTTCTAAACTTTCTAAAAGAATTTTATTTCCGGTTTTTCCGGTTTCGAAATTTCCGGTTAAAATATCCTGTAACTGGTTGCCTTTATCAAATGCTTCCGAAAGAAATTTTGGAGCTTCACTTTCTCCTGCTTTCAAAATATAAGCCATTTGCTGGCAATCCGTATTAAGTCCCAGATAAGAGATACCAAAATCGCAATGAATAAGATCTCCAGGCATAATCACTTTTCTTTCTTTAGCTGAAGAAAATGCACTCACGTGATCTTGCAGGGCATCTTCATCTCGCTGAATTGCAACCGTTGGATGAAACCAGGTTTCCAGCCCCAGATCAGTTACTTTTTGACGCATCCACCAAACCACATCTTCGGTACTCGTTTCTCCGGGGATAATCACTTTATTGCTAAATGCTTCCTGAATAATGTCCTTAGTGATCTGCACCAATTCAGGGTAGATTTCCATTTCCTTTTCACTTCGGGTTTCTATCCAGCTTATTGCAAGATCTTCTGCCGAAACAATTTTTGAATGAAACTCCTGCGGAAGAGCTTCCATAAATTCCTCATAATCGGTTTTTACCAGGCCATCGGCAATACCATCTATTTCAGAATAATTCAATCCAATTTTTTCTGGGTTTCGGTCTTTTATTATCTGTACCAAAGCTTCCCATTGTTCTGGTTGCTTTTCAGGATTCCAGGCAGAGCTTATATTTTTTCCAACATCATATCGCGCTACTGCCAAACGTTCTAAACTATCCTGTTGCTTATTTCTGTAAAAGACAAGAATGGTTCGCCGGCGGGCATTTAACCAGGTAGGCGGCAGCATAGTTTTTAAAACGGGATCTTCATTATATTCTCGCGCGATTACCAGCCACATATCAATTTCGGCGCGATCCATTAGTTTGGGAAGAAGATTATCAAATCTATCCTGTTGTATTTCTTCTATAAGTTGTGCGCGTTCGCGTTCTGGTAATATTTGAGCGGTAGCTGGAGAACAAAAAGCTAATAAAAATATTATTAAGATAGGCTTGCATATCCCAACCCTGGATTCAATTAATTTTCTCATAAAATGAAAGCTTAGTTAACCTTGCTTTTAAAAGTATTTTCCCTGTGAATTTTCCCGGTATGGGTTTCTTCAAATTTTTCTATGAAATAGATCTTTTTAGGGCGCTCGTATTTTTCAAGGCTCTTTAGTTGGTTGATCTCGTTTTCTAATTTCTGAAGAAAATCTTCTGAAAATTCATTTTCAACAAACAGCACCAATTTTTCACCAAGGGCATCATCTGGCATCGCCGTTACAAATAACCGCTGATCTATAATTTTGGAAAGTTTCTTTTCAATTTGTTCAGGGTGAAGTTTTATGCCACCAGAATTGATCACATTATCTAATCTACCCTTCCATTGAAATTTTTTATAGGTAAGAATTTCAACCACATCATTAGTGGTAATAATTTCATCTGAAAGCTTAGGCGCTTTAATCACTAAACAACCTCTATCGTCCTGGGAAATATTAATGTTTGGCAGCACCTTAAATACTCGTGATTTTTTCTTGTTTTTTGACGGATTTAGTCTTTTGGCCGCGATGTGGGTAACGGTTTCCGTCATTCCATAGGTTTCATAAACTTTGGTGCTAACTTCTTTTACCATCTTTTGAAGTCGTGGAGAAACTGCCCCACCGCCAACAATGAGTTTTTTTATAAGGTGCAGGCGACCAACAGAATTATCCAGTTGAAACGGCGTCATTGCACAAAAATCGTAACGTTTAAAGACCTGGTCTAAGGGATTGGAAGATGGCGGCACCATATCTAATTGCCAGCCTAATACCATAGCGCGAACCAGCATCATTTTTCCGGCAATATAGGTTGCCGGCAAGCATAGCAAAGCAGTCGTTTTTTCTGGTAAATCAAAGAAACGGGAAGTAGCAATGGCTGAATTGATCATATGCTCCTTTTTGATCCTGATAACCTTTGGTGTACCCGTAGAACCGGAAGTTTTTACCTCAACATACTTAGAAGGTTTGATCCACTCTAATAAGAAACTTCCTACTTTTTCTTCAAAAGCTTCTCCTTCTTTTATAAAACTATAGGCCACAAGATGTAACTCTGCATTAGTAAAATGCCGCTTGTTCAGTCTGAAATCAGGGTGGGTTTCCCGTACTTTATACTTATCTGCCATATTTAAAACCAAATATGTTACATTACTTTGTATTGAAAGTTAGGAAATTGTAATGATTAATTTAACTTTCTTCTGAAAGTTTTATGGTTTCAGGCTTTTCTACTTTTCCGAAGAGTTTATTTTTCCAATCGCTCCAACCATATTTTTTAGCCATAATAAATAAGAAAAGGGGATAAATTATAAATACGGGCACCAAAACATCAAGTCCTGCAGTTGGATCTGAAATATCCTTAAAAATAGATTCGGTTTGAAACGCTGTCCAATCGGCAGTAACAAGCAGAGCCGCAGTAAGGTTGTTTCCGGCATGAAAGCCTAAAGCCAATTCCATACCTTCATCCATTAATGTCATTATTCCCAGTAAAAACCCGGTACCAATATAATAGATCATGATCAAGTTCCCCATTTGGGTTACTTCGGGATTAAAGAAATGTAAGCCCCCAAAACATACTGAAGTAACTATTAAAGGCAGCCAACGATTTTTAACGAGTGTGCCAAGCCCCTGCATAAAATATCCGCGGAATAAATATTCTTCAAAACTGGTTTGCAGCGGAATCATTATAATGGCGATTCCTACCAAAATAGCAAAGGGAACCGGCTGAAAGTTTATCAGAAAATCTTCAGGATTCACCGCATATTCTATTAGCGTAACGATAATGGTAAAAGCGGCTACAAGACCAAAACCAAACCAAACGCGCCCCCAGTCAACCTTTTTTCGGCTGGTGGTAAGCGATTTTATAGGTTGATTATGCAATAATTTTACAACTAGTAAAAGAACGCCAAGACCTGCAGCAAAAGTGAGCAAGATTAGAAAAAATGTGAAGTTAGAATCTAAAACCTGCATAAGTTCTCCTTCAGTCATTTCGGCTATTTCCATTCCCCGCTCCAGAAAAACAGCTATACCTAAAGGAATTTGCCCAATAACAACTCCAATAAAAACCAATAAAGTTCCAATAATATATCGCCAAAAATCATAACGATATTTAAAAGCTTCAGCTATATACATTTACTAAAAATTAAATTCCCAGCTTTTAGCCGGATTATATTGAATATTTCCTTTCGTCACTTCTAACGGACTCTCTATATTGTTAGTATACAAACTTCCGGTACCCAGTCCCTGCGGCATTTTACTGTATTTAGTATAAGTAAATTGCGAAATTGCGCTGAGACCCACATTGCTTTCCAACGCACTGGTAATCCACCAACCAATATTTTGTTCTTCAGCAAGATCAATCCACTCTTGTGTACCTTTAAAACCTCCTATTAAACTCGGTTTTAAAATAATATACTGCGGCTTTATTGTTTGTAGTAATTCTTTCTTCTTAGTTACATCAAAAACCCCTATAAGTTCTTCATCCAGAGCAATAGGAAGCGGTGTTTTCTCACACAAATCTCTCATTTGTTCCCATTGGCCCTGCTTTATAGGTTGCTCTATACTGTGTAGCTGATATTCACTTAAGCGCTTCAGTTTTTCTAAAGCTTCAGTAGGTTTAAAAGCCCCATTTGCATCTACGCGTAATTCTATTTCTTCGGAAGAAAATTCGGTTCTTATATATTTTAAAAGCTCTAATTCGGTTTCAAAATCTATCGCACCAATTTTCATTTTAATACAATCAAAACCGGCTTCAATTTTTTCCTGAATTTGAGATTTCATAAAAGACTTTTCTCCCATCCATATTAATCCGTTAATTGGTATTGTAGCTTTTCCATCCGTAAATTCAGAAGGAAATATTTCGAACGGATTTTTAGCTTTTAATGATCTAAAAGCCATTTCTACCCCAATTTGAATGCTTGGAAATTCTTTTAATTCTTCCCAAAGCATGGTTTCGCCCAAATTAATATTGTTGCAAACCCACTGCAATTTTTCTTCGTAATCTGGCCTATCGTCTATACTTAGACTTCTAAGAATTCCACATTCGCCATAGCCAACCTTATCACCATCGGTGATTTTTAGAAACCAGGTTTCTTTAGTAGTAAGAACGCCCCGCGAAGTTCCGCTGGGGCGTTTAAAATTTAAGATATACTTTTTATAATCTGCCTGCATATATTTTATTATTTGGACAAGCCGAAACTAAAGTTCCAGACTTTCTCCAATTTCAAGAAGCATAAGGTCTTTCCCTTCATCAAAAAACTTTCTTTTAGCTTCTTCGTGGTCTATTTCAATGTAGCCAAAGGTATCATAATGACAACCTAAAACTTTATCGCATTCAACAAAATCACTGGCAATAATAGCATCTTCTACTCCCATGGTAAAATTGTCTCCAATGGGAAGAATTGCCAAATCTAAAGTGGTGTGATGCGGAATTAATTTCATATCCATAGTAAGTGCGGTATCGCCGGCAATATAAATATTCTTATGCTCGCCTTCTATCACAAAACCACCCGGCTGCCCACCGTATTTCCCATCTGGAAAAGAACTGGTGTGTATGGCATTTACGTATTTCACTTTTCCGAATTCGAATTCCCAGTTTCCACCGTGATTCATAGGATGTACTTCTATGCCTTTTTCTTCATAATGATTAGCGATTTCAAAATTACTTACGATTACCGCTCCCGTATTTTTCGCAATTTCTTCAGCATCTAAAGTATGGTCCTGGTGTGCGTGGGTTAATAAAATATAATCGGCCTTTAAATCTTTGATATTGATTTTATCTTTGGCCAGATCATTTCCGGTTATAAATGGATCAACCAAAACATTGATATCTCCTATTTTAATTCCCAAACAACTTTGTCCGTAAAAAGTGATTTTCATAACTTAATTTTTATGGTTTCCCCTAATTTAAGAATTCGATAAAAGAAGCTTCAAATTACCGAATATATAATTTTGTTAAACTTACTCGATAATCGAGATTAAATGCTCTGTCCCGAAGCATCGGGATGCCTCCAAATCAAATGATGTTTTCTAATAATAATTCTTCTTGAGCTTGCTCCATGTTGTTTACTACCAGATCTGCCCCAGGCCAAAAAGAACTGCCGTGGCAAAGGTAGAAAGTGCTAAAACCTTTAATTCAGGATCCAGCAGTGTAGCATTTTCATTTTCTACCACTCTTTTAAGATGCAGGATTAAAGGAATAAAAGCCGGGAGATAAAGAAAATCATTTATACTTTCCAGGCTAAGCACCGTAAACAAAACCAAACAAAGTATGGCTCCCAGGATCAGCGCATAATGATAATTTTTCGCGTTTTTGGCGCCAAGCTTTACCACTAAGGTAATTTTACCCGCTTTTTCGTCAGAAGCCCGGTCGCGCATATTATTGAGATTTAAAACTCCCATACTTAAAAACCCAATACTAAATGCCGGAAGCAATACGAACCAATTCCATTGGTGTGCGTATAAAAAATAAGAGCCGTATACCGCAACTAATCCGAAGAAAATAAATACAAAGACATCTCCAAGCCCACGATAACCGTAAGCCGATTTACCAACTGTATATTTTATGGCAGCAGCAATTGCAGCTATTCCCAGTAGAAAGAAAAATAGCGCATAGCCTAAATTTTCTTTTCCAAAAGCCACATAAATAAGTAGAATGGCAAAAAGCAAGGTGACAATTGCAGTAATTATAATTCCCTGAAGCATTTCCTTCTGGGTAATTAGCCCGCTTTGTAAAGCCCGTTGCGGCCCTACCCTATCTTCGTTATCTGTTCCCTTGACACCATCACCATAATCGTTGGCAAAATTTGAAAGTACCTGTAATCCTAAAGTGGTGGCTAGTGCAAGACTAAAAATAATAATGCTAAAAACACCTTCGCTAACCGCAATGGTGGTTCCCACAATAATCCCAGAAATTGATAAGGGTAATGTTCTTAACCTGGCAGCGCCTATCCACGAATTTATTTTACTCATATTAATTTAAGATCTTAACCATTAATTCTTTGAGTAAATCGCCGTGAGAGATATTCACCGCGCCCACACCTTTTCCTTTAACATCGCTTTCGTGCAACAAACCAATTACCTGACTCACTTTTTTCATTGGATAATTTTTTGCGGCAACCACATAATCTCCCACAAAATAGGGATGCACTTTAAGCTGTTTGGCTACGTTAGCCTTAGATTTATCTGGCAGCCCGTGATATTGCATAATTTGTGAGAAATAAGAAAACAATAGCGAAATGGTAACTACCATAGGATTGTCTTTTGGGTTCTGGGCAAAATAATTCACAATGCGATGCGCCTTTAAAGAATCTCGCATTCCGATGGCTTTTCGCAATTCAAAATTATTAAAGTCTTTACTTATTCCTATATTTTGCTCAATAAGCTCTGGGGTAATTTGAGTACCCTCTGGTGTGATAAGCTGAAGTTTATTTAATTCGTTATCAATCTTCCCTAGATCAATTCCTAAAAATTCTACCAGCATTTGTGCTGCTTTAGGAGAAATGGTATAATTTCTTGCCTTCAGTGTTTTCATGATCCAGTCGGCCACCTGATTTTCGTAAAGGCGTTTGCTTTCAAACAAAATCCCGCTTTTCTTCAGGACTTTAGAAAGTTTCTTACGTTTATCAAGGCTTTTGTATTTATAACAAAAAACCAAAGTGGTGGTAGGCTGCGGATTTTCGGCATAATCTACCAGTTTCTCTATGCTTCTGGAAAGATCTTGTGCTTCTTTAACGATAATCACCTGTCTTTCGGCCATCATAGGGTAGCGCTTGGCATTGCTCACAATTTCATCTATATTGGTATCGCGGCCATACATAATGATTTGGTTAAAGCCTTTTTCTTCTTCCGCCAGTAAATTTTGCGCTATAAAATCTGAGATCCTGTCTATATAATAAGGTTCTTCGCCCATTAAAAAGTAAAGCGGCGATACACTACCTTTTTGAATATTATTTACAATCTCTTTTGCTTCTTCCATTAAGGTGAAGGATTTTTGAATTTTAAATTAAACTGAAGCTTGCTGCGCTGTGGTTTTCTTTTTTACTTTTGGCCTATGTTAGCGCTTAATTTTCCAAAATACTCGTTCCGGTTCAAAAATAGTGAAAATAAAATAGCCGTTTTTGATGAACTCCGGAAAAAATTTGTGGTTTTAACTCCCGAAGAATGGGTGAGACAACACGTGGTTAAATTCCTTACTTTAGATAAGAATTATCCTAAAAACCATATTAATGTTGAAAAACAATTGAAACTGGGAAAGCTTACTAAACGCTATGATGCGGTAGTTTTTTATCCTGACGGAAAAATAAAAGTGGTGGTAGAATGTAAAGCCCCGCATATAAAAATAACCCAGGAAGTTTTTGACCAGATCGCCAGGTATAATTTGAGTTTAAAAGCCGATTATTTAATGCTCACCAACGGATTGCAGCACTACTTCTGCAAACTGGATTATAAAGAAGAAAAGTATCATTTTCTACCTGAAATCCCCGATTATATTTCTTCTAAAACTTCTGAAAAATCATGAGCACCGCAGTTGTAATTTTAAATTGGAATGGCCGCAGTTTACTAGAGCAGTTTTTGCCTTCGGTAATTCGTTTTTCTGAAGGAGCCAATATTTACGTTGCCGATAATGCTTCTACCGATGATTCAGTAGTATTTGTACGGGAAAATTTTCCGCAGGTAAAAATTATTCAGAATAAAGAGAACGGCGGATTCGCCAAAGGTTACAACGATGCCCTTTCCCATTTAACCGAAGATATTTTTGTCTTGCTAAACAGCGATGTAGAAGTTTCCAAAAACTGGTTAGAACCGATACTGGAAATTTTTAGAAATCAACCGGAAACAGCTGCGGTACAACCTAAAATTCTCGATTATAAAAGAAAAAACTACTTTGAATATGCCGGGGCTGCCGGAGGATATATAGACAAATATGGATATCCTTTTTGCCGCGGGAGGATCTTTGATACTTTAGAAGTAGACCATGGGCAGTATAATAATGATGTTCCTATTTTTTGGGCCAGCGGTGCCTGTATGGTGATAAGAAAAAACGTTTACTGGGAAGCCGGCGCATTAGATGAGGATTTTTTTGCTCACCAGGAAGAAATAGATCTATGCTGGCGCATTCATAATTTAGGCTATCAAATAAAATCTTGTGGCATTTCCACCGTTTACCATGTGGGTGGCGCTACTTTAGATAGTATGAACCCAAGAAAGACTTTTTTCAATTTTAGAAATAGCTTGTATATGCTTTTAAAAAATGTGCCCGCACCAAATGTTTATGGCATTTTATTTATTAGAATGATCCTTGACGGCGTTGCGGGAATTAAATTTATTGCCGAAGGTAAATTCTCACATTTATATGCTATTCTTCAAGCACATACCGCATTTTATGGTAACTTCAAAAAAATTCATTCAAAGCGAAAAAGAGTTCCAAAAAACATCAGGTATTTTCAGTTAAAATCTATTATTTGGTCTTATTTTTGTTTAAGCAAAAAAGAATTTTCTAAATTAAAGTAAAAGGATTTAAACTTATGCTAAAGCTTCTTTTTCCGCTTTACATTTTTTTGATACTTTTGAAACATCTAACATTAATAACAATTACAAGATTATGAAACGAATTATGCTTTTATCGGCAACCGCCGTTCTTTTGTTTTCCTCTTGCGTATCTAATAAAAAATATGCTGAGCTTGAAGAACAACAAAAACAAACCCAGGATGAGTTAAACACTGCAACCATTAAATTAAATGCGTGTTTAGAGGACAAACAAAACCTGAATCAGCAAATTTCAAGACTTAACAATACCAATGCGGCATTGCTTAACAACGTAGGTGACCTTGCTACACTTTCTAAGAAAGAAGCAGAAAACCTTGAGCGTTCTCTTGAAAGCATCAAAGAAAAAGATTTAGCTATCCAATCTATGCGTGATGCAATTAGCAAAAAAGACTCGGTAACTTTAGCTCTTGTAACAAGCTTGAAAGGTGCATTGGGTAATATGAATGACGAGGACATTGAAATTAATGTTGAAAAAGGTGTAGTTTACGTTTCTATCTCAGATAAACTTTTATTTGACAGTGGAAGATACAATGTAACCAATCGTGCTAAAGAAGTACTTGGTAAAGTTGCTACTGTAGTTAAAAACAAGCCGGACATCGAATTTATGGTTGAAGGACATACTGATGATAAAGCAATTAGTACTTCAATGTTTGAAGATAACTGGGATCTTAGTGTGAAAAGAGCTACTTCTGTAGTTAGAATTCTTCAGGATGAGTTTGGTGTAGAGCCAGCTAGAATGACTGCCGCTGGTAGAAGTTACTATGTTCCTGTTGCTACAAACGAAACTGCTGAAGGTCGTGCTAAAAACAGAAGAACAAGAATTGTAGTTCTTCCTAAACTTGACCAATTCTACGGAATGATCGAAGAAGGAATGAAATCTGCTAAATAAGCTTTTTGATTCTTTTAAATATAGAAAAACCCCGCAATTGCGGGGTTTTTTATTTTCTAATAAGATGATATGCTATTTCTTTAAAAAGCGCAATAAGATCTCATTAAACTCTTTTTTGTGCGTCATAATCAATCCGTGTGGTGCGCCTTTAATTACTTCAAAAGTATTGTCTTTAACCAGGTCTTTACTTTTCTTACCGGCAATATCTATTGGTACAATTTCATCATCATCTCCGTGGACTATTAAGCGTTGGTACATCAAACTGTTTTAGATCTTCTCTAAAATCTGTTAATCCAAAGGAATCTACACAATCCAGTGTTGCTTTTGATGAAGCTCTGCAGGCAATACTCCAATCGTAATGTTTTTGATCTTTACTAATACGATCTTTGTTTTTATCGTAATTGTAAAACTTATCGCCAAATCCAGCTAAGAAACCTGCGCGGTCTTTTCTAATCTCCTCTTTAAATCCTTCAAAAACTTCTTTCTCAAGCCCATCAGGATTATCATCGGTTTTCAGCATAAAAGGTGGTACTGCAGAGATTAATGCAGCTTTAGATACATTAGCGGTTCCATATTTCCCTATAAAACGGGCAACTTCTCCTCCACCCATAGAGAAACCTACAATAATGGTATCAGAAAGTCCCAGTGCGGTAATAACATCGTTTAAATCTGAGGCTAAAGTATCATAATCGTAACCTTCCCAGGGTTTGTCACTATCACCAAATCCGCGGCGATCGTAACTTATACATCTAAACCCGGCATCTACGATTTTCTCTACCTGGTATTCCCACATTTTATGACTTAAAGGCCAGCCGTGAATTAATATAACCGGTTGCCCTTCGCCATAATCTTCATAAAAGAGTTTTATCTTATTTCCGTGTTCTTCGTTCTTAGTTTCAATATAATTCATTGCGTGTTTTTTTATTAAGTTATGGACTATAGCTCGCTATAAAAAAGTAAAGCCTGCATTTAGCAGGCTTTTAACGTGTTATCAAAAATTTTATTTAAAACTATAAATTTTCGGTACTTCCTTTTCCCTCTCTTATTACTTCTGGTTGCGGCGTGGTAAGATCTACCACCGTAGATGGTATATTATCTCCATAACCACCGTCAATAACAAGATCTACTAAATGGTCCCATTTCTCTTTTATCAATTCCGGATCTGTGGTGTATTCCAGCACCTCATCTTCATCGTAAATTGAAGTAGAAACAATAGGATTTCCTAAAGTGGCTACAATACTTTTACAAATAGCATTATCTGGCACTCTAATTCCAACTGTTTTCTTCTTTTTAAAAACATTTGGCAGGTTATTGTTCCCGGGAAGAATAAAAGTAAAGGGTCCGGGAAGATTTCTCTTTAATACCTTAAAGGTGGCAGAATCTATTTGTTTCACATAATCTGAAAGATTGCTAAGGTCTTCGCACACGAACGAAAAATTAGCCTTTTCAAGTTTTACCCCTTTAATTTGAGCAATTTTTTCTAATGCCGAAGTATTGGTAATATCGCATCCTAAACCATACACGGTATCTGTAGGGTAAATTATAAGTCCGCCGTTTCTTAAAGTTTCTACTACTTTATTAATATGTTTCTGACTTGGGTTTTCGTCATAAATTCTAAGTAATTCAGCCATAGTTATAAATTTTAATACCCGAGAATTTACAAATTTTCGAGCAGATATTTTTTAAATTGATTCAATTAATCTGATTTAGAAACTTCACTTTCCAGCTTCAGCACTTTACTACCATCTTCCTGCTCTATAAAAAGTGCTTTATTCCCTTCTTCCCCTTTTCGGGTAATTTCGCTTCCATCTATGGTTTTTGTAACTTCTTCAGTATAAGTTTTCGTTACTTTTCCTTTTGCTTCTCCATTACCCCATTTCCACTTGACATTACTCCCTTCTTTAATCATATTTTTTCTTTTGAAGATAAAAAGAAAGCCGCGTGAAGCGGCTTTATATAACAGAAGTTTAACGAGATTTAGGAGATCAATTTCAATTTAGCAAACCTTAGCAGTAACTTTTTAATTCCTCCATTCTCAAAATCTATTTCGGCTTTTTTATCCTGCCCAACTCCATCTATAGCAAGAACTTTTCCTTTTCCAAAACGCATATGTTCCACCACGTTACCGGCTTCCAGTTTTATAGCATTTGTAGCTTTCTCAGGTTCCGGACTGGCGGGTTTTAATTTTCGAAGTTTTCTTAATTGAGATTCGCTTGGCTTATGTGCGGGCGGCGGAGTTCCTTTTTTAGGCTTGGTTTGGCGCAGTTTACTTTTATCAACCTCATCACCAAAAATATCGGTGTCTATGAGCGGCTTGTATTTATAATCATCCTGCGGAATCATATAATTCATATACTGCTCATCTACTTCTTCTATAAACCTACTAGGCTCTGCATCTACCAATTTCCCCCAACGATAACGAGATTGAGTATAAGTGAGATAAGCCTGTTTTTCAGCACGGGTAAGGGCCACATAGAATAATCGGCGTTCTTCTTCCAGCTCGCTTCGGGTATTCATACTCATTCCTGACGGAAAAAGATCTTCTTCCAACCCAACAATATATACATATGGGAACTCTAAACCTTTTGCAAGGTGAATAGTCATTAAAGCCACGCGATCATCATCGCCGGTATCTTTATCCATATCGGTGGCAAGCGCTACATCTTCCAGAAATTCAGCTAAAGAACCATCGGCATCTGCCAGTTCTTTTTGGCCTTCCACAAAATCCTTGATCCCGTTTAATAATTCCTCAATATTTTCAATCCTGGCAATACCTTCCGGAGTACCATCTTTCTTTAATTCCTGAACCAAACCGGTCTTTTTGGTCACAGTATCGGCTACGGTAAAAGCATCGGCATTTTCAGCAAGAATCGTGAAACTCTTAATCATGTTCACGAAATTATCCAGCTTGGTACGCGTACTCTTATTGATCTTTAGATCAAGATGATCTATATTTTCAATAATTTCAAAAATGGTCTTACCATATTGATTCCCGGCAATGCTCAATTTATCCATGGTAGTTTGCCCAATTCCACGGGCAGGATAATTGATCACCCGCTTAAGTGCTTCCTCATCTTTCGGGTTTATCAACAAACGTAAATAAGACAGCACATCCTTGATCTCCTTTCGCTGGTAGAATGAAAGTCCGCCGTAAATTCTATACGGAATTTCCTTTTTCCGAAGAGCATCTTCCATCGCCCTACTCTGGGCGTTGGTTCGATAAAGAATCGCAAAATCGCCGTTATTCATCTGGTTTTGCATTCTATTTTCAAAAATAGAACCCGCAACAAAACGGCCTTCTTCCCCATCGGTAAGCAAGCGATTTACTACAATTTTTGGCCCTTCATCATTGGCCGTCCAAACTACTTTTTCAAGCTTGGTTTTATTCTTTTCAATTATCGAGTTAGCCGCATTTACAATGTTTTTGGTAGAACGGTAATTTTGCTCCAGCCTGTACATTTGCACATTATGATAATCTTTCTGGAAGTTCAAAATATTATTAATATTCGCCCCGCGGAAAGCATAAATACTCTGCGCATCATCTCCCACCACACATATATTCTGAAACTTATCGGAAAGTGCTTTTACAATTAAGTATTGCGAATGATTGGTATCCTGGTACTCATCTACCAAAATATACCTGAAACGGTTTTGGTATTTATGAAGCACTTCAGGAAATCGGTTTAAAAGCTCGTTTGTTTTCAGCAACAAATCATCAAAATCCATTGCGCCGGCTTTAAAACAACGCTCTACATATTCCTGGTAGATTTCCCCTAAACGAGGTTTTTTAGACATCGCATCAGCTTCCTTCAATTCCGGGTTTTGGAAATAAGCTTTTACGGTAATCAAAC
This sequence comes from uncultured Flavobacteriaceae bacterium, assembly GCA_963727565.1. Taxonomy (GTDB): domain Bacteria; phylum Bacteroidota; class Bacteroidia; order Flavobacteriales; family Flavobacteriaceae; genus Salegentibacter. The sequence continues at coordinate 47,137 of CAVSGU010000006.1, forward strand.
TGTTTTTATAGGAAGAAATCCTGCTATAAACCTGCTTGTATTTATAAACGTCTTTATCCAGACGCATATCTTTTATAATCGCTCTAATTACACTTTGCGAATCCTGTGTATCGTAAATCGTGAAATTTGAAGGATAGCCTAATTTATCGGCTTCAAAACGCAGAATTTTAGCAAAAATGGAGTGAAAAGTCCCCATCCAAAGATTTTTCGCCTCACTGTTCCCTACAATCTTAGCGATACGGGTTTTCATTTCCCGTGCAGCCTTATTGGTAAAGGTTAAAGACAAAATATTAAAAGGATCTACACCCTGGCTCATAAGATAAGCAATACGGTAAGTAAGCACCCTTGTTTTTCCAGATCCTGCTCCTGCAATCACAATCATTGCGCCATCCTTTTGCAGTACAGGCGCGCGTTGTGCGTCATTTAATTCGGCTAAATAAGCTTCCAATCTCTTCAGTTTTTTAAATGCGTGAAATTAACCAAAATGAGACAATTTATAAACCCGAAATCCACTTTGTTTTAAACAAACTAAGATTGGCTGGGAGCGATTGCTTAAGTTTTTAATATCTTTAAAATTCTACAAACCAGCTTCAACGCGAAACAAAACCTATGAAAAGAATTATTTTTAGCCTGCTTGGGCTTTTCAGTTTTACTTTAACCGCCCAGGAAATTGATTCAGAGATCAATACTTCTGCGGAAGAAATAGAAGAACAGGTGATCGAGTGGCGAAGGGATTTTCACCAGCACCCTGAACTTTCCAACCGGGAAACCGAAACCGCTAAAAAAATTGCAGCTCATTTACAAAGTTTGGGAATTGAAACTACCACCGGAATTGCAAAAACCGGTGTGGTAGGAATTTTAAAAGGTAATAATGAAGGAAAAACGGTGGCCTTAAGAGCAGATATTGATGCGCTCCCGGTAACCGAAAGAAATGATCTCCCGTTTAAATCTGAAGTAAGAACAGAATTTTTAGGTTCAGAAACCGGGGTAATGCACGCCTGTGGTCACGATACCCATATTGCTATTATGATGGGTGTTGCCGAAGTGCTTTCAAAAAATAAAGACAAAATAAACGGGACGGTAAAGTTTATATTTCCAACCCGCCGAGGAAGGTCCGCCGCCGGGCGAAGAAGGCGGTGCCTCTCTCATGATCAAGGAAGGTGTGCTAAAAAATCCTGATGTAGATGCAATTTTCGGGCTTCATATAAATTCGGAAACACCAGTAGGAACCATTCGATATAAACCCGAAGGAACTATGGCTGCGGTAGAACGCTTTGTAATAAACGTAAAAGGAAAACAAACTCACGGCTCTGCACCCTGGAGCGGTACAGATCCCATTCTCATTTCAGCAAAAATCATAGATGGTTTACAAACCATAATTAGCCGGGAATCTAAACTGGTAGATGCGGCCGCAGTAATTACAGTTGGAAAAATCACGAGTGGCGTTCGCTTCAATATAATTCCTGAAACTGCGGAAATGATAGGCACCATAAGAACATTAGATCCTAAAATGAAAGAATTAATACTGAAAAGAATGAACGAAATGGTGCCGGCCATCGCTAAAGCTTATGGCGGGGAAGCTACCGTAGATATTCAAAATAATACCGCGATTACCTATAATGACCCCGAATTAACTAGCAAAATGCTGCCTACTTTACAATCTATAGCAGGAGAAGAAAATGTGGTTTTAACTAAAGCCACCACCGGCGGGGAAGATTTTTCTTTCTTTCAGGAGGAAGTACCCGGTTTTTACTATTTCCTTGGCGGAAAACCTTTAGATTCTACCGAACCGGCACCTCATCACACTCCCGACTTTTATATAGATGAAAGCGGAATGTTGCTGGGGGTAAAAACTATGTCTCAGCTGGCTATAGATTACCTAAATCAATAATTATGGAAAATGTATTTGATGTTTTAGCTTCAATTGAATGGTGGGGATGGATCTTAATTGTTATTGTTTTTATCGCTATTAAAGATATCTTCTTCAGCCGGGAACATACTATTAAACACAATTTTCCGGTGGTAGGGCATTTGCGTTATTTTCTTGAGGGAATTGGCCCGGAATTGCGCCAGTATATTGTTGCCAGCAACAGAGACGAATTGCCTTTTAATCGTATAGAACGGGGTTGGATCTATGCTTCAGCGAAAAATGAGAATAATTACGAAGGTTTTGGAACCGATCAGGATATATTTTCTACGCATTATATTTTCATAAATAATGCGATGATTCCGTTTAAATTAAAAGAAGATCATCCCAATACATTAGATCCTAATTTTATTGCCTGCGGAAAAGTAATGGGATTATACAATGAACGAAAACGACCATTTAGACCGGCATCAATTATCAATGTTTCGGCAATGAGCTTTGGTTCACTTTCAGCAAAAGCGATAGCTTCTTTAAACGAAGGTTGCAAGGAAGCAGGCGCTTATCACAACACCGGCGAAGGCGGACTTTCGAAATACCACCAAAGAGGTGCTGATGTGATTTTTCATTTTGGTACCGGTTATTTTGGAGTGCGTGACAACGAGGGTAACTTTTCTATGGAAGAAATGGTAAAACTTGTAAAAGACAATCCGCAGGTAAGAGCTATTGAAATTAAACTTTCCCAGGGTGCCAAACCGGGAAAAGGAGGTGTTTTGCCCGCTTCAAAAATCACTAAAGAAATTTCTGAAATTAGAAATGTTCCTCTAGGAAAAGACGTGCTTTCCCCGCCCAATCATTCGGCATTTAGTGATATTCCTGAGTTAGTTGATTTTGTTGAAGATATTGCTGAAGCAACCGGCCTTCCGGTTGGGATCAAATCGGCGGTGGGAAAATTAGACCAGTGGGAAGAGCTGGCAAAATTTATGGCTAAAACCAAACGTGGGCCAGACTTCATCACCATAGATGGTGGCGAAGGTGGCACCGGTGCTGCCCCGCCAAGTTTCGCCGATCACGTTTCCCTACCATGGATATATGCGTTTACCGACGTTTATCAAATCTTTTTAAACCACGGAATTACGGATAGAATTGTATTTATTGGAAGCGGAAAACTTGGTTTTCCGGCACAGGCGGCAATGGCTTTTGCCCTTGGTGTTGATTGTATAAATGTAGCCCGGGAAGCAATGATGAGCATTGGCTGCATCCAGGCACAATCCTGCCACAATAATACCTGCCCCACCGGCGTTGCTACACAAAACAAATGGCTGCAGGCAGGAATTAATATTAAGGACAAATCTAGAAGGGTAAATTATTACTTTACAAAGTTTAGAAAAGAACTGCTGGAAATCACCCACGCTTGTGGTTATGAGCATCCTTCTCAATTTACTATGGATGATGTGGAGATAAATCTAAGCGACAAGAACCTGGCAAAAACCCTGGCGACCACTTTTTCTTATCACAAAGAAAAAGTACCTTTCGACGGAATTAAAGCACATATAGAGTGCCCGCATTTGGGCGGAAAATACAAACAAAAAGAAGTTGAAACCAAAGAGGCGGAAACCGAAGAAACTACGCCTCACAATAAAAACCAATGAACCAGATAGAACTTTCACAATTATTATTGGCTATTTTACCCGCCCTTATCGTTGGTGTGGTAGCCTTCTATTTTTTTAGTTCCTACAACAAAAATGAAGAGAACAGGAGAAATTTCTTGTTACATCGTGAAACCCAAAAAACAGCGCTTCCGCTTAAATTGCAGGCTTACGAGAGAATGACGCTATTTTTAGAGCGAATTTCTCCCGGTAAAATCTTATTCAGGGTAAAGCCAAATTCTGATGACAAAGAAGCTTACGAGCGTTTATTGATCAATACTATAGAACAGGAATTTGAGCATAACCTGGCCCAACAAATCTATCTTTCTACAGAATCCTGGGATTATATAAAAACAGCTAAAAATGCTACCATCGGTATCATTAGAAAAGCCAATCAACAGGAAAGTGTAACCGATGCCGATAAATTAAGAGAAGTAATCTTAAAGAATCTCATAGAAAAACAATCCCCAACCGAAGCTGCCATTGCTTATCTAAAAAATGAAGTAAAACGCTTTATTTAAAACAAGCCGAAAAAACCTTTTCTCTTGGTAGCCAGGTACTGTAAATGCTTTTCTTTTGCGTGATCGTAACCTTGCTGCCACCATTCGCCCATTAATTTTTTATTGAAAACCAGGGAGTTTTCTGTGAGCTTTGTAGGGGTATAATAAGTATTCAATTTCACCTTTTTATTTAGCGCGGCAAGTTTTCCCTCTACGATATCGTGATATTCTACCTGGTCCAGTAAAAACCCAAAAAGGTTGATCATTAAAGAAAATGGGTTTTTACCCAAAACCTTGTTGTACTCCATATTTTCGGCTTCCAGGATAATAGCATCAACTTCTGTAGCTCCGCGTTTTATTGCTTCCCGAATTGGCACTACGCAACCCAACCCTCCATCGGCATATTCAAATCCGTCTTTTTTGGCCAAACTCATAAAAGGAATGTAATTACAGCTTATCCAGATCCAGTCACAAAAGTCTTCGTAAGTAAAATCGTTAATCGATTTATATTCTACGCGATTTTTAGACAAATTAGAAACGGTAACCACTACATCTTCCACCTGGCTTTTAAGCTGATCGAAATTTTCTTCAGAAAAATTACGCTTTATATGTTTTCGAAGGTTTTGGCTTTCTCCAAATGTTCTTTTCTTCCGAATAAATTGCCAGAACATATTGAAATAGTTGATGGTCACATATTCCCTACCTTCTTTGCGCTTTACCACAAAAGGATTTATACTAAAAATCTTACGCTGATTTACATTGGTGTAAATGTCATAGACCTTGTCTATATTTCCCATAGCAAGGTGCGGAATTAAGAGACTTCCGGTAGAAGTGCCCAGAAATAAATCGTATTTCTTGCCTTCTTCCTGAATTAAATATTGAGCAACGCCGCCTGCAAAAGCGCCTTTACTGCCCCCGCCCGATATTACCAGTGCACGCATTAAGGTTCAATTTGGTTCATTTCCTCGCTTTTTTCTCTGGCATAAGTATAGCCAGTTTTCCACCAGGATTTCATTTGTTTCTCATCAAAAATAAGGGAATTGGTAGTCAATACCGTAGGTGTGTAGTAAAAATTTATGGTCGTATTTTTATTGGCTGCGGCAAATTTCCCAATTTGAATATTCTGTTTCTCTATTCTATCTAGCATAAACCGAAACAAATTAGTGATCAATCCAAAAACGTTTTTTGAAGGCATTCTATTATAAAAAGTAGCTTCGGTTTGTAAAATAACAGCATCTATATGGGTTGCTCCCCTTTTAATAGCTTCTTCAATAGGCACCATTGTTCCCAGGCCACCATCGGCATATTCGCATCCGTCTTTTTGCACAAGGCTCATAAAAGGAGTGTAATTGCAAGAAATCCAAATCCATTCACAGAATTCTTCGTAGTCAAAATCTTTAATCGATTTATATTCTACTGTATTAAGGGAAATATTGGAAACAGTAACTACAATATCCTTTTTACTGGATTTTAAGCTTAAAAATTCATCTTTGGTTAAGGTGTTTTGAATGAGTTTTTTCAAGTTTTTACTTTCACCAAAAGTTTTCTTTCCCTGAATAAAATTACGAATTACATTAAAGTGATTTATGCTTATTTGATCGTAGCCGTGACGTCGTTTAATAAGAAAAGGCCGATTGCTGAAAATACTGGACTGATTTACCGAAGTGTAGATATCCTTTATCTTCTCACACTTGTTCAAAGCCAGGTGAGAAATTAGCAAACTACCGGTTGAAGTTCCCAGGTAGAGATCGTAATCCCGTTTTAATTCTTCAATTAAATATTGAGCAACACCGCCGGCAAAAGCGCCTTTGCTTCCTCCACCAGATATTACTAATGCCCGCATTAATTAAAGTTTAGTTTGCAAATACTCCTGCTCTTTTTGAGAAAGACGATCATCTAAAGCTAAGAATTTTTGCCGATATTCTTCCTTCTTTAGCAACTCGGCTAGCAATTGCCTGCTATAATCCCTAAACCTATAAGCGTGATGCTGTGTTCCCTGCATTAGATCCAGTAAGTTTTGATTAGTAAAACTATTTATTTGGTATAAATAACCAAAAGCGTTTTCTCTTACTTCTATAGGATAGTAGGTAGCGGTATACCCTGAAAGTTCCTGGTAAATTTCCTGTTGCTTTTCAGGCTCATAATCTGGGGTTATAAGGTTTAAGGTTAACCAGAGCATTCGCACGTTTTTATTAGTAAAACCTGTAACTCCTCTGGTTTTATTCAAATAAGTGGAAACCTCCTGCGGAAAATTCATCCATAATTTTAGTAGCGCTACTTCTTTTGTGAGATAAGATTTATCGTCAAGCAAGGATTCAAATTCGCCTTTAAGTTGCTTCGGAATTCTTTCCATGCTGGTAGCAATAGCCTGCCGAACATAAATATTATTGGTTTCAAATGCTTTTTTATAAAGGTTTATCGCTGTTTCTGAAGTTTCATCTGCCAATTGGTAAACCACCTCCTGCCCGGTATAATCACTTACCGGAAAATCTAAGGCTGCACTTAAAAGCTCTTCTTTTTTCTCCAGCGGAGTTTCTCTGAGAGCCAGAATTTCTAAATGCTTCTTTATAAATTCAGAATTTTTTAAAGAATTTAAGGCTGCAAATCCCTGAAAAGCGGTTTGGTTTAACCACTTCGCCATAAAATCGGACAAATCTACATTGGCAGCTGCTTCAACTTCGGCTATAAAATTACTAGTGGTGGCTGTTTTAAATTTATATTGTTCCAGGTAATTCTTTACCGCTGTGTTAAAAGCTTCTTTGCCTACTTTTTCTCTCAAAATATGTAAAGCCCAGGCACCTTTTTGATAATAGGTAAGCGAACTCGCGTTAGCTTTAGTTACCGGTTCGCCTTTTCCCTGATCGCTTAATTCCTTTAACTGCTCGGCAGATTGGTAAAGCTTCCAGTAATAATAATCGTCTCCAAAAATTTCCCGTTCTGCCAACAAAGCGTAAAAAGTGGCAAAACCTTCGTGTAACCAGTGATCGTTGGCGGTTTCTGCAGTCACCAAATTTCCAAACCATTGGTGAGCCATTTCGTGTGCATTTACGCTTACATAATTTCGATCTTTAAAAGCTATAGAATCGGTGATAAAAGCGTGATCAAAAATAGTTGCAGCGGTATTTTCCATCCCGGAATATAGAAAATCGCGTACCGGAGCCTGTTTATAATTTTGCCACGGATAAGCCACACCGATTTCACTTTCCAGGAAATCAAAAATCTGTTTGGTATGACGGTAAGTAGGCTCTAATTTATCTTCCTCGGAAACCGGCATATAAAATTGCAAAGTAACTCCTGAAGTAGATTCGGTTTCCTCCATTAAATAATTTCCCGCAGCAAAAGCCAGCAAATAGCTACTCATAGGCCGCTGCATATCAAAACTCCAGTTTTTTAAAGAATCGTTTGGAGAAGTTGCGATAAGTTCACCATTCGCCATCACTTCGAGGTTTTGGGGAAATTGATACGAAATATCAAACTCAACTTTTTCTCGCTGATCGTCAAAAGACGGCAACCAATTGGAAGTATATCTTCCCTGCCCTTGCGTCCAGACTTGCTTTGGTGCATCTATAGCATCAGGAAGTTCCCAGTTGATAAAATAAACCGCTTTCTTTGGTTCTACTGAATATTTCAGTTGAAGGGAATTGTTTTCCGAAGGTGATAATTCATTCTTTATCCAAATGCGCTGGTCGGTATTTCTAAAAGCTACCGATTTTTCGTTCAGTAGAACCTCATCAAAATTCATATTCCTGGCATCTACGTAAAACGAATCGATGCTTTTTAGAATCTGAAAATTATATTCTATTGTACCGGAAACCCGTTTTTCCTTTGGAAGAACCCGAATTTCGGCTTCAGCTTTTTTAAAATCTATACTATTGATCTGATCCAGCGAATCTGCTAATGGCGCCTGGCTGTAAGTATTCCAGCCAAAACAAAAAAGGAGGATGATAAGGGGGTATCTCATAATAAAAATCTACCCTCGCAAATTACGAAATCTTCATAAAATTCTGGCTTCAGAAAAATTCAGGTTTATTTTTATAGGAAATTCAACCTAAAAAACCTGATTTTAATATCTTCGTTTTCATGAACGCTAATATTCTGCAAACACCTATAGATTACCTAAAAGGGGTCGGCCCAAACCGCGCCGATCTACTGCGGAAAGAACTTGGCATTCATACCTACCAGGATCTAGTGAATTTCTTCCCTAATCGATACCTGGACAAAACCCGGTTTTATAAAATAAACGAATTACAACGAAATTCAGCTGAAGTTCAGGTGGTTGGAAAAATCACCCATATAAGAAGTGTAGAACAAAAACGCGGAAAGCGACTGGTAGCAGATTTTATTGACGAAACCGGAAAAATGGAACTAGTTTGGTTTCGTGGCCAAAAATGGATTCGGGAGAATTTAAAGATCAATACGCCTTATGTGATCTTTGGAAAGACCAATTGGTTTAATGGGCTTTTTAGTATGCCGCATCCCGAGATGGAATCGGTGGAAGAATATAAAAAACAACTGCGCACTGCGATGCAGCCCATTTATCCTTCTACCGAAAAATTAGCAAAATCGGGTATCACCAACCGGGTTATCAATAAACTGATGCAACAGCTTTTTATTGAAACTAAAGGGAAATTCTACGATACGCTTTCTGAAGAAATCACTTCAGAATTAAAACTTATTCCAAAGGCAGAAGCGGTATTTAATATTCATTTTCCGCAGAGCCAGGAATTGTTGGCTAAGGCACAATTTCGCTTAAAATTTGAAGAACTATTTTATATTCAGCTGCAATTGCTGATTAAAAATATGCTGCAAAAGCAAAAGATAAAAGGTTTTGTTTTTGAAGAAATTGGGCAAAATTTTAGTGAATTCTATAGCAATCATCTTCCTTTTGAACTTACCGGTGCGCAAAAACGAGTAATCAAAGAAATTAGAGCCGATCTAGGCAGCGGTGCGCAAATGAATCGTTTACTTCAAGGTGATGTAGGTTCGGGAAAAACTATCGTGGCGCTAATGTCTATGTTTATTGCTTTAGATAATAGTTTCCAGGCTTGCCTGATGGCGCCCACCGAAATTCTTGCAATTCAGCATTACAATGGTCTTGTAGAACTTTGCAAGGATCTGGACACCAGTATTTATTTACTTACCGGTTCTTCCAAAACTAAAGCCCGGCGGGAAATTCACGAAAAGCTGGAAAATGGTGAAATAGATATCCTAATTGGCACCCATGCTTTGCTGGAAGACAAGGTGAAATTTAAAAATTTAGGCCTGGCAGTTATAGATGAACAACACCGTTTTGGCGTAGCGCAACGTGCAAAATTATGGCGAAAAAACAAGGTACCTCCACATATTTTAGTAATGACGGCAACGCCAATTCCCAGAACTCTGGCAATGAGTCTTTACGGCGATTTAGACATTTCGGTAATAGATGAATTACCGCCTGGCAGAAAACCTATTAAAACCGTACACCGCTACGATAGCAACCGACTTAAAGTTTTCGCTTTTATAAAAGACGAGATAAAAAAAGGTCGGCAGGTTTATGTGGTCTATCCATTGATCCAGGAATCGGAAAAGATGGACTATAAAGATTTAATGGATGGTTATGAAAGTATTGCCCGCGAGTTTCCAGATGAACAGATTTCTATAGTTCACGGTCAGATGAAATCTGACGCCAAAGATTATGAAATGGATCGTTTTGTAAGAGGCGAAACTCAAATTATGGTCGCCACCACCGTAATTGAAGTTGGGGTAAATGTTCCAAATGCCAGTGTCATGATTATTGAAAGTGCCGAGCGATTTGGCCTTTCTCAACTTCACCAGCTTAGAGGCCGTGTAGGCCGTGGTGCCGAACAGAGTTTCTGTATTTTAATGACCGGTCACAAATTATCTAATGACAGTAAAACCAGGCTGGAAACCATGACCGCCACCAATGATGGTTTTGAGATTGCCGAAGTAGATTTAAAATTACGAGGCCCCGGCGATATTATGGGCACCCAGCAAAGCGGTGTTTTAAATCTTAAGATAGCCGATATTGTAAAGGATAATGATATCCTAAAATTGGCGCGCCATCATGCAATGAGAATTTTAAAAGAGGATCCCAGCCTTTCCCTCGAAAAAAATAAAGTGCTGCGTTTCACTTATGCCCAAGTCGCAAAACATAAAAATATCTGGAACTATATTAGTTAGAAATCATTTTTGCTCCAAAAATACTCTACTGAATTTCCCCTAATTTTCACCTGAATCAAAAACATTCTCCTGCCTTTCCTCAATGTTGTTTTCTTAGTAAAACCAAGACTTCACAACGATAAAAATCAAGCAAATAACTGATTTACAGTATTTAACAATAATCCATGAAAAATTTTTAGCCACATTATTGTGTAAATTTAGATGATAATCAAAACGTCAAACATTATGAAAGAGGGAATAGTTTTAAGAAGATTGGTAAGCATGATGCTTATTTTATGCGGTGGGTTGCTGTTTGCTCAGGAGGAAAGTGAAACAGTGCTGGAGGAGAAATTATATGAAGAATATAAAAGTAACGGGCTTGATAAAGCCATGAAAATGTATGAAAAGCATAAAAATGCAGAATACGAAGGTTTGCAGGAACCGTTAAATCTCCTGGGTTACAAGTTGATGATGGAGGATAATGACCTGGAAACTGCAGAGCAGGTTTTTAAAGCACAAATTGAAGAATATCCAGAACAAGCCAATCCTTATGATTCTTATGGCGACCTATTGTTGGAAAAAGGAGAGAAAGAGAAGGCCAAAGAGAATTTTAAGAAAGCTGCAAAACTAGCGGAAAATATAGAGGACGAAGCACAAAAAACTGAAATGAAACAAGCTTCGCTTTCAAAATTAGCACGTTTAGAAGATAAGCATCGAAAATTAGATTTTCTAGCGGGAGAATGGGAAATAACACAAACCGGTTACAGAGATGGCCAGGCGATGGATATACCAAAAAGCACACAAAATATTACTTATTTACCCGGAGAATCGGTTTTAAGAATAACCCATACCAAAGAAGGAAATGCGGCTTGCTGCGAAAGAATAATAGCTTACGATGCTATGGATGACACTTACCAAATGGCTTATGTTAATGCAATTAACCCAAACGGTATCGAGGTTTCTGACCTTTCTATAACCGATAAAGGCAACGGAGAATTTGAGTTTATGGAAGATTACATTCAAAATAATGAGAAGAAACAAGCCAAACACGTAATCCTAAAGAAAGATGAAGACCATATAGAATGGAATGTCTATCTACCAAAAGAAGGCAGCCAGGACTGGGAACTCGTAAATAAAATGGAGTTTAAAAGAGAAGCTTAATTATTAGTTTAAGTTTAATTAGCGTTTGAAAGGAGCAACTTAGGTTGCTCCTTTTTTCTTTTACAGGAATTACCAAAATAAGACATAAAATTAAAATTTGAAATTATGCCAAAACTATTCGTAATACTATCTTTGCGAACTGAAAATATTGAGACATGAAAATTTCATATAACTGGCTTAAACAATTCATTAAACTTCCTGAAGCTCCAGAAGCAACCGGAGAACTACTTACTGATCTTGGACTTGAGGTGGAAGGCCTGGACAGTTTTCAAAGTATTAAAGGTGGTCTTGAAGGGATTGTAGTTGGCCATGTTCTAGAATGTAAAAGTCATCCGAATGCCGATAAATTACAACTTACCAATGTAGATCTGGGCAATGGTGAGCAGGTACAAATTGTTTGTGGCGCGCCTAATATTGCAGCAGGACAAAAGGTTCCGGTAGCAACTATTGGCACTACCCTTTTCGACGAAAATGGAGAGGCCTGGCCAATTAAAAAAGGAAAGATTAGAGGAGAAGCCAGTTTTGGAATGATTTGTTCTGAAAAAGAACTTGGGCTTGGCCAAAGCCACGAAGGAATTATGGTGATGAAAGATGACCTTATTCCCGGAACTCCCGTAGCCGAAATTTTTGAGGTAGAAAATGACCAGGTTTTTGAAATAGGACTAACGCCAAACCGTGCCGATGCTATGAGCCACTGGGGCGTTGCCAGGGATCTTAAAGCCGGTTATACACAACAAGGGAAAAACCTGGAACTTATCACTCCTTCGGTTAGTAGTTTTCATGTAGATAATAGAAGTCTTAAGATCCAGATACAGGTTGAAGATTCGGCGCTTGCTCCAAGATATTGCGGAGTAACGATCTCTGGGCTTAAAGTTGAAGAATCACCAAAATGGCTTCAGAATAGATTAAAAGCAATAGGCCTTGGCCCCAAGAATAACGTGGTAGATGCTACTAATTACGTAATGCACGAGCTTGGGCAACCGCTACACGCCTTTGATGCCGGAAAAATTGCCGGAAATGAAATCAACGTAAAAACATTAGAAAAAGGAACAAAATTCACCACCTTAGATGATGTAGAGCGCGAACTTCACGAAGAAGATCTTATGATCTGTGACGCGAATAAACCGCTTTGTATCGCCGGTGTATTTGGTGGAGCCACTAGCGGAGTTACCTCAGCTACCACACAAATTTTCCTGGAAAGCGCTTATTTTAATCCAGTAAGTGTTAGAAAAACTGCTAAAAGACACGCTTTAAATACCGATGCTTCTTTTAGATTTGAACGCGGAATTGATCCTAATATCACCGAATATGCTTTAAAACGTGCCGTGCTTTTAATTACTGAAATTGCCGGCGGCGAGGTAACCAGTGATATTGATGATCTTTATCCAAAGAAAATTGAAGACTTCCAGGTTTTTCTAACTTTTGATAAAGTAAACAAGCTTATTGGCGAGAACCTTCAGCAGGAAACCATTAAATCTATCCTCGCTTCTCTTGAAATTCGTGTGAATAATGTTACCGAAACCGGGATGGGTCTTACTATTCCGTCTTACCGGGTAGATGTACAGCGCGAAGCCGATGTAATTGAAGAGATCTTAAGAGTTTATGGTTACAACAATATTAAGTTTGGTGAGAAGTTAAATGCTTCAGTAGCTAATTCTTCTAAATTTGAAGATTACAGACTTCAAAATTTAATCGCAAACCAGCTAGTGGGCCAGGGTTTTTACGAAACTATGGCTAACTCACTAACCACACCAGCATATACCGAATTGAGTGAGCAATTGAATGCTTCCCAAAATGTAAAAATGCTGAATCCTTTAAGTCAGGATTTATCGGTGTTACGCCAATCTATGTTGTATTCCGGTTTAGAATCTGTGAGTTATAATATTAACAGAAAACGCAGCGATTTAAAATTATTTGAATTCGGAAAAACCTATCACGATTTTAACGGTAGCCGCGTAGAGAACAAACATCTTTCTATTTTTATTAGTGGAAACCGAAATGCAGAACGCTGGAATTCAACTTCAGGAAGAACCGATTTCTTTTTATTGAAAGGCGTTATTCAATCTATTTTTCAAAGGTTAGGCATTGAAAATTTAAAACCTTCCGCAGTAAAATCTGATGTGTTTTCTGAAGGACTTATATTTTCTTCAGCTAAAAATAATTTAGTTGCATTTGGGGTAATTCGCAAAAAAGTATTGAAGCATTTTGATATTGAACAGGAAGTATTATATGCCGATTTTAACTGGGATGCTTTATTAGAAGTTACTAAGGCCAGAAAGACCAGCTTTAGTGCTATTCCTAAATATCCTGCGGTTAGACGTGATTTTGCTCTGTTATTGAATAACAATGTTTCTTATGAAGAAATTGAGCAAATCGCCCTAAAAACAGAGAAAAAACTTCTTAAAGAAGTAGATCTTTTTGATGTTTACCAGGGAAATAATCTTCCGGAAGGAAAGAAAAGTTACGCGGTAAGTTTTAAGTTTCAGGATGAAAATAAAACCCTTACCGATAAGCAGGTAGATAAAATGATGAAAAAGCTTCAGCACAGGTTTGAAGAAGAACTTCAAGCTGAATTGAGGTAATTACTATATAAAATTGGCTGTTTAAATTTCCATCTTACGTCAACCTGAATTTATTTCAGGTTCTAACTTGAACTAAGTTTCAATTTAGCTTAGACTCTGAAACAAGTTCAGAGTGACGTTAGGAGCATTTAAACAGCCAATTTTTATTTTCTGCTAAAGAGAATTATGGAAATTCTTTAAAAATCTCATCTACATAATCTCTTATATCTCTTTCTAATCTTTTTGAACCAATTTCCTCATCGGCAGTTCCACGCCATAAGATTTGATTTGTTCTTCTGTCAATTAGATCTATAACAATAGATTTTTCTTTATAAGGAAGTTGTTTAACCTTCTCTGCTGCGGTAATTCGCTGTACGGTAAAATAGTTGTCATAAGTATAATCTTCATAATATGGCCCTATATAAAGCCCGGGACGATAGTATGAAAAATTAGTATAAACAGGATCTGCATTTACATCTACTATTCTTTCATCAAACATTGCGTGAACGTACACTAACACATCTGGCCTGCTATTATCTATAGCGTAACCTTCGCTAGACATATTATTGTTTATGGTAGATATAATAACTTCGTGAATGCGATCATTATCATAGCCCGTATCTTTAATAGTATCCTTATTAGGTAAATAAGAATACGTATTGTATTTCTCTATTTTTTTGGCAGAGTCTTTAGAAATATTGCTTCCAGAGCCACAAGACATCATAAAGGCTCCCGCCATAATTAACGTGATAAGTAATTTTACTTTCTTCATAAATTTCAATTTTCATTCAAAATAAGCCTTCCTCGAGAACTAGAAAAAGGATATAACTTTTTTGATATTTAATTAACAAATAAGAGCGGCCATTTAGGCCGCTCTTTAATTTTTCTTTTTCTATAGCAATTTATTTCCCTGGCAATACTACTGTATCTATAACATGAATAACTCCATTTGACTGGTTTACATCTGCCTTTGTTACTGTAGCTACATTTCCTGAAGCATCTTTAAGCTTTACTTTGCCATCTTCCATCATAGCGTAAAGTTTTCCACCTTGCACGGTTTCAAAAGTAGCTTTTCCATCACCTTCCTCAATTGCAGCAACAACATCCTTTGCTCCAAAATTACCGGCAATTACGTGGTAAGTAAGAACAGCCTGTAGTTGCTCTTTGTTCTCTGGCTTCAAAAGGCTTTCTACTGTTCCTGCTGGTAGTTTCTCGAAAGCTGCGTTAGTTGGAGCGAATACAGTAAAAGGACCTTCACTTTGTAAAGTTTCTACTAAACCAGCGGCTTTTACTGCAGCTACCAAAGTAGTGTGATCGTTAGATTGCGAGGCGTTTTCTACAATATTTTTGCTAGGATACATTTCTGCACCTCCAACCATAGTAGATCCGTTTTGGGCCATTAAAGTCCCACCAATAAATAGGAAACAAAAAATTCCTAATAGTTTTAAATTTCTCATAACAATAATTTTTAAATGGTTTATTAAATAAACGAGATTAAGAGTGCTTCGGTTTTTATTAGTTTACGATTTAGCATTTACTTAAGAACTCGTTCATTTTAATTTTTGTCTAATTTAATTCTATTTTAGTTAAACAGTATTTAAAAATATCCAATTAGGATAGATTTAACATCGAAAGGTTTAGAATAAAAAATAGGATTGCATGAATCATCTTAATTACTTAATTTAGTGACAGATGCTAAAGAAAAAGAAAATGAAGTTGAATTTAAATTTGCCCCGCACTAATTTAGAAGTGCAGTTGCATAAGTCTCGCGAAAAAAGAATTTCCACTGAAAACATTTTACAACAAGTACAGGAGATATTTGAAAATGAAGCAAGAAAGGATGATGAAATTCTAAATGAAATTCATAATGGAGACGCCGGAATTAATAATTTTAACCTGGATCTATTAGAAAGCAATAGAATTTTTCATCTTTCAGATATTGAAAAGCTCTGTATTGATTATCGCCTGCGCTTTCTTAGACAGTACTTATTTTAAAGGAGAAATTCCTTACGAAGCTCTCTCTAAAATTAAAGCCTTAGAAAAGGAGCAACAAATATCTTTAAAAGGTTTTAAAATTGTAGCGCCTTCTAAACTTTTTAAACTTGAAAATGCCGATGACCCTTTACTTTTCGCTCCTATGGGAAATGATTATTTTTACCTGATTCACAAATGGGGTAATGATCTGCATCCTTTTAGAAAGTTAATGATGTGGCCTTTTAAGCATTTAGAAAATTTTATTGCTTTGTTGCTGGTTCTTAGCTTTTTAATTGCACTATTAATTCCCGACGGACTTTTCTCGCCGCAACAAACCACCACGCAGTTTTTAATGATTTTTTTCTTTGCATTTAAATGGGTTGCCGGCCTTTCTATTTTCTACGGATTTAAAAAAGGAAAGAATTTTAGTTCGGCTATTTGGCGCAGTAAATACTATAATGCCTAGAACGTTAAACTCTGTATAAAATGGCCGTTAAGCTATATTATACTTCGTATTTTAGATAGTACTAAAAACTATAAATTATGAGTTCAGACGAATCTTACGAGCGAGTATATACGGGTTCTGATACCAATGTTCAATACCTACAGGAGCTTTTTGGTAAAGCAGGAATTTCTTCCCGGGTTAGAAACGATTTTGATTCAGGTTTACGCGCCGGATTTGGCGGTGGTCTTACCGGGACAGGTTCAGCTGTTTGTGGTAAAAAATCATTACGACGAAGCCTTAAAGATCGCAAAAACAACCTTCCCAAAAGATTATAAAGATGAGTAACCTCAAAGGAGGAAAACGCAACAAATGGTATTTAATACTGGGAATTATTTTTCTTGTATACGGTACTTACCGGCTCTACACCCACTTAACTGCAGAAGAAACCGATAATTTTGGATCTATCCTGGCAGTAGGTTTTATAGTCTTTGGAATCTATGATCTCTTTAGATATTTTAGAAAAGTATAGAAAATAAATATGCTAAACATATAAAAATGAAAAAAGGTCATTCTATAAAAGAAATGACCTTTTTTATTTGAGTTTAGTGATTATTACCAGCTTATCACGGCACTTGCCCAGGTAAATCCGCTACCAAAAGCGGCTAATACCACAACATCTTCATCTTTAATTTTTCCTTTCTCCCAGGCTTCACATAAAGCAATAGGAATAGAGGCTGCAGTAGTGTTTCCATATTTCTGAATATTGTTATAGATCTGGTCGTCTCTTAATTCAAATTTTTGCTGCACAAATTGTGAAATACGCAAATTGGCCTGGTGCGGAATCAACATATCAATATCCTTAACTTCAAGTCCGTTGGCTTTTAAACCTTCCATGATCACTTCAGAAAAACGCTGAATCGCATTTTTAAAAACAAATTGACCATTCATATAAGGATAATAAGGAATATCATCTCCCTGAGGGTTTTCAGCAATAATTTCAGGAACCCAGTGTTCTGTACTTGGTCCTTTTAGAGAAAGTTCTAAAGCGTGTTTTCCTTCAGAATGTAAATGAGTAGATAGAATTCCCTCACCGTTATGATCGCTCCTGGTTAAAACCACTGCTCCTGCACCATCACCAAAAATAACCGAAACCGAACGCCCACGGCTTGTAAAATCAAGTCCGCCACTGTGATTCTCACTACCAATAACCAGTACATTTTTATACATCCCGGTTTTTATAAATTGATCGGCAGTAGAAAGGCCATAGATAAATCCGCTACATTGGTTTCTAACATCCAAAGCAGGACAGGTATTTATATCTAACATTTCCTGAACCTGAACACCACAACCAGGAAAATAATAATCGGGACTTAGGGTTGCAAAAACGATCAGGTCTATATCATCTTTATCAATTTTAGCGCGTTCAATAGCAATTTTGGCAGCTTTCACACCCATTATAGCGGTAGAATTACCATCGCCTTTTTTAATGTGACGCCTTTCTTTGATACCGGTTCTCTCCTGAATCCATTCATCGCTGGTATCCATAATTTTGGCCAAATCATCATTAGTAACAACATTCTCTGGCACATAACTCCCAACTCCGGCTATTTTAGATTGATACATATTCTATTGTTTAGTATATTTAGACCTTATTCAATTTAAATTTAAGCATTTAATAAAAAACGGGTCCGCAATATAGTAAAGATTAACATTACTGCGATTATAGCCCCTTTTTATTTTCATTTCCAAAAACCACATTATTATGAGAAAAATTTTTTTAAGTATTTTCAGTTTAATGCTGAGTTTTCCTGCTCTCTTTGCTCAGGAAGATCTAACCTACCAAAAACCACCCGAGGAAATCCTTGAACTGGTAGATGTACCACTAGCTCCTTCTACAATTTTAGATAGCGATGGTGAAATGATGGTATTTCTATATCGTGATCAATATAAATCTATTGCTGAACTTAGTGAAGAGGAACTAAGACTTGGCGGATTACGAATCAACCCGGTAACAAATATTAGTAGTCGCGCCAGGTATTATAATAACCTGGAAGTTAAACCTATTGATGCCGAAACTCCAACTCAGGTAAAAGGTTTACCCGAAAATGCCCGCCTGGCAAATTTTAACTGGTCTCCAGATGAAACAAAAATAGCTTTTACCCACACTACAAATAACGGGGTAGAACTTTGGGTTATGGATCTTGAAAATGCCCAGGCCAGAAAGTTGACCGAAGCTAATCTTAACGCGAATATGCGCGATGTGATTAACTGGTTTAAAGATAATTCTTCGGTTTTAGTTAAAATGCTTCCTGAAGATCGTAAAGATCTAATCAATACCGAAACTGCTATTCCTACAGGACCTACAATTTCGGTAAGTGATGGGAAAGAAGCCCAAAACCGTACCTATCAGGATTTACTTAAAAATCCTAACGATGAATATAATTTTGAACAATTAGCTCGTTCAGAATTAGTAAAAGTAAATCTAGACGGCACTTCAGAGAAATGGATGGACGCAAAAATGTACAACAGCGTTTCATTCTCTCCAAATGGAGAATATGTGATGGTAAATCACCTTAAAAAGCCATTTTCTTATTTGGTTCCTTATTACAGGTTCCCTTCAGAAACAAATATTTACTCTGCTGATGGAGATTTGGTAAACCAGGTAAACGATGAGCCTTTATTAGAAGATCTACCCAAAGGTTTTATGTCTACTCAAACCGGCAGAAGAAATGTACAATGGCGCAGCGACAAACCTTCTACTTTGGTTTACGTAAAAGCCCTGGATGAAGGTGATCCTGAAGTTGAAGTTGATTTTAGAGATGAAGTTTTTGTTTTAGAAGCTCCATTTAGCGGGGAAGGAAATTCTATTCTGAAAACCCAGGATCGTTTTTCAGGAATTACCTGGGGAGACGATGAAATTGCTATTGCTTATGATTACTGGTGGAATACACGTAATACAAAAACCTATGTTTTTAATCCATCTGATGCTTCAGAAGAGCCTGAAGTGATTTTTGACAGGAATTATCAGGATCGTTACAGCGACCCTGGAAGTTTTGTTACTACAAAAAATGATTTTGGCCAGAGTATTTTAAAACTTGATGATGAAGATGCTTTTCTGCTTGGTGCCGGTTACAGCGAGGAAGGGCAATTTCCTTTTGTAGATAAAATTGACCTGGAAGATGGTGAAACCGAACGCCTATACCAATCTGAATACAACGATAAGAAAGAAACGCTTGTAGAGGCTTTAGATATAGAAGATGGAGAAATTCTGGTAAGAATAGAATCGGCTACCGAATATCCTAATTATTATATTAGAGACATAGATGATAAAGAAGACCTAACACAAATTACTTCTTTTGAAAATCCTTTTAAAAGTCTTGAAAACGTAAGTAAAGAAGTAATTACTTACGAGCGCGAAGATGGATTGGAACTAAACGGAACACTTTATCTTCCTGCAGGATTTGACAAAGAAAACCCTGAAGAACATCCTATGATCGTTTGGGCTTACCCAAGAGAATACAAGGATAAAAATTCGGCTTCACAGAATACTTCAAACGCGAACGATTTCACTTATCCTTATTATGGTTCTCCAATTTATTGGGTGAATCGTGGTTATGTGGTATTAGACGATGCTTCTTTCCCAATTATTGGAGAAGGTGAAGAAGAACCAAATGATAGCTTTAGAAAACAACTGGTTGCAAATGGAAAAGCAGCTATAGACGCAGTTGCCGAAATGGGTTATATAGATCGTGATCGTGTTGCAGTTGGTGGCCATAGTTATGGTGCGTTTATGACGGCAAACCTGTTATCCCATTCTAATCTTTTTGCGGCCGGGATTGCCAGAAGTGGCGCATATAACAGAACCCTAACTCCTTTTGGATTCCAAAGTGAAGAGAGAAGCTATTGGGAAGCTCCGGAGGTTTATTATAATATGTCTCCCTTTATGCACGCCGATAAGATGAAAACTCCGCTTTTATTGATTCACGGGGAAGCAGATAATAATTCGGGAACTTACCCAATGCAAAGTGAGCGTTATTTTAATGCCTTAAAAGGACTTGGGGCTACTGCTCGTTTGGTAATGTTACCGAAAGAAAGCCACGGCTACAGCGCTAAAGAATCTGTTCTACACGTGCTTTGGGAACAAGACCAATGGTTAGAACAATACGTGAAGAATAAAGAAGAAGCCGGAAGTATTGAAACTTCAGAGGAAATGAAAGATTAAATTTTAGGTTTTATACCTTAATTAGGCTGTTTGAGAAGTTTAAAATCGTCATCCTGAACTTGTTTCAGGATCTAAGATGTTAGAAGCTGAAATATCCCGAAGTTTCGGGACAGCTTGACGGAAAAGAGCTTCTCAAACAGCCTTTTTTATTTCAGAGTTTTACTGAGAAAATTTATTCGGAGATCTCGTTTTAAAATTCTTATTTAAAACCGAAGAATTAGCATCTCACTTAGCGACCAAAAATAGGAAAAGCGCTATTACCATAGGGACGGTAACAACGCTCTTCCACAACCTAACCAATAAATAAAACCAACAATTATGACATATAATCGCGGAACCTATTAACCTCGATCTTCGCCTGGAGATCGTGCAATAAATTGTATAAGCCAAAAAATGTGCGGTTAATATACAGGAAGTGTTTACTTCCCCTGTTACCATTCATTTTTCGCAATTCTGTGTCTTTACTATATTTCTCGCTGAGTGCTGTAATTGAATTCCAAAAACTTTCATCTGCAAAATCAAAAGTCTCTTCGTGAAACGGCCCTGTAAATAAGCTCAGCATTTCATAAAATAACTCTGAAAAATATTCAATTTCTCTTTCTGAATCATCTTCCCTTAAAATTTCCAATTCAAAAAGTTTCTCGTTGAAAAATTCAGGATTATCAATATTTTCTTTTTTCGCCAATTCGAAGTAAGGCACATAAAAGTCGTCTGGCACCTGTTTGATACACCCAAAATCTATAGCGATAAGATTTGAATCCTTATCGATAAGGAAGTTTCCCGGGTGAGGATCGGCGTGTACTTCTTTTAAACCATGCATTTGGTACATATAAAAATCCCAAAGTGCCTGCCCTACCTTATTCGCTTTTTCCTGGTCGGTATTTTCCTTTGCAAATTCACTTAAATGTTTCCCATTCATCCAATCCATCGTGATAATTCGCTCACTGGATAAGTCTTCATAATATTTCGGAAACTTAAGATTAGGAATATGCGCGCAGGCTTCAGAAATTTCTTTACTCTGCTTTACTTCCAGGATATAATCGGTTTCCTCGAGTAATTTCCCTTCAACTTCTTTAAAATATTTTGCGGAATCTTTACCCTGAAGGTTGAACATCCTGGTAGCAATAGGTTTAACCATCGCTAGATCTGAACTTATACTATCTGCCACGCCGGGATATTGAATTTTCACAGCAAGTTTTCTCCCATCTTTTTCGGCTTTGTGAACCTGGCCAATACTGGCAGCATTCACAGATTCGCTCGCAAATTTGTCGTATAATTCTTCAGGGTAAGCTCCGTTGTACTTCTTAAATGTTTTTCTAACCAAAGGTGCAGAGAGCGGCGGCACGCTAAATTGCGCCAAACTAAATTTCTCTACGTAGGCATTTGGCAAAAGACTTTTTTCCATAGAAAGCATTTGCGCAACTTTAAGCGCGCTTCCTTTTAAGCTTTTAAGGCTATCGTAAATATCATCGGCATTATCCTGATCTAATTCATCTCTGGTAAATTCAGAATTAAAAGCTTTTTTACTATAATATTTAAGGTAATTGCCTCCTAACTTCACTCCGGTTTGCATCAGTTTTGAAGTTCGGCCAATTTTGCCTGTTGGTATGTTATCTATTGTTTTCATTGTAGTTTGAGGTAGACTTTATTAAGCCATTTTTTCTTTCCATAGGAATTTTCCTAAATCTATAACCCTTTCTAGCGGGGTATTATCGAACACATCAAAAACAGTGTTTACTGATTTTTCTATCGCAACATCGGTGCTCTCAAATTGAGCAGAATTGTCATCCATCCAAAATTTCATCAGGAACATTAGTTGTACCCAGGCTGCTTCAGAGAATATTTTTTCTGATTGCTGTAAAGCCTGAACTCCCTTATCTGCATTACCATCCTGGATTAGATCTCTAGCAAAAGATTTCACTCTTTTTCTTAGACCTTTTAATTGCTGAAGGTTTTTAAGTTGACTTTCGTGTTCCTTCAGCGAGAATAGCACATAACTTCTATTTGCAGTTAGCATTTCAAAGAAGGTATAATAGAAAGTGAGCATCTTTTCACGGTTGGTGAAAGTCTCAAATTCAGGACTTTTATGAAGCACGGTAATAGTATGCTCGTAAAATCTTTCCCAAATTCCTTTTTGCAATCCTTCAAAACTTCCGTAGAAATTATAGAATTCCTCTTCCTTGATCTTATTCTCCTTACAAAATTTATAAACCGTTTTAGGACGTTTCTCTTCTTCCAATACATAATCCATATACATTGAAATAAGCTTGTCTTTATCTAAAACTTTCTTGGTTGTATTTTTTTTAGCTGTAGCCATAATTGTTATTTCTTTTTCAAAGATACACTTTTGTTTAAGTTTTAATTCATAATATTAAACAAAATGTTTGTTAAAAATATTCAGTGGTTAAATTGTGTTTCAGAAAGTTAGACGCTATGCTGCATTTTACATTACAGCTTATGTCAGTTTGTCAGCGGAGTTTTAATGGTATTTTTTTTGACTATAAAAAAGCAACGTAAAATATTATTAAAACAAACATATATGGCAACCGGAAAAATTAATGTTTCTGTAGAGAACATTTTCCCACTGATAAAGAAGTTTCTTTACAGTGACCACGAAATCTTTTTAAGGGAGTTAATCTCCAATGCGACTGATGCAACCTTAAAATTAAAACACCTTACCGATATTGGCGAAACCGATGTAAAATATGGTAACCCGGTAATTGAGGTAAAGATTGACAAAGAGGGCAAAAAACTTCACGTTATAGACCAGGGAGTTGGAATGACGAAGGAAGAAGTTGAAAAGTATATTAACGAAGTAGCTTTCTCTGGTGCTGAAGAATTCCTTGAAAAATATAAAGACTCTGCTAAAGACAGCGGAATTATTGGGCATTTTGGTCTTGGGTTCTATTCTGCCTTTATGGTGGCCAACAAAGTAGAGATCCTTACCAAGTCTTACAAAGATGATCAGGCTGCACATTGGGTTTGTGAAGGTACTACTGATTTCACCCTGGAAGACGCCGATAAAAAAGAGCGAGGAACCGAGATCATTCTTCATATAAACGAAGAAGACGAAGAGTTCTTAGAAGAAAACAGGATCCAGGAATTATTGGTGAAGTATAACAAGTTTATGCCTATCCCAATTAAGTTTGGAACCAAAGAAGAAACTTTACCGTTACCGGAAGATGCTCCTGAAGATGCAGAGGCTGAAACCAAAACGGTAGATAATATTATCAACAATCCTGAACCGGCGTGGACCAAACAGCCAACAGATTTAGAAGATCAGGATTATAAAGATTTTTACCGCGAATTGTATCCAATGCAATTTGAGGATCCATTATTTCATATTCACCTTAATGTAGACTATCCGTTTAATCTTACCGGAATTCTTTATTTCCCTAAGATGACGCAGGATATGAATATTCAGAAGGATAAAATTCAGCTTTATCAAAACCAGGTTTTTGTAACCGATAATGTTGAAGGAATTGTTCCAGAATTCTTAACCATGCTTCGCGGGGTTATAGATTCTCCAGATATTCCGTTGAACGTTTCCCGTTCTTATCTTCAGGCAGATGGAGCCGTTAAAAAGATTTCCAGCTACATTACCAGTAAAGTAGCCGATAAATTGAAATCTCTTTTCAATAATAATCGTGAGGATTTTGAGCAAAAATGGAACGATATTAAAATCGTTATCGAATACGGAATGCTTTCTGAAGATAAATTCTACGAAAAAGCGCAGAAGTTTGCACTTTACCCAACGGTAGATAACGAGTATTATACTTTTGATGAACTTCAGGAGAAATTAAAAGATAACCAGACCGATAAGGATGGTAATCTTGTAGTGCTTTATGCTTCTAACCAGGATGAGCAACACAGTTATATTGATGCGGCTAAAGCCAAAGGTTATAAGGTATTGTTATTAGATTCTCCAATTATCTCTCACCTACTTCAAAAAATGGAAGGTGATAAAGAGAAAATTTCTTTTGTTCGTGTAGATTCAGATCAGGTAGATAACCTCATCAAAAAAGACGAAGAGAAGATTTCAAAACTTTCTGAAGAAGAAAAAGAGAAACTTAAAGGAGACTTTGAAAAAGTAATTCCGAAGGAAAAATATACCGTACAAATGGAAGCGATGGATAGCGATGCAGCGCCATTGTTAATCACGCAGCCGGAATTTATGCGCCGAATGAAGGAAATGCAGCAAACCGGTGGCGGCGGAATGTTTGGAATGGGTAATATGCCAGAAATGTATAACCTGGTGGTAAATACCAATCACCCGTTAATTTCTGAAATTCTAAATACCAAAACCGAGAAGAAACAAGAACGCTTAATTAAGCATTCTCTAGACCTTGCGAGATTATCTCAAAACCTGCTTAAAGGAGAAGAGCTTACTAATTTCGTGAAACGTAGTTTCGATATGGTAAAGTAATTTCTTCCTAGGAGGAAATTCTAGAAAAGGCCTGGAAAGTCTTGTAATCGTCAAGCTGTCCCGAAACTTCGGGATGTTTCAGCTTCTAACATCTTAGATCATAAATTGCGGGGCAGGCTCTGAAACGAGTTCAGGATGACGAAAGAAACAGCTTTCCAGGCCTTTTTATTTTATATAAACTAGAAGTTTGAGAAGATATGTTGTAAATAAAAAAGCTTAGTTCTTAGGGACAGATTCAACCCCTGCACTTAAATTCCGCTTAATAATTTGATAAAATCGTTCTACATCGTAAGGCTTAACAATAATATCATTCATCCCAGAAGCGTGAATTTCGTTTCTAACCTCTTCTATTTCTACCGCGGTTAATGCCACTACAGGCACGTGTTTATTGAACTGCCTAATACGTTTAGTAGTTTCCATTCCATTAATTCCCGGCATATTCAAATCCATTAGAATAAGGTCAAAATTTTCAGAAGATGCTTTTTCTATAGCTTCCACTCCATTGGAAGCCACTATGCATTCAAAATTCTGTTTTTCCAAAATCCTTCTGGTAACCACCTGGTTAATTCTATTATCATCTACCACAAGAATTTTCTGTTTTTCCTTCAAATTATCTAAATAAACCTCGTGAGCAAAACCAGCTTTTTTGGTAGGAGACTTATCTTCTTTAAGACTAAGACTAAAACAAAACAACGAGCCCTCGCCTTCCTTACTTTTTAAATGAATTTGGGAATCAAACAATTCCAGCAAACGTTTCACAATAGGCAGCCCAAGTCCCGTTCCCTGGTAATTATAATTAGAAGATTTAAGTTGAGAAAATTCTTCGAAAATTACTTTCTGTTTACTTTTTGGAATCCCAATTCCATCATCTTTTACTTCAAAATAAACTACAGACCGGTCTTCTACCCGTGCCTGTAATTTTACACTAATAAAAACATTACCATTCTCTGTAAATTTTACCGCATTCCCCACAAGGTTCATGAGTATTTGAGACAAACGCACAGGATCACCGATAAGATCTACCGGTATATCTTCGTCTATATGGTAATGTACCTTATTTTTATTCTGAAGGCGGGTAAACTCGAAGGTATTTACAATACTTAGTACCAACTCCTTAATATTAAACGGAATATTCTCCAGTTTCACCTGGTTAGATTCCATTTTATTCATTTGTAGCACATCATTGATAAGCGCCAAAAGATAATCGGCAGAAAATTTTAGCGATTTTAGATCACTTTCGTGTTTTTTCAGGCTTTTATCATCTAATAATAAAGAAGCAAGCCCAACCACACCATATAACGGCGTTCGTAACTCATGACTTACGGTAGAAAGGAACTCAGTTTTCAATTTAGAAAGACGTTCTGCATTATCACGAGAATCCCTTAACTGGTTGTTCTTTTCTTTAAGTTCATGAATAAGCTTTTTTCTATCCTGGTTAATTTTATTCAAGATCAAAAGAATGATAATAAGAATAAGAGAAGCTACTACCATAATCAGGATTTTCTCGGTAGATTTTGCTATTAATTCATCCTGATAAGCTTGCTCCTTTCTTTGATATTTCCAGGTTACGGCGATATTCATTTACATCAAAACGAGCATTAGCAGCTTCAATTTGCGCCAGTTTATCTTTTTCAAAAAGCTGCGCATTATAATCGTCATATTTTTCCAGACTTTGATAAGCCGCTTCAAATTCCCCTTTTTCAAACAACATAGCGGCATAATCTTTACAAATTAGAGAGGCCGGCAATATCAAAGAATCTTTTTCTGCCAGTTTCAAACCCTGGGTAAAATAGTATTCAGCAGAATCAAGTTCATTAGTTTTATGGTGATATTTTCCCAATAACATATAAAGTTGAGAACGCGCATTATTATTTTGCTCCCCCTCTAAAAGCTTAAGAGATTCATTAAGATAAGGGTACGCCTGCGAATATTTCTTCTCATCCATATAAGTCCAGGCAATATTAACGGTAGGGGTTAATTTTTCTTCCGGAACTTTTAAACTATCGGCCAGGCCAATTACCTTATTATAATATGCAATCCCCTTTTCCTCATTTCCCTTTTCTTCAGAATATATGTTGCCTAAATTATTATAGATATATATTAATAAGGTATCGTTTTCCAACCCATGGACAATATCCAGCGCTTTTAAATAATTAGATTTTGCGCGCGGGTTATCCTTTAATTCATGGTAAGCTACCCCTAAGTAATTATGAGCATGGAATTTGTAATAGTCATCTCCCAAATTTTCGGCGTGTTCAAGTAGAATATAGGCATGCTCTATACCATCCTTATAATTGTATTTGGTTAAATATTCTGTAGTAATCTCGGTTAAATGCTCAAGACTATCTTTAGAAATAGGTTCAATACTTTGCGCAGAAAGCAAATTTAAACCCATTAAACAAAAAGTAAGTAGAAAGTAATTATGTTTCAATATTCCAATAAGTTAGGTTGTAGAAAGGGTCTCGAAAATTACTTTATTTTTGCCAAATACACAAGATTTTGAGTATTTTACAGATAATATTATTAAAAAAAACAATCGATCCTGAAAATATATTTTTATCTTTAAAATATGCAATACCCCTGGCACCTTTATCTCATGGGCGCGATGTATATCGTAGCCGGAACAATTCACTTTATAAAACCTAAAATGTATATGCGCATTATGCCGCGCTATTTGCCGGCGCATAAATCTTTAGTTTTACTCAGCGGCCTGGCCGAGATCTTTCTTGGCTTTATGCTATTTTTTCCTGAAACAAAGGATCTTGCGATCTACGGAATTATTTTAATGTTACTGGTTTTTCTCCTGGTACATTTTTATATGCTTTCCTCAAAAAAAGCCGGTGCCGGTATTCCCAGATGGGCTTTATTACTAAGGATCCCCCTGCAATTTTTTCTTATGTATTGGGCCTGGTTCTATTTACAATTTTAAAAGATGAAATCAGAAATTTTTAGTTTACCTGATGCAGAGCTGGAGTATTTCCCCAATTTTCTAAACAAAGAAAAAGCTGATCTTTTGCTCGAGAAGTTGCTAAAAGAAGTTCCCTGGCAGCAGCAAAATATTAAGCTCTTCGGAAAAGAGATTCCGCAGCCACGCTTAACAGCATTCTATGCCGAACAGGGAATTTCCTATACTTACTCCGGATTGCAACTAAAACCAAATAGTTTTTCAACCGAATTGTGGGAATTAAAACAAAAAACCCAGGAACTTTCAGGGTTTGATTTCAACACCTGCCTTGCCAATCTCTATCGGCATGGAAATGACAGTATGGGCTGGCACGCCGATGATGAAAAGGTGCTAGGTAAAAATCCCGTGATTGCTTCAATTAGTCTAGGCGGTATAAGAAGGTTTCAATTTAAACACAAAACCAATAAAGATTTAAAGGAAAGTATTGAACTACAACACGGCAGCCTTCTAATTATGAAAGGAAGTATGCAACATTTCTGGAAACACCAACTCCCCAAAACCAAAAAAGAAGTTGCTCCCAGGATCAATCTTACTTTCAGAAAAATAAATTAAAAAAGCCATTGCGAATGGTTCTCCACAATGGCTTTTCTAAAATAATTTCAGGCTTAAAATTACCCGTAAATCTCATTTAATATTTTCGCTAAGCGTATTCCGCCTTTTTGTAATTGCTTCAGCACAGTTGGCAAGTGTTCATACATATATTCGTAACCCAGCTTCTCTCCTACTTCAACCGAATCGTAAAGTTCATCTGCCATTTCGCGAGACTCATATACCCAGTCTATAACCTCACCTTTTTCAATAGCTTCTATTTGCGCTCTACTTAATGTGCGGCTATTTTCAGCAAGTTCGGTATAACTCATTTGGTAAGAGTCTATCATTTGGCTATCCCAAACCCGGTGAATATTAGAACCCTCGTTATACCAACGTACCTGTATATCGTTTCCGCCTTTATCAGCTCCTCTTCCTACGTGAAAAGGCTGGTGTAGATCACCTACAAAATGCACCAACATTTTAAGGTAGAATTGCTTTTCTTCTTTAGAGGCATTTTCGTCCTTTAAAACCTCTTTACATTTTAAAATAGCCTGGTATAAATCTCCCTTAGGATTTGCGGTTTCCTCGTTATATTTTTCCTCATCTGGAGCTAGATTCACATAATGCCATGGCCCATATTTTCTAAAATCGGGGTCACTTTTAATATCATCGGCATAATTTGCTACAAAGGCTAAGCCCTGGCCGTTTAAAATTTTATCAATTGCTTTTTTAGCTTTCTTGTTCAAATAGTTTTCAGCTATTTCTCCGGTGGCGCGGTGTCCCGTTTTCCCCCAGTCATTATCATTGGCAAAACCAGTGTTTCCCATTAATAATACAAAAGCTAACATCAGTAATTTTTTCATCTATAGATTTTTTAAAGATTAACGAAGATAGAAGCCTATCCCCATCATATTTTTTGCAAATATAATGAAGCCCATATTTTTTATATGTTAAATCTTTTCCAGGTTTAAACTAATATAATATATTTATGATATCAATTTAATATCAACCAATTTTAAATATCATGACTCAGGAAAAAGATCTCACCGCGGCAAATGGCTATATTATGTTATTTGCATTTCTATTTTTATTCTTTGGAAGCATTATAGGTTTCATTGTACTCAGCAATGCCTGGTTTATTCTTGGAATAATTATCGCACTATTTATCCTTCCCGGACTTATTCTGGTTAACCCAAACGGCTCCAGGGTACTTTTGCTATTTGGAGATTATAAAGGAACGGTAAAAAAGAACGGACTCTTTTGGGTAAATCCATTCTATACCAAAAAGAAAATTTCTCTCCGCGCCAGAAACTTTGACAGTGAACGCCTAAAAGTGAACGATAAGTTGGGAAACCCGGTAATGATAAGCACTATCCTGGTTTGGAGGGTACGCGATACCTATAAAGCCTCTTTTGATGTTGATAATTTTGAAAATTTTGTAGTGGTACAAACAGATGCTGCGGTTAGAAAACTTGCCAGTCTCTATCCTTATGATAATTTTGCCGACGAAGGTTTAGATGAAGATATTACCCTGCGTTCCAGTGTAAATGAAGTTAGCGATGCTCTGGAAAAAGAGCTGGAAGAACGCTTAAACATTGCCGGAATTGAGGTTTTAGAAGCTAGAATTGGTTACCTGGCTTATGCTAACGAAATTGCCAGCGCTATGTTAAAACGCCAGCAAGCAACAGCAATTGTTGCTGCCCGGCATAAAATTGTGGAGGGTGCGGTGAGTATGGTAGAAATGGCCTTACATCAGCTAAACGAAAAAGAATTAGTAGACCTTGATGCCGAAAGACGTGCAGCAATGGTTAGCAATTTAATGGTTGTACTTTGTAGTGACAAAGATGCTACACCGGTAGTTAATGCCGGTACTTTAAATCATTAAAAAAACAGAGATGAGAAATTTAAAATTTAGTTTAATCTTAATTTATTCCTCGCAAGCTCTGTAGCTTTCGCCCAGGAAACACCATTTTCTGAAGAAGAGATTGCTATAGATAAGTTTACCGACGGAACTCTCACTTGGCCTTCTGATGTTGAAAATCCTCCTTTGGTAATTTTTATTCAGGGCTCAGGCTTAACCAATCGCGATGGAAACCAAAGCGGCATGAAGAGTGATTTTTCGAAAAAAATTGCTCATCAATTAGCTGAAAATAAAATAGCAAGTTTCAGATTCGATAAACGAAGTATTAAAGCACAGGAGTTAAAGTTGGAAACAATTTCATTTGACGACCTTATAACCGACGTAGAAAATATTCTTAGTTATTTTAAAAAAGAAAACTTCAGCAAATATATTATTGCAGGACATAGCCAGGGCTCGTTAGTTGGAATGATTGCTGCAAGAGATAATGCAGATGCTTTTATCTCTCTCGCTGGACCCAGGAGAAAGTATAGATAATATTTTAGCCGAACAACTTGCGGCACAGTTTCCACAACTAAAAGGTGAATGCGTAAAAGCTTTGCAGGAAATAAAGAAAATGGCAGTACTGAAGATTATCCCGAGGATATTCGGATGCTTTGTTTAATTCCTCTGCACAACAAGCTTTTTTAGCTTCCTGGATGAAATATGATCCCTCAGAAGAAATCGCCAAACTTGAAATTCCTGTTTTGGTGATAAACGGCACAAGAGATGCCTTCAGGTAAAAGAAAAACAGGCCGAAATTCTGCATAAAGAGCTCTCTAATTCAGAATTAGTTTTGTTAGAAGATATGAACCATGTTTTTCAGGGAAATTAAGTTTCGAATGAAAAAAGCTAAAATTTAGCCAGTCATATAATAATTCTGAATTAGCCCTTGCATCCTGAATTAATTCCGGTTTTAACCGATTTTATTAAAAATCTGGAAATTAAATAAAATGAGTAATAAAAAAGCATTCGCCCTTAGAGTTGACGAAAAGATGCTGAAAGCCATTGAAAAATGGGCTGCTGATGAATTCAGGAGCACCAATGGGCAGATCGAGTGGATGCTAAATAAAGCACTTAAAGAAGCGAATCGCCACCCTAAGAATAAAAAAGAAGAATAATGGAATACAAAATAGTTTTCTCAGACATTGACGGAACTTTATTAAACCACGACAGGGTATTATCTCCTGCTACAATTTCAACGATAAAAAACTTAAAAGACAGGCTGCCCTTCGTGCTCATTTCAGCAAGAATGCCGGCAGCAATGAGACACCTTCAGGGAGATCTAGATATAAACGAGCAACCCATAATTTGCTACAACGGCGGCTTGATCTTAGTGAATGGAAAAGCGGTGAGTTCTACTGAAATCCCAATAAATACGCTTGAAAATCTTTGTGATTTTAATAAGAATATGAATTGCCATTTAAGTCTTTACCATAGTGACGAATGGTATGTTCCGCAATATGATCAATGGGCTGCGCGTGAAGAAAACAACACTAAAGTAAAACCAGACATTAAGTCGAATAGTGATGTGCTTTCTTCCTGGAAAAAAGACAACAAAGGTGCGCACAAAATTATGGCCATGGGTGATGAAGCGCATATAGATGAAATTAAAGATTTTCTATCCCAAAACTTCCCAGATCAATTGCATTTATACCGTTCTAAACCCACTTATCTTGAAATTGCTAACAAAGAGATTTCAAAACTTACCGCGATTAAATTTCTGCTTAAAAATCATTTTGATCTAAGTCCGGAAGAAAGTATTGCTTTTGGGGATAACTATAATGACGTAGAAATGATAAAAGGCGTAGGTATGGGCGTAGCGGTTGGAAATGCCAGAAGAGAAGTTCTGGAAGTTGCCAATATTGTGACCCAAAGCGGCAAGGAAGATGGCGTGGCAAATAGTTTAAGAGAATTGTTTAAAATCAATGTACAGGATTAGCGATAATCCTTAAGAAGAGTTTAAGAAAAATTGTATTTTGGCGCCGCTTAAAACTTTTCTAATGCAAGATACACCTGTTTTTACCAATGACGCGATAGTATTCGGACTTTTAATGCTCGCCCTGGGTTTTGTGTTTGTCACTTCTTCCCAAAAAGAGGGTTTCTGGAAAAAATTCTATGCAGTTGTTCCTGCACTTCTAATGTGCTATTTAATTCCGGCGATCTTTAATTCGCTTGGATTAATAGACGACAGCACCTCTCAACTCTATTTCGTGGCCAGCCGCTACCTTTTGCCTGCTTCCCTGGTTTTAATGACACTTAGTATAGATTTAAAAGCCATTTTTAACCTTGGGCCAAAAGCACTTATTATGTTTTTCGCAGGTACCGTTGGAATTATCGTTGGTGGCCCGCTTGCCATTTTAATTGTTTCAGCAATTTCTCCTGAAACTGTTGGCGGCGTTGGTCCAGACGCCATTTGGCGTGGCCTTTCTACCATTGCAGGAAGCTGGATTGGCGGCGGAGCTAACCAGGCAGCAATGCTGGAAATATATGAGTATAATCCAGAACTGTACGGTGGGATGGTACTGGTAGATATAGTTGTAGCTAACTTGCTTATGGCAGGTTTACTTATGGGTATTGGAAAAAGCGAAAAAATTGATAAATGGCTAAAGGCAGACAACTCGGCCATAACCGAACTTAAAAATAAAGTCTCCAATTATGCCGATAGCGTAACCCGAAATCCAAGCCTGCCAGATTATATGGTGATGTTGGGACTTGCTTTTGTTGCGGTTGGACTTGCACATTGGGGAGCAGATGAAATATCAGCATACTTATTAGCAAATTTCGAGATTTTCAACGATAGTAAAAGTGCGCTTTCCTCCTTCTCTTCTTCCTTTTTCTGGATGATCACTATTGCAACAGCCATTGGTATAGCTCTTTCTTTCACTAGATTTAAAAAGTACGAGGGTGCTGGTGCCAGTAAATTAGGAAGTATTTTTATTTATATTCTTGTCGCAACTATTGGGATGAAAATGGACCTGGGCATGGTTTTCGACAATCCGGGCCTCATCGGCATCGGACTTATATGGATGTCTATTCACGTGATTTTTCTATTTGGTACCGCCAAACTTATTAAAGCACCTTATTTTTTCCTTGCGGTAGGCAGCCAGGCTAATGTTGGAGGCGCAGCATCAGCACCTGTTGTTGCGGCGGCATTTCACCCATCCCTTGCCACCGTAGGAGTGTTACTTGCGGTTTTTGGATACGTAGTAGGTACCTATGGTGCAATTCTAACTACTATTTTAATGCAAATCGCGGCCGGGAGTTAGTTTAGAAAAGAAAATTATAAGATATTTGCCGCCTGAATCAGAAACCTGAAACCAGATTGATTCTGAACACAAAAAAATTGGGAATACACAGGAGAATATTTATCAGCTTGTGAAAATTCCTACATCGAAAGAAAATTATAAACAGATGAAAAAAATTAGCATTCTTTTACTGGCAATTATTGCCCTAAGTTCTTGTAACAATAAAGAAAGCAACCTTACCGTAAATGCCAATATTGAAGGTCTTAAAAAAGGAACCGTTTATCTTCAAAAGATAGAAGATACGCTTATGGTAGATGTAGATTCGGTAGAAGTTAACGGCAATGCTAATATAACTCTGGAAACCTTTATTGAAAGTCCGCAAGTGATGTACCTTTACCTTAAAAAGGTAGACAACTCGCAGTATGACGATCGCATAGATTTCTTTGCTGAAGAAGGAGAAGTGACCATTAATACCACTTTAGAAAAGTTTGTAACTGATGCAGAGATAATCGGTGCAAAAAACCAGGAAAAACTGGAAGAATATCGCAAAATGATGACGCGCTTCAATGACAAAAACCTGGAATTAATTAAGGAGAATTTTGAAGCACAGAAGGAAGAAAATGAAGAAAAATTAATAGAAGTAAATAAGCAATATGAAAGCTTGCTTAAAAGAAAATATCTTTACACAGTGAATTTCGCGATTAACAACAAAGACCTGGAAGTGGCCCCTTATTTAGCCCTTTCTGAAGTTTTTGATGCTAATATTAAATACCTGGATACTATTTATAATTCTTTGGAACCAAAGGTGAAAAAATCTATGTACGGGAAAGAATTAAAAGATTTCCTGAAAGAGCGAAAAGAGGAACAAAAAGAAATAGAAAATATTAAGACTGAAGAAACCGACAACAATGAAGAAAGTGTGAGTTAATTCGGCATTTTATTTAAGAAACTAAAAGCCCGCAATTAAAAAATTGCGGGCTTTTTTATTATATCATTCCCAGGAACGCAGTCATTTCATATTTATTTTCACAATAAAAACTTATACTTGTTGTCTTATTCAGCTTAATAGCATCATAACATTGAAAAATTCTCTATAAATGGACACCACCACCACGAAAAACCGATGGCTAATTGCCGCTTCCGCAGTTTTTATTCATATTTCTATTGGTGCGGCTTACGCTTACAGCGTTTACACGCAACCTCTTGTTGAAACTAAAGGATGGTCTATGGCTTCGGTTACCACTGCATTCACTATAATGATGGTTCTTGGTGGAGGTTCCGCAGCATTATTCGGAAAATTTGTAGAAAGAAGTGGTCCTACGAAAATCGGCTATGCTCGCCGCGGTATTATTTGGATTGGGCCAGGCAGGCTCTGGTTTCGCAATTTCTATGGATTCCTTAACAGGATTTCTACTCTCTTACGGGCTTTTAAGTGGCCTGGGGCTGGGAATTGGTTATATAGCACCCGTTTCAACATTAGTAAAGTGGTTTCCCGATAAACGTGGACTGGCAACAGGAATGGCAGTGCTTGGTTTTGGTACCGGCGCATTGATAACCGCTCCGGTAGCGGCAAGTTTAATAGAATCTATAGGAATAAGTTACACCTTCTATATTTTAGGGATCTCCTATTTTGTTTTAATGATGCTTGGTGCATCTTATATCGCTCCACCACCAAGAAACTGGATGCCCGCAGGAATGAAGGCAGCTGTAAAAGCGGGAACCAGGAAAATGAAAAAAGACTTATCGCAAGCAACCTCCGGTGAAGCTGTTAGGACTAAACATTTTTGGATGTTATGGACTATGATGCTTATAAATACCAGTGCAGGGATCATGATGATTTCGGTAGCATCTCCTATGGCACAAAACATCGTTGGGTTATCGGCCGGGGCGGCAGCCACAATGGTAGGGATTATGGGAGTATTTAATGGCGGCGGAAGATTAGGTTGGGCAGCAGCTTCAGATTATATATCGCGCCCAAAAGTTTTTATTATTTTCTTTATCATTCAACTGGTTGCCTTTATTACACTTCCAATTATTACCAGTGCATTCATTTTCCAAATTTTCATCTTTCTCGTGGTAAGTTGCTACGGTGGCGGATTCTCTAATCTTCCGGCTTTTATAGGCGATCTCTTCGGAACTAAAGAACTGGGAGCAATTCACGGTTATCTTTTAACCACCTGGTCTTTGGGCGGACTTATTGGCCCTACCCTGGTTTCACAAATTTACACGAGAACCGGAAGTTATATCCCCGTATTTTATGTTTTTACCGGGCTAATCATCATTGCCCTTGTTATTAGCATATTATTAAACAGAAGTATTCAAAAAGTTAAAAGCAAGGAGGAAAAACTTCAATACGAGACCTCAACCATAGAATAATCAATGCTTTCGGAGTTTCTGTTAACTCTCGAGCTTTAATATTTTATTGGCTAAGATTGGTTTTCTGTTTTTCTAAATTTGAGAAAAACCAGACTATGAATCAAAAAGTACTTGAAGAAAATAACTACGATCTTATTTGCGTGGGCGGCGGAATTATGAGTGCCACGCTCACATTAATGTTGAAATTAGTTGATCCAAAGCTTAAAATAATCATATTTGAAAAGCTAGGTGAGGTAGCCAAAGAAAGTTCTGGGGCGTGGAACAACGCCGGAACCGGTCATTCTGCTTTATGCGAACTTAATTATACGCCAGAAAAACCCGATGGCAGCATCGATATTAGCAAAGCCATTGAAATATTCAGCCAGTTTGAAACCAGTAAACAATTCTGGGCTTACCTGGTAGAACAAAACCTGGTTAAAGATCCTGAAAAGTTTATTCATTCGGTACCACATCACAGCTGGGTTACGGGAAATGATAATATTGAATTTCTTAAAAAGCGTTTTAAAGCTTTAACTCAAACAGCAATGTTTGAAGAAATGAAGTTTTCTGAAGACCCGGAGAAATTAAAAGAATGGTTCCCCTTAATTGTTGAAGGACGAGAGAACGAGAAAATGGCCGGTACAAGGATGGAAATTGGCACCGAAGTTAATTTTGAAGAAATCACGCAACAGTATATCAAGATTCTAGAAGAACAATTTAATGTTCCCGTTTTAAGAAATACCGATGTTTTAGATGTAGACCCAGATGAAAACCTGGAGTGGACGGTAGAAGCTCAAAATCTGGACAATGGAGAAGTAACTTATTATGACGCAGAACACGTGTTTATTGGTGCCGGTGGTGGCGCTCTCCCCTTACTTCAAAAAGTAGAGATTGAAGAAAAAGATGGTTATGGTGGCTTTCCGGTAGATGGGCAATGGTTAGTATGTAAGAACCGGGAAGTAATAGAAAAACATTTAGGGAAAGTTTATAGTAAAGCGGGACCAGACGCTCCACCAATGTCTACACCGCATTTAGACACACGATATATAAACGGAAAACAAGAGTTGCTTTTTGGACCATTTGCAGGATTTACCACTAAATTTCTAAAAGAAGGTTCTAAATTAGATCTTCCTTTAAGCATAAATATAGATAATATTCCTTCTATGTGGGGTGTCTTCTGGCACAACTTACCACTCACCCAATATTTGATGAAACAAGTAACCATGGATCATTCAGACAGGATGGACGACCTTAGAAAATTTATAAAGGATGCAAAGGCCGAAGATTGGGAATTAAAAGTAGCCGGAAAAAGAGTTCAAATCATCAAGAAAGATGAAGAGCAAGGAGGCGTCTTAGAATTTGGCACCGATGTAGTACATAGCAAAGATGGCTCTATTACTGCTTTACTTGGTGCGTCCCCGGGAGCTTCAGTAGCGGTTTCAATTATGTTGGAAGTTATTAATACTGCTTTTCCGGAAAAAGTGAAATCTGAAGAATGGCAACAAAAACTTTCAAAAATGATTCCTTTTTGGAATAAGGAGATTGAAGGTAATGAAGCTGAATTTAAAAAAGTACAGGCTAATTCTTCCGAAAAACTGGAGTTAGACGTTTTGCATAGATACAACTCAGTTTACAGAATATGAAGCTTTAATAAAATCTACACCTGAAGTTTTTACAATATAGCTACAAAATCCCCTATCAGAATTGGGGAGGTCTGAAATAAATTCAGGATGACGTTAAAGGATTCCATGAAAAACCACTCCAAAAGGGGTTTTTAATGAGCCGATGGAGGGACTCGAACCCACGACCTGCTGATTACAAATCAGCTGCTCTAGCCAGCTGAGCTACATCGGCCAGTAATTTTTATAGCGCGTTGATCTTCGCGATAAGAGCTTCAGCTTTTGCTTCCAACTCTTTTTCTATTGCTTTAAAGTGTTGTTTTTTATTCTCAACATCTTTTTGATTGATCTTAGTGATCAATTCGTCAAAATCTGCAATGGCTTCATCTACAATCGCTTCAGTTTTAGATGCGTCTTCAGGGTTAGCCATTTGATGTATGTATGCGGCATCAATAATGTCTCCCATTACGTAATTCACATCTCTTTTTAATAATCTTTTACTTGCCATATCGCTTAAATTTCGGCTGCGAATTTAGTATATTTTTCAATACAAATAACCCAAAGCTAAAAATTATTTTTCCTGAATTTTCTTTAAGGAATTAAGTGCTTCGGGAATGTGTTGTGAAGCCCCCATACTATTGAATCTATGAATTAACCTTTTATCTTTATCAAATACAAAAGTTTCTCGTCCCGGTAGTAGCCCCATTAAACCCGCTTTTACACCAAAAGCTTTTCGGGCTCGTTTTTCTTTATCTGAAAGTAGCACGTAGGGCAGATTATGTTTAGAAGCGAACTTTTTATGAGAATTTTCATTATCGGTACTTATTCCAATAACCTCAGCTCCCAAATCCTGAAATTCTTCATAATGATCACGGAAACTACAAGCTTCTTTAGTGCAGCCCGGAGTAAAATCTTTTGGATAGAAAAATATAACCAGGGCCTTATCTTCCAACCTCGAAAAATGAAAGTTCTCTCCTTCCTGATCTTTTAAAGTTAATCTCGGTAATTTGTCGCCAATTTTAAGTGCCATCTATTCTCCTTTATAGGTTACATAATTTCTTGGAGTCTCATATAGTGTGATCTCCAGATCCAGTTCTGGTTTTAACTTTGCCCTGATTTTATTCCAAATCACTACCGTAATATTTTCAGCAGTTGGGTTGAGTTCATCAAAAGGAGCCACCTCTTCATTTAGATTCTTATGATCAAAAGGCACTTCTACTTCTTCGTAAATTAGGTCTTTAAGTCGTTTTAGGTCCATCACAAAACCCGTTTCAGGATCTATTTCACCGGTCACCTTCACAATTAAATCGTAATTATGTCCGTGATAATGCGGATTGCTACATTTCCCAAAAACCTTCAGGTTTTTTTCATCGCTCCAATCTTTACGGTAGAGCCTGTGCGCCGCATTAAAATGAGCTTTTCTGTGTACACTTAACCTCATTTTTGAATACTTGTATAATATTTATCGAAAATAATCTTGAACCATTCGGTATAAACTCCAGGATTCACTTCCATATCAGATTTAATTTCGCCGAGGCTCATCCATTTCCAGTTAGCCACTTCATCGGGATTAGGATCAGGATCATCTTCGTAGTTTCCAATAAGAATATAATCGAATTCGTGTTCTGTAAGTCCGTTATCAAAAGGAGCTTTATAAATAAAATTCATCACTTCCTTTAACTCGGTACTAAAGCCCATTTCTTCCTGAAGCCTTCTTTTTCCGGCAGCAACATTGCTTTCTCCCTCCCGCTGGTGACTACAGCAAGTGTTGGTCCATAAACCTGGGGAATGATATTTAGAATGTGCCCGCTGCTGGATCATCAATTCATCTTTTTCATTAAAAACAAAGACTGAAAATGCCAGGTGCAACAAAGCTTTTTCATGAGCTTCTATCTTTTCCATCAAGCCAATCTGCTCGCCTTTCTCGTTAACTAATACTACGTTATCTGTTCCCATTTTTTTCTTTGAATGCCAAATGTACGAAATGAAGCGCGGCTTTTACAAGTCCACATTTCCTAAAATTATGTTGCAATTATTATTCCCAATAGAGCTTTAAAAACTAATTAAAACCCTTTCTCTGAATATAAATCACAATCTATGCTGAGTATAAATTCTGACCGCCGGTTTTTTCTATGCTCTTCTTCAGGGCAGCTAATGTTATTTCCGCAGTAATTTACCAATTCTGTTTCACCATAACCTCTCCCTGTAATCCTTGAACCAGAAATCCCTTTTTCAATTAAATATTGAATTGTAGCTTCAACCCTTCTTTGAGAAAGCTGCATATTGTATTCATCATTAGCTCTGCTATCAGTATGTGATCTTATGTCCAGCAAGAGAGCGGCATGATCTTTCATAAAAGTTACTATACTGTCTAAAGCAGGTTTATCATTAGTTCTAATTTCAGCCTTATCCAGGTCAAAATGAATAGGATCTAAGCTCAAGGCTCCGGTAAGATCGTCGCCAACTTTAGCATCAACTACAGGCAAGCCTTTCCTATTCCCAAATTCCAATGAGTTTTTTCTTCGTTTTACTTCTGCGGCATAAAAACTCCAGTTAAAAAAAGCGCGCATCGCTGCAACATTCTGAGGATCCCTTCCATAAATACTATGTCCCGCCTGGTACATTACCAACCCATTTTCGGTATTCCCATAAGCGTGGCCATAGGCCGTAATCACTGCAGTATCTTCGGCAATTTCAGGAATATCGGGGGCATCAGCATCTATTACAATTTTCTTTGTTTCTTTTCGCCACCTGTTTATTTTCTTCGGAAGAAAAATTCTTTCCGAGCCATTTAAATGAGCTTCGTCCGGGCTACCAATATATTGCGCTACCGGATCTGCCGGCAATAAATTTTGATAAGGCGGCGTGCCGTGTCTATGCTTTTTATAGGGAATTAAACCTGCACTTTGAGCTCCCGGAAACCCGGAACTCAAAAAGTTTAATTGAATAAATTCTGTGCTATCACTATCTTTCAGCTTAATATTTCCGGTAAGATTTTCTAATATACTTACCGCGTGGCAACCTGCCCAAATAGCTCCTTTATACTTCTTATTCCAGGTATAAAGATTCTTATGAGAATTAAAGCCGGGATCGGCGTGGGGCATTACAAAAATATCATCGCAAATTCCAAGATCTTCGGGGCTTTTCCAATTTTTTCTATTGCTTCCACCATAAGCTTCCTCAGGGATTGCTGCAGCTTTGAAAAAAGGGACAGCAATATGTCCATTTTCCTTATCCAGGGTCCATCTGGGAGCTACAGATAAGCTTGTAAAAACCGGAACTTTAACCGATTCCTCTAAATACATTCCCATTATTCCTTTTTCTTCCCAAGCGCTAATTAATTTCCTGATATCATCAGTTAAATAAGAAACCGGGATAATAAATGCACCTCCCCTAAAAGTTGTGTCGCGATAGGTGAAATCGGCAGCATCTTTTATTTTATTTGGGTTAATGCACCATTTAATTTCAATCTTCTCATTCTTCAACAAGGTATAGATCAATCCATAAGGCTGTAAAGAGTTTTCTACAGTTTGTGGACTTGAGCCCATATTTATCACATAAGCTCCTTTGGCTATGTGTTGCTCTCCAGGCTGCGCAAAGCAGTTTAAGCCCGTTAGCATAACGGCACAAAAAACCATTATCCTTTTAAAAAATTGCCCCATAATGTAAAATTACTGAATGTTTTTAAAGCTTGAAGTTTTTAAGCGATTTTTGCTAATAGCCTTAGGTATGATATTAAAAGGAGCTTTTAAATAATCCTTAATTTTCCTCAAAATAATAGTACTTTTGCAGCTCTAAATTATCTGGAGTAAACTCCGGTAATTAGCATTTACCAAAGAGGTTTTCTCAGCATTACTAGACAACAGGCAGGAAACCCGTTAATATTTTTATAGATGAAGAGTTTTCAAAAAGAACTAAAGCGAAGAAGAACTTTTGGGATCATTTCCCACCCCGATGCGGGTAAAACCACACTTACCGAAAAGTTATTGCTTTTTGGTGGTGCTATCCAGGAAGCCGGGGCGGTAAAATCTAATAAGATCAAAAAAGGCGCGACCAGTGACTTTATGGAAATTGAACGCCAAAGGGGAATCTCGGTAGCGACTTCGGTTTTAGCTTTTGAATATAGAGATATAAAGATCAATATCCTGGATACTCCGGGCCACAAGGATTTTGCTGAAGATACTTTTAGAACCTTAACAGCGGTTGATAGTGTGATCGTGGTAATAGATGTTGCCAAAGGTGTGGAGGAACAAACTGAAAAACTGGTAGAGGTTTGTAGAATGCGAAACATCCCGATGATCGTTTTTATCAATAAAATGGACCGGGAAGGGAAAGATGCCTTTGAACTACTTGATGAAATTGAACAAAAATTAAACCTTACCGTTACTCCTTTAAGTTACCCAATTGGAATGGGCTACGACTTTAAAGGAATCTATAATATTTGGGAGAAGAATGTAAACCTGTTTACCGGCGATCCTAAAAAGGATATAGAGGATACTATTGAGATCTCTGATTTAACTTCTAATGAATTAGATGAATTAATTGGAAGTACTGCAGCAGATAATTTAAGAGAAGAACTGGAACTCGCCCAGGGTGTTTATCCTGAATTTGATAAAGAAGCTTACCTGGAAGGCCGATTACAACCCGTATTTTTTGGTTCGGCTTTAAATAATTTTGGAGTTCGGGAATTGTTAGATTGTTTTATTAATATCGCACCAACCCCAAGACCTAAAGAAAGTGAAGAACGCCTGGTAAAACCAGACGAAGATAAGTTTACCGGTTTTGTGTTTAAGATCCACGCGAATATGGATCCCAAGCATCGTGACAGGCTTGCGTTTATAAAGATTGTTTCCGGAAAGTTTGAGCGAAATAAAGCTTATTTGCACGTAAGGCATAATAAAAATCTTAAGTTTTCCAGTCCCAATGCCTTTTTTGCTGAAAAGAAAGAAATTGTAGATGTTTCTTATGCCGGTGATATTGTAGGATTACACGATACCGGGAATTTCAAAATTGGTGATACACTTACCGAAGGTGAAAATTTAAATTACCGCGGAATTCCAAGTTTCTCTCCGGAGCATTTTAGATATATCAACAACGCCGATCCTATGAAATCAAAGCAACTCGCCAAAGGAGTTGACCAGTTGATGGATGAAGGTGTAGCACAGCTTTTTACCCTGGAATTAAACGGAAGAAAAATTATAGGAACCGTGGGAGCGCTTCAGTTTGAAGTTATTCAATACAGGTTAGAACACGAATACGGTGCTAAATGTACCTACGAAAACCTAAACGTTTACAAAGCCACCTGGGTAGAAGCCGAAGATGAAAAAAGTGAAGAATTTAAAGATTTTAAAAGACTAAAATCGAAGTTCCTTGCGAAAGATAAAAAGGGGCAATTGGTATTCTTAGCAGATTCTCAATTCTCTTTGCAAA
Source organism: uncultured Flavobacteriaceae bacterium (assembly GCA_963727565.1). GTDB lineage: Bacteria > Bacteroidota > Bacteroidia > Flavobacteriales > Flavobacteriaceae > Salegentibacter. The sequence continues at coordinate 90,143 of CAVSGU010000006.1, forward strand.
TGACCAGGGATAAATACCCGAATATTAAATTTCATTTTACTTCAGAATTTTAAGCCTCTGATTCTAAACCAGTAAGCTAGAAGTCAAAAGAAACCTACTAACACGCTGTATTAAATAGGAGTTAATTTCATATATTTTCAGCGTAATTGAGGTTTTATGAATGCAATAGATGAACTCGTTTCCCAGTTCGCTTCGGCGGTTTGGGGACTTCCTTTGGTAATTTTATTAATTGGCGGCGGATTTTACCTGCTTATTTTATCTAATTTCCTTCCATTTAGATACCTGGGACATTCATTAGATCTTCTGCGCGGAAAATATAATAACCCCAACGATCCCGGGGAAATCAATCATTTTCAATCGCTTTCTACTGCCCTCTCCTCTACTGTAGGAATGGGAAATATTGCCGGCGTAGCCGTGGCTATAGCTCTGGGTGGTCCAGGTGCTATTTTTTGGCTTTGGGTTAGTGCCGTGGTTGGTATGGCCACAAAGTTCTTCACCAACACCCTGGCGGTAATGTACAGAGGCAAGGATACACAAGGAAATATTCAGGGTGGAGTTATGTATTTTATTGAAGAAGGCCTTGGAAAGAAATGGAAGTTTATGGCCATTTTTTTTAGTGTTGCCGGACTTATTGGTGCTTTACCCGTTTTCAATGTAAATCAACTTACACAGGCTATAAATTACATTCTTTTAGAACCAAATGATATTCCTACCGGTTTTGGCACCAACCTAATTATCGGTATTATCCTGGTGATTCTTACTTCGGTGGTGATTCTTGGTGGATTACAACGAATAAGCAAAACCGTTTCTAAACTGGTGCCGGCAATGGTGGCGCTTTATTTCATTTCAGTAATTATTATTTTAATTGTGAATTTTGATGTAGTCCCCTATTATTTCTCATCAATATTTACCGATGCTTTTGCGGCAGAAAATTATAAAGGTGAACCAATGCTTGGCGGTGTGCTGGGTGGGTTAATTATTTTAGGAGTAAGACGAGGTGCTTTTTCTAATGAAGCCGGGATAGGAACCGCGACAATGGCTCACGGAGCCAGTAAAACTTCTGAACCGGTTAGGGAAGGTCTGGTAGCAATGCTGGGCCCGGCGATAGACACTTTAATAGTATGTACACTTACCGCACTCGCTATTTTAGTGACCGGAATTTGGCAAACTACAGATGTGAATGGTGTAAGCCTTACTGCAGCTGCTTTTGAAGATTCCATTCCTTATGTTGGAGATTATCTTTTATTACTTTGCATCTCCGCTTTTAGTATTTCGTCCTTATTTTCTTTTTCTTACTACGGAACAAAATGTCTCTCCTATTTGGCCGGCGCAGAAAACAAACATTATTACAATTATTTCTATATTATAAGTATTCTTTTAGGAGCCACTACTTCTTTAAGTATGATGATTAATCTTATTGATGGATTCTTTGCCCTTATGGCAATTCCAACAATGATTTCAACATTAATTCTGGCTCCAAGGGTGATGAAAGCTGCAAGAATATATTTTAAGAAACTTAAAGAATAGTTTTTATTTCTTATCCAGAACCTGAAAAACCTTTAGCTTTTTTCCGGTTAATTTTTCCAGCAGATCGCCTTTTCGCAAAGTCCCCCAAATTTCAAGTTCGGGATCACTGTGGGTAGTAATTAATAATTCTATAGTTTCTTCTTTATTATTTATTTCCAGCTTTTGTACGTTTTGGTAGTGACTGCGATCTAAACCATCGGCTACTCTTAAGATAGCCGAAAGCTTTTTCACTCTTTTCCGTAACTTTTTATTCAACTGTTTGTATGGCTTATGGCGCTTATGCGGTGTAGACTTTCTATGATACCTACTTACATTAGCCATAATATTGATCTCATCTTCTTTAAAACCGAGTAAATCTGAATATTTAATAAGATATAAAGCGTGCTTATGATGTTTTCGGTAAGAAATATAGTAACCTATATCGTGCATTAAACTCGCGTATTCCAGTAATTCCCTATCCGACTCTTTTAAATTTAATTCTTCTTTAAATTCATCAAAAAACTGTAGCGAAAAATTAGTCACATGCCGGGAATGTGCTTCAGCCCAATTTGTCTTCCGCAGTAATTCGTAAATACTTCTTCGGCGTGGATCTTTAAAATTGGCTACAAGGTCCAGGTTAAGCTGCTCCTTTTTATTTTCGATATAATTCAGGATCATTCCTTCCCGAAGTGCTCCTTCAGAAATTTTAATATTTTCAATGCCTAATTTCTCTATAAGAAATTTCACTAAAACCATCCCGGGGTTAATAATATCTATCCTTTTTTCTTCAAGACCTTTTTCCTTTTTACGTTGCTTTCTATCGAGTTTTATAAAATCTGAATACAAATCATTAAAATCGTCCGTAGAAAATTCCAGTTCATTCAGGCTTCTCTCTGCAGTTAGTGATTTTCTACTGGCCACCATTTCTCCAATATTTTCCATAGTGCCTGAAGAACCTATAATGGTTTTCACCTTATGCTTTTTGGCCAATTTGATTATTTCCGCTAGTTCCTTTTTAAAATGATCTTGAAGCTTTTTAATATCCTTTTCCTTAATAGGATCTGACTCTACAAATGCGGCAGCCATCCTGGCAACTCCCAGTTTTAAACTATTGTAGTAAATAAATTCCTTGTCGTTGCCAATAATAAATTCAACACTACCTCCACCAATATCTGCCATAAGTACCATTTCTTCACTTAAAACGATACTGTGCATTATAGCAAGGCCAATCATTTCCGCTTCCATTTTTCCTGAAATGGCGCGCACTCTTATTCCAATATCTTCGCCAACCTCTTTAATAAAATCACCTCCATTTTCTGCTTCCCGAATGGCACTGGTAGCAAAAGCAAGAATATTTTCTACTTTATGGCTATCACACAAGAATTTGATGCGTTTAAGCGCTTCTAATCCTCTGTCCATAGCTTCCCGACTCAATCTGTCTTCCAGGCCTTTTTCGGCGAGGCTAACCATTTCTTTCAGTTTATTAACTGTTCGAAAACTACCATCAGGATAAATATCAACCAAAACGGCGTGGAAAGAATTGGTTCCAAGATCTATTGCCGCTATGCGTTTAGTTGGTTCAGAGTTATTTTGTTTATCGGTCATTATTCAGAAAATTTAAGCTGAAGAAAAAAATGTGCTTTACAATACTTCTAAGTTAGGCAATATTTATAAAATCTATTTCCTTCAGAAAAAACCAATAAAAAACCCCACAGAATAAAACAACTGTGGGGTTCTTAAAATTTATTTTTTGCCTAATTAAGCCTGGCCGGTTGGTCCAAAATTTAATGGCATTGGCGCTTTTTCGTAATCTCTAATTTCGCCGTGGGCTTTTTCAAAACGTTGAATATTATCGTTTAAAGCTTTTAATAATCTTTTGGCGTGTTGTGGAGTTAATATAATTCTCGATTTCACTTTGCTTTTAGGTCTCCCAGGCATAATGTTCACAAAATCTACCACAAACTCTGAAACCGAATGATTGATTATAGCTAAATTAGAATAAGTCCCTTCTGCTACTGCTTCATCCAGCTCTATATTTATTTGACCTTTCTTAGGTTTCTTTTTTTCTTCACTCATAATATTATATTGAATTTTATTAAATACTTCTAATTTGTATCGGAAAGCCCCGATGCCTTTATTCAAGGTGAAATATAAAAGTACAAAAAATCCCGACTATAGGTCGGGATTCCTTATTTTATAAAAAGAAAAGAGCCGCGTTTGCGGCTCTTTTTATAGGCATTAGTTATAATTAACTTCTTGCTTGTGTTCCATCATTTCGTCAAATTCTTCTTTAGAACCAACGATAATGCTATCGTACTTACGCATACCTGTACCTGCAGGAATTCTATGTCCTACAATTACATTTTCTTTCAATCCTTCAAGCTTATCGATCTTACCGCTTACGGCAGCCTCGTTCAATACTTTGGTAGTTTCCTGGAAGGAAGCCGCAGAAATAAACGATTTTGTTTGTAGCGATGCACGAGTAATACCCTGAAGAACCGGTGTAGCGGTTGCAGCAGTTACGTCTCTTGCAGTTGCAAGGTTTTTGTCTTCACGTCTTAACAATGAGTTCTCATCTCTAAGCTCTCTTGGTGAAACGATTTGTCCTGGTTTTAAATTTTCTGAATCACCAGCATCTTCAACCACTTTCATTCCGAAGACTTTATCGTTCTCCTCAATGAAATCTGATTTATGAACAAGTTGGTTTTCAAGGAAAATAGTATCTCCCGGATCCTGAATTCTAACCTTACGCATCATTTGTCTTACTACAACCTCAAAGTGCTTATCATTAATTTTCACACCCTGTAGTCGGTAAACTTCCTGAACTTCGTTTACAAGATATTGTTGTACCGCGTTTGGTCCTTTGATATTAAGAATATCTTCTGGAGTTACAGAACCATCAGAAAGTGGCATACCTGCACGAACATAATCGTTTTCCTGAACAAGGATCTGGTTAGATAACTTCACTAAGTATTTCTTAACCTCTCCTAATTTAGATTCTACGATAATCTCGCGGTTACCTCTTTTGATTTTTCCGAAGGAAACAACACCATCAATCGCACTAACAACAGCTGGGTTAGATGGGTTACGAGCTTCAAACAACTCGGTTACCCTTGGAAGACCACCGGTAATATCACCTGCTTTAGACGATTTACGAGGAATCTTAACCAAAATCTTACCAACTCCAATCTTCTCTTCGTTATCTACCATAAGGTGAGCCCCTACCGGAAGGTTATAAGAACGAATTACTTCGTCTTTTTTACCTAAAATATGTAGGGTTGGAATAAGCTTTTTGTTACGAGATTCAGAAATAACTTTTTCCTGGAATCCTGTTTGCTCATCTATCTCAACCTGGTAAGTAACACCTTGCTCAATATTTTCATATTTAATCTTACCGGCAAATTCTGAAATAATAACCCCGTTATATGGATCCCATTGGCAAACTACATCGCCTTTAGAAACCTCGGCACCATTATCAATAAAGATTTGAGAACCGTAAGGAATGTTATTGTTACTCAATACCACCCCGGTTTTCTTATCTTTTATTTTAAGCTCGGCAGTTCGTGAAATTACAATTTCAGCCTGGCTACCATCAGGAGCTTCTCCTTTTACAACTTTAAGGTCTTCAATTTCGGCAACACCGTCAAATTTAGCCTCAAGTTTATTATCTTCTGAAATGTTACCTGCAATACCTCCCACGTGGAACGTACGTAGTGTTAACTGTGTACCAGGCTCTCCAATAGATTGCGCGGCAACAACACCTACAGCTTCACCTCTTTGTACCAGTTTATTGGTAGAAAGGTTTCTTCCGTAACATTTTACACAAATTCCTTTTTTAGCTTCACAGGTTAATGGAGATCTTACTTCTACGCTTTCAATTGGAGCGTTTTCAATTTTTGTTACAATTTCTGAAGTAATTTCTTCGCCTGAGGCTACTAAAAGTTCATTATTAGAAGGATTAAGAACATCGTGAAGAGAAATACGTCCTAAAATACGTTCTCCAAGAGATTCTACAATTTCTTCGTTCTTTTTAAGTGGTCTAACTTCTACTCCTCTTAAAGTTCCGCAGTCTTCTTCATTTACAATAACATCTTGCGAAACATCTACCAATCTACGGGTTAAGTAACCAGCATCGGCAGTTTTAAGTGCGGTATCGGCAAGTCCTTTACGTGCACCGTGAGTAGAGATAAAGTATTCAAGAATTGAAAGACCTTCTTTAAAGTTAGAAAGAATTGGGTTTTCAATAATTTCACCTCCACCAGAGTTAGATTTCTTAGGCTTGGCCATAAGACCACGCATACCGGTTAACTGACGAATCTGTTCTTTAGATCCACGAGCACCAGAGTCAAGCATCATAAACACAGAGTTGAAACCTTGCTTATCTTCACGAATACGTTTCATAGCCAATTCGGTTAGACCGGCATTGGTAGATGTCCAGATATCAATTACCTGGTTATAACGCTCGTTGTTAGTAATAAGACCCATATTATAGTTTCCTACAATACCTTCAACCTGCTCGTTAGCTTCATCAATCATAGATTGTTTCTCTTCAGGGATAATAATATCACCTAAACTGAAGGAAAGTCCACCACGGAAAGCGTATCCATAACCCATTTCCTTAATTGCATCAAGGAATTCACCTGTAGCAGGAACACTGGTTTTAGCCAATACATCACCAATAATATCCCTAAGGTTTTTCTTGGTTAATACTGTATTCACATATCCAACTTCTTCTGGTACAGCCTGGTTAAATAATACTCTACCAACTGTAGTTTCTATAATTTGGTAAGTTAACTCACCTACTTCATTAAAATCTTTAGCGCGAATCTTGATTTCGGCATTAAGGTCTACTCTCTTCTGGTTGTAAGCGATTACCACTTCTTCATCAGAATAGAAAGTAAGTCCTTCTCCCTTAACCTTAACTTCGTCTGTAGATTTTCTAGACTTGGTCATATAATAAAGACCAAGAATCATATCCTGAGACGGTACTGTAATTGGCGAACCGTTTGCAGGGTTAAGGATATTATGCGAAGCAAGCATTAATAACTGAGCTTCTAAAATAGCCTCTGGCCCTAGCGGTAAGTGAACCGCCATCTGGTCACCATCAAAGTCGGCGTTAAATGCCGTACACGCTAATGGGTGTAATTGTATCGCTTTACCTTCAATAAGTTTTGGCTGGAATGCCTGGATACCTAAACGGTGAAGCGTAGGAGCACGGTTAAGTAATACCGGGTGTCCTTTAAGAACGTTCTCAAGGATATCCCAAACTACCGGCTCTTTCTTATCTATTATTTTCTTGGCAGATTTTACTGTTTTTACAATTCCTCTTTCAATTAGTTTTCTAATTACGAAAGGCTTGTAAAGTTCAGCAGCCATATTTTTTGGAAGACCACATTCGTGCATTTTCAATTCTGGTCCTACAACAATTACCGAACGTGCTGAATAATCTACACGTTTACCAAGTAAGTTTTGACGGAAACGTCCCTGCTTACCTTTAAGGGAATCTGAAAGCGATTTTAACGGACGGTTAGAGTCTGTTTTTACCGCTGAAGATTTTCTTGTGTTGTCAAACAATGAATCTACTGATTCCTGAAGCATACGTTTTTCGTTACGTAAAATCACTTCAGGAGCTTTGATCTCCATTAATCTTTTTAGACGGTTGTTACGAATAATAACCCTTCTATAAAGATCATTTAAATCTGAAGTCGCGAAACGTCCACCATCAAGAGGTACAAGAGGTCGTAATTCTGGTGGAATTACAGGAACCACTTTCATAATCATCCATTCCGGAAGATTCTCGCGATTGTTATTGGCATCACGGAAAGCTTCTACAACCTGAAGACGCTTAAGCGCTTCAGTTTTACGTTGTTTTGAAGTTTCGTTATTTGCCTTGTGTCTTAACTCGTAAGAAAGTTCGTTAAGATCTATTCTTCTTAGTATTTCAATAAGACATTCTGCTCCCATTTTAGCGATAAACTTATTTGGGTCGCTGTCTTCTAAATACATATTTTCCTGCGGAAGGCTATCTAAAACGTTTAGATATTCTTCTTCAGTAAGGAAATCCATTTTCTTTAATGGTTCACCTTCTTCGTTTTTAGCAATACCGGCTTGAATTACTACATAACGCTCGTAGTAAATGATCATATCTAATTTCTTAGATGGAAGACCAAGCAAGTATCCAATTTTATTAGGTAAAGAACGGAAATACCAGATATGTGCTACAGGAACTACCAAATTAATGTGCCCAACACGGTCTCTACGTACTTGTTTTTCGGTTACTTCTACCCCACAACGGTCACAAACAATTCCTTTGTAACGTATTCTTTTATATTTACCGCAGGCACATTCGTAATCCTTTACAGGACCAAAAATACGCTCACAAAACAAACCGTCACGTTCGGGTTTGTGCGTACGATAATTGATAGTTTCCGGTTTTAGAACTTCACCACGAGATTCTGCGAGGATAGATTCCGGGGAAGCCAAACCGATAGAGATTTTATCAAATCTCTTTACTGTATTCTTATCATTATTTCTAGCCATAATAACTCTGCTGCTATAATTATTGTGAAAAATCTGTTTTTGGGGCGCCGTAACGCCCCTTTAAAACAGTATTTTATTCTTCTAATTTAATATCCAAACCAAGACCTTTCAATTCGTGCATAAGTACGTTGAAAGATTCCGGCAGGCCGGGTTCTGGCATAGGCTCTCCTTTTACGATAGACTCGTAAGTTTTAGCCCTTCCTATCACGTCATCTGACTTCACTGTTAAGATTTCACGCAGGGTGCTTGATGCTCCATAAGCCTCAAGTGCCCAAACCTCCATCTCACCAAAACGCTGTCCACCAAATTGTGCTTTACCACCAAGTGGTTGCTGTGTAATAAGCGAGTATGGTCCAATAGATCTGGCGTGCATCTTATCTTCAATCATATGTCCTAGTTTCAACATATAGATTACCCCTACAGTTGCAGGTTGGTCAAAACGATCTCCTGTTCCACCATCGTAAAGATAGGTATGTCCATATCTTGGAATTCCGGCTTGGTCAGTAAGCTCGTTAATCTGGTCTATGGTAGCTCCATCAAAAATTGGAGTTGCATATTTATTACCAAGCTTTTGTCCTGCCCATCCAAGTACAGTTTCGTAGATCTGACCAATGTTCATACGTGAAGGTACCCCAAGTGGGTTCAACACGATATCAACTGGTGTACCATCATCAAGGAATGGCATATCTTCCTGGCGAACGATTCTTGCAACAATACCTTTGTTACCGTGACGTCCCGCCATTTTATCACCTACTTTTAGTTTACGTTTCTTAGCGATGTAAACCTTAGCAAGTTTAAGGATACCAGAAGGAAGCTCATCTCCAACAGAGATGGTAAACTTCTCTCTTCTTAAGTTACCCTGAAGATCGTTTTCCTTGATCTTATAGTTGTGAATAAGATCTGCTACTAAAGTGTTCAAATGATCATCTGTAGTCCAGGTACCGTGAGTTAAGTGAGTATAATCGTCTACTGAGTTAAGCATTTTCAACGTATACTTCTTACCTTTTGGCATTACCTCTTCTCCAAGATCATTCTGAACTCCCTGAGCAGTTTTTCCGCCGATAATAGCGAATAACTTATCTACAAGTTCAGCCTTTAAATTGGCGAATTTAGCATCGTACTTTTTCTCAAGCGCTGCAACATCTTCCTTATCCTGAGCTCTTTTACGCTTATCTTTAATGGCACGAGCAAAGAGTTTCTTCTCTATTACCACACCATTTAAAGATGGAGAAGCTTTAAGCGATGCATCTTTAACATCACCGGCTTTATCTCCAAAGATAGCACGAAGTAATTTCTCTTCTGGTGTTGGGTCACTTTCTCCTTTTGGAGTAATCTTACCAATAAGAATATCTCCAGGTTTAACCTCTGCACCAATTCTAATCATCCCGTGCTCATCAAGGTCTTTAGTAGCCTCTTCTGAAACGTTAGGAATATCATTAGTTAATTCTTCGTTACCTAATTTAGTATCACGAACTTCAAGAGAATACTCATCTACGTGGATAGAAGTAAAAATATCTTCTCTAACCACTTTTTCTGAGATTACAATCGCATCCTCAAAGTTGTATCCTTTCCAGGGCATAAAGGCAACCTTCATATTTCTACCTAATGCAAGTTCCCCAGCTTCGGTAGCGTAACCCTGACATAAAACCTGACCTTTGGTTACTCTATCTCCAACCCTAACAATTGGCTTAAGGTTAATAGAAGAACCCTGGTTAGTTTTACGGAATTTTATAAGATCATAGCTCTTTGAATCACTATCAAAGCTTACCATTCTATCTTCTTCAGTTCTATCATACTTAATGATGATCTTTCTGGCATCTACATATTCTACTTCTCCTTCTCCTTCAGCATTAATCAATACTCGAGAATCTGTAGCTACCTGGCGCTCAAGACCTGTTCCCACAATTGGAGAATCTGCCTGAAGCAATGGTAGTGCCTGGCGCATCATGTTAGATCCCATCAACGCACGGTTCGCATCATCGTGTTCCAGGAACGGAATTAACGAAGCCGAAATAGATGAAATCTGGTTTGGCGCAACATCGGTATAATGAATCTCTTTAGGATCTACTACCGGGAAGTCACCTTCCATTCGAGCAATTACCCTATCTGAATCTATAGTACCATCCTCTGTAAGTGGAATGTTAGCCTGGGCAATTTTCTTGTCCTCTTCCTCTTCAGCACTTAAATAAATAGCTTCTTCTGAAAGATTTAATTTTCCATTTTCAACCTTACGGTATGGTGTTTCAATGAAGCCCATTCCGTTCACTTTAGCGTATACTGAAAGTGAAGAAATAAGTCCAATGTTTGGACCTTCAGGAGTTTCAATAGGACAAAGTCTTCCGTAGTGAGTATAGTGAACATCACGTACCTCAAACCCTGCTCTTTCTCTTGATAAACCACCTGGCCCTAGTGCTGAAAGTCTACGCTTATGCGTAATTTCTGCAAGCGGGTTAGTTTGGTCCATAAACTGAGACAACTGGTTGGTACCAAAGAAAGAGTTGATCACAGAAGAAAGTGTCTTCGCGTTAATCAAATCTATCGGGGTAAATACCTCGTTGTCACGAACGTTCATTCTTTCACGAATGGTACGTGCCATACGAGCAAGACCAACTCCAAACTGTTGAGATAATTGCTCACCTACAGTTCTAACACGACGGTTAGATAAGTGGTCAATATCATCAATCTCAGCTTTAGAATTAATAAGCTCGATTAAATATTTAATTATGGTAATGATGTCTTCTTTGGTAAGCACTTGCTTATCCATAGCCACATCAAGACCTAATTTTTTATTCATTCTATATCGACCTACTTCTCCAAGGCTATAACGCTGATCTGAGAAGAATAATTTATCGATAATACCACGTGCAGTTTCCTCATCTGGCGGTTCTGCATTACGAAGTTGACGATAAATATGTTCTACCGCTTCTTTTTCAGAGTTGGTAGGGTCTTTTTGTAATGTATTATGAATAATGGCATAATCACCGGTTTGGTTATCTTCTTTATGAAGAAGAATAGTTTTACTTCCGGTTTCAAGAATTTCTTCTATATGCTCTTTTTCAAGTTCTGTATCACGATCTAAAACGATCTCATTACGTTCTATTGAAACTACCTCTCCTGTATCTTCATCAACAAAATCTTCATACCAGGTATTCAATACACGGGCCGCTAGTTTACGACCTAATACTTTTTTAAGTCCTGTTTTTGAAACTTTAACCTCTTCAGCAAGGTCAAAAATCTCTAAAATATCTTTATCGCGCTCAAAACCAATAGCACGGAAAAGTGTAGTAACAGGTAATTTTTTCTTTCTATCGATATAAGCATACATTACGCTGTTAATATCGGTAGCAAATTCTATCCATGAACCTTTAAAAGGAATTACACGGGCAGAATAAAGTTTTGTTCCATTTGCGTGGAATGATTGTCCAAAGAAAACTCCGGGAGAACGGTGAAGCTGAGAAACTACTACACGCTCTGCTCCATTGATACAAAAAGTACCGCTGGGAGTCATGTAGGGAATAGTCCCCAAATATACGTCCTGTACGATGGTTTCAAAATCTTCGTGTTCAGGGTCAGTACAGTATAGTTTTAATCTAGCCTTTAGTGGCACACTATACGTTAGACCACGCTCTATACACTCCTGAATGGAATATCTTGGCGGGTCCACAAAATAATCTAAAAATTCTAGTACAAATTGATTACGGGTGTCCGTAATTGGGAAGTTTTCCAGGAAGGTATTATAGAGACCTTCATTTCCCCGCTCTTCTGATTTGGTTTCTAATTGAAAGAAGTCCTGAAAAGACTTGATCTGGATATCCAGGAAGTCCGGGTAATCAGGTCTGTTCTTTACAGAAGAGAAACTCACTCTTTCAGTTTGCTTTGCTAACATCAATGGACGGATTATAATTTATAAAAAAACGGGCGCGCTATAGGTTATCCTCTATATACGCAAAAGGGTTTAGACCTTCAGGAGCGAATCCTGAGGTCTAAACCTAAATAATATTGCTTTCGTCAAGCTTATTTAAGCTCAACCTCGGCTCCTGCTTCTTCTAGCTGTGATTTAAGTGCTTCAGCTTCGTCTTTAGCAACTCCTTCTTTTACTGGAGCTGGAGCGCCATCTACTAATGCTTTAGCGTCTTTAAGACCAAGACCGGTAAGCTCTTTTACAAGCTTAACAACCGCTAGTTTAGATCCACCTGGAGCAGTAAGAATTACATCAAATTCTGTTTGCTCTTCAGCTTCTTCACCACCACCAGCAGCACCGCCACCAGCAACAGCTACTGCAGCAGCTGCAGGCTCAATACCGTATTCTTCTTTTAAAATATCAGCTAACTCGTTTACTTCTTTTACGGTTAGGTTAACTAATTGTTCTGCGAAATCTTTTAAATCTGCCATTTTCTATCGTTTTTAAAAAGTTCTTTAAATTTATATTTGTTAAAAAGTGCGTACTAGGTTATCCTTCTTTTTCAGAAAGGGTTTTAAGAATTCCAGATAATTTACCGCCACCAGACTTAAGTGCTGAAATAACATTTTTAGCAGGTGATTGTAATAATCCAACGATATCCCCAATAACTTCTTCTTTAGACTTGATGTTAACCAAGGTATCAAGGTAGTCATCGCCTACATATATTCCTTCATCAACAAACGCGCCTTTAAGAACTGGTTTCTCGTTTTTCTTTCTGAATTCTTTAATTACTTTGGCCGGTGCATTACCAACCTCAGAAAACATTATGGATGTATTGCCTTTTAAAACTGAAGGAAGTTCTCCAAATTCTTTATCTGAAGCTTCCATAGCTTTAGCAAGCAATGTATTTTTAACTACAGCCAGCTTTACGTTAGCTTTAAAACAAGCTCTACGCAAGTTTGAAGTTGTACCGGCATCAAGGCCAGATATATCTGCTAAATAAACGACAGAATTATCTTTTAACTGGGCAGTTAAATCTTCAATTACTATTGATTTTTCTTCTCTTGTCATAATCTATACTATTATTGCTCAGTGAACCTTTTAGTATCAACCTGAACGCTCGGGCTCATTGTAGAAGACATGTGAATACTTTTAATATACACACCCTTAGCTGCCTGAGGTTTCAACTTCACTAAAGTAGTTAATAATTCTCTCGCGTTTCCAGCAAGCTTTTCGGCGTCAAATGATGCTTTTCCAATTCCAGCGTGAACAATACCGGTTTTATCAACTTTAAAGTCAATTTTACCAGCTTTAACATCAGATACTGCTTTTGCAACATCCATAGTTACTGTTCCTGTTTTTGGGTTAGGCATAAGCCCTCTTGGTCCAAGTACTCGTCCCAAAGGTCCTAATTTACCCATTACGCTAGGCATAGTGATAATTACATCAACATCTGTCCATCCACCTTTTATCTTGTCAAGATATTCATCAAGACCAACATAATCAGCTCCGGCTTCTTTAGCCTCTTCTTCTTTATCTGGAGTAACTAACGCAAGTACTTTTACATCTTTACCAGTACCGTGTGGAAGGGTTACAACACCTCTTACCATTTGGTTAGCTTTTCTTGGATCCACGTTCAAACGAACCGCTAAATCCACAGATGCATCAAAGTTTTCGTTAGCAACGTCTTTAATTAAAGCAGAAGCGTCTGCAACCGAGTACATTTTATTGCTCTCGATCTTAGATTGGGCTTCTTTTTGCTTTTTAGTCAATTTTGCCATTTTTAATTTCTTTTTGGATTAAAACGGTGCATCACCTTTTACAGTTATTCCCATTGAACGAGCTGTTCCAGCAACCATTTTCATTGCAGATTCTACGGTGAAGGCATTTAAATCCTGCATCTTATCTTCTGCAATAGTTCTAACCTGATCCCAAGAAACACTTGCTATTTTCTTTCTGTTTGGTTCTCCTGAACCTTTTTTGTTCTTAGATGCTTCCAACAATTGTACTGCAGCTGGAGGAGTTTTAATTACAAAGTCAAAAGACTTATCTTTATAAACTGTAATCGCAACCGGCAATACTTTACCTTGTTTATCCTGAGTTCTACCATTGAATTGCTTACAGAATTCCATGATATTTACCCCGGCAGCACCTAAAGCAGGTCCAACTGGTGGTGATGGGTTAGCAGCACCTCCGCGAACTTGTAGTTTTACAACTTTACTTACTTCTTTTGCCATTTTCTAAATTTTTAAGGTGATAGTTTATTAGAGTGGAAGCTTTAAAAAACCATCAAAAAATATGTAACTAAAAATCTTTATACTTTTTCTACTTGCATATAGCTTAATTCTAATGGTGTTTTTCTTCCGAAAATTTTCACCATCACTTCAAGCTTACGCTTTTCTTCATTAATCTTTTCTACTGTCCCATTAAAGCCGTTAAACGGACCGTCTATAACTTTTATGGTTTCTCCAATAGTAAAAGGTATCGCAACATTATCGGTTTTTACTGAAAGTTCATCTACTTTTCCAAGCATTCTGTTAACTTCAGATTTTCTAAGCGGAACAGGATCTCCTCCTTTTGTTTCCCCTAAAAAGCCAATAACGCCGTTAATATTTTTTATCACGTGTGGCATCTCTCCATCAAGACTAGCCTGAATCATTACATAACCAGGAAAATAAACACGTTCTTTATTTACTTTCTTACCGTTTCTAATTTGGATTACCTTCTCGGTAGGAACTAAAACCTGATCTAGATAGTCTTCCATCCCAAGATGGTTAACTTCTTTCTCAATATAGTCTTTAACCTTATTTTCCTGACCGCTAACGGCACGAACTACATACCATTTTTTTTCCTTTCCCTCTGCCATTGTAATATTTTTTAAGATTTAATCCATTCGAAATATTGCTCAATAGCCGAGCTAAAAACGGTATCAATTCCCCAGATAGCCAGAGAAAAAATTATAGAGAATACCGCTACCAATATGGTTAGCCTTTGTGCTTCGGGCCAGCTTGTCCAGGTAACGTGGTTTGTTAACTCGTTGTAAGATTCTGATATATAATTGCTAATTCCTGCCATGTGATTCTTAAGGTATTTGCACGGGTTGAGAGGCTCGAACTCCCGACACCTGGTTTTGGAGACCAGTGCTCTACCAACTGAGCTAAACCCGTAAATATAATATAAAGGAAGGTTCCCCGCCCTAGCGGGAAACCTTTTTATATATAAACTGTAATTAGTCTAAAATTTCAGTAACCTGTCCAGCACCTACTGTTCTACCACCTTCACGGATAGCGAAACGTAGACCAACATTCATTGCAATTGTCTGGATAAGTTCAACAGTAATTGTAAGGTTATCACCAGGCATTACCATTTCAACTCCATCAGGAAGACTAATTGTTCCTGTTACGTCAGTTGTACGTACGTAGAACTGAGGACGGTAGTTGTTGTGGAATGGAGTGTGACGTCCACCTTCTTCTTTCTTAAGGATATAAACCTCTGCTTTAAACTTAGCGTGAGGAGTTACAGATCCAGGCTTAGTAATTACCATACCTCTAGAGATCTGAGACTTTTCAATACCTCTTAACAAGATACCAACGTTATCTCCAGCTTCACCTCTATCAAGGATCTTACGGAACATCTCAACACCAGTAATAGTAGAAGTAAGTTTTTCAGCTCCCATACCAATGATCTCTACAGAATCTCCAGTATTAGCTACACCAGTCTCGATACGACCAGTTGCAACAGTACCACGTCCAGTAATAGAGAATACATCTTCGATAGGCATTAAGAAATCCTTATCAACATCACGCTGAGGAAGTTCAATCCACTCATCTACAGCTTCCATAAGATCAAGAACAGTCTTAGACCATTTCTCATCACCTTCTAAAGCTCCAAGTGCAGATCCAGAAATAACAGGACCATTATCACCATCATACTCATAGAAAGAAAGAAGATCTCTTACTTCCATCTCAACAAGCTCTAAAAGCTCCTCATCATCAACAAGGTCAACTTTGTTCAAGAATACAACGATTCTTGGAATACCAACCTGACGTCCAAGAAGGATGTGCTCACGAGTTTGTGGCATAGGCCCATCAGTTGCAGCAACTACAAGAATTGCACCATCCATTTGAGCAGCACCAGTAACCATGTTCTTCACATAATCGGCGTGACCAGGACAGTCAACGTGAGCGTAGTGACGGTTAGCAGTTTGATACTCTACGTGAGAAGAGTTAATTGTAATACCTCTTTCTTTTTCTTCAGGAGCATTATCAATTTGATCAAAAGCACTAGCTTCTGAATATCCAGCATCAGCCATTACTTTAGTAATCGCTGCTGTTAAAGTCGTTTTTCCGTGATCTACGTGTCCAATTGTACCTATGTTAAGGTGCGGTTTGGAACGATCATAAGTTTCCTTTGCCATAATTAATACTTATTTAATCTTAGTTATATATTAGTGTTCAATTTAATACAATCTAGAGCCAACGACGAGAATTGAACTCGTGACCTCTTCCTTACCAAGGAAACGCTCTACCCCTGAGCTACGTCGGCAAGCCGAAAGTTCCACTTTCAAGGTTCACCGGTTCCAACAAGAAAAACCATAAACCAACAATGGTTTACGGATATTTAATTGTTACTCAAACCGGAAAAATAAATTAAGAAAACAAGAAGACAAACTTCCTGTTTTCCAATTAAGAGCGGGAGACCGGGTTCGAACCGGCGACATTCAGCTTGGAAGGCTGACGCTCTACCAACTGAGCTACTCCCGCATTGTTTGATTCAAATGTTTATTATCTAAAATTCAAGAACAAAATTCTTAAACTTTTAAATACAAAACCGAATCAATTAAGTGGGGAGAGCAGGATTCGAACCTGCGAAGTCGAAAGACAGCAGATTTACAGTCTGCCCTCGTTGGCCGCTTGAGTATCTCCCCAATTTATTTTTCCACTATTTCATAGAACCGTAGCCGGCGTGCCAGCTAAGCTTTATGACGGTTTGTTTTTTTAACGGCTGCAAATAAACGTAATTTTACAGCACCGTCCAAAGCATTTTTAAAAATTTTTCTATAAAATTTTTAGCAGCTTAATTTTCAATAAATTAAACTTAAAAAAATACTTACTTCAAAATTTCAAGAGCCGATGGAGGGACTCGAACCCACGACCTGCTGATTACAAATCAGCTGCTCTAGCCAGCTGAGCTACATCGGCCTTTACGCTACTTTTCAGCATAAAAAAGTCCGCTATTTCTAACGGACTGCAAATGTATATAAATTATTCCTTTCACAAAACAATTTTTCAAAAAAAATATCTAAACATGCGCACTTAATTTTTCCTTACGCTTAATTAACTGCCGTTGCAAGGATGAAGCACATTCATCTACACATTCTTCAAATTTCTTACACGTTTTTTTAACCATAATGTCTCCACCAGGAATGCTCAATAAAATCTCGGTAATCTTGTTATCTTTTCCACTGGTATTTTGAACCTTCAGAAAGACATCAGCATAGATAACTTTATCATAGTAATTTTCAAGCCTATCCAATTTTCTTTGGATGAAATCAATTAATTTTTGATCGGCGTTGAAGTTGACAGACTGCACATTTACTTTCATATTCTGTAGAATTTAATTAAACAATTATTTCAATTGACCTTTTTATTCCGTGGATGCGCCATTTGATGCACCTTACTAAGCTCTGAAATGCTATTATGAGTATACACCTGCGTAGCCGCAAGGCTGGAATGCCCAAGCAATTCTTTTACAGCGTTAAGGTTAGCGCCCTGGTTCAATAAATGTGTTGCAAACGAATGCCGCAGGATATGCGGACTCCTTTTTATTTTGCCAGACACCTTACTAAAATAATTATTTATAATTCTATAAACAAGACTTTCATATAATTTAATACCTTTTTGGGAGACAAACAGATATGGCATCTCCTGCCCAGCTAATATATTCTCACGTTCTTTTAAATAATCCTTCAAGTTTGAAATCACACCCGGCAGGAGCGGAATAATTCTTTCCTTTTGTCTTTTACCCAGAACCTTTAAATGTTTACCGGCAATATTCACATCCTGAAGTTTAATATCTATTAGTTCTATGCGCCGCATCCCCGTGGTATAAAAAAGCTCTACGATTAGCCTATCTCGTAATCCTTCAAAATCTGAAGTATCAATTTGCTCTAATACCTTTGTTATTTCAGCTTCAGAAAAAGGAACCTGGATCCTGGAAGCGGTTTTTAAAGCTTTATGTTTTGCTAAGGGCGAGAATTCTATATCCCCGGTTTTTTGCAAAAAGCGGTAATAAGCCTTTAAGGAAGAAATTTTGCGGTTTATGCTTCGGTTAGAAACTCCCTGATCTACCAAATTAATTATCCAATTTCTAATTTGGGAATAATGCAATTTACTTAAATCCTTTTCTTCAAATTCGTAAAAAATAAATTCTGAAAAAGATTCTAAATCGGCTTTATAAGCAGTTAGGGTGTTGGGAGAATATTTTTTCTCCAATTGAAGGTAATCTATAAACTGGGAAAAGGGCATAAAAAAACTGTTGATAGACAAAGTTAGCAAACTTTAATCTATCAACAGTTATATTGCTTTTCCGAATAGCTTCGGAAAAATTCGATTATATCCTTTTACTAGATATCTTCCTGATCTCTCAAATGCTGAATGTACTCGGCTTTTTGATGCTGAGCTCTCTTCGCAACAGAAGGTTTCGTGAAATGCTGGCGGCTTCTCAGCTGGCGCATTGTTCCGGTTTTATCGAATTTTCTCTTAAAACGCTTCAGCGCTCTATCAATATTTTCTCCGTCTTTTACTGGTATTATTAACATAGTGTCATCACCCCCTTTCTTTAGAAATAGGCTGCAAAGATAATTTAAATCTAAGAACCTACAACCAATATTTTAATTAATTATTTCAGTCTATTTTGCCGCTGGCTTATACTCTTTTTTATCGATCACCATCTTGGCAATAAAAGTAGAATTTTCGCAAAAATGTCAATCTAAAAGATTACTTCGCCGCTGGCTTGTATTCTTTTTTATCGATCACCATTTTAGCGATAATCTCTCTAAGAATTTCTGAAGTTCCACCTCCAATAGGCCCTAAGCGGCTATCTCTAAACATTCTCGCTAAAGGATAATCTTCCATATAACCATAACCACCTAACATTTGCAGACAGTCGTAAATAACCTTATCGGCCATTTTAGTGGAAAGCAACTTAGACATACTGGCTTCTTTCACCACATATTGCCCATCATTAAGTCGCTTAGCGATAGAATAATTAAATTCCTTATTCATCTCTACTTCGCTGGCCATATCGGCTACCGAATGTCTTAAAGCCTGGAATTTATCTATGGTTGTACCAAAAGCTTCTCTTTCGGCCATATAACCTAAAGTATAATCCAGGGCATATTCAGCGCGAGCGTGAGCGTTGATTCCCATAATAAGGCGCTCTAAAGCAAAATGCTGCATAATATAAGAGAAGCCTTTCCCCTCTTCGCCCATAAGATTTTCAGCAGGAATCTCAACATCATCAAAAGCAAGTT
Organism: uncultured Flavobacteriaceae bacterium; assembly: GCA_963727565.1. Taxonomy (GTDB): domain Bacteria; phylum Bacteroidota; class Bacteroidia; order Flavobacteriales; family Flavobacteriaceae; genus Salegentibacter. The sequence continues at coordinate 109,624 of CAVSGU010000006.1, forward strand.
CAGCTGTATCTGAAGCTCTCCAGCCCAGTTTATCTAATTTTGAAGCAGAAATTCCGGCAGTATCTCTATCTACAATAAAAATACTCATTCCTTTATTTCCTTTGTCAGGATCAGTTTTGGCAGCAATTACCAAATAATCTGAATAAACCCCATTTGTAATAAAGGTCTTGGAACCGTTTAGAATATATTTATCTCCTTTTTTAATCGCAGTACTACGCATTCCGGCAACATCAGAGCCACCAAAAGGTTCGGTAATACAAAGACAACCAATTTTTTCACCTTCAATACTAGGCGTTAGGTACTTTTTCTTGATCGCATCGTCTCCTTCTTTGTTAACGTGCGTCATTGCTAAATAGGCATGCGCCCACATAGCCGCCGCGAAACCACCGCTGTTTATCTTTTGAAGTTCTTCCAAAAAGATTACAGTATAGAAAATATCCAGATCCATCCCGCCGTATTCTTCAGGTTGATTAAGGCCAAAATAGCCCATCTCACCAAATTTCTTCCAGATAAAGCGCTCTATAGTTCCAGATTTCTCCCATTTATCAATATGCGGCACCACTTCTTTTTGCAAAAAGTCCTGAAAACTCTTTCTAAAAAGTTCGTGTTCCTCGGTAAAATACATTGTATTCATGCTAATTTCTTTTTTCTTTTATTTTCAAACCAAAGCTATTTTTGCAACTTAAATAAAATCAATGTTTAATTTTATTAATATTTAATGAGTTAATATCTCAATAGCCTAATATTACGAATATTCAATTTAAGCTCAAATATAATTGAATTCTATCGATTTTATCTGAAGGAAAACTTTCTATTTTTGATAATTCCTCAAAAGATTCAATTTCTTCGTGTAGCTGTCTATAATCTATAATTTCACGAGCTAATTCGTACTTAATATAAGGCACCTCTACCAGTTCTAAAAGCCTGGCCTGATTAATATTTATCAAACTGAAATTTTCCTTCTCAGTAACGCGAAATTGTCTTTGAAGCTTTTCCCGGGTTTCATAGTTTAAACCATAAATATCTTTTAATTGAAGTTCACTTCTAAAACCGCCAATTTTAGTCCGGTAGTTCACTATTCTATTCGCCAAAACCTCACCTATTCCATTTACCTTTTGAAGTTCTTCAGCTTCAGCTTTATTTAGATCTGAAATAGAGATTGAAGCTATTGTTTTTACTTTGCTTTTTTTCTTCTCAGCCTCAATCACCCAATCCGGGAATTTAAAATAAGGAGAAATTGAAGCGAGTAAAGAATCTGAAACACCCGTAACTTTTTGAAAATCTTTTGCAGAATTAATCCATTTATCCTCATCTCTAAACTGATGAAGCTTATCAATCTCCTCTACACTCATTCCTAAAGTATAGCCTTTAAAATCGGTTATATAATTTGGATTAAAAGGATAGATCCTTACAGAATCTGCTTCAGCCCTGGCTAGTTTTATAGAATCTATCTGCGCCTGGAAAGCCTCTACCTCTTCCGGGGTTAAACTTTCAGCTGAGTCTTCAGTAGAAAAATCTAAAAAATAATAGATCGCCTGAAGTACGATTATAATTATTACCAAAAGAAAAATCCCATTTTGTTGGCTCCTGTTGAACACAAAATGGGATTTTATCGATTTCATAATTTCACAAGATTAGCTGGCTTTTGCCTCTCGTTGTTTCTTGAATAATTCTCCTGCTTTTAGCTTTCTGGAATATTCATTAAGATCTCTTCTAACTTCACTAGACATAATATAAAGTCCTATTATGTTCGGGAAGGACATCGCCAGGATCATCATATCAGAGAAGTCTAATACGGCTCCTAAACTAATGGAAGCTCCTACTACAACAAACACAAGGAACAATATTTTATATGCCAATTCTGTTTTTTTACTTTTTCCGAACAGGTAAGTCCAGGAACGCATCCCGTAATAAGACCAGGAAATCATTGTTGAAAATGCAAATAAGAAAACTGCCATTGCCAACACATATGGGAACCAGGAAACTACACTTGCAAAAGCATCTGAGGTTAATTGAACCCCACCTACTCCTTCAACTTCGTGCATTCCGGTAAAGATCAATACTAAAGCGGTTAAAGTACAAACCACTACGGTATCAATAAAAGGCTCTAATAAAGCTACAAAACCTTCAGATGGCGGATGATTTGTTTTTGCTGCCGAGTGGGCGATCGCTGCCGATCCAACACCAGCTTCGTTAGAGAAAGCTGCACGTTGAAAACCAACAATTAGTACTCCTATAAATCCACCTTTCAATGCGGTGGCGTTAAATGCACCATCGTATATAGCTCCAAATGCCGGAACAACATTTTCTATATTTATAACTATTACAGTTAAAGCACCAAGAACGTAAACTGCAGCCATAAATGGCACAACTTTACCGGTAACCTTAGCAATACTTTGAATACCTCCAATAATAACAATACCAACAAGAACTGCCACTCCAACACCAAACCAGAAACCATTACCGATTAAGAAAGTAAATTGTCCGGAAAGGATTTCAAAAGACTGATTGGCCTGGAACATATTTCCACCACCAAAAGAGGCACCAATACCTAAAATAGCAAAAAAGGCAGCAAGGAATTTACCTAAACCACGCATATTTCTTTTTTCAAGTCCGTAGCGCAAATAGTTCATTGGTCCTCCAAAGATTCTACCTTCAGAGTTTATAAAACGATATTTTACACCAAGCGTACATTCCACAAATTTTGATGCCATACCAAGTAAACCGGCAATAATCATCCAGAAAGTTGCTCCTGCACCACCAAGGGAAATTGCAACGGCAACACCGGCAATATTACCAAGACCTACTGTAGCAGAAACTGCGGTAGCCAGCGCCTGAAAGTGGGTAATACTACCCGGCGCATTAGGCTCGTCATATTTCCCTCTGGCAAGGTCTATAGAGTGCTTAAATCCTTTAAAGTTGATGAAGCCCATCTTTACGGTAAAGAATGCTGCACCAAAAATTAACCAAACTACAATAAAAGGAATATTATGTTTTTGTGGAGTTCCGTTAGGATTGGTTAAAATCTGCGGTTCATCATATTGAATTTGAGCCAACATATGGGCATTCGTTTCAATAAGGTCTGCACTATTTTGATAATCCCAAATCGTTTCGCCTTCTCCTACCAGATACTCTACTGTTCCGGTAGCATTAGCCATAACTTCTAGGTCACCACTATTTTGAGATCCCACGATAGCTATAAGGTCACCCTCTTCTACGTGAGCTCCTTCTTCTACCCTCCATTCTTTTAAGGTAAATTTATCCTCTGCATCGGCACTCCAATCTGGAGTAGGAACTAACCTTTGTTCCGCATATACCTTTGGATCGTAGATTCCTACGGCAGTAAATGGATCCCAGAAGAGAATAGCCGTCATTCCCTCTACAATTGGAACAAAAGTACCGTTGAAATGTTCGGTGATGGCTTCAGCTTCTATTTGAAAATTTCTGGTAACAGAGTTGTTCTGGCTGTCAGTTACGGTAACTTCGTAAGGTACACCTTCAGTTAAACCTTCGGCACGAGAAGATTCGAGCGAAGTTTCAGGGTCTGACCACTTGTATTGATAAGGAGGTACCCCTCCTGTTACTTCAAGGTCTATAAACCCGTTGTTAATAATATTTGAAGGATTGCCAACTTTGGCCTTCACATCCAGTTCTTGTGCATTAATCGCCAAAATTGAAAACAAAAAGAACATTGAAAGTAGATACTTTCTCATACAGTATATGGGTTGTTTAATTTAGAATTAATATTTCCGCGAAGCAAGATGCTAAAAAATTAGGCTTTTTCAAATTTTTGGGAGTTAAATTGTAAAGATATTGTTAAATAAACTTTGACAAAATTCTCTCTATCTCCGTTTTAATTACAAAAAATGCAGTCAAATCTCGCTTATAGATCAAAAACTGAAGTTCTTTTAGTATACACTAAGTCCTTAAGCTTTAACCAAAAGGCCAGAACTAAATAAACCACAAACCAGGAACCCAGCGTAAAAAACGAAGCATAAATAAAAAACAAACGAACGCTTTTAGCACGCATCCCTAATTTATCGGCTACACGAGAAGACACATAGAAGCCGCGTCTTTCAAAGTAATATCGAATATTGTGCACCATTTTTGTCATCACCACAAATATAGCATTTTAAGCCTTTCCCTGCAGCAATTTTACACCAATAGCACAATCCAGGCATTTATTAGCTTCACAATACATCTTTTTTAATTGCACCATTGCCTGGGATTGCAGTGAATTCTCCACGCAGTTTTCTCGAAGCTTTTTAAAATTCTGAACGATCTTATTATTTTCAGAAGGTATTTGTTCCATTAAAAAGAGTAATTCCTCCACTTCATCATTTCCAATTGCGCGGGAATAACAAAAGCGCAGCGGAATAATGGTATTGATAAGCACCAGGTCTTTAAAAGCATTACTTAAAGCCTTTTTTCTCTCTTTATGTTCCTTTGGAAAGGTAAAATGTGAATTCCAGAATGATGAAGTTTCTACATCTAAAATAGAATAAATCGCTTCTAAAGATTTTGAAGCTACTAATTCTGAAAATAAATTTTTATGCTTAAAATAAAGAGAAGCTAACTGAGACAGCCTGATGTTGGGAAAATTATCTGGGCGAAGTCTAAAATATTTAGGCCGAATCACCCCGGAATTAGTCAGTTTATATTTATGACTTAAATAAGCATATTCCTTTTTAAGCTGATTAAAATAAGGGATATTGAGCTGTCTGTCCAGCAAACCACACTGCCCAAAAAGCAAAGCTTCTATTTGAAGGTTTTGCTGAGAAGCTTTTTGTATTACCAAAAAATCTAAACTTTGCGCCATACTTAGAAACGCATCTCCATTAAGATTAAGCCCAAAGTTTTTAGCTAACATCTGGAATAAAACCGCCTCCCAGTTATTTCCAGATTTTATTAGTAAATCCTGAATAAGAATAGATTTCTCTTCCAAACGCTCCAGGTAAAGACGTTCCTGCCAGTGCCGTAGGGTGAAATCGTCTATATATTTAAAACTTTTTTCGCAATTGATCCAGCTTTGTGAAGAAGCAAAAAGCTTTTGGTAACCAGTGATCAAGTCTCTATCTACCAGGTTCTTTAGACTCAAAGCGGGAATGGCAGTTTTATTATGCCGCTTCACCTCTACATCGTCTTCCCAAACCACGTGCAGAATCACATTATCGTAATTTCTATCTTTTTCGTGTTGATGAAAATACCAGTCAGAAGCTTTGGTATGTAATTCAACATTTCCTGCCCACACTTGCTCTCCTATTTTTAATCGGGCATTAAAAAAATCGGGGCCAGAATTAAAATTATGAGTGCCGCTGTCTATTAGAAGTACTTTTTCTCCCTGCGTTGTTTCAGCATTGGTAAAATCGAATTTCTTGTATTTCCAGAGATAATGTAAAAAGTCTTCCCGCATCTTTTAAAATTAAAAAAATGCGGTTCAAAATAGAGCTTTTAGGCTACTGCGGTAACATTTGGGGGATTTCATCTATAATTTCATCTACCCAGTAGCGGTACATCAATCCGCTGGGGTGCAACCCATCTTCAGCAATAAGATCGGCATCTCTTTCGGCTTCACGAGAAATTGGAGTAATATTATAAAAATCGACATTAAATTCTGCAGCGACTTTCTTAAAAACAGAATTAAATTCATCGATTTCCTGACCAATAGTTTCGGCATTTTCCTGTCCAAAAGGCGTCACCCCATAATCTGGAATACTTAAAGCAAAAACCCCTTTTTCTCTTCTTTTGGAATGATTAAGTGCCAGCTTAAAGATCTCACGTAATTCTTTTTCGTATGCTTCAATGCTTTTCCCCTGGTATTGATTATTAACCCCTATTAAAATAGAAACCAGGTCAAATTTCCTGGTATAATTAAGTTCAGAGCGCATGGCATTTAAAAGATTTCCCGTGGTCCAACCTGTTTTAGCTATAATCTTAGGCGGTGCTACTTTGTAACCATTTTCATTTAGACGCGCTACCAGCTGGACCGGCCAGCGTTTGTTTTCAGGCACACTTTCTCCTATTGTATAAGAATCTCCCAGCGCGAGATAACTATAATTCATTTCTGAAGAATTATCGGTTTCTGTATCCTGGGTGACAGAATTAGATGTGTTACAACCAATTATTAAAAATGCTAAAATTATGAAGTAGAAATTTTTCATTCAGAATCTGTTTAAGGCTTTAAATAGTGTATTTTGCAGCAATTTAAAACATTTAGCCAATTTGTAATATGAAATTATACTTCATTTTATTCTTTTTTAGCAGCGCAGTCTTTGCCCAGGAAAAACCGGCGAAAAGCTTTTGGAACCAACTTCAGCAACACTGCGGTAAATCTTATGAAGGCACTATAACCCAGGGAATGGGCAACGATGATTTTGATGGCAAGAAATTAATTATGCACGTGAGATCTTGTGAAGAAAATGAAATTAAAATCCCATTTTTCGTAGGAGAAGATAAATCCCGAACCTGGATTCTACGATTAAAAGATAATAAAGTTGAGTTGAAACATGATCACCGCAAACCCGATGGCAGCGAAGATAAAATAACTCAATATGGCGGCACGGCTTCTAACACCGGGTTAGCAAACATCCAGGTATTTCCTGCTGATGAGGAAACGGCCGAATTAATTCCCGCGGCGGCAACCAATGTTTGGTGGATAAGCTTAGATGATGAAATTTTTAGTTATAATCTTAAAAGAATAGGTACTGAAACTAATTTTAGGGTGGAGTTTGATCTTTCTAATCCAGTAAAAACTCCCGATGCTCCCTGGGGCTGGGAAGAATAATTATAAGATTATATTATAGGCGATCCTTAAATTCTGGTTAAACCTAAAGGATACAATTCCATTTTTAAAATTTTGTTTATCTTTTTTAAAGTGAACAAGCAACTCCATTATGAAATCCAATCAAACAAATAACAAAAACAGTTCTACAAATATTGCCTCAAAACCAACGCAAGAAAAAGAAGAACCCCAAACCGGAATTGGAGGTTTCTTTTCTAAAGTTGGGTATTCAATTTGGATAGCGGTAATGGTAGTTGGTGGTATAATTGCTTTCCTGGTTTCCCTCCTGGTATTATGAAAAGTCTAAGAACGTTCTTTTTTATATTTTGTATTCTTTTTGCCCTTCTCCAAACTCTTTATTTCTTTGAAATCCCACTCCCCGATTTCATCAATTTCTACCTGGCGAATTTTCTTTGTATGCCTATTGTATTAAGCATTTGTCTCTATGCGGTACAGTTCCTTAAGAAGGACAAAACTTTACGTTTAAACCTTTTTACTGTGCTTTCAGTATTTGTGATGTATGCTATTTATTTTGAAGTAATTCTGCCACCACTGCACTGGAGATACACGGCCGATATTATTGATGTGTTTCTATATTTAATTGGAAGTTTTCTCTTTTATTTTCTTCAGAAATTACCATAATTAAACTACCTCGAAGAGAGCTCACGAAGTATTCAAAAAGAATATTCGAGAAAAGCATCGTAGCATTAAATCTCGATTATAGAGCCAATTTATCTTCCTTAAGCTGCTTTCCTGAATTTTTTACTAATATATACTTCACCCGCCTTGAGTCTATCGAGATAAATTTTCATGTCCTCCCGCACTTCAGAAGACATGATATACAAACCTATAATATTAGGAAAAGACATAGCTAGGATCATCATATCTGAAAAGCTTAAAACTGCACCCAGACTTGTTGTTGCTCCAAGAACTACAAATAGTAAGAACATAACTTTATAAACCATTTCTGACTTCAAACTTTTCCCAAATAAATAGGTCCAGGATCTCATTCCATAATAAGACCAGGAAACCATAGTAGAAAAGGCGAATAAAAATACGGCGAAAGCAAGAACAGCCGGAAACCAGGAAATTACACTGCCAAATGCATCTGAGGTAAGCTCTACCCCTCCAAGTCCGTTCACTTCGTGCATACCTGTAAAAATAAGGACCAAAGCGGTCATGGTACATACTACCATTGTATCAATAAATGGTTCTACCAAAGATGTAAAACCATCGGCTATAGGATTATTAGTTTTAGAAGCACTGTGAGCAATAGCAGCAGAACCCACCCCGGCTTCACTGGAGAAAGCAGCACGTTGTAGTCCAATAATTAACACCCCAATAAATCCTCCTTTTAGAGCATCGGCAGAGAGTGCTCCATTAAAAATTGCAGAAAATGCTCCACCTATATTCTCTATATGGGTACCAATTACAATAGCACACCCAACAATATAAACCATTGCCATAAAAGGGACTACTTTGCCTGTAACCTTAGCAATACTATTAATACCCCCAATAATTACTACTCCTACCAGAATGGCAAAACCAACTCCGAACCAAAATCCGTGACCTTCTAGAAAAGGTAATTGTTCAGAAACAATCTTAAAGGCCTGATTGGATTGCAGCATATTGCCACCACCAAAAGAAGCTCCTACTCCCAACACTGCGAAAAAAGAAGCCAGGAATTTCCCCAGCCCTCTCATATTTCTTTTTTCCAGGCCATACCGCAAATAATTCATTGGGCCACCAAAAATACGCCCTTCATCGTTAATAAAACGGTATTTTACACCAAGAGTACATTCTACAAACTTCAGGGACATGGCGAAGAAACCTGCCAAAAACATCCAAAAAGTTGCACCGGCTCCTCCTAAGGAAATAGCTACTGCCACACCGGCAATGTTTCCTAAACCAACTGTTGCAGAAACCGCCGTGGCCATAGCCTGGAAATGCGTAATGGTACCCGGCGCATTTGGATCGTCATATTTTCCTCTGGCAAGATCTATGGAATGTTTAAATCCGCGGATATTTATAAAACCAAGTCTGAACGTAAAAAAGATACTCCCAATTATTAACCACATTACGATAAAAGGAATCGCATTCTTTTTTACATCTCCATTAGGATGTAACAGTGGTTGCGGCTCAGCATAAACTACTTCTGCAAAAACATGTGCATCCTGTTCTACAACATCACTGGTACTATTAGGATCAAAAATTACGTGGCCTTCCTTTATAAGGTAATTCAGTTTTCCTTTTACCGGAGAATAAACATCAATTTCTTCTCCTGTATTGGTTTCCAGGATAGCAATCTTGTCGCCTTCATCAACCTCTGCTTTTTTCGCGACTAACCATTCTTTTAAGGTATAGGAATTATCACTGGTAGCATCCCATTCAGGTATAGGAATTTGTTTACTGGGTGTATATACTACAGGATCAAATAAGCCCTATAGAAGCAAACGGATCCCAAAATAAAATTCCTCCCAGAAAATCTACGGCAGGCTGTACGTTACTATTGAAAATCTCGGTAATAGATTCTGCCTTAATTGTAAAGGATTTAGAAATGGAATTATTATTGGCATCGGTAACCTTAACTGAATGCTCCATTCCCTCAATCAACCCGGTAGACTTCCTGGCATCTAAAGCAGTAGATTGATTGCTCCACTTATATTGATAAGGCTTTTTACCTCCCTGCACTTTAACTTCGGCAATACCATCGTTAATTTCACGGGAAGGATTTGTTAGATTTACCTCTATTTGAAATTCTGAATTCTCTTCTACTTGTGCATTAGTAATGGCTGTTAGCATTAAAAATATACTTGTAAAAAGCCACAAATTCCTCATAAACAAAATCTATTTTATTATCACCTAATTTAAAAAATTGCTCTCCTAGATAGAGATTATTATTTTATTAAATTTCCAAACAAAGAACATGCTAACACCTAGAATTAAGCGGTGCTTCAATTAATCTAAAAACCCCTGTTTTTTCATCCATTCATCGTTGAAAATTTTTCCAACATAACGACTTCCATGATCGTGGAATAAAACCACTACCACATCGTCTTTGGTGAAATGTTCTTTCAATTGAAGTAAACCTTTTGCCGCAGCTCCAGCCGAATTTCCTAAGAAAAAGCCTTCTTCTTCCGCAAGTTTTCGGGTATAAATTGCCGCGTCTTTATCGGTTACTTTGGTGAAGCCGTCAATTACGCTAAAATCTACATTTTTTGGTAAAATATCTTCTCCAATTCCTTCCGTGATATAAGGATAGATCTCCTTTTCATCGAACTCACCGGTTTCGTGGTATTTCTTAAAGACAGATCCGTAAGTATCAATTCCCCAAACTTTAATATTCGGGTTTTTCTCTTTTAAATATTTACCAACTCCAGAAATTGTTCCACCGGTACCAACACCTACTACAAAATGAGTCACTTTTCCATCGGTTTGTTCCCAAATTTCAGGCCCGGTACTTTCGTAATGTGCTTTGGTATTTGCCAAATTATCGTACTGATTCACGTACCAGGAATTTGGAGTCTCCTCGGCCATTCTTTTAGAAGTTGAATAGTAAGAACGCGGATCTTCGGGAGCAACTTCGGTTGGGCAAACAATCACTTCACAACCTACAGCTTTTAGAATATCAATTTTCTCCTTACTCTGCTTATCAGAAAGTACACAAACCATCTTGTATCCTTTCACAATCGCTGCAAGGGCCAGACCCATCCCGGTATTCCCGGAAGTTCCTTCAATAATAGTTCCGCCTGGTTTTAGTTTCCCACTAGCTTCAGCTTCCTCTACCATTTTCACCGCCATACGATCTTTAACCGAATTTCCAGGGTTAAAAGTTTCATATTTAGCCAAAACCAAAGCATCAATATCCTTGGTAATTTTATTCATTTTCACCATTGGCGTATTCCCAATGGTCCCCAATATATTTTCTACGTAATCCATTTTTCCTTTTTTGAAGTTGCAAAGGTAAAAAATTGAATCTACTTCAACAGAAATATCAAAAGCTCTTGATATTTTATATTTTATTCAAATTTAATCGCTCTTGAAGGAGAAATTTTCGAAATTATTATTGAAGGGATTATCAGCATCAGCATACATAAAACCAATGTTCCCAGGTTTACTGCCAGGATATAGTCCCAGTTTAAATAAACGGGAACTTCTGTTACATAATAAGTACCAGGATCTAGCGGAACGAGCTTAAAATACTTCTGAAGCAATAAAAGTCCCAGGCCAATTAAATTCCCCCAGAAAAGTCCTTTAATAATAAGGTAACCGGCGTTGTAAAGAAAAATCTTTCTAATGCTCCAATCGTTCCCACCCAGTGCTTTTAAAATGCCTATCATTTGGGTGCGTTCCAGGATTAAAACCAGTAAAGCGGTAATCATATTTATTCCCGCCACCAGGATCATAATTCCGATAATTAGCGCGATGTTAAAATCGAAAAGTGCGAGCCATTCAAAAATAGAATAATAGGTTTGGGTAATGGTTTGCGTGTCTAAAAAAGAGCCGGTATTCTCATAAACTTCCTGGCCTTTCTTATCAATTTCATCAAAATCATTCAGAAAAACCTCAAAATTTCCCACTTGATTTTCTTCCCAGCGATTAAGACGCTGAATATGCCGAATATCAGCCAGCACATATAGTTTATCAAACTCCATAAACCCCGAATCGTAAATTCCGGTGATCACAAAACCACGGGTTAAAGGGCGTTCGCTGCCTTCCCTCAAAAAATAAGTTGGCACTTTATCGCCAACATTTAATTGAAGCCTATTGGCCAGATATGAGGAAATTAAAACCTCATCATTTAATTTATCATCAACATTTGGAAGCTTACCTTCTACCAGAAAATCTTTAAAATAGCTCCAGTTATAATCGGTGCCCACACCTTTTACAATCACGCCTTCAAAATCGGTTTCGGTTCTAATTATCCCAAACTTAGTAGCTACCGCCTGCACGTGAGAAACACCATCAACCGTATTGAATTCAGGGTAAAATTCCTGGTTCTTATCCACAGGTGTAAGAGTAACCTGCGAACTATTATTGTCGTAATTTGAGATATTGATATGCCCGTTAAAAGCGGCGATCTTATCCCTTATTTTTTCCTGCAAACCAAGTCCGGTGGCAAAGGAAACGAGCATCATTACCACGCCAATCGCAATTGCCGCAATCGCTATTTTTATAATAGGAGCAGAAATACTACTTTTATGGCTCTTACCGCCAATTAGGCGTTTAACAACAAAAAATTCGAAATTCAAATTATCACGATGCTTAAAAGGTTATTCAAAAGTACATTTTTATTCGCTTTTATAGGTATTCTTTCCTGCGGAAACCAAAATAAGAAAGAGCAGACTTCAGAAGAAATTGCATTAAATAATAGGAAACAACCAGCAGTGGAAGAAATTATCCTGGCGGCAAATCGCACGGAAGCTTATTTACCCCTGCTAGAAAACAAAAAAGTAGGGATTGTGGGCAACCAAACTTCAATTATGAAGAATAGAAATGGTGGCTATACGCACGTGGTAGATTCTTTACTTTCCTTAGATGTAAACCTGGTAAGAGGTTTTGCTCCAGAGCACGGCTTTCGTGGCACTGCTGATGCCGGAGAAGCAGTAGAAGACGGTAAAGATGCACAAACCGGCTTACCGGTGATTTCCCTTTACGGCGATAATAAGAAGCCCAAAGCAGCACAACTTAAAGATCTTGATGTTTTGATTTTTGACTTGCAGGATGTGGGCACCAGGTTTTACACCTATATTTCTTCACTACATTATGTGATGGAAGCTTGTGCTGAAAATGATGTAAAACTTATAGTCTTTGATCGTCCAAATCCAAACGGGCATTATATAGACGGTCCTATCCTTGAAACAGAATTTAAAAGTTTTGTAGGGATGCATCCAATTCCAACAGTTCACGGATTAACTATGGGAGAATATGCGAAAATGATCAATGGAGAAAAATGGTTAAAAGACGGAATTCAATGTGAACTGGAGGTGATAGAAATGGAAAATTACGACCATTCTAAATCTTATGATCTTCCGGTTAAACCTTCTCCAAATTTACCAAATGCACAGGCTATAAATTTATACCCAAGTTTATGTTTCTTTGAAGGAACTAATGTAAATGCCGGCCGCGGAACCGACAAGCAATTCCAGGTATTCGGCTCCCCATTTTTAAATGAAGATTATTTTGATTTCACCTATACGCCAGAATCTAAAGCCGGGGCAAAGAATCCGAAGCATCTGGGAAAAGAATGCCACGGAAGAGATCTTAGCCAAGTAGCACGCTTAAACCAGATAAACTTAGAATGGCTCATAGAAGCTTATCAGAATACTGAAAATAAAAATGAATTCTTCAACGCTTTTTTTACAAAATTGGCAGGAACAAAGACGTTACAAGCTCAAATAGAAGAAGGCTTATCTGGACAAGAAATAAGGGAAACCTGGCAGTCAGGATTGGCAAAATTTTCAGAAAAAAGAAAAGAATATTCGCTATATTAAGGGAAAATATTTCCCTGTGATCAATTTAGAAACTTCCAGCTTTTGGCCTTCGGCTTTTATGGTAGCAATTCTATTGCTAGCAGTATTAGCTATTGTCAGTTTACTGAGGCAGAAGTTAAAGGCAAGACATCAATTGATCTGGTTACTTATAATTATCTTCCTGCCCTTTTTCGGACCAATATTGTATTTTCTAATCATAAAAAGATACAAAGAAGCAAATCTCTTAAAAAGAAGAGTAGGTCAGTTCAAGCAAAAGTTTTAAGCTTTAATTCTTCTCTTCATTTCTTCCACTATATTATAAGCCGCAGGACAAATGGCGGTGTTTTTTAGTGTGAGGTTAGAGATCTTATGAAAGTCCTTCCGGTCGGTATGCGGAAATTCCCTGCAGGCTTTTGGTCGTACATCGTAAATTAGACAGTAATTATCTGCAGCCAGAAAAGTACAGGGCACTTCCTGTAATACATAATCTTTATCTTCATCAATTCGCAAATACTGCTCAATAAACTGTTGCGGCTTCAGTTTTAAATGCTTGCTGATGCGCTCTATATCTTTATTGGTAAAAAGCGGTCCGGTGGTTTTGCAACAATTTGCACAATCCAGGCAATTGGTTCGGGAAAATTCTTCCTCGTGCATTTCCTGCATTTGCCTGTCCAGATCTTTAGGCGGCTTTTTTCTAAGCTTTGCAAAAAACTTTTTATTTTCCTTATGCTTATCTTTGGCCTTTTCGGGGAGATTTTTCAGAATTTCTTCCATTGGGCAAAGATATAAAACGAACCTACACCGCATCCATGAATCAGCAAACTTCAGTAAAAGACATTTTCGGAAAAGCAATTTCCGCTTATTACCACGAAAAAGATAAAACCGATATTGAGGTGCATTCGCCAGATTTTGATGATGATGTAATTCCTGTTCCCTATTTATTCCGAAATTATGCCGAAATGCCGCCTCTAGAACGAAAGGCTTTACAACTTGCTACCGGCCGGGTTTTAGATGTTGGTTGTGGCGCCGGAAGCCATTCACTTTATCTTCAGAATAACAAAAAACTTGAAGTCACCGCTATTGATACTTCTGCAGGTGCTATAGAGATTTCCCGTTTACGCGGAATTAAAAACGCACTTAACATCGATTTTTTCGACTTAAAAGATGAAAAATTCGACACGATTTTAATGCTTATGAATGGCAGCGGAATTATTGGCAAACTTAGAAATCTGGACAAATTCTTTAAGAAAGCTAAAGAGCTACTTAATCCCGGTGGAAAAATACTCCTGGATTCTTCCGATCTAAGTTATTTATTTGATCGCGACGAAGATGGCGGAATTTGGATAGATTCTGAAGCTGCTTACTACGGAGAGTTGGAATTTAAAGTAACTTATAAAGGGGAGAGTTCAGATTATTTTGATTGGCTTTATATAGATTTTCAAACCCTGAAATTCGCCGCCGAATCTAATAATTTTAGTTGCGATCTTATTAAAAAAGGAGAGCATTTCGATTATTTAGCTGAATTACAGCCTTTAAAACAATAAATTTCTATTTTTACAAAAAAATGCTTTTCCATGTTTAAATATAAATACGCACTTCTATTATTCTTTATTTCTCTGCTAAGTGTGTCGTGTTCTACAGACAACGATGAAGATGATGGGAATACACCCGGAATAGACAAAACAGCTAATTTACAGGGACTTGGTGATTCTGCCTCACAACTTTTAAGTGATGCTGAATTCACTTCTATGAATATAGAAATTGTATATGTAAATGGTTTTGCACCTAGCGAAGCGGCCCTTGCAAATTTCAAAAGTTTTTTAGAAGAGCGAACTTTTAAACCCGATGGAATAAAGATCAGCCTGAGAGCAGTTTCATCGTCGGGTAAAGCGCCATTTTCTATAGATGAGATCGTGGAAATTGAGGAAGAAACCCGTACTGTTTATAATGCAGGAGACGAGATTGCAGTCTATATTTATGTAGCTGATGGAAAGAGTGATAAAGATGAAGAAAACAAACTTACCCTTGGTTCTGCATTTAGAAATACTTCTATGGTGCTTTATGGGGAAACTATAGAAGACTTTGCTTCAAGGCCAAATGCACCTATTGAAAGTGATATTGAAGCCGCGGTTTTAAATCACGAGTTCGGTCACTTATTCGGGTTGGTAGATATTGGTACCGAGCCTCAATCTGACCATAAAGACGATGATAACGAAGGGCATTGCAATGTCCCCGATTGCCTGATGCGCGCTTCTATTGAATTTGGAAGCGGAATAATAGATGAAATTGAAGGTGGACGTATTCCTCAACTGGGAATGCACTGCATCAGAGACCTTCAAGCTGCCGGGGGTAAATAATTTAACACCTTCACGGTCAAGCTGAACTTGTTTCAGCTTCTAACATGTTTTAGAACTACAAGTTGTCTTAGATCCTGAAACAAGTTCAGGATGACGATTCTAAAAGTTAACTGAAACGCTTCTGTACCTTCACCCACTAATTCGCTACTTCGCTAATAAATTTAATGCGATATAAACGAAGTTCTTCATCGTCATAATCGCCGTCAAATTCTTTAATAGCTTCATCAATTTTATCGGTTTCAGCTTCCAGAAAATATTCATGAATTTCTTCCTGCTGGTCTTCATCTAAAATATCGTCTATCCAGTAATTTATATTCAACTTGGTTCCGCTGTAAACAATGGCTTCCATTTCCTTTATAAATTCCTTCATCTCCATGCCTTTGGCAGAAGCGATATCATCTAAAGGCAGTTTTCTATCTACATTCTGGATAATATATAATTTTAAAGCCGAATTGGCGCCGGTAGATTTCACCACCAGGTCGTCTGGCCGTACAATCTCATTTTCTTCAACATAACGCTGAATTAGATCCACAAATTCTTTTCCGAATTTTTTGGCTTTATTCTCTCCTACCCCAAAAATATTGGTAAGCTCTTCAATATTCACCGGGTATTTAATAGCCATATCTTCTAAAGAAGGATCCTGAAACACCACAAACGGAGGAACCTCATTTTTTACGGCAACTTTCTTCCGAAGATCTTTCAACATTTTAACCAGCGTTTTATCTACCCCGCCACCGCCAGATTGGCTTGCAGTAGAAACAGCTTCTGTAGTACTGTCAAAAATATGATCGTCGGTCATCATAAAAGATTCCGGATTTTTTAAAAAATCCTCTCCTTTAGCGGTAAGTTTTATCACGCCATAGGTTTCAATATCTTTCTTTAAATATCCTGCAACCAATACCTGCCTAATTAAAGCCATCCAGTACTTTCCATCCCGGTCTTTCCCTTTTCCAAATAAAGGATGCGCATCGGTTTTATGTGATAGAATAACCGCGTTAGATTTTCCTATAAGCGTTTTTACTACTTCTTTAGACTTATAGAGCTGCTTGGTTTCCTTAACTGTTTTCAACAGCAATTCCACCTCTTCTCCGGCTTCGTGTTGCTTTTTAGGATTTCTAACATTATCGTCCATAGAAGCGCCTTCGCCGGTTTCCCCGTCAAATTCTTCTCCAAAATAATGAAGAATAAATTTTCTACGGGAAATCGAAGTTTCTGCATAAGCCACTACTTCCTGTAAAAGGGCGTGACCTATTTCCTGCTCGGCAACAGGTTTGCCGCTCATAAATTTTTCGAGCTTTTCTATATCTTTATAGGAATAAAAGGCAAGACAATGCCCTTCCCCGCCGTCTCTACCTGCACGGCCGGTTTCCTGATAATAACTTTCTATACTTTTTGGAATATCGTGGTGAATTACAAACCGAACATCTGGTTTGTCTATTCCCATCCCAAAGGCTATGGTAGCCACAACTACATCAATTTCTTCCATAAGAAATTGATCCTGGTGTTTACTTCGCTTTTTTGCATCCAGTCCCGCGTGATAAGGCACGGCGTTAATTCCGTTTACCTGTAAAGTCTGGGCAAGTTCTTCAACCTTTTTTCTACTTAAACAATAGATAATCCCAGATTTCCCACTATTCTGTTTAATGAAACGAATAATATCGGCATCAACATTTTTAGTTTTGGGCCGCACCTCGTAGTATAAGTTAGGCCGGTTAAAACTGGCCTTAAAGGTATTTGCATCTGGAATCCCCAGATTCTTTAAAATATCTTCCTGTACTTTGGGTGTTGCCGTAGCAGTAAGTGCAATAATTGGAATATTATCTCCTATTCGCTTTATAATGCTTCTTAAATTCCGGTATTCGGGTCTAAAATCGTGTCCCCACTCACTAATACAATGCGCCTCGTCTATAGCCAGAAAAGATATCTTTTGCTGTTTCAGAAACTCAACATGATCTTCTTTAGTAAGTGACTCTGGAGCTACATAGAGCAGTTTACAAACTCCACTTTCTATGTCTGCTTTTACTTGTCTAACCTCGGTTTTGTTCAGGGAAGAATTGAGCACATGGGCTACGCCGTGCTCTGCAGAAATACTACGTATAGCATCTACCTGGTTTTTCATTAAAGCTATAAGGGGCGAAACCACAATTGCCGTTCCTTCTTCAATCAACGCAGGGAGTTGGTAACATAGGGATTTCCCTCCTCCGGTAGGCATTACCACAAAAGAATTATTTCCTTTTACAATACTGGTAATCACCTCTTCCTGAAGCCCTTTGAATTGGCTAAACCCAAAGTACTTCTTTAGCTGTTGGTGTAAATCAATTTCCGTCAAACTCATTCAATTGTGTTACAATTTTACATACATTTGCATAACTAAAGATACATATTTCTTTAAACTCACAATCCTTAATTTTATCAAAATTTGAAACTGAAGGAAAAAATTCTTACCGCAGCTAAAGAAACCATTTCCATTGAAGCCAAAGCAATTGCAAACCTGGAAAATTTTATTGATAGTGAGTTCGCTGAAGCTGTAGAACACATTTACAAAGCTAAAGGAAGGGTAATTGTTACAGGCATTGGAAAAAGCGCCGTTATTGCCACTAAAATAGTTGCCACACTTAATTCTACAGGTACTCCCGCAATTTTTATGCACGCTGCAGATGCTATTCATGGCGATCTTGGAACCATACAAAAAGACGATGTGGTAATTTGTATTTCCAAAAGTGGAAACAGTCCCGAAATTAAAGTGCTGGTACCTTATATTAAAGATTTCAAAAACCTGCTTGTAGGAATTACAGCCGATAGAGATTCTTTTCTAGGAAAGGAATCTGATTATGTTTTGAATTCTTATGTTGAAAAAGAAGCCTGCCCAAATAACCTTGCACCTACAACAAGTACAACTGCACAAATGGTTATGGGCGATGCACTTGCTATCTGCCTTTTAAAGCTGAAAGGTTTTTCAAGGAAGGATTTTGCAAAATATCATCCCGGTGGCTCCCTTGGGAAAAAGCTGTATTTACGCGTTAGCGATATTACCGCTCAAAACATGAAACCACAGGTTGCTCCAGAAACTTCGGTTACCGATGCAATTATTGAGATTTCAGAAAAAATGCTTGGTGTAGCCGCAGTAATTGAAAACGATAAAATTATAGGTATAATTACCGATGGTGATATAAGGCGCATGCTTAAAAACAACACCGAATTTAAAGATCTTACCGCAAGAGATATTATGAGTCCCGCACCAAAAACTATAGACCAGGATGCCCTGGCGGTAGATGCTTTAGAAATGTTGGAAGAGAATAAGATCTCCCAATTACTGGCAATGGAAAACCAAACCTATGCGGGTGTCGTACATATCCATAACCTAATTCGAGAAGGAATTTTATAATGAAGCAAATTGGCACCCCTGAACCAGAGATGTCCTTTTTGGACCATTTAGAAGATTTAAGATGGCACTTAATACGCGCGGTTATCGCAATAGTTGTGGCCGGCTCTATAGCCTTTCTTTTAAAGGGATTCATCTTTGACGTATTACTTTTTGGCCCTAGTAGAGGCGATTTCTTTTCTTACGATATGCTTTGTAAGATATCTTCTTCCCTTGGCCTTGATGCCGGATTTTGTTTTGACGAAATGCCTTTTAGAATTCAAAGTAGAACTATGGGCGGACAATTCTCTGCCCACGTTTGGACTTCTATAACGGCCGGATTTATAATTGCATTTCCTTATGTAATTTACCAGTTTTGGCAGTTTGTGGCTCCTGCAATGCACGATAACGAACGCAAGCATGCAAAAGGATTTATTTTCATAACCTCGATCCTGTTTTTTATTGGGGTAGTTTTCGGATATTACGTAGTAACTCCTTTATCAATAAATTTCCTCGGAAAATACCAGGTTAGTGAAGCCGTTTTTAACGATTTTGACCTGAGTAGTTATATTGGCCTGGTTAGAGCTTCAGTGCTTGCCAGCGGACTTATTTTTGAATTACCCATCGTGATTTACTTCCTAACGAGAGTTGGCGTAGTAACTCCGCAATTCTTAAAAAAATATCGAAAATACGCGTTAGTAATAGTACTGATTCTTTCAGCTATAATAACGCCTCCGGATATTGTTAGCCAGATAATTGTGGCCATTCCGGTATTGATACTTTACGAAGTAAGTATTCTTATTTCAAAAGTGATCTACAAACAAGAACAAAGAAAAATTAATAAAAAATAGCTATGATCAATAAAGTTGACGAATTCAATGCTTACCGTCAGCAGATGAATGATAAAATTCTGGGCGAGAACAATAAAGTACTCAAAAGGATTTTCAATTTAGATACCAACGCCTTTTCAGAAGGTGCTGTAGATAAAAAAACAAAAGAATTACTAGGTCTTGTGGCCTCGCTGGTTTTACGTTGTGATGATTGCGTAAAATACCATTTAGAATCCAGTTTTAAAGAAGGTTTAAGCCGGGAACAGGTAATGGAAACCCTAAGTATTGGGACTTTAATTGGGGGGACGATTGTTATTCCTCACCTAAGAAGAGCTCACGAATACTGGGAAGCTTTGGAAACGGCCAACCAGGAATAGGCTGGCATAAAAAATGTACCTTAGGTCTAAAATGTCTTTTTAAATGAAATTACGCGCCGAGAATTTAGTTAAAGCCTACAAAGGAAAAAAAGTTGTAAAAGGGATCTCTCTGGAAGTAAACCAGGGAGAGATCGTTGGATTACTTGGACCAAACGGTGCCGGGAAAACCACTTCTTTTTATATGATCGTGGGACTTATTAAACCAAATTCCGGAAAGATAGTTTTAGACAAAGAGAATATTACCAAATTTCCAATGTATAAAAGGGCTCAATATGGAATTGGGTATCTTGCTCAGGAAGCTTCGGTTTTTAGGAAACTCAGTATTGAAGACAATATTATGAGTGTACTGGAACTCACCGATCTTTCTAAAGAAGAACGCCATGAGAAAATGGAAACACTTATCGAAGAATTTGGGCTAGGCCATATTCGCAAAAACCGGGGTGATCTTTTAAGTGGTGGTGAAAGAAGACGTACTGAAATTGCCCGAGCGCTGGCAACCGATCCTAATTTTATTCTGCTAGATGAACCTTTTGCCGGTGTAGACCCCGTGGCCGTAGAAGATATTCAAAGAATTGTTGCGCAATTAAAAGACAAAAACATCGGAATTCTTATTACCGACCACAACGTGCAGGAAACCCTTGCCATTACCGACAGGACTTACCTGATGTTTGAAGGAAGTATCCTAAAACATGGGCAACCGGAAGAACTCGCAGAAGACGAAATGGTACGAAAGGTTTACCTGGGACAGAACTTTGAGTTAAGGAAAAAGAAGTTGTTTAAGTAATAAAGTGCAGAAGAAAATGTCATGCTGAACTTGTTTCAGCATCTAATAGGCAACAATTTAGACCCTGAAACAAGTTCAGGGTGACGACACAAACTGCATCAAGAATATATTATAAAAACTATACCTTCTTTAAAAAATAAAAACCTCACAGGTTCGAAAAATCTGTGAGGTTTTTATTTTTTCTTACACCTCTTCTTTCTTCGGAAAAATTACCGACAAAAGTACATAGCTTAAAATAATAAGCGGCACAGCTACAAACTGGAACACCAGGATAAGCACCAGGCATAAAAGCAGGAAGAAGTATCTCAATTTATTATCGGCAAAACCCCAATTTTTAAATTTAAGTGCGAATAATTTTATTTCTGCATTTAAAAGATAACAACTTAAAAAAGTAAGACCAATCAAAAACCATTCGTTTAAAATTAAGCCGGTTATAAAACTATCAGGTTGGAAATGTCAGAATAAGAGGAAAACTTAAAACTAAAAGTGCGTTGGCCGGCGTGGGAACTCCTATAAATGAATCGGTTTGGCGATCGTCCACATTAAATTTCGCCAATCTGTAGGCTGAAGCTAAACTAATCAACAACCCAATTAAAGCAAGCGTATTAAAATTCCAATCCCACCAGCCCGGATCAACTTCCCAACCGGTATTTTCTACACCCGAATTTCCCGGAAGTGCATTATCTAATAACTGATACATCACAATTCCCGGTACTACACCACTTGTTACAACATCGGCCAGTGAATCTAACTGCAGTCCAAGTTCTCCGGCTACGTTTAGACTCCTTGCAGCTAAACCATCAAAGAAATCGAAAAAGATACCACCAGCAACAAATATTGCAGCCATGATGAGACTTCCCTGTACAGCAAAAATTACCGCGATGGTTCCGCAGAGAAGATTTAAAAGCGTAATAATATTCGGAATATGTCTTTTTATAGTCATAGATTGGTTTTCTAAAATACTAAACTAAGCAATTGCAATCTGTTTCTACAAGTTTTTTTAATTTCAGAAAGAACAATTACAAAAGCTTTAACTTCAAAGAAATTATCTAAACACCTATAAAAAATAATAGTTTGCTATTTTTGAGCAGAATTTCCTTGTATGAAAAATCTTATTTACGCGATATCAAGCGGACTTTTATTAGCATTAGCCTGGCCAACTTATGGCTTTCCCTCTACTTTTATTTTTTGCATTTGTTCCGCTATTATATGCAGAATTTAAAGTTAGAAATTCTGAAAAAAAGTTTATAAAATGGAAGGTTTTCGGACTGGCATACCTAAGTTTCTTCCTTTGGAACCTCATCACAACTTACTGGATTTATTTCTCTACAGCTTTTGGTGGTGCATTCGCTATTTTGGTGAACTCCCTGCTTATGGCATTGGTATTTATGCTATACCACATAGTAGCAAAACGAACCGGATTTAGTGCAGCTTCAGCATTTTTAATAAGTATATGGATGGTTTTTGAGAAACTCCATCTCGCCTGGGAATTTTCCTGGCCCTGGCTAAATCTAGGGAATGCTTTTTCTGAATTTCAAAACTGGGTACAGTGGTATGAATACACCGGCACTTTTGGCGGAACACTTTGGGTGTGGCTGGGCAATATCGCGGTTTTTAAAGCCGTACTGCTTTATAAAGAATTTAAAGATAAAAGTTTAATTTACCGCGGAATTTTCAAGTTGAGTTTACTCGTTTTAATTCCGATAGGGGTTTCATATCTCTTATTAAGCCAGGTAGAGGAAAAAGGAGACACGATGGAAGTGGTTATTCTACAACCCAATATTAATCCATACACCGAAAAATACAATACAACTGACACCCGAATTGGGGAATTATTACTGAAATTAAGTGAAGAAAAAGTTAGTGACAGCACTCAACTGATTGTTGCTCCAGAAACTGTTTTTGCTGACGGCACGGTATTATCAAATTTTGAACAATCTGAAGCGGCGTTCTTCTCCAGACAACTTATTAATAAATATCCGCAAGCCGATTTCCTTAGCGGAATTTCTTTTTACGAAAGATTCAATGATCCGGCTAAAGTTAGAGAGCAAAGCAATCAAATAGGCCCTATGGATTGGTACGACGATTATAATTCGGCATTTTTAATGAATGCTGAAGATATTCCGCAGCTATATCATAAATCTAAACTAGTAGTTGGCGTGGAAAACTTTCCGTACCAGGATATATTAAAACCCATTTTGGGAGATGTAATGATTGATCTTGGCGGAACTGTAGCGATGAAAACCACACAGGAAGACCGCGAAGCTTTTGTACTAAATAACCAGTCGTTTACAGGACCAATTATTTGCTACGAATCTGTTTACGGAGAATATGTAACAGGCTACGTAGAAAATGATGCCGATTTTCTTAGCATAATTACCAACGATGCCTGGTGGGGAAATACGCAAGGCCACCAGCAACACCTCAGTTATGCAAAACTACGTGCCATTGAAACCAGGCGAGATGTTGTGCGAAGCGCCAATACAGGTATTTCAGCATTTATAAATCAAAAAGGTGAAGTGACTAAAAGTTTAGGCTATGAAAAACAGGGAAGCATAAAGTCTGATATTCACCTGAATTCAGAGAAAACTTTTTATGTAAAACACGGAGATTATTTAGCGAGAGTCGCGCAGTTCCTGGCTTTGTTTATTTTCTTATTTGCAGTGGTAAAGTATAAAAGAAATAGACCTGGTTAAAGTACGAAGGTAAAAGCGAGAACCCAAAAAGCAGATTGCCGCGCTCCTGTATCACTCGCGAAAACTAGAAGAAATCAGGCGTCATTGCGATCCCGATTTTTATCGGGAGAAGCAATCTCTCTATCAAACAACGAATTAACCAATCCCTAATCCAGAACCAACCAATCACAAATCAACCACAGATTGCCACGTCGCTGCGCTCCTCGCAATGACTTTTTAATTTTGTCAAACCGACAACCAGAACGGACAACCGAGAACTAAAAAACTGCTTACTGGATACTGAATCACTGTCCCCGGAAGAAAATTATGGTGCTCAGGGTTTTTAAAATGATATTAAGATCTAAAAAAATGCCCCTGTGTTTTATGTAATAGAGATCGTATTGCAGTTTTACAAGACTATCGGCCTGGCCATTTCCATAATCGGCTTTTACTTGCGCCCAACCCGTTAGGCCGGGTTTTATGACATGGCGGGTTTCATAAAAAGGAATCACCTGGGATAATTCCTTAACAAAAACAGGTCTTTCGGGTCTTGGGCCTATCAGGCTCATCTCCCCTTTTAAAACATTATAAAACTGCGGAATTTCATCAATCCTGGATCTTCTTAGAAACTTTCCGAAACGAGTAGTTCGTAAATCATTCTTTTCGGCATATTGCGGTCCGTTTAGCTCGGCATCTTTTACCATTGTTCTAAGTTTCAAAATCCTGAAAACCTCACCGTATTTACCTATTCTCTCCTGACGGTAGAAAAGTGAACCGCGGTTACCCATCAAGTTTGCCAATAATAATATGGGAAGTATTAGAATAAAAAATGCTAATCCCACCAAAGCGATAATAACATCAAATATTCTAAAAAAAACCTGGTAGAATTTATTCTGATTACTTCGGCTAAAAGGAAAATATCTATAGAAATCTTTATCAACGTGTTGAACCGGAATTCTTTGCGTTACTTCCTCATAAACCTGTGTATAATCTTTAATTGGGAAACCTGCTTTCAGCAAATAACTCAGTTGATTATATAAAGACAACATTAAACCCTTTTTATATCCGCTGGCTACCACAATTTCGTTGATATGATGCTCTTTTATGGCTTCCCTAATATCTTTGATCTCAAATCTTATTAATTTGTCTTCATCAATTTCCGACTGTATTCGGTCTTCCGTCTTAATATAACCAACAACCACATAATTGGGATCAGATTTTTGAAGATCGGAGCTAATAAGGTTAATGTCAAAAGAATTCCCTACTACCAAAACACGTTTATAAAATCGCGGAGAAGAAATTAAAGTGATGTAGATAAAGCGCCATAACAGCAGCGGAATTAAAATAGCCAGAAAGAAAAAGAGAATTTGCAGCCGATTTTCAGGAAGACTGGGAGTTAAAAGAGGCGTAAGCATATAGAATAAGACAGTAGCCCCGGAACTCAATATGGAATTTTGTAATACACTATCAAATTTTGAAGCCTTTTGCAGATCGTAAAGCTCAAAAATACTTGCAAAAAGATTAAAATAAAGAAGTAAAACCAGCGTCCAATACCAGTTTTGAGAATCTACCCGAAAGTAATCAAATTCAAAGATAATTCCTATGAGGCTGAGACTGGTTAGAATACACAGAGAGTCTAACAAACGCAGCAAGACCTTGCGCTCAGAGATTTCAAAATGTACAAGGGGTCGTTGAGACATGAATTACCTGCTTACGGGATAAAGATAGAATTTTTTTGATTTCTACCTCTTTCAATCCGGGAAAATGAAACAAGGTTTAAGAAATAAGAGGCGGGACTAAAAAAGAGGAGGAGCTTTTAGAGATGACCCTGAAAAAGATAATGCATTCGTCATTCTGAATTTATTTCAGAATCTAAGTTGTTAAATATTAGAACTCAAAAGTAAGTTCGAGATAACTTAATAGAAGCAGATTTTAAAAAACTCAGGTCACGAATACACCAATATTTCAAGACCTTTTACCGAAACAACGAACCCCTCCGACTTTTACGCTTCCGCGCAAAAGCCACCTCCCCTTAAAAAAAGAGGAGGAGCTTTTAGAAATGACTCTTTAAAGATAATGCAATCGTCATTGCGAAGAAGGTACGACTGAAGCAATCTTTTCAACTGGAAACCTTCTCATTAAAAAGATTACCACGCTCCAATGTCGCTCGTAATGACGAGTAAAAATGAAAATCACCAATTAATCGAGTAAAACTTCCTTCCACTCCTTCTTTCACTATTTTCCAATCAAATTTTTCTGCCTGATTGCGAGCGTTTTGGCTTAGGTTTTCTGCTAAATTCTGGATTTTCTAACAGGGTTTTAATTGCATCTAAAATTGCCAATTTATTTTTAGGCGGAACTAGCAAGCCGGTTTCTTGATCCTTGATTAAGTAAGGAATTCCGCCAACATTGGTGGAAATAATCGGGAAGCCTAAAGCCATTGCCTCAATTAAACTTACCGGAGTATTATCAACATTCGTAGTATTTAGAAAAATATCATATTCCTTTGAAAGATCGAGTCCATTCCTGCTTAGTTAATTTTCCGGTAAACTTTACCGGCAACTTATTACTTTCAGCATAATTGAAACATTCTTTATAAGATTCATCTTTTTCTGGTCCCACCATACAAAGTTCTGCCTCGGGATATTCTTTTAATAATTCCTCCAACACCTTAATCGCCAACATTGGGTTATAAATTTCAGCAAATGCGCGTACCCAAAGTAATTTAGGTTTTATAACTTTTCTGATCTTAAAGGAATAATCTTTGAGAAAGATGGAATTCGGTATATATTCAATATTTTTAAATCCTGCTTGCTGAAATTCTTTAAATAGATAAAGTGAAGGCGCAATATTCAGTTTTGCTTTTTTAAATAAAGAAGCTGATAATTTTGGAGTATTTTTTAATCTCCCAGGGAGACCTCCCCCGTGAAGCAGAAGAATATAATCCAGATTCAATTTACTGCAAAGTTCTGCCGTGAGTAAGGCATACCAGAAATTTCGGGTGCTATAGGTATCGATAAGCACAACATCTGCCCAGGATTTATTTCTAATTATTGAAATCATCATCTCAGATAACCTCAGCAACTGATTTTCTTTCGCAGATGAAGTTTTCACCTCGAAACCTTCTTTCTTTAATAATGGGGTTAAACTATCTATGGATGTGGGAGCACCACCTCGAGGCTCCAGTTCATTGCCGATATAAAGCAGGTTTTTCATGAGTTTAAAACTCCATTCCAATCGGCTTTTACTTTTTCCCAGGCAAAAGCTTCCACTTTATCGCGGGCATTTTTGGTAATCACTTTTGCTTCTTCCGGCTTCTTAATCAGTTTGTCAATTTCTGAAGCCATAGCTTTAGCATTATTAACCGGTACCAACACTCCATCTGTATTATTTTCAATAAGCATTGGCATCCCGCCTACATTGGTAGAAACTACCGCTAATCCAAGGCTCATGGCTTCAATAACGCTAATGGGAGTATTATCGATATTGGTAGTATTGATAAAGAAATCGTAGTTTTTAGAAAGTTTAGCCCAGTCTTTTTTCTTTAATTTCCCGGTGAATTTCAGGTTGAGTTGGTGTTTGGCCGCGAATTTTTTACAGGTTCTCATAGTCCCGTCTTTATCGGGCCCAACCATACATAATTCAGCATTGGGATAATCCTTCTTAAGCAACAATAAAACCTCTAGAGCCATCACCGGATTGTATCGTTTTTGAAACCGTCTTACCCATAATAATTTAGGAGCAAAATTTTCTCGCTTTTTAAACGGATAATTCTCCATTTGAATCGCATTGGGAATAATTTTGGTATTATTAAAACCTTCAGCCTTAAAAATATCGTACAAAAATTTAGAAGGCGCTATATTGATTTTCGCTTTTCCAAAGAGACTCTTACTATATTTTTTGGAAGCGTGTAAGCGTTCTGGAAGGTTTCCACCGTGTAGAATTGGTATATATTCTAAATTGTAAGCCTGGCAAGTTTTAGCCACGAGATAGGCGTAGTAAAAGTTCATCGCCCCATAAGTATCGATAAGTACCACATCGGTAGTTTTATGATAGCGAACAATGAGTCCAAGCATTTCGATTAAACGCAGGCCTTTGTTGCTTCGGGTAGAAGCTGTTTTCACCTTATAACCTTCCTTCCGCAACATTTTGCTAAAAAAAGAGATATAGGTTGCCGTAAAGCTGTTAATCTGTAAGTCGTTTCCTATGTACAGGATGCTTTTTGTCATCTACTATATATAATAAGGCCAATCCATAAACAAAGCCCGGTAAGGCAATTCGCATCGCCGAATGATTAATGGTTAAAAACCAAAATGCTAAGAACGCCAAAAAATAATAATTGTTCTTAAACTTTGTCCAGAAAATTATAGGGACTAAGATAAGAATTAGAATAGCAACCAGTCCCAAAAGTCCATGTTCTGATAATAATCTGCTAATTTCATTATGGGAAGCAGTGGCAGTTCCGGTCAATTTCACTGCGCATTCCTTTTCCCTTTCCAACGCCGATACCAATTACGGGATTATAATAAAACCCCTGTAGCTCGGTAATGATAAGTTCTGTTCTTCCTGTAGTGATATCATCTTCCAGTCTTCCAGCTGCGTCTCTATTGGTATATCTATTAACTATAAGACCTTCAGTTTTAACAGCGGTAAAGAGCCATATCATAATCCCTATAATTCCAAAGACCCCCATTTTAAACACAATCTTACTCTGCTCCTTACTATCCTGTTTGTAAAAATAGACGGCAATAAAGGCTAAAATACAAATAACGGCAGTTAAGACCCCTCCTCTAGAAAAAGTAATAATCGCACGGTAACTCATCAAAGCTAATAATCCAATATCTATAAAGTTGATAGTTTTATTCTTTATCAGAAAAAATCTGGTGAATAGAATTATTGCTCCCATTCCCATCACTGTTGAAATTTGGTTAGGCCCATAGCCACCCGAAGTCGCATAATTAGAGTTTGTTCCACTCATTAAGGCTTCTCCGATACTGGGTGTATATAAAAACAAATAGATCATATTTGCTATTAGCGGAAGTAAGAGCATTAACAAAACATAGTTAAACTGCGTTTTAGTTATCTTTTTATAATAGCAGTATAATGCTGATACTCCTAAAGTCACCGGGCCGCTAAGATTAAAAGCTACAGCTTTTCTAAAAACAACATCATAATCTAATGTAAAAGAAGCGACAACCACACCAGGGAAAAGAATAAGAAGGTAAAACCAATACGAAACAGTTTTTACAGAAGTCCCTTTGTAAAACATTCCAATGAGAAGAAACAAAATGACGGAATATTTACCGGTTTCATAAAAAACCATAGAACCGGTCATTCGATAAAAAACCTCCGCCCCGGAAATATAGGCCGCAGCCATTAGGGCTTCATTATTTTTATTTTCTTTTAGAATGACATAAAATATCCAAAAGCCTAACGTACCGAATAATAAAAACTGGCCCGCCGGTCTATACATATATACCACCACTGCTATCAAAAGATGAAGCAATAGTAATTTTAGATAGTTTATGTATTCTAGCTTTTTAATAGGGTTTCCTTTTATATATAATCTCAGGATGAAATCATCGAATAAGTTTTAATATTCTAGAACCTGTTTATTTACTCACTTGTTTCAATAAGATTTCGCTTGAATAAACTTAAATTCTATTGTAGAATTTAAGTAAATCTAATCTATAGGAATTTTCTCCAAATCGAGAACTTATTCTACTTTTTAGTTCTGCTCCTTTAAGTAAGCAAAGTTCATTATTTTCAGCAAAACTTAAAATTGCCTGAGCAAGTTCTTTCGGAGTTGTTCCGATCCACCAAAATTCCGGCGTTTCCGACTACTTCTGGAATCTGCCCCACATTTGTGCATACAACCGGCAGAGCGGCCATTCCATATTCCAATAATGCCAAAGGCATACCTTCTGAACGAGAGGATAAAATTCCCAGGTTCGCCTGCTTTAATATTTTAGAGATATTCTTTTGGGTTCCGTAGAAAAAGATTCTATCAGCGGCTGCCGATGAAGAAATTTTTTCAAGCACAGCTTTAGAGTATGCAGTGTCAGGATCTTCCCCTATTAAATGTAAACTAATCATCCGGTTAGAAGCCGCCGCTATTTCGAAAGCCCTCAAGAGATTAAGATGATCTTTTTGCGGTCTTATATTTCCAACACAAATAATCTTAAAACTGTTAATTTCTCCTTTTAATTTAGGAAATGGACTTTTTATTCCATTTTCAACAATAAAGTTATTTAAATGAATTACCCGTTCAGCCTTCAGTGTTTTTTCGGCCCATCTTTTCAAAACTTTATTTACAGATATAATTCCATCAAAATATCCTGAAAGTGGCTTAAGAACTTTTATACTTCTAGCTTCCAAATTTTCACTTTCGCCATAATGATCATGCCATACGAGTTTTACTTTATTCGATAACTTCATCAACACTCCCAAAAACCAGGAGGTTCCATGAGCATGAATAATGTCAATTTTATTCTTACGAATATATTTTGTGAATTTTAGAATCGCTTTTGGATCGAGACTGGATTTTTTATCCAAAAACAGATATCCCACCTCAGGTTTTAATTCTTCTTTTAGTAAACCTTCCTGCCGTGTACAACATAAGAAAGATCCATTCACGAATGGCTCTAACGAATTAGCGGTATTAACCGCCATTCGCTCTGCACCACCGGGGCGTAAACTATCAATTAATTGCAGTACTCTTAATGGTTCCCGGTTTGGGGTTTCTCGATGAATGTTATCCGTTGTGGGTTGTGGGTTTTCGGTTCTTAGTTTGGGTTCTCGGTTTTCGGTTTGGTTTAGGGTTTGTTGTTTGGGGTTATCGGTTGTGAGTTCTCGGTTATGGGTTGTTGGTTGTTGGTTGTGCTTTCCTAAAATTTCCTGGATTGCCTTTTCAAATTTTTCTAAAGTATATTGCTGACTCCATTCCTGGGCGGCAATAGACATTTGCTTCAGTTTTTCAGGATTTTCTAATAGGCTGATTATTTCTGACAATTCTTTTTCAGAAAAACCTATTCTCGATACATCCCGACTCACGTCGGACACTCGAACTGACGGTCTTTCTGAAATTTACTAAGAACATTATCTCTCCTTCAATTCCTATCTCGGCAAGATTAAATATACCGCGCTCCCCGATAACTTTACCATCCAGGGCACACAAGAAACAGGCGTAGCGACGGGAATACAGCCATACCACATCCCTTCCGCCAGGGCTTTAGGCCAGCCCTCGCTATTTGAGAGTAAAACAACAAAATGTGCTTTTTTATAAGCCTGCTTTAATTCTTCCAGACTTTTACGGCCTTTTAGTTTTACGAGATTTTGGAGTTCTTTCTTTTGAATATACGATCTTAAAGAATCTTCCAGTACTCCGTCACCATAGATATCAAGTTCTGAAATCACTCCCTTATTTTTAAGGCTTTCAATAAGGTCAATAGCCTCAAAAATTCCCTTGCCTTCCACCAGGTTCCCTGTAAAAATAAATTTATAGGGCTTGTTTAAAATCTTTTGCGATAGATTCTCTTTCTTTTTCAGAAAAACTCGCAGTAAAAAAAGGAACTATATTATCTGACTGATTCGGCCATTCCCCATAGACCAGTACCTTGATGTTCCTACTCAAGAACCTATTGCTTAAAATCCATTTCTGAAACCTGTAAGTCCAGGGTTGTTTAGCTTCGGGATCCCAGTTTCCTGCATATTTTACCGACTTAGGTTTCTTCGGAAAAAAGACCTGAAGAAGACATCCTATTAGACTAATATTGCCGGGACAGCGCAAATGGATATGATCTGCTTTCTGCATTACTTTAAATACAGTAAAAAAAATATAAGGTAACTTTATTAATGAAGTAAGAGCCTTTCCAATTCCTGTAAAACTTATAGCTGGAACCTTGAAAAAATTTAGACTATTAGTTCTGTAGGCTTCTTCATTATTTATTGGTTTTAAATTATTTTCAGGTGCAAGTATCAAGACCTCATTTACCTGCTGAAACCATATATTCATCTCTCTAATATATGGTGTATAGCTGTAGTATCTATTATTTTGTATTGAATGGGGAATATATGTGATTACAGCGAAACGCATTTACTGAAAAAGATTATAAAGATCTATAAAATTAAATTTTAAAGTTCTTTTATATTGAAAAGCCTTTTCTCCACTTGTATTTCTATCCCCGTCGTATACCATATAATATCCTTTTTCGTTTGACTGCACATCCAGGTGATGCATCCCCCGATTAAACCAGGGAATTTCTGGTTGAGGACCGAGATACATTTTGTGGGCTAAAGTTAACTCTAATTGTCCAGAATTGTTCCCCAGTTTATGTATTGAAATACCGGTCCCATATCCCAGTGTTCTGTTTTGAACAGGCAAATACCATTCTTCATTTACTTTAAAAAATCGACCTCCGGGTCTACTCTCATTCCCCCATCTTGATTTATAATTTGGATGTTCTTCCCATTTTCCCTCTAAAGAATCAGCCGTAAAGAAAAGTTGTTCAAGATTATCATTTACCCCCACTATAAGGTTCAGTTCTTCACTTAATAAAATAGAAGGGTCTTTAATTCCAGTATTATGCAGTAAAGTATCTTTTACCTCCCATTCCAATGGAAATTTTCTTGCTTTATATAATAAAACATTTCCGCTTCCCTTAGTTTCCGGAAGCATATAATATTCATGCTTATATTTAAAGACTTGCGGATAAGAAAGATGAAAATCTTCATCCAGAACTATTCCCTGGTATTTATAATTCTTTCCATCCTCTGATGAGAACAAAGCAATATTGGCATTGCCTCTCCCCTTTAACTCTGTAAAGAGATAAAATTTTGAACTATCCTGAATAAAAAAAGGATCAGCTATATAATCGATATCTTCGGGAATTAAAGCATCGATTTCTTTGTAACTAAAAATGTTGTTTTCGTCCAATTTTGGTGCAGGAAACAACTTTTGGGTTTGCATATAGCCAACTGACCAATTTCCTACTGCCGGAGTTATAAAAGGATATCTATAATTAAAGATCAAAAGGATTATCAGAATGAATAAAAAAAAACTAATAAACCATATTAAAAATTTTCTCATTTTCAATTTTCTATTTGAGGACCTGCATATGTTATAATTTCACCATCTTTAAAGAATACAGTTTTAAAAGGATAATTCATCTCCTTAAAAAACTCTTCAACTGATTTATAAGTTAATTCCCCCTCAACTAGATGATAGGTTGCAATACTTAAATTGGGTTTGAAATTCGAAAGCATTTTTTTTGCTCCCTTTAGGATATTTAGCTCTGCACCTTCAACATCCATTTTAATAAAATCTATTTTTTTAATTTTATTTTCTTCAACAAAATCATCAAGACTTGTAACTTTAATTATATTCTCCTGAGAATCTTCAGCTTTATAAAATGATGACGAGGCGACACTGCCCGCTTCATAAAATTTAACTTCTCCCTTATAAGACCAAAGCCCTTCTTTAATAAGCTGAATATTATTAGGATTTCCATTTAAATTTAAGTTTTCTTCCAATCCTTGCAAATTCTTTCTATCGGGCTCAAATGAAAATACTTTACCATGATTTTGCCTTTTCAGCATATACCAAACTAAGAATTCCATTAAAAGCGCCAGCATCAATTACAGTATCATCTCTACTAATCTTATAATATTTTTCATAACGCTCAATTTCCTTTGTAATAAAATATAAGGGAGTGGAAGAAAAAATAGACCAAGAACCTGTTTCTGTCTTGTAAGAATTGTTTTTAAGGCTAAACTTATATCCGGGTTGTTTTGAATTATAGTAAAAAACTTTAATTCGTTCCGTCATAAATTTGGGTAAAAATTTTATAACTCCTCTCATTAAACTGGTTTATTTATTAGCAAACTCCACCATCCTACTAACTCGCCCCAGACTCTCTGTAAAAGCCTTTTTTCTTTGTGAAGTGGTAAGTACATTACTGAATCGAACTAAAGTTAATAAAAAAGCTATAGCGTGCCATTTTATCTTCGACTTTAAACCCGGTGAAGGATATTTTACCCGCCATACATACCAACCATTCCTTATTACCATTTTGCCGTATTTAAACTGATTGGGACGACCAGATTCATTGTGATGATGATAAAGTTGTGCTGAAGTATTAACGTATAGCTGACCTAATTTTGAAGCTCTCAGGCAAAAATCCATATCTTCATAAAGGCCATAGCCTTCAAAATAAGATGAAAATTTAATTTTATTTAAAAAGTTCTTTTCGGTAGGAAGCCACACCTCCCATAAAACTTTCTACTTTATAGTTTTTTCCGGTAGGAGGTAGAAATCCTATGGCATAGCCATTTGAAAAATCGGGCATGTAACCAGGTGGAACATCTGGCTGTAAGCCTAGTTTCTTTCTAAGTAAGTGCCTGCTTCCCAATTTTCTTGTAAATCCGTCATATTCAAAATCATCAAATTTTATAACCTCCTTATCTTTTATCCATTCTACTTCATTTTTAATATATCCCCCAACTCCCAGGGCATCAGGAAATTTTTGGTAAGTATCTAAAAGGTTTTGGAAATATGTTGGAGTAAGCACAATATCATCATCCAGGAAACAAACAATTTCAGAAGAAGTGGCTACTCTTTCTATACCGAAATTCCGCTGCTTTGTGAGACCCCTATTATTTTTCCCCACCTTGAAGTATTCCAGGTTTTTAAAAGAATACCCTTCAAGTTCCTTTCGGGTTTCATCATTCTTAGAACCATCTATGATAAGAATTTGATTCGGAAAAAGTGTTTGTTTTGCTACTGATTTAAGTAATGTTAACAAAGGTCCCGGCCGCTGGTAGGTGCAAACGATTAAGGTGAATTTCATTAAATTCTATTAAAAGCGCTCCCCTCTTTTCAGAAGGTTTTGAGCATAAAACATGGCTTTATTAAATTGCAGGATTTTAAAGGGTAGATTAAGAAAACGCAACGGTGTTTTTTTAAAATCCTTCGAAAGGTACAAAAAGAGATAACGTTTTTTATATTCCTTCACCTGCTCAGGCTTAAAATGCTTTAAAATTCCATAAAGAATGGTAGGGCTTGGTACCGGTCTAATTTTACCTACTGGCTTATCTAACTCCCATGGCTGTCTTTTTCGTTTTTTCCCTAAAACTGAAGATTGAATTCCCCAAAATCTGTATCCTCCTGAGGGTGGTTTAAGATGTAAGTTAACCGAATAAGGATTAAACATTAATAGCATACCATTTTTTATAAGCCTGAAACCAAAGTCAGCATCTTCTCCGTAACCGCCATCAAAATTAATATCATTTCCTTTAATTTCCTCTACCCACTCCTTCTTCACGCAAGAATTTGCATTATTAAAGGTTTGAGCAGCCCCTGCCTTATAGCGTTCTCTCCCTTTTTCTTTCAAAATTCTACGCAAATCATCTAAATCCTGACGATAATCTGAGGCTTGAATATCCAATCCGGTACAGCCATCAACCTTATAAGTTTGGAGAAACCTAAGATGATTCTCAACAAAATCCGGGAGAATTCGTGTATCATCATCTGCAAAAATTATATAATCCGATCTACACAGTTCAATCGCCTCATTCCTGGCTTTACAACTTCCTTTAGATTTTTGCCACTTGATTATCAATTCAAAAGGATAATCTGATTTTTTATACAAACTTATGTCCCTTTCTTCTTTTGGTGTAGCATCAACAACAATAACTCGTTGGGGTAAATAAGTTTGATTTTTATAATCTTCCAGCAATTGCAACGTATAATCCTGGCGAAACATAGTGGGAATAATTACATCTACTGTTGGCTTACCAATCAATTTAGTGAGCGGTCTTGAAGGAAAACTAACAAGATTATGCTTTTTAAATTCTTTTCTTCTTGATTTATTAAAAGATCTAAATTCTCTTATTGGAGCAGTTAGAGATTCTCTCAGATACATATACCAACTATGCCTCTTTTTAAAATTTTTTAGAAAAAATAAATAACGATCTTCTGCAGAAATAATAGGATCATTATTTTCACTTGAAAAAAGCCCATCAACAAAGAGCGGAACGGCACCGCCAAATCTTAACATTCTATAACCAAGATCAAGGGCAGCAGTAGACGTTGAAAAATAATCCTTGCTAAAACCATTAAAAAATTCCCAGCATTTTTTTCTAACTACAAAACTATTGGGATTAATCCTCCAATTCACAGAACAATTCAGGTTAGGCAAATCGTTTAAATAAAACCAAAATACAGCTGTTTGATAAACCAGTTCAGGAAAAATATCTTGATAACCTTGTGTCAGCGAACTATGCCATAGATCACCAGGGCCGGAAACCAGCTCTTCCAGAAGATTAAAATCAGGTTCTCCTGTATAGAGCAAATGCTCTCCATCTTTAGTTTGATATTGCTTTAGTTCCATTTAATCAAACATTTATATTTTTCCATTTTCAACGACCTTCTTGTAAAATGCTAAATTTCTTTTAACCACTACCTGAGTAGAAAATTTCTTTTTCACTCTATCTCTAGCTGCCTTACCCATTTCAGCCGCCTCACAAGGATTATCTAACAAGTAAAGGATTTTTTCGGCATAAGCTTTATGATCTTTAGGATCTTCAGTAAATCCAGTTACCCCGTTAAGCATTACTTCTTTTGCCCAACCAATGTTTGAGGTAACCAGTGGCTTTTCCATTGCCATGGCTTCCAGCCAGGTCATCGGTAAAGCCTCTGCAAAACTGGGCAGAACGATTACAGCTGCCCTGGAGATATGTTCTTTTATCTCTGAATAACTTACTTCAGGAAAATATTTAACCTGGTTTGCAGCTTCAACACTTAATCTTTCTTGAAACAATTCCAGGGTAGATTTGTCTTCAAAAATATCTACCACATCTTTACCAATAAGAAATAATTCTGCTTCCGAATTTCTATAAATTACTTCATTAAAAATTTCGGCGAGTTCCAACACTCCCTTTTTCCTAATAATGGTTCCAAAATACAAAACCCTGTTTTTAATCGCTACTTCTTCAGCTCCTGAGAACTTATCTGTCTCAATACTATTTGGAATAACTTCTATATCCTCTTTTAACTTAAATATTTCCCTGGTTTTCTCTGCAGTGAAACGACTTACCGAAACAAGAACATCTGCCGATTTTAATGCTGAATTTTCAAAAAAGCGATTTTTAAATTTCTGTTTCCTACTTTCCAGAGCACAGAAATAAGCATCAGACCCATTCATTCGAATAATCAACGGACATGGAAACTTCATAAAGGCAGTAATCCCTGTCCAGTCTGGCGCTTCTATAAGATCAATTTTATTTTTAATTATCGCAGTATTAAGATAGGCTTGCAAATATTTTCTATAAAGATACCATCCAAAAAACTTATATTTTCGCTGTTCTATAAAATGAAATTCAATATCGTTCTCTTTAAACCTGAGTGGTGTTTTTTGCCCATAGACAAATACACTTACTTTTATATTTTCGGCTACAAGAGAAGATGCAAGATTTTTAATACTTGTTCCGAGTCCGCCCGATGATGTAGATTTAGGGTGTGGATATTCAGGGGTAAGAAATCCTATGTGCATGGCAACAATTTTATATGTTCTTCTACCATTCTTTCCAGAGAAAATTGCTCTTTAATCAACAGGTTTACTTTCTTATCAATTCTATATTGCTTTTGCAAAACCTTGTCTATAATAGAAGATAAGGTTTGTATATCGCCAGCTTTAAAAATAAATCCGTTTTTTCCTTCTTTGATGATCTCAGGATTTCCCCCTACCGGAGTGGTAATTACCGGTACATTTGCCGCCAGAGCTTCCAATATAGATAGGCTAAAACATTCCATATAGGTAGGCTGCAATAAAAAAGAATATTCTTGCAACAGATTAGGCAATTCAGAAGAACTTCCTTTAAAAGTGATTTGATTTTCCAGGTGATACAACTTTACTTTGCTTTCTAACTCCTTTCGCATTGGACCTTCTCCATATATATCAATCTTAAGCAAGACTTTATTTTCTTCAGGCAACAAATTCACAGCCTCAATGAGATCCTGAATCCCTTTTGATTCTCTCAAATGAGAAGCCACGATCATCTTTCCAAAATTTTCGGATTTTCTTTCTTCATATAAAGAAGTTTTTATTCCGTTATAAACAAGTACCGTCTTCCTTTTTAAATGACTGCCGTAATCTTCTAAAATACAATTAACCGTATATTTCGATACTCCTACGAAACAATCAATATACTTAGCGTATAAAACTCCCTTGATCTTATTCCTCAGTTTCTTTTTAATAGGAAATCCATTAAGCGGTCTTGGATTATGATCTACTGCAATTATATAAGCTTCCTGTTCATTTTTTAACTTCTGAAAAAATGGTGTACATAGGGCAACGAAATGAGTAATTACAATATCATACTGCTTTAAATCCTTTGAATATTCAAGAAAGTGATTTTCTGCAGAAATTCCCTCAGAAGCAAAAACCTTTAAATTTTTATAAAAAGAATGAACCTGGCTGTTACTAAAAAACCAATCTACTTCATGACCTTTTTCTTTACAAGCCTGATCGTAGGCTATAAAGAAGCGATCCATTCCACCTATCCTTTCCGGCTTTAGTTCGTAGTTGCAAATTACTGCTATATGTTTTGAATTTTTCAAGCTGTGGAAAGTTGTTTTAGTGAAGCGGCAATCCCTGCACTAGTTCCCTTAAGAGGTTTACCAATTTGCAATCGCAACAAAGATTTACGTTCCGGGGAATGCAAGCCTGGTTTTTCTAAATATGTATTTATTCCTGCTATTAATTCCTTTTTATTTTTGGCTATTATAACCGCACCGCTTTCAACCACTTTTTTATAGTGGGCATATTTTAAAAAGCGCTGATCGTTATAAAGCCCGTTATATTCATTTCCAAACACGGGATTTATTACCGGTTTATCGAAAACCATAAAATCCAGGCTCATTGTAGAACACATATTAATACCCAGATCTGAAAATTCTAAAATCATCCTAAGGTCTTTAAGATCTTTGGTTGAGGGAATTCGTTGCGACCAGGTTTCAGAATGATCACTTCTGCTTTGTGTCCAGGCGGGATAATTCCACTTTATAAACGGATATTTTTCCCGTAAATAAGTAAATCTTTCAGGTTCCTCTGCCGGGGAAGTTCTTACAAGAAAATTAAGATTTTCCTCAATTTCATTTTTTATTAAAGCCTCGGCTATGGTTTCAATATATAACGGATCGTTTGCACTGGTTGAGACATCTCCACAACTAAAGCAAATAGTCTTCAATTCAGAATCCAGGTCAAACCGATTATGGAATTCATTTTTAGTACTACTGTACTCTGGCATCACATAAGGTTCAAACTGTGGAGTTCCCACAACTTGAACCTGTTTATCTGAAATTCTACCATAAAACTGAAGTAGTTCATCTTTCATCAACCCACTCCATACCAAATAATGATTAAAATTTCCCGCCATTCTTCCTTTAGAAGCAAGATTATCCCAACTAAAAATAAAGCTACAAGTTTTAATTTTTTCTTTTTCCGCGGCGTATAAAAGTGGTGCGATATAAGGAGGTCTTTGATGAGTAAAAAAAAGAAGACCAGGTTTATACTGACTTAGAAGTTTTCTATAATTTTTAGTTGAAGGATGATTTGCAAAACTTTTTTGTTGAAATTTATTGTATAAGCCTATCCAATTTTCAGAATTAAAATGTTTCGCCCATTTAAAAATTACCCGGGTTAACTTCCCTCTTCTACTATTTGAATTTGAATACGTAGTCTTTAAGTTATCCTGAATCCCGAAATTTTCTGGCTTGTTAAGCTGTAAATGTGCATTTTCTTTTAATTTTCGGAAGAACCAGGTTTGCCCAGGTTCCTTGAAATCATGTAATTCTTCAATTACACAATTCGGAGTTTGAAATTTCTCATAAACCGAAATTGGAAGACCCGAAAAAATAATTATTTGGGTAAATTCTTTTTGTACTTCCTTTAGAAAACCACTCAATATAAAATTACGAAAACCCACTCCATCGGTAATCACCAATCCTAATGTCTTATTATTTTGTTTCAAGGCAGGTCTTTAAATTGTTTTTGCTGATTTAGCTTCCAAATATCAGGCTTCTCAAGGCAACTTAAAAATAATTCAGTGCTATTCCCCTCACCGAATTTGGAAGGTTCCGCTTTTATCCTATTCTTCTGAATATTTTTTAAGGATTCTAAAATACTATTTTCATCATATCCCACATTTACTATATGTGATTGCCGTGATCTATTTTGCTGACGTGTTCCTATATTTATAATTGCCTTATTGTAATAAGGAGCTTCTCTAATCCCCGCGCTACTATTACCTATAATAAATTGCGCTTCTTTCAATAGGCTCAAAAAATATTCGAACCGCAAGGACGGGATTACCCTAAATCGTTCATTTCCCTTCAGTTTCATATATTCTTTAAGAATAAAAGAACTGCCCAAGTCATTATTTGGGTAGATTACCACGTAATTATGATCATCTTTAAGTAAAGCCTGCACAAAATTCTGGGCATATTCTTTCATATCCTCTGCCTCGGTAGTAACCGGATGAAACATAGCCACCGCGAAATCCTCAAAAGGTATTTCATAATATTCTTTTACCTCGGATAAAGCGGGAAGATCTTTTGAAAACATTAAATCTATATCAGGTGAACCAATCACAAAGATCGATTTATCAATTTCCCCCATTTGTTCCAGTCTTCTAGCTGCTTCAATATTTGAAACAAAATGGATATGACTTAGTTTGCTAACACTGTGCCTAATCAGTTCATCTACCGTCCCTGAGATTTCCCCTCCTTCTATATGCGCTACCAGGATATTGTTTAGTGATCCCACAATGGCACCGGCTAGGGTTTCAACCCTATCGCCGTGTACCACAATAAGATCTGGATTTACTTTTTTAATATATTCAGACAAACCTTCTATAGTTTTAGCCAGAGTAAGATCCATTGTTGTTTCGTGGGTATGATTCCCGAAAGTATGAACATTAGAAAAATTACAACGTTCTATTTCCAGTAAGGTGTAGCCATACTCCCATTGCAGATGCATTCCGGTAACGAATACAAAAACTTCAAAATTAGAATGCTGTTCAAGACTTTGAATCAGACTTTTAATTTTTCCAAAATCAGCACGAGTCCCAGTGAGAAAGAGTATTTTTTTAGACATACATAATTAATAGTTTCTCTAATTAAGTTTTACTGGCAACACCTCATCACACTTCGACAAGCTCAGTGTGACGATCCCAGTGTAACAGTTATGCCCTATCGTCAGTCTGAGCCTGTCGAAGACCTTTTTAAGATTCAGAAACTCATAGTAATGAGCCTCATCAACTTCCTATCACCGACAGCGCAAGTTTACATATTTTTTTTCAACTCCTAACCACACTTCGACAAGCTCAGTGTGACGGTTTCGATGCATCAGCTAAAAACTACCGTCAGTCTGAGCTTGTCGAAGAACCATCCTTCCCATATTCCGTATAATTTCTCGAATATTTAACCAATTTATCCCAATCCTGCACAATCAATGCAAGTTTCTTCTTCCGACTCCATCCTTTAATCTGTTTTTCTACTAAAAAAGCTGAAAAGGAATCATTAAATTCTTGAACCCATTTTAAACTCACCGGTCTTCTATTATAGGTATAAGCTTTAGGATGTAAGCCGGAATTATGCTCATCGATTCGCTTTTGAAGCCTGGAAGTAACTCCCGTATAAAAAGAACCATCACTACACTCAACAATATAAACATAAAACTTTCTCATTTTAACTAATATAATGATTTAGCTAATGATAACCCACGGTACATCGTCAGCCTGAGCTTGTCGAAGACCTATTTAACACCTTCAGTTTTCTTTAAAACCCGTTGATTTAGACTTAAAATTCCATAAAATAAAAATTCCAACTTAAACTTCGACAGGCTCAGTGTGACGACCTCAATGCAACCGCTACGTGACATCGTCAGTCTGAGCCTGTCGAAGACCCTTATACAATATCTTCTCGTTTTACCTGAACATTAGATTTAATATCTGTTTCGCCTTTTTACCTAGCACCTCACTATACTGTTCAGCTGAGATTCCTCCTTTGCCGGGTCGTTTAACCCAAATATTTTCTTTAGAAAAATATTCTCCTTTTTTTACAGGTGCAATAGTACAAACACTGGCGAAAGCGAAATCGATAGTGACCTGCTCTTCTTTAGCTGCTTTTTTTTCACCACCTCGCATCAGCGCAATCTCTGCGGTATCTTTAAGAAGTGCCCCACAGGCTTTCTCATCCATACTGCAATTAATATCAGGGCCCGTTCTGTTCATATGGTCGGTAAAATGTCTTTCAAGGATGGATGCTCCTAAAGCTACTGCTCCAAGGCAGGCATTGTTATTTAAAGTATGATCTGAAAGTCCCACAACTTTTTCCGGAAATGCTTCTTTTAGTTGCTGAAACGCTCCAAATCTCACTAAATGAGCAGGAGTAGGATAAAGATTGGTAGTATGTAATAAAGCTACCGGCACTTTTTTATTATCAAATACCTGAACGGCTTTTTCTATGCTTTTTAAACTATTCATCCCGGTACTTAAAATTACAGGCTTTCCAAAACCGGCAATATGCTCTAAGCAATGGATAATTATTACATTCCCCACTACCTATTTTATAAGCCGGAACATTAAAATTTTCAAGCCTATTGGCTGCAGCCCGGGAAAATGGGTGTAGAAATAAAGATCATACCTCTATCTTCCACATAGTTTTTTAGTGCCAGCTCATCTTTTTCGTTTAAAGAACAACGTTCCATAATTTCATAAATAGAAATATCGGCGTTCCCCGGTATTACTTTTTTTGCCTCACTGCTCATCTCATCTTCAACAATATGAGTTTGATGCTTTATCATTTCCACACCTGCTCTCTGGGCAGCATCTACCATTTCTTTAGCTACTTGAAGTGAGCCTTCGTGGTTAATACCTATTTCGGCAATTACAAGAGGCGGATAATCAAGACCTATTTTACGGCCGGCTATTTCTAAAAATGGATTCATTAATTCTCTGTTCTGTTTAGTAAGAATTCAGCATATTCAAAATCTTCTTTTTCATCTATATCAACATTTGGAAAATAGATGATCTACAATAAACGGAAAGTTATTTTCTCCTAATAATTTATCCTGCCTTATTAAAGAAGCTTTTATGATATAAAGCAAACCATTTTCAAAATAGAGCGGTTCAAGATCCTGACTTCTCTGTCCCATTTTATAATTAAAAGGAATAAATTGGTTGTTTCTAATTTTCCCAAATTTTTGATAGCTTCTGCTTACCGTCA
The DNA here is from genome assembly GCA_963727565.1 of uncultured Flavobacteriaceae bacterium. Classification (GTDB taxonomy): domain Bacteria; phylum Bacteroidota; class Bacteroidia; order Flavobacteriales; family Flavobacteriaceae; genus Salegentibacter. The sequence goes on from CAVSGU010000006.1 coordinate 152,547, forward strand.
TAAGACTTTCGTATTTACCCTTAGAAAACTCCTTAAAAGCATTTTCCAATAGATTATTCCGGTCTTAATGGGTTAGTAGGCTGTAATAAAAATACATTTTCTACATCCTCTTTTATATTTGCCAATACGTGTTGTAAAGCGGAAAGTGTAGTAGCCTCATCCCCTGCAATTTCCGCAGGACGATCAATTACTTCAACTCCTTCAGAAAGTGCTATAGCTTTTATATCAGTATCATCAGTAGAGACTATAATTTTATCAATCAAATTATTGTGAGTTTTGCATATTTAATACTATGAACAATCAAGGGGACTCCTCCAAGCAAGAGTTTATTTTTTCCGGGAAGTCTTTTAGAACCGGAACGGGCCGGGATAATAGCTATATTCCTGAAATTGAAATTGTTTTTCACAATCATACTTTAAGACAATTTCATTTTAATTTTCTTAACTGTTTTTGAAATCTGCACTTTAATGAAGAACAAGGGATCCTTAAAAATAATTGGTTTCCTGGTATTTGGCGCAAAAGATATTTGCTTTAAAATTTTATCTATCCTTGCAGTATGCTTCTCATTCTTTCCATACGAGCGTGCATACCATGTATGAATTAATAAGGAATTGCCATTAGGATCAAAAACCTCATTACTAATTTGCTCATTTTCCTCTTCTATCATTTTGGAATTCAAAAAAAGTATTTTTTCTCCTTTTCGTCTTAACCAAAAATAAAAACAATAATAAGGTTCATAGAGACTTTTTTGATCAAAACCATATACTAATTGATTTAAATCATCTTCAAATTCTCCTTTATTAATGTATTGATTACCTATGATCTCACTAGCATTAAATAACTTAGAAACCTTTTTAAAATTAAGAATAGAAAAAAAAGTATTTATAGCATAAGGATTATTATTTCGATGTTTAATTGCGCCACCATCACGAACCCCAGAAACGCTATAATCATTTTCTTCCATAAATTCAATAAGACCAAAAACCGCTTGCGGATTTTTAAAAATAACATCCTCATCTGCCATAATTAACCAGTCTATTTCTTCTTTTTTAAGTTTTTTGAACATATAGAAAATACTATGCAAGGCATGCATTCCATTTCTACCATCAATCACATATGATCGAATCCCATCCGGAAATAAATTAGAGGTTTTTTCATATAGCTCAAAATTGGCTACGGTGGTGAGTATAGCTATTTTATTTTTAAACAAATTAAATTGGCATTTTTTTGTTACTAAATAAGTGACTTTTCATTAAATAAGTAGGTTTAATTGATTTATCGTAAAAGAATATCATAAACCCCGGAGTGGTAGTGGTACTAAATCCCCTTTCACTTAATAATTCTCTGAAATTTAAATACATCATTTTGCTTATGAAAAGTACAAAGCACTAATTTTAGGGGGATATTTTATGATAAAACATTATTTATCGCAATAAGATAATATTAAACTCGTCCCCTTCAATCATCGGCTTTAACAAATGTCCAAATCGTACTGTCAAAGAATGTAGGCAGAAGCCTAATCCAAGGTTCTTTTGAACCGATTTTTATCAAAATTAATTAATATCCACTTTCTCTTTCCAGGGTGAAAATTAGCTTTTAGTAGCTCCAACCATTCCTGATACATTCGAATAAATGAATAAATTTTATTTTTCAATGATTTCTAGTAAAAATTTCCTTCTGCTACTGTCGGCATTTACTATAGTATCCGAATAGATTTGCAATTGAAAAATTTTATTTAAATATTTATGTGGCGATTAGTCATACCTGATCTATGAGCAGACCTCTATATAAAGAGTTTTGAATCTCATCAACTGTTAAGCTTCTTTGAAATATGATATTTTATCATTATGGATTACATATTTCTAAATCAAGTTCTTCATCAAGAAAAACTTTAATCTTAGATTTATGGTATTTGAAAACAAAATCATACGGAAAAATCTGAAGACCATATTTTTTTATAAACGATATAACTTCTTTTTCTTCTTTTAATTCGATACTTGATTTCTCATAGAAATCAAGTATTTTTCTTTTTAGCTTTATTTCGGTCAATCCTAGTTTTTTCTTTTTCAAATTTTTGCACCAATTGCCACCTAAGCTTTTTAGGGATAAAATTCTTCAAATATTTGAAAATTAGCTTTTTTCACTCTTCAAATTTCCAATAAATCCTGGTATCAGGTAATTCTTTCCATTCATTATATTCAGAAATTGTTAAGCTATTCCTATTCTTTTTCAACCTACTTGAATTTATCACCATATCACCCATGGCTAAGAAAAGATTTTTTACAACTTTCATATCCTTTGTTTTCTTTGCCTTAAGCAGCTGCGCTTTTATTGAATACAGGAATAATCGTACCAATTTTCTTTTAGGATAAAAGATAAAATAATTATACCAATCTGCCCTTAGGGATCTCCTGGCTCGTAAATAATAATCTGCATCCTTTTTCCTTGCCTTGTTATCTACCCGATGATGCACCAAAACAGAAGGTAAATAATGTACTTCCCATCCTTTTTTAAAGAGTTGTAAAGCAGCAAAATTTTCCTCTCCATAAAACCGGTACCAAGCAGGATAATTTAGGAATTTCTTTCCAGGCTTCCATTCTCCAAACGTGGCCGCAACCAAAAAACTCTTAACCGTTTCTGTATCTTCATTCGGTATAGCTATATTTACATGGCTTTTCTATTCCCCAATAATATTCTAAACGATATAACTCCACATTTTGGTTGTTCTTCGAAATATTCAATTATTCTCTTCCAGAAGATCTGAACTTAAAAAATTAGCATCATCATCCAGGGAAATGGCATAAGGAGTTTGCACCTGGCTCATTAAAAGATTCCGGCTGTAAATAAGCCCCTGATTCTCGGGATTGACCAATAATTGAATTTCAGGATATGCTTTTCTAATAAATTCAGAAGTGCCATCGGTGCTTGCATCATCACATATTATAATTTTTATACCATCTTTAAGAAATGATTCTAGAGAATTGAGGGTATATTTTAATTCTTCAAGCCTATTAAAAGTGGTGATCAAAATACTAAACTTGCTCCCCATGATTAAAATGATTTTCTGGCAGTTTTTGGCAACCCCAATTGTTTCAAATATAGCATTCTTAATTTATGAGACTTTAAAATGAGTTGGATAAGCTTCCGTTTTAAAAAATATGACCAATTGAATCTTAGGGTAGATAAAAGCAGGAAGTTTCGGGAAAAGATTCCTCTTTAATTGCTAAGTTATTTCCACGAATTCATTTTTTCCAAGAATTTATTATCAAGTTTATTCCCCAGATGGAAAGCCATATTTTTTGGGGTAGTAAACCGATAATATCCTTTATTAGGGGCTGCCTCATCCAATATTTCTTCACTATCCCCGCCCATTTTGAATGGATTAAATTGAGCTAATTCTTGAAGTAACTCTCTCCGATATGTTGCAACCACGTGGCCTGAGCCTACAATTGCTTCAAAACCCCCATTATTTAAATAAAGAGTAAATTTCAATCTTTCTTTTGGATAGTTGGGTTTCCAACCTATACTTTCATAAAATCCAGCTAATGCTTCCGGTTCCTTCACGTTGGCAAATTTTAATTTAGAGGAGAAACATAATCAAAAAGCAAATTTTCACTATGACTCTGATAGCTGAGAAATTGCGGGATAAGACCTACGACCCCAACTTTTTTAATAATTTTGAAATATTTTATAAGTCTCCTCTTGCCAATTTTCTTTAAAAAAAACATCTGCATCGCTAATAGTGACTAATGGAATATTATGGCCTGAGACTGCTTTTATAATCGAATTATATTTACCTATGTTAGCACTAACTATTATTTCCTGGACCTTTCCTTCTTTATAGAGATTCCAGGATGTATTCTTCTACTTCCCTGCAACTTCCATTACTCACTAAACTAATAAAAGTATAAGGCTGGGAAGAACGCAATAGGGATTCAATACAAATTTTTAAGACCTGTAAACTTTCTTCAAAATAATCTTCTTGGTGAGGGATATAAATTGGAATAATTACCTGGTGTAAATAATTATCCCACCGGCTTTATCCTTATTTGGATTTAGACCTTTCCTCATTTTCTTTGGAAATAATTAATAATATAATTGAAGTCTATAATCGACAGGGCTCCCCAAAGTCCCTTAAAAAAAGTGAAAACATATTTGCTTTTTAGCGCAATTTTGCTTCGAGAAATGATTTTTCTAAAAAAATGTTGTTGGAACTTAAATTTTTCATCTTCTTCACTGATTGTTTGTATAGTATTTTTATAAACCAATAAATCAGCAAGAATCATTGAGCGGATAGTTGTGGGTGAATTAATGCCATTGATACTTTGCGAATGCTGTCGATAAAAAAACAAGCATTCATCAACAATTTTATAATTGGTGCTTTGGGCTAGTATTCGATTGAAAAATTCATAATCCTGCTTGCGTTGCAAAGTTTCATTCCAAAGTTTTTTTCCCTCTAGAAAATCCCTGCGAAACATTGGAGCATTAGTCTGAAAATCAATCTTTCCCTAGAGCTTGATCAAGAACCGGAGTTTTCCCAGATAGCTTATCCCAATCCCCAATTTTATTTTCAATCTTCCCTTTAAAAATGGCTCCTTTACAAACAACAAAATCTGAATAAGATTTTTTTAATTCTTGAACTTTCATTTCTAAAAATCTAGGATGCATCAGATCGTCAGAATCAAACCATTGTATAAAATTACCACTAGCTTTTTCAAACCCAAAATTTCTACACGTATTTGCTCCTTTAATTCGATTATTTGGTCTTTTCAAGAAATTAATCCTTTTATCCCTCTTGCTATATTTAATTATAATTTTTTCTGAATTATCTACTGAGCCATCATCAACAAGAATGCATTCCCAATTGAAATAGGTTTGATTTAATATCGAATTTAAGGTCTCATCAATCCATTTAGAACTATTGTAAGTGGGAATTATAATTGAAATTAACTCAGTATTCATCTTAAGATTGATTATTAAAAGTAGTTGATAATCGTTCAGTTTATTTGAATTAATCGAGTGATTTCATTTATATACACTTCACCTATTTTTTGATTTGAATAATTTTCAATAATTTTTTTCCGCAAATTGCAGGAAATATTTTCTAAATCAGTTGTCTCTTCGCTTCTTTAATTTTTGGATAACCGAATCTAAGGTTGAAATATTCATTTATATCGAACCAAAAATCATTATTAGTACTTTCCAAACGGTCTTCCATTGCACCTACTCTTGTACTAATTATAATTTTTCCCGCAGCCATTGCCTCTAATCCAGTATAAGGCCCAGCTTCTTCATAAGAACTAACAATGAATACGTCTATTTTATCGAAAAAAAAGTTTAAATTATCTTGTGGCACAGCTCCCAAATAAGTACAATTTGTATTATGTTCAATATTTTCTAAAATTTCTTCTTTTAGCGGACCATCTCCCGCAATAATAAATTGCTCATCTCTGCTTCCGAAAAATTCTGATAACTCCAAAGCTCCTTTTTCTTTAGTAAATCGTCCTAAAAAACCGAACCTTAAATTTCTTTCTTTTTTTAGTTCCAATTTTAGTAATTGTTCTTCTTGTAAACTCGCCTGGTCGATAATTGAATAAGGAACTTTTAAATTAAATAATTTATTTGCAGTTTTATTAGAGTGATGAATAAAACGGCTAATCTTTTTTAAGATGCTCACACTCAAATAGCTCTCCGTTAATATTACCGGTAGTTCTGAAAACACAAGGAATATTTTCTTTTTGGCAGAACTCAATAATTTCTTCTGCAAAGTTAGAATGTAAGCTGCATTACAAGTAAAACTAAATCAGATTCAGAAATTTTACTTCTAAGTAAATTAGAACGCTTTTCATCATATTTCAAATATTTCTTTGTAAAATAATTATTTCCAAACGTGGATCGCCTTTTCCTTAAACCATTTTTAAAATAAGTGAGAAAATTTATTATTCGAAAAATTAAAAATTCATCATATACCAATCGATCTAGGAAATTTATTTTAATGTTATTTAAATCATTAAAAATTAACGACTTATTATTAAAATATTCACTTGATATTATTTCAATTGTATAATCGTTTGTTAGGGCTCGCCCGATTTGGTTAATTTCAATAACCCTTCCTCCTGTATTAGCAACTGGACCAAAAATTAAGACCTTTTTATTTTTCAGAATTGGTAGTATTAATTATATAATTCAACTTTTTTCTAAATTCCGTTTGTGAAAAATAGCCTTCTAATTCATATTTTTTAGGTTCCTTATTTAGAACCTGACTTATTGTAAGCATTAAATTTTCAGCTATATCTTTCTTGCGGTAAGAACTAAAAATTCCATTTTCCTTAGCCAATCTTTTCAATTCACTCCTTTCAGGACCCAATATAAAAAGGTGTTTTTTCAGTTGGATTAAAACTGGCACTTTTCCCGGCAAAATATTGCTATGACTTGAATTATTCTCTAATATTAGGCCTATATCTGTTTCATTTTTTAATTCTTCAAATGAAATATTGAAACTAGCAAATGATCTTATTTCTATATTAGGATGATTATTATATTTCATTTTCAACTCATCCACTCCTTCTCCTTTTATTCTTAAAAATACTTCAGTCTCTTTTTTAATAACCGGATTTTTATCAACTATCTCTACATAAACATCAAGGAAAATTTGTAAGACTTCGTCCCAATTGAATAGCTCCATGGTAAGTAATACAAACAGATTTTCTCTTTTTTCTTATTGCATTTTTATCTTCAATTTTTAGATCAAATGCTTTTGGTGTAAATTGATGGGGAAGTGTATGGAACTTTTTTCTGGTTCCGTATAGAAATTCTAGATCCTGGGATAATAATTTCGAAGGGGATATACAAGCTTGTGCACGATCTACAACCCCTTGCATTCTTTTCAACTTCTGAAGCTCTAAATTTGTTAGGGACGATTGTGACCCAGTGTCCCAATAACCAGGAAAAGGATCATGAAAATTAATTATTGATTTTTCTAATAACTTTGGATTGTATGTAGCGCCTAAAATAAGTTCAAATGCTGTGCCTGCGCTTCTCAAAAATACAAGATCATATAATGAAGAGTCTATCTTTTTTAATTCCTGTCCAAATAATTTCTCGATATACAAGTCCTTCAATGAAATACCGGTGAGCCTCCAATAAGGTTTATTTAATAAAATTGTTTTAACGGGAATTTTTTTATAAATGACTTTTTCATCATAATTATCCACGCCTAATAGCTTTGGCTTCACATCTGCCGTGTGATTTTTTAAGTAAAAAACATCAATCTTGAAATCTGGATAGCATTCCTTCAATTTATAAATAAAAGACCTGGAAACAATCCCTTCACTTGTTCCCGAAATCCGAAGGTCTTGCGCTACAACCAATATTCTCATAAATATTTTTTTTTAAACCTTAAATATTTACTTATCAAGGGATAGTACTTTCTAATCATCTGGTATCTATAAATTTTAGTTCTTGACAGATTAGTTAATTTACCTAGAAAATTAATTAATGCGCGATCATTTAGGAGAAACGCCAACTGTATGAAATACCTGGTCAAAAAAGGCGTTAACAACTCTTTTTCCTTCAAATTTATAGCAACCAGTTGAATAGCTTTTATTTTAGAATCCCTTCTAATTTTATCACCCAGGTAAAACTCCCCCGTATTCGAGGCATTGTGCTTTCTGCCAAAATAAAGTGTTTTATCAATACTAATACCAGTGAAACCATTTGACAATAAACGAGAGTAAAGTTCCCACTCTTCTGCGTATAACAGCTCCTCGTCAAATCTGTTGTTGAAAAAACATTCTTTTTTCCAAATTACGGCGCAAGAATTAAATGGCAATTCATGTGTAATTATTTTATCTAAATTTTTATAATCTATGTGCTTAGAGCTATAATTTAGATTTCTATTAAATTCACGATTAAATTCCCCAAAAAATACCTCCCTGGTATAATGACAAAAATGAAAATCATTTTTTTTAAGAATAGGAATAGTTATTTTAAAATGATCTGGATGTGCGATATCATCATCGTCAAAAAAAACTATGTAATCTCCCTTAGCTAATTCAATACCATAATTCCGGCAGCCGGGCAAACCTTTTTTGTGTTTTGCACTTCTAGGTAAATAACGAAATCTGGAATCACTTAAGGAAGGTTTTAATAACTTCACTTGTTTCATCAGTCGAACCATCATCAATTATAATACATTCCCAGTTTTCAAAAGTCTGGTTTTGTATAGAAATTAAGCTTTCTTCAATTAGATGTGCCCTGTTATAGGTGGCCATAATTATACTGACCTCAGGCTTTGCATGTATGCTCATTATTTAAACATCCTTTTTATCTTTCGTAGGGGATTTAAAACCGCCCTTCCAAGCCTAAACTCCAATCGTTGAGTATGCTTAATCTTTTCCCTTTCTTCCCTTTCAATTTTACCTAATAAATGTTCTATAAAAACTTCAAAATGTTGTTTATATAAATCTTGATGTTTATAGTAAATATATTTTTGTAGCTTATATTTTATCAGATTAGCTTTAACTGAAGTAGAGTTAGGATGTTTTCGATAATGGAATAATACCTCCGGAATAATATAAGCTGAACCAGACAACTTCAATAATCTTATGAAAAACTCCCAATCTTCAAAACCCTGTTTCATATTTTCATCATATAAACCCGCTTGAAAAAGTCATCCTTACGTGCACAATAAGCCCCACCCATCGCATAATTTTCTAAAAGAAAATCACCTAACTTTCCACCTTTTGGTTTAAAAATATCTAAAGTTTTCTCCCCTACAAAGCGCCTGGTATAAGACGACACAATTTTAACATCCTCTCTTTTTTCCAAGATATCTAAAGCCTTTGACAAAAGCTAGGCTCTACATAATCATCACTATCTAAAATAAATATATACTTCCCAGAAGCTTCCTTTATACCTGCATTTCTTGCAGCCGACTGGCCTAAGTTTTTTTGAGTAAGTAATTTTACACCCTCAATCCGACGTAATACCATTTTCGTTTCTTGATTAGAACCGTCATCAACAACAATTATTTCAATCTGTACACCTGTTTGGGCTTTCGCTGAATTTACAGCTTGCTCAATGTATTGTGAAGTATTGTAACAAGGAATAATTATTGATACCATTATAGCTTTAATCTAAAATTCTGTAAGACGTTTTGATAAATAAATAACCTCGCCCTGTAACTCTGTTAACAATTATCCATAAAAGATATAGTCCTCCAATTCTAATATATCTCTGCTTTTTTATCATATTCCAGGTAATCCATTGAATCTTCTTAATAGTTAAGGGTTGACTTAATTCATAAGAAAATCTAATGAGTCTTTTTAAATTTCGCTTTAAAATATTTCTAGGAAGTGTCTTCATAAATTCCTGTAATATATAATAATCATTTTTATAGCGATATAGAATAAGACGTTTCTGGTCATTTTTCAAATTCTCTTGAATAGTATTTGGATGTATTCTTCTGAAGCTTAAATCTTTTTTGATGTATTCTCCCTTTACCCCAAAACTCAATAACTTTGAGAAAAAATTATATTCCTGCCCTGATGAAATCCTTTCATCAAATGCGACTTTTATAGAAGACTTGCGTAATAAAACATCGTCCGTAATCCATCCAATTCTTTCACTAATAAAATTCTCTGCACTAATAGGTATATTATAATCAATAATATAGGGGCGACTTGTTTCAGACTTTTCATTAAAATTAATACTGTTACCGATTACGAAATCAAGCGATGGGCAGATTCGCAGAACTGATAAAAGAGCTTCCAGGTGATTACTAAACATCACATCATCACTATCAAACCATTGAATATAGTCACCCTGACTCAATTCAAAACCAAAATTCCTACAGGCATTAGCACCCTTGCGGCGATTTGTCGGGCGATGATGGAATTGTATTCTATGATCTTTTTCACAGTAAAACTCTAATAATTCTTCAGTATAATCTGTAGAACCATCATCCACTACAATACATTCCCATTTTGAATACGTTTGTGCATATTACAGAATCCAGGGTTTCACCAATTAAATGAGCACGGTTATAGGTAGGGATAATAATGGAAACTAGTGGATTCAATTATTAAGGTCTAAGTAATTAGTTTTCTGTTCTTTATTTTGTCTTCTACTATTTTCAATTTCTGGTATTATTCGGTCTAACATCTTCAATTCCATTAAATAATACTTTGCTAGTCTAAATCTCACGAAAATTAGACTTTTTATTAATGATTTTTTTAAGCGTTTTTTATTCTTTGTAAGACTATAAACATCTTCCTGATTTATATTTGCATATTGAATTTTAAAACCTCTTTCTTTTAGAAAAAGATAATCTTCAGTATATAATTGAGCTGGCTTTTTACTTCGGGTTTCCCTATCATGAATCACGAATTCATTGGGCGTCACGCCAATTTTATAATCATGAAACTTTAGTCTTTGACAATAATTATCATCCTCTCCATAATGATAGAAAATAGGATCAAAACCTCCCACTGTGTGCAAACAATTTTTTGAAATTAGCCAGGCTGCAGCATTAACAAAAGGCACGGGGTAAATTTCTTTAAGGGGTTTTCTTAGTACAAAATCTGAAATTAAATATGGGTTCTTATGGAAAGAAATATAATTAGAAAAATTAGCATCCAATTTATTCTCATTATTATTAATATGAACAGGGCTTAAAATTCCATATTTTGAGTTCTGCTTCTGTAATTTAATTAAGTTTTCAATGGTGTCAGGAAATAAATAAGCGTCCTGATTTAATAAAAAAACATGATCAGCTCCTTCTTTCAGTGCATGGGATAACCCTATATTATTAGCCTGTCCAAAACCTAGATTTTCTTTTTGCTCAAACAATATAATTTCAGGATAATGACTTTTGATATAATCCACAGTACCATCAGTTGAATTATTATCAACAACGATCACCGGGTACGGCTTAGTACTTTCTAAACATCGGGCAAGCCATTTCATCCCATTGTAGGTTACGATTATAATATAAACCTCATTTTTTTGCATGCTGGCAAATTAGAATATGTTGAAAGGTTACCCACTCCTTATTAATCGCTTTTATAATATTTAACTTCCAATTAAATTTAGAGCCTATAGCGTCTCTGGCCCGAAATTTTGGCTCATATATATCTACAGATAAACCACACTCTTCAACTAAATTAAAAGCATCCTTTTTGGTAAACCATCTAAGATGTGTTCCATCAAAAATTCCACGTTTATTTTTTGGCCAGGTTTTTTTAACATATAGCTGGATAAATGTTTCAATATGAGCCACATTGGGGAGGGAAATCACTATTTTACCATTCTTTTTTAATTTACCTTTAAGCTCTAACAAAATATCTTCCGGGTTTATGAGATGTTCCAATACATCAGCAAAAAGTATGTAATCGAACATCGGTGATTCAGCTAGAATAAGTTTTCGAAAGTTCGCGTCATTTAAATCTCCTTGAAATAATTTCGTGTTTTTTTTCGCCGCCACTTTAGCCATATCGGAATCGTATTCAATTCCGAAAGTTTCTAAAGCTATTCCTTCATTAAGCAAAAATTCGCCATTAGACCCTGTAGCGCAACCTACGTCCAAAACAATGTTTTTATCCCCTTCAACATATTTTAAAATATCTTCACGTAGGCCAATATAAGAGCTATTAAATTCAGTCATTAATTAAATTTACCTGAGATTGTAGAAATAATTTTCCCCAGTTAGTATTCCATTCTGTTAAATGAACTCCTGTTGTATTTTCTTTACTTATTTCAAAAGTAATTACATCATATGCATGATCCAACATCTTTAAATTATCATGTTCAATTTTACCTTCTGAAATGGCGATATTTAAATAATACGTGCCAATAGAAAGGTTGTGATTATCAATAATTAGTTCAATTTGATTATTTCCCAATTTCGGAAAAAAAGAATTACTAAAAAAAGAACCTATTCTTACATCATCTAAGGTACAAATAGAGCCAGTACAGCATAGTTCATAATTAATTTCTTTTTTTAATTCAAATGAAATATAAAAAGAAATTTTTTCTCTGGTTGTAGGTTTCACATTTTCTATGCTTACCTTTTCTAACTGGAGTATACCGCTTACCTCAAACTTCCTATGGGCATCAGTAATTTCTACCTTCTGCTTCAAATCAGTTCTGTTTCCAGATATGTACTGTTCCACAACTTTCAGCGGTATCCCCTTCCAGTATACTGCAACCATTTTCCAAAAGTAAAGCTCTTGTACATAAATTTTGAACACTGCCATATTATGACTTACAAAAAGTACCGTTCTCCCTTCCCCGGTAGAAAGATCCTGCATTTTCCCAATGGCTTTTTTTTGAAATTCAGCATCTCCTACGGCCAACACCTCATCTACCACTAAAATTTCAGGTTCCAGATGTGCGGCTACTGCAAAACCTAGTCGTACCGTCATCCCACTACTATAGCGTTTTACCGGGGTATCTATATATTTTTCACAACCGGAAAAAGCGATGATCTCATCTAGTTTAGCTTTTAATTTCAGCTCTACTCATTCCCAAAACAGCGCCATTCATAAAGATATTTTCCCTACCGGTAAGTTCTCCATGAAAGCCGGTTCCTACTTCCAATAAAGAGGCTATTCTACCTTTAGTTTTTATACTTCCGGTGGTTGGTGCGGTTACCCTGGAAAGAATTTTTAGCAAGGTAGATTTCCCGGCTCCATTTTTACCAATAATTCCCAGACTTCTCCCTGCTTTACTTCAAAATTTATATCCCGTAAAGCCCATACATAATCTTCGGTGGCTTTAGCACTTCTGTCATTTACCCCACCAACTTTTAAATAAGGATCTTCTTTACCTCGTAATCTATGCCACCAACGGTTTACATCATGCTGTAAACTACCGGTACCAACGGTACCTAAGCGGTATTGTTTAGAAATATTTTCAGCTTTTAATATTACACTCATTCTTCCTCTTTCTCAGCTCAAATTAATTTTTCAACTCTTCACTCATCACACTTCACTACTCATCTCTTAAACCGTATCAATAAAATTCTTTTCCGTTCGGTTAAAAATAATTAATCCCAACAAAAAAAGCACAATTGAAATTCCTAAAGTATAGAAAAATCCAGGCCAGGTAAAGATGCCGGTATCTAAGACCATATACCTAAAGCCTTCAATAATTTGCGTTAAGGGATTATATTTTACCAGCCAGGCCCAGTCGGGCATTTTTTCGGAAACTTCGCTTAAAGGATAAGGCACCGCCGAGATATACATTAATAAGCGTAGTGGCAAAACCTACTAAAACTGTCAAATCCCGGTATTTAGTGGTCAATGCCGAGATCGTCATTCCCGCACCCAAGCCCAGTAAAGCCATCATTAACACATAAACGGGAAAGAGCAATAGATTAGCATTAGGACTTATCTCAGAACCATTAAATAAAAAATAGAAATAGAAAATAATTAATATCAGCAACTGGATTCCGAATTTAAACAGATTAGAGATCACCGTTTTTAAAGGCATAATCACCCGTGGGAAATAAACCTTTCCAAAAATACCTGCATTGGCGGTAAAGGTATTAGAAGTTCCGTAAGACACTGGTTAAAATAATTCCAGGCGGTGATTCCGGTAAGGTTAAAAAGAAAAGAAGGCACATTCCCTGTAGGAATACTTGCAATATTATTAAAAACCAGGGTAAAGATTATCGAGGTAAAAAGCGGCTGGATAAAATACCAAAGCGGCCCTAAAATAGTTTGTTTATAAACCGTAACAATATCCCTTTTCACAAAAAGGATCAACAAATCACGATACCGCCAGATCTCCTTAAAATTAAGGTCAATCAGCTTTCGCTTTGGGGTGATTTCGTATAGCCAGTCGTCGTTTTCGGTCAAGGTATTTCGGGGATATTTTTCAGCAACGAAATTAAGGATTTTTAATTAGTTATTAGTCGGTAGGCCCTAGTCTTTAGTCGGTAGGTTTTTTCTAACATCTAATACATAATATAGAGTGAGATTCTGATTAGCTTTAGCGGGGCAAGAAGCATTCTAACTACGCAAAAACCCTTCCGTCACATCGAAGATGTGCCACCTTCCCTTGAAAAAAGGGAAGGAGCTTTTATTCCTGATCTCGAAACAAGCCACAAAACATTAAAAAATCCGTGGATTCGTGGCAAAACATCAGCAAACTACTTCGGAGCAAGCTCACGAAGCACTATTATTGAAAATATAATTTGATTTCGAGCTGCAAGCTCTTCGGACGATATTCAATCTCGATTATCGAGTAAAAGCGTCATTGCGAAGGAGGAACGACTGAAGCAATCTCTTTAATTCGAAAACTTTCAATCAAAAGATTACCACGCTCCTGCGTCGCTCGTAATGACGAACGAGAACCATAAAGTCGGCTAGTTTTATTCGCTAGTCGCTAGTTTTTTTATGAATCTGACGTCTAAAGACTAAGACTAAAGACTTTACTAATATTTCTTCAAATACTTTTTAAACTAAATCATTTCGGAAAGCTCAGCAATAACTTACGAACTTCTATAGTTGACTCAAAGATGTATTTTCATCATTTATAAAATTCTAACCTGCACCGCAATAGTAGTAATTGAATTTCTATTTCAGCAACGGAACCAATTGCAATCATTGAGAAATACGGTTGAACTTTAGCATCCTTTATCGGCTGCTCCTTCAGCAATATTCAAAGGAATTGAAACCGAAGCTCGCCTAAGTTGAGATGTCAAACCATAAATTTCTGAAGAAGGAAAATTAGAAGTACCTTATAAATCTATTCCACAAAATCCAACTCCTTTTCCAAACATTTAGATCTTTATGATTCATCTTTCCATATTTAGTTCCTTCACTCTTCACATTCACTCTACAGACTTACGACTATAAAACCTACTCAAAATTCCGCATCGCTTTTTTCCACCAGCGTTTGAATTTTCGGGTGGGATCAGATTTTTCTACGTAGCCTTTGGAGTAACGGTTATATCCGTAGCCGTAGCCATAGCCGTAGCCATAACCATAGCCGTAGCCATAACCGTATTTAGCACGGTGTACAAAGTGGTTTAATACAAAACTGATGTTCTTTATTTCCCCTTTACCGTATTTCTCGTTAATAGACTCCAGCATTCCGCGCTTCGTATAATCCTGTCGCACCAGGTAAATTGTGGCATCGGCATGTTTTACCAGGTTTAAAGCATCGGCAACCATCCCAATTGGTGGGGTATCCAGGATAATATAATCGTATTTCTGTTTTAATTCCTCCATCAGCTTATCCATTTGCTCGTTGATAAGCAACTCTGATGGATTTGGAGGCACCGGCCCGGCGGTGATTACATCCAGATATGGAATCTTACTTTGCTGAATAATCTCATCACTACTTGCCTGGTCTATCAAATAATTTACCACTCCTACATCGTTATTCAATTGGAAATCATCAAAGATCTTCGGCTTTCTTAAATCGACACCAACCAGCACCGTTTTTCGTTCACTTAGAGCAAAAACCGTGGCCAGGTTCATCGCGCAAAAAGTTTTTCCTTCCCCTGAAACCGAAGAAGTAATCAATAAAGTTTTAGAACCGGTAACACCCTGTTTTTTATACATAAACTGAAGACTGGAACGCAAGCCTCGAAAACCTTCCGAAATAGATGATTTAGGATTGCTAAAAACCACCAAATTGGAATCCATTTTACTTTTTCCAATCATCCCTAAGATAGGGATTGGCGATAAACGCGTTACTTCCTGGGCATTATGAATATTGGTATTCATAAAAACTAACAGGAATACAAAAGTTAAGGGAATTACGCCCCCAACCAACACAGCCATCACATAATTAAGCTGGGTATTCGGGCCAATTTGTCCCCCGCCGGTATCTTTAGCCGAATCGATCACCATCACATCACTTACATTCGCAGCTTTAATTAGTCCGGCTTCGCTCCTCTTTTCAAGGAACATATTATAAGATTTCTCGTTAAGGCTGTAACGACGCTGAATTTTAAGCAGATCCTGTTCTTCCTGCGGAAGTTTACTGATCTCAGATTCCAGTTGCGCAATTTGCCGGTTAATATCCTGCTGCTCCTCTCGCAATAGACCTCTTGAAGAACTGATATTCTCCAGCAAAATTGATTTAACCGAATTGATTTGCCGGTCTATATCATCAAAAACCGGGGAATTTTCTTTTAGAGAATACTGGTAATTACTTCTTTCTTCTGCCAGGGCAATAATTCGGGATACGCCACTGGCAATACTTCCTTCTGAAATTCCGGCTACAGAAGGCGCTGGAACATTGGAATAATCGTTTCGGGTTTCCAGGTAATTTCTTAAGGTTTCGTAATAAGAAAGTTGCCGCCTGATGTCTTCTTTTCTAAGATCTAAGGTTGAAAGCCTATTGGAAAGCTGCGAACTTTCCGCAGAAATATCCATTATTGCATTTTCATTCCTGAATTGATTCAGCTCTGCTTCAACTAATTTTAATGCTTCAGATTGTACTGCTAAACTGGAATCTATAAATCGAATGGTTTTAGTGGCAAAAAGGTTTTTCCGCGCCAGCATATTTTCACTAAGTACACGAACAGTTCCATTGAGATAATCTACAATCCGGTCTTTATTTCCTCCGGTTTGACTCATTCTTAACACAGAAGAACCCTGAGATTCGGGACTTACATTTACATTTCGATATCTCCCTACTGCGGAGTCAAAATTCATAAAACTCACATAAAAAGGGGTGCCGGCTTGTAAAGGCTGATCTACTCTAAGGATAGTTCCATTGAAAAAAGGAAGCCGAACCTGCTCTCCCGATTTATAATTCTTACTGAACTCTTTAGGATCTACCTCCCGGTAAGTTTTTTCTTTAGTTTTATAATTCTGAAGACTCAAACTTGCCGGTACATTCGCTTTTAAGTTGTAGGTAAGGGAATCTATAAACGTGATCGTCATCGTAACATTTATAGCCTGGGCCTTCGCCGTATCTGCCACCACTGTGAACGGGGTGCTGCCATAGGCATCTATACGTTGATATTCACCTTCCTTTAAATATTGAGTATAAAACTGAAGTTCTTCTACCACCTCTTCGTTATGCGACCGCGATCGCAAGATGGTCATAGCCGTATTTACCTTATCTGAAGTTCCTCCCCAGTTAAAAGTTAAACTGGTATTACTGGTAAAAAATGGATTCTGATCGTCTTTTATAGAAATGGAATTTCCCAGGTTATAAACCGGTAATTTCCTGACGTTATTATAGTAGGCAACCGCCAAACTAATCCCTACCGAAAGTAAAATAAGCTTCCAGTAACTTATAACTTTTAGTACAAAACCTTTAAAATCGAAGGTTGAGCCAACATCTGATATGTGATCGTCTTCGTGCGCCATTTAAATCCTGCTAAATAATAAGATGGTTGTGGTTACAAAAGATAATATGGTAACTGTTGTTCTAAATATTTCCAATCCGGTTGTGCCCAATCCCAGCGCCTTTTGTGGCAAAGCATTTACCAAAATAAGATCGTTGGGTTGTATATAATAATATTCACTTTGGGTCGCATCAATATCGGTTAGATCTATTTTATGAACTTCTTCCCCGTATGGATATTGCCTTATAATCTTTACATTTTCCATATCGCCATATTCAGAAATTCCCCCGGCATTAGCCACGGCCTCCATGATGGTCACTTTTTCTTTATAAATTACCTGGCTGCCGGTTCCTATTTCTCCCAGAGTGGTATATCGTATCCCTGCCAGCTTTACCGTAACAAAAAGATTGGCTTCCTTTCTAAAATAATTTTCCAGCAATAAATTTTCTATTTTCTCTCTTATTTCCCTTTCGGTATAACCTAAAACGTTTACTTCTCCCAGGGTAGGCACACGAATATTCCCGTGATCGTCTACCGTAAAACCATCAAAATAAACAGCTTCTTCAGTTGTGGCATTCGGATTTGCCTCTCCAACGGGATTAAACATTCCCACAAGTTCCTGGTCCAGCGCTTTAACCCGAATACTTAAAAGATCACCGGTTTGGATGCGATATGGTTTTTTTAACTGCTGAATTTGGATAATACTATCCATTTCCCGGTCCTTACCCTGCAGGTAAGTTGTTTTTTTAGTAGAAATACAAGACGAGAAACTTAAAACTCCCGCCATTAAGATTAAAATGAGATAGTATCTTTTCAGCATATTTTGCTATTGATTCGGGATATCAAGATGATTTAAATCGACCAACGCACATTTTCACAGCGAGCCAGCATCTTAATTTAGATAGTTTTAACAAATATAGTTTTTGTAGGCTAATAATAAAATTAAGTCGCAATTTTCCTTTTATTTTGCACAAAACTCAAGTCTGTGAATTATTTAAGTGTAGAGAATATTGCTAAAGCCTACGGGGAACGCGTGTTATTTGAAGATATTTCCTTCGGAATCAATGAAGGACAAAAAGTAGGATTTATAGCTAAAAACGGAACCGGAAAAACTTCGCTTCTGGATATCCTGGCCGGTTTCGATGCGCCAGATGCCGGTAAAGTGGTGTATAGGAAGGATATCACTACTGCATTTCTTCCGCAGGAACCCAATTTAGATCCGAATTTAACGGTAGAGGAAACTATATTTTCTTCAGATAATGAAATTCTGAATATTATAAACCGCTACGAAAAAGCGCTTAAAAATCCTGATGATGCTGAAGCTTATCAAAAAGCTTTTGAAGAAATGGACGCTGCACAAGCCTGGGATTTTGAAACCCAGTACAAACAAATTTTGTTTAAACTGAAACTGGACGATCTTTCTAAAGAGGTGAAATATCTTTCAGGCGGACAAAAAAAGCGACTTGCACTGACGGTAATGTTACTGCAAAAACCAAACTTCATCATAATGGATGAGCCTACCAACCATCTGGATCTGGATATGATCGAGTGGCTGGAAGAATATTTTAAGAAAGAGAACTTCACCATTTTTATGGTTACTCACGACAGGTATTTCCTGGAACGGGTTTGTAACGAGATCGTTGAGCTTGATCACGGTAATCTCTACACCTATAAAGGGAATTACGGCTATTACCTGGATAAAAAAGATGCAAGGATGGCCCAGGAAGCCACCAATACCGAAAAAGCCAAACAGCTTTACAAAAAAGAACTGGAATGGATGCGTCGCCAACCCAAAGCGCGTACCACGAAATCCAAATCCAGGATAGACGATTTTCAGGATATTAAAGACCGGGCTCATAAACGCCGACAGGATCACGAAGTGCAGCTGGAGTTAAATATGGAACGCCTGGGAAGCAAAATTGTGGAACTTCATAATATTGGTAAGTCTTTCCAGGATAAACAACTGCTGGAAAATTTCAGCTATAATTTTAAACGGGGAGAACGCATTGGTATTATTGGAAAAAACGGTACCGGAAAATCTACTTTCCTAAATATTCTAACCGGAGGAATTAAACCCGATACCGGCAAAGTAGTTATTGGGGAAACCATAAAATTCGGTTACTACACTCAATCGGGAATTAATATTAAACCCGGCCAGAAAGTTATTGAAGTGATTCGGGAGTTTGGCGATTATATTCCTTTGAAAAAGGGTCGGCAAATTTCGGCACAGCAACTTTTAGAGCGCTTTTTATTCGACCGAAAAAAACAATACGATTTTGTTGAAAAATTAAGTGGTGGTGAGCGAAAACGACTTTACCTCTGCACAGTGCTTATTCAAAACCCCAACTTCCTGATTCTCGATGAACCTACAAACGATCTTGATATCGTTACGCTGAACGTCCTGGAAAGCTTTCTGCTAGATTTCCCGGGTTGTTTATTAGTGGTTTCCCACGACAGGTATTTTATGGATAAGATCGTTGATCACCTTTTCGTGTTTCAGGGAAATGCAGAAGTCCAGGATTTTCCAGGAAATTATACCGATTATCGTGCATATGAAGATAGCGCTACTATAGAAGCCAGGGAAGAAACTTCAGAAAACGATAACTAATAAGAAAGACTGGAAAAAGACCAGTTCGGGTACTAAACTAAGTTATAACGAACAAAAAGAGTTTGGAAAACTGGAAAAAGAAATCGCAAAACTAGAGCAGAAAAAAGAGAAACTTCAGCAAAAATTCTTAGAAGATCTGGATCCCGATGAAATTAAAGAAAACTCAATAAAACTCCAGGAAATAGATGATGCCATAGAAACCAAAACCGAACGCTGGTTTGAGCTTGGCGCGAAGGCGGAGTGATTTGGTTGTGTTTGGTGTTTGAGTTTGGTGTATGAAAATTCTTGTATTTCAGTTAGGAACAAAATTGAGAATTATGGGGAAAATTTGAAGGTTTGAGGATATTGAAGCTTGGCAGCTAGTAAGATTAATCTGCAACAGTTTAAAAATATTTCATAGTACCAAGCTAGGAATAAATTATTTCAGCGTGATCAAATGGAAAGAAGTTCGGGTTCGATAATGGATAATATCGCTCAAGGTTAGATCGTGGCTGGCAATCAAATTTCATAATTTTTAAGTTATTCAAAATGTCTCTGTTTCTGAATTACGTTCGCAATTATATAGAGCTTTTGATAAGAATTTAACTAGTACTGAACAGTTTGAGGACTTAAAAGAAGACTAGTTTTAAAGCCGAAAATAAAATAGGAGCTTTTATGTATTATTTGAGAAAAACGAACCTAAAAGGAATTAAGTTCAAAAACCATAAACAATTTATTTCCAACTGAGAACTACAAACAAAAAACTCTACACCAGAATACTCTGCATCTAAAATCCTACATAAAATTCCTTCTAAAATCCCAAAATCAACACGGATTGCATTCACCATTTGTGTACGATTTGGTGACGAATTGTTTTTATGATAAAAGGAAATACAAAGAATATAAGCTGTTAAAGCAATACAGAAAAGATCTTTTAAAGAATCATCAAACCATTCAGGTGACCGATTTTGGTGCCGGGAGCAGGGTGTTTACCTCTAACGAACGTACAATTTCAGCGATTGCTAAAAATGTGGGAATTCCGAAGAAAAGAGCCAGGTTTTTATTTCGTTTAGCCAATTATCTAAACTGCAAGAATATTTTGAGTTGGGTACTTCCCTGGGAATTGGTACCTCTGCTCTTGCAGCGAATAAAAAAAGCATAGTTAGTAAGTATCGAAGGTTGCCCACAAACCGCCGATGTAGCTCGGAAACAATTGAAAAAATTCAACATTAAAAATGTAGAACTAATTGTTGGGGAGTTTGAAGAAATTCTTTCTAAAATTGTGACCCAACCTGAGGAAAAAAGTAAGACTTCCAAAGATTCACAAGGACATCAACAACAAACAAAAAACAATAAACACCAAACAACCTTCGATCTTATTTATTTCGATGGCCATCACACCAAAGAAGCTACTTTAAAATATTTTCATAAATTATTGCCAAGCGCTCATAATAATTCGGTTTTTGTGCTAGATGATATTCACTGGTCGCCGGGGATGGAAGCTGCCTGGGAAGAGATTAAAGCGCATCCTGAAGTAAGAGTAACTATTGACACATTTTTCCTCGGACTTGTATTTTTTAGAAAAGAACAGGCAAAACAGCATTTTACAATAAGGTTGTAACAAAAAGGGCAAAGCAGCGTCCTATAAACACAAAATTATTTTGGCATGAGTAAAGTCATTGAGATTAGGCAAATTACCCGGGATTTTCCACTGGGAAATGAAGTGGTTAAAGTTTTAAAAGGGATAGACCTGGATATTGATAGAGGTGAATATGTAGCGATTATGGGACCATCCGGTTCGGGAAAATCTACCTTAATGAACTTATTGGGTTGCCTGGATACGCCAACTTCCGGAACTTATATCCTAAATGGAAAAGATGCCAGCCAAATGGGAGATGATGAACTTGCCGAAATTAGAAACAAAGAGATCGGTTTTGTTTTCCAGACCTTTAACCTGCTTCCCAGGACTACCGCTTTAGAAAATGTTGCTTTACCAATGATCTATGCCGGCTACAGCAAAACCGACCGAAAAAAACGTGCGGAAGAGGTTTTAACCAATGTAGGGCTTGGAGATAGAATGGACCATAAACCCAACCAGCTTTCAGGTGGACAACGTCAAAGGGTTGCCGTAGGGCGGGCTTTGGTTAACAAACCCTCTATAATTCTCGCCGATGAACCTACCGGAAACCTGGATTCAAAAACTTCATTGGAAATCATGAATCTTTTTGATGAAATTCACGCTGCAGGAAATACAGTAATTTTGGTTACTCACGAAGAAGAAGTTGCCCACCACGCCCACCGGATTATTCGTCTTCGAGATGGAATGGTAGAAAGCGACGAGCGAAAAGAGGTTATTAGCCAATAAGCGGTTATCCGGGATCAATCTTCTAAAAATTCAAACTCACTTAGTTTATTTTATTCCTTAAACCAGTTTTTATATCTGATTCTAAAAAGGTTTCATATAAACCAGGCTTCTGCATTTTTCAGAAATCACCAAGGTGTTTTCTGAAATTATAATGTAGGCTGATTTCCACATCTGGAAGCTTCAAATAAAAGAGATTATTCTTAACTTTGAGATCTAAATAATCATCAAAATGAAGCATAAATTTGGAATTTTACTGCTTGCACTTGCAAGCATTTTTATTTCCTGTAACGACCAGGAAAAAGAAGCGAATACTAACCAGGAACAAACCGAAACCACAGAGAATAGTTCTGTTAAGGTAGATGAATTCGCAGATATTAAGATTCTTAGGTATGAAATACCGGGATGGGAAAATCTAGACCTCAAAGAGCAAAAATTAGTTTATTATCTAACCCAGGCAGGCCTTGCCGGACGAGATATTATTTGGGCTCAAAACTACAAACACAATCTAAAGATTAGAAAAGCTTTAGAGAATGTGTATGCTAATTACGAAGGCGACAAAGATTCTGAAGATTGGAAAGCTTTTGAAACCTACCTGAAACGAATTTGGTTTTCAAACGGCATTCATCATCATTATTCTAATAATAAGATCAAACCAGATTTTGATAAAGAATATCTGCAATCATTATTATCAGAAACCAATACCGAACTTAGTGGAGAGCCTTTAGAAGTTATTTTTAACGACAAGGATGCTAAAAAAGTAAACTTAGATGAAGCCGAAGGTTTACTTTCTGGATCTGCCACCAATTTTTACGGAGCGGATGTTACTGCAGATGAAGTTGAAGAATTTTATGCAAATAAAAAATCCCCTAATCCCGAGAAACCGCTTTCTTTCGGCCTCAATTCTAAACTTGTCAAAGAAAACGGCCAATTAAAGGAACAGGTTTACAAAGTTGATGGCCTATATGGCGATGCAATTTCTGAAATTATCAAATGGTTAGAAAAAGCTGAAGCGGTTGCTGAAAACGAAAAACAAGCTAATGCTTTAGGACTTCTCATAGAATATTATAAAACCGGAGATCTTGAAGTTTGGGACGATTATAATGTTGCCTGGGTAGAAGCCACAGAGGGAAATATCGATTATATCAATGGATTTATCGAAGTGTATAATGATCCATTAGGCTACCGTGGTTCTTATGAGAATATTGTGCAGATAAAAGATTTCGACATGTCTCAAAAAATGAAAGTTTTGGAAGATAATGTGCAATGGTTCGAAGACAACGCGCCTATCATGGATGAGCACAAAAAAGAAGAAGTAGTTGGCGTAACCTACAAAACCGTTATTGTTGCAGGGGAAGCCGGAGATGCTTCACCCAGCACGCCCATTGGTGTAAATCTTCCTAATGCAAACTGGATAAGACAGGAACACGGAAGTAAATCTGTTTCTCTGGGTAATATTATTAACGCCTATAGCAAAGCTGGCGGAAGCGAGAAACTTAAAGAGTTTTCTCACGATGAGGAAGAGATTGAGTTAAGTGAGCAGTACGGCGAACAGGCCGATAAATTGCATACTGCACTTCACGAAGTAGTGGGCCACGCATCGGGTAAAATCAACCAGGGAGTTGGCCAGACCAAAGAAACCTTAAAAAGTTATGCCTCTACTATGGAAGAAGGTCGTGCTGATTTAGTGGGACTTTATTACCTGATGGATCCAAAATTAGAAGAATTAGGATTAACTGATGATCATACGAAGCTTGGTAAAGCGGCTTATAACGATTATATCAGGAATGGAATGCTAGGCCAATTAACCAGGATCGAGATGGGCGAAGACATTGAGGAAGCTCACATGAGAAATAGGATGTGGGTAAGTTCCTGGGTTATTGAAAAAGGGAAAGAAGATGGAGTGATCGAAAAAGTTCAAAAAGACGGAAAAACTTATTACGACATTAAGGATTACGAGAAACTTCGAGAACTTTTTGGAGAGTTATTACGTGAAACTCAAAGAATTAAATCTGAAGGTGATTACGAAGCTGCCAAAAACCTGGTAGAAAATTATGGTGTAAAAGTAGACCAGGAAATTCACAAAGAAGTTTTAGAACGAAATGCAGTCTTTAAGTCAGCGCCTTACAGCGGTTTTGTAAATCCTGAGCTAGTGACCGAAACGGATGAAAATGGTGAAATTACCACTATTAAAGTAACTCAGCCGGAAAGCTTTGAAGGTCAAATGCTGGAGTATTCAAAGAAATATAGCTTTTTAAAGGAAGACGCCGGAGCAGAGTAAATGAGTAATCGATAAAAAATTATTACGAAGCGAAAATTATTTAATTTTTTCTTGAAAATCTAAAGCCACGAACGCAAACTGTTTTCGTGGCTTTTTTATTTGAAAAATGTTGAACAGCGTTTATTGGAAATAGCTGTTCTAAAAATTCAACTTATACTTTCTTTACAAATTTGGTTAAAATAACAATTTGTTGGCCTTCTACCTTTCCCTCAATTTGTTCTGCATTATCGTGTACTAGAGAAACCCGGCGCACAGCCGTTCCGCGTTTAGCGGTTAAACTACTGCCTTTTACATTTAAATCTTTAGTAAGTACAACGGTGTCACCGGCTTCGATTACTGCACCATTGCTATCTTTATGGATAACTTCAGCCGTAGTATTTTCTTCGGAAACCAACTGGGATTTGGCAAAAGCTTTCAGCTCGTCTTCCATATACATCATATCCAGTAAATCCTGAGGCCAGCCTTCGGCTTTTAATTTTGTCAGCATTTGAAAAGCCGTTACCTGAACAGCAGGAACCGTGCTCCACATACTATCGTTTAAACAACGCCAGTGGTTTACCTCAACTTTATCAAAATCTTCCAGCTGTTCGGTACAAACCTGGCAGGCCATAAAACTTCCATCGGTAACTTCTCCTGGGAAATTCTCAAGGCTATAAACCTGTAAATTATCTGTAGCACTACAAAGTTCGCAGGTACTATCGCTGCGTTCCCTTAATTCTTTTTCTAAATTCATTATTGATTTTTGAAGTCGCGAAGATAGGTATTAAAGAAGAAATTACTTGTTTAGCCATTTCGCAATTTCGTAATTAGCCTATTCACTAGTTAAATAATCTTCATTATCCAATTCCTCTTACTTTTTGAAAACAACATTTCAATGTAACTCAGCTAATTAAAGGAGATTTTAAAAATTATTTAATTCTATGTTTGTAGAATTAAATAATTTATTCTACATTTGTAGAGAACGATCTAAACTTGTAGAAAATGAGTCTTTCAAAATCTGAAGAACAATTAATGCAAATCCTCTGGAAACAGGAAAAGGCTTTTATGAAAGACCTTATAGAAGCCTACCCAGAACCTAAACCCGCACCTACAACTATTGCCACACTTTTAAAAAGGATGCAGGACAAAAGTTTCGTGGACTATAAACAATATGGCCGCTCCCGGGAATATTTCCCACTGGTAAAAAAGAAAGATTACTTCTCTAAACAGTTTAATGGAATTATTAAGAATTTTTTCAATGATTCTGCTTCCCAGTTTGCTTCATTTTTCACCAGAGAAACCAATTTAACCAAAGAAGAATTGGAGGATTTAAAGAAGTTAATAGATAACGAAATAAAAAATAAGTAGTTATGGAATGGTATATTTTGAAATCTGCAACGATCCTGGCTACTTTACTTCTTTTTTACAAGCTGCTTCTTGAGAAAGAGGATATGCATACGTTTAAGCGTTTTTATTTAATCGTTGCGGTAATAGCATCTATTGGAATTCCGCTTATTACCATTACTACCTATATTGAACCTGCTTCTCAAAATTTTGACCCTGCCTTGCTTCAATCTTCCGAGGAAATCTCAATAGCAGAAGGTCTATCTTTTATGGATTACCTGCCGTTCATTCTTTGGACCATCTATGCATTGGGCGTGACTTTCTTCAGCATAAAATTTATAAGAAATCTAAGAGAATTATTAGTAAAGATCAGGATAAATCCAAAGGTGAAAAAAGCAGGTTTCACGCGAATATTGCTGCAAGAGGAAATTGATCCGCATACTTTTTTGAATTATATCTTTCTAAACAAAAAGAAGTATGAGCAGAAACAAATTCCAAAGGAAGTAATTATTCACGAAGAAGCACACGCTAATCAAAGACACAGTTTAGATATTCTTTTCGTGGAATTTCTGCAGATTATTTTCTGGATAAATCCGCTTATATTTTTCTTAAAAGATTTTATCAAACTCAACCACGAGTTCCTGGCCGACCGCGAGGTACTTAAAAAAGGAATTCAAAAAACCGAATATCAAACTACATTATTATCATTTTCATCGGGACATTTACATAGTGACTTTGTAAATCCCATTAATTATTCATCAATCAAAAAACGTTTTATAGTTATGAAAACACAAACATCAAAAAAAACAATTTGGACAAAAGGTTTACTTCTTTTGCCTTTAATGGGATTATTAATTTACAGTTGTAGCACAAGGGAGGAAGAGGAAAAAGCAAATAGTAATCCTGTCTTCAATAGTCAATCTGCGGAAAAAGCTACCCCAGAAATGGTAAGTGAGTACAACCAAATCGCTAAGTCCTATAATTCGAAGGATGATAAGCCTGTCGAAGTTACTGATTATAATAAAATGCGCGACATTTATGATCTTATGTCTCCAGAGCAGAAAAAAAATGCGGAAATTTTTCCTAAAGTAGAAATTATAGAAGTGGTTGAAAATGCAGAAGCTACCCCTGAAATGATTTCAGAACACAACAGGCTGGTTAAACATTATAATTCCATACCGGAAGAAGATTTTAAAATGACTCAGGAACATGCAAATAGAATTATGTATATAAGAAGTCTAATGACCGCAGCGCAAACAAATAAAGCTGAAAAAATAGAATTTGAAATTCTTCCTCCCCCACCACCGGCTCCTGAAACTCCCCCTGCACCTCCAGCGCCACCAAGTTTTGAAAAACTATTAGCGGATGACGCAATCTTTTATTACAAGGGAAAAACAATTGAGCCACAAAAAGCACGGGAATTGGTTGAAGA
Organism: uncultured Flavobacteriaceae bacterium; assembly: GCA_963727565.1. Classification (GTDB taxonomy): domain Bacteria; phylum Bacteroidota; class Bacteroidia; order Flavobacteriales; family Flavobacteriaceae; genus Salegentibacter. Next base: position 179,849 of record CAVSGU010000006.1, read on the forward strand.
TCAAAAAAAGGTAAATGTGGAAATTACTTATAACAATAAGGAAAAACCAATAGTGAGTTTAACCGATAAAGAGAATTAGAAAAACTGATTAAAAAATAAAAAACCTCTTCGATATAATATCGAAGAGGTTTTTTATTTAATTTTTAGTACCTATCAATCGGTATTACTTTCAATAAACGCATTCACCCTTTCTTCTAAAATAGGAAGCGTTACCACACCCTGCTCTAAAATCACTTCGTGGAAATCCCTAATATTGAAATCGGAACCAAGAGCTTTTTCTGCTTTTTTACGTAATTCCCTGATTTTAATCTCTCCAATCTTATAGGAAACAGCCTGGCCTGGCCAGGAAATATAACGATCTACTTCTGTATTGATATTATGCATAGAAAGCGCGGTATTCTTTTCGAAATATTCTACCGCTTCTTCCCTGCTCCACCCCATTGCGTGAATTCCTGTATCGATAACTAATCGGCAGGCACGCCATTGCTCATAAGTTAGTTTTCCAAACAGCTCGTAAGGCGTGGTGTAAATTCCCATATCTTCAGCTAAGAACTCAGAATACAAGCCCCAGCCTTCTCCGTAAGCCGATAAATACATATTTCTTCGGAATTTTGGAATACTGTCACCCAATTCGGCATTTAACGCATTCTGTAAATGATGTCCCGGTACCGCTTCGTGGGCGGTTAAAGAAGGTAAAACATATAAGGGACGATTAGATAAATTATAAGTATTTACCCAATAATAGCCCGGCTGGGTTTCATTTGAAGCGCCAATATAACGCCCGGTGGTATACTTTGGGGCGATAGCATCAGGTACTTTTGTCACTCCGTAAGGTTTTCTAGGTAAGGTTTTAAAATAAGCTGGAAGTTTAGCATCAATGCGCTTAGCGATATCACGCGCTTCCATTAGTAATTCTTCCCCGGTTTTAGCGTAAAATTGTTCATCGGTTCTTAAAAAATGAATGAATTCTTCAAAACTTCCATCAAACTCTACTTCGGCAATTATTTTTTTCATTTCTGAATTAATCCGCGCTACTTCCTCTAAACCAATTTGATGAATTTCTTCTGCCGTTAAATCTAAAGTAGTATAATAATCCAGCCTGTTTTGATAATATTCCCTTCCATTTGGAATTTCTGAAACTCCTAAACTTGTTCGGGTATTTGGTAGATATTCGGTTTCGAAAAATGTTTTTATTCTTTTAAACTGCGGAATCACATTATTAGCAATCGCATTTTCAGCCGCCGATAAAACCGAATCCTTTTGTTTTTCAGAAAGCGTTTTTGGAAGGTTTTCGAAAGGTTCATAAAAATAACTTTCTTTTGGATCTTCTAAAATCTGGTCGTTATATGTAGATTCATAACCTTCAAAAATCACACGTGGCTGTGTATTGCCTTTCTTTAAACCTTCACGCAATAACACAAAATGCTGATCTACATAAGTGGGAATCGCATTCAACTTATTCAAATAAGCTTTCACCTGCTCATAATTATTTAAATCTCTAACCTGGTAGGCAAGGCTTAAATGAAACCCTGAATCTGAAAGCAACGGATTTAAATAAGCTTCGTATTTATAGCGATCTACAGTTTCCTGAAGCTTGAATTTCAGCATTTCCAGCGAAATCTGTTCGGTTTCACTTAAAGAATCGGCCTTTATTTCTTCTAGTTGCTCCAACTGTTTTTCAGCAAATTCTGATTCTTCTTTATAATAATTCTCGGTATATAATCCCAAAGGAAATTCTTCGCGATCGTAAGCTTTGTAGTCTTCTATTTTACTTATGATGGAGTCTAATTTTTCTGAAGCTTCCTGTGCAGATAAAAAGGAAATACATAAAAAAGCGAGGGCAATGCTGAAAAGTTTTTTCATAAAAAAGTAGAATTTTCAATAAAGATAAGGTTTCTGAAGAAATTTATATGGATTTATTGCCACGAATACACGAATCTCCTTAGTCTTTATATTATTCGATCATCGTTTCATCTCGTCATTACGAGCGACGAAGGAGCGTGGTAATCTTTTATTTAGATATTTTAGAGATTGCTTCAGTCATTCTTCCTTCGCAATGACGTGAGAATGGCTAATTTTGTAAGAACACAATATTTTATTGAAACAATTGTGAAGTCGTGATCTTAAATATTAATTCCCTAAAATTCGTGTTCCCAACTGCGACAAGAGTTCTTTTGCATCGCCGCGTGTTTTTTCGGTTTCTATGGCTTTTATTTCGCCATTTTCCTCAATCAGCTTATAGCTAAAAGCGAAGTCGGCATCTACCCTGGCTATTGGGCTTAAAGTCCCAAAACGAAGATCATTAAAATAAATTTCTCCTTCTTTTTCTGAAATGGTATACCAACCTTCTGAAATATCGATAAGCCGTTTTACATTTCGTTTTTCGATCCAGTCTCCTAGCAAATGATGGTTCTTGGGATGTTCCACAAACGCTATTGGTTGTGTATCAAAAATTGAATAGTTCCCAATTAAATATGCATCATCAACCTCCACATTTGCCGACCATAAAACAGCATTTAGCGGGGACGGTTTGGTTTCAATTTTATAATAGGCAATATCCTGATCTTCTAAAGCTTCAGTAAACTTATCAAACGTGTAAAGTTTTAGTGCAGGGGTAATAACCAACAAATAAATACTACTTATTAAGAGGCCAAGATTATTTAGTTTTCTCCTTTTTTTAGTTCCTTTTTCTTGTCGCATCGCCAGGATTAAGAACACCAAAAATGGCAGCGTGTATAATGGATCTATCACAAAAATATTCTTATACGCCAGGCGGACTTCTAAAGGCCAAAATAACTGTGTGCCCCAGGTTGTATGAGAATCCAGAAGCGGATGCGTAAAAAAGCCCCAAAACATCAACCAGGACCAGTTTTGCCAGGTTGCAATAGATTTTTTTTCAATTTTTGAAATTAGCCAACCAAAAATGGGGGCAAAAAGTAGAGAAAATACGATGGAGTGTGTAAAGCCACGGTGAATTTCAATAGCGGTAATAGTATCGGTAAAGGCGCTTGCAAAAGTATCCAGGTCGGGAATTGTGCCTGCAATGGCTCCATAAAGCATCGCTTTATTCCCCACTTTTTTGCCGAGAACCGCTTCGCCAACCGCTGCGCCTAATACTATTTGTGTTAGTGAATCCATTTATGATTTTCTCCATTGTAATTTCATACTTTAAAAGATTAGATCCTGAACTTCTCGAATCCGCTCGAAGTGACAAATTCAGGTTGACGATTCTACATTAATCATCAACAATCTCCATTTTTCTTAGAAGGAATGAGGCATTCATATTCTGGCAAATTCCGTCTTTAAATTTATAATCAAAATGTAACTCATCATTGATAATTTCCGCATCAAAATAATGGTTTTTCACCTGACTTAATTCTGAAGTGATTTCGCATAAACTCAAATCGTGCGTAGCGATGATTCCGGTTGAATTAGAGTTCACCAATTTCCTGATAAACTTTTTAGAACCTATAGCTTTATCGCTACTATTGGTTCCTTTCAAAATTTCATCAAGAATAATAAAATATCGATCGGTTTTAATTTCGTCTACTATAAATTTTAAGCGCTTTAATTCTGAAAAGAAATAAGATTCGTCGTCACTTAACGAATCGCTGGTGCGCATACTGGTAATGAGTTTAATTGGCGAATACTTACAAGCTTCAGCACAAACCGGAAGCCCAATATTGCTCATTAGAATTTGAAGGGAAACCGTTCTCAAAAAAGTACTTTTCCCGGCCATATTTGCACCGGTAATAATAAAGAATTCTTCGTCGCCAATCGCAAAATCATTAGCAACCCTCTTTTTAGGATCTAAAAGCGGATGTGCTAATTTGGTTGCTGAAATTCCTCTTTTTTCGTTGATAATTTCAGGAAAAACATAGTTTGGATGGTTAAACACAAAATTCCCCAGGGAATTATAAGCATCAGTAAGTTCAATTACCTCAAACCAGTTTTTTACGTGCTGGCGGTAAGCTGAAATCCATTTTTCTAATTTATAACTCTGGCGAAGATCCCATAGCAAAAAACCATTCCCAAAAATGCCAAAAAGCATATTATTTCGCTGATCCAGGTCATCAATTGCTTTAGAAAATTCTTTAAAAATAGCAGAAGCTTTTTTCTTTTCTGAATGAATAAGTGCCTGGTTCTTTTTTAATATTTCCGAAGAAAAATTTTCCTGTTCAAGGAGTCCCAGTAAAAAATGATATTGATGAAAAGTATCCTGAACTTTACTTACGCTTCCTGAAAGTAAATTGATTTTCTTCAGAAAAATTCCGGTAAAAAGTATTCCGGCTAAAAACCATAGAAAAAGGTGAATTCCCTTTAAATAATCAAAAGAATAACCCGCGATCACTAGAATGGAAATTGCCGAAAACACAGTAGGCAACCATTTCATATAATTCGGAACAAAATTCTTATAATTTTTAAACCATTTAATTACAGTTTTTGATGCCGTTTCAGTCTTCACCAATTTCGCCAGGGCAGTAAACTCCTGTCTCCATTCAGCTTTAGTTGCAAGTTCTTTAACCGCTTCCTGTTTCTGCGGAATATTTTTAATGCTATTTTCAGTAAAAATACCGGCCAGTATTTTTGTGCCTTCATAAAGCGCGGTTCGGTTGGAATACTGAAAAAACGAGCCCCTCCCAAATAAGTCGATATCCTGACTGTAAGGATGTGTGGGATTTTCAAATTCACTGCCTTCGGGTAATTCCTGAAAATTCCGGGTTTTTAAAATATCAATTTCCAGTTCATTCAGCTTGATAATTTCCTTTTGCTTATCGCTTTTATCTTTTAAGATTACTGTGCCTGGAAACCAGGAATAAAAAAAGTGCAATTCCGCCAATAATTACCGGCACGATCACATTCATATTTCCGAAGAAATAATAGATCGCAAAACATATTGCTAGAAAAATGAAAAGCCTGATTAAACTGGAGACTAGCAATTTTTTGGAGATCTTGCTTAATTCCTGCTGGTGTATTTCTTTTTGCTTTGTATAAAATTCTAATGGGTTATTCATCTAAATCTTTAAGTTCTTGTTGTTGCTTTTTGGTTAATCCTGCTTTTATCAAATTGTAAGAATCATCTACTAATTGAAAAATAAAGTCGGGCTTTAAATGACCATCCAGGATTACGGTATTCCAATGTTGTTTATTCATATGGTAACCGGGCAAAATATTATTCTCGTATTCTTCCCGTAAAATTATGGCTTTTTCAGGATCACATTTTAAATTTACACTAAGTGGAATCGCATCAAGACCGGCCAAAGCGAACATTTTGCCCATAACTTTAAAAACCAGGGTATCTGGACCAAAAGGTAAACCTTCGGTTACGCCTTTTTTGCTGATGCAGTAATTTCTTAGCGTTTCGATGTCCATATGTAAGTATTGTCATTTCCGCGCAGGCGGAAATCTAAAAAATGTTCTGGTTTGTATTAAGATGAAAAACAATAATCATCTTAGATTCTGACTTCTCGACTCCGCTCGAAGTGACAAGTTCAGAATGACGCACTAAGACAAGCTACTTCTCAATTTTCGGCTGATTTCTATCTTCTAAAGTCAGCGCGGTATAATCGAGTTTCCATCCTATAGTTTCCACTATTTTTTCCATCAATAAAATAGTATCCAGCGCCTCTTTTCGTGCTTGATCTAACAGTCCGCTTTGCGGAATTTTATCAACTATATAGTTTTTTGCGTCACGGTTAATATCGGTAAGATCTGAGGTTGTGAAAGGATTTGCCCATCCTTCGCGCTTATCGTAATATTTAAAATCTGTCTCTACAGTAAGCAATTCGGGCTGCGGAAAATTGGTGAGCACAATGGTTTTCTTTTCATTTTCGCTATTCATTCTAACTTTACTAAGATCAAAACCTACGTGCGCTTTGGCATTAACCAAAACAATAGCCTTTTTCTTCCCCAAAAGTAAACTCAGGTATTTTTCCTTTAAATTCTCGTAATGATAGACTTCAGAAAAATCGCCTTCAACGGTTATAAATTTACAAACACTCCTTATTTTATCCATAATCACCAACGACTGCTCATTGGTTTTAAGCTTTGATTTCTCCTTATTAAACCTGGCAAAAATAAAATAAGCCACGACCGCTCCCACGGCCAATCCGATAAATAAAAATTCCATATTAATTTCCTATTTCTCCCAAATGAGTGAACTTGAAGCCTTTTTCATACTTGAGCCCGTAGCCTAAAATACGATCAAAAGCCGCGTGTGAAAACAAAATTACACCTATTAATTGAAATACTTCACTTTGCACATAAAATCCCAGGAACCATATTAAAAGTGCAAGCCCTTTATGATGAAAAAGATTATAAATAAAAGCTCCTGTTTTATTATTGAAGATATACCCCAACATTCCAAAATCTGGTGTAAAAAATAAAACTAAAAACCACCACCAGGCAAAGTCTAATCGGCTAAAAACGAAGATTCCCAACATTAACATTGCGAGTTCTTCAATTGCGAGTGTTATTTTCATAAGAATTTATATAAAACAGGTTTTGAGGGGCTGGCATCGTTTTCAAAAGAAGCTATTTGCAAGTTTAGTAAATAATCCCCATCCTCTATAGAATTAGGAACATACACCAGTTCGGTAATGGTAGCATCAAAACGAGTATTTTTTGGGTAATTCCAAAAAGCTTTATGCGCCAATAACTTCCCGCCATCCTTTTCCTTATCTACCGATGGTAAATCTATAAGTAAATGTTTTACTCCGGAATTTCTGAGAAAAATTGCGGCTTCTTCACTAAGATAAGGCCAATTAGTATGTGAATACTTTTTCGTTTGCTTTTCCCTGAAATTGGGTAGCGTGCGTATAATTAAAGCTTCAGTTTCGTTGGGCTGAATTTTCTCCCTCAAAATTGCTTCGGAAATCACTTTATCTTCTCCCCTTGTTTCCGGTTCAACTGAAATCAATTTAGAAAAAAAGAAGAAAGTTTTTAAGCGTTTGATTGATGCTGTAAAATTCCCTGGAAATATGTCCCACACATTCTGTATGCGTCCCGTGTGCGTGCGGATTAAACTGAATATTATTAAAATTAACCGAAGCTCCTTCTGAAACTTTCCCGATAAAATCACCGTCCTTCACCGGATTTATTTTAGGAGCATCTAAATACCACGCCACCGGATTTTTTGCATCGCCCCGCAAACCAATGGAAATATCGAGGGGTTTGGAAAGATCAACAATATAATCTTTAGCTTTAAAATTAATAGTGGTTCGCATAAAATCTAATCGATTTTAATTTTGGAAGGGTCCTGTCTGTTTGAAAAGAAAGATAATATTTCAATAGAATCATTATGTATTCGATAATAAAGGCTGTTGAACTTTGCAACCACAGCTCTTCGAATATTTTTTCTTTTAAATGAAATTTGAAATATCTTGGGGTTTTTAGAAATTAATTCTAGCGTATGATCAAGTTCTTTGGCGAATTTTTCTAATTCCTGTGCGGTCCAGTTTTCTTCTAAATAAGCTATTGTTTCTTCAAGTTCAGAAAGTGCGTGAACAGTCCAAAAAATCTTATAACCATTTTTCATAGAGTTTTCTAACTTCAGATTGAGGTGTTAAGTTTCCGGAATCAGCATCTTCAATTCCTTTCTCTATAGATTTTTTTTCCTCTTCAGTTATTTCACTCCACCAATCAGCCTTCTCACTTTCTCTTAATTTCATTAATTTATCTATAATGATTTCATTATCCAGAGTGGATAACCATTGAATTAATTCTATTTTCTTGTTTTGAAGATCTATAGCCATAACTCAAATTTACGACTTTTGACTTTAATTTCGATATTTATTAATTCCAGGAAAAACAAATCTGCAGCAATCCCATCACTTAAAAATTTCCCTTTGGAAGTAATATGATAGATCCCATTTTTTTCCTGAAGTAAATCTTCCTTTTGTAATGGTTTAGCAAGTTCCAAAAAGTGAGCTTTATAATCTTCTCCGAATTTCCCGGAAACCTCAGCAAGCTCTACCCCAAATTTTGTTCGAAGCCGGGTCATCACGTATTCATTATACTTATCTGAAAGTGATAAGACCTCAGTTTCCTGCGGAATTTTATCATTTTCCAGGGCTTTTATATATAAAGGATTATTCGAGATGTTCCATTTCCTGGAATTCCCATCATAAGAATGTGCGGCAGGGCCAATACCTAAATAAGGTTTCCCCAGCCAATATGCGGTGTTGTTTTCTGAAAAATAGCCCGGCTTACCAAAGTTGGAAAACTCGTAATGTTCAAAACCATTTTTAGTAAGGGTTTCCACCAGAATTTCAAAATGAAGTTTAGCGGCTTCATCATCTACCGGTTTTATTTTTCCTCTTTCAATAAATTTCTGAAGCGCGGTATTTGGCTCTACCGTAAGTGCATAACTGGAAATATGCGGCACACCAAGTTCTAAGTGAAATTTCTATATTTCGCTTGCCATCGTTCCACACTCATTCCCGGGAATTCCGTAGATAAGATCTATAGAAATATTATCGAAATATGATTTAGCAAGTTTTATACTTTTTAAAGCTTCTTCGGCGTTATGCGCGCGGTTCATCAGCTTTAGATCTTCTTCAAAAAAAGATTGAACCCCAATACTCAAACGGTTTATTTTAGAAGCCTTGAGCATTTTTAATTTTTCTTCGGTTAAATCATCGGGGTTTGCTTCCAGGGTGATTTCAGGATTTTTAGCAATCTTATAATTCGCATAAATTGTCTCAAAAATTTGCTGAAGTTCCTCCGCTTCTAACAAACTAGGTGTTCCGCCACCAAAATAGATCGTCTGGATTTCAGGAGAATTGAGCTCATTTTTCCGGAGCACTAATTCCCTACATAACATTTCCACAAGCTTTCCTTTCTTTTTTAAAGAGGTAGAGAAATGAAAATCACAATAGTGACAAGCCTGCTTACAGAAAGGAATATGAATGTATAAGCCCCCTCCGCCCCCGAAGGGGGAACCCGTGGATTCTTTCTCGTAGCTATTGGTTTTCATAAAATATAAGCTCTTTATTTTTTGGATTTTTTTCCCCTTAGATTTACTGAGCTAACTCCCCCTTTGGGGGCTGGGGGGCTATTTTGCTTTACAAATGCAGCCCAACCGGAATAGCTTTTTCCCACTTCGGTTCTACCCGAATTGTAAAAATGACAAACCGCAGCTGCAAGTCCATCGGTTGAGTCGAGATTCTTTGGTAATGATTTCAAACCGAGTAAACTTTGCAGCATTTTTGCTACCTGCTCTTTACTGGCATTTCCATTCCCGGTAATTGCCATTTTAATTTTCTTGGGTAAATATTCAGTAATTGGTATTTCTCTTGAAAGTCCCGCGGCCATCGCCACACCCTGTGCCCTTCCCAGCTTAAGCATAGATTGTACGTTTTTACCAAAAAACGGGGCTTCAATCGCAATTTCATCTGGATGATAAGTGTCTATCAACTCTATAGTACGTTCAAAAATCAATTTAAGTTTTACGTAGGGATCACTATATTTACTTAGCTGCAATTCATTCAACTGCAAAAATTTCATCTGCTTGTTTTCCACTTTTATAAGTCCGAAGCCCATAATCGTGGTGCCGGGATCAATTCCTAAAATGATTCTTTCGCTTTTCAAAATACCTTCTTCAATTTAAAACCTACCAAATTTCACGTAGCTTCGCAAAGCTAAGCAATTTCATTTCCTTACTCGCTAAGCGAGATTTCAAATACACCACAGCTTAGATATTTTCTCTTTCTACTGTTCTTGAATTTGCAGTGATTTGGTTTACTTTACAGGGAAATTAAGAATTTAAAAACCGAATATGTTCATCTTTATTATAATCTGTGTTTGTTATTCGGTTTTAATGCTAATGCTGCTTTACGGCTGGAAAAAAATTCCGGAATTCTCTTCGGAAAATTCACCTGCGGAAATACGGTTTTCTATTATTATCCCTTTTAGAAATGAAGCTGAAAATTTACCGGATTTATTGAATTCCCTAGCCAGGATAAATTATCCCGAATCTAAGTTTGAAATTATCCTGGTGAATGATGAGTCGGAAGATAATTCGGTGGAAATAATCGAAGAATTTCAGCAAACTCATCTAGATTTCAATTTAAAAGTTTTAGAAAACCAACGCACTTCAAATTCCCCAAAAAAAGACGCAATTAACACTGCAATTAATTCTGCTAATTTTGAATATATAATTACTACCGATGCAGACTGCCAGGTTCCTGAAAACTGGTTAAAAAGCTATAATGACTTTATACTTAAAACCGGGAATAAACTTATTGCGGGACCGGTTGCTTTAAATTCTCCTCCACCTCAGAAAACACCAATAATAAGCGCAAAAATATTTTAAGGAATTTTGAAGAGTTAGATATTTTAAGTCTTCAGGCATCTACTGCCGGAGCATTCGGTATCGGGAAAGCATTTATGTGCAATGGCGCCAATTTATGTTATGAGAAAGCAAGCCTTTTTAGAAGTTTCAGGGTTTACCGGAAATGATAACATTGCAAGCGGTGATGATGTTTTTTTCCTTCAAAAATTTCAACAGGAGAATTATAAAATCGGGTTTTTAAAAAGTAAGGAAGTCATTGTTTATACTAAACCTCAACAAAGTTTTGGTGATCTGGTTTCACAGCGAATTCGTTGGGCTTCTAAAGCACCGGCTTACAAAAGTCTGTTTGCTAAACTCACTGGAGTAAGCGTGCTTTTGATGAATCTAAGTCTTGTGATCGCTCTTTTTTTAGTCTTCTTTCAAATCCTGCCCTACCAGCCTATTTTGATTATTTTTCTAGTAAAATTTAATCTTGATTTTATACTGATCTACAGCTCAGCTAAATTTTTTCAGCGAGAAACAGTATTGCGAAGTTATTTTTGGAGCAGTATCTTTTATCCTTTCTTTAGCACTTATGTCGCTGTGAAATCCATATTTTCGGACTTTTCCTGGAAAGGAAGACAATTTAAAAACTAAAAATGAATTATTATATTTTAGATTATATCACCTCTGACAATTACCTGGAGGAAAGGGTAAAATACCGAAAAGAACACTTAAATCACGCCACCGAATATTTTAATGAAGGTTATCTTATACTTGGTGGAGCAATAGATGCGGCAAACGAAGCAGTATTGGTTTTTAAGGCAGACAGTGAGAAAATCGCGGAAGCTTTTGCCCAAAATGATCCGTACGTGAAAAACGGCCTTATTAAAAGCTGGTCGGTAAAAAAATGGAATGTGGTGATTGGGGAATAATCTATTCCGCTTTAATAACAATAGGCATTTTAAAAACGGTAGAAACCGGTACACCGCGCTTACTCGCCGGGTAAATTTTTGGAAGGGAATCTATACTCTGGTCTAACCACATTCGCAATTCTGGCAGTTGATTATTTAATGTAGAATCTATTTTAACCGAATCGATCTCGGGACGGCCCGCACTGTTTATTTCCAGGTAAAGATAAAGCGTATCGTCTATAGATTCAGTAACTACCGGCTGTTGTTTAGAAAGATAAGCATAAATATTTTCGGCTACTTCCCGCTCAAAACATTCCCGGGCCGCAAGTAGTTCGGTTTCGTCCTGGCAGTTTTCAAAAGCCGGATATTCGTCTACTTCTTTCCAATTAAGCGTTCGGGATTCCAGCTCCAGCACTTCTTCAGAAGAAATTTTCTTGGTCTCAAAATTACAGGAGGAAATTAGTAAAAGTGCAATTACAAATAATCCACGCCGAAACAAGACTAATAAACAATTATTGAAGAAATAAGACTTAAATCTTGAGACTGGTTTCAGAGCATTTAAATCTCGATTATCGAGTAAAGCTTTTTTCATTGGCAAACGCACTTGGACTTTAAGCAAAAGTAAGGAAAATTAGGAGAAAGGCTGGGGAAAATAAAAAGCTAATCTTCTATTGCATCCAGTTTTAAAGACTTTATTTCTAACTGCCATGCAGCCTCATCAAGATCCAGGTTTTTATACTCCAAAAGATATTTATTCGTTTTTGATTTCAAACCATCCACGGCCCGTAAAAGTTGATGATTTATATCCATAATAAAACCGTGTTTCAGGTTCTTGTCTGCATAGATATTGTAAACAAGCCGGTTATATTTCACCGCCGGCTGTTTATAAACCAAAGCTTTTGTTTCTTCTAAAAGTTCGCTCATGCTTAGTTTTTGCTCTTCCAAATAGATATTTTTATCGGCGTCTACAAAAACATTGATTTCAAAAGCTTCCTGGGAAAGCCCTGCATTAGCAATGAGAAAAAGACTGAAGAAAAGTAGAGTAGTTTTAAATTTCATAGGTGTTAATTCAAAGTTTTTTCAAATGAAGAGATTACTTCACTTCGTTCGTAATGACGCTGAAATCGAGCAAGATATCCAAATAGAAATATCTCGAATAAGCCTATATTGAATATTTCCAAATGCTCGATCTGGAAAAATTAAATTAATTCTCAGCTAAGTGTATTTTTTCTTTTAGATCACTAATCCTGGTTTTTGCCCGATAAAGCATTCCATCGTTCCCTATACTCTCATATTTATCAAAGTACATCTGGTAATAGCCAATTACGGTTTCATCATCGGCCATATAGTTATCGGCAGCTACTGCACGCTCATACAAAGCTCTTTCGTGATCGGGATTTTCTTCCAAAGCTTTATTAAAATACTCCAGTGCGCTTTTATGTTTTTCCTGCATTTTGTAGGTGAGGCCCAGGCTAAAAAATTCGGCATCTACCGGTTGCTTTTTAATAAGAATTGACATCAATAAATGAGTTTCAGACTTATCTAGATCGCCGATTAAAGCATATAATTTCCCGAGGGTATAATGCGTGGCCGAATTTCGGTCTTCAAAATTCAAAGCTTCGTTATACATCCTTATGGCTTTTTTATAATCGCCAAGTCTGTAATAAGCAAAACCGAGCTTATTATAGATGAACTCAGTATCCTCTCCCAGTTCAATCAATTTTTCATAATGAGGAATCGCCTCTTTGTAAAGTTTTAAGGAAGAATAAGTTTGCGCCAGGATAGATAGCAAAGAAGCATTGTTTGCATTAGCCCGAAGCCCTTGTTTACTGTAATGCTCTGCCATGGTATACTGACGATTTCTTAATTTATCTTTTGCCAGTTTATACAGTGCTCCCTGGTGCGTGGTATCCAGCATCATCGTATGCATAAAATACCCTAAGGCCGTACTGTCTTTTAGTTTCTCTTTAATTAAACCTTGCTGAAATTTAAAATTGGCATTTTCAGGGAATTTTTCATTCAGATCTTTAAAAAGGCTGTCTGCTTTTTCCAGTTTTCCGGTTTTTACCAGTAACTCTCCATAATCTACCGCAGTTAAAACACGATCGGGATTTTGACTTAAAACTTTTTTATAGTTCTCAAGTGCGATTTCGGGTTGCCTGCTGGCCGCATAGTTTTTAGCAAGTTTTAAGTAGGTTTTCTCTGTTTGAGGATCTATTTCCTGAAGTTTATTTATGGCTTCAGCATATTCTCCCACGGCATACAAACTGTCTGAAACAGCCAAAGCCGAAGTTTGAGCTTCGGCTTTAAAGGCTACTAACATTAAAATAATTATTAGACTAACTCTATTCACTGCTACCTATTTGAAAAACTATAGGAAGAGAATACATCACACTTATGTCCTTACCATCTTGTTTCCCGGGCTGCATCTGTGGAAGTTCAGAAATAACTCTTATGGCTTCTTCTTGTAAGGCTGGATGTGAAGCCCGCGCTTTTACATCTACAACTTTTCCGGTTTCATCTATTCTAAATTGGGTGATAATGCGGTTCACACCTTTTAGGTTTAATTCCTCGCCTAGATTGGTATTAAAATTCATATTTACAAATCGGGTAATCTGCCGACTCATACAATCTTTTCTTTCTTCGTTAGAACTTAAGTCCTCACAACCTTCAAATACGGGGACATCTTCTATGAGGGCAAAAGGCACTCCGCTTTCATTATCGTATTCTATTTCTTCAGCGTATTTATCAGCATCTTTTTCCTCTCCGGAATTTGGCAAATTAATATACATATCATACTTATTGCTAACATATAGTTTGATATAACCTTCGGGCACTTCTTCATTTTTGTTATGAACTGAATAACTAATAGTTCTATCATCAATCGTTGCCCAGCTTACATAATTTTTATTATTGATTAAAAATTCTTCATATTTTTCATGAACTTTTTTATTCTCTTCAGTCATCCCTTCATCCACATTTATAGTATAACTATACTGAGCAAGTGGATCATTTTCAGATGAATTTATAGATGAATTTTCATCTGAACACGAAACATAGGTGAGCATCATAAAGAGCAAAGGCAGCACAAATAAGTACTTGAATTTCGCAATTGTTTTTGATCTTGATTTTTGTAACATAATAATTCGTTTTTTGATTAATGAATGATTAAAAAATTGATTGATGAATGAAATATTCTGCGTGTTAAACGCGGTGTTTAGCAACTGTTCATAATAGCTGCGCCTGGTTGTGGTTTTTACCACGTTTGCATCGGCGATGAACTCGTGCAAAGCAGCAATTCTACTCTGATAGATATATACCAAAGGATTAAACCAAAATATGATCTTTAAAGCTTCAAAAAATACCAGGTCCAGGCTATGTTTTTGTTTTACGTGAACTAGCTCGTGAGACAAAATTTGTTGCTTTTCTGCTTCAGATAATTTATCACCTAAAAACACGGTTTTATAAAAGGTGCAGGCAATTTTCGAGTTAGGAACCTCAATAATTCGCAGCTCTTTATCTTCTGAAATTCTTCGGAAACGAAATAAATGATTTAAGTTTTGATATTTTTTCAGCAATAAAATTAGGCTAAGTACCACACCCGCAACATAGGTTACCAGCCACCAGTTTATTTGTAATCCCTGCTCCTGCACTACATTTACAGCAGGTAATTGCTGAATATTCTCCGGTTGACCGCCAATATAAACTTCGGGGAGCAAAACCTGTGAAAGTGCAGAAATAGATTCTGCCGGAACAAGCGCCGATAAACTTTCTATTTTCAATAAAGGCAGTAAAAGTGAAACAAGCGGTGTTATTAATAAATACAGCCTGTTTATCGTAAAAAACGTCTCTTTTTTTAGCAGCAGTTCATACATCAGCAAAAAACCGAGTTGGAACAATACCGCCTGAATTATATACTGTAACATTATTGCTCTTTTTTATTGATCTCCTTTAAAATCGCTTCCAGGTCTTTAGTGTCCATATCGTTCTTTTTCATAAAAAAGGAAACCATACTTTTAAAGGAGCCGTTAAAATAATTGTTCATCAATTTATTGATGCTTTGATTGCTATAAGTTTCACGAGCCAAAAGCGGAAAATATAAATAGCCCTTTCCCTTTCTTTTCGTGATCTACAAAACCTTTATCCTCCAGTATTCTCACAATGGTAGAAACCGTGTTGTAAGCCGGTTTAGGCTCTGGCATTTCCTCGATAATTGAAGCGACATTGGCTTTCTCCAGTTTCCAGAGAATTTGCATAATCTCTTCTTCGGCTTTGGTTAGTTGTTTCATAATTTATTTTTGTCATTTCCGCGCAGGCGGAAATCTCTTATTAATTTATTTTTAATATTAAACGTCTTATTCGTCAAGCTGAATTTATTTCACGAACTTCGTTCTAAGTTTAATTGGTATTAGATCCTGAAATAAATTCAGGATGACGTTTCATTAAGCCAAGACATATTCTCAGCTCTCCTCCTATTTAAAAATCTGGAAGCAATAAAATTCAACACTGCTAATATAAAACTAATATTTTAGTTTAACCTAATAATTTAGTTAAAAACTTCTTCGGAATTAAATTATATTTGATAATCAAAACATTTAAAAGACTATGGATCTAATATTATTTGGAGTTGGAGCGGTTTTAATGATCCTTGGAATTCTGGGAAGTTTTTTACCGGTTTTGCCCGGTGTACCGCTTAGTTGGGTAGGATTACTTCTACTCTATTTAGCACCATCAGTGCCAATAAATTACTGGGTTTTGGGAATCGCTTTTATTCTCGCTGCTATAATTTATGCTTTACAACTTGTGATTCCTGCAATGGGAACAAAAAAGTATGGAGGCAGTAAAGCCGGAATGTGGGGCGCTACTATTGGATTGGTAATCGGGATTTTTGTTCCAATTCCGCTAGGAATAATAATAGGAGCTTTTGCAGGAGCTTTTATTGGAGAAATAATTAATAAATCTGATTCTAAATCGGCTTTACGAGCCGCCTACGGATCTTTTATTGGCCTGCTTGCTTCTACCTTTATGGAATTGGTGGTGGCAGTGGGGTTCTTGATCTTCTTTAGCTATAAAGCCTGGGAATTTCGGGAATTGATATTTTAAAAAAAAAGAGACTGTTTAAAAAATAGGTTTTACCAAAAGTCGGGTAAATTGAGCTTAACCGCAATGGGTTGTAAAACCTAAAATTTTTAAACAGTCTCTGCAAGCATCCTAATATGCTGCGAAAACAGCTTTACGTTTTTTGAGTTGCTGTTCCAGTTCGAAGATGGTCTTTTTGATGGCTAATTCAAAACTTTCTTCTGTAGAGGAAGCAAAAATTCTTGGTCCGGGAGCACTCAGCTCGATCTCACAAATTTTTGACTTTCCTGTAGGATCATTTTCTTCTTTAAAATAAACTTCGGCTCTAATAAGCCATTCATATTTTTCTGATAATTTATCTAAGTGTTCTGATACAAATTGAGTTAAATTCTGACTTCCTTTTGTTTTTATAAATTGAATATTGATGAGCATAATAGTAGTAGTTTTAAGTTTAATCAAAGATAAGTTGAAGGCAGTTTCTAAAATATGACAACGGTCACTTTGCCTGCTTTAATTTCTTCTCTCCTCTTAGTAGGTCTCGGGAAGCTTATCGGTATCCTTAATATATTCAGTTACTTTAAAGAGTTCTAAACGGTTCAACCTGAAAGCTTTCACAAAACTTGCAATCTCGTCTTCCAAGTGTTCGTGCTCTAATCTAAAAACCCTGGAATCATTAATTTTTTCCAGAATCATTTTTCCTATTTGTTGCCTATGCTTATCGGTTTTATCTAAAAGGTCTTCGCAACGCTCTCTAAGTTTTAATAATTCATTCTTCATTTTTGAAGCTACTCTGTAATTCTCGTCTTTATCTATCCAAATAAAGTAGCTATCTAAAAGTTTATGCAGAAAATTGAGGTCGTCTTTAAAGAAATGTAGATCTGAATTCCAGTGTTTGGTAAGCGCATAGAGCTGCTCCATATTGGCCTCAGCAATAAAATCGCCCTTTGGCCTTTTCCTGATGCTTTCCATCTTTTTAAAATTTTAAGTTCTATTGAAATTAATATAAACTGAACTAAAAAAGTATGATTTCCGTCAGTCTCAATAAGATCAATTCGTTAATTTTAAATGCTTCAGTATTTGCGAAATCACTAGCGAAGCGGCACCAAAAACAATTACCACTAAAAGGTGGTTTGCCGAAAGAGGCACCAGGGATAAGGCTTCAGCCATCACAGGGATGTGATAAACTATTACCATCACCAAAATTGAAAAAGCTGAAGCAGCCCAAACCCAGGGGTTGGTGGTCACCTCGTTTTTTAAGAAAGATATTTTTCTTCTTGGGAGATTAAAAACATTGAGCAATTGAGCTAAAATAAGCGTATAAAAAGCAATATTATTCACCAGGATGGCACTTAAGCCCATTTCAAAATGGGTATAAGCCACAACGCCTATCACAGCTGCTGTAATACTTAAGCCATACAGAACTGTGGCTCTCCAGAGTTTTTTGGTTAAAATAGGCTCCTGCGGATCCCTGGGAGGATCTTTCATAATATTTGGATCTCCTTTCCCTACGCCAAGTGCCAATGCAGGAAAAACATCGGTTATAAGGTTTAGAAAAAGAATTTGTAGCGGTAGTAAAGGCATAGGCAAATTACTCAAAGACGCCAGCGCTACCGAGATTATTTCTGCCAGGTTACACGAAAGTAAAAAGATTACAAATTGCCTGATGTTTTCAAAAATGGTGCGGCCCTGCCTTATGGCAAGTTCTGTAGAAGTAAATTTATCGTCCATTAAAATTACATCTGCAACTTCTTTGGCAGCTTCTGTTCCCCTAATTCCCATAGCAATCCCAATATCAGCTTTTTTTAGAGCGGGTGCGTCATTTACACCATCGCCGAGCATGCCTACAATTGCTTTATTTTTCTGATAGAATTCTACCAAATCCAGTTTTTGACCCGGAACCATCCGGGCAAAAATTCCCGCTTCCATTAAAGTTTTTTGTCGATCTTCTGTTAAAGTTTTTATTTCTTCCAGCTCAGAGCCTTTTATCACCATCTCAGCAGGGGCATCTTCAGGAATAAGTCCCACTTCCTCTCCTATTTTTCTTGCGGTATCTGGGTGGTCTCCAGTAATCATTACCACTCTTATTCCGGCGTTTTTATAGGTTTCAATAGCTTGTTTAATATCCTTTCGCGGCGGATCTAAAAACCCAAGAATCCCAACAAACGTGAGGTTTTCCATTAAGCTTTCCTTCTCTGGCTCTTCTTTACTTTCCCTGTAGGCGAAAGCTAAAACCCGCATACCTTCGGCAGCGATTAATTCGGCCTGTTTTTCCCATTTTTCTTTATCCTGAAACTCTTTTGGTCCTTCTTTAGTTAAAACTAAATCGCAAGATTCTAGCATAGCTTCCAGGGCGCCTTTTACACACACCAGGAAGTTATCTTCAACGCGATTAAGCGTGGCCATTTTTTTGATTTCGGCATCAAAAGGAACTTCCTGTATCCTGGGTTTTTTTTGCTGAATTTCTTTACAATCAAAACCCATTTCAGCCGCGAATTCAATCAGAGCGATCTCTACGGCATCTCCTGCCATTTCGCCATTTTTCATTTTTGAATTGTTGCAGAGGCAACCAATATCTATCAACCTTTCAAAAGCAGGATCTTTTTTGAATTTTTCAGCTTCGGTAGCAGGGAATTCTGAAGAACCAAGCATTAAATGATGAACGCTCATTTTGTTTTCGGTAAGCGTACCGGTCTTATCGGTGCAAATTATCCCGGTTTCCCCCAAAGTTTGAACGGCCTCCAGTTTTTTAATTATCACGTTCCTTTTGGAAAGCCGAAGCATGCCTCTAGCCAGCGCGATAGTTGCCACAATAGGCAAACCTTCCGGGATCGCCGCCACTGCCAGAGCGATCCCGGTTTCTATCATCAACATTAGATCTTTACCTTGAAAATATCCGGTAACTATAATCAATAAAGCGAGAAACAGGGTAAGCCAGATGAGCCATCTGCTCAATCTTTTGAGTTTTTTTTCTAAAGGCGTGCTTTCTTTTTTAGCACCACTGGTTAGTTCACTAATACGCCCTATTTCTGTTTTGATCCCTGTGGCGACCACAATTGCTTTCGCATTTCCCCTAACCGCAATAGTACCTTTATAAAGCATATTTTTACGATCGGCCAGCGCAACTTTGCCGGAAAGGCCTTCTATACTTTTTTCAATCTGGTTGCTCTCACCGGTAAGAATGGCTTCTTTTACCGCGAAACTTTCAGTTTCCAGCATTCGGCAATCGGCGGGGATAACATCGCCACTTTCCAGAATTACAATATCGCCGGGAACCAATCCCGCCGCCTTGATTTGTTCTTCTTTTCCATCACGCAAAACATTGGCATGCGTTTCTACCATTTTCTGCAAAGCCTCTACCGAGCGAAGCGCTTGCCATTCCATAAAAAAGCCAATTAAGGCAGTAATAAGAATAACTATTAAGACAGCGGTGCCTTCTAACCATTCGCCAAAGAAATAAGCCAATGCCATTGCAGCAGCCAGAATATAAATTATGGGATCAAGGAATTGCTCTAAAAATATGAGCCCGATATTCTTAGATTTTCTCTTTTTTAAACGATTATAGCCGTGTTCTTCTAATCTTGATTTAACTTCAGAACTAGCTAATCCTTTATTGGGATCTACATTAAATTCCGACAGGATTTCTTCAACAGAGAGACTATGCAGATCTTTAGACATTTCTTAGTGTTTTACTCGATAATCGAGATTAAATGTTCCGGGGCTTGCCTCGAAATCAGATTATATTTTCCAATATCAATGCTTCGTGAGCTTGCTCCGAAGTTGTTTACTGCACGGTCTCGGCCTTATTAATATTTTCTATTCCTTTTAAAAGTGCATCAGGATTAAACGAAATACTATTTATTTTTTCTTTTACCAGAAATGAAGCGAACTCGGGGAAATCACTTGGCGCCTGCCCGCAGAGTCCTATTTTCTTGCCAACTTTCCTGGCTTTCTGTATCGCTGTGGCAACCATTTCTTTTGCAGCAGCATTATTTTCATCAAAAACACTTACCATTAATTCTGAATCGCGATCAACGCCCAAGCGTGAGTTGGGTGAGATCGTTAGATCCTATGGAAAATCCGTCAAAATATTCTGCAAACTCTTCCAGGAGAATTACGTTAGAGGGAATTTCCACCATCATATAGATTTCGAGGGAATTCTTTCCGCGTTCCAATCCGTATTCCTTCATAAGCTCGATTACGGTTTTTGCTTCTTCAATCGTTCTGCAAAAAGGAATCATCACTTTTAAATTATCAAGACCCATTTCTTCCCTAACTCTTTTAATAGCTTTACACTCAAGCTCAAAAGCTTCTTTATAGTTTGGATGAGGATAACGCGCAGCGCCTCTAAAACCAAGCATAGGATTTTCTTCTAAAGGTTCAAATTGGCGGCCTCCAATTAGGTTTGCATATTCGTTACTCTTAAAATCGCTAAGCCTAACAATTACTTCTTTTGGGTGAAATGCGGCAGCCATTACGGCTATTCCTCGCGATAATTCTTCAACAAAAAAATCGCGTTTATCTTTATATTGCCAGGTTAGTTCGTCTATGGCCTTTTTTGCAGCTTTTTCTTTAACCTCATCATATTTCACCAAAGCCATCGGATGAATTTTTACTTTATGGGTAATTATAAATTCCATTCGCAATAATCCGATTCCCGTATTTGGATAAAAAGAGAGTTGAAAAGCCCTGTCTGGATCTGATAGTATAAATTTAGCTTCGGTTTTGGGAAGTGAAATTTTTCCAAAATCAATTTCCTTAGTATCAAATTCCAGGGCACCTTTATAAACAAAACCGGTTTTGCCTTCACAGGAAACGGTAATCATTTCCCCGTCTTTAATTTTTGTAGTAGCATCGTTTGTTCCCACTATTGCCGGCACACCAAGTTCGCGGGCTACAATTGCTGCGTGACTGGTTCTACCGCCTCTATCGGTTACTACTGCGGCTGCCAATTTTAATAACGGGTCCCAATCTGGGCTGGTGTTATTGGTAATAAGAATTTCCCCGGGATTTAATTTATGTCCTTCTTCCGGTGACTTTAAATATCGTGCTTTACCAGTAGCAATGCTGGAACCAATGGCGCTTCCGCTGGTTAAAATTTCGCCTTTTTGTTTTAGGTGATATTCAATATAAAAGCGTTTATCTTCATCTTTATGTACTGTTTCCGGCCGGGCCTGAGTAATAAAAAGTTCGTTTGTTAAACCGTCTTTTGCCCACTCCACGTCCATTGGGCGATTGTAATGCTTTTCTATTAGTAAAATCCACCGGGAAAGTTTAATTACCTCATCATCATTTAAAACATAACTATCCTGTTTCTCCAGCGGGGTTTCAATGTTTACGGTTGAAGAGTGACCGCTAGACTCAGCGTAAACCATAGAAAGCTCTTTATGTCCCAGTTTCTTCTGAATAATAGGATTTTCAGCTTTATCAATAGTTGGTTTAAAAATATCAAATTCATCAGGGTTTACCAGTCCCTGCACTATATTTTCACCCAATCCCCAAACACCTGATAAATGAATAATATTCCTGAAACCAGATTCGGGTTCGAGACTAAAGCCAATCCCGGAGCAACTAATATCAGATCGTACCATCTTTTGCACACCCACCGAAAGTGCTATTTCGTGATGTAAAAAGCCCTGATCTTCCCGGTATTTAATAGCCCTATTGGTATAAAGGGAAGCAAAACATTTCTTAACCGCCTCAAGCAAAGCTTCGTTTCCTTTAATATTTAGAAAGGTGTCATGCTGGCCGGCAAAACTCGCACCCGGTAAATCTTCGGCCGTGGCACTACTTCTCACGGCAACCTGGATATTTTCTCCTTCTCCCAAATCGTTATATGCCGCTACAATTTCTTCGGAAAATTCTTTAGAAAATTCTCCTCCTAAAATCAGCTCCCTGGCCTTAGAGCCAATGCTGCTAAGGTTTTCATAATTCTTCCTATCAAGTTTTTTCAACAGACTTTTTATCTCTTCTTCAATATTATTCGACTTTAAAAAAGCCCAAAAACCTTCAGAAGTGGTAGCGAAACCATCTGGCACCAAAACACCTTCAGAAGATAATTCGTTATACATTTCGCCCAGAGAAGCATTTTTCCCGCCAACCTTTGTGACATCTTTTATAGATATCTCTCTAAATTTTTTAATGAATTTCATAAGCTTAATTTTTATTGTAACACGAGTCCATAACCCATATTCAGTAGGAAAATTCCCAGTAGGAAAAGCAATACATAAATTGTCTGTACAAATTTGAGGTTTAGTACAGCAAGTTTGCGCGTAGTAGATTCAGGGAATACAAAGAGGCCAAGACCTATAAAAAGTGAGGTCCAACCCAGGATGGTGATTATAAATTTCCAACTTAGCTCCCAGATATTGTGAAAAAGAATATTCAGCAAGCCGATGATTATAGCGGCAAAAGCAGCTAATATCAAGAACTTTTGATCTTTTAAGTCTTCAAAGATCTGTTGTATTCGCCTGGGATTAAAACTCAGTACAAAAAAGAAAATAAGGAGATACCAACCCCAGAATTTAGCGAGAAATAAGGAAGTATCCATCTTTTACAGGCCTTGGTTATTCTCTCAAAGTTAACCTGTATAAAAAGATTTTAATATGATAAATATCAGCTGAATAACTAATACCCTATCTTATTTAAACTGTTAGACTTTTGTAAAAAAACCAAGTGTTTTAAGCAAGATCAATTAAAAAAGTTAATTTTAAATATATGAAAGAACATTACTGGATCTTAGCGGGAATTGGTTTCACAACACTCATTATGGCCTGGCTGCCATCAATTTCAAAGCGGATTAAAATCAGCGGACCTATAATTTTATTACTTATTGGTTTTTTAATATTCGCACTGGGCTTACCAATTGGCTGGCCAGATCCACTATGGGCCGATAAAGGTCTTATGTATTTTTCTGAAATGATCGTAATTATCTCCCTGATGGGCGCCGGTTTAAAAATTGGTAATAATTACAGCTTTAAGGCCTGGAAAAGACCTTTTTTATTGGTTTTTCTAACTATGCCGCTTTGTATAATTTCGGCATATTTCCTGGGTCAAAATTTTCTATATTTAAGTGTTCCTTCCTCTTTGTTACTTGCCGCCGTTCTTGCTCCCACCGATCCCGTTCTGGCTGCCGAAACTCAACTTGACGATCCCGAAAGAGAAAAAGAATACAAAGGAAAAATAAGATTTGCGCTTACCGCAGAAGCGGGTTTAAATGATGGACTCGCTTTCCCTTTTACCTATATGGCTGTTTTGGTAGCCCAGGCCGGGAGTTGGGCCGCATTCGATTTTACTGACTGGATGCTGGATAAATTCTTTTTAAAAATTATAATTGGTACTATAGCCGGTTTTGCCATTGGCCGATCTATAGGATTTTTACTGGATAGAGTTCATAAATACACCGGCATTAAAACTTTTGACGGTTTTCTTGCACTTTCCATCACACTATTTAGTTATGGAGCCACAGAGCTTATACACGGTTACGGCTTTTTGGCAGTTTTCTTTACAGGCTTAAGCCTGCGTCATTACGAGAAAGTTAGTGGAGATTATAAAACAAAAATGCACGATTTTATTCACGAAGTAGAACGTTTGCTCCTGGTTGTCTGGATCATTCTCTTTGGAGCTTCTATTATGAATGGAATGCTTAGCCTTACCGACTGGAAAGGAATTGTTTTCGCTTTCGCTTTTGTATTAATTATTAGACCCGTTGCCGGAATAATAAGTATGATTGGGATAAAAGATAGTTTTAAAAATAAGCTTGCAATTAGTTTCCTGGGAATTAAAGGAATTGGTTCGGTTTTCTATCTTTCCTGGGCTTTTGTAGAATTTGAAGGTTTTGAGCATAAAAATGAACTCTACGCTATTACCGCTTATATTATTTTAATTTCTGTAGTACTCCACGGACTTACCGCTCCATCAATTATTCAATATTTTAAGCGAAAAACAGAACAAAACGAAAACGAATCAGGAGAAACTCCCAAGGAATAACTGAAGTAAATATGGAGTAAGAAGTGCTGTGATAATTCCGTTTACGCACATTGCAAGTCCGCTGTAAACTCCTGCCAGTTTGCTTTCCTCAAAAGCGCGGGCAGTTCCTATGCCATGAGCTGCGGTTCCTAGCGCCGTCCCAATGGCAATTTTACTTTTAATGCCTAATTTCTTCAGAATAAAAGGGCCAAAAGCATTTCCAAAAATCCCAACTGCAATTACAATTCCTGCCGTAATTTCAGGAATTCCACCGGTAAGTTTCGTGATTTCAATAGCAATAGGTGTGGTAACCGATTTTGCTGCGAGCGATTGAATAATAAAATCAGGAACTTTTAAAAGCAGAAGGAAAATAATCACGGTTAAAATTCCGCTAACTCCACCAACCGCTACAGAAAGTAAAAACACTTTTAAATTCTGTTTTACTTCTTCATATTTCTCATAAAAGAAAACCCCGAGCGCCACCACCGATGGCCCCAGGAAAAAACTAATAAACTTACCGCCCCGATTATAATCTTCAAAATCAATATTGAAGATCAATAAGAATGAAATGATAAATAAAATAGCTAACAATACCGGGTTCAGCAGAACATAATTAAACTTTTTGCGAAGTTCGCGCCCGCCCGCAAAAGCAATAATGCTTATAAAAACTCCAAAAACCGGCAATTGGAAAAACTCCTGCATTATTTCTCTAGTTTTTCAATGATTATTGCTGAAATATAAAGTGTGATCACCGTGCTGGCAATTACTGCTACTGAAATTGGCATCCAGTAATCGGCGATAATTTCAAAATAAACCATTAACCCTACACCATACGGAATAAAGAACAATACCAGGTATTTTATGAGTTTATCTGAAGCAGGTTTTACATCCTGAAGCTTTATTATCTTAAAACGCAGAGCCATAAAAATCAAGAACATTCCAAGAATATTTCCTGCAATTGGAATTTCAAAAAAATAGGTGATTAACTCACCCAAAAGTAAAAATCCAAAAATATACGCTAAGGCTTTAAGCATTGGTTTTTCTATAATTAATGATACATATCTTCAAGGTCTGCCGAATGTAATTCTAC
The DNA here is from genome assembly GCA_963727565.1 of uncultured Flavobacteriaceae bacterium. GTDB lineage: Bacteria > Bacteroidota > Bacteroidia > Flavobacteriales > Flavobacteriaceae > Salegentibacter. The sequence goes on from CAVSGU010000006.1 coordinate 205,170, forward strand.
AAAGAAATCAGCGATCATATCGGTGGTTTTTTCAATGAAAATCTTTCCTTTTTCCGCAGTTGCAGCTTTTGGATTTCCTACACCTGTATCTTCTGTTACGCTTGTCCATTCCCGCTGTGCACTTGCCCAACCTTCTTTTAAAGCTTTTATTTTAAATGTTTTGGCGCTTCCATCACCGGCTTCTTCAAGCGGTAAAACCAACTCGGGGCGCAAATGCATAACCGCAGCGGTTTCCAGTTCCCCAGCGTGATCGCCGGGTTCATCAAAATAAGGCGTTGCATCTGTAGTTTGCCACCAGTTTACAGAACAGGCGAAAAGCTTAGGATATTCGAGACTTAATTCCCTAATCATTTGCTTAAAATTATTTCCGCCGTGAGCATTTAAAATCACCAGCTTATTGATCTCGTGCTTCTGCAAAACCTGCGCTACATCTTTTAAAATTGCATACTGAGTGCTGGGATTAAGATTCATACATAGCTTCACGTCCATTTGGCCGGTATTAACCCCAAAAGGTATTGTAGGCAGGACCACTGCCTTAGCTTTCTTTTCCCAGGCTTTTCCAGCTGCTTTTATTGCAGTTTCTTCAGCAAGAATATTATCGGTAGCATACGGCAAATGGTAGTTATGTGCTTCGGTTGCGCCCCAGGGCAAAACCGCTACGCTAAAATCTTCATCTTTTACGTGCTTCCAGTTTGTTTCAGCGAGAACATAAGGCCTGATTTTTCTTTCCATAAGCTAAATTTGATTTAAAATTAGCAAATCTGAAGCTTTTCAACAGATTTAACGGATAGAAATTAAAACTTACCTTTACAAAAAACCCGAATAAATGTTAGATTTTGTAATTGTTGGCGGAGCTCAAGCCGGACTTTCTATGGCTTATTATCTTAATGAACTTGGCAAAAGCTATGTTGTGGTAGATAAGGAGAAAGAAGTAGGCGCTTCCTGGTTAAATCGCTGGGATTCCCTAAAGCTCTTTACCCCGTCAGAATTTAATAATTTACCGGGAATGGATTTTCCTGCGAAAAAAGGTTATTATCCTACTAAAGAAGATGTAGCTGAGTACTTTAAAAATTATGTAACTGAATTTAATATTGAAGTTCGTCTAAATACATTGGTGGAGCAGGTTAGCAAAGAAGAGGATTGTTTTATTCTGAAACATCAGGATGGCGAGATTAAGTCCAGAAATGTAGTTATCGCTACCGGGCCTTTTCATATCCCTTACACACCATCTTTTTCAAAGAAAATATCAACAGATGTTTTCCAGATTCATAGCAACTATTATAAAAATCCCAGTCAATTGCAGGAAGGGCCTGCTATGGTGGTGGGAGCCGGAGATTCGGGTTTTCAAATCTTAGATGAAATATCTCAAACTAACAGAACAACTTATTTTTCTGGCGCTACCGATGTACGTGTGCTTCCGCAGGAAATTTTAGGAAAAACCCTATGGTGGTGGTTTACCAAAATAGGTTTCCTAAATTTTAGCCGAAAAACCTGGTTGGGAAAAAAGTTGAGTCAGTCTAAGCAACCTATTATTGGAACGGATGTGCAGGGAATCCTGAAAAGAGATAATGTAATACCTGTAGGAAAAACTAAAAATGCAAAAGGTGAAATTATCGTTACTGAAAATCGAAAAATTGAAGAGCTAAAGAATATCGTCTGGGCCACCGGCTACCGACCGAATTTTAGCTGGATAGAAGGTTTGGAACTTACTAAGGACGGCTACCCTAAGCATAATCGCGGCATAAGTAATATTGAAGGGCTTTACTTTATAGGTCTTCCCTGGTTGCATACAAGAGGCTCAGCAACTTTAGGCGGAATTAAAAAAGACGCTCAATACCTTGCCAATTATATTGAAGCTGAAGAAAAAACACTTGCTTAATCAAGCCAGTATTCGTGAATCTTAAACGTAAAATTTTGGCATAAAAAAATCCCTAAAGTAGGTGAACTTTGGGATTTGGGAATAAAAGTGGGCGCGAAGGGATTTAGCCTGTTCCGAATTTACTTCGGAAAACCCCTGACCCTCCCGATGTGAAATCGGGATGCTCTGAACCAACTGAGCTACTTTTTAAATAATTTTTCAATCATAATTCGACTTTTCCACTTCTTAATTTGTCGCTCTCTTCGAATTGCTTCTGTTCTTATTTTGAACTCTTCAGAATACACCAGAACCCAATCTTTAGCCTTCGATGTAAAACCTTGTTACTTTGTAAATGCTTTTCTAAACGTATATTAATATCCTGTGTAGAACCGATATAATATTTATTCAGCGCTTCAGAAAATAGTATATAAACGTAAAATTTTGGCATAAAAAAATCCCTAAAGTAGGTGAACTTTGGGATTTGGGAATAAAAGTGGGCGCGAAGGGATTCGAACCCCTGACCCCTTGGGTGTAAACCAAGTGCTCTGAACCAACTGAGCTACGCGCCCTAATATTTTCAATAAATCTACTTCCTAATCAAAGAAAGCGCAATACTTTTTGGGATTTTAATCCCTGACTCTCCCGATGAAAATCGGGATGCTCTGAACTAACTGAGCTACGGTCTTAAAATGTCAATAAAAATCCTTCTCTATTGAAGGTTTTGCTAAAAAAAGGCTTCCTTTTATAGAAGCCTTTTGAATAGTTGTGGGCGCGAAGGGATTCGAACCCCTGACCCCTTGGGTGTAAACCAAGTGCTCTGAACCAACTGAGCTACGCGCCCTATTCTTGAATGCGGATGCAAATATAGACTAGTTTTTAATCTACACCAAGAAAAATTTCAAAAAAATTAAATTATTTCTGCCACGGTAAATGTGCTTCCGCCAACAAAGACCAAGTCTTCGTCTAAGGCCGCATCCACGGCAGCATCATAGGCTTCTGAAACAGAATTAAATACCCTTCCTTCCAACTCAAATTCCGATGCTTTTTCCTGTAAAATTTTAGCTTCCAGTCCACGAGGAACTTCCGGTTTAGAAAAGTAATAAATAGCTGTTTTTGGAAATAATGGTAAGATTTTTTCTAAATCTTTATCGTTCACCACACCCAAAACTATATGCAAATGCTGAAATTCTTCATTTTTAAGTTGTTCAAAAACTAAAGTTAAGCCTTCAGTATTGTGTGCGGTATCACAAATCACCCTGGGTTTTTCCTGTAAAATATCCCAACGGCCTTGCAATGATGTATGTAACTTCACACTATTAAGTCCGTTTTTAAGGCATTCTTCAGGGATCTCCCAGCCCTTTTCCCTTAAAACCTTCACCGTGGCAATTGCAGTCTTCATATTCTTATTCTGGTAATCACCTTTAAGGTCGGTATGATAGGTTGGGAATTTTAAATCCTGGGCAAAATATATAGCTGAATTATGTTTCTGAGCTTCTGCTTTAAAAATGTCGGTAGTTTCTTTTTGTGTTTCGCCAATTATTACCGGAATATTATCCTTTATAATTCCTGCTTTTTCCCGGGCTATTTCAGGAATTGAATCTCCTAAAAATGCGGTATGATCTAATCCTATATTGGTAATCACTGAAACTTCTGGTGTTATAATATTTGTAGAATCCAACCGACCGCCCAGGCCTACTTCAATAATAGCAATATCGACTTTCACCCTTGAAAAATAATCGAAAGCCATTCCTACGGTCATTTCAAAAAAGGAAAGTTGATTTTCAGTTAGAAAGTCTTTGTTCGCATTAATAAAACTTACTACAGATTTCTTCGGAATAAATTTCCCGTTTACTTTAATTCGCTCTCGAAAATCTTTTAAATGCGGTGAAGTATACAAACCCACTTTGTAACCGGCTTCCTGAAACACCGAAGCCAACATATGGCTTGTCGAGCCCTTACCGTTGGTACCGGCAATGTGAACCGACTTGAAATTTTTATGCGGATTGCCTAAATGCTCATCCAGTTTGATGGTTTTTGAAAGGTCTTTTTTGAATGCCTGTGAACCTACTCTTTGGTACATAGGCAACTGCTGAAACATCCAGTCAACAGTTTTTGTATATGCATCCACTTATTCAGAGAGTTTAAAGTTATAAATAATAGTTCCAACCTGGCGGGAAGGCGCATTACTATCGCTATTAAAGCGAGTAGCCATTGCCGCCCTTTTTGCAGGATCTGTTAAACAGGCAGCGCTATTTGTGGTTCCTTTTACACCGGGCGTGGCATTGATTACCTGCCCGTTTTGATTAACTTCTATACGAACCACCACGATTCCCGATTCATTACAATCCTGAACAAATTTTTCTTTATTTAAAGCTCTTCTTCCACCTAAACGGTAATTGCCATCACCATCAAGTCCAGAACCGCTTCCGTAATAAGAACTGGCATTAGGATCCCCGTTGGGGTCACCTTTATCCCCGGCCTGATTATCATTCCCTTCTCCTCCACTTTCGGTTCCCGATCTTTCGGGACCGTTTAAAATACTACTCATAGCATCAGTAGTAGATTGGTCTGGTTTGGGTTCTGGCTTTTTAGCCGGCGGTTGTTCTTTAGGCTCTTCCGGTTTCTTCTTTTCTACCGGTTTCGGCTCTTTCTTTTCTTCAATAACCGGAGCTTCTTCTATTTCTTGTGTTACTACTTCCTCTTCTATTACAGGTTCCGGTTGTGTTTGGGTTTCAGGAACGGTAGTTTGCTGGGGAGCCGATTTAACCGGCTCGGTAGGTTGCTCATTTCCGGAACCAACTTCAGAAGTCCCAAAATTTATGGCTATTCCACTCTCTGGTGGCGGATCTAAATATTTAAAGCCTAACAGAAATAATAATGCAATTAACAGCACGTGTAAGATAACCGTGATGGTAAAAGATTTTTTTTCGTGCTTGGTTTCTAACATAATTAGATTTATTCGGGTTTAACCGCTAAAACGATTTTATAACTATTTCGGTTCGCGATATCCATAACATTTACTGCTTTTTCTATAGGCACACCTTCTTCTGCCCTTAAAATAATGGTTGGCTTTTCTTTACCTGCCAGTTTTGTTTTTAAGGTACTTTCTAATGAAGACTGTGTAATACGTTGATCGTCCACATAGAATTGAAGGTCTTTGGTAATACTCACCGATACATTTTGAACGCTGGTAGTTTTCCCTTTCGCCTTTGGAAGTATTAGGTCTAATGCTTCAGGAGTAATTACCGGCGAGGTGAGCATAAAAAAGATCAATAACAGGAATACAATATCTGTCATTGAGCTCATACTGAACTCGGGGCTTACTTTATTTCTTCCTCTTAAATTCATATTAAGCGGGCTCGTTTAACAGGTCAAGGAAATCTACCGCGGTAGCTTCCATTTGATGCACAACTTTATCGGTTTTTACCACTAAATGATTATACCCAATATAAGCGATAATACCTACAATAAGTCCGGCAACGGTTGTGGTCATCGCGGTATAAATACCTTCTGCAAGTGCTCCCATTTGCGCCTGGCCACTACTGGTTGCCAGCTCATGAAAAGCAATTACCATACCTATTACTGTTCCAAGGAAACCAATCATTGGTGCAGCACCGGCAATAGTTGCCAAAATACTTACATTCTTCTCCAGTTTGTAAACTTCTAAGCGGCCTGCATTTTCTATAGCGGTATTAATATCTTCTAACGGACTTCCAATTCGGGAAATTCCTTTTTCGGTTAACCTGGCTACGGGAGAATCACTTTGTGCACAGCGCATTTTAGCCGATTCTATATTTCCGTTTAAAACGTTATCCTTTATTTGAAGCATAAAATTCTTATCTACCTGGCTGGCCGATTTTATCGCAAACAGCCTCTCGAAGTAAATATAAACTGCCGCAAACAACAGGATAAAAAGAATAAGAATGATGATTTGGCCTCCAAGGCCTCCACTAAGCATTAAATCGAATAAAGACAGGGTTTTTTCTTCCACTACCGGTTCTGCCTCCTGGGCGGCTTCGGCAACGCCGTCCTGCTGAAAAAAGTATAGCATAGGTTTCTATTAGGGTTTTTAATGTAACGTGATAAACCAGATTTAATTGTAAATCAAATTTAGTAAAATAATCAGCAGTGCAAACTGCTTTATCCCAATTGGGAATTATTTATTTCCTGAAGATGAATTTCATTAAATTCTATTCATAAAAAATCCCGCTCGAAAGCGGGATCTTCAGAAATAATCTCAATCAACTAAAATTAAAAGATTAATCAAAAACTTATACCAATTGCTTCAGCGCTACTTCAAAAGCTGTTTTGCTGATATTGGTTTTACTACTATTATTATCGTAAGTATTCTGGATGGCATTTTTAATGGTCATAGAAGTATCATTAAAAATAGACTCATCGGTCATTTGTACTCTTCTTTCCATAAAATAAGCGAAAACTCTCGCCATTCCGCAGTTTGCTATAAAATCGGGAATAAGGCTAACTTTCTCATCGGTAGATTCCATAATTGAGCCGAAGAAAATTTCTTTATCGGCAAAAGGTACATTAGCACCACTGGTAATCACCTCTAATTTTCTTTCGATCAAATTATTAATTTGATCCTGGGTAATTAATCGGGAAGCAGCACAAGGCGCAAAGATCTCGGCATCAAGCTCCCAAATCTTTTCATTAATTTCTTCAAAAGGAATTAAATTATCGTGTTTAATTGTATTCCCTTCTTTGTTAAGGAAAAGCTCCTTAATTTCTTCAAAAGTAAATCCGTCTTCATTAATTAAACCGCCAACACGGTCTATTATTCCCACTATCTTAACGCCCATTTGGGCCAGGTAATAAGCTGCGGCAGAACCAACATTTCCAAAGCCCTGAACAATTGCTCTTTTTTCGGTTACATCGCCGCCATAAATATCGTAGTAATGTTTAACCGATTCGGCTACGCCATAACCGGTAATCATATCGGCAACGGTATATTTACGGGTTACATCTGGAGAAAAATGAGTGTTTTCCAAAACCTTGATCACACCCTGGCGCAACTGGCCAATTCTATTAATTTTATCGGCTTCACTGGGTTTAAAGTGCCCGTTAAAAACACCTTCCTGCGGGTGCCATACACCACAGTCTTCGGTAATAGGAATTACTTCATTTATTTCATCTACATTTAGATCGCCACCGGTACCGTAGTAACTCTTCAACAATGGAGAAACCGCTTTATACCAACGCTCTAAAACGCCTTTTTTTCGAGGATCATTAGGATCGAAATTTATACCCGATTTAGCTCCTCCAATTGGAGGTCCTGAAACGGTAAATTTCACTTCCATAGTTTTGGCTAGTGAAAGCACTTCATTTTGATCTAATCCTACACGCATTCTTGTACCTCCACCGGCAGCACCACCGCGCAGAGAATTTATTACCGTCCAACCTTCAGCTTCTGTCTCAGAATCTTTCCAGTTAAATACAATTTCCGGCTCTTTATTTTCGTATAACTTTAATAATTCCTTCATTTATACTCTAATTTTTCGCAAATATATAAACTAAGCGCTATATTTTTAATTTTTTAGCAAAAAGTTTAGATCTCATAAATAACTCCGGAAGAATGATCTTTTTTAGCGCCGGTGACAGATTTTAATACATTTACCTCATCTCTAAGTTTTAAAACTCCCAGTAAGCCGAAAATTAAAGCTTCTTTATAATTAATAATTTCATCTGAAGGAATGGTAAAATGACATTTAGATTCCTTTTTCAAAAGACGCAATAGAAAGTTATTAAATGTACCACCGCCAGTCATTAATACTTTAGTTTCCGGATCATCATCTAAAGCTTTAGCAATTTGCTGGGCTACGTGAAGGGTATAGGTGTGTAGAATATCTGGAATATTATCTTCATATTTTTCCAGGATTGGAAAAACTGTAGACTTTACCCACTCTATTCCCAGAGATTTAGGTGGTTTTTGAGTATAAAAAGGGAGCTTATTTAATTCCTTGAGCAAATCTTTATTTAATTCCCCGGAAGCCGCTAATTTTCCGCCTTCATCAAATTCTTTTCCTAATTTTTGAGCATAATAATTTATCACGGTGTTTACGGCACAGATATCATAGGCCAGGCGTTTGTTATTTGTTTCGGTAGAAATATTTGCAAATCCGCCTAAATTCACGCAATATTTATAATCTGAAAAAAGTAATTGATCTCCAATTGGCACCAACGGCGCCCCCTGCCCACCTAATTCTACATCCTGCACCCTAAAATCACAAATTACGGTTTGGCCCGAGAGATAGGCCAGTTCAGGCAAATTACCAATTTGTAGGGTGTAGTTATTTTCTGGTTCATGTTTAATGGTATGACCGTGACTGCAAACCGCGTCTATATCTTTTATTTGGTGAGTTTCAATAAAACGGGAAATAATCCCCGCCAAAAAATTGGTGTATTTTTTATTCAATTCTTCTAATCGTTCCTCAGAATAATTAATTGCCTCAGCCAAAGTCTCCTGCCAGTTTAAAGGGTAAGGAATGGTTTCAGCCTTTAGTATCTTGTAACTCCAGGAGTTTTTAAAATCAAAATTAACATAGACCAGATCGATGCCATCTAAGGAAGTTCCTGACATGACACCAATAACCTTGTAGTTTGCTTTTTTCATATTCGTAAAATTTATTAAACTAAATTGAAAATTACACACCAAAACTTTACCTTTGGTGACCAAAATTAGATTTTCCTAAATTAAAATAATAATATGGATTTCAAACTTACAGAGGAACATATAATGATTCGCGATGCCGCGCGTGATTTTGCAAAAACAGAATTACTGCCCGGTGTGATAGAAAGAGATGAAAAACAGGAATTCCCAAAAGAGCTGGTAAAGAAGATGGGAGAGCTTGGTTTTCTTGGAATGATGGCTTCTCCAGAATACGGCGGAGGCGGAATGGATACCATTTCTTACATATTAGTAATGGAAGAGCTTTCTAAGATAGACGCATCTGCATCAGTGATGGTATCGGTGAACAACTCGCTGGTATGCTGGGGACTAGACACCTACGGAAGCGAAGAACAAAAGAAAAAATATCTAACTAAGCTTACTACGGGTGAAAAACTCGGTGCTTTCTGTCTTTCAGAACCTGAAGCCGGAAGTGACGCGACTTCACAACGTACTACCGCTATAGATAAAGGTGACCATTATATTCTTAACGGAACCAAGAACTGGATCACCAACGGTAGTTCTGCCGATTATTATTTAGTGATCGCCCAAACCGACCGTGAGAAAAAGCATAAAGGAATTAATGCCTTTATTGTAGAAAAAGGAGTGGAAGGTTTTGAAATAGGCCCAAAAGAACAAAAAATGGGAATTCGCGGAAGCGATACACATTCATTAAATTTTAATGATGTAAAAGTTCCAAAAGAGAATAGAATTGGTGAAGATGGCTTCGGTTTTAAATTCGCTATGAAAACACTTTCTGGTGGAAGAATTGGTATCGCTGCCCAGGCATTAGGAATTGCTTCCGGTGCTTACGAACTGGCTTTAGACTATTCTAAACAACGTAAAGCTTTTGGTACTGAAATTTGTAATCACCAGGCAATCGCATTTAAGCTTGCCGATATGTATACTTCTATTGAAGCTTCAAGACATTTGGTTATGAAAGCAGCCTGGGATAAAGACCAGGGGCAAAATTACGACCTTACGGGGGCAATGGCGAAAGTATATGCTTCAAAAACTGCAATGGATGTTACTACAGAAGCTGTACAGGTTCACGGTGGTAATGGTTATGTAAAAGAATACCACGTAGAACGTTTAATGCGTGATGCTAAAATCACCCAGATCTACGAAGGAACTTCAGAAATTCAAAAAATCGTAATCTCCAGAGGGATTTTAAAAGACTAGTATTTTCCATCTCATTATTTTAAAGCCCGGTTTTTTCCAAAACCGGGCTTTTTTATGCCCAAAAATGAACCATGAAATTTATAGAATTTATAATATTAAAGGGGTCAAATTAAATAATTATCATTTATAATAATTTTAATTGATTTTAGTGAATTTCTTCCTACTTTAAGAGATAAACGCTTCATATTATTTATCTAATTAGGTAATTTTGAGACGATAACTTAAGGACGAAAAGGACATGAAATTAAAAAAACAGGGGCTCTATTCACCCGAATTTGAGCATGATAATTGTGGAGCAGGATTTATATGTAATCTAAAAGGCAAAAGAACAAACGATATTATTCATAAGGCCTTAGATATTCTTATTCGGCTGGAACATAGAGGCGCAGTTAGCGCAGATGGAAAGACTGGTGACGGTGCCGGTATTTTGATAGAAATTCCTCACGATTTTTTTAAAAAAACCTGTGAATTTAAATTACCAGATTTTAAAGAATACGCGGTTGGAATGGTTTTTCTTCCGCAGTCTAAAAATCAGCAAAAAATTTGCCGCGAGATCCTTGAAGAAGAAATCATTGGCCAGGGGCTTAATCTTATTGGCTGGCGTGAAGTGCCGGTAAATAGAGCGTGCCTGGGAAGTATTGCTTCACTCTCTGAACCCAATGTGCAACAGGTCTTTATTGGAAAAGGAGACGATGTTTCTGCTGAAAGCTTTAACGCAAAACTATTTGCAGCCAGAAAGATCGCTGAACATAGAATAGAAAAATCAGAACTTTCTGAATCAGAATATTTTTACCTGCCAAGTTTATCAACCAACACCATTATATACAAAGGTTTGTTGATGCCGCAGGACATTAACGTTTACTATCGCGATCTAAACGAACCAGATGTAGTTACCAAACTGGCGCTGGTTCACCAACGTTTCTCCACCAACACCTTCCCAACCTGGGATTTAGCACAACCTTTCCGCTATATGTGCCATAATGGGGAAATAAATACGCTTCGAGGAAACCTTAGCCGAATGAAAGCCCGGGAAGAGCTTTTTGAAAGTGAGAAATTTGGAGAGGATTTAAAAGAAATTGTGCCTATTGTTTCTGAAGGAAAATCAGATTCAGCTTCTATGGATACTGTTCTGGAATTACTTCTACAAACCGGCCGTTCTTTACCTGAAGCCATTATGATGATGGTGCCTGAAGCCTGGGAGAAAAATCCTTCCATGCAAGATGAGAAAAAAGCATTTTACGAATATAACTCCTGTATTATGGAGCCCTGGGACGGGCCCGCCTCCATTCCTTTTACCGATGGAAATTATATTGGTGCACTTTTAGACCGAAATGGTCTTAGACCTTCCCGTTACACCTTAACCAAAGATGGTTATGTAATTATGTCTTCAGAAACCGGGGTACTGGAAGTTCAACCCGAAAATGTTGAGCGACACGGAAGGTTAGAGCCGGGAAGAATGTTTTTAGTAGACATGAACGAAGGCCGAATTATTGAAGATAAAGAAGTTAAACAGAAAATAATTTCAGAAAGACCTTATCGCAAGTGGCTGGATGAAAACCTGCTAAACCTATCTGAAGTTCCTTACACCGGCAATAAAACTCCGGTTGAGAATATTGATATTAATACCCGCCAAAAATTATTCGGTTATACCCAGGAAGATATTAAAACCATAATTACCCCAATGGCCACGCAAGGGAAAGAGGCAATTGGCTCTATGGGCGCCGATATTCCACTGGCGGTGCTTTCAGATAAATCGCAGCTATTATTCAACTATTTCAAGCAATTATTTGCCCAGGTAACCAATCCGCCTCTAGACGGAATTAGAGAAGAGATCGTTACCGATATCAGCCTTTCTATTGGGGAAGACCGGAATTTATTCGATATTATTCCGGAGCAATCCAAGAAATTAAGAATCCAAAATCCCGTTATTTCTAACGAAGATTTAGATAAAATAAAATATATAGAGCATCCAGATTTCAAGACTGCTTCTATCTCAATCTTATATGAAGCCGAAAAAGGCCTTAACGGACTTGAGGCACGTTTAGATGAAATTATTTATGAAATTAATGACGCTGTAGACGATGGCTGCAATGTAATTATCCTTACAGACCGAAATTCCGATCCTAAGTTAGCGCCAATTCCGTCGCTTTTGGCTTGCTCATTTGTGCACCATCGCGTGAAAAAATACAACCGAAGATCTTCCTTCGGAATTGTTATAGAATCAGCAGAACCAAGAGAACCGCATCATTTTGCATTATTATTCGGTTATGGTGCCAGCGCGATTAACCCATATATGGTTAACGAAATTATTTACAATCTGGTTGAAGAAAAAGAAATTGAGGTTGAAGATCCTGAAGTTGCGGTTGAGAATTTTAATGTTGCCATTGGAAAAGGGATTGTGAAGATTATGAATAAAATTGGTATCTCTACCCTTCACTCCTACCGTGGCGCTCAAATTTTTGAGATCCTTGGGTTAAACCAGAAATTTGTAGATAAATATTTCACTAATACGCCAACCCGAATTGAAGGTATTGGATTGTATGAAATAGAAAAGGAAATTCAAAAACGTTTTGACAACGCCTTTGCGCCGAAGAAAACAGATACCGATCTTGATCTGGAAATTGGTGGAGACTATCGCTGGAGAAGAACAGGAGAAAGACATATGTTCAATCCGGCCAGCGTTGCAAAACTGCAGCAAGCCGTAAAACAGAACAGCACTAAAGCTTACGAAGAATATTCAAAATTAATAAACGACCAAAGCGAACGTTTAATGACGCTTCGCGGAATGTTCAAATTCCGTGACTTAAATCCTATTCCTGTTGAGGAGGTTGAGCCCTGGACAGAGATCGTAAAACGCTTTAAAACCGGAGCGATGTCTTTTGGTTCTATAAGTAAAGAAGCGCACGAGAACCTTGCAGTTGCGATGAACCGTATGCAGGGAAAAAGTAACTCGGGAGAAGGCGGTGAAGATCCACAACGTTTTCATAAAGATCTTGACGGAAACTGGAGAAATTCTGCCATTAAGCAGGTAGCTTCGGGAAGATTTGGAGTTTCTATTAATTATTTGAGTAACGCGAAAGAGATTCAAATTAAAATGGCCCAGGGTGCAAAACCCGGGGAAGGCGGGCAATTACCGGGACCAAAAGTAAATCCCGATATTGCTAAAACCAGAAATTCCACTCCTTATGTAGGATTAATTTCACCACCGCCACACCACGATATTTATTCTATTGAAGATTTAGCACAGCTGATCTTCGACCTTAAAAACGCGAATCGTGAAGCCAGGATCAATGTAAAACTGGTTTCTAAAGTTGGCGTAGGAACTATTGCCGCCGGTGTAGCAAAAGCAAAAGCCGATGTGGTTTTAATTTCAGGTTATGATGGAGGTACGGGAGCTTCTCCCCTAACTTCCCTACGCCACGCAGGTTTGCCCTGGGAACTAGGAATTGCTGAAGCCCAGCAAACACTGCTTATCAATAATCTTAGAAACAGAATTGTTGTAGAATGTGACGGCCAGTTAAAAACCGGTCGGGATGTGGCTATCGCTGCGTTGCTAGGAGCTGAAGAATTTGGTTTCTCCACCGCTCCCCTTGTAGCTTCTGGCTGTATTATGATGCGCGCCTGCCATTTAAATACGTGTCCCGTGGGAATTGCTACGCAAGATCCTGAACTGAGAAAGAAATTTAAAGGTACTCCTGAAGATGTGATCAACTTTATGTATTTCATCGCACAGGAATTAAGACAAATAATGGCCGATCTTGGCTTTAGAAGTATCAACGAAATGGTGGGTCAAAGCCAGAAGTTAGATATGAACCGGGCAATTGAACATTATAAAGCGCAGGGATTAGATCTTTCTAATATTTTGTATAAGCCGAAAATCGATGAAGATATGCCGCTATACAATACCGAAACCCAGGATCATAACCTGGAAAATGTATTGGATTTTGAAATTTTAAAACAAGCGCATCCGGCAATTTACCGAAAAGAAAAAATGAGTCTGGATTTCCCAATCAGTAATATTAACCGTACTACCGGGGCAATTTTAAGTAATGAGATTTCAAAAATTCACGGAGCAAAAGGTTTGCCTAATGGTACGCTTACTTTAAATTTCACAGGTTCCGGTGGGCAAAGTTTTGGAGCATTTGCTACTAAAGGCCTTACGATGAATATTAATGGAAATTCTAACGATTATTTAGGGAAAGGTCTTTCGGGAGCAACTTTAAGCGTTAGAAAACCAAAAGAAGCATCTTTTAAATCTAATGAAAATGTGATCATTGGAAATGTTGCACTTTATGGCGCTACAGATGGAGAAGCATATATCAACGGAATTGGTGGGGAGCGTTTCTGCGTAAGAAACTCCGGCGCCAAAGCAGTTATTGAAGGAATTGGCGATCACGGTTGTGAATATATGACCGGAGGAGTTGCCGTAATTTTAGGAACTATAGGAAGAAATTTCGCTGCCGGAATGAGTGGAGGAATCGCCTATATCTATAATCCCGATAACAGCCTGGATAATAATAATTTTAATATGGAAATGATTGGTTTAGAAGATCCTTCCGAAGAAAATAAAGAAGAGCTCAGAGAACTTATTTCAAATCACTACCAGTACACCGAGAGCGATGTGGCCAGAGAAATTCTTGAAAATTGGAAAGAGAGTTCAGGCAAATTCATAAAAGTAATGCCTACAGAATTTAAAAAGGCCTTACAGAAAATGGAAGAAGAGAAAATGAAACAAGAACAAAAAGAACTCAAAACAGCATAATTATGGGTAAGATAAGAGGTTTTATGGAATACGACCGCCAGGTTGAAGAGACAGAAGCTGTTGAGAAGCGAGTAAAAGATTATAAAGAATTCACGAAAGAAATGTCGCCAGAAGAACTTGGTGACCAGGGAGCGCGATGTATGGATTGCGGGATTCCGTTTTGTCATAGCGGTTGCCCGGTTGGAAATTTAATTCCGGATTTTAACCACGCAGTTTATAAAAACGATTGGAAGAAAGCGCTTAAAATTCTACACGGAACAAATAATTTCCCTGAATTTACCGGAAGATTATGCCCGGCACCTTGCGAATCTGCTTGCGTATTGGGAATTACAGATCCACCGGTGGCGATTGAACTTATTGAAAAATACATTGTAGAACGCGGATTTAAAGAAGGATGGATCACTCCACAACCTCCAAAATCCAGAACAGGAAAAACCGCAGCTGTGGTAGGTTCTGGCCCGGCCGGGCTTGCAGCGGCACAACAACTTAACCGTGCCGGTCACGAGGTAACCGTATTTGAACGCGACAATAAAGTTGGCGGATTATTACGCTATGGAATTCCCGATTTTAAAATGGAAAAACATGTAATTGACCGTAGGGTTGATGTCATGAAAGAAGAAGGAATTAAATTTAAAACCGGCGTTCACGTAGGTGAAAATTATGAAGCCGAAAAACTTAAAGAATTTGATGCTGTAGTACTTTGCGGTGGCGCTACCAAACGCCGACATCTACCAATTGAAGGTGCAGAAGGCGGTGGTGTTATGCAGGCGATGGATTTTCTAAAAAACAACAATGAAGTTGTAGACGGTTTAAAAGAGCAAACCGAAAAATATTCGGCTAAAGGTAAAAATGTGATCGTAATTGGTGGTGGTGACACAGGCTCTGACTGTGTTGGAACTTCTAATCGCCACGGAGCAAAATCGGTTACCAATTTTGAAATCATGCCGGTGCCGGGAGAACATAGAGACAAAGAAAATCCCTGGCCTTACTGGCCGTTTACCCTAAAAACCACTTCTTCTCACGAAGAAGGTGTAGAGCGTAACTGGAGTATTAACACCAAAGAGTTTATTCGGGATAAAGAGGGTAATTTAAAAGCTTTAAAAACCGTAAATATAGAATGGGTAAAAGGTAAAAATGGAAGACCACAACTTAAAGAAGTTGAAGGCTCAGAAAAAGAGTGGCCTTGTGAGCTGGTACTTCTAGCTTTAGGATTTACCGGACCTGAAAAAACATTAAGTGAGCAATTAGGCCTTGAACTGGATAGCAGAACAAATATTAAAGGAGATGAAGGTTACCAAACCAACATACCAAATATCTTTACTGCCGGAGATATGCGCCGGGGCCAATCCTTGATTGTGTGGGCAATTTCTGAAGGCCGTGAAGCCGCTTATCACGTAGACAAATACTTAATGGGAAAATCAATGTTGCCAAGAAAAGGAGAAGGCGACCTTCCCGCTGCTTAATTTGGATTCTGAATAAATTGTGGGTTAAAGTGGCTGTTTGAAAAATCTTATTTCCGTCAAGCTGAACTTGGTTCAGCTTCTAACATGTTTTAATTGCCAACATCTTAGATCCTGAACCAAGTTCAGGATGACGATTAAAATAAACTTTCAAACAGCCATTTATCTTTTTAAAGTGAAATTAGCTCCAAAATGATCACGAGTGCCATCCAGCATTTCAAACTCTACTCTAAACCAATAATCATCTGCGGGTAAGGACCGGCCGTTATAAGTACCATCCCAGCCCTGGCCACCGGGCGACAATTCCTTTAATAGTTTTCCGTAGCGATCAAAAATATAAAGTTCTAAGATTTGAATCTCAGGGGCATTAGCAATATTCCAGGTATCATTATATCCATCGCCATTTGGAGTGAAGAAACGTGGATAACCCACCAGGAAGAATTCATTTGAAGTTGTAATTCCGCAGCCATTTATTTCGCGGGCACTAATAGTATGATAACCGGGATTTAAGTTTCTAAAAACCGGATTTTCCTTCCAAACTCCTTCATCTAAGCGATACTCGTAAGTAGTTTCATCTCCCAGACCGGGTATGGCTTCTGCGGTAATCACGTAACCACCGGTAAAATCACTCCCTTCAATTTCAACTAAAACACTTTCGGGCCTGGAATAAACAGCAAGATCTGTTTGAAAGTTCACGCTGCATCCAGACTGGGAATTGGTGACAATAAGTTCTATGGTTTCAGCCTCTGGAATTTCTGTGAAATCTAATAAAGCATTGGTACTAATCACCTCCCCATTAGCAAGCCACTCGTAAGTATAATTATCCCCAAGATCTTCGCCGATCTCAATTTGTTTAGTGATATCCCCATTAAGATCTACACAAATCACGCTTTCGGCGGGAAGATAATTTTCAGGAAGAAGCTCTACTTCTACATTAAATGAAACTTCCTGGGAAAGGCAACCGCTTTCCACTCCTTCTACCTGGGCAAAAAATTCACTGGTTTCTTCAATTGGAAAGGCCGATGGATTTTCAATAGGATTTTCGTCTTCCAGGTCCTGTAAAGATTCATAAAAGTTCACCCTATAATTTTCTTCGGAAGTATTTCCCGCTAAAATTTCTGCTGAAGCTAAAGTTAGGTCTATACTCGTTTGATTTGGATCGCAGATATAGAGATCTTCAGGAGTATTTGCTATTGGCTCACTATAAAAGCTGACTTCAATCTCATCTTCGTCTGGACGTAAAGTTTGATTTTCATACACGATCACTTTATAGCGTCCGGAATCATCTATCGTTAATGTTGATTCTTCCTCCCCTGCTATCAATTGAAAGTCGTTCATATTTTCGTCAAACCGGTACCATTCATAAAACGCAACTCCATCTGTAGTGGCATCTAAAGTTGTTTCAGTTTCCCCACAAAGCAACCTATCAGGCCCTAGCACCTCGTCTAAAATTCCACAATCTGTAGAACCGGAATTAGCCTGATTAGCATTGGTTTGCCGTAAACTTATAAACCCGGGAAGTTCTTCATAATTAGTAATTAACACCACGTAAACTTCTCCGGCTTCAGCATTAAGAATATTCATTTGTTCCACCGTATCGGGCTCATAGCTACAATCCACAATGTTCTGCGCGCTTAGAGATTCATCTTCACAATAATTATCTGTTCGCTCAAATGGCCCCCAAACAATATAGTCTACATCATATTGCGAACCGCTACCATCTTCATTTTGAAACTGTGAAATATTAAATCTTAGGTCTCCCGTTTGTTCAACTTGCAGATAAAACCAGGCGGGATATGGCTGAGAAAGTAAACATCCATAATCTGGACCGGGCTGCCCGTTAGCCTGATTACTATTATTTATATTGCGAATTAGGAAATACCAGCTCTTCATTACCGGCGCAAAAAGGATCTAAACTTTCACAAGAACTTCCCTGGCCAAAAACCACCTGCACACTTCCGTAAAGAAGAAAAATACAAAAGAGAAGTAGGGATCCTTGTTTCATAATAGGTTTAAGAACTTACAAAATAACAAATATCTATTTAATCCCAGTCTTTTATGATTACATAAAAACCTATTAAATATGTATCTTTGCAAGCCAAACAATCGGTTTACGACTATTATTGTAAAAACGGTATGAAAATAGACAAAATTTTGAATGAAATTGATGAGCAGGGAGATGCACATGTTGGAAGCAGTGCAGAAACCCCTATTCGTGAAGATGCTTTTGAACTGAGTGATATTGAAAAAGTAGCGCTCATCAATAAAGATGTAAAACATATTATGGAAACTTTAGGCCTTGATCTTACAGACGATAGCCTGAAGGGAACTCCGCAACGGGTGGCAAAAATGTTTGTAAATGAGATTTTTGCAGGATTAAACCCGGAGAGAAAACCCATTGCATCAACTTTTGAAAACAAATATAAATATGGTGAAATGTTGGTAGAAAAGAATATCACCGTGTATTCTACCTGCGAACACCATTTACTTCCTATAGTTGGGAAAGCTCACGTGGCCTATATTTCTAAAGGGCGTGTAATAGGCCTTTCAAAAATGAACCGAATTGTAGATTATTTCGCGAAAAGACCACAGGTACAGGAGCGAATGACGATGCAAATTGTTCAGGAATTACAAAAAGCACTGGGTACACCAGATGTTGCTTGTGTTGTAGATGCCAAGCACCTTTGCGTGAACAGCCGCGGAATTAGAGATATAGACAGTAGCACCGTAACCAGTGAATTTGGCGGAGCTTTCAAAGAAAAATCTGTAAAAAGAGAATTCCTTGACTATATAAAATTAGACACTACTTTTTAAAAAATTCTATTTCTTAATAACCAACAACTAACTATCTATGGCGCTATACCAGGAACAAAGCTTGAAAATGTACAATTCTATGACGGGGGAAAAGGAAGTCTTTAAACCCATAAACGAAGGAAACGTTGGAATGTATGTTTGCGGCCCTACTGTTTACAGTAATGTTCATTTAGGTAATTGCCGAACTTTTATCTCTTTTGATCTTGTTTTTCGTTACCTGAAGCATTTGGGATATAAAGTAAGATATGTTAGAAATATTACCGATGCCGGTCACCTTGAAAATGATGCCGACAGCGGAGAAGATAGAATTGCCAAAAAAGCACGTTTAGAACAAATAGAACCTATGGAAGTGGTACAACGCTACACCATAGATTTTCATAATATTCTGCAGAAATTCAATAACCTGCCGCCAAGTATAGAGCCTACGGCTACCGGCCATATTGTTGAGCAAATTGAGATCATTAAAACCATTATCGAAAAAGGATTTGCCTACGAGGTAAACGGATCGGTTTATTTTGATGTAAAGAAATTCAATGAAACCAACCATTATGGTAAGCTAAGCGGAAGGGATATTGATAATATGATCGCTAACACCCGCGAACTTGCTGCACAGAGCGATAAGAAGAATCCGCAGGATTTTGCGCTTTGGAAAAAAGCCGAACCACAGCATATTATGCGCTGGCCTTCGCCCTGGAGCGATGGTTTCCCGGGCTGGCATTTAGAGTGCACCGTGATGAGCACAAAATATTTAGGTGAAGAATTTGATATTCACGGCGGCGGAATGGATCTAAAATTCCCACACCACGAATGTGAAATTGCCCAGGGTGAAGCCGCTACTGGCAAAAACCCGGTTCATTACTGGTTACACGCCAATATGCTTACTTTAAACGGTAAGAAAATGGCAAAAAGTACCGGGCAATAATATTCTTCCCGAAGAAATTTTCTCCGGAAATAATGATGTTCTAGATAAACCATTTTCACCGAATGTGACCCGATTCTTTATGCTTCAGGCGAATTACCGTAGCATTCTGGATTTTTCAGATGAAGCATTAAAAGCAAGCGAAAAAGGTTTTAACCGATTAATGGATGCTTACCACGCGATAGATGAGCTTCCGGTTTCAGATAAATCGAGCGTAGATATTAAGAGCTGGAAACAGTCTTGCTACGACGCGATGAACGATGATTTTAACAGCCCGATTTTAATCGCTAAACTTTTTGATGCGGTTAAGATGATCAATAACATCAAGGAAGAAGCTGCTACAATCACTTCAGAAGATAAAGACGAATTGCAAAAAACAATGTCGGCTTTTATGTTCGATGTGTTTAGGTCTTTTAGACAAGGTTTCTGAAAATAATGATACTTCAGATAAGCTTTCTTCAACAGTAGAATTGCTTATAAAACTGCGAGCTGAAGCAAGAAACAATAAAGATTTTGCTTTAAGTGACCAGATAAGAGATCAATTACAGGAAATGGGTATTCAGCTTAAAGACGGGAAAGAGGGCACTACTTTTACTATCAAGTAACTAATAAAAACAGGAAAAACAATGCTTAAAAAATGGTTAGCATATCCGTTTATCCTGTTAGTGAGATTTTACCAGAATTTCATTTCCCCACTTACACCGGCAACCTGCCGTTATACCCCAACCTGCTCGCAATACAGTCTAACCGCTTTACAGCGTTTTGGCGTGTTCAAAGGTGGCTGGCTTAGTTTAAAACGTATTTTTAGCTGCAATCCCTGGGGCGGAAAAGGCTACGACCCGGTTCCCGAAAAAACAAAAACCAAAATATAGGGCAACTACTTCCAAATATGTATCTTTACCCTACTAATCAATTTTAATTTATGCTTTTTAACGCGATCACCTGGAGCCCTTCAGAAGGTTTAGACTTAGGTTTTTTCACCCTTCACTATTACAGTTTAATGTTTTTGATAGCCTTTGGACTAGGCTGGTATATTATGAAAAGCATTTATGTAAGGGAGAAAGTATCTATAGAAAAACTGGATTCGCTTTTTATTTATACGGTTCTGGCAACGCTAATAGGTGCCAGGTTAGGGCACGTGATCTTTTATGATTGGGACTACTTTCAAAATCATTTATTAGAAATATTCTTACCGGTTAGATTTGAACCGGAATTTCAATTTACCGGTTTTAGAGGTTTAGCCAGTCACGGTGCAGCAATTGGGATTATTATCGCAATGTATCTTTACCGTAAACGCGTTTTAGACAAACCCGTGCTTTGGGTTTTAGACCGAATTGTACTTCCGGTAGCCAGTGGAGCTATTTTTGTAAGAATAGGGAATTTTATGAATTCTGAAATTATAGGAAAACCCACCAACTCAGATTACGGGGTGATTTTCGCAAATTTAGGAGAGACTTTTCCGAGGCATCCGGCCCAGTTATATGAATCTTTTTGCTATTTACTTATCTTTATATTGCTATGGTTCTTATACTGGAAAACCGAAAAACGCCATAAAGTAGGCTATCTATTTGGCCTATTCCTGGTTTTACTATGGACGGTTAGATTCTTTATTGAATTTATAAAGGAAGCCCAGGTAGAAGAACGCACCACCTGGTTGTTAAATACCGGGCAATGGCTTAGCATTCCGTTTATAATTGCAGGATTATACTTTATGTATCGTCCTACCAAACCAAGAACCGTATGATACGTAAATGCATAATCTTATCGGCTATTTTAACCGCTTCCCTCCTATCTTCCTGTAAGGATGATGAGACTGAAGCACCCATAGAAACCGAAGAGATCACTTTCACCAAAGAAGGTGAAGCTACTTTGCTAAAACCAAGTGGGGATACTATTCAGCAAATTGATATTGAAATTGCCGATAATTCTTACGAACGCCAAACAGGTTTAATGTATCGGGAGAGTATGGAAGACGACCAGGGAATGCTCTTTATTTATGATAATGAAGCACCAAGGGCCTTTTATATGAAAAACACCTATATCCCTTTAGATATAATTTATTTCGCTTCAGACAGCACCGCAGTGAGTTTCCAGAAGAATGCTCAGCCACAGGACGAAACTTCATTACCCTCTGGAGAACCGGCCCAGTTTGTACTTGAATTAAACGCAGGACTTGCAGACGACTGGAATATTGAAATTGGCGATAAAATAGATTTTGAGCGGGTAGATTAGGTTTTTATTTACTTAATTACTTTACAGAGATTATGAGTTTTAAAGCAGGAACTCGCATTTTCCGCTTTAACCAGTCCCTGTTTCTTTATATGATATTTATCCTAATTGCTGAGCTGAGCAGGCAAGCCAAGATACTTCGGCGTGGATTTGATACAGCATTAATCCTCGTTTTCACACATAGTAACCGTATTTCCCACTAATGCCTATGCTCTCCTCTATAATTAAGGTTTAGGGAAAAACTTATAAGCTTCATCTAAAAATTCCCTAAACAATATGTAATGAGTTCTATCTGGATTGTGAATAGGATAAAAATATCCTATTCCATTTTTATTGGTTACCGTTACACTCACTTGAATCCCATCTATAATAACTCGGTTCTTATTATTTTTAATTTCGAATAAAATTTCCTCTTTCGCATTTATTATAGAATCAGCTAGTTGAATAAGTCTATCCTTGTGTGAAAAAACCATGCATTTTTTTGTAAAGATTTTACTGGCATCTATAATATTCATCATTTCTCGATTATCCTCAGCGGTACGATTTTTTTTATATCGCAATTGTCTATATCTAAGACTATCGCTTTCACTTAAATCAAATTCTCCAGTATACTCTGAAAAATAAACTTCGATATCCTCCTCACTATAGTGGCGAACATCAAAAATGTGTTCAAATGAAGGAAAGGTTCCACTTGATTCTATTTTTAGTTTATAAATCTCTTGTGAATAACAATTTATACTAATTAAAATAACTAAAAGAGTAATAATTTTTTGCATATCGAACTTTATTTGAAAAAGGATACTATTGAATCAAATATACAGGTTTAGCCTAAAATCAAGCAGTCTAAGCCGATTTTCTCTGAATTGAGCACAAGAGTTATAAAACCCGGCTACAACAAAACCAATCCATAAAAAAAGCGCCCCAAATTGGAGCGCTTTTTACTTTATCTATTTCCGAAGAAATCTTAAGCAGTAGTTGCTTCAGAGTCTTCTTCAATTTTCTTTTTCTTTTCGATCTTAGATTTATCGGTTACACTGTCAAACATAACAGGAGTCGCGATAAATAAAGAGGAATAAGTACCTACAATCACACCAATGATCAAGGCAAACATAAAGCCTCTAATGCTTTCTCCACCAAAGATAAAGATAGCAAGTAAAACGATCAAAGTAGTAAGCGAGGTATTCAAGGTACGGCTAATAGTACTATCTAAAGCCACATTTACTGTTCTACCTAATGGCCAGCTGGTGTGCTCGTTTACAAATTCTCTAATCCTATCAAATACAACCACGGTATCGTTTAATGAGTAACCAATTACCGTAAGTATTGCAGCGATAAATGCCTGGTTAATTTCCATACTAAATGGCATCACTTTGTATAATAAAGAGAAAACACCTAATACAATAATAACATCGTGTGCTACTGCAGCAACCGCCCCAATACTAAATTGCCATTTTCTAAATCGCAATAAGATATAAAGGAAAATTACCACTAGTGATCCTAAAATCGCCCAGAAAGAGTCGTTCTTAATATCATCGGCAATAGTTGGACCTACTTTCATAGATGACATAATTCCGATATCTTGTCCGGCACCACCTGCGGTAAACTCATCGAAAGTAAGATCTTGCGGAAGGTAAGATTGTAAAGCATCAAACATAGATTGTTGAATCTCGTTATCTACTTCCGTACTTTCTTCATCAACCTTATATTTAGTAGTGATTTTAAGCTGATTATTTGGCCCGAAAGTTTTTGCTTCGGCACTTCCAAATTCAGCGATAAGATCCTGTTCCACCTCGGTTGGATTCACATCCTGATCAAAACGCACGGTATAAGTTCTACCTCCTACAAAATCAACTCCCGGGTTTAGGCCCTGTACTAATATAGAACCAATACTTATTATAATTAAAATTCCAGAGATTATGTAAGCTATTTTACGCTTTCCAAGCCAGTCTATTTTTACATTTCTGAAAAGGTTTTTAGTTGCGCCTGTAGCAAACTCAAGTGACTTTCCGTTTTTACCATATCCATCAATAAATAACCTAGTGATGAAGATTGCGGTAAATAAAGAAGTTGCAATACCTATTAATAAGGTAGTAGCAAAACCTTTAATTGGTCCTGTCCCTAAGATCAATAAGATAAAAGCAGTTAAACCGGTAGTAATATTCGCATCTAAAATTGAAGAAAGTGCGTTATTAAATCCGTCTTTAATAGCATCTTTTTGCACTTTTCCTTTAGCAAGTTCCTCCCGGATCCTTTCAAAGATAAGTACGTTAGCATCTACCGAAATACCAATGGTTAATACAATACCGGCAATACCAGGTAGTGTTAATACAGCTCCTAAACCTGCAAGGATTCCGAAGATAAAAAGAATGTTTACTGCCAGGGCAACATCGGCAAAAAGACCGGCTTTACCATAGTAGAAAATCATCCATAACAATACAAAAACAAGGGCGATGGCAAATGACCAAATCCCGCTGTCTATAGCTTCCTGACCTAAACTTGGTCCTACAATTTCACTCTGAATAATATCTGCGGAAGCAGGAAGTTTACCAGCTCTAAGAACATTGGCTAAATCCTGACCTTCAGTAATACTAAAATCTCCACTAATTTCACTTCTTCCACCAGAAATAGGCCCGGTAGAAACTCCCGGAGCAGAGTATACGGTGTTATCTAAAACAATTGCAATATTGCTCTGTTCTGTAGAAGCCTGGCCGGTCATTTCTTCCCATATCTTAGCTCCTCTTCCATCCATTTGCATAGATACTGCAATACGACCCATTTGGTCATAAGTTTGTTGCGCATCTGTAATCACATCACCACTAAGTGGTGGCTCCATATTACGGTTACCTTTTAAAGCATAAAGACCAACTACACCTTCTTCTTCCTCTGGAATTCCCCAGGCGAATTTAGCGTAACGTTGCTCTGCAGGAAGTAAAGATCTTACCTGCGGCATACTAAGGTACTTATTCACTTTAGCAGTATCCTGTACAGAGAAATATGCCAAAACAGGACCTCCCTGGAATCCAGGACCTTCTATAAGTTCGAATAAAGGATTATTTCCTGCGCTTACTTCATCAGTAGATTCTTCACTTTCAGCAAGTAATTCATCTATATCGCTATCGCTTTCAGCAGCAGTAGTATCAGTTTGAGCTTCTGTTTGTTCACTCTCTTCACCTACTACATCTTTAAGTACATTATTAGCCTGAGCTAAAAAGTTACCTAATTCGTTATTTTTATAAACGTGCCAGAATTCTAATTGCGCAGTACTCTGCAACAATCCTTGTACACGATTAATATCTTTTGCACCAGGTAATTCTACAAGGATTCTTCCTGAATTTCCTAAACGCTGAATATTTGGTTGGGTTACCCCGAATTTATCGATACGTTTTCTTAATACTTCAAAAGCAGAAGTAATAGACTCATCAACCTTTCTTCTAATTACTGTTTCAACTTCGTCATTAGACATTTCGAAGTTAATCTCATCACTTAGTGTTTTATTAGCAAACACATCTGGAGATGCAAGTTTAGCATCAGGAATATTATTGAAAGCCTCAAAGAAAAGGTCTATATAATCTTCCTGGCTATCTGTAGAAGCTTCATCAGCTTCTGCTATCGCCTGGTTAAAAGCAGGATCGTCAGTATTATTTGCTAAGCCGGCAAGAATATCCTTAACCGAAATTTGAAGAATTACGTTAATTCCTCCTTTAAGGTCAAGCCCTTTATTTAGCTCCTTGTCTTTGGCGTCACTATAAGTAATACCTGCAATAATCTCGTTATTCGCAACCGAATCGAGATAGTTTTGCTGTTCAACATCTCTCAATGCTGAATAATTTTCTACATTTTCGCTAATTTTTTGCCTGGCAAAATCTTCAGCTTCACTTTCTACATTATTGGTAATAAAAGTAAAAGACAACTGATATATACATACCAGTCCAAATAAAATTGCAAAAACCTTAATCAGTCCTTTGTTCTGCATTATTCCTTAAGTTATAATTAATTAGGTCGATTTTAAAAACGGACAAATATAGGGTTTCAAAAATGAAATGCCAACAATTTTTTTTTGAATAATTTAACTTTTAAACATAAAAAAGACCGCAAGTTTTGCGGCCTTTTTTAACATATATTCAAGTTTAAAACTACTTATAGTTCTAATAGGGCATTGGTTTTATTCACGCCCTCTGCACTTTCTTTAATCTTATTAGACTCTGCATCGTCAAGCTCTATCTCAACAATTTTCTCAAGTCCGTCTTTACCTAAAATTGCAGGCACACCAATACAAATATCATTTAATCCGTATTCGCCCTCTAACATTGCAGAGCAAGGGAACATTTTCTTTTGGTCACAAGCAATTGCCTGAACCAAAGCTGAAACTGCTGCACCAGGTGCATACCAGGCACTGGTTCCTAATAATTTAGTAAGGGTTGCACCACCTACTTTAGTATCTTCTGAAACCTGGTTTAAACGATCTTCAGATAAAAATGCTGATACAGGTACAGAATTTCTGGTAGCCAATCTTGTTAGCGGCACCATTCCGGTATCACTATGACCTCCAATTACCATCCCATCAACATCTGATGGCGGGCATTCTAAAGCTTCACTCAATCTAAATTTAAAACGTGCGCTATCTAAAGCTCCACCCATTCCAATAATTTTATTCTTTGGAAGACCGGTAGTTTTATGCACAAGGTAAGTCATAGTATCCATAGGATTACTTACCACGATTAGCGTTACATTAGGAGAATGCTTAATAAGGTTTGATGAAACTTCTTTTACGATCCCGGCGTTTATTCCAATTAATTCCTCACGAGTCATTCCCGGTTTACGCGGAATACCACTTGTAATCACAGCAATATCACTTCCTGCGGTTTTAGAATAATCGTTAGTTGTTCCGGTGATTTTAGTGTCAAAACTGTTTAGGGTTGCAGTTTGCATTAAATCCATTGCTTTCCCTTCGGCTACTCCTTCTTTAATATCGAGTAAAACCACTTCTGAAGCAAAATCTTTAATGGCAACATATTCTGCACAGCTGGCACCAACGGCACCTGCTCCTACTATAGTAACTTTCATCTTATATTTTATTTAAATCGGTTAATATTTAGACTCAAAAATACAAATATTGCTATAGTATTACTAATAGAATCACTAATAAGATATGGTTAAATCTGGCGTATATTATATTCTAAAATGCAGCCCGGCGTTAATATGGAAAAATTTACCGGCAGTAGCCATGGTACTAATTTTAAATCTATTGAAATAAATATTAAAACCAAGATCGGCTTTAAATTGCGCCTGGCTTTGATCTAATCCAGCAAGAGCATTATTAATAGGACTTAAAGCAATACCAGATCCTCCCATAGCATAGCTGAAATTAGAATTCGTTGCTCCTAAAGCTCCGAATACTTCAAAATCATCTCCATACTTTTTAGAGCCTAATACTGAAGCCATCCAAAGATTAGAATTCACATTTACCAGCGTTAAGTTTCCAAAAGAACTCCCGTCAGAGGATAAATTTACCGGCTCAAGAAATTCATATTCAACATCAAACTGGCTGAATGCAACTATTGCTGAAGCCTGAAAGTCGTCTTCATTATTAAATCTAAAATACTGTGTGAAATTATGTTTTAGCGCTGCACCGTAAGTAGTAAATGCCACGCCGTCTACAGTTAGCTGCGGAAGGATTCTTGCAGAAAATTCGGTCTCAAAAGGCAAGCCAACAGTAGCTTGCACAAAAGGATAGGCAAGTACACTTTTATTAATTCCTTCTATAGCCTGAAATCTAATAGGTACATTATTACCTGCGTAATCAATATCTCCAACAAAATAAGTATCAGTTTCTCCACCAAAAGCAGTTGGCACCACCGCATTGCTTCCTTCTCCTTCAATACTTAAAATTGCCCCGCCATTTTCGTGAACACCGGCAAGATCATTATTTGAAATAGTAAAACTTTGACGATTAGAAGGAACAATTAATGCATTCCCCTGAAAGGAGATCTCCACTTCCCAGGGTTTTAAGGCAGTTGCTGAAGTAAACCAACCGGCTCCCGCCTGATATGCGGCCCCTTCAGCTGCAGGTCCTGCAAATTCATCTGCGATATACAGCATCTCATTTGAGAATTTTGTGATATCATCTTCCTGAGCATAGGAGTTAACTGAAAATAAAATAAATAGAATGAGGTATTTAGCTTGAAATTTCAAAATAAGTAGGTGTTAAGTTAGGCGGTAAAAATAACAAAAAAAGTTTTCTAAAAGCAATATTACCAATAGCATAAAAAAACCCGCAAGAACACTTGCGGGTTTTAATTTATATACTCGTTACGCACTAGGCATCAATATTCGCATACTTAGCGTTTTTCTCGATAAATTCACGTCTTGGTGGTACCTCATCTCCCATAAGCATAGAGAAGATTCTATCGGCTTCACCACTATTATCAATATTTACCTGTCTTAGTTTTCTTCTTTCAGGATCCATAGTAGTATCCCAAAGTTGTTCAGCATTCATCTCCCCAAGACCCTTATAACGTTGAATTTGAACTCCACCGCTATAGCTTTCAGCAATCTCATCACGTTCTTCCTCGCTCCAGGCATAACGCTTCTTGCTTCCTTTTTTCACCAAATATAAAGGTGGGGTTGCAATATAAATATGCCCTCCTTCTATCAATTCTTTCATATATCTATAGAAGAAAGTTAAGATAAGCGTTTCAATGTGACTACCATCTACATCGGCATCACACATTATCACTACTTTATGGTATCTTAATTTATCGGTATTTAAGGCTTTACTATCCTCTTCAGTACCAATAGTAACTCCAAGGGCAGTGTAAATATTTTTTATCTCTTCATTATCAAAAACACGATGTGTCATCGCCTTTTCAACATTCAGGATCTTACCTCTTAGCGGAAGGATCGCCTGGAATTTACGGTCACGACCTTGTTTAGCCGTACCACCCGCCGAGTCACCCTCAACTAGAAATACTTCACTTTGAACAGGATCTTGTTCAGAACAGTCAGATAATTTCCCGGGCAAACCGCCAATACTCATTGCGGTTTTACGCTGAACCATATCACGGGCTTTTTTCGCCGCGTTCCTGGCCTGGGCCGCAAGAATCACCTTCTGAATAATGGTTTTCGCATCATTCGGGTTTTCTTCCAGGTAATTTTCAAGCATTTCTGAAACTGCCTGTGAAACAGCCGAAGTCACTTCCCTGTTCCCAAGTTTTGTTTTTGTCTGCCCTTCAAACTGAGGCTCTGCAACTTTTACTGAAATAATCGCGGTTAATCCCTCACGGAAATCATCTCCAACGATCTCAAATTTCAACTTATCCAGCATACCCGAAGCATCGGCGTATTTTTTAAGCGTGGTAGTTAAACCACGTCTAAAACCAGATAAGTGTGTTCCACCTTCGTGGGTATTAATATTATTAACGTAAGAATGCAGGTTTTCGTTAAAAGAGGTATTGTAAACCATCGCTACCTCAACAGGAATATCGTTCTTCTCCCCTTCCATCGAGATCACATCAGCGATAATAGGCTCACGGTTTCCATCAAGGAATTTTATAAATTCTTTTAATCCATCTTCAGAATAAAATCTTTCAGAAAGATATTCACCTTCTTTATTAACCTCACGCTTATCGGTAAGTGTAATTTGAATTCCTTTGTTCAAATAAGCCAACTCACGCATTCTACTAGACAAAGTTTCGTAGCTATAATCTACACTTTGCTGAAAAATACTTGGATCTGGCTTAAAGGTGATCACCGTTCCGTTTAGGTCGGTTTCACCAACAGGCTTAACCGGATAAAGCGGCTTTCCTATTTCATACTCCTGTTCCCAAATTTGGCCATCTCTATAAACCGTAGCTTTAAGAGCGGTAGAAAGTGCGTTAACACAACTTACCCCAACCCCGTGCAAACCACCGGAAACCTTATAAGAATCTTTATCGAATTTACCACCGGCACCAATCTTGGTCATTACCACCTGCAATGCAGAAACACCTTCTTTTTTATGAAGGTCTATCGGGATTCCCCTTCCGTTATCCTCGGTAGTTACCGAGCCATCTTCATTTATAGTAACTTTAATTGTATCACAATGGCCGGCCATAGCCTCATCTATAGAGTTATCTACCACCTCATACACCAAATGGTGCAAACCTCTTACGCCGGTATCACCAATATACATAGAAGGCCGCAAGCGCACGTGCTCCATTCCTTCTAACGCCTGGATACTATCGGCCGAGTAATTGTGTTTTTTGGCTTCTTCGCTCATATATTTTGCTAATTAAATTCGTCTATTTTGAATAACGAACAAATATAACAAAACGCATATTTTTAATGAGCCCGCATGCTCCTACACAGCTTTAAGTTATTAACAATTTGTGCAAAAAAAAGCCCAAAATACAGCAAAATTAATGCTGTATTCCGGGCATAACAAACCACACGATTGTTTAACCTAAACTCCTACTAATTCTTCCAGCTCTTTTTTGGCATTTGTAGCAACGTGAGAAGTATTTGCACGTCCGCTAGGATCAAGATCTGCCTGCCATTTTGGTATCCACCTTTTTACCGTTTTTGCCGCTTTTTCCTGAGGGAAATGGCTGTGGAATATTTCTCTATAGAAATACGCTTCCTTAGTTGCCGGGGTGTTATAAGGATATTTCTCTGAAGCTGCTGCCATTTGCTCATCACTAACTCTTGCTGAAGCGTGTGCAATAAGCTCATCTATCCAGCTATAACCAACACCGTCACTAAATTGTTCCTTTTGTCTCCATAATACCTCATCTGGTAAGAATGGCTGCTCTGGCGTATCGAAAGCTTTTCTAAGGATGTATTTTTCAACTCCGCCATAAGTTTTTGGAAGTTTATGAACGGGTTCTGTTTCCATTGCTGTTTTTAAGAATGCCTTATCTAAAAACGGCACCCTTGCTTCAAGACCATGAGCCATCGTAGACTTATCTGCTCTCAGGCAATCTGCAGTGGCAAGTCTTTGCACTCTTCTAATAGTTTCTTTCTGAAAATCATCGGCGGTAGGTGCATTTTTAAAGTACAGATAACCTCCAAAGATCTCATCGGCTCCTTCCCCGCTTAAAACTACTTTTACTCCTTTTTCCTTAATTCCCTTAGAAAGAAAATACATTGGTGTGCTTGCCCTTATAGAAGTTACATCGTAAGTTTCCAGGTGCCATACTAGCTTTTTCAGGATATCAATCCCTTCTTCTACGGTGAAATGAAACTCTGAATGCTCGGTTCCAAGAAATTCGGCAACTTTTCTGGCTGCGATCAAATCTGGCGCAGTTGCATCTAAACCAATAGAGAACGAATGTAATTTTTGACCGCTATCTTTCATTAATCTTGCAGCGATAGATGAAGTTAGAGATGAATCTAAACCTCCACTTAGTAATACGCCAAGAGGAACATCGGCCATTAACCTTTTACGCGTTGCTTCAATTAAGCTTTCTCTTATTTTTGAAAGATCTAATTTTTGCGTGGCTTTTTTATAATCAAACCATTCTGGTGTATAGTATTCCACGAAACCGGTTTGCGGAGTATAATAGTGCCCCGGAGGAAATGCTGCTAAACTGCTACATTGATCTACCAAAGTTTTCATTTCACTAGCGAACCAGATAGAACCTTCATCGTCGGTTCCGTAATAAAGTGGTTTCACCCCAATTGGATCTCTTGCTGCGATAAAATCTTTCCCATCTACCACTACAAAAGAGAATACTCCGTCTAATTTATCAAGGAAATCAACTCCGTATTTTTCATATAAATGAACAATTACTTCAGAATCTCCCGTTGTTCTAAAAGAATGATCTTTCAACTCGTTATTTCGCAAAGCCTGGTGGTTATAGATCTCCCCGTTGTGAACCATCCAGGCAGTTGAAGTACCCTGGATAGGTTGTTTTCCGGTTTCAAGATCTACAATAGACAATCTTTCGTGACTTAATACATAACCTTCTTCGGTTACGTGCACATCACTCTCGTCTGGACCGCGGTGCGACATTCTTTTTGATAGCCCGCTGATCTTTTCTTCTGATAATCGTTTTCCGATTACTGCTAAAATTCCACACATAACATTTGCTTTATTAATTCCATACAAATATGCGTAAGAGATTACATTTAATAAACATAAAATAGCATTTTGATATTATACGAAAACTAATTAAAGAAAATTAAAATACAGAAGTAAGCGAAAACTCTTCAAAAAGCTTATAATTTTTACGTCTGTAAATATTCAATATTTTAACAGCAACTAAATAAACCTTTAACACCTTAAGAAATAGTAGTAAACTATCTTTAAGCTTAAAAATCAAACACAATGAAAAAAATACTTTTAACAGCAGTATGTTTAATAGGATTTCTTGGATTCCAGGATGTACTGGCACAGGAAACAGAGCAAAGCAGTGATCCTAATTTCCCGAAATTAGATACCAGCCCTCTTGATATGATTATACACCGAAATCAAAAAGACGAGGTGATCATGAGAGTAATTTATAGCCGTCCTCAAATGCGGGATCGTGAAATTTTCGGAAAACTGGTACCTTATGGAGAAGTTTGGAGAACCGGAGCTAACGAAGCTACAGAAATCACTTTTTACAACGATATGACCATTGGTGGCGAAACTGTAAAAGCCGGAACCTATACGCTTTACACTATTCCAGATGAAAAGCATTGGACCGTGATTCTAAATAAATCAGTTCACACCTGGGGCGCTTACGAATATACTGACGAAAGGGATTATGTAAGAATTAAAGTTCCAGTTAGAAATGCGAGTCAAAATATTGAGAATTTCTCAATGTCTATAGAGCAGAAAGAAAATGAAGAAGGCGCTAACCTATTAATGGGTTGGGCAGATAAGTATGTAAAAGTACCTTTCTCTCCTGCGGAACAATAAAAAAGTTGAACTAAAACTAAAACGGCTGTTTCTAAAAAGAACAGCCGTTTTTTTATGGAATATTGAGATTTTTAGGATGTAGCTGGTGCAAAAATTATTAGACAAATCGTCATCCTGAATTTATTTCAGAGCCTGCCCCGATTTTTATATCGGGGATCTAATAAGATATATCAGTAACAACTTAGAAACTGAAACAAGTTCAGCTTGACGGATTCCACTTTAGTAAAGTTATTTTTATGGAATATTGAGGTATTTATGAGTTTGTAGCGAAACCTTCCATTTTGGATTTTTCATTACAAAATCAACTATTAAAGGCATCATTTTATCTCTATTGCTCCACTCCGGTTGCAAATAAAGAATGCAATTCTCGCTAACTTTTTCAGCCTGTTCTTCAGCAAACTTAAAATCGTGTTTATTAAAAATAATCACTTTCAGCTCGTGCGCTAGTGGATAAATCTCTTCAGTAGGTAATTTTATTTTCTTGGGTGATAAACAAATCCAATCCCACTGTCCGGTTAATTTATAAGCTCCCGAGGTTTCAATATGAATATCACAACCTTTGGCCTTTAATGCTCCGGTAAGTCTCGTCATATCCCAGGTAAGCGGTTCCCCACCGGTAATCACAATAGTTTTACTACTTGCTACCGCTTTTTCCACAATCTCACCAATATGTGTTGGCGGATGAATAGATGGATCCCAGCTTTCTTTAACATCGCACCAATGGCATCCTACATCGCAGCCTCCAATTCTTATAAAATAAGCGGCGGTTCCTTTATGAAATCCCTCTCCCTGTATGGTATAAAACTCCTCCATTAAAGGAAGCATTATCCCATCATCTACCAATGCCTTAGTTTCTTCTGTAATCATAGCCGGCAAAGATACGGAATCTCTTTTTTTATCCTGTGCTTCAGGCCGAATTCCTCTCTAATCTAAAATAAGGGCATTTTCCACATCAAAGTTTTCTTTTGAAAGATCTACGAAAAACCCATTAATTACAGCATACTCCAAGTTTTCATCTTTTTTTAGAAAGAAATTAGGCTGTAAATTTTCAGGAATTTCGAAATCTTCGGTTACCAGGTTTATAGGTAAATTGGTAAAATCATCTTCCGGTAATTCCTTTAAAACGACATAAGAATACCCCTCTTTAAGTATTTCTGAAATATTTTCTTGTTGAAATCCCTCCAAATTCTCAAAGGTTTCCGGGTAAATTTTTCCCTGCACAAATTTATAACCAGAAGCGTCAAATTCTTCATATCCGTAATAGGTAGAAAGATCTCCCTGATCTGAAATGTTGGAATCATAATAATAATTTAGGTCCTCATCCTGTACTTCGTTCTGGTTAATCCCTAAATCTAAAATATAGTCCTCGCCTAATAACTCATAAGTAAGGCCGGTAAGTTTTAAATCAAAAAGTTTCCTATCGTTATTGGGAATCTCTTCATATTTAGAAATTTCGGCGTTTTTATAATCCTCATCGGCAATAGAAAATATGGCGGCAAGAATAGAAACGAAATTCAACTTTCTAATTTCCTGTTTTTCCGGATCGTTTGGGTAACCACCAGATTCAATTAAAATAGTACTTGTTCCCCATTTTTGAATGTTATCTCCAAAAGCACGAGGCTCAAAATCGTCGTTATAGCGTCCCACCTGGCCGGGCGCATATTCCTGCAGAATGTTATTCATTTGCACAATTACCTGCATCGCTGCACCACGCACTTCATTTATAGATTTTTCATAATTATAGGCCGGCGCTAAATAAGAAATGGTTGCAGGTTTTGGAGTTCTTTCGGCATTATAATAAGTACTTTGATCGTGCAGATTAAAACCAAAATCGGCATCCAGGCTGTCACGCACATTTTTTAAGGTTTTACTTTCCGGCGACTGTAATCGCAGGGCATCACGATTAATATCTACTCCCAATAAGTTTCTACGCTGAAAACGCTCTGCACCATCAGGATTTAGCATTGGTAAAAAATGAAGTTTTACATTCTTCAACATTTCTTCTTTTTCTTCTGAAAATGCTTCGGAATCAAGGAAATTGAGAATATCGAAAATCGCCATGGTAGCCGTAGATTCATCGCCGTGCATTTGCGACCATAGAAAAATATCTACATCGCCTTCGCCTACAGAAATCAACTGAAGCGGTCTACCTTCTATAGATTCCCCAACTTTGGTGACTTTAAAATTCTCCTTTTGGTCGAAATCATTGATTAAAGGCTGAATTTTAGCCTGGGTAAAACGGCGTTTTTCAATAGATTCTTCTTTAAAATCTTCATAAGAATTATATAGTTCTCTATAGAGTTCTTTATCCTGCGCTGAGCTGACTTGAAAGAGTGAAAAAAGCGCATACAAAAAACAGGAAACTTATATTTTTGAAATTCATTTAGTATCTTTTTTAGGAACAGGTTTAAAATTAAGGCTTTTAGTTTTTTTCCGAACTTTTTGCATAAATTCTTTTCCTGGATCGGTCTTTTGAGTTCGATAAGATTCGTCTTTCTCCAGCCATAATTCGTGGCCTTCAAACTGCGGATATTCATAATGCCCCAGCAAATATTCTATATTATATTTTTCAGCTAAATATTTCACTAAATCAATATTAGCCTTAAGCTGAGCTTTAGTAAGCGGGGTTTCTTTAGTGCCTCCAACATTTTCAACTCCAATTGCGGCGTGGTTTAAGCCAATTACATGTCTTGCCATAATAGTTTCAGGCATTAACCTATAAATTGTACCATCGCGATCCACCAGAAAATGAGCAGATACATTTAAAGCACCGGCTTGTTGAATATCTTCCCTGGCGCCAGGTAATTTAACCGAATTAAATGCACGAAACGAACTTTCTAAATCTGGAATTGCCGTCCAGTGTAGCACGATCATTTTTGGAGTAATTTCAGGAGAAGATTTCTCTAAACCGTAACGTTCCTCCAAATAATCCAGGCTAAGCTGCGTTCGTTCTTCGTTAAAAATTATAGGACGATCTATTATTCTCTCGGAAACATCAGCACTTTTACAACTGAATAAAAAGAGCGTGAAAATGATAATTATATATCTCATTGAAAACATATTTAAAACCAAAATCTCCCGGACAAGCCGGGAGATTTGTTCATTATTAATATTTGATAATCTTATTCATCCCACCAAACATGCCCATAAATACTATCATCACCACCAAATTGTCTTTCTATGGCATCATAGTAATTTTCTTCATTATTAAAAGCTTCGTTATCTGGATAACTTAGACGGGTTGGTACTGGCATTCCATTTGGTTCTACCAAATCATTTGGATAACCTGTTCTTCTCCATTCAGACCAGGCTTCATAACCGAACATGTAAAGGTGTACCCAACGCTGATTCGATATACTTTCTATAGCGTTCTCAGCATCAAAAGCAACTTCAGGGTTAGTTAAAAAATCTTCAACCCCTTCAGTACTGCCCGTCCATTGTTCTATAGACGCTTCAACAGCCATATTATAAAATTCCTCCGCATCTCCTGTAATCCAACCGCGCTCAACCGCTTCGGCCATAGCAAATAATACTTGGCCGTAAGTTACAAGGTACACCGGAGCATCTTGCGCGTATATATCAGATCCTAACAAAGAAAATTCTTCCGTCTCAGTACCAGTTACCTCTTCTTTTCCAAACTCGAGTCCAACATATTCACCAGAACTTCTAGCTGGATCTCCATACACAGCTAAACGTGGATCATCTACAGGTTTCATTTCTTCAACTAAAGTTTCAGAAAGTGCCCACCATTCACGATTTTGATTTACCACTTGTCCAAACCAGTAATTTTGGTTATCGGCGTCTGCTAAATGACGATATACGAGGTTATCACTATTAGATTCAAAGACACCATCATTTACAGCTTCGTTAAATTCCGTATTTCCTTTTTCAGGATCAACTTCAGACAATCTCAAGGCCATTAACATTCTTACTGTATTGGCAAACTTTTGCCATTTTTCCATATCACCATTATAGACTATATCATTATTGATACTTCCTGAAACTATCATGCCCCCTGCTTCTTTTAGTTCTTCAAAAAGGTCATAATAAATTTCTTCTTGAGAATCATAAACTGGAGTATAATTATCGCCTCCCTGAAGAGCGTCAAAATACGGCACATCACCCCATCTATCTGTAATATTCCAAAAATAGTATGCTTTTAGAATTTTAGCTACTGCTTTTTGATTGGCCACAGGCCCATCATTACCGTTTAGTTCTTCTGAATCTATAACAGTTTGTAAATTAATTAAAGGGCTTTGATACCAGGAATAAAAACTTGTACTTTCCTGTGGATAAAGCGACTGACCAACATACTGGGTTTCTGCAAGATATTGTGCCATAAAAGCTCCTTTTGGAGATGAACTTAATCCCGGAAGAGATAGTTGTGCACTTGCAATTAATTGGGTTCCGGAGGCTTCACTTGGCCGGTTTGGATTCGTATTTATCTCGTCGTCGAACTTATTGCAACTCCAAATAAATAAACTGCTGAATAATACTATATATATTTTTTTCATCATTTTCTATTTAAAATGTAATATTTAGGTTTAAGCCGTAAGACCTAACCGAAATTAATTGTCCGGATTCATACCAGCTAATATCCTGGCTACCGGTAGAAATTTCTGAAGGATCTATACCCTCTGGAGCATTTTGCCAGAGCATCGCGGGGTTTCTTGCTATAAATGCAAGGTTTACAGCTTCAAAAGGAAGATTCTCCATCACTTTAGGACCAAATGTATAGCCTAACCTAACCTCTCTTAATTTAATATAAGACGCATCGTATAACCATTCTTCGTAAATTCTTCTTCCCACTACATTACGATAGTAAGATCTTGCATCCACAAAGGCATTTATCTCTTCTCCTGTTTCTGCTGAAATTCCGCTAACTTCAACTCCACCACCTTCTTCAAGTGGATCTCTAACATTCGCGCCGTTAGAATTGGTAGCTACAGTTATTGGATCCTGGCCTGTTCTTACTGCCAGCATTTTAGACCTGCTAAAAAATTGCCCTCCTTTTTGGAAATCGATCATAGCCGCAAGATTAAAATTTCCAAGTTGGATATTATTCTGAAAACCTCCTGTTAGATCTGGTAATACACTTCCAAAATTATGCGTTGCATCTGTATACAATGGCATATTATTGGCATCTAATAAAATTTGTCCTGTCGCTTCATCTCGCTGATAGGCCTGCCCTACCAAACTCCCAAAAGGCTCACCTTCATAAGAATTTAAATAACTATTTACCGATGAATAGGTGGTTGATCCATATTGGTACACATCTATACCAGGATGGAGTTCTACAACTTCACTTCTATTTCTGTTTAAATTCAAGGTTGCATCCCACCTAAAGTTATCCGTCTTCACTGGAGTACCCGTAAGTGAGATTTCTACACCATTGTTTGTGATTTCACCTGCATTTAAAACCCGGGAACTATATCCCGTAGCCCCTGAAATATCCAAATCTATTATTTGATCTTTATTTCTTTGTTCATAATAAGTAACATCAAGGCCTAAACGATTAGCAAAAAATCTGAGGTCCACTCCTATTTCATAAGAATGAGCAAAAGAAGGTAGAATATTAGGATTAGGCAGAGAATTTGGCACCGATAGGGTATTTATATTATTGTAAACAGTTCCAACAGTATAGAAATTACTAGTTTGATATGGTGCTAAATCTGAACCAGCCTGAGCATAACTAGCTCTAAGTTTACCAAATGTGAGCGGTTTCCAATCGGTAAATTCACTGAATACCATACTTCCCGAAAAAGAAGGATACCAGTAAGAATTATTTTCTTCAGGCAAGGTGGATGAATTATCGTTTCTTATGCTTGCTTCTACGAAATACGTGTCCTTATAACCAACTGATGCCATAGCAAACCCACTTCTAATTTGTTTTCTTAAAAGGTAAGAAGTGGTGGTTGGCCTATCTATTGATGCATCAATATTATA
This sequence comes from uncultured Flavobacteriaceae bacterium, assembly GCA_963727565.1. Classification (GTDB taxonomy): domain Bacteria; phylum Bacteroidota; class Bacteroidia; order Flavobacteriales; family Flavobacteriaceae; genus Salegentibacter. The sequence continues at coordinate 243,904 of CAVSGU010000006.1, forward strand.
AAATCCAGGAGTTGTTAAACCACCTTGTGTTCCCTGGTACACATATGAATATCTTCTATCAAAAATATTCCCCCCTAACGTACCATTGAGCGAAAAATCTCCAAATTCTTTATTATACTGAGCCAATAACTCGTAATTCATTTCTGTATTTTGATACTTTCCTACAGTATAACCTGGAACTCCAGTTCCTCCGAAGCCTCTCTTGGTTTCAATATTTTGTGTATACATATCTGAGCGAACGTTCGCACTAATCTCTAATTCCGGCAAAACCTGATAAGTCACTCCAATATTTCCGAAAAAGCGATCTCTTCTATCGTTATTAGTATTTTCATAAGCTTCGAAATATGGATTATTCCAATAAAGGGGACTAAAATTAGTAATTTCCCCTGTAGTGGAACTCGGCGATCGCAAATTCCAATGTTGGAAGGTTCCGTCTGGATATTGATAGTTTTCAAGCTTATTCATATCAATATTTCGCTGAAACCATTGCACAAAATAACCCGTTCCATATTCAGATCCCTGCTGAGGTCTTTGAGCATCATTACGCGCATAATTCACATTAGAATTAACCGTAATTTTATCATTTATATCAAGACTTGTATTTAATCCTATGTTATTTCTATTTAGGTAAGTATTAGGTTCAACCCCTTCGATACGAGTATCGTTTACACTAAGACGATATGAAGTATTTTCATTCCCTCCACTTATGCTAATATTATTATTAATATTATGACCCGTTTCATAATAATTTTTAATATTATCTGGCTGCGGACTAAAAGGTGCTAATTCTCCGTAACCCGGATCCTGTGGATAAAAACTCCAGGCGTGTCTTACAGGAGTGCCATCCATTCTGGGCCCCCAACTTTCATCTACTCCAAGGGCTATGTAAGGATCACCGTTTGGTAATGTGCTAAAACTTTGAGAAGATCCCGCACCATACATATTTTGTACGGGCATAAAATTACCAGCACGTTCTATAGATATATTCGAACTTAGCTGTACCCTTATGTCTTTTACACCCTTAACACCATCCTTCGTAGTAATCATAATAACACCATATTGCCCTCTAATACCGTACAATGCTGAAGCAGTAGGTCCTTTAAGCACATTTACAGACTCTATATCGTTAGGATTAATATCCTGACCCAGATTTCCATAATCTGCCCCGGCACTCCCGGCAAAATTGGCATTCGAAATAGGAGTTCCATCAATTACAAGTAAAGGTTCTCCAGATCCACTTAGGGAATTAATACCACGTATTTTAATTTTTTGGGTACCTCCCATACTAGATCCTGAAGATCCAGTAACCTGAACGCCCGCCACCCTTCCGGAAAGGGAACCCAGCACATTCTGCTCGTTAGTAAGGGTAAAGTTTTCACCCTCTACTTCCTGCGTGGCATAACCTAAAGATTTTCTATCTCTCGTAATTCCAAGTGCTGTAACTACCACTTCATCTAAGCCTTCCAGATCTTCAGTCATAATGACATCTATTACGTTTCGTCCATTCACCGGCTGTTCTTGAGTCTCCAAGCCAAGTGAAGAAAATACTAAAACAGCACCTTCTCCAACTTCAATAGCATAATTACCTTCCATATCGGTAATAGTGCCATTGCTGGTACCTTTTATAAGAATATTTACTCCCGGTAATGTCATTCCATCCGTGGCTAAAGTAACTGTACCGGTTACCTCTCTTTGTTGGGCAAACATCCAGGTAAATTGGAAAAAGGCCAGCAAAGCCATAATTGTAATTTTGTTTCTCATTCCTTTTGTGTTAAAGTTTTCTGAATTATAAATTAAATATACCTAAAACCCACATATTTAAGCCAATTAGTTACATTAAAATTTAAACTTTTATTAAGTTCTTGATTATTAATTTAACTTCGTATTAATTTTTTAAAAATACCCCAACCTATTTAAAAGTTTATAATTGTGAAAAATTGCGTCCATATTAGATTTTCTCTAAAAGCTATTATCCTTTTTTCAACTATCATAATATTTGCATCCTGTTCAAGCACTAGAAAAATAAGCAAGCCTCTAGACAAAATATTTAAGGAATCCCCGGTTTTCGAACAGGGCTTTGCAGGTTTTATGGTAATTGACCCTGAAGAAAACAAAACCCTTTATAGCCATAACGAAGAAAAATATTTTACCCCGGCTTCAAATACCAAGCTCTTTTCCTTTTATGCAGGGCTAAAGATATTAGGCGATTCTATTCCTGCGCTTCAATACCGAATTCAAAACGATACGCTTTATTTTAAGGCTACCGGAGATCCCTCGTTTTTAAATGAAGATCTACCAGAATCAAAGGTTTTTGAATTCTTAAAGAAGAATGAAAACCACCTAACTTATCTTGCGCCAACTTATACTGAAAAGCACCAGGGTCCAGGTTGGGCCTGGGACGATTATAATGCCTACTATTCGGCTGAACGTACCGCCTTTCCTATTTATGGCAATATGGTAGGATTTGAATTTGAAAAAAATAAGGAGTTTCCCGTGGTTTCGCCCGCAATTTTCCGGGATTCACTGGTAAGCTCAAAAGACAGTCTAATTTCCTCACGGCTTAAGCGCGATATAGTTAAAAACCGTTTTACGTTCAACAATCAAAAGAAAAATTCAGAGTTTTCTCAAGTTGTTCCTTTTAAATATTCTTCAGAAATTCTCGTAAATCTCTTAAGCGATACGCTTCAAAAGCCGGTTAGTCTCATTCAGAATTCAGCATTAAACAAAAAACTAAATAATACATTATATAGTATCCCAAGCGATAGCCTGTATAAAAGAATGCTGAAGGTGAGCGATAATTTTGTAGCCGAACAAATTTTACTAATGGCGGCAAATAAAGTTTCAGACACCCTGAAATCTGATATTGCGATTGACTATATGAAAGAAAACCATCTAAAAGACCTGCCAGATGAACCTATGTGGTATGATGGTTCTGGCCTTTCTCGCTATAATCTTTTTACACCCCGAAGTATGGTGCAATTACTTCAAAAAATTAAAGATGAAGTTCCGCAGGAAGAATTATTAGATATGCTGCCTGCCGGTGGACATTCCGGAACGATAAAAAATTACTATAAAGCCGATAAACCTTATGTTTTCGCTAAAACCGGTACATTAAAAAACAACCACAGTCTTAGCGGATATCTAAAAACCAAAAACGGCAAATTATTGATTTTTAGTTTTATGAATAGCAACTACACGGTTCCTACTTCAGTTTTAAAGGCTGAAATGGAAAAGGTGCTGCTCCAGATTCGTGATAATTACTAACTTTAAACTTCTAAAATCATCCCCATGCAACGTAGAAAATTCATTCAGAATATAGGAATTGGAAGTTTAGCTTTTCCGCTGGCTAGTTTTACCGAAATTGATAAAATCGCTCCTACTAATAATTCGGTGATAATTCCACAGGGATTAAAAGAAGGCGATACGGTTGGCGTTGTAAGTCCGTCTAGCGCTATTTTTGAAACCGAACCCTACGAAATTGCGAAAGAAAACCTGGAAGCGATGGGTTTGAAGGTGAAATTCGGAGATTTTGTAAAAGGACGTTACGGGCATCTGGCAGGAACCGATGAAGAGCGTGCCGGGGAATTAAACGAGATGTTTCGCGACGAAAATATTCAGGCCGTAATGGCACTTCGTGGAGGATCTGGCGCAGCGAGAATTCTGGATAAATTAGATTACGAAACAATTAAAAACAACCCGAAGATCTTTATAGGTTATAGCGATATTACCGCGCTGCATTTGGCGATCTACGAAAAAACCGGACTTGTAACTTTTCACGGGCCGTTAGCGGTTTCTACCTGGAATTCTTTCAGTTTTGATTATTTTAAACGTTTGTTATTCGATAAGGAAAAAATCACCTTCACCAATCCTACCGATAAAGGCGATAACCTGGTACAAATAGAAAACAGGATCAGGACTATTAGAGAAGGTGAAGCCAGTGGTAGATTAATTGGCGGAAACCTTTCGGTACTTACCGGAATTATGGGATCGGAATACTTCCCCTCAGATTGGGAAGGCAACATTCTTTATTTAGAGGATGTTGGCGAACAAATTTATGCGGTAGACAGGATGATGAGCCAGTTGCAATTAGGCGGGGTGCTGGATAAAATTAGCGGATTTGTCTTCGGAAAATGTACCAGCTGCAATCCAGGCGGCTCCGGTTACGGATCTTTAACGATGGAAGAAGTTATAGATCATTATATAAAACCCCTAAATATTCCGGCATTTTCAGGGGCGATGATTGGCCATATAGATGACAATGTCACAATTCCTAACGGACTGAAAGCGAAGATAAACGCAACAAAAGGAAGCATAGAACTTCTGGAAAACCCCGTTAAATAATTATTTCATAAAAAGTAAATTGGCTTAAAACCGTCGATTATTCCCAACAATTCTTATTTTTAAGAAAATTTGAAGCGTGGATAAAACACAAGAATTTGTAGAACATATCAGCCAGGCCTACAATCCTAAAGGCGATTATATCCATTTGGGTGCCGCAATGCTTAATGGTGAAACTTTCGCCGATGCTGCTGTGAAAATTCCGTTGAAAACAATGAACCGCCACGGGCTTATAGCCGGGGCTACCGGAACGGGAAAATCTAAAACGCTGCAAATTTTAGCCGAAAACCTTTCTCAAAAAGGAGTTCCGGTTTTGCTGATGGACGTAAAAGGAGATCTTAGCGGTATTGCAAAACCATCTGCTGGAGAAGAATTTTTACACGAACGCCATAAAAAACTTGGATTTCCATTTGAATCTTCAAAATCACCGGTTGAATTTCTTACTATTTCTGAACAGAATGGTGTTCGCTTAAGAGCAACGGTTAGCGAATTTGGGCCAATTCTTTTATCACGAATTTTAGATGTTACTCCAACCCAGGAAGGCATCCTAGCCATAATTTTTAAATACTGTGACGATCATCATTTGCCTCTTTTAGACCTTAAAGATCTTAAAAAGATGCTTCAATATGTCACAAATGAAGGGCGCGAAACCATAGAAAACGAATATGGAAGAATTTCCAGCGCCTCCACAGGTGCTATTCTTAGAAAAATTGTAGCGCTGGAACAGCAAGGTGCCGAACGCTTTTTTGGTGAACGCTCTTTTGAAGTAACAGATCTTACCAGGAAAGACGAAAATGGCCATGGCTATGTGAATATCATGCGACTTACCGATATTCAGGATAAGCCAAAGTTATTTTCAACCTTTATGCTTAGCCTTTTGGCTGAAATTTACACCACTTTTCCTGAAGAAGGTGATAGCGACAAACCTAAGTTAGTCTTATTTATAGATGAAGCTCATCTTATTTTTAAGGAAGCTTCAGATGCTTTATTAGATCAAATTGAAAGTATTGTAAAACTTATTCGGTCTAAAGGTGTGGGACTTTATTTTGTAACCCAAAACCCAACCGATGTTCCCTCGGAAGTATTGGGACAGCTGGGATTAAAAATTCAGCACGCTTTAAGAGCCTTTACGGCAAAAGACCGAAAAGCAATAAAATTATCGGCAGAAAATTATCCAATTTCTAAATATTACGATACCAAAAATGAGCTCACCTCGTTAGGTATTGGAGAAGCTTTGGTTTCTGCATTAGATGAAAAAGGAAGACCTTCGGCACTTGCCGCCACGATGTTGAGAGCACCAATGAGCAGGATGGATATTCTAACCGATAGCGAGCTCGAAGAACTCATTTTTCAGTCTAAATTAAGATCAAAATATAACGAAGAAATTGATCGCGAAAGCGCCTATGAACTTCTGAATAAAAAAATTGAGGAAGCCGAAGCAAAAGAGGCCAAAGAAAAGGCCGAAGCTGAAGCTTTAGAAAGAAAAAAGGCTGTTACTACTACTAGCAGGAAAACCTCGGGTAAAACCCAGGGCGCTATCATTAAAGTGCTCACCAGCGCCACTTTTATTAGGGGCGTAATGGGTGTACTCAATAAACTATTAAAATAATTATCATCAATATTCAATCTAAGAAATGAAAAAATCTTTGCTACTTATTCTGGGCTTAACTTTAGGCCTAACGTCCTGTCAAAAAGATGAAGACAATCCTTTTTTAATTACCGCTAACCAGGTTGGCCCTGTAAACCGGGACATCAAGATCAATCAATTAGATTCCTTATTTGCAGAAGATTCCCTGGTAAAACAAAAAAGTGGCGCTCAGGAATTTCGCGCTACAGATGAAATTAAGGTTTTTGAAAAAGGAGGAAAACCACTGATGATATTAGAACCTCTTCAGGAATTCGATTCCACCAGCACAATTGGTTATATACGGGTTTTAGACCCTCGTTACGAAACCAAAAGCGGTTTGAGCACCCAAAGTACTTTTAAAGATATTATGGAAGATTATAATATTTCAAGAATAGAAAACACCCTGAACGCCGCGGTTGTTTTTCTAGACGAAATAAACGCATATATCACCATAGATAAAAAAGAACTTCCTGCAGATCTAAGGTACGATACCGATTCTAAGATTAGGGCTTCACAAATTCCTGATGATGCTAAAATCAAATATTTTATGATCTATTGGGATTAAATTTCTAGAGATGAAAAGCTTGCTGTGCAGTTTAAGTTTAGGGTTTTTACTAGTTTTTTCTGGCTGTAAACCTTCAAAAGATTTAAGCAAGTTACCTGGCAAAACTGAGAGCGGAAACTACCGGGCGGTGATCGAAATCCCTGCAGGAACCAATAAAAAGATAGAATATCACAAAGAGAAAAAGGAGTTTTTAATAGACCAAAGAGACGGAAAAGATAGAATTATTAATTTTCTTCCTTATCCCGGAAATTATGGTTTTATTCCTTCTACTTTTTCTAACCCTAAACTGGGTGGTGATGGTGATGCCGCCGATGTTCTCGTTCTGGGCGAAAGCCTAAAAACCGGTAGTGTTATAGAGATTATTCCTATTGCCGTTTTAAAATTAATAGATGAAAAGGAACTGGATTATAAGATCATCGCGATTCCGGCGGAATTAAAAGACCGAATTATTATTTCTGAAAACTACCAAAACTTTACTTCAGATTATCCTGAAGTAATTAAGATCCTGGAGAGCTGGTTCACTTATTATGACAAATCTCAAGTGTTAGAAGTTGAAGGTTGGGGTGATGAAACTGAAGCGGTTATGGAAATAGAAAAATGGAGTTCCCGGCCCTAAAAACGTATACTTTCTTTAAGAAATGTTAATCACAGTTTCATTTTCAAACATTTGGCTACCTTTATTTTCCTAACCAAAACACTTTAGTTATGATTAAAATCTTAGGAATTATCTTAACCGTTGGCGGTGCAATTGCATTGGTAATGGGAATTCTTGGAATTTTTGGAAGTATTGCGCTTATGTTAAGCCCCTGGGCATTGGCTATCATTGGTTTTATTTTCTTTATTTCGGGTATTTCCCTTATTAAAAGAAGAAAAGACACCGAAGATATTCAAGCAGAGAAAAAAGCTTAAAACCAGTTTTTTATAAAAGAAAAAAGGTGCCCATTGCGAGGCACCTTTTTTATGAACAGTAATATATAATAAAGATTGGTGTTAGTCTACATTATCGTGTAAAAAGGAATTATTTCTTCTAAAGTGAAGATCATCATTATCGTCCTGCCCTAGTGTAGTTCTAGATAACTTTCCTTCTCCTTTATCGTTTTTATCCAAATCTACTCCCTGTCTTTTATAGGCAGGTTGCTTTTCAATTTCGTCAATCTGGGCTGCATTACTTCTAAACTTGTAATTAAACTCCTTCATTTTAGCCCTACGCTCTGCTGCACGCTCTATTAGCACTTCAGAAATTGGATTGTTAAACGGATCTTCCTCCCCGTGCTCTTCCTGCTTTTTTTCAGGATTTTGTGGTTCTGGTTTTACCGTTTTCTTTTCAAAAGCGATTGTTTCATCTTTTGGCTCCTCTTTCTTTTTGGCCTGGGGTTTTGAGCTATCTAAAGATTGCTCAAATTCCATATAATCATCCAGGCTGTAACGCTTAACTCCACGTGTGGAACTCTCGGTTACCGGAACAATTTCTACAGGTTCGTTTACCTCTATATTCTTAGACTCATCTTCTTCAAGCTGATGTCTAATTTCCTGCTTTCTTTCCTGTTGCGGCTGTTGTGGCCTGGTTTGTTGCTGTTGCTGTTGTTGCTGCTGTTTTGGCTGCTCTCGTTGAGGTTCTTCTTTCTTTTCCTGGTTTATAGGAAAATCGAAAGTGAACATAAACTGATCTTCATTATCATTCTGAACCTCTTCCGGCTCATTAACATCCATCTGCTTTACTTCTTCTGAAGTATCATTAATAATAAAATCGTCGGGATTTATTTCCTCATAAGAAACTTCCATATTCCTCGCCGAAGGTGGCGTTTGCAATAATTCATCTTCTTTATTCTGAATATTTCCCAATTCATCTACCTCCTCTACACTATCATCTAAAGTATGTACAATAGGTTTTTCCGGCTCCTGCGCTTTTGGTTCTTCTTGCTTAGGCTCTTCCACCCTTTGGTTGAATTCCGGGTAAGAACGGGTTTTCTTCGGATTTAAATTCTGTTCCGCTTTTTGATCGTCCTCCAGCGTGTGGATTATTTTTTTGGTTTCGGTATTTACAATTTCGTTTTGCTGTTCTACGTTAAATCCCGTAGCAATAATTGTAACCGAGATCGCTTCATCTAAAGCTTCATCTTCACCCACACCCATAATAATATTGGCGCTGTGACCAGCTTCAGCCTGAATATGATCGTTGATTTCCCCTATTTCATCAATAGTAATTTCCTCAGAACCCGAAACGATTAGCAGTAATACGTTTTGAGCACCGGTAATCTTATTATCGTTCAATAAAGGAGAATCCAGAGCTTTACTAATAGCATCCTGCGCCCTGGTAGCACCAGTAGCCTGGGCAGAACCCATTATTGCAGTACCACTATTGCTCAATACTGTTTTAGCATCCCTAAGGTCAATGTTTTGCGTATAGTGATGGGTTATTACTTCAGCAATACCTCTAGAGGCAGTTGCCAAAACCTCATCGGCTTTAGAGAAACCGGCTTTAAAGCCAAGGTTACCGTAAACCTCACGCAATTTATTATTGTTGATTACAATTAAAGAATCAACGTGATTTCTTAGGTTTTCTACCCCAAGTTGAGCTTGCTCGTTTCTCATTTTCCCTTCAAACTGAAAAGGAATGGTCACGATCCCAACCGTAAGGATATCCATATCTTTAGCTTGTTTCGCAATTACCGGTGCGGCACCTGTACCGGTACCACCGCCCATACCTGCGGTAATAAATACCATTTTGGTATTTACATCAAGCATTTGTTTAATTTCGTCAAAACTTTCTACTGCTGCCTGTTCCCCAATATGTGGATTAGCTCCGGCCCCTAAACCTTCTGTTAAGCTAACACCTAATTGTATTTTATTGGGAACTGAGCTGTTATCAAGGGCTTGCGCATCGGTATTGCAAACCACAAAATCTACACCTTTTATCCCTAACTGGAACATGTGGTTTATGGCATTGCTGCCTCCACCACCAACACCAATAACCTTAATGACGTTCGATTGATTCTTTGGCAAATCGAATGCAATGTTGTCGAATTCTGTACTGCTCATAAATTCTGTTTTACTGGTTCTATCTTTTACTCACTAAGTGAGCTTTATTATGCTTCGACGCTTCCGCCGAAATGTTTTTATTTTTTAATTTTAATCCTCGTGGATTTGCCTCGAGGTATTTTATTCTGCGTTATCTAAAAAATCTTTAAACTTCTCTGCCCATTTATCAAAAATGCTCTTTTTGGGCGGTCTTTTTGAAGCTTCGGGATCTTGTCTCAAATCTTCACCTTCCGGTGGATTTTGGTCAAAATCTTCCTGTAATTCCGCTTCTTCTTTTTCTCTTTCTTCTTTGCTCTTCAGCACTACTTCTTCCTGAAACTTCTTTTCACCGTGTTCCAGGCTATTCATCACCAAACCTACCGCGGTAGCATAAACCGGACTGGTAGTTTCGGTATCATTATTTCCTGCCAGGTGCTCGTTTGGATAACCAATTCTTGTATCCATCCCGGTGATGTATTCGGCAAGTTGTTTTAAATGCTTCAACTGTGCGCCACCTCCGGTTAAAACCATTCCGGCAATTAATTTTTTCTTTTGCTCTTCGTGCCCGTAGTTTTTAATTTCCAGGTAAACCTGCTCAATAATCTCAACTACACGGGCGTGGATTATTTTTGAAAGATTCTTTAAGGTAATTTCCTTAGGCTCTCTTCCACGTAAACCAGGAATAGAAACAATTTCATTGTCTTTATTTTCTCCCGGCCAGGCAGAACCGAATTTAATTTTAAGCAATTCAGCCTGTTTTTCTATAATTGAACATCCTTCTTTGATGTCTTCGGTAATCACATTTCCTCCGAAAGGAATTACCGCGGTATGTCTAATAATTCCGTCTTTAAAAATCGCTAAATCGGTAGTTCCACCACCTATATCGATAAGTGCTACCCCTGCTTCTTTTTCTTCCTGACTCAATACTGCATTAGCTGAAGCCAATGGCTCTAAAGTCACCGCCGAAAGTTCTAAACCGGCACTTTTTACACATCTTCCAATATTTCTAATGGAAGAAACCTGGCCAACCACCACATGGAAATTGGCTTCCAATCTTCCGCCGTACATTCCAATAGGCTCCTTGATCTCTGCCTGGCCGTCTACCTTGAATTCCTGAGGTAAAACGTGAATAATTTCCTCGCCCGGCAGCATAACCAACTTGTGTACCTGGTTGCAAAGGCTATGAATATCATCGGCATCAATTACCTCTTCAGGATTTGTCCTGGTTATGTAATCGCTATGTTGCAGGCTTCTTATATGCTGGCCCGCAATACCAACTACAATATCACTTATCTTTAAACCGGAATCTGCTTCCGCTTCCTGAATAGCCTGTTGTATAGACTGAATGGTTTGAGTGATATTATTCACTACTCCACGGTGCACGCCAAGGCTTTTGGATTTCCCAATACCTACGATCTCCACTTTTCCATACTCGTTCTTACGCCCAATCATGGCCACAATCTTTGTGGTCCCTATATCTAATCCTACGGCTATGTCGCTGTGTTCCATAATTTACTTTTTAGTGCAAACAACCTGATCTCCAAATTGTAAATTCACTTTTTTGTAGGTCTCTAATTTCTTGTCTTGCAAAGCTTTTTTATAAAATGCTTTAAAATTATTGAACTTCAGGGCTATATTTTCGGCCTTACCGAAATAAACCTTAAAATCCAGTTTTCTCATTTGCAACTCAAATTTATTGCCGGGTAAACGCCTTACGCCGGTGATATGCTGAGTTAAAAATTTATCTTGCTGAATATATGCTACCAGCGGATATACTTTCTCTATATGACTTGAATCTATATCTAACAACAACGGCACACGAGCCGAATAGTAGGATGACAAAGGCATTTCAAGCCCATTTTTGTCTAAATAAAATGAAGAGTTTCCAACTATTCTGCCAATAGGTTTACGCTGACTTATTTTAGTTTGGAGTTTCCCATCCAGACTTAAAAAAGCTTCAGCATTTTCTATCATATCGTGATTGTTCAAAAGGCTCTCTACCCTATTCAAATCTAAAATTTCTTTATCTATGCCCGCCGCCGCTACATCATTTTGTATCAACAACTTATTAACCGCTTCCTCGGTCACATATAGGTTTTCACCGGCTATAAATTGCACCTTAACTTCGCTTACTTTTCGGGCATTATTGCGCTTTTCAGCAAAACCGAAGAGAAAAGCCACTAAAATCAGCAAAACAGGTAGTTTTATGTACTTAAGTTTATGCTTCATCTTGCAATGCGTTTTTTACAGATTCCACTTCTTCTCCAATACTACCGGCGCCCATAAGCACCACAACTTCCGGATTTGATCTTTTTATTTCTTCAATAATATTTTCTATCTGAATTAATTTCTTATTTGAATTCTGAACTTTCTCTAAAAGCCAGCTTGAAGTAACTCCTTCAATTGGCAATTCTCGCGCCGGATAAATATCCAGTAACATCAACTCATCAAACAAAGACAGGCTTTCAGCAAAATCATCAACAAAATCTTTAGTTCTGCTGAATAAATGCGGCTGAAAAACTGCCAAAACCTTCTTCCCGGGATGCATTTCCCTTATGGCCTGGTTCACCGCAGCGATCTCTGCCGGATGATGCGCATAATCGTCTATAAGCACCAGCTTATCTGACTTAATTTTATAAGAAAATCTACGTTTAACACCCTTAAAACTATATAGCGCCCTGGCTAGCTTGGGGATTGGGGATCCATATTGGATAGCCATCGCCAGGGCGGTTATAGCATTTAGCAAATTGTGTTTGCCGGGTAGATTAAACTTAAAATCTTCAATAACTCCGTTAGGAGTTTTTAGATCAAAATGATACGTCCCATTTTCGATCTTTATATTTTGTGCCGAATAATCGGCGTTGTCTTCTATTCCAAAAGTAATTCCATCCAGCGGCAAGCCATTTTTCACAAATAGCGTTCCGTCTTCTGGCACGAGAGCGGCAAATTGCCTAAAGGTGTCTTCCAGTTCCTCTTTTTTGCCATAAATATCCAAATGATCGGCATCCATAGAGGTTACCGCTGCAATATTTGGTGAAAGATGAAGAAAAGATCTATCGAACTCATCGGCTTCCACCACGATAACTTCGTCACCTTTAAGAATTAAATTGCTTTGAATATCTTCACTTATTCCGCCTAAAAATCCGGTTACTTTCGCATCGGTTTCTTTAAGTAAATGTCCTAAAATTGCCGTGGTGGTAGTTTTACCGTGAGTTCCAGCCACGGCTAATGTTGTTTTTCCTTTAGAGATCAATCCAAGTAAAGCGGCTCTTTTCTTTAGGGTAAATTCATTTTCCTTAAAATAAACCAGTTGCTCGTGAGCGGCAGGAACTGCGGGTGTATAAACCACAAGTGTATTTTCCTTCTGCATAAATTCAGCAGGAACAGCACTTAATTTTTCATCATAAACCACAACAATATCTTCAGCTTCCAGCGTTCTGGTAAGCGAAGTTGAAGTCTTATCGTAACCGGCCACATTTTTTCCCTGGAATTTAAAGTAACGCGCCAGCGCACTCATCCCAATACCGCCAATACCGATAAAATAAATGTTTTGTATGTGGTTTAAATCCTGCATTTATATTTTTAATCTCACTTATTCTGTCCCGAATTATCGGGATATTTCAGAATATATTTCTCTTTATATTTTATTTAATCAATTTTTCAACTTCGTCTACAATCCTTGCGGTTGCATTTGGCAAGGCCAGTTTCTTTATATTCTCTCCCAGTTCTTTTTGCTTCTCTTCAGAAGCCATTAATGCGAAAAACTCGGTTTCAAATTTTTCATCCAGCTCATTTTCCTTCAACATCATCGCCGCATTTTTCTTCACTACCGCCAGTGCATTTTTAGCCTGGTGGTCTTCAGCTACATTTGGCGACGGAACAAAAAGCACCGGTTTTCCCACAATACTCAATTCTGAAACCGTGCCCGCTCCGGCTCTTGAAATAATAACATCTGCAGCGCCGTAAGCAAAATTCATTTCATTCAGGAATAAATGCGTTTGCACCAAACCTGAATTGTACTTTTTATATTCTTCGAAATACAGCTTCCCGGTTTGCCAGATAAGCTGAATATTTTCCTTTTTAAACCTTTCTAAATTGGCTTCCACCAATTGATTAATTCTTCTAGCGCCAAGACTTCCGCCTAAAACCAAAACAACTTTTTTGTCTTTATCAAGACTAAAATGTTTAAGCGCCTTTTCCTTATTTACATCAATCTTCAACAAATCCTGTCTTACCGGGTTCCCGGTAATCACAGTCTTTTCAGCAGGAAAAAATCTTTTTACCTCTTCATAAGCGGCACAAATCTTATCGACTTGTTTTGCCAGAAGCTTATTGGTTATTCCCGGAAACGAGTTCTGTTCCTGAATAAGGCTCGGAATTCCTTTAGAGCTCGCTACTTTTAATAACGGTCCGCTAGCAAAGCCTCCGGTTCCAATTACCACATCTGGCTTAAATTCCTTAATTATTCTTCTGGATTTCGCCAAACTGCTTAACAGCTTAAATGGAAACATCAGATTGCTCATCGTTAACTTTCGCTGAATTCCACTAATCCAAAGACCTTCAATTTTATAACCTGCTTGCGGCACTTTCTCCATCTCCATCCTGTCACTGGCGCCCACAAATAATATTTTCACTTTAGGAAAACGCGTTTTTATCTCGTTGGCAATGGCAATGGCCGGGTAAATATGCCCGCCTGTGCCGCCTCCAGATAATATTACACGTAAATCCTTTTTCATCATTTTAAATTTTAATTCCAAATTTTGGAACTTAATCACAAACTTTCAATCACATTTATATCTTCCACAATTTCTTGCATCCAGCATCATGCTGGTTAGATAGCTTCGCTTAAAATATCTAAAGGATTTTCATTATCCAATTCCTTTTCAGCTTCTTCGCGTTCTTTCATTTCCTCACGTTTGGCGCTTACACTTAAAATAATTCCAAGTGCCATACAGGTCATCCAAATAGATGTTCCACCGCTACTAATTAGTGGCAGCGTTTGTCCCGTAACAGGAAATAATTCTACCGCAACTCCCATATTGATTAAAGCCTGAAAGATTATTGGCAAACCAACACCCATAACCAGTAATTTTCCAAAAACCGTATTCGATTTTGTGGCAACAATTACGATTCTAAACAGCAATAATAAATATGCTCCCATCACGCCAAATGCGCCTATTAATCCCATTTCTTCAACTATTATCGCGTAGATAAAATCTGAGGAAGACTGTGGTAAAAAATTTCTTTGCACACTTTTTCCAATTCCCGTTCCTGCAACACCACCACTCGCAATAGCAATTTTTGCCTTTTCTATTTGGTAATCGGCTTCAGTATCTTCATCATTTGTAAAACTTTCAATTCTACTGGCCCAGGTATCTACCCTATTAGGCAAAAGTCCCGGAAATGCCTTCGCTGTTAAAATGAACATCGTCAATAAAAGCAAGCCGGCAGCGACTATAATTCCGAGGTATTTAACCGGATATCCTCCTAAAAACATGAGTACCAGCACCATAGAAAAAATGATAGCTGTTGTAGAGAAATTGGCCGGCAAAATTAATAATAATACCAGTCCTACAGGCACCCAAAGCGGTAAAATTGACTCTTTAAAAGTGAGATTATCGTTAGTTTTTTTAGAGAGGTATCGCGCTACATAGATCATTAAAACTACCGATGCCAACGTAGATGACTGAAATGAAACGCCTAAGCCCGGAATTTGAATCCATCTACTTGCATAAGCCCCGTCAATCATTGTTCCCTGGGCAACGGTATAAATCAATAACACAATTACCACCGGCAAAAACAAGATGGAAAGCCCTCTAAAATAATGATAGGGAATTTTATGTACCGCAAAGAGCAAACAGAAACCTAAAAGCAAATGGAAGAAATGCACCACCACATACTGGAAAGTGCTTCCGTCTCCATATAGATACGCAAGGTTACTACTGGCACTGTAGACCGGCAAAAACGAAAATATTGCCAACAGCCCGGCCGTAGCCCAGATAACCTTATCGCCTTTAAGATTTGAAAAAATACTGCTCATTTAATTTTTAGTAATATTCTTTTTATTCAGCTAAACTCTTTAACGTCATCCTGAACTTGGTTCAGGATCTAACTTGTTAGTATCAAAACATGCTAGAAGCTGAAACAAGTTCAGCTTGACGAGAGCCTAGCTCTAAAACCTTTAATTTTAAAGATTTCTTACTGCTTCTTTAAACTGGCGCCCTCTGTCTTCGTAATTCTCAAAAAGATCAAAACTCGCACAGGCCGGTGAAAGCAATACCGAATTTCCTTTTTCGGCAAGACTGTAAGCCATTCTCACAGCTTCTTTCATCGACTGAGTTTCTACCATAGTATCTACACAGTTGCCGAAGTTTTGCATCAGCTTTTGGTTATCTACGCCAAGACAAATTATAGCCTTTACCTTCTCATTTACCAAAGGCAAAAGATCGTCGTAAACATTTCCTTTATCCACACCTCCAACAATCCAAATGGTTTCGCTTTCCATACTCTCTAAAGCATAAAAAGTAGCGTTTACATTAGTTGCTTTAGAATCGTTGATGTACTGTACATTATTAATTTTCAGCACTTTTTCAAGTCGGTGTTCCACCCCTTGAAAACTCTCCATACTCTCACGAATAGTTTCTTTTCTAATTCTTAATAGCTGGGAAACAGTGGCCGCAGCCATAGCATTTTTAGTGTTATGCTTACCCTGTAAACCTAATTTTGTTGTTGGCATGTTAAATTGGTTGTTTTTTATATTGACAATAATATTTTGGTTCTCTATATATGATCCGTTTTCTACTTTTTGCTGAAGGGAAAACGGTAAATTTTGCGCTTTCACCGGGTTTTTCTCTAACCACCTGGTGATGATCTCATCGTCTAAATCATAGATGAAGAAATCTTTTTCTGTTTGATTTTCGGCAATTCTAAATTTTGAAAAAACATAATTTTCCAGTTTATGCTCGTAGCGATCTAAATGATCTGGCGTGATATTGGTCAATACCGAAATATCTGGCCTAAAATCTTTAATTCCGTCTAACTGAAAACTGCTTAATTCCAGTACAAACCAATCGGGAGTGGTTTCAGCTACTTGTTTCGCAAAACTATCTCCTACGTTACCGGCCATCCCTACTTTTATGCCTGCATTCTTTAAAATATGATGCACAAATTTGGTGGTGGTGGTTTTCCCGTTACTTCCTGTAATCCCAATAATTTTTGCCGAAGTAAAAGCAGCAGCAAATTCTATTTCTGAAATCACCGGAATACCTTTCTCTACTAATTGTTTTACAATTGAAACAGTTTCAGGAATTCCAGGACTTTTCATCACTACCTCAGCATTTAAAATTTTAGCTTCGGTATGTTGTTCTTCTTCCCAATCGATCTTTAATTCTTCAAAAACCGACTTATATTTTTCTTTTATTTTCCCTTTATCTGAAACAAAAACCTCAAAACCTTCTTTCACCCCAAGAATGGCAGTTCCCGCACCGCTTTCGCCGCCGCCAAGAATTACCAGTCTTTTACCGGAATTACTATTATTTTGAGTTTCAGTGTTCACTATTTCTTATCTTACTTTTAGCGTGATTATAGTTACAATGGCCAGGAAAATTCCAATAATCCAAAAGCGCACTACTATTTTACTTTCGTGGTATCCTCTTTTCTGATAATGATGATGTAAAGGAGACATCAGGAAAATTCTTCGGCCTTCGCCATATTTTCGTTTGGTGATCTTAAACCAGGCTACCTGCAATACCACCGATAAGTTTTCCATCAGAAATATTCCGCATAAAACCGGGATCAATAATTCTTTCCTGGTAGCAACAGCGAGGACGGCTATAATTCCGCCAATCGTTAAACTCCCGGTATCTCCCATAAAGATCTGCGCCGGATAAGTGTTGTACCATAGAAAACCTACCAAAGCTCCTGCAAAGGCACTTATAAAAATGGTCATCTCGCCAGATCGCGGGATGTACATAATGTTCAGGTAATCAGAAAAAATAATGTTACCCGAAACCCAGGCGAAAATACCCAGCGTGAGCACAATTATTGCCGAAGAACCGGCAGCAAGGCCGTCTATTCCATCGGTTAAATTGGCGCCATTAGAAACGGCGGTTACAATAAATATTACGATTGGAATAAATATTAACCAGGCATAATTCTTTAAAGCAGGATCTATCCAACTTATTAAGCTGGAATAATCGAATTCGTTATTCTTTACAAAAGGAATTGTGGTAGTGGTGGTTTTAATTTCCGGTCCCATTTCCCGAATATTCTGAAAACTATCTACCAATTCCTGTTGTTCTGGAGCTGGCTCATTGGCTTCCTCTTTTACGGTAACACCGGGGTGAAAAAACAAAGTACCTCCTACAATAATACCTAAGCCCACCTGGCCTAAAACCTTAAACTTACCCTTAAGGCCTTCTTTGTCCTTTTTAAAGGTTTTAATGTAATCGTCTATAAACCCAATTGCTCCCATCCAAAGGGTGGTCACAATAAGCAGGATCACATAAATATTTTCAAGTTTTGCAAAAAGCAAAACCGGAACAAGAGTTGCAAAAATTATGATCAAACCACCCATTGTAGGTGTTCCTGCTTTCTCACTCTGCCCTCTCAATCCAAGATCACGAACGCTTTCTCCCACTTGTTTCGCCAACAAATAACTAATAATTCTTTTCCCGTAGATGGTAGAAATTGCCAAAGAAAGAATAATGGCCATGGCCGATCTAAATGAGATATACTCAAATAAGCGCGCCCCTGGCACCTGGTATTCTGCTTCTAAATATTGAAATAAGTAGTATAACATGTTTTCTAATTACTCTTTCCTGCGAAAGTTTTGGGCTTACTTATTTAATTGTTTTAAAAATTCGGTTACTATCTTGAGGTCATCAAAATCACTGCGTTCTCCATTTACTTCCTGGTAGGTCTCGTGACCTTTTCCTGCGATTAAAATGATATCATTCTCTCCCGCGATCTGGCAGGCAGTTTTTATAGCCTGTTTTCTATTGGTCACAGACATAATTTTCTTGAAATTTTGCGGCTCTACCCCAGCTTCAATATCTTCAATAATCTTATCGGGATCTTCGGTTCTTGGATTATCGCTAGTAAAGATCACTTTGGTACTTAAAGCAGAAGCGATATGTCCCATTTTTGGTCTTTTGGTAGTATCACGATCTCCGCCACACCCTACAACAGTAATGAGCTCTTCATTTTTTGTACGGATGCTGTTTATAGTTTCCAGTACATTTTTCAAAGCATCTGGCGTATGCGCGTAATCTACGATCGCCGTAATTTTTTCTTCTTTTGAAATGATATATTGGAATCTTCCGCTAACAGAATTTAGCTCGCTGATAATCTTTAGACTTTCCAGGTTTTCAAGGCCCAAAAGTTCTGCAGTAGCATAAATTGCTAAAACATTATAAGCGTTGAAACTTCCAATTAGGCGTGTCCATAATTCCTGGTCATTCACTTTCAGCAGTAAACCTGTGAAAGAATTTTCAAGGATCTGCGCTTTATAATCGGCGTAAGATTTTAAGGCGTAAGTATATTTTTGGGCTTTTGTATTCTGAAGCATTACCTGCCCGTTCTTATCATCAATATTGGTTAATGCAAATGCTGAAGCCGGTAATTCATCAAAAAAGCGTTTTTTAACATCGCGGTATTCAGCAAAACTCTTGTGATAATCTAAATGATCGTGGCTTAGATTCGTAAAAATTCCACCGGCAAATTCCAGCCCGGTAGTTCTATGCTGATCTATCCCGTGAGAACTAACTTCCATAAAGCAAAACTCAACGCCTTCATCATTCATCTGCTTTAGGTAATCGTTGATAGAGATAGAATCTGGAGTGGTTCTTACTGCATCAAAAGCATTTTCAGCAACCATCACTTTTACGGTAGAAAGTAATCCGACTTTAAAGCCAGCTTTTGTAAATAAATTATATAAAAGTGTAGCAATAGTAGTTTTCCCGTTGGTTCCGGTAACTCCTACAAGTTTTAATTTCTCTGAAGGATTATCGTAATAATTCGCAGCCATAAAAGCTAAAGCCTGCTGGGCGTTTCCAACTTTTATATAAGTAACTCCGTTTACAATTTCCTTCGGAAGTTCTTCGCAAATTATCGCAAGCGCACCCTTATCTATTGCCTGAGCTATATACTCGTGACCATCTGAAATACTTCCCCGAATAGCCACAAAAGCATCATTCAGTTCAACTTTTCTGGAGTCAAACTGAAGCTTATTAATAGTAACCGAGGTATTTCCTACCACGGCATCGATCTCTACTTTATATAATATGTCTTTTAAGACTCTCAACCTATATTTAAATTTACTTGTTGGTTAGTTTTTATTTTCTGTCCTGCAGATATTGATTGCGCTCTAACTCTTCCGGTTCCATTAAAATTCACTTTTAAACCAAGGTTTTCTAAAAGAGAAACAGCATCCATTGCAGGCATTCCGGTTACATCTGGCATTATTAGTTTTTCATTTTCAAAACTTGCATAATAAGCTTCAAAATCATCTACTACCTTATCATTTTCAATATCAAGAGACGGCAGGGTATCCATAACCGGAGTATCTGTATAAATCTTTTGGGCGATTTGTTTAAAAACCGGTGCAGCAACAATATTCCCGTAATAACCTTTTCTTTTATTTGGTTTGTGAATAATTACAATGCAAGAATATTTAGGATTTTCGGCAGGAAAATATCCGGCGAAAGAAGAGATATATCTTCCCGGCTCTATCCAGTATTCAACCTGGCAGGTTCCTGTTTTTCCGGCCATAGAAAAATTTGGGGTATAAATATTTGCTGCAGTACCTCTTTCTACGGTATGCTGCATCATATTTTGAAGTTTTTTAGCGGTTTCAGGAGAACAAATTCTGGGATTCATCACCTCACGCTCAACCTTTAAAATACTTTTATCCCATTCCTTTACTTCCTTAATAAATCTTGGCTTCACCATTTCGCCATTATTAGCGATGGCATTATAGAAATTAAGTGTTTGCAGCGGCGTTAATGAAACTCCGTAGCCAAACGCCATCCAAGGCAAACTCAATCCATTCCAGTTTTTATCTTTTGGATGCGGAATTCTTGGAGAGCCTTCTCCTTTTATATCCAGGCCTATTTTACTATTAAGCCCCATATCGTATAAACGATCAACAAATTTGGAGGGATTACTTTTATAACCTTCAGTAATAATTTTAGTAAATGCGGTATTAGAAGAAACCTCAAAAGCGCGTGCTGCCGAAATTTTACCGTAACCTCCACGACGGGAATCCCTAACCGGTCTTCCGTAATATCTCACCACACCATTTTCGGTATCGATAACCGAACTGGTATCTATCACATTATCTTCCAGGGCGGCGGTCATCGCCATTAATTTAAATGTAGATCCCGGCTCACTAGATTCGTAAACCGCGTAGTTTCTTTTTTCGAAATAAGTTCCGGCTTCTGTACGACCAAGATTAGACATTGCTTTGATCTCGCCGGTTTTGGTTTCCATAACCACCACAGTACCATGATCTGCTTCAAAATACTCGAGTTGTTTTAATAAAGCATGATGTGCAATATCCTGGATGTTCACATCTATAGTAGAAATCACATCGTAACCATCTTTAGGCTCTACCTCGTTATTATCACTAATTGGTTTCCACTGGCCTTTGGCAATTTTTTGTTTTAACCTACGACCATCGGTTCCTCTTAAATAAGAACTAAAAGCACCTTCAAGACCTACCCGGGTAAAATATCCATTCTCATCCTGGCGCTCGTAACCAACCGTTCTTTCTCCCATTTTCCCAAGCGGATGCTCCCGAACAGTTCTTTGCTCTACAATAATTCCACCTCTATAAGCTCCTAAATTGAACATAGGAAAGCTTTTAACTTTCATATATTCTGAATAACCAAGATTTTGCGCAATAGGCAAATAACGTTGACCATTAGCTCTTGCCTGTCTTAAACGCTGAGACCAATATGCAGCAGACCTTCCAAACATTTCGGTTAGATTATTGGAAAGCGGCACTATATTCTCCTGGAAGTTTTTATCTGAAACGGTAACCGCATCAAATCTTATATCGTATTTAGGAACTGATGTTGCCAAAAGATTTCCGTTGGCATCGTAAAGGTTTCCACGGCTGGCAGGAATTTTAAAGCTTCGCACAGTACGTTCTTCGGCAAGATTTCGGTAATAATCTCCCTCCACAAACTGAATATCGAGCAGCTTCACACCTACCCCAACAGCAAAAATGAACATACAGGCCGCAACCACGTATAATCTATTTAATATGCCTTTTTCTGATGTAGCCATTTACTCCTTTATCTTCACTTTAATTTTATACGGCGGATTCTCGGAAGGAAGAATCCCACGATCTTTCATTTTTTGGGTAATTGTAGATTCCATTTTTATTCGCATTAATGCGGAACGACGATCTACAAATTCACTTTTTAACTCCCTTACTTCTGTATGAAGTTTTGCTATTCTATGCACCTTACGCTCTGCACTATGGGAACTCGCAATCATAATTATTGCGAGCAGCGTACAAAAAACTATAAAGCGCCAGTTGTTTACCGCATCCCTGCTAATAAGAAAATTAGCACGTAGTATGTTGTAAAAACCTTTCCTCATCTCTTTTTAACTTCAACCTTCTTGTGAGAATTCATCATAGTTTTACAAAAAACTATAATTTCTTCGCCACTCTTAATTTGGCACTTCTCGCCCTATTATTTTCTTTAATTTCTTCAGCCGAAGGCACTATAAGTCCTCCTACTTTTTTGAAAGGAACCGAAATATTTCCGTAGAAATCTTTTTCAGGCTCTCCTTCAAACAAACCACTTCTTATGTATCGCTTCACCAACCTATCTTCTAAAGAGTGATAAGAAATAAGACTGATTCTCCCATTTTTTACCACCAGCTCTTCGGTTTGTCTTAAAAAATCTTTTAAAACCTCGATTTCCTGGTTCACCTCAATTCGAATTGCCTGGTAGATCTGCGCCAGTATTTTATTCTCTTTACCTTTAAATAAATGTGGTTTCAGCAAATCGTTTAATTGTTCGCTGCTTTCTATCGGCTTTTCCTTTCTTGCATCCACAATAAGCCTGGCAAGCTTCGGCGCATTTTTCAAATCGGCATACTCGTAAAACAACTTTTTAAGCTGCTCTTCTCCATATTCATTGATCACCTCATAGGCGCTCAACTTACTTCCCTGATTCATTCGCATGTCTAAACGCGCGTCAAACCGAGTAGAAAAACCTCTTTCTGCTTCGTTGAATTGATGTGAGGAAACCCCAAAATCACCTAAAATCCCATCGACTTTCTTAATTCCGTAAAACCTCAAAAATCGCTTTATGAATTTGAAATTTTCGTGAATTAGCGTAAACCGCGGGTCTTCAATGGTATTCTGCAAGGCATCTTTATCCTGATCAAAACCAAAAAGTTTTCCGTTAGGACCAAGCCTGCTTAAAATTTCGCGGGAATGACCACCACCACCAAACGTAACATCTACATACACGCCATCTTCCTTAATATTAAGGCCGTCTACAGACTCTTTTAATAATACCGGATTATGATATTGCATCTAAGTCATCGTTTCCCATTACTTCTTCAGCCAATTCAGCAAAATCATCTGAAGTCTCATCAATGGTGTTTTCGTATTTATCTTTATCCCAGATCTCTATAATATTTACTGCAGAAGAAAGCACGATCTCTTTATTAATTCCGGCGAATCCAACAAGATCTTTCGGAATTAAAAGTCTACCGTTAGAATCTACTTCTACCATCTTCACACCGGCAGTAAACCTTCTAATAAAATCGTTATTCTTCTTTTTGAAGCGGTTCAACCCGTTAATTTTCTGCATTAAAACATTCCATTCCTGCATAGGATACAACTCTAAACAAGGTTGAAAAACCGAACGTTTTAGCACAAAACCATCCTGCAACATAGGCGCAAGCTGCTTTTTTAATGCTGAAGGAACCATTAACCGGCCTTTGGCATCTGCTTTACATTCGTATGTTCCAATGAGGTTTACCACTTCTATACTTTATAGAGTCAAATATATTGAAAAAATTACCACATTTTACCACTTTCTACCACTTTGTTGATAAGTTTCTCCACTGTATTTAGCTGAAACACTATCAAATAGCGCTATTCATTTAGGTTTCAGAGTCTTGGTTTTTATTGTGCTTTTATTGTTAAAAATTTTAGAAATGAAGTGAAAAATGCATTTCCTAAATCACTTTGCTATTTCTTAAAAATGATTATACTTGTAATGAAATCGCTATATTTGCGATTGCTAACCGCAAAGCCAATCAATGAAAAATAATTTAAGGCAAGAGGGAAAGTTTACGTACCTGGAGCAAGGAGAAGGAACCCCGATAGTTATTTTACACGGACTTATGGGCGGTTTAAGTAATTTTGATGGGGTTACCGAATATTTTCCGAAGCATGGTTATAAAGTGGTTATTCCAGAACTTCCTTTGTATTCCATGTCGCTACTTAAAACCAGCGTAGGAACTTTTGCTAAATATTTAAAAGAATTTGTAGATTTTAAAGGTTACGATAAAGTGATCCTGCTAGGTAATTCGCTAGGCGGGCATATTGCTTTATTAGCCACAAAATTATATCCAGAAATGGTAGAGGCCCTGGTAATTACAGGAAGTTCGGGACTTTACGAAAATTCTATGGGCGAGAGCTATCCGCGCCGTGGAGACTACGAATTTATCAAGAAAAAAGCCCAGGATGTTTTTTACGATCCTGAAGTTGCCACCAAAGAAGTGGTAGACGATGTTTATGAAACAGTAAGCGATCGCAACAAACTGGTAAAAACTCTTGCTATTGCTAAAAGTGCCATTAGGCATAATATGGCAAAAGATCTACCTAAAATGAAAACCCCAACTTGTATTATTTGGGGAAAAGACGATAATGTAACCCCGCCGGAAGTAGCTGAAGATTTTCAGCGTTTGCTCCCGGATGCCGATCTTTATTGGGTAGACAAATGTGGCCACGCTGCTATGATGGAACACCCAGTACGCTTTAATGAACTACTTCACGACTGGTTGCAAAAACGAAATTTCTAGGCAAAATAACTTATAAAAGTTAAGGTTTGATGCCTCTGAAGCTGACATTAAACAAGATCACTTTCAAAAAATTTTAAAATGAAAATCAAGTCGGCAGAATTTGTGGTAAGCAATACCCGAGTAGACAAATGCCCGGATAGCAAACTGCCCGAATACGCTTTTATTGGTCGCAGTAATGTAGGGAAGTCTTCCTTAATAAATATGCTTACCGATAGAAAGACCCTGGCAAAAACCTCAGCTAAACCGGGAAAAACACAGCTTATTAATCATTTTTTGATCAATAAAAACTGGCATCTTGTAGACTTACCGGGTTATGGCTATGCAAAGGTTTCTAAATCTACAAAGCGTACTTTTCAGAAATTTATTACCGCTTATTTTGACAAACGCAAACAAATGATTTGCGCTTTTGTTCTTATAGACAGCAGGCACGAGCCGCAGCCCATAGATATGGAATTTATGCAATGGCTTGGAGAGCACCAGGTTCCGTTTTGCATTATTTTCACCAAAGCCGATAAGCTAAAGCCGAAGATGCTTGAAAAAAACATTAATAATTACCAGGATAAAATGCTGGAAATTTGGGAAGAGATGCCAGAGTTTTTTGTTAGCTCGGCAACCTCTAAACTAGGGCAGGATGAAATACTGGACTATATTGATGCTATTAATAACGAATTAAGATCTAATAATTCGCCTGGCTAAATTTTAAGCCGTTCTTCAATAAGCAAAATTAAAGCTTCAGTATTTGGAACTCGTTCCAGTTCTTCAGTAGGGATAAAAATACCCATTTCAGCTTCGTCTTCCCATAAAACGATTGGGAATGTATATTTATAGCTAAACTTAGAAGCATACTTCTTTCGGAATTCATCTATATGTAGAAAATCCATTTCTACATCAGACTTTTGCCGAAATTCTTTCCACTGTGAGTTTTCAGAAAAAGTTCCATAGGTAAGCTTGCAAAGATTGCAAGCATAAGAATTGGGACTTACAATTTTATGCAGCGCATCCAGAACAGCATTATGTGTTCCGGAAAACGCGTTATAAACAAAGATGAGTTTCTCCACTCGATAATCGAGATTTAATATTCCGTTTCTAAATTAAAATTTTTTCCTATGCATGTTCCGTGAACTTACCCAAGGTAGTTATTTTTGAGTAATTTCTAATTTTTCGGCAAAATAATCGCAAAAGTCTTTCATTGTGGCGGTCATTTTCTCGTCCTGTGTTGCACGGTTAAAGGTATCGCTCATAGAAACAAGCGTTTGGTGAAAGAATTTCTTCATTTCATCTACCGGCATATCTTTAGTCCAAAGATCTATTCTTAAGGTTTCCTGGGATTTGCTATCCCAAACCGAAAGCATTAAAGCCTTGGCATCTTCTTTATAAACATTTCCGTCTTCCGCACTCCAGGTAATCTCTTCTGGCACTCGATTTTCATCGGTTACCACTTCTATATTTATTTCTGACTTTTTAAATTCTGACATTACTTTCTTGGTTTAAAATTGGCTTTATTAAATATTGTTTCGGCATCTGTTGCTATCATTTCCTCTAAAGATGCATCGGTTTTATCCATATAGCTACGCACAATTTGCCATCCTATATATTGCCCCAGCATTGCCGGAGAATCGGCGTCTAACTGCAGGTAGAATTTTGAAAAAGGTGCAGGATATAGAAACCGCGAATAAAGTTCGGTATCGGTATCAAAAAACAATTCATTTTCTACGAAATACCGCCATATCTGGGCTTCGTTATTTTGCGCCCAGGTGAATTCTTCTTCGGTATACCCTATTTTTTCTGCATCAGCTACTTCAGGAATAAACCTATCTTTTAAGTATAATAGTTTTCCGTAGTAAACCATATGCGCTAGAAAAGTTCTTGACTCGGGTCTTTCTACATATTTTTCGGCATAAGCATTGGCAACATCCGGAAGTATCTGCTCCTTCTTGAAATTCTTCTTTAAGAATTCCTGAATTCCAATATAGAAATGATGATCTTCTCCTAAATAGGTATCCAGGGAAATAAATAAATAATCATCCTGAAGAATCACCTTATTTTTATAATCAACTTCTGAAGTTACCGTAAATACTTTTGGCGCTTCAAATTGTGGGAAATAATATTTTATATGCTGAAAAAGACTGTGGAGTTCTGCCTTTTTATTTTCAAAAGAAGGAAAAGCTTTGCCAACTTCTCTATCTATTTCCTGCTGAATAGTATCATTTAGTTTCTCTATCCAAACACTATCTGAAAATTGCTGCGGAAACAAAAATGGATATTCCTGTTTTAGCTCCGGAATATCTTCCGGTTTAGCTTCGGCAAATTGCTTATCAAAACGAATCACTTCAAACTCTACCGGCACCTCTGCGATCTCCTTTTCAATTTCGGCTTCCTCGTTACAGGAAACAAAAGCGATAATACAGAATAGGAAAATTATTTTCTTACACATAGGGATTCTTTATGAAGGCTTTAACGCCCTGCCCTTTTAATAATTATGTTTAAATAGTAGATTTGTGTGCAAAGGTATTATTTACAAACTTAATCACCCAAAATTATGCAAACTGAAAAAGTGGTAGACCATATAGTTAACTGGTTAAAAGACTACGCAACAAATGCAGGAATGAACGGTTTTGTACTTGGAATTAGTGGCGGGATTGACTCCGCAGTAACCTCAGCACTTTGTGCAAAAACCGGCTTGCGAACACTTTGTCTTGAAATGCCAATTCACCAGCACAATGATCACGTGACCAGAGCGCAGGATCACATCAAGTGGTTAAAACAGCATTACGCTAATGTGAGCAACCTGGAAGTTAACTTAACGCCGGTATTCGACAATTTTAAAAAGGCAGTTCCAAATGTTGAAGCTTCTGAAGCTTCAGAACTTACTTTAGCAAATACAAGGGCGAGATTAAGAATGTCTACTCTATATTATTTTGCCGGTTTGCATAGTTACCTTGTAGCTGGCACAGGGAATAAAGTAGAAGATTTTGGCGTGGGATTTTATACTAAGTATGGAGATGGCGGCGTAGACTTAAGCCCAATAGCCGACCTAATGAAGACGGAAGTTATTGAAATTGGAAAGTTTTTGGGAATCACAGATGAAATTGTAAAAGCTGCTCCAACTGATGGCTTATATGCTGACACCCGTACCGATGAAGACCAAATTGGAGCTACCTATCCTGAATTAGAATGGGCTATGGAGGAAGCTGAGAATGGTAAATCTGCTGAAGATTTTGAGGGACGCAAACAAGAAGTTTTTAAAATTTACAAAAGCCGACATCGCGCTAACTCCCACAAAATGAATCCGATACCGGTCTGCATTATACCCGTTAATCTTAAAAAATAATCACTTTATCGAATAATGTACTCAGAAAACAGAATGAAAGATAAATTCTGTTAAATTTAGTAGTATAAACGCGCTTGTCCTACCCCGGCGTGTTTTTCAACCAAACCTAAAATTATGAGTACAGTATTAATTGCAGATCATCATCCTGTGGTGCATGAGGGTATTCGATGCATTCTTAAAAACAATCCGGCTCTGGAAGTTGTGGGTAGCGTGCATAGCGGGATGGAGTTATACGGTTTTTTAAGCGAGCGCCAACCCGATGTTTTGGTTATTGAAATAGATCTTCCTGAGATAAATGGAATAAACGCACTTCGCACCATTAAAAACGATTACACTAAAACAAAAATCCTGGTTTGCACCGGGCATCCAGAAGAAGTTTATGCGTTAAGTGCTATTAAAGCGGGCGCAGCAGGTTATATTTCTAAAATGGCAAAACCTGAAGAACTTGAAAAAGCCATTTACCAGGTAGCCAGAGGCGGAATTTACCTCAACAAAAAAATTACCGACAAGCTAAATGCAGGAATGTCTCCCGGAAGAAATTTAATTGCAAAATTCAAGAAACTTTCTACAAGAGAATCTGAAGTTTTAAACCTCATCTCTTCGGGTAAACGAAATAAAGATATTGCCGAAGCCCTTTCCATAAATGAAAAAACGGTAAGCACTTATAAAACCAGGTTACTTAAAAAATTACAGGTAGATAACGTAGCCGATCTAATTACGCGTTCTCGCTTATTACAAATAAGCACTACATAACTCGATTCAATTTTTCTGAAAGTACTTTTTTTAGTGTTAAATAGTCTTTCACGTCTTCCAGGATATGCTGTGTTTGCTGTTCTCCATCTGGAGTTTTCACTTTTTCTGAAAGCTCATTAATTTTCTGATTTATTAAAAACCTGCGTAAAGAAAGAATGGTTTCGCTAACGTGCCTGAGAAATAGTCTCAGTTTTTGCTTTTACGAAAATATTTTGCCTGTCCCATTCGTGCAATTTATATTGCTCCTCTTCCATTAGAATTGAGGTAATCTCTGAAGCCTGATCTGGATCTATATCGTTGATGAAATTCTTTACTTCGAATTTCTCTTCACTATTGAGACGCGAGATTAATTCGGCGTAAATATCCCTGAACTTAGGATTAGCAAAAGCAATTTCATCTTCCTGAAGATCCAGAAAGATCTTTTCAAAGACCCTGGTTCTCTGCACTTCCTTTTCCAGACCAAATTCCCCATCTTCTTTCTCCTTAAGCACAAGATCTTCAAATTCTTCCTCTACCGTACCATATTGAAGCAAAAGACTAATAATCTTCTTTTCAAGTTCGTACTGCTCGTCTACTTTAGTAGTTTTTGGCTGTGGGTCTTCTTTAACCACATCAAAAGACTTCTTCTGTTCTTTTTGTTGAGGAGAAGTTCTTCCACTTTTCGCATTTAATTGTGCGAGGCTGGAAAACAGCACATTTTCAGAAATATCCATTATTCTGGAACATTCCTGTAAGTAAACTTCCTGCTGAATAGTATCTGGAATCTTCGAAATACTGTTTACAATATCCCGAATTAATTCTGCCTTTTTAACCGGATCTTTCTTCGCTTCCTCCATAAGCAGAGAAGCTTTGTAACTAATAAAATCCTGGGCATTCTCCTGCAAATATTCCGCTAAAGCTTCATCTGAATTATTTCTTGCAAAACTATCGGGATCCTCACCTTCCGGAAAAGTACAAACCCTAACATTCATTCCCTGTTCCAGGATCAAATCTATTCCGCGCAGCGAAGCTCTTATTCCGGCAGCATCACCATCAAACAGTACAGTAATATTTTTTGTGAGCCTGTTTATTAATCTTATTTGCTCTGGTGTTAGAGCAGTTCCTGAAGACGAAACCACATTTTCAATTCCACTCTGGTGAAACTGAATCACATCGGTATAACCTTCAACCAGAAAACAATTATCTTCTTTGGCAATTGCCTGTTTCGCAAAATTTATCCCGTATAAAACCTTACTCTTGTGGTAGATATCACTTTCGGGTGAATTCAGGTATTTAGCCGCCTTTTTTTCGTTGGTAAGAATTCTTCCGCCAAATCCTAAAACCCTACCAGACATAGAATGAATGGGAAACATCACTCTTCCTTTAAAGCGGTCAAACTGCTTTTCGCCTTTTACAATGGTAAGTCCGGTTTTTTCCAGGTATTCCAGTTTGTAGGCTTCAGCAAGCGCTTCTTTAGTAAAATCGTCCCATTCATCTAAAGAATATCCTAGCTCAAACTTCTTGATCGTTTCTAAAGTGAATCCTCGTTCCTTAAAATAGCTTAACCCAATAGCTTTCCCTAAATCGGTTTTATGCAGGTTTTTCTGAAAATGCTTATTGGCAAATTCTGAAACCAGGTACATACTTTCCCGCTCATCGGCTTGCTGTTTTTGTTCGTCACTTTGCTGGGTTTCCTCGATCTCAATTCCGTATTTTTTGGCGAGGTATTTTATGGCTTCAGGATAGGTGAAATGCTCGTGTTCCATTAAAAAAGCCACGACGTTCCCTCCTTTTCCACTCGAAAAATCCTTCCAGATTTGCTTTACCGGAGAAACCATGAAACTAGGGGTACGCTCATCACTAAACGGACTCAAACCTTTAAAGTTCGAACCCGATTTTTTTAGCTGAACAAAATCACCAATAACCTCCTCTACCCGGGCGGTTTCAAATACATTGTCTATAGTGGATTTTGAGATCAAATTCTTTGTGATTTAAGCATTTAAACCTCACCGGTTTTAGTATCCTGTGAGGTTTATTGAACGAAAACAAAATTACTAAATAAAAAGCGGCTAATTCTAATGTTTTGATTTCAAAAGTATATTGCCATCCGCATTGCCACAGAATTATTTAAACCAGGCTAATCAATGGCTTCTATCAAAGATTCTTCTTCCACATTATTAAAAAACAAACCAGTCCAGGTCCCCTCTAACTCTAGTATTTCCCCTGTAGTAGGTTCACTAAATACTGCAAGAAAAGTAGCCGTGTTTTTTCTTAGAAAAACAGTGTAATTAGAGGTGAGTTTACTTCTTTTATTTAGAGCAAAAGTATTTTTGAAGGACCAGGAAAATGGAAAAGATGATTCTTCAATTGTTAAGTCTGCTTTAACCCCACTACTTATGGATCTGAATTCTTCTGACAATAGACTTAATTCTCTTGGAATAGCTACCTTAGTATTAGGATGATTTAGTTCTATAAAAGTTAAGGAATCATTGAACTTAAATTTTGAATGGCCGCTTAAGTCTTTCAAGGGTTCGATACTAATTTCTATAATTGTATCTGATTCATTCCGGAAATTAAATTCTGGAAGCTTCTTCTCTACTATACTTTGGCCGTCATTCTCACTTAACTTCCATTCTATTGAAACCAACTCATAAGATTTTAAATCTTGCTCATTATCAATTTCTGCATCATCTGAACTGCAAGCCAGGATTCCAAAAGAAAAAAACACTATTACAAAAGCTCTGCTAAATTTCATATTATATAAATTTTATAATCTATTCTGGATTCAAACATTTCCGGTTAATTAATCAACATCAAACCTAAGTCCTAAAGAAAAGTTGTGTAATTCTCTATTTGGATCCTGAAATATTGGATTTAGATCATATTTCCCGTAGAGCGTGGCGCCACCCCAGCCCAGGTAAGCACTTAATCCGTAAACCAAATCGTTGGTATTATAATTATTTTTAAGCTTCTCCTTCACTTTATCTCCATCATCCTTATACTTCAATTTTTGACGTTCTCCAATATTGAAACCGGCATAACCACCAAATCCAATTTTTAGCATTTTATAGGTTGAAAAATGTAAACGGCTTTCAGTTTCTGTTTTTTTAGATGGTCCAATTTCAAAATGAACAGGAACAACCAGGTTATCCATTCTAAACTTAGATTTATCCAGATCTATCGCAAATTCCTGGAGATAGGTTTCATTTCCATCTTCTACAAAAATGCGATTATCGGTAGGTTTTAATCCGTTGAATTGGAAAGAAAGTCCGTAACGCACGCGCAGCCAGTTTGTTTCCTTAAAAACCCGTGTTTTCCAGGCCCAACCAATTTCAAAAAAGCGACTTCCTGCCAGTTTAAAATCTGAATTATTTAGGGACTGCCCTTTTTCTAAGGCGTTATTGAATCCGGCGGCAATTACCAGATCACTGGTGGTGCGCTTATCATATTTGTCCTTAGTATTTATGTTAATATCCAGGACTTTCCCTTTACCCCCAATCGCAATATAATTCCCTGAAGAATCAGCATTCCTATCGCGTAATTCCATTTCGTTTTCCAAAATGGCTATTTTATTTTCAATATTTTTAGCGTGCTTTTCAGCCAATTCCTTTTTTTGTTTCTCCGCTTCTTCGCTCGTAATCTCACCCCTTTCCAGCTCTCCATTTATACGCTCTATCTGGTATTTGAGTTTTCCTTTTTCCTTAGCAATAATTTCTGCCTTCTCCTTTTCAAAAAATTCTCTCGCTTTTTCTTCTGAGGTGAGCTCAACTTCTTTTGAAGCAACTTCCTGCGCACTAACTTCCTGTAATCCTAAACTGAACAACGAAAGTGTGATGTAAAAAATAATGGTTTTCATGATTATTGATTTTTAAAGTTTGATGAATGACCCGTTTGTGGGATTTTTGATGATTATTAATAATTCCTGTTGGCAACCGCCGTTTTTGCTTTGAGATAACCTTCCTTAAGCACCTCGAAAACTTTAGCTTTAAAAGATTGGTAAATTTCGTCTTCTACTTCGGCTAATAGTGCATTCGCATTAATCTCATTGCCCGAAGCGTATAATTTTAAATTCCTTTCTCTGCTTATTTCTGATGCGGCTTCAGCCAGTAAAATATCAACCTCATCCTCAGAAATTTGATCATTCTTAGCGGCTGCAGCAATGATTTCTTCAAGTTTAGATTGAATTCGTTT
Organism: uncultured Flavobacteriaceae bacterium; assembly: GCA_963727565.1. GTDB lineage: Bacteria > Bacteroidota > Bacteroidia > Flavobacteriales > Flavobacteriaceae > Salegentibacter. The sequence continues at coordinate 276,763 of CAVSGU010000006.1, forward strand.
TTCTTCGGAAACCGGTGGTTCCAGGCTAATTGTTTCCAGCGCAACTGCTTCTTCAATTTTAACTTCTTCCAAAACCGGTACTTCCGGAGCTTTTTCTGCTAATATTGAAGGTTTAGACTTACTGGCAACTTTGTTTTTTATCTCCTTTTCAGCTGAAATTTTTTCTTCCCTATTATTTTCTTCCGAAGCGATTTGCACATTATTTTCAGGCTTATTCATTTCCGGCTTTTCAATAATCTCATTTACCGGTTCCTCTACAATTTGAGGAGTTTCCGAAGTATTTGGGTTCCAAAGAAAAGTTCCGGCGACTAGCAAAACGGCAACTGCCGCGGCAATATATTTCCAGGGTTTCTGGGAAGTTTTATTTTCTTCAGCATTTAGTTTTGCGTCTAACTTTTCCCAACTTCCGGCAGAAGGCTTAATTTGCCTGTTCTCCCATTTTTTCTCTTGCCTTTTTTCGAATTTATTTAATTCCATAATCCGATGTGTTTTGTGTTTTTAATTGCTCCTGCAACATTCTTCGCGCTTTAGATAATTGCGATTTTGAAGTCCCTTCAGTAATCTTCAGCATTTTCGCAATTTCGGCGTGTTTATATCCTTCTACCGCATACATAACAAAAACCATCCTATAGCCTTCCGGCAAATTGTCTATGAGGTTTTGAATATGCGCAACATTAAGCTCCGTATTCATTTCAGCCGAAAAACCAGGGTCTGCGATTTCTTCATTATTAAAAAGAATTTTCTTTTGTGACCGAAGAAAAGAAATTGATTCCCGCACCATAATTTTACGTATCCAGCCTTCAAAACTTCCTTTAGATTCAAAATCTTTAAGGTGGGTAAAAACTTTTAAAAATCCGTTTAGCATAACTTCTTCAGCGTGATGCATATCTTTAATATATTGCCGGCAAACGCTAAGCATTTTCCCTGAATGCAACTCATACAATTCGCGCTGCGCCTTACGGTCTTTTTTAGCCGCACGCTTTATTAGTTGAGTTTCGCTTTTAAAAAGTTGAATTACTTTCACCCGATTTCTTTATTAAAAAGGCCTTCTATTTACATAGACGCAGGAAAGTTACAAAAGGTTGCCTGTACCTTGATTATTTTTTAAAAAATTAGTTTCGTGTTGAATTCTTGTATCTTTGCAGCACAATCTTTTTTATGTCTGAACAGAAGCTTACCCGAATAAATAAATACTTAAGTGAAATAGGTTACTGCTCACGCCGTGCCGCCGATAAACTAATAGATCAGGGTCGCGTGACCATTAATGGAACTGTCCCCGAAATGGGAACCAAGATTGCTCCCGGCGATCTGGTAAAGGTTGACGGAAAAGCGGTTTCTGAAGCAGAAAAAAAAGAACCTAATGTTTACCTGGCTTTTAATAAACCGGTAGGTATTGTTTGCACTACAGACACAAGGGTAGAGAAAGATAACATCATTGATTTTATAAATTACCCTAAACGAATTTTTCCTATTGGCCGGCTCGACAAACCCAGTGAAGGACTTATTTTTCTTACCAACGATGGGGACATTGTAAATAAGATCTTACGCGCCAGGAACAATCACGAGAAGGAATATATTGTTTCGGTCAACAAACCAATTACTTCAGATTTTATAAGAAGAATGGGGAATGGCGTTCCTATTTTAGGGACTACCACCAAAAAATGCGAAGTGGAGAAATTAGGGAGAAACGATTTTAGAATTGTGCTTACCCAGGGACTAAACCGACAAATTCGTAGAATGTGTGAATTTTTAGGTTACGAAGTTACCGCTTTAAAACGCATTAGAATTATGAATGTAAGCCTGGATGTTCCCGTGGGTACCTACCGCGACCTTACTCAAGAAGAGCTCGCCACCATTAACAGAATGGTAGATGAATCAAGCAAAACAGAAGAAGCTTCCAGACTGAAAAATTCAGATAAAAAATATTCAAAAAGAGCTACGGATTCCCGTAGAAATAAATCTTAACACATTATTAGCGCAATGGCTTGCCGGCATGTTAAGATTACATGTTAATTTTAATTGCGTAGAATTTTAGATTAACTAAGTTAAGATTTATGAAGGTACAGCCATTTCATTTAGCCATACCGGTTTCAGATTTACAAAAAGCAAGACAATTTTATAAGGAAACCCTGGGTTGCGGCGAAGGCCGTAGCAGTGATCACTGGGTAGATTTCAATTTTTTCGGTCATCAATTGGTTATTCATTATAAACCAGCAGAAGAAACCGAAAAAGCGCACAGTAATCCGGTAGATGGTAAGGATGTTCCTGTACCACATTTTGGGGTAGTCCTGGAATGGGATGTTTTTCAGGAATTTGCCAATTTACTGAGATCAAAAAATATTGAATTTGAAATTGAACCGTACATTCGTTTTGAGGGACAGGTTGGCGAACAAGCTACCATGTTCTTTAAAGATCCCTGCGGAAATGCCCTGGAATTCAAAGCCTTTAAAAATAAAGAACAACTATTTGCAAAATAACCAACCAACTACTAAAATATGAATAGATTAAAACCGGCACTGGTACGACAAATTTTCGTGCTAATGCTCATCCTATTTTTAACGGTTTTAATTTTTAAAGAAATTATCCCTTACCTCTCCGGGGTTTTGGGAGCGATTACCTTATATGTTCTTTTGCGTAACTGGATGAAAAAATTGCTGGCGCGAGGCTGGAAACCACCGGTAGCGGCGGCACTTCTAATGGCAGGCTCTTTCGTGGGAATCCTGGTACCCATTACATTAATTGTAATCATGTTATCCTCTAAAGTAAGTAAGGCGGTTGCCAATTCAGAACGGGTTATTAGAGCCGTAAAAGAACAATTAACTGAAGCCGAAACTTATGTAGGTTACAGTTTAAGCGATTCTATAGATACTTCATCTGTTACCAACTGGATGTCTGGCAATTTACAGAGTCTGGCGGGCGGTACTTTTAATGCATTTATCGCTATCGGGATTATGTATTTTATGCTTTATTATATGCTGGTGAAGCGAGATTCTATGAAATCTTCACTTATCTCTTATATCCCTTTAGGCAATGAAAATTTAAAAATAATAGGAAAGGAAAGCGATCAACTGGTAAGATCTAACGCATTAGGAATTCCGCTCGTAGCAGTTTTCCAGGGAATTATAGCGCTTATTGGATATTTGATCTTAGGCGTGCCAGATCCTTTCTTTTGGTTTGTAATAACCGCTATAGGTTCTATGATCCCGTTTATAGGTACTGCCATTGGGATTATTCCCGTGGTAATACTTTTGATAGCCCAGGGCGATAATTGGCAGGCTATAGCCATGTTAATCTATGGTTTTGTCGTTGTTGGATCTACAGATAATTTAATTAGGCTTTATATTTTAGATAGACTTGCAGCAGTACACCCGCTTATTACCTTATTCGGGGTAATTGTAGGAGTGCAGCTTTTTGGTTTTATAGGATTAATCTTTGGGCCTTTGCTTATATCCCTGTTTTTATTAATTCTGAAGATTTATAAAAAGGAATATGGTAATGCCCACGACCGACTTTAAAAATAACTACTAATCAACAAAATGAAGAATTATGAATATGTTCAGTAAAAAGAAGAAAGAGATTGATGAGGAATACCTAAAAAAAGGTGTTGCTAAAGTAAAAGATGGAGACGTAGAAATTGCGGCAAAAAACCAGGATAAAATAGAGGACAAAATTGTCAATTCCGGCACTCTAAGAAAGTATACCGAACTTGGGAAATTAATGTTCGGGATGCTTCAGGATTATAGAAAAGGCGTTTATAGCAGTGTGCCCTGGTTCACCATCGCCTCTATAGTTTTTGCCCTTTTATATGTTCTAAATCCCTTAGACCTAATGCCAGATTTTATTCCTGGGCTTGGTTATGTAGATGATTTTGCAATTTTGACCGTAACCTTAAGATTTATTGAAACAGATCTTCATAAATATTTAGATTGGAAGCTGGAAGAAGAATAATTCCACTACCTGCATTAAAACAATAAAAAAATCCTATCAATCTCTAAAAATAACATTTAGATTGATAGGATTTTTTTTATAAGCTAAACTCCTAAAAGTTATTTATTAGCCTTACTTCTTTCCTTTGCTCTTTTTTTATGGCGTTCTGTAGCTAGTAAAGTATTTTTAAGCAACATAGAAACCGTCATTGGTCCTACTCCACCCGGAACAGGCGTAATATATGATGCTCTTTTGCTTACATTCTCAAAGTCAACATCACCTTTAATTACATAGCCTTTTTCAGCTTCTTCATTAGGCACCCTGGTAATTCCAACGTCAATAATAACGGCGTCATCTTTAATCATTTCCGCTTTCAGGAAATCTGGAATTCCAACCGCGATAATAATAATATCGGCCTGAGAAGTGATTTGTGTAATATTCTTAGTGAATTCGTGAGTTAAGGTTACTGTTGAATTTCCGGGGAAACCACTTCTACCCATCAAGATACTCATTGGTCTTCCTACAATATAACTTCTGCCAATCACCACCGTATGTTTTCCTTTAGTCGGAATATCATAACGCTCCAGTAATTCCAAAATCCCAAACGGAGTAGCAGGAATAAAAGACGTCATATCCAAAGCCATTTTCCCAAAGTTGGTAGGGTGAAAACCGTCTACATCTTTATCCGGATCTACAGCATTTAGTACTTTTTGAGTATCAATTTGCGGAGGCAGTGGCAACTGAACAATAAATCCGTGTATATCGTCATTCTGATTTAGTTCTTCAATCTTATCAAGAAGTTCCAATTCACTTACCGTATTTGGTAATCTATAAAGAGAAGATTCAAAACCAACGCGTTTGCAGGATTTTACTTTTGCATTTACATAGGTTAAGCTGGCACCATCGTTCCCGACAATAATTGCAGCTAAATGAGGTACTTTTTCACCTCTTTTTTTAATCTTTTCAACCTCAGCAGCAATCTCATCTTTAATATCGTTGCTGGTTTTTTTTCCGTCTAAAATGATCATGGTTAGTTTTCAGTTGGCAGTTGCAGTTGGCAGCTTTTAATCTCCACCCACTCCAAATTTACCGGGATTATTAATCATAAAGTTCAAAGTTTTCCTACTTCGTGACTTTTCTCAATCAATTTATCTTTTGTAACTAAATCTATGTAATTACAAGCGTAAGCAAACTCTAACCAACTCTGAGTTTCAGCGTTCTCAGCATCACTATCGGTTAATTTACTTATAAAATGTTTCTCGTATCTTCTCTTTCTATAAGCTTCAGCAACATTTACACAAACCGATCTTGAACTTCTTCTTATTTGATCTGTAAGTGAGTAAGTTTCTTCTTTAGGAAATCTTCTAGAAATTTCGAATATCTCCATAGCAAGTTCAAATCCAATCTCATAAACACGTAGTGATTTAAAATCCATAATTTAAAAGTCTAATTTAAACTGCCAACTGAGACTGCAATAACTGCTACTGGAATCTTACTTCATTCCCTTCATCATCTGCATCATCTTCTGGCCACCGCCACCTTGCATCATCTTCATCATTTTACCCATCTGGTTGAATTGCTTCAACAATTGGTTAACTTCCTGTACCGATGTTCCCGAACCTTTACTAATTCGTTTCTTTCGGCTTGAATTTATAACTTTCGGGTTGCTGCGTTCTTCAGGAGTCATCGAGTGGATTATTGCTTCAATTCCTTTAAAGGCATCATCATCAATATCTACATCTTTCAGCATTTTTCCGGCTCCCGGAATCATTCCCATAAGGTCTTTCATAGACCCCATTTTCTTAATTTGCTGTAATTGCTTCAGGAAATCATCAAAACCAAACTGGTTCTTAGCAATTTTCTTCTGAAGTTTTCTTGCTTCTTCTTCATCATATTGTTCCTGGGCACGTTCTACAAGAGACACAACATCTCCCATCCCAAGAATCCTATCGGCCATACGGTCTGGATAGAACACATCTAGTGCGTCCATTTTCTCCCCGGTACCAATAAATTTAATAGGCTTATTAACTACAGATTTAATGGAAATCGCCGCACCACCACGAGTATCACCATCTAATTTTGTAAGGATTACCCCGTCAAAATTCAATCTTTCATTAAAGGTTTTTGCTGTATTCACCGCATCCTGACCCGTCATAGAATCTACCACGAATAAAGTCTCGTGCGGTTGGATTGCTTCGTGAATATTGGATATCTCGGTCATCATCGCCTCATCTACAGCTAAACGACCCGCGGTATCTATAATAACCACATTATGGCCATTTTGCTTGGCATGTGCAATTGCAGCTTTAGAAATAGCCACAGGATCCTGGTTGCCTTCATCTGAAAACACCTCAACACCAACCTGCTCACCAACTACGTGTAACTGGTTGATCGCCGCAGGACGATACACATCACAAGCAACCAAAAGAGGTTTTTTGGTCTTTTTAGTTTTTAGAAAATTAGCAAGTTTTCCGGAAAAGGTTGTTTTACCACTACCCTGCAATCCAGACATAAGAATAATAGAAGGATCTCCGGAAAGATTAATTCCTTCGGCTTCCCCACCCATTAACTGGGTAAGTTCATCCTTCACCAATTTCACCATCATCTGGCCTGGTTTCAGGGCGGTTAAAACGTCCTGTCCCAATGCCTTTTCCTTTACAACATTGGTAAAGTCTTTGGCTATTTTATAGTTCACATCGGCATCCACCAAAGCACGTCTTACTTCTTTTAAAGTTTCGGCAACGTTTACCTCGGTAATTTGCCCGTGGCCTTTTAAAACGTGTAAGGCATTATCTAACTTATCACTTAAACTATCAAACATAATTTTCCTATGGTTTAATTTCCCATAAAGGGTATAATTCTGCCGAGGCTAGCCCCGATATTTTGAAAACTTTTTTCAATTTAAACCTTCAGGACTTATCCCGAGGTTTTCGTCTCGTTTTTCAACGAATTGCAAATTTAATGATTTGAGCCTGAAGTGAAAACTTTTATTTCAGTTCTCAGTTGTCGGTTATCTGTTTTCCGTTTTGTTCAAATCTAAAATTAAAATAGTCAGCCTTTATTCCCCCTTCGGGGGCTAGGGGGCTTTCTACATTCTTTCCGGCACCTGGATTCCCAATAAGCCAAAAGAAGATTTTATAACATTCCCCACACTATTGGCCAATTGCACTCTTAAGGTTTTTTCGGTAATATCTTCAGTTCCAAGGATGGTTACATTTTGATAAAATGAATTGAATTCTTTTACCAGATCGTAAGTGTAATTAGCAATTAATGCCGGACTATGATTTTCTGCCGCCAACTGAATTGTTTCAGGATACAACTGAAGCTGCTTGATTAACGAACGTTCTTTTTCGTGAAATTCATAGCCATCGGCTACCGGTTTCTTAAAATCGAAATCGGCTTTCCTGATTATAGATTGAATTCTCGCGTAAGTATATTGAATAAACGGACCGGTATTCCCCTGGAAATCTACAGATTCTTCAGGATTAAATAAAATTCGTTTTTTAGGATCTACTTTTAAAATATAATATTTCAAAGCTCCTAATCCAATCATTCGGTAAAGCTCTTCTTTTTCAACTTCGGTATAACCGTCTAATTTCCCTAATTCTTCAGAAATATTTCTGGCAGTTTCGGTCATTTCAGCAATAAGATCATCGGCATCTACCACGGTTCCTTCCCTACTTTTCATTTTTCCGCTAGGTAAATCTACCATTCCGTAGCTTAAATGATATAGATAATCTGCCCAGTCAAATCCGAGTTTCTTCAGAATTAAAAATAAGACTTTAAAGTGATAATCCTGTTCGTTTCCAACGGTATAAACCATTCCGCTAATATCAAAATCCTTTACCCGTTGAATGGCGGTACCAATATCCTGCGTCATATAAACAGCAGTGCCATCGCTTCGTAAAACGATTTTTTCATCCAGACCTTCATCGGTAAGATCTATCCAAACACTACCGTCTTCTTTTTTATAGAAAACACCTTTTTCGAGTCCCTGGTTCACTACATCTTTACCTAAAAGATAAGTATCACTTTCGTAATAATTTTTATCGAAATCTACGCCTAAAGCATCGTAGGTTTTCTCAAAACCATCATAAACCCATTGGTTCATTTTCTCCCAAAGCGCAACAACTTCAGCATCGCCGGCTTCCCATTTTAGCAACATTTGCTTGGCTTCCACTAAAATTGGCGCTTCAGCTTTCGCGGCTTCTTCAGAAATCCCTTTAGTTTCCATTAATTCGGAAATTTCCTTTTTGTATTCCTGGTCAAACTTAACGTAGTAATTCCCTACCAGCTTATCTCCTTTTATGCCGGCAGATTGTGGAGTTTCTCCATTCCCGAAACGCTCCCAGGCTAACATAGATTTACAAATATGAATCCCCCGATCGTTAATGATCTGGGTTTTATAGGCTTTATTTCCGGCAGCACCCAAAATTTCAGCAACAGAAAATCCTAAAAGAATATTTCTAATATGCCCTAAGTGCAATGGTTTATTGGTATTTGGCGAAGAATATTCAACCATAATCCCTTTAGCATCTTCTGCAGCGGGAAGTATCCCAAAATCTTTTCTGTCTTTCATTTCACTGAAAAAATCGAGAAAATAGGCATCGCTTAAAACAATGTTCAAAAAGCCTTTCACCACATTAAATCCGGAAACTTCAGCAACATTTTCAGTTAAATAATTTCCAATTTCTTCACCCAGTTTCACGGGATTCGTTTTAAGCGTTTTCAGCATTGGGAAAGTAACCAAAGTGATATCACCTTCAAAATCCTTACGTGTAGGCTGAAATTCTAAGTTATCAATTTCAACATCATAGATCTTTTTAACAGCATCTTTTACGTGGGTAGCGAGGGTACTTTGGAGTTTCATTTCTTACTTCTATTTATTGTTTTAAGCCCTGCAAAGATAACAGAAAATAGGCTTTTGCCTATAATTTACTCGATAATCGAGATTAAATACACCGAGACTTGTCTCGAAATTGTAAATTATTTTTCTGAATACTTCATGAGCATGTCCCGAAGTAATTTACTTATCTTTAAACAAAAAGCTATGTTATTAAATATCTCCTATAACCGGAGCAAAACCAAAGAGAAAATTGATAAGGAAGTTGGCAAGCCTTTTACGCTGCTTGCGCGAATGAAATTAAACGGCACAGGATCTCCAAAACTACATATTACCGATACCAGTATTGATATTCACAATCTCCTGGTTCTGGATAATAATGCCAATACCTGTAACGTTGAAATGCGGCCCAACGGAATTATTGTAATGTTTAGGTCTTTACTGGAGACCTACGCGCTGGTTATTCCTTATTATAAACTTCATCTTTACAAAGGCAAAGCTGAAGAATATTCTATTTATAAAGATCATTCTAAAATTAAGGTAAAGGCCGATACGCCTGCAATACATAAATATTTTAAAAAGATTTTAGATTATAAATCAGACAATGCTCCTACCCAAATCCAGGATCTTTAGCCCACTTAACGCTTCCCAAAAGCAAGGCCGCCAATTAAGGCTAAGACACCAAAACCAATCATAGCGTAAGACTGTGTATTATCGCCGTGAGCTTCAATTTGTAACGGCCCGGCATCCAGGGCAAACTCTGGAGTAATTAGTCGGTACAATCCATACCCAATCATTCCAACGCCAATTACCAGAAGCACTATTTTAAGTACGTTATTCATTTTATAAAGTTTTACTAATCCGGACGAAAAGTACTAATTTTATTGGTATTTTAAGCTTAAAATCTTTCTATGAGAATTCTTCTTACAGGTGCCAACGGTTATATAGGAATGCGATTGCTCCCCGAACTTTTAGCACAGGGACACGAGGTAGTTTGCGCTGTTCGAAACAAAAACCGATTTACTTCTAATGAAGAATTGCTGGAAAAAGTGGAGGTCGTAGAACTTGATTTTCTTACAGATGAAAACGCTCCTGAAAAAATAAAAAATATTGATGTAGCCTATTACCTCATTCATTCTATGAGTGGGAACACCAAAGATTTTGACAGCCAGGAAGCAGAAGCCGCGAGGAATTTCAACAAAATAATGGCGGATACTTCGGTAAACCAGGTAATTTATTTAAGCGGAATTATTAATACCGAGGAACTTTCTAAACACCTTAAATCGAGAAAAAAAGTAGAGGAAATTCTATACAGCGGTAATTTTAAAGTCACCGTGCTAAGGGCCGCAATTATTGTAGGTTCGGGGAGTTCTTCATTTGAAATTATTAGAGATCTCTGTGAAAAATTACCGGTAATGATTACTCCAAAATGGGTGGATACAAAATGCCAGCCTATTTCTATTCGTGATATTATTAAATTTCTCACCGGAGTAATTGGGAAAGAAGAATGTTATAATCAATCTTTTGATGTTGGCGGCCCAGATGTGCTCACTTATAAGGAAATGATGCTGAAATATGCGGAAGTTCGAAATCTAAAATTATGGATATTAAGCGTGCCGGTAATGTCGCCCAAACTTTCCTCTTATTGGCTTTATTTCGTAACCTCAACCTCATACAAACTTGCGCAAAATCTGGTGGATAGTATGAGTGTTGAAGTAATTACCAACGATACCCGATTACAGGATATCCTAAACATTAAACCCATTTCTTACACTGAAGCCATAGAACTTGCTTTTTATAAAATTGAACAAAACCAGGTGATTTCCAGCTGGAAAGATTCTTTAAGCAGCGGCCGTTTTAATAAAGAATTGAATAAATATATACAGGTTCCCAAATATGGTTGCCTTCTCGATAAGCAATCTGCCAAAGTAGAGAATCCGGACGAAGTCCTGGAACGCATCTGGGCTATTGGTGGTCTAACCGGTTGGTATTATGGTAACTGGTTATGGAAATTTCGTGGGTATATAGATAAGTTTTTTGGCGGTGTAGGATTGCGACGAGGCAGAACACACCCAAACAAAATAGCTTCTGGAGATTCTTTAGATTTCTGGCGTGTACTTTTAGCCGATAAAGAGGAAAGAAGACTATTGCTTTTTGCCGAAATGAAAGTTCCAGGCGAGGCCTGGTTAGAATTCTGTATAGATAAGGAAAATGTTTTGCATCAAACTGCTACGTTTAGACCAAAAGGCATATGGGGCCGACTTTACTGGTATGCTATGTATCCTTTTCACTACTTTATTTTTGAAGGAATGCTGAATAAAATTGCAAATGGCGAACCCAAAAAACAAATAGCTTAGTTCCCTTTGAATTCTTTAAATTTGAAAAACCACTTATCAACAAGGATAATACAAACTGAATAGCAGTAAATTTTGACGCAATTTTTCCGAGCTTTTCTTAAAAATCCATTGCTTTATATTGCATCGGGAATTCTATTTTTTCTCGCTCTCTTTATCTTTTTCTTTACCGATTTTTTCTACGAACTTATAGAAACCGGATCTGTTTGGGTACGCGAGCATTTTGGAGGCTTTTACCTATGGCTTGGCTTATTATGCGTTTTCTTCCTAATTTTTATCGCTTTTTCAAGGTTCGGAAAGATTAAGCTGGGAAATTCTCCACCAGAATTCGATCGACTTTCCTGGATTGCTATGCTTTACAGCGCCGGAATGGGTTCTGGGATTTTATTAAGGGCTGTGCAAGAACCGGTTTTTATGTTTTTAAATCCGCCTATAGAAACGAGTTCCTCTTCTGAAGTGATTGCACTGGAATACACCTTTTACCAATGGGGCTTTACCGCCTGGGCATTTTACGGGATTTTTGCATTACTTATCGCTTACTCCTTATTTGTTAGAAAATCTGACATTCTTTTAGGAACCAGCCTACCTCAACTTAAAAGAGTAAAATATCTGCCCGAGGGAGTAAATTTACTTACTATTCTTACTACTGTTTTTGGGTTGGTTGCAGCAATTGGTTTAGGGACCACACAAATTGAAGGCGGCATTAGTCACCTTACTTCCACACCTTCAGGAACGCTTTGGCTTATAGTTTTATTAGTTTTTATAATTTGTTTAGTAGCATTTATTTCGGCATTCGCCGGGATAAACAAAGGGATAAAACGAATCTCTAACTGGAATATTTATATCACGGTAATTCTAATGTTCTTTGTCTTTTTCCAGATAGACATTCTGAATGTTTTGTCCCGTTTTTTTGAATCCCTTTATAGTTACATTATAGATTTTGTTCCGCTTAGTTTAGCACTGGGCAAATACAATCCCGGAAAAGAATTTTTAACGGACTGGACTTATTATTACTGGGCATTTTGGTTAGCCTGGGCGCCATTCACCGGAATTTTTATCGCCAGGATTTCTAAAGGAAGAAGTATCAGAGAAATGATTTTGGGAGTTCTTATTATTCCGTCGCTGGGCAGTTTCTTTTGGTTTAGCGTATTTGGCTCGGCTTCGTTTGATCTCATAGGAAATATGGAGAGCTACAGCGGTGAATTTGATAATGTTTTCACTTCCCTGTTTCGCTTTTTTGAAGCTTTTCCGCTTGCGAATTTCACCAATATTGTCACCATAATTCTACTGATTAGTTTTTTAGTGACTTCGGTAGATTCGGCAATTTATGTGTTAAGTATGTTTAGTGATAAAGGAAAGGAACATCCCAGGAAAAAATTCAGGTTGATCTGGGCGATTTTGATCCTTATTTTTTCAGAAGCAATAATAATTCTTGGAAGCATAAAACCAGATAGCAACGTACTTACCGCTATGCAGAAGTTTTTAATTATAAGCTCCCTGCCGTTTGCATTTTTTACCGCCGGAATAATGATTTTGTTTATTAGGGATCTATACAAGAAGTATTAATTTGCCCTATCGTCATCCTGAACTTGTTTCAGAGCCAGCCCCGATTTTTTTTCGGGGATCTAGCTTGTTTATAATTTCCAGGCATGTTAGAAGCTGAAATGAATTCAGCTTGACGAATCAAATCTTCAAAAACCCATTCGGCCTGTGGCCACCTCTGCATTCCTCTCCCTCCTTTCGTCGATCGTCGGATGCAAGAAAAAAAGGTAGGAACTTCAGAATCGTCATCCTGAACTTGTTTCAGGATCTAGGTTGATTATACTCTCCATCAAGTTAGAAGCTGAAATATCCCGAAGCTTCGGGACAGCTTGACGAAAATCTTTAATTATTTTGTCTGAAGAAAATATGTAAAACTAAGCTTTTGGTAAGAACACCTCGGCCATCATACAGCGGGCGCTACCACCTCCACAGGTTTCTATTACGTGAAGGTCACTGCTTAAAATTTCACAATGCTTTTCAATTTTAGCAATTTGATCCTGATTTAAACTACCGTGAGCGCGAGCACTCATTACAAGAAACTTATTATCTTTTCCCTGTACCTGTAGCATATTTCCGGCAAATTCATGCATTTGTTCTTCAGTGATGGTGATCACTTCTTTCCCATCTTCTTTTAAATGCTTCAATACATTTTTACGCTCTTTAGCATCATCTATAGTATCCAGGCAAATTACCGCAAAGTTTTCTGCCAGGCACATCATAACATTGGTATGATAAATTGCTTTTCTTTTTCCTCCAACACTTTGATTAGCCTCGAAAATTACCGGTGTAAATTCAAAATCTTCGCAAAATTCAATTAGAAGATCTTCATCTGCACGAGGTGATAGCGCGCAATAAGCTTTACGGTTTACCCTATCCAGCAACAAGCTTCCGGTTCCTTCCAGAAAGAGATCGTGTTCTTCAGCTTCGGTATAATCTACAATATTTTTTATTTTAAAACCTTCTTCTTCAAGCTTGGCAAAATATTCCAATCGCCTTTCTTTACGTCGGTTTTCAGCAAACATAGGATAAAGACCTATATCCCCGTTTTCGTGAAATGAAACCCAGTTATTAGGAAAAATAGAATCTGGCGAATCATCTTCCAGTTTATCATTTACTACAATAACGTTTACCCCAACTTTTTTAAGCTTTGAGGCAAATTCATCAAATTCTGCCTGGGCGCGTTCATTTACATTATCGGCGGTAAGGTCTTTTTGAAAATAGTTATTCACCGCGGTTTGCTCGTTCATTCTAAACGCTACCGGGCGCACCATCAAAATCGTATCTGTAATCTGTCTCATATTCTATTCTCTAATTAAGGGTAATGTTGAACAACGCAAGAGTCCTTCCTGCTTAGAAATTTCAGCGTAAGGAACTTCTTCAACAGTAATGCCATGATCTCTCATCCAGGCATTTAATCTCGTAAAATTCTTTTCTGAAATCACTACATCTTCCGCAATAGAAAAAATATTGGAATTCATATAATACATCTCATCACGAGTAATTTCAAAAACATTCTCTTTTCCGAAAAGATTCACCAGCCAGTTATATTCTTCCTCTTCCAGAAATCCGTTTCTATGAATAATTGCTTTGCCTTTTCCAACAGGCTGAAAACAACAATCTAAATGCAAAGCATTATCCCGAGGCTCGGTATTCGACTTTCGTAAATTGAAAGAAACCACTTTTTTATTCGGAAATAATTCCTGCAAGGCTTCTACCGCCTGCACGTTGGTACGTGCCGTGATATAATCTTTATAGTCGGCACCGCGATAGGTTCCTACCAAAATATAATCCCCAAACGGCATTACATCTCCACCTTCTATATGCGCCTCTTCCGGCAACTGCAAGACTTTTGAAGGATCTATTTGCTCAATTACGTGGCTAATAGCTTCAATTTCCTGTTCACGGTCTGGTAAAATATTCGATTTAATAAATTTATCCTCGATCACAAAAGCGATATCGCGGGTAAAAATCTGGTTATAATCTTTTATAATTTTCGGTCTAAAAACCTGTACATTATATTTTTCCAGCACTTTGGCCACGGCTTCCATTTCAGCTACCATATCTTTTTCTTTAGGATAAGATCCCATTTTGATAAATTCGGCTGATTTTGGATCATAAGCCTCCTCTAGAGAAGGTTCTGGACCATTGCTTTCTGCTGTACCTAAAACCACCGCCTTAAGGCGTGAAGTTTCATTTTTTATATTCAATTTCACAAGTAAAATTTTCACCAAATATAGAAAAAGCTTCATACGATGATGAAGCTTTTTCCAGATTTATTATTATGTGAGATAGTTTCTTATCTCTTATCAACTTCTTTAAATTCACGTAGGTTTGCACCGGTATAAATTTGACGTGGACGCCCAATTGGCTCTTTCATCAATCTCATTTCTCTCCACTGTGCGATCCATCCCGGAAGTCTACCAAGAGCAAACATTACGGTAAACATTTCTACCGGAATACCCAATGCACGGTAAATAATTCCTGAATAGAAATCTACGTTTGGATATAGTTTTCTATCTACGAAATATTGATCTTCTAAAGCTTCTTTTTCAAGACCTTTTGCGATATCCAATACAGGATCATCTACACCAAGTTGCGCAAGAACTTCATCTGCAGATTTCTTGATGATCTTAGCTCGTGGATCAAAGTTTTTATAAACACGGTGTCCAAAGCCCATTAGACGGAAAGGATCATCTTTATCTTTGGCTTTTGCCATAAATTTCTTGGTATCACCACCATCTTCTTTAATTCTTTCCAGCATTTCTATCACTGCCTGGTTAGCGCCACCGTGAAGTGGTCCCCAAAGTGCAGAAATTCCGGCTGAAATTGAAGCAAATAATCCGGCGTGAGAAGAACCTACCATTCTTACCGTAGAAGTAGAACAGTTTTGCTCGTGATCTGCGTGAAGAATCAATAATTTATCTAATGCTTCTATAACCGCTTTATCTACGCTGTAGCTTTTACCCGGTTTTTCGAACATCATTTTATGAAGATTCTCTACATAACCAAGTGAATCGTCTCCGTAGTTCAGTGGAAGACTATTTTTCTTTCTAAGTGTCCAGGCTGCAAGAACCGGGAATTTACCAAGAATCTTCACTATAGCCTTATACATATCTTCTTCAGACTCTACATTTACTGAAGATGGATTAAAGGCGATAAGCGCACTGGTTAAAGAAGAAAGTACGCCCATTGGGTGAGCAGACTTTGGAAAACCGTCAAGGATCTTCTTCATCTCTTCATCTACCGTAGACTCCTCTTTAATATCAGCATAAAATTTATCTAATTGGGTCTTTGTTGGCAATTCCCCAAAAATAAGCAAGTAAGCTACTTCAAGGAAATCAGCTTTTTCTGCTAAAGACTCAATAGAATAACCTCGGTAACGAAGTACGCCTTCTTCCCCATTAAGAAAAGTAATAGCGCTCTCACAGCTACCTGTATTTTTATATCCACGATCCAGGGTAATAACGCCTGCTTCAGCACGCAGTTTCTTTATATCTATTCCCTGTTCATTTTCAGTTCCTTCTACAACGGGAAATTCATATTTTTTCCCATTTATTTCAATCGTCGCTTTTGACATATCTTAATTTTATATACTTTGATTCAACTTATTTTCGAGAGTTGCTAATTTAAGAAATCTACTGTTAATTTTCCGTTAAGCGTTGATAAGATTTTCATTCAAACCGTCGATTTCGAGGGCTTTTTTGCTGAATTATCTCCAAAAAAAATCCCTTTTGATAAAATATCAAAAGGGACTCTGTTTTAAGTTAAAATCAATAATTAGATTTTAAAGGCTTTGCGCTTCGGAAAATAAGCAACTTCACCCAATTCTTCTTCAATTCTAATTAACTGATTGTATTTTGCCATACGGTCACTTCTTGAAGCTGAACCGGTTTTGATCTGGCCGGTATTTAAGGCTACAGCAAGATCGGCAATAGTATTATCTTCTGTCTCTCCAGAACGGTGAGACATTACTGAAGTAAAGCCGGCATTATGCGCCATATTTACTGCTGCAATAGTTTCAGTAAGTGTACCAATTTGGTTTACTTTAATAAGAATAGAATTTGCAATTCCTTCTTCAATTCCTCTAGAAAGTCTTTCAACATTAGTTACGAAAAGATCATCCCCAACCAATTGAACTTTATCTCCAATTTTATCGGTTAAGGCTTTCCAACCATCCCAGTCGTTTTCATCCATTCCATCTTCAATAGAAATGATAGGATATTTAGATGAAAGTTCTGCAAGATATTCAGCTTGTTCTTCGCTAGATCTTATTTTTCCGCCTTCACCTTCAAATTTCTTATAATCATATTTTCCATTCTCATAGAATTCGGCTGCGGCACAATCCAGAGCGATCATCACTTCGTCGCCTCCTTTATAACCTGCATTTTTTATAGCCTTAAGAATAGTATCTAAAGCATCTTCGGTTCCGTCTAAAGTTGGAGCAAATCCACCTTCATCACCAACAGCAGTACTTAGACCACGCTCGTGTAATACTTTTTTAAGATGATGGAAGATCTCAGTTCCCATTTTTAATGCGTGAGAAAAGCTCTCAGCTTTTACCGGCATAATCATAAACTCCTGAAATGCGATTGGCGCATCACTATGCGAACCACCGTTAATGATATTCATC
Organism: uncultured Flavobacteriaceae bacterium; assembly: GCA_963727565.1. Taxonomy (GTDB): domain Bacteria; phylum Bacteroidota; class Bacteroidia; order Flavobacteriales; family Flavobacteriaceae; genus Salegentibacter. The sequence goes on from CAVSGU010000006.1 coordinate 294,059, forward strand.
ATTGGCACCGGAAGCGTATTAGCGCTTACTCCACCTATATAACGATACAATGGCAAGCCAAGTTCGTTAGCGGCAGCTTTAGCCACAGCAAGAGAAACACCTAAAATAGCATTAGCTCCAAGCTTAGCTTTATTTGGGGTACCATCTATCTCTATCATTGCCTTGTCTATAAGGTTCTGTTCAAAAACAGAATACCCTAATAATTCTTCAGCAATTACATCATTTACATTCTCAACAGCTTTAGTAACGCCTTTCCCCATATAATCATCGCCACCATCACGAAGTTCTACAGCTTCGTGCTCACCGGTAGAAGCTCCAGAAGGCACTGCTGCTCTTCCTAAAATTCCATTTTCGGTTAAAACATCTACTTCTACGGTTGGATTTCCTCTTGAGTCGAAAATCTGACGGGCGTGAATATTTATTATTACACTCATAATGTTCTTTAATTAGTTAATTGATTTAAATGCAAGATACAAATTGAAGCCCAAAATAGCGAGCGAAACAGGTAGTTTTAAAGCATTTATAACATTATGAAAACACGAAATGGTTTTCTAAAGGAAAGTCTTTAAAGGAATCTCAGGAAAAGGTTTTATTTGTTACGAATTTGCCGAAAAGCAAACCAATTACGCATTTCTAAAATTTAGTAGGTTATTTTATGAATAACTATGTTGGGAAATCTAATTGTTTTAATCGTTTTTGGAAGCAAAAGGGTTATAATAAAAGCGAAAACCCAAACCTATTGTAGGAGTTGAAGCTGACTGCATAAAGGCATCCTCTGTTGAAAACTCCATGGTATCCCAAACCTCGTTAGCATCTACCAATGTATACTGAATGGAAAGAGCAAACCAATACCTAGGAGAAATCTGAATACCTTCAAAGCCAATAGCAAAACTCCAAAAAGAAGTTTTGATTTTAGCTTCCTCACTTTCCTTCACACCTATGTAGCGATTATTATCACCACTATACACTAGATAAGCAGCTTCACCTATTAACTTGCCTATATGATATTTTGGAGAAAAGGTAATATAGGCATCTTCTTCACCAAATTTAAGTTTCGGGTTTAAGGTGAATACTGAAAATTTAAACCGTTGCCTCAAAAGCCCTTTTCTTGGATCTTGAATAGTAAAATCTTCACCAAAAACAGTTCTTTCTGGGAGCGTGCCTCCCCCATAATCGAAACCAATTTCGGGAGCAAAAAACTTAATTTGATAGATTTGAGATCCTACTGAAAACTTCCCGAAGCTATTATCTTCAAAATCGGTATGCCTGTAGCCTTCAAAACCCGCATAGAAAACAGGATGTTTTTGTGCATGAACCTTAGAAATACAGAGAAATAAAAAACCGATAAAAATTAGTTTGAAAGGCGCCATCCTAATCTAATCAGCAGAATTGGAAATAAATGAAAATAGACAAATGCTGAAAATTAATAATTTTTTCATTGATGAGTTTTGATGAATTGATGCGGTCGCAATTTAGAATAAAATCAGTTTTAATAAAAGAAAAGCCCAAAATCTTTAAATTTTGGGCTTTATAATCAATTATTATAAAAATTCTTTAAGCTTTTGCTCCTTTTATTCTATCCATAAAATCATCAAATAAATAACTGGCATCGTGTGGCCCAGGGCTTGCTTCAGGGTGATACTGAACTGAAAAACAGTTTTTATTTTTCATCGCGATCCCACCAACTGTATCATCATTCAAGCAAATATGAGTGATCTCCACTTCGCTGTTCGCTTCAGTTTCTGCTTTATCTACTGAGAAACCGTGATTTTGAGAAGTAATCTCGCCTTTCCCGGTGATTAAGTTCTTCACAGGATGATTTATTCCGCGGTGACCGTGATGCATTTTATAGGTTTTTATACCATTAGCAATTGCAATAATCTGGTGACCCAAACAAATTCCAAACAACGGATGATCTTTTTCTAAAATAGCTTTAGTAAGAGTGATCGCACTTTCTAGTGGCTGTGGATCTCCCGGCCCATTTGAAAGGAAATAGCCATCTGGATTCCATTCACTCATCTCCTCGTAAGTTGCATTGTATGGAAAAACCTTTACATACACATCACGCTTCTCAAAATTGCGAAGAATATTCTTCTTAATGCCAACATCTAGTGCAGCGATCTTGTAAGTAGCATTTTCGTTCCCAAAGTAATAAGGTTCTTTAGTAGAAACTTTAGAAGCAAGTTCTAAACCGTTCATATCTGGTACTTCGGCAAGTTCTTTTTTAAGTCCTTCTATATTATCAACATCTGTTGAGATAATAGCGTTCATCGCTCCATTTTCTCTAATGTATGTTACTAAAGCACGAGTATCTACATCAGAAATAGCAAATAAGTTACTATCATCTAAAAACTCCTGAAGAGAAGAATCGGCGGCAGGGCGCGAATGAGTGTAACTAAAATTTTTACAGATAAGCCCCGAGATCTTAGCTTTATCGGCTTCACTTTCTTCGGCTAAAGTTCCATAATTACCAATGTGAGCATTGGTGGTAACCATAAGTTGGCCGTAATAGGATGGATCTGTAAAGATCTCCTGGTAACCGGTCATCCCGGTATTAAAACAAACTTCTCCAACGGCTTTACCGTCTTTGTCTCCTACTGCCTTACCGTGAAAGATAGTACCATCTTCCAGTAAGATAATCGCTTTTTTTCGAGTTTGATATTTCATAGTAATAATCCTAGATGTGTTTGTTGTGTTGTATGTTGTCCGTCTATACGGAAGTGAACTTTTTGATTTCAGACTACGTAAAAATAGACTTCTACTATTTAGATTTCCGCCTTCGCGGAAATGACTATTTCGTTTTAATATATAAAAAAAGGATAAACCCAGAGAGTTTATCCTTTTTAAAAATTAGATTATTAAAAGATTCATTTCTATTCCTCTTTTTTATCCTCTTTATTTTCTGAAGATTTCTCTTCTGTTTTTCCTTCTGCTTTTGGAGCAGTAGCCTCAGTAGCTTTCTTTCTACCCGCTCTACGTGTAGATTTCTTCTTCTCTGGCTTGCTAAGGTTATAAGTTTCGTTGTAATCAACTAACTCGATAAGGGCCATATCGGCGTTATCTCCAAGACGGTTACCTAATTTAATTACCCTTGTGTATCCACCCGGGCGGTCACCAACTTTAGGAGCTACCTCACGAAACAATTCGGCTACAGCTTCCTTTTGACGAAGTTTACTGAATACCAATCTACGATTGTGAGTAGTATCTTCTTTAGACTTAGTTACCAAAGGCTCTACAAAAACTTTTAAAGCTTTTGCTTTAGCTACGGTGGTGTTGATTCTCTTGTGCTCTATTAGAGAGCAAGCCATATTGGCTAGCATAGACTTCCTGTGAGCGGTCTTTCTACCTAAATGGTTTATTTTCTTTCCGTGTCTCATTGTTTTGTTCTTAATTCATTCTCCCAAAGCGCGATCTTTTGCCGGCTTTTATGGAAAACTACTTATATATTAGTCCTTATCTAATTTGTATTTTGAAAGGTCCATACCAAAGTTAAGTCCTTTGTTGCTTACCAATTCTTCAAGCTCAGTCAAAGATTTCTTTCCGAAGTTTCTAAACTTCATCAAGTCGTTTTTATTGTAAGAAACAAGGTCTCCTAAAGTATCAACTTCAGCCGCTTTTAAGCAATTTAAAGCTCTTACTGAAAGATCCATATCTACCAACTTAGTTTTAAGCAACTGTCTCATGTGAAGAGATTCTTCATCATAAGTTTCAGTTTGTGCTATCTCGTCTGCTTCAAGCGTGATACGCTCGTCAGAGAATAACATAAAGTGGTGAATAAGTGTTTTTGCAGCTTCAGTAAGTGCATCTTTTGGGTGAATAGAACCATCGCTTACGATTTCAAAAACCAATTTTTCATAATCGGTCTTCTGCTCTACACGATAGTTTTCAATGCTATACTTAACGTTCTTTATTGGTGTATAAATAGAATCGGTAAATATAGTTCCAAGAGGTGCGTTGGCTTTTTTGTTTTCTTCGGCCGGAACATAACCTCTACCTTTTTCTATGGTCATTTCCATATTCAGGTTTACTTTCTTGTCTGCAGTACAGATCACCTGATCTGGATTTAGGACTTGAAAGCCTGAAATGAATTTTTGAAAGTGACCGGCAGTAATTTGTTCTTCTCCAGATATAGAAATGGTAACGGCTTCGTTATCTATTTCATCAATTTGCCTTTTGAACCTTACTTGTTTAAGGTTCAGGATAATTTCTGTTACGTCTTCAACGACTCCAGGAATAGCGGAGAATTCGTGATCTACGCCTTCTATACGAATGGAAGTGATTGCATAACCTTCTAATGAAGATAAAAGCACTCTTCTTAAAGCGTTACCAACGGTTAATCCATATCCAGGTTCCAAAGGGCGAAATTCAAATTTCCCTTCGAAATCGGTTGAATCAATCATTATAACTTTATCGGGCTTCTGAAAATTTAGTATTGCCATATTACGACTTCTGTGAATTATTATTTCGAATATAATTCGACGATGAATTGTTCATTTATGTTTTCCGGAATCTGAATACGTCCGGGTACTGAAACAAAAGTACCTTGTTTTGTTTCGTTATTCCAGGTAATCCATTCGTATACACTGCTAGAGTTAGCTAGTGAATCCTGGATAGCCTGTAAAGATTTTGATTTTTCACGAACACCTACAACATCACCCGCTTTCAATTGGTAAGAAGGTATGTTTACCAACTCTCCATTTACCGTAATGTGTCTGTGAGATACAAATTGTCTTGCTGCTCTTCTAGAAGGGGCAATACCCATTCTAAATACTACGTTATCAAGACGTGATTCACAAAGTTGAAGTAAAACCTCACCAGTAATTCCTTGCGCTCTAGTAGCTTTTTTAAACATATTACTAAACTGACGCTCAAGGATACCGTAAGTATACTTTGCTTTTTGCTTTTCCATTAACTGGATAGCATATTCAGATTTTTTACCGCGACGACGGTTGTTACCGTGTTGTCCCGGAGGATAATTTCTTTTTTCGAAAGACTTATCGTCTCCAAAAATAGCTTCTCCGAACTTTCGGGCTATTTTAGTCTTTGGACCAGTATATCTTGCCATTAACTTTGAATTTAGAAGAAAGGGATTATGAATTAAGGTCTCTGTCCTTCGATAATCTTAACTCCTCTCTTATTTATTTATACTTATTATTAAACTCTACGTCTCTTAGGAGGACGACATCCGTTGTGTGGTAATGGAGTAACATCAATAATCTCAGTTACTTCAATCCCGTTGTTATGAAGCGAACGAATAGCAGATTCTCTACCATTCCCCGGCCCTTTAACGTAAACTTTAACTTTGCGCAAACCAGCTTCGTGAGCTACTTTAGACGCGTCTTCTGCAGCTAACTGGGCAGCATAAGGAGTATTCTTTTTAGAACCTCTAAAACCCATTTTTCCTGCAGATGACCAAGCAATAACGTCACCCTTTTTATTAGTAAGGGAAACAATAATGTTATTGAAAGAAGCCGTAACGTGCGCTTGCCCTACGGACTCAACGGTTACTTTACGCTTTTTTTGAACTGTCTTCTTTGCCATATTAATTACTATTTAGTTGCTTTCTTCTTGTTAGCAACTGTTTTTCTTCTACCTTTTCTGGTTCTTGAGTTATTTTTGGTTCTCTGCCCTCTAAGTGGTAAACCACTTCTGTGACGAATACCTCTATAGCATCCAATATCCATTAGACGCTTAATACTCATTTGAACTTCTGTACGTAATTCTCCTTCGATTGTAAATTCACCAACAGCTTCACGAATACGACCAATTTCTTCATCGTCCCAATCTGAAACTTTTTTGCTTTCATCTACTTTGGCCTGGCTAAGGATCTTTTGAGCCCTGCTTTTACCAATTCCGAAGATATAGGTCAATGCTATAACTCCTCGCTTTTGTTTAGGTATATCTACCCCTGCAATTCTTGCCATAATTAGCCTTGTCTTTGTTTAAATCTAGGATTCTTTTTGTTAATTACGTAAAGGCGCCCTTTTCTGCGAACTATCTTACAGTCGGCACTTCTTTTCTTTACTGATGCTCTAACTTTCATCTCTTTAGTTTTTTACAATTCACTGATTTTGAAATATGCTCAAAATCAGGATTTCAGCATTCATAAATTTTTCAGGTTGCAAAAGTACTGAAAATTTTACAAATAGCTCAAATTACTTTTAGTATCTGTATGTTATACGAGCCTTACTTAGATCGTAAGGGCTCATTTCCAGTTTTACTTTATCTCCAGGTAACAATTTAATGTAGTGCATACGCATCTTCCCAGAGATATGAGCTGTCACAACGTGACCATTTTCCAATTCTACTCGGAACATTGCATTAGATAATGCTTCTATAATTGTTCCGTCTTGTTCTATTGCCGGTTGTTTTGCCATAATTAAGCTACTGCTTTTCTGTTTTTACCTGTTTTCATTAATCCGTCGTAATGTCTATTCAGCAAGTAAGAATTTACTTGTTGCATAGTATCTATTGCAACTCCAACCATAATTAAAAGCGAGGTTCCTCCAAAAAACAATGCCCATCCTTGTTGCACACCTAAGAGTTGCACCACAATCGCTGGGAACACAGCAATAAGCGCAAGGAAAATAGATCCTGGCAAGGTAATTTGAGACATAATTCTATCTAAAAACTCGGCGGTTTCAGTTCCGGGACGAATGCCTGGAATAAATCCTCCACTTCGTTTTAGATCATCAGCCATTTTGTTGGTAGGTACAGTAATCGCGGTATAGAAGTAGGTAAATACAATAATTAATAGTGCAAATACTACATTATACCAAAATCCGAATATATCGCTAAAAGCAGCGGTAACCCCTTGTGCAGCATCAGAATCTGATAATCCTGCCACAGCAGCCGGGATAAACATAATAGCTTGAGCAAATATAATTGGCATTACACCTGAAGCATTAAGCTTAAGTGGAATGTACTGTCTAGATCCAAATACGTTTTTCTCGTAACCTCCAGAGGCGGTTCTTCTGGCATATTGCACCGGGATTTGACGCACGGCCATAACCAACATTACCGAAGCAAGAATAATAGCGAACCAAATTACCAATTCAATAAGAATCATAATAAGGCCTCCATTAGATTCAAATACTCTGGAAGCAAATTCCTGAATAAATGCCTGCGGTAAGGTAGCAATAATACCAACCATAATTAATAGCGAAATACCATTACCAATACCTTTATCGGTTATCTTTTCACCCAGCCACATTGCAAAAATGGTTCCTGTAGTAAGGATTACCACAGCAGAAGCCACAAATGTCACAGTATCACCTAATAAAAAGGCTTGCTGCGGAAGTGTAGCAAAAAGGTTATAAATATAACCAGGTCCCTGCACTAAGGTAATTGCAATAGTTAACCAGCGAGTGATTTGATTGATCTTACGCCTACCGCTCTCTCCTTCTTTTTGAAGTTTTTGCAGGTAAGGTATCGCAATACCCATAAGCTGCACCACAATCGAAGCCGAGATATAAGGCATAATTCCCAACGCAAAAACAGAGGCATTAGAAAATGCTCCTCCTGTAAATGCATTTAGGAGACCTAAAAGGCCACCATCGGTTTGACTAGCAAGATTAGTTAATTGCGAGGCATCTATTCCGGGAAGCACAACTTGTGCCCCAAAACGATAAACCAACAATAGACCGAGGGTAACTAAAATTCTATTTTTTAGCTCCTCGATCTTCCAAATATTTTTAATAGTATTGATGAATTTCATTTGGCTATCTATTATAAAGTAACAACTTCACCTCCAGCAGCTTCTATAGCTTCTTTTGCTGAGGCAGTAAATTTATGAACAGATATTTTCAACTTTGCCTTTAATTCACCTCTACCTAATATCTTAACTGGTTCGTTTTTACTTACAAGACCGTTTTCGATCAAAGTATTAACATCTACAGTATCTTTAATTTTACCTTCATCAACCAAACGTTGCAAAGTATCAAGATTTACACCTTGATAAGCTACACGATTTCTGTTAGTGAAACCAAATTTTGGAACACGGCGTTGAAGTGGCATCTGCCCACCTTCAAAACCTATCTTCTTGGAGTAACCAGAACGAGACTTAGCCCCTTTGTGACCACGAGTGGCAGTACCACCTTTTCCTGATCCTTCTCCACGGCCAACACGCTTGTTGTTACTCTTAACTGAACCTTTTGCAGGTTTTAAGTTATTTAATTCCATGTGAATTTATTATTTTGTTTCCTCTACAGAAACTAAATGTTTAACTTTATTTACCATACCAAGGATGTTTGGCGTATCGTTATGCTCTACCGTCTGGCCAATTTTCTTAAGACCAAGAGACTCTAAAACCAATTTCTGGTTTTTAGATCGGTTAATAGCACTTTTTACTTTTGTAACTTTTATCTTTCCCATCGTTCTCCTTGATTTATCCTTTAAAAACCTTTTCTAGTGAAATACCACGTTGTTTAGCAACAGTATCAGCACTTCTTAATTGAAGTAGTGCATCAAAAGTAGCTTTTACTACGTTGTGTGGGTTTGAAGACCCCTGGTTTTTAGAAAGTACGTCGTGTACACCAACAGATTCCAGTACGGCACGAATTGCACCACCGGCAATAATCCCGGTACCAGTTGCAGCAGGTAGCAAAAGAACTCTTGCACCACCATACTTACCTTTCTGTTCGTGAGGAAGGCTTCCTTTATGTAAAGGAATACGCACTAAATTCTTTTTTGCATCTTCCACAGCTTTAGAGATAGCGTCAGCAACTTCTTTAGATTTCCCTAAACCTTGCCCTACAACACCATTCTCATCTCCTACTACTACGATAGCAGAAAATCCAAAAGCTCTACCACCTTTGGTTACTTTGGTCACACGTTGTACTCCTACCAAACGGTCTTTTAATTCAAGTCCGCCCGGTTTTACATGTTCTACGTTTTTATAATCTTGATACATAATTTTCTAGAATTTTAGTCCTCCTTCGCGAGCACCTTCTGCTAATGATTTAACTCTTCCGTGATACAGGTAACCACCTCTGTCAAAAGAAATGGTTTCTACACCGGCCTTTAAAGCTTTTTCAGCAAGGGCTTTACCAACCAATTCTGCTTGTTTGGATTTATCACCTTCTGCTGTTACACCTTTATCTCTCGAAGAGGCTGCAGCCAGGGTTTTTCCTTCTACATCATCTATAATTTGAGCATAAATTTCTTTATTACTTCTAAATACAGATAATCTTGGACGGCTAGCGGTACCCGTAATTGACTTACGAACACGCTTTCTTATCTTATTTCGTCTATCTTGTTTTGAAACTGCCATATCTAAACTTTATTAAGCTGATTTACCTGCTTTTCTACGTAATTGTTCTCCAACATACTTAATACCTTTTCCTTTGTAAGGCTCTGGAGCTCTGAAGGAACGTATTTTAGCAGCTACCTGGCCCACAAGTTGTTTATCATAAGAAGTCAATTTCACAACAGGATTCTTACCTTTTTCTGAAATTGTTTCTACTTGAACTTCCGGCGCCAAATCTATTACAATATTATGGGAAAACCCAACGGCTAAATCTAATTTTTGTCCCTGGTTAGTTGCTCTATATCCAACTCCTACCAATTCCAATGATTTAGTGTATCCGTTAGAAACTCCTTCAATCATATTGTTTATCAAAGCACGGTATAAACCGTGTTTTGCTTTTTGATCACTTTTCTCTGAAGAACGTTCAAAAGTAATTACGCCATCTTCAATTTTCACATCAATGTCGCTAACTTCCTGCTTAAGTTCTCCTAATTTTCCTTTTACCGTTACAACGTCCCCTTTAAGGTCTACATTTACACCTTCAGGAATTGTAATTGGGTTTTTACCTATTCTTGACATTTCTTTAGTCTTTTAAGTATTAGTAAACGTAACACAATACTTCACCACCAACTTTCTCGGCTTTAGCTTGCTTCCCTGTCATTACACCGTGAGAAGTAGAAACTATAGCAATACCAAGACCATTAAGGATACGTGGCAATTCATTAGCGCCGGCATACTTACGTAAACCAGGTTTACTTATTCTTTGAATATCTTTAATTACAGGTTCTTTAGTGATTTTATCATACTTAAGGGCAATTTTAATTGTCCCCTGAGCAGTAGCATCATCAAACTTGTAACTAAGAATATATCCCTGATCGAATAATATTTTTGTTATCTCCCTTTTAAGGTTAGAAGCTGGTATCTCTACCACCCTGTGGTTTGCAGCCACAGCGTTCCTAACTCTTGTCAAATAATCTGCAATAGGATCTGTATTCATCTATAATAATTTGCGGATGTGGTTTTCTTACCGACTATCGGTAGAACCTGCAACCAATTTATAATTTTACCAACTAGCTTTTCTAACTCCAGGAATTAAACCTTGATTAGCCATTTCTCTAAACATTACACGAGAAAGACCAAACTGTCTCATATATCCTTTTGGCCTACCAGTTAGTTTACAACGGTTGTGCAAACGTACAGGAGAAGAATTTTTTGGTAATTTTTGTAGTGCTTCCCAATCGCCAGCTTCTTTCAAAGCTTCGCGTTTTTCAGCATACTTCTTTACCATTTTTTGTCTCTTCACCTCACGGGCTTTCATTGATTCTTTAGCCATAATTAATTCTTTTTAAAAGGTAATCCTAGTTCGGTTAACAATGATTTAGCTTCCTTATCGGTCTTGGCAGTGGTTACAAAGGTAATATCCATACCATTAATTCGGTTTACTTTATCAATATCGATCTCCGGAAAGATGATTTGTTCAGTAACACCTAAATTGTAATTTCCTCTACCATCAAAACCATTAGCTTTAATCCCGTTAAAATCACGAACACGTGGAAGTGCCGATGTGATTAAACGATCTAGAAATTCGTACATTCTATATCCTCGCAAAGTAACTTTTGCCCCAATTGGCATTCCTTTACGAAGTTTGAATGAAGCAACATCCTTTTTAGAAATGGTTTGCACCGCTTTTTGACCTGTAATTGTTGTAAGTTCATCTACAGCATGGTCAATTAGCTTTTTATCTGCTACAGCTGCACCAACGCCACGGCTCAAAACTATTTTTTCAAGTTTTGGGATCTCCATTACGTTAGCATAGCTAAATTCTTCTTTTAATGCAGGCTTAATTCGCTCTGCATATTCTGCTCTAAGTCTTGGTACGTATGCCATAACTAAATTACTTCATTAGATTTTTTGGAAAATCTTACTTTCTTTCCATCCTCTTCTTTATATCCAACTCTGGTAGTATTACCATCTTTGTCTAACAAAGAAAGGTTAGAAATATGAATAGGAGCTTCTTTCTTTACAATACCACCCTGTGGGTTAGATGCACTTGGCTTCTCATGTTTTGAGATAGTGTTCACACCTTCCACGATGGCTTTATTCTTTTCTATGAGTACTTTTTGAACTTTGCCTTCCTGACCTTTATGGTCTCCAGCAATAACTCTTACAGTATCTCCAGATTTTATCTTAAGCTTTCTCATCTTGTTAATGTATTAAAGCACTTCTGGTGCCAATGATACAATTTTCATGAATTGCTTATCACGAAGTTCTCTCGCAACCGGTCCAAATACACGAGTTCCGCGCATTTCTCCGGTAGGGTTTAGCAATACACAAGCATTATCATCAAAACGGATATAAGATCCATCTTGCCTGCGTACTTCTTTCTTGGTACGAACAACTACTGCTGTTGAAACTGCACCTTTTTTGATATTACCGTTAGGTGTAGCTTCTTTTACGCTGACAACGATCTTGTCCCCAACAGAAGCGTATCTTTTCTTTGTACCGCCCAATACACGAATGGTCAAAACTTCTTTTGCCCCGGTATTGTCTGCTACTCTTAGTCTAGACTCTTGTTGTACCATTACTTCGCTCTTTCAATTATTTCTACTAATCTCCAACATTTAGATTTACTTAAAGGTCTTGTTTCCATGATCCTTACAGTATCTCCTTCGTTGCAGTCGTTTGTTTCGTCGTGCGCTACGTATTTTTTCGTTTTTAAAACGAATTTTCCATACATAGGGTGTTTTACTTTCTTAACTTCAGAAACCACGATTGATTTCTGCATTTTATTACTGGTAACAACACCTATACGCTCTTTTCTTAAATTTCTTTTTTCCATCTTTCAGCAGAATAACACTTATTGTTGTTCTCTTTTAGTTAACTCTGTAGCAAGTCTCGCTATAGTTCTTCGTACAGCTCTAAGCTGTATTGGGTTCTCTAATGGCGAAACTGCGTGAGCCATTTTCAAATCTGAATATGCTTTTCTAGATTTACCAAGCTCTTCTTGTAATTCTGCCACAGACAGTTCTTTTACTTCTGATTGTTTCATAACTTTATAATATTAAGCTTGATAGTCTCTAGCTACAATAAATTTGGTTCTTACAGGAAGTTTCTGTGCTGCAAGCCTTAAAGCTTCTTTAGCAACATCCATTGGCACTCCACCAATTTCAAACATAATTCTTCCTGGTTTTACAACAGCAGCCCAATATTCAACAGCACCTTTACCTTTACCCATACGAACCTCTAGAGGTTTCTTAGTGATAGGCTTGTCTGGAAATATTTTAATCCAGATAGAACCTTCCCTTTTCATATAACGGGTAGCAGCAATACGTGCAGCTTCTATTTGACGGGCAGTAATGAAACTAGAATCCATAGATTTAATTCCAAAGGTTCCGTTAGAGAGTCTATGCCCTCTTCCGGCATTACCTTTCATACGGCCCTTCTGCTGTTTACGGTATTTTGTTCTTTTAGGTTGTAACATTTTTCTTTACTTTAAAAAATTACTTTCTACGACGTGATTTGTTACCACCTCGCCCGGCTCCAGCTTTTCCTCCTTGCTTCTTAGACATGCCAACAAGCGGAGAAAGATCTCTTTTACCGTACACTTCGCCTTTCATGATCCATACTTTAACACCCAATCTACCATAAGTAGTGTGAGCTTCAATTAAAGCGTAATCAATATCGGCCCTAAAAGTAGACAGAGGAATTCTACCATCTTTGTATGCTTCTGAACGTGCCATTTCAGCACCATTTAAACGTCCGGAAATCTGTATTTTGATTCCTTCAGCATTCATTCTCATAGCAGCCGCGATAGCCATTTTAATTGCACGACGGTAAGAGATACGATTCTCAATTTGTCTTGCAACACTAGACGCTACTAAATGAGCATCAAGTTCTGGCCTCTTAATCTCAAAGATGTTAATTTGAACCTCCTTGTCGGTAATCTTCTTAAGCTCTTCTTTAAGCTTGTCTACCTCCTGGCCGCCTTTACCAATAATAATACCTGGTCTGGCAGTGGTGATAGTAACGGTTACAAGCTTAAGCGTACGCTCAATAATTACCCTAGATACACTCGCTTTTGAAAGACGAGCATGGATGTACTTTCTAATCTTATCGTCTTCGGCTAATTTATCGCCGTAGTCATTTCCTCCGTACCAGTTGGATTCCCATCCTCTTACGATACCAAGGCGATTCCCGATTGGATTTGTTTTCTGTCCCATACTCTACTTAGCTTTGTGTATTATTGTTTTCTCCAAGCACCAAAGTAACGTGGTTGGATCTCTTTCTAATTCTATGTGCGCGACCCTGTGGTGCAGGACGTAGCCTCTTAAGCATCGCTCCTCCATCTACACGGATTTCTTTTACAAACAATTCAGCTTCTTCAATATTCGCCTCTTCGTTTTTAGATTGCCAGTTGGCTATTGCAGAAAGCAATAATTTCTCTAAACGTCCAGAAGCTTCTTTTGAACTGAATTTCAATATTTGAAGCGCCTTCTCTACTTTCTCACCTCTTACTAGATCCGCAACAAGGCGCATTTTTCTAGGTGAAGTAGGGCAGTTATTCAACTTTGCAAAAGCTACCTGTTTTTTGGCCTCTTTTATTTGCTCTGCTCTTTCTCTTTTACGAACTCCCATAGCTTCAATTATCTTTTACCTTTATTTTTTGCACCTGAATGCCCTCTAAAAGAACGTGTCGGTGAAAATTCTCCTAACTTATGACCTACCATGTTCTCTGTTACATATACAGGTACAAATTGTTTCCCGTTGTGAACAGCGATAGTTTGCCCAACGAAATCTGGAGTAATCATTGAAGCTCTAGACCAGGTTTTGATCACGGCTTTTTTACCAGACTCAACATTTTGAGCTACCTTCTTATCTAACTTATAGTGAACGTAAGGTCCTTTTTTTAATGAACGTGCCATATCTTATTATTTCTTTCTACGTTCTACAATATACTTATTACTCGCTTTTGTTCTTGAACGGGTTTTGAATCCTTTAGCAGGTAAACCTTTTCTAGAACGTGGGTGACCTCCGGAAGCTCTTCCTTCACCACCACCCATTGGGTGATCCACAGGGTTCATCACAACCGGTCTTGTTCTTGGTCTTATACCCAACCAACGTTTTCTACCAGCTTTACCAGAAACCTGAAGTTGGTGATCACTATTAGATACAGCTCCAATTGTTGCCATACAAGTAGCTAACACTCTTCTAATTTCTCCAGAAGGTAGTTTTACAGTTGCGTATTTCCCTTCTCTTGCTAATAATTGAGCAAAAGCTCCAGCACTTCTTGCCATTACAGCACCTTGCCCGGCTCTTAACTCTATACAAGAAACTACAGTACCAAGCGGTATACTAGACAACGGCATAGCATTTCCAATTTCTGGAGCAGCCGAATCTGTGCTTGATACAATATTTTGACCTACCTGCAACCCATTTTGAGCAATAACATATCGTTTCTCACCATCCTGGTAATTCAACAATGCGATAAAAGCAGTTCGGTTAGGATCATATTCTATACTCGCAACAGTAGCCGGAACACCGTGCTTGTCGCGTTTAAAGTCTACAATTCTGTAACGTCTTTTATGACCTCCACCTTTGTAGCGGATAGTCATTTTTCCCTGACTGTTTCTCCCACCTGACTTTTTTATCGGAGCCAAAAGGCTTTTTTCCGGCTTATCAGTAGTTACGGCGTCATACCCGTTTACTACTCTAAATCGCTGGCCAGGGGTGATTGGTTTTAATTTTCTAACTGACATTTTTTAATCTTAAAGATTACTGTACAAATCAATAGTTTCACCTTCCGTCACCTGTACCAATGCTTTTTTGAAAGCTTTGGTTTTACCAGTGATCATACCAGACTTTGTATATCTGGTTTTGCGATCTGGACGGACATTTATAGTACGAACTTTTTCAACTGAAACTCCGTAAGCAGCTTCTACTGCATTCTTAATTTCAATCTTATTCGCCTTACTGTTTACCACGAAAGAAAAACGGTTATTCAACTCGCTATCTCCAGTGGCTTTTTCTGTAATAATTGGTTTTATCAAGATACTCATAAGGCTTATTTACTTAAATTCGACTCAATTCCTTCTAAAGAACCTTCAAGCAATACAATATTCTTAGCATTAAGAATTCCGTAAGTACTTAATTCTGAGGAGTTTACAACCTCAAGTCCTTTTAAATTACGTGACGACAAATATACATTTTTATTTGAGTCACCCAACACTATAAGCGATTTTTTGTCCTGAATACCAAGGGCTTTCAAAACATCAATCATACTTTTTGTCTTTGGCGCATCAAAAGAAAAGTCTTCAATTACATAAATTGATTCTCCTTTTGCTTTAATTGATAAAGCCGATTTTCTAGCCAAACGTTTTAAATTTTTATTCAATTTAAAACCGTAATTTCTTGGTCTTGGTCCAAAAACACGTCCACCACCTTTAAAGATTGGTGACTTAATGCTACCTGCACGTGCAGTACCGGTACCTTTTTGTTTCTTAATCTTACGAGTACTACCCGTAATTTCAGCACGTTCTTTGGCTTTATGAGTTCCCTGACGCTGATTAGCTAAATATTGCTTAACATCAAGATACACAGCGTGATCATTCGGCTCTATAGCGAAAACAGAGTCAGAAAGCTTTGCTTTTCTGCCTGTTTCTTTTCCTTTTATATCTAAAACTGCTACTTCCATTACTTACTAATGATTACGTATGAGTTTTTGTGACCTGGCACACATCCTTTTACTACTAAAAGGTTTTTATCTGCCACCACTTTTAAAACTCTCAGGTTTTCTACTTTAACTCTTTCTCCACCCATTCTACCGGCCATTTTCATTCCTTTGAAAACCCGTGCAGGGTAAGACGCTGCACCAATAGAACCCGGAGCTCTTAATCGGTTATGCTGACCGTGAGTCGCCTGACCCACACCACCAAAGTTGTGTCTTTTCACAACCCCTTGAAAGCCTTTACCTTTAGAAGTACCTGCAATATCTACAAATTCTCCTTCGTTAAAGTGCTCTACTGTGATAGCATCACCTAATTTATAATCTGCTTCAAATCCTTTGAATTCAACGACTTTACGTTTTGCAACGCTTCCTGCTTTTTTAGCGTGCCCTTCGGACGCTTTATTTGCAGTCTTTTTGTCATCGAAACCAACTTGAAGTGCCTCATACCCGTCAACCTCTTTGGTTCTGACTTGGGTAACTACGCATGGACCTGCTTCTATAACGGTACAAGGAACATTTTTCCCGTTCTCGTCAAAAATACTGGTCATGCCTATTTTTTTTCCTATTAACCCAGACATAATTAATTATTGATTATTACTTATTTATTTAAAAAAATTCAGGGCAGAAAAATACTTTCGCCCTGAATGTATCTTTCTTCCGTTTTTCCCTCGCCAACTGCTCGGGACATGTGTTTGTTTCCAAATAAATGGAAACCTTAAGTTCCCCGCCTTAGCGGGGATAGACTTATACTTTGATCTCTACTTCAACTCCACTAGGTAGTTCCAACTTCATCAACGCATCAATTGTTTTTGAAGAAGAACTGTAGATATCCAAAAGCCTTTTGTAAGAGCTTAATTGAAATTGCTCTCTAGCTTTCTTGTTCACGTGAGGAGAACGCAAAACAGTAAAAAGTTTTTTGTGAGTAGGCAAAGGAATTGGTCCTGTTACCACTGCACCTGTAGTTTTTACAGTCTTCACGATCTTCTCTGCAGATTTATCTACCAGGTTATGATCGTAGGATTTTAGTTTTATTCTTATTTTCTGACTCATTTTCCTAATATTATTCGTTTGTACCCTTTGCCGCCTTAATTACTTCTTCTGAAATATTAGAAGGAGTTTCAGCATAGTGAGAAAATTCCATAGTTGAAGTTGCTCTACCAGAAGATAATGTTCTTAATGTAGTAACATATCCAAACATTTCAGCTAAAGGCACTTCCGCTTTAATAATCTTAGCTCCAGATCTGTCTGACATGCTGTTTACCTGACCTCTTCTTCTGTTAAGGTCACCAACAATATCACCCATGTTTTCTTCTGGAGTAACTACTTCAATTTTCATAATTGGCTCAAGAACTACAGCACCGGCTTTTTTAGCAGCGGCTTTGTAACCCATTTTAGCAGCCAATTCGAAAGAAAGTTGATCGGAATCTACAGGGTGGAAAGATCCATCCTTAAGGGTTACTTTTAAAGTATCCATTTGGAAACCGGCCATTGGACCGCTTTTCATAGCTTCCTTAAATCCTTTTTCTACCGAAGGAACAAATTCTTTAGGAATACGTCCACCTTTAATAGTATCTACAAACTGAAGTCCTTTTCCTTCAAAGTCTTCGTCTACAGGACCCATCTCAAATACAATGTCAGCAAATTTACCACGACCACCAGATTGCTTTTTATAAACCTCTCTGTGATCAGCGTTTTTAGTTACTGTTTCTTTGTACTCAACCTGAGGCTGACCTTCGTTAACTTCTACTTTAAATTCTCTCTTTAAACGGTCTACAAGAATTTCAATATGAAGCTCTCCCATACCAGAGATAATGGTTTGTCCTGAAATCTCATCAGTCTTAACCTGGAAAGTTGGATCTTCTTCAGCTAGTTTAGCCAAAGCCATACCCATTTTATCAACATCAGCCTTAGTCTTAGGCTCTACCGCGATACCAATTACTGGCTCAGGGAAAGTCATAGACTCAAGAACGATTGGGTGTTTCTCATCAGTTAGCGTGTCTCCGGTTTTAATATCTTTAAAACCAACAGCTGCACCAATATCACCAGCTTCAATTCTATTAATAGGCTCCTGCTTATTAGAGTGCATCTGGTAAATACGAGAAATACGTTCTTTTTTACCTGATCTATTGTTCAATACATAAGATCCTGCATCTAATGCTCCCGAGTAAACACGGAAGAATGCCAAACGACCAACAAAAGGATCGGTAGCAATTTTAAATGCTAATGCAGAGAAAGGAGAGTCAACGTGTGGCTTTCTGCTTTCGTCTTCATTAGTCTCAGGATTTGTTCCAACAATAGCTTCTACATCTACTGGAGAAGGCATATATCTCATTACTGCATCAAGCATTGCCTGCACACCTTTGTTTTTAAAGGCAGAACCACACATCATAGGTATAATAGACATATCTATGGTTGCAGCTCTAAGCGCAGCAATAATCTCGTCTTCAGTAATTGAATTTTCGTCTTCAAAGAACTTTTCCATCAATGCTTCATCATACTCGGCTACAGCTTCTACAAGCTCAGTTCGGTATTTATTCACATCATCCATAAGTTCTTCAGGAATATCTATAGTTTCATAGGTCATCCCGTGATCCTCATCATTCCAAATAATTGCTTTTTTGGAAATAAGATCAACAACTCCTTTAAAGTCTATTTCGTCACCGATTGGAACTTGTAATGGTACTGGGTTTCCACCTAGCATTTCTCTAACCTGCTTACACACATTAAAGAAGTCAGCTCCCTGACGGTCCATTTTATTTACAAATCCTAAACG
This sequence comes from uncultured Flavobacteriaceae bacterium, assembly GCA_963727565.1. Taxonomy (GTDB): domain Bacteria; phylum Bacteroidota; class Bacteroidia; order Flavobacteriales; family Flavobacteriaceae; genus Salegentibacter. The sequence goes on from CAVSGU010000006.1 coordinate 312,803, forward strand.
TGGTACTTTATATTTATCAGCCTGTCTCCAAACGGTTTCAGATTGTGGCTCAACACCATCTACAGCACTGAACAATGCAACCACACCATCAAGAACACGTAAAGAACGCTCTACCTCTACGGTAAAATCAACGTGACCAGGAGTATCGATAATATTTACCGTAAATTCCTGATCTCTATACATCCATTTACAATGCGTAGCGGCAGAAGTAATAGTAATACCTCTTTCCTGCTCCTGCTCCATCCAGTCCATAGTAGCTGCACCATCGTGCACCTCTCCTATTTTGTGGCTTATTCCTGTATAATAAAGGATACGCTCTGTTGTTGTAGTTTTACCTGCATCAATATGAGCTGCAATTCCAATATTTCTAGTAAATTTTAAATCTCTTTGTGCCATTTTATTTTAGAATCTAAAGTGAGAGAATGCTTTGTTAGCTTCAGCCATTTTATGAGTATCAACTCTTTTCTTAACTGCAGCACCTTCTTCTTTAGCAGCAGCAAGAACTTCAGAAGCTAATTTCTGCGCCATAGTTTTCTCATTTCTCTTTCGCGCAAATGAAATTAACCATTTCATAGCGGTTGCTACTTTTCTATCTGGTCTTATTTGCATCGGGATTTGAAATGTTGCACCTCCAACTCGTCTACTTCTAACTTCAACGTGAGGCATAACATTAGAAAGAGCATCTTTCCAAATTTCCAAACCGGTTTTTTCTTCGTCTTGTTTCTTCTCTTCTATAATTGCGATAGAATCATAGAAAATTTTAAAGGCTATCGACTTCTTTCCATCCCACATCATCATGTTCACAAAACGTGTAACAAGTTGATCGTTAAATTTTGGATCTGGTAAAAGCGGTCTTTTTTTGGCCTGTCTTCTTCTCATTTCTTTACATTAAAAGTTTTTAATTACTTTTTAGGGCGTTTGGCTCCGTATTTAGACCTACGCTGGCTTCTACCTTCAACACCCGCAGTATCTAATGCACCGCGAACAATGTGGTATCTCACACCTGGTAAATCTTTTACCCTTCCACCTCTAACCAATACTATCGAGTGCTCTTGTAGATTGTGACCCTCACCTGGAATATAAGCGTTAACTTCTTTTCCATTTGTCAACCTTACCCTAGCTACTTTACGCATAGCCGAGTTTGGTTTCTTAGGTGTAGTAGTATACACACGTGTGCACACTCCTCTTCTTTGAGGGCACGAATCTAAAGCAGCCGATTTGCTCTTCTTGGTCATCTGGGCTCTTCCTTTTCGTACTAATTGTGAAATTGTTGGCATAATTTCTTTTACCTAATTATTGTTTAAAATTAATCCCCTGTTTTTTAGGGTTTGCAAATGTAGAAATAAAAACAAATTTATCAAACTATAATGAATTAATTTTCAGCAGGATGATGCCATAAGTTGAAAATACGCGTAATTAAAATAAAAAAATTGCTTTTTTATGACATCCCAAATTCTAAATGGATAACATAATTCCATCCTAATTATCCGAATCATCCACCCTATAATTATTAATACCGAATTAAGTTTATTTTTTTAACATATTAAATGAAATAAACACCCTGCAAACACACAGCGAACCGAATTAATATCGATTTAGGGTGTTTTATGTTAAATTTTTTTATTTAAAAATAGTTCTATTAACTATTTTTTAGCATATTTGATAAGCTAATTCCAAATAAATAAAAAGATGAACAGAAAATTACGCAGTATCCTTACGCTATTGCTGGTGCTTATTGTGCATATTTCCTTTGCGCAACAAAAAACCATTAGCGGTAATGTTTCAGACCAGGATGGTTTACCACTTCCTGGAGTAAACGTCTTATTAAAAGGCACATCAACCGGAACTCAAACTGACTTTGACGGAAATTATTCCATACAAGCTGCACAGGGAGATGTTCTTGTTTTTTCATTCATAGGAATGGAAACGAAAGAATATACAGTTGGCGCTGTTAACACAATAGACGTAACATTAGGTGATGATTCTGCATCACTAGATGAAGTTGTAGTTGTTGCTTACGGTACCTCTAGCCAGGCTGCTTTCACTGGTTCCGCGAATGTAATTGGCTCCGCAGAACTTGAACAAAGAAACGTAACCTCGCCAATTGCTGCCATCGAAGGTAAAGCTACCGGCGTGCAGTTCACATCTCCCGCAGGACCCGGTGATTCACCTGGTATAGTAATAAGAGGCGTTGGTACTCTTAATGGAGACACTGACCCGTTATACATTGTTGACGGGATTCAATTTGAAGGCAATCTTAGCGCCATTAACCAGGAAGATATCGAATCCTTCACTGTTCTTAAAGACGCAGCATCCACATCTCTATACGGTTCAAGGGCTGCCAATGGGGTTGTTATAATTACCACCAAAAAAGGGACCGCAGGTGCCACTAGAATAAATGTTTCAGCTCAGACCGGGATGGTAACAAATGGAGTTCCAATTTACGACCAGATTTCTCCGGGAGAATATTACGAAGTAATGTGGGAAGCTCTCAAAAACTCAAGTGCCGGGGACGGTGATCCTGCATTTGCAAGCGCCAATATTTACAACCAATTGGGTTATAATCCATTTAATGTTCCTAACGATCAAATCGTTGGCGTAGACGGTCAATTAAATCCAGATGCCCAGTTGATTTATGAAAGTTTAGACTGGTTTGAAGAACTACAACAAACCGGATTAAGAACAAACTACAACATGAATGTTTCGGCTGGCGGTGACGATCATACGGTATATTTTTCTGCATCTTATTTAGATGAAGAGAGTTATGTTATTACCTCTGGATTTGATAGACTAACTGCCAGACTTAATGGTGAATTCGACATTAATGATCGGCTTAAGGTTGGAGGTAACGCCTATATTACCATTTCGGAAGCCAGAGGACCTAGTTCAGCCGGAACCGGAAGTATTGTGAATCCTTTTGGTTTTGCTCTGGGTGTTGGATCTGTTTACCCAGTGTACGTTAATGATTTGGAAGGTAATATTGTTACAGATGATTTTGGCAACCCAGTATATGATAATGGAGAGGGATTCCCAGATTACAATATAGGATCAAGACCTATTAATCAAGGACGACATGCTATTCAGGAATTACGTTTAAACAATGAAAGAGATAGGGATAACACTTATGGACTTCGATTGTTTGGAGAGTTTGAGATTCTTGATGGATTAAATTTGAGATTGAATTACGGGAGAGATATCAATGAACTTTGGGAAAGAGAATACGAGAATGCAATAATTGGTGATGCCCAACCTGATGGAAGATTAAGTGAGGATCGTGCCAGACGCGAAGTTGAAAACTTCAACCAAATTCTTACTTACAACAATAGCTTTGGAAATCATAATATAGATATCACTGCAGGTCATGAAAGCTTTGAAAGAACTATTTCAAATCTAGAGGGATTAGCAACGATACAAGCGGCAAATGGTATTTTTGAATTTGCTAATTTTTCTAATATCGTTGACCTGGACGGTGCCACATTTGATAAAGCCATTGAAGGGTATTTCTTAAGAACTAATTACAACTTTGACGATAAATATTATTTGAGTGGATCGGTAAGACGTGATGGATCTTCAGTATTCAATTCAGACAATAGATGGGGTACCTTCTACTCTGTAGGTGCATCCTGGCGTATAGATCAGGAAAATTTTATGGATGACGTATCCTTCGTAGATAAATTAAAAGTACGTGGTTCATATGGAGAAGTAGGAAACGATGACTTATTAGACAGTTACTTATCACAAGCAAGGTTTACAATTACATCTAATGCAGCTGACCCTGCAATTCTTTTCACGGATATCGGAAACACTGATTTACTCTGGGAAACCATCGAAACTTACGATGTTGCATTAGAGTTTGGCTTATTTAACAACCTCCTGGAAGGATCTATCGAGTACTACAGGAAAAATTCGACTGACCTTCTTTACAATTTACCAATTGCTCTTAGTAACGGTCTAAACCAGGTTCCTGTAAACCTTGGTGACATGTACAATTCGGGTTGGGAATTCGCTTTAACAGGTAATTTAATAAATAGCAATGATTTCGACTGGAATATTACTTTACAGGCTTCAACATTTAAAAACGAAATAACATCTTTACCAGATCCATTTATAAACGGTAGTAAAAGATGGGCTGAAGGACGTTCAAGATTTGACTTTTTCCTATTGAGAACAGCCGGGGTAGATCCTGAAAATGGCGATCAATTATTCTATTTATACGAAGATAATGAAGATGGTGAAAGCGTTCCGGTACTTGACGCTCAAGGTAATATTGAAACTACTAACGACTGGCAGGAAACTCAGCAAGCCTACACTGGAGATTCATCGATTCCCGACCTATTAGGTTCGGTAGCCAATAGCTTCAGCTATAAAGGATTCAACCTGGATTTCCTAATCACTTATGGTGTGGGCGGTAGCGTATTAGACAATGCCTATTCAAGCTTAATGCATAGTGGTAGCTACGGTAATTCTCTTCATCCAGATATTTTAGATGCCTGGAGACAACCGGGAGATATTACTGATGTACCAAGGTTAGAGAATGGTAATCCCAACTTAGTGAGAACACAATCAGACAGATTTCTAACTGACGCTTCTTTCTGGGCACTGAAGAATGTTAATTTAGGATATAATTTTAACGCCAACACCACCGATGCTCTGGGGCTGGATAACCTAAGAGTTTCGATTACCGGTGAAAATTTATATTTAAGCAGCGAGAGAACAGGATTAGATCCTCAGTACAATTTGGCCGGAACCCCTCCTGGAGATGATTTTTCTCCTCCAAGAATTGTATCCTTAGGTTTAAATCTTTCCTTTTAACAAATTAAAAAATACAACTATGTCTAATAAAATAAAATATCTTCTATTGATATTCCTTTCAATATCAATAACCTCCTGTGAAGAGGAATTCCTCGACAGAACACCAACTGATGCTATCTCGGCATCAGACGCATTGGCGAGCCAGGAAAATATGCAGCTTGTACTAAATGGAATACACCGTGGTTTATACTCACAATCACAAACAGTTTTTCCTGGTGGTAATTCTGCCAGAGCTAACAACCATTATTGGGTACCGTTAGGAGATAATTTAAGCGGAGATCTTATACATTCTGCGAATGCAAACAACTTATCTTGGAGGTCTGCCATGCAATGGAATGAACACACCCAGCCAACTTCCCTTACAGTTGAGCTCCTTTGGTATCATCGATATAATATTATTCTACATGCCAATTTGTTGATAAATGGAATTACCAACGGTGATTTGGCTGAAACACCGGAATTAAAATCTATCCTTGGCCAGGCATACACTTACAGAGCCTATGCCTATTTATCGTTAGTGCAACATTTTGGAAGAGGTTATTTAATTGGTGATCCAACTACAGATCCCGGCGTGCCGTTATTATTTTCTTCTGAATCACCTTTTACAAGCGAACCAAGATCGACGGTTCAGGAAATTTATGATCAAATAGGATCAGACCTTACTGATGCAATTACCGCTTTTGAAGATGCAGCACCCAGACCATCGGGTGGCGCAGAGGCGAAATCACAATTAAACATAGATGTAGCTTATGGTTTGAGAGCTAGGTGGGCTTTATCTAAAGGAGATTGGCAAACAGCCGTCGATGCAGCTGTAAAAGCAAGGGAAGGTTATCCTCTTTTAGGCGAAGATGACTGGAAAGCCGGATTTTACACGAATGACCTATCGGAAGTTATTTGGGGAAGTCACGTTATTCAAGCTGAGACTACTTTCTTTAGATCTTATTTTTATTTGGCAAGCAATACATTTAACGGTAGCCAAATTAGAAACAATCCAAAAATTGCCGATCGAAGAATGGTTGATGCTATACCTGAAACAGACTACAGGAAAGATGTGTTTTTACCAGATGCTCCAAATTCAAATACTTCTGCAGCCAACGGTAATGGTGGCTGGGCAAATAATACCAACCCTCTCTACGAAACTGAAGAAGAGTTTGATGCCGCTATAGCCGAAATTAAAAGCACGTATGGCTTGGTTTCCGGACACAATACACATCCATACATGCATTTTAAGCTGAAACAAGCTAATCCTGGCACTATAGATCCTGATGATATAATTTACATGCGCGCTTCAGAAATGTACCTTATTGAGGCAGAAGCAAAATTAATGATGGATGATCTTGAAGGCGCCAAGGAAGCATTACGTCCCTTGGCTGAAGCAAGGAATAGTGCCTGGGATGCAGATGAATTTAACACCGAAGAAGAATTCTTTGAACACATAAAGTTTCAATGGAGATTGGAAATGTGGGGAGAAGGATTTGGATATACACAACCATATTAGATGGGATGAAGGTATTGACCATGCAGCGAATGGTGGCTCAGGAGCTTCTGAAGTTCTTTATCAGGATGCTTTCCAAATAGACAAACCCTCAGTGAACGATGATTGGATATTTAAAATTCCTCTGGCAGAAATCAATGCTAATCCTAACATATCTACAGCCGATCAGAATTAAAATCACTTTAAATTAGTTTTTAGCCAAAAGTCTCCAGCTATTTGAAAGTTGGAGACTTTTTGATTTCTAATAGACATCCCAAGGTTTTATATGCACAAATTCTCCTTATTCTGAGATTCAATTTTAAAAAACAACTTAGAAATTTAAAATAATACTTCTTTAAACTAAAATATCTTTTGATCATATATCTAAGCATAATTTCAGACTAATTGAAAATTAAAGCTAAACTTAAATAATAACCTTAAGAGAATCTACACGCAAAGCCAGATCCCAAAATAAAATTCAACTTTAAAATTTAACAACTATTAAAATGAAAAAGTTATAATTCTACAATATTTTAACATTTTAAACTATCCGCATGAGGCCCTGACTCTAACCATTCTATACACAATTATTAACAATTCCTTAAAATATATATGGATTTTTAAAAACAAAAGTTTGTTTTATTAACCATTTATTAGCACTTTTGGCGTTGGCTAATTCAAACAAATTTTAAAATGAGAACAAAGTTTAGTAGTATTCTAACACTTTTACTAGTGTTAGCTGTGCAAATTACTTTTGCACAAGAACGAACGATTACCGGTACGGTAGTCGATGAAGACGGGCTACCCCTTCCAGGTGTAACCGTTTTGGTTAAGGGAACCAATCAAGGTACCCAAACAGATTTTGACGGAAATTATTCCATTCCAGCCAATCAGGGTGATGTTTTGGTATATTCTTTCGTTGGAATGAAAACTTCAGAGTACACTGTAACAAATAATGACACTATAGACGTGACATTAACTACAGATTCTGCTGAATTAGATGCGGTTGTAGTAACTGCACTGGGTATTGAACGAGAGAAAAAATCTCTTGGTTACGCTACTCAGGAAGTTGATGGTAGTGAAGTTTCTGATGTTCCAACACAGAACTTCGTAAACTCTCTTTCTGGTAAAGTTGCCGGGCTTAAGGTATCATCTACTGGTACTATGGGAGGTTCATCTAACGTAGTTATTCGTGGTAGCTCCTCATTAACAGGAAACAACCAGGCATTATTCGTTATTGATGGTACGCCGGTAAGTAACGCGAACACCAACAGATCAGGCCAGGACTCAGGTAGAGGTGGTTATGACTATGGTAACGCTGCTTCTGACATTAACCCAAATGACATTGCTTCTATTAACATCCTTAAAGGTGCTGCGGCAACTGCATTATATGGTGCAAGAGCGGCAAACGGAGCGGTAATTATTGAGACTAAAAAAGGTAGCAAAGGAAAAGGAATTGGAGTTTCTGTTAGCTCTACCCTTATGACTACTCACGCAGACATGGAAACCCTTCCAGAATATCAAGACCAATATGGTGCTGGATACGGACCGTTTTACCAATCTGAAGACGGGTACTTTAACCTTTCTGATATTGATGGTGATGGTAACCTGGATCGCACAACTCCATTTACAGAAGATGCTTCTTTTGGTGCTAGATTTGACGGACAACCAATTTTCCAGTGGAATTCTATTTATCCACAATTGGAAGGAACAGATTATGACTTCTATCAGCAAGCTACTCCATGGGTGGCAGCAGAAAACACACCAAATGATATTTGGGAAACAGGTTACACCATGATTAATTCTGTTGCATTAGACGGCGGGACTGACAAAAGTTCTTTTAGACTTAGTGGCACCAACTTTAATCAACAAGGTAACTTACCTAACAGCCAGATAAAAAGAAATACTTTAAAGTTTAGCGGTGAACATGAATTTACTGATAAATTTTCTGCACAAGCCAACATTACTTACACTAAAACAGACGGTAAAGGTAGATATGGTACTGGTTACAGTGAGCTAAACATTATGCAATCTTTTAGACAATGGAATCAAGCTAACGTAGATCTTTACGACCAAAGAGCAGCTTATTTCGCTACAGGAGAAAACATTACCTGGAATGCTAATGGCCCAGATAATCTTACTCCTATTTATACCGACAACCCTTACTGGACACTTTACGAAAACTATTCAACAGATACTCGTAACAGATATTTTGGTAACATTAACCTTAATTACGAGATCAATGACGTATTTAGCGTTCTAGGTAGATTCTCTTTTGATACTTTTGACGAGTTGCAAGAGGAAAGAAAAAACAAAGGAAGTGTTGGTGTAGGTCAGTTACACCAGATTTAACAACAGAGCCGCAGAATATAACTACGATCTTATCCTTAATTTCAATAAGGATGTTACAGAAGACCTTAACCTGGATGGTAACTTAGGTGTTAACTTACGTAGAAACGAAAGCAGCTACTATTCGTGCTTCTACAAATGGAGGTCTTAATGCTCCAGGTTTTTATGCCTTGAGCAACTCAGCTTCTCCTATCAACCCTCCTTCTGAATACGAATAGTGACAGAATGTTAGATGGTGTTTACGCCAGAGCAGGATTAGGTTATTTAGACACTTATTTCTTAGAAGGTACTATAAGAAGAGACCGTTCTTCTACCCTTCCAAAAGAAAACAATACTTTTTACTACCCATCAATTTCTACCAGCGTAATTCTTTCTAATGTAATAGATGCTAACTGGTTAAATTTTGCTAAGTTAAGAGCTAACTACGCAGAAGTAGGTAATGATACAGATCCATATAGAGTTTTTAATACTTACCAAATCTCAGCTCCTTTTGGATCTGCTGGATGGGCAAGTAACAACTCTCAGTTGGCTAACCTGGCTCTTGATCCTGAGCGTATGAAATCTTACGAAGTAGGTATTGAGGCGAACTTCTTTGACAGAAGAATAGGCTTTGATGTATCTTATTATAACTCTCAAACAGAGAATCAAATTACCCCGGTACCGGTTTCTACCGCAACTGGTTTCGCAACTAAGCTTTTAAACGCTGGTACCATAGAAAACAAAGGTATTGAAGCCTCTGTAACTCTTAATCCAGTTAGAACCGAAGACTGGAACTGGACCATGAATATTAACTGGGCAAGAAACAGAAGTGAGGTTCTTGAACTTGAAGACGGTATAGACGTATTACAGCTAGCCGCTCCTCAAGGTGGGATATCAATTAATGCCGTTCCAGGAGAGCCTTATGGTGCTATTAGAGGATCAGCTTATGTTTATGATGATAATGGTAATCGTCTAATTACCGACGCCGGTTATTATGAAAGAACACCAAATGCTAACTATACAATTGGTAACATTCAACCAGACTGGACAGGTGGTGTATCAAACTCTATCTCATACAAAAACCTTACTTTAAACTTCCTTGTAGATGTTCAACAAGGTGGAGATATCTTCTCTTTAGATACCTGGTACGGACGTGCAACTGGAGTTTACGAAAGCAGTGTAGGTACCAACGAACTTGGGAACCCAATAAGAAACCCATTATATAATCCAGATTTAGAACCAGGAGACATTGGGTATGTAACAGAAGCTGAACAAGGTGGAGTTATTCTTGACGGTGTTCAGGGAGATGTATCTTATAATAATGATGGTACTTATGAAGTAACCAACACTTCTGAAAACAATGTAAGAGCAAGAACCGATTATTTCGGTAACCCTTATGGATATGGTAGAGATGCCAACGAAGGTCACATTTATGACGCTTCTTTCGTAAAGCTAAGAGAAGCTAGTTTAACCTATAACTTTGGATCTCAAATTATAGATGCTACGCCATTCACCAACGCTTCTCTATCTTTAATAGGTAGAAACCTTTGGATAATCCACAAGAACATTCCATATTCTGATCCAGAAGCTGGACTTAGTTCAGGAAACATTCAAGGTTACCAATCTGGTGCTTACCCAGCAGTAAGAGAAATTGGTGCTAGCCTTAAATTTAACTTTTAATAAAAATAATTATGAAGAAATATATTGTAGCTCTAACGGCACTCGTAACACTATGGTCTTGCCAGAGTGACGAGCAATATGAGGATCTTAACAGAGATCCCAAAAACCCTACGCAGGTTGCTTCTGATTTCTTATTTACCGCAGCAACGGTAAGTTTATCAGATAATATGGCATCGCCTAACGTAAACGACGGACTGTACAGGTTCCTTGCACAGTACTTTACTACAACTACTTATTTAGATGAACCAAACTATAACTTTACTTCGAGACAAAATCCCGATAATGTTTGGTCTGAAATCTATAGAGATGTAATTCTTGACATTCAAGATGCAAAAAGTATTGTAGCAGCAAATGGCGAACTTGGGCAAGCTGCAAAAGATGCTCGCATGGGTCAATTAGAAGTAATTGAAGTTTATGCATGGCACGTACTTGTAGATAGTTTTGGAGATATTCCTTACTCTCAAGCAGGACAGGCTGACGAATTCCCATTACCTGCTTACGATGATGATATGGTAATTTACGAAGATTTGATCTCTAGATTAAACAACGTAGGTACAATGTTATCTGCAGGACAGGGTTATTCATGCTGCCGATGTAGTATATGGTGGAGATATGAGCAAATGGATGATGTTTGCTAACTCGCTTAAATTAAGATTAGGAATGAGAATTTCTGATGCTAATCCAGGTCTTTCTCAATCAACTGTAGAATCTGCAGTTGCAGATGGAGTATTTGCAGCTAATGCTGATAATGCTACCGTTGAATACCAGGGTAACGATCCTTACGGTAACCCACTATGGGAAGATCTTGTACTTAGTGGACGTTCTGACTTCCTGGCTTCTAATACAATCGTTGATTATATGAACGATCTTGATGATCCAAGAAGAATGGTCTATTTTGATGAAAACATAGAAGGATATAATGGTGGTATTTACGGAGCCAATAACAACTACAGTGAATATACTCACATTGGTGATCCTTTCTTACAACCAACTCGTGAAGGTATCTTATTAGATTATGCTGAAGTTCGCTTCAACCAGTCTAGAGCTGCCGAACTTGGTTATAACGTACCAGGTGATGCTGAAACTCATTATAATGCTGCGATCACTGCTTCTATGGAATATTGGGGATTAACTGATGAAGCTGCAATTTCATCTTACCTTTCTCAATCTGCTGTAGCTTATGATGGTTCTGATGAGCAATTTGCTACTCAGTACTGGATCGCTATGTTTGACAATCCTTTCCAGGGATGGTCAGTATGGAGAAAATATGATGCTCCAGAATTAAACATTCCAGCAGAATTTGAAACTGCAGTACCATTAAGATATACTTATCCAGTAGATGAGACTAACCTTAATGAAACCAATTACGAGGCAGCTGCCGAAGCAATTGGAGGTGACTCTGCTCAAACTCCTGTTTTCTGGGATGTTCAGTAATTAAGAGTTCAATTAATACTTATAAAACCACCCTTAACCGGGTGGTTTTTTTATTTCCAGTAATTCCATAATTTTAAAAACAAAACCTACCTTTGCGCTATGGAAGAAACTACACGTATTTTTGGAATTAGAGCTGTTATAGAAGCTATTCAGGGAGGAAAAAGCATTGATAAGGTTTATATTCAAAAAGGCCTCTCAGGTCCTTTATTTCAGGAATTAAACCACCTTATTCAAAAGGGCAGTTATAATATTTCGTTTGTTCCGGAAGAAAAACTTTATAAGCTTTCCAAAGGAAACCACCAGGGCGTAGTAGCGACTATCTCTCCAATTAAATTCGGGAACCTTGAAGAAACGATTGAAAAAATTCTTGAAGAAAAAACCACTCCCCTTTTTCTACTACTAGACCAAATTACCGATGTCCGCAATTTTGGGGCAATTATTAGAACCGCAGAATGCACAGGAGTTGATGCCATAATTATTCCTGAAAAAGGAGGTGCACCTTTAAATGCCGATACCGTTAAAACTTCAGCCGGCGGAGTATTCAATCTTCCTATTGTAAAAGTGAATCATATAAAAGATGCTGTTTTTTACTTGCAATCTTCAGGCGTGCAACTCGTAGCTGCTACCGAAAAAACAGAAGACACTATTTACGATGTAGATTTCAAGCAGGCCTCAGGAATTATTATGGGAAATGAAGCTAAAGGAGTTTCAAATTCAATATTAAAAAGCGTAGATAAAAAGGCAAAACTGCCTATGTTCGGTAAAATTGAATCATTGAATGTATCGGTTGCCTGTGGTGTATTTCTTATATGAAGCGATAAGACAAAGACAAATTTCTTAGGATTTAAAAAAGATTTCCATCCTTACTCTTTTTTGGATTCTGATTTCTTATAAAAATAACGATAAGTAATTTTATTACTAACATCATTTTCTAATATCACTGCTCCTCCTTTGGAGCCTGTCCCGAATTTACTTCGGGAGGCTGGGGGCTTCTTCCTTCGTTTCAAAGCGCCGTTCAATGAAATTCCCATTTTCATCAAAATGCTGCATAAATAGATCTTCCTTCTCGCTGTATTCAGGTTTTTCCCATTCGTATTTAGGACTTTTAATAGTATTCTTCCTATAAAATACCGCTAACGCAAAACCCGAAATTAATCCCGATAGATGGCCTTCCCAGGAAATTTCAGGATCTATAGGAGTAACATACCATAGCATTCCTCCATAAAGAAAAACTACGATTAGAGAAAGCGCCACTAAGCGGTAATATTTTGAAAAAATACCTTTGAAAAATAAAAAAGCGGCAAGCATATATATTATTCCACTCGCCCCAATATGGTTCGCGGGTCGCCCAATGCTCCAGGTTAGAATTCCGGTAAGCAGCAAACCAATAATTAATACCGGCCAGCTAATCTTTCTATAGAAATAAAAAAGCGACATAGAAAGCACAAAAAGCGGGATGGTATTATTGAAAAGATGTTTTATATCGCCGTGGATAAATGGCGAAAATAAAATTCCACGTAAACCTTTAACTTCTCCCGGCCGTACCCCAAAATTGTTAAAACTAATTCCAAACCGAATCTCAAACCAGAAAACAATCCAGATAAGCAGCACAAATAGGATGGGATATCCCAAAACGCCGGTAGTAAAAACAAAAGGACTGGACTGTTTCAAAAGAATTAGTTTCTTTTAATATTACAAAAAAGAATCCATTTGTTAATAGATGACAAAGTGTTATTCAAATTACTAATTTTGTCAGATGAGTAAACCATTAGCAGAACGATTACGTCCACAAACTTTAGATGACTATTTAAGTCAGCAGCATCTTATTGGGCCAAAAGGAGCACTGAGGCAACAAATTCAACAAGGTATTATTCCTTCCATCATATTCTGGGGGCCACCAGGCGTTGGCAAAACCACTTTAGCCAATATTATCGCCACCACTTCAGACAGGCCTTTCTTTACTCTTAGCGCGATTAGCAGTGGCGTGAAAGATGTTCGCGAAGTGATTGAAAAAGCCAAGAAGAGCGATGGTTTATTTACCACAAAAAATCCAATTCTATTTATAGATGAAATTCACCGTTTTAGTAAATCTCAACAGGATTCTCTTTTAGGCGCGGTAGAAAAAGGATGGGTCACTTTAATTGGTGCAACTACCGAAAATCCGAGTTTTGAGGTAATCTCTGCCCTACTTTCCCGTTGCCAGGTTTATATTTTAAAACCTTTTAGCAAAGAAGATCTGGTAGCACTCCTCGAAAGGGCGATGCGGGAAGATAAAATTATTGCTGCCAAAAATATAAAATTAAAGGAAACCGAAGCGCTACTTAGATTAAGTGGCGGTGATGCCCGGAAGCTTCTGAATATTTTTGAACTCCTGGTTACTTCTTCTGAAGGAAACCTTGAAATTACCAACGACCTCGTTTTTAACAGGGTTCAGCAAAATACGGTACTTTACGATAAAACCGGCGAACAGCATTACGACATCATTTCGGCATTTATTAAATCTATTCGCGGGAGCGATCCTAATGCGGCTGTTTACTGGCTCGCCAGGATGATTGAAGGTGGCGAAGATGTAAAGTTTATTGCCCGAAGGTTATTAATTTTGGCCAGTGAAGATATTGGAAATGCAAATCCAACCGCACTGGTTATCGCCAATAACACTTTTCAGGCAGTAACTACCATAGGTTTTCCTGAAGCCCGAATTGTATTGAGCCAATGCGTTACTTACCTGGCAACTTCCCCAAAAAGCAATGCTGCTTATATGGCGATTAACCAGGCACAAAGCGCAGTTAAAAAGACAGGAAATTTATCGGTTCCGCTGTCTATTAGGAATGCTCCAACTAAACTAATGAAGGATATTGGCTATGGAAAAGACTATAAATATGCCCACAACCACGAGAATAATTTTGTGGAAGCAGAGTTTTTACCCGATGAGATAAAAAACACAAAGTTTTATGATCCCGGGAACAATCCGCGGGAAAATGCCCAAAGAGAATTTCTTAAGCAACGCTGGAAAACCAAGTATAATTATTGATTGGCTGAAGCTTTATAAACAAGCTTAACCGATTTATTTTCGGCGTTTAAATACTCCACTACCAAATTACCTTCCTCGTCAAAATAGGCTACGCCTTGTCGGGTGAGGGATTTGTAGATAAAGCTATTTTCATCACCAGATTTAGCCAAAACAGCAAAGGGTTCTTCTGAATTTTCCTGGTAAAAGGAATAACCGGAATCAGATTTTTCGAGAGAATAATTGATGCCGTCTTTTTCGAAATTTAGTTCTTTGGCCGAAGCATTTTCGATCATAGGATTTCCAACCACTACCTCGGCAGGAGCTGTTGTTGGAGTTTCAATTTCTTCAGAAGTCTTAACGGGATCGGTTTTTGGTTCGGTTTGCGCAACTTCAGCTTTCTCAACTGCCTGCGGTGCCTCTTCATTTTCAGAAGCCGTAGGAGCCGAAACTTCAGAAGGATCATATTCATAATTCAATTCTTCAATAGTACTAAAAGCATCACGCAATGCTTCGTGGTGTGCATCTTTAAAATCCTTTATCCTGCTTCTACCCTCTTTAGATTCAAAAACAATATCTCCACGACAATCCTCTAATTGAACGACTAACTTGGTTACAAATAGTCCGGAGTTGTCTTTTACATAGGCCGTAAGACCTAAACAGTAATTTTCCTGAAGATCCAGCGGCTTTTGTTCACTTTTCATTAAGGTCTCAAAACCATATTTCTCAAATAAGAATTTAGTAAGCGCATTTAACTGATATTGATTTTCTTCTTTTGAGAATTCAAACTTTTCAGGTATGATAATGTATTTATATTGATCCAGATCTTGTGCAAAAGTGGAGATGGTTCCGATAAAAAAAGTGAGTATAAATAGTATTTTTTTCATTTTATTGATGTTAATTATTGAAAATCAGCTGCATTCCCAACTGAACAGAAGCGCTATGGGCTTTCGCCAAATTAGGGAAAGCCAGCAAATTATTGGCCGCCAGATAAACATTAAATTTATTAAAAGTTCTAGTATACATCAAGCCAATATTAGTTAAAGAATAATCATCTAACGAATAAGATAATTTGAAGCGCTGGTTTTCATTAATTTTTCTATCCCAATAAGTAGTAAAAGCGTAGACAAAACCTTTTGGCCTTTTTACACCCCTTAACTGCATCCCCAGCAAATTCATATACCTCACTTTTTTTACACTCAAATAGTGACAGGGTAAAAATGCAGGACCAAAACCATATTCCATAGCAAAATTAGCTTTTATAGGGCGCCAGGTAGTGTAAGGTTGGTTGGTAGTCTGGTCTCTTAAATTTCTATCTACTTCGTCTTCAAAAATATCCCAATAGGGTATAGCTTCATCGTTTTCATCTAAATCTGGAAAAAGAGGTTCTATCCCACTGGTTTCATAAGCTCCAAAATACCGGTAATTCTCAACCTCTTTACGTTGAAAAACAGCCCCCAGATCCTGTACCGAGCCGGAAAGTATAAATTGTTCATCAAGGATATAAGAAAGTCCCAGATCTAACCCGAAACCAACATTTCCACCAAAAAAAGACCTGCTTAGCAACTCGGCAGTAGCTTGTTCTACGGTCATTCCTTCCTCATCTTTTAAAGGAGCAAAGCCCGAAGTATTGATTAAAACATCCATATCTACAACTTCGTGGCGGTAAACATTCCTCCCATTTGGGGTGGTGTAGGTAGTAAACCTTCCGGTATTCCCTGTACTTTCAGCATTAAAGATCCCGGAGTACAATTTTGCTCTGGCTCCAACCGTAAGTCTTTTATCAAATTTATGATTGATCCCTAAGTGATAAACCGTCATAATCTCTCCGGTAAA
The DNA here is from genome assembly GCA_963727565.1 of uncultured Flavobacteriaceae bacterium. GTDB lineage: Bacteria > Bacteroidota > Bacteroidia > Flavobacteriales > Flavobacteriaceae > Salegentibacter. The sequence continues at coordinate 329,374 of CAVSGU010000006.1, forward strand.
AGAAACATCATCAAAATAAAAAGGTTCGTTCAGGTAATTACTATTACCTTCGTTGGCCAGTATAGCAGGATCTTTAGGGAAATACACAAAAGCATCCATTTCCTGATAGATCCCGGTAGAGAGGTAATTCTTTTTATCTAATTTCCAGCCTAACGAAATAATTTCCCATTGCTGGTTTACTGAGAAATAATCCCTGGAATCCATATCTCGCATGGTTTCCTGAATTCGCGAATTTATATTACCACCGTCATCGGCAAAAATATCGTAAAGATCTGCTCCGGTAGAACCGCCGGATAAATGTATTTGTGAAAAAAGTGGAATTCCAATATGGCCGGTAAAATTAATTTGAGCTCCGGGATTACTCATTAAAGTCTGTGGCAGATCGTCTACATTAAACAATAGCGGTTTGTTTTGCGCCAAAACCATATTTGAAAAAAGTAAAAAAAAGCAAATAAGTCTCCACATCTCTAAAATTCAAACGAAAAGAAGCCTTTTGAAGCGAAATCCAATTCACCTTCAAAAGCCGATGTACCCGGCTGCACTTCTAATTCCACCACCATTTTTATACTTCTACGCACTAAATTTATACGGTCTTCTTCAATTAATTCATATTGCTCTGTAGTTACCGGATTGCCATTGGCACCAGGTTTTATGGTATAATTTACAGTAAATTGTTCCGCATTAGATTCAGACAAAAACCTGATTTCACTTTCAATTTCACGGGGAAAAGTATTTATGTGCCTAAAATAGAAATCTACCGAAGAAAGGTCTTTTTGAATATAATCATCGTCTAAAAATTCCAGACGCACGGTATCGCTGATACGAGTTTTTAAATTTCCGGTGTTTGGATCTTCAAATTGGGATTGATCTATATCGTAAATAAGTAGATCTATCTGCAAGTCGGGACTAAGTGTAATATCTTCACGCTGGCTGAGATCAATATCTTTGGCACAACCTAAGAACAAGCAACTTACTACAGCAAGGCCCGTGAACTTGGTAAGAAAAAATGAAAGGAATTTCATTAGCTTCCAGATTAGGTTGTACTAACGAAATTAACAAAAGATTATTACTACAAATAGAACTTTAGTTCATTTAACGTTTTTATGTGTATTATATCGATATTTTCTTTATTTCCGTAGTAATCAAAGAAGATGGGTTTAATCCCGCAGTTTTGAGCACCTGTACAATCGGCTTCAAAATTATCGCCTACCATAATACTATTTTGAGGGGTTGCTGAAGATTTCTTAAGTGCAATCTCAAATATTTGTTTATTAGGTTTTTTCACACCCGCTTCTTCAGAAGTAGTTACCGTGGTAAAATATTCGTGAATTCCAGAATTGATAAGTTTTTTATGCTGAACTTCCTCAAAACCGTTAGTAATAATATGTAATACGTAGTTTTCACGCAGATAATCCAACACCTCTTTACCTCCATCTAAGAGATAATTATGATCTGGCAGGTATTCTATATAATCTATAGCAATATTATCTATTAGAGCTCTATCAGCCTCAAATTTCAAAAGATCAAAACTATCTTTTAGTCTTCCATAACGCAGGGCTTCTTTAGAGACCTCGTCGTTTCTATAACGCTCCCAGTATTTGAAATTTACCGGCATATAAACTTCTAGAAAATTATTGATTTCCAACGGAATATTTCTAAACTTAAAAACCCGTTCAAAAGCAAGGGCCGAATTCTTATCGAAATCCCAAAGCGTATGATCCAGATCGAAAAATATATGGTTGATATTATCTAATTTCATAAATCTGCTTTAATAATGAGTAATAATTCTGATGCTCGGAATATTCAGAAAAATCCTGGTTTTTAAAAACCGCTTTAAAACTTCCACCTACTTTCTTTACCTCCTCCAGCATCTTTCCAACTTCCGTAGTTATTTTTTCAAAATCATTATGCTCAACAATATTCGAATTGAAGACATACGGATGTATTTTTAAAGCAAGAGTAGATTCGGTATTGATATCATAAAACAAAAAAGGACTACAGGTTCCTGCTCTAAAACCGGAAGCTTCAGGGTAGCCCATCGAATAATCTTGCGGAATTTCTAATTCGGTCAAAAAGGTATAAAATTCAGGAATATTCAAATTGTATTTTACGTTAATCACCCTTTCCAGTGGTGTATGAACGGTGTTTTCCATACGGAGTTTTTCCTTCCGCAGGGTCTTAAAATCCTCGTAAGCAAAATATCCTGGAATCAAGCCAACCTTAGCATAATCACCTACATATTTAATGATAGAACGATATGGATTTCGATTGTAGTTTATGTTGCGATCGTAAATTGAGAAATCGCTTAACTGAAACATAAAAAGCAAAGACACCTTATATTCTTTTATAAAGGCAATAAGGTCTTCAAAAATATTGATTGGATCTTTTTTTACTCTTAATAATACCTGGATCCTATCTATAACCTTATTGAACTGGAGTTTTATTATATCGAGATGCATTCCCGCTAAACTTCTCAAAAATCCTTTATTCTGAAAATTAAAAACGTGTTCTACGGCAATAATTGCGCGGCTATGAAACTCCCTTTTCTCGAGAGCGATCTCCGGAAATCTTTCCTGAAGAACTTCCTTAAATTTATAGGCCCAAATATCTACTACGGGAGATTGCAAAAAACCTTCCTGATATCCCACACTTTCTGAAGCCGGAAACCTGCCTAAATCATCTTTTACATGTGGTAAATATTCTTCGTATCTACTCAGTAAAAAGAAGGAAGCGGCGAAAATATCAAATGGTAAAGCACTATTCTCTGAAACTGGAAAGAAGCAAGAATCATCGCCCCAGGGCTGTACCTTTATTTCTACTTCACTTAAACCCTGCTCAATCAAGAGATCAACTTTTTGTATAAAAAGTTCGTTTCCAAGAGCTTGTTTACCATAGGAAAGCTTCATCCCCTCGTGGGCAATAAACTCTTCTATTTTTGAAGTGAATTTTATAGAAATTCCCAGAATATTGGTGCAGATATGTTTAAAAGTATAAACTATTCGCGGGGTGATTTTCTGGGTATAAATTAATAGCATCTAAACAATTTAAAGTACGCCTTCGTCTGCAAAGCTAAAGTATGATTTTTCGGTTACAATAAGATGATCCAGCACCTTAATATCCAAACTTTGCGCGGCGGTTTTCAGCTTTTGTGTAAGTTGTTTATCGGCTTCACTGGGCCTTAAAGTGCCTGAAGGATGATTATGCGCCAAAATTATTGAAGTGGCACCAACTTCCAGCGCCTTTCTTAAAGTAATACGCACATCTACAAGAGTACCGGTAATTCCGCCTTTGCTAAGCTGTAGTTGCTCAATAACTTTATTAGAATTATTAAGATAAATAATCCAGAATTCTTCGTGATAAAGCTCTCCAATTATGGGTTGCATCAATTCAAAAACCGAAGCACTGGAAGTGATCTTCTTCTTTTCTAAAGCTTCTTCTGTTCTTCGCCGCCGGCCAAGCTCCATAGCTGCAACAATACTAACTGCTTTTGCCGGGCCAATTCCTTTAAATTCACAGAGCTTTTTTACTGAAAGCTTCCCAAGATCACTCAGTTGATTTCCTGTGGAAGCTAAAATACGTTTGCTTAATTGTACCGCAGATTCATTTCTACTTCCCGAACCAATGAGGATAGCGATAAGTTCGGCGTCGCTAAGACTAACTTTGCCTTTTTGAAGCAGTTTTTCCCTGGGCCGATCGTCTTCTGCCCAGGATTTAATACCAAAACCATTCTGATTTTCCTGCCCCATAGTTTTATAAAGATAAAAAATGATTCTTTATCCTCGCTAAAACTATTTAAAATGAAGCGATTAACTTAAAACAAGGCTTTTACCTCCTCCAGGTTTAGATTTCCAAAGGTGCCGCTGCTCATTAACAGCAAAACAGTATCTTTTAAATCTTTAGATCCTAATATATCCTGTAAAACTGAAGTTTCAGAGATAACTTCCAAATCTGGTTCATTAAAGGCAGTTCTAATCTCTTCCTCCGAAATAGGGTTCATTTGTTTTTGCGCAATTGCCTCGGGAGAATAGAAAACAATCGTTTCATCAGCTTCTTTCAGTGAGTTTTTATACTGCTGAATAAACTCTGAATTAAGACTGCTAAAAGTGTGTAATTCTAAACAGGCAATTAATCTTTTGTCTGGATATTGTTCTTTTACTGCCGTTGTACTGGCCTTTACTTTAGAAGGGCTATGCGCGAAATCTTTAAATACAACTCCATTATCACTTTCAAAGATCTTTTCCAATCTTCGGCTGGCACCTTCAAATTCCATCATTGCTTCATAGAAATCATCTTCATCAATTCCCATATGCTGGCAAATCCATTTGGCGCCGGCAAGGTTATTCATATTATGCTTTCCGAAAATTTCTAAAGGCATATCGCCTTCCGAAGTTTCTAAAATAGTTTCTCCATCTTCTACGTGATATTCCGGAGTAAAATATGGATGCTTTCTTATTTGATTTTCAGTATTTTCAGCAAGTTGCTTTAAGGTTTCATCTTCTTCATTATAAACCAGAATCCCACCTTTTACAATAGAATTTATAAAAATCTGAAACTGCTCCACATAATTTTCAAAAGTGGGAAAAACATTAATATGGTCCCAGGCAATCCCGCTAAGCAAAGCGATATTTGGCTGATATAAGTGAAATTTAGGACGAAGATCTATTGGGGAAGCAGGATATTCGTCACCTTCAATCAGCATAAAATCATTTTCATCGCTTAAATGAATGGTATTTTCAATTCCCCTAACCGGCGCTCCCAGCAAGTAATCAATTTCCTTTCCGTGATAATGCATCACGTGGATTATCATAGCCGTAATAGTAGTTTTTCCGTGCGAACCACCAATAACTACACGAGTCTTCTCTTTAGATATTTCAAAAAGGTATTCAGGATAAGAATAGACTTTTAAGCCTAATTCCCTGGCTTTTTTCAACTCGGGATTATCGTTTTTTGCGTGCATCCCCAATACAACAGCATCCAGATCTTTAGTTATTTTCTCCGGAAACCAGCCAATACTTTCAGGTAAAAGCCCCTGTTTTTCTAAAGCCGATTTGGAAGGTTCGTAGATCGCATCGTCGCTTCCGGTGATATTATTTCCTTTTTGGTGAAGTGCAAGGGCAAGGCTATGCATAGCGCTACCCCCAATTGCTATAAAATGAAGTTTCATTAGGTTCAATTTCGCGTGCCATTAAATTGGCAATTTCCAATTCTTTTTATTGGCTGCAAATATAGTTAAGAGATAGGGAAATGTCTTTAGCTTACATCTCTAATATTTGTCGCTTAAGCTTTTCTGCTTCCGGAAAATTGAATTTACTCGCCAGCGCCTTATTTACGTGCGCCAAAGCTTTATCCTGATTATTTTGCCTAGCCTGAACTTGGGCAATATGATAATGTGCCCAGGCAGGAGATTTTAAATCTTTATAATTATAATTTTCAGCATATTCCTGTAGAAAATGAATGGCGGCATCTGGCATTATTTTTAGAGCAGCAGCCCTCTCCCCAAGTTCGTAATTTAGGTAATTACGTTCTACCAGTTCTTTATTATTTAACGCTTGCTGAAGAGCATTCTTAACTGCAGCCTCCATTAACTCTTCATCCCCCTCATATTTATGAATATAAGCTTCGGCTAAATAAGCGTCTACCTTATTAATATTGTGAAGTTCAGCCTTAAATTTCTCAGCTACATCTTTACTACCTCCAATAATAGCCGGTAATTGCATATAAAGTTCCACCAGAACGCGGCGAGATTCAGCGTGGTTTTTATCCAACTCAGCGGCTCTATTTAGATAAGTTTTAATATCGCCTATTATTAACGCTGCTCTAAACTTAGAGATTTCCAGGGCTTTCATCCCCATAGCGCCACCAAGCTTAAAGTTATATTTTGGAGAATCAGGTTTGGTTTCCAGCAGTTTTTCATAATAATTTATCGCATCATCCCACCTTTTTTCGAAACCGGCTATATCACCCAGATATTCCAGAGCTTTTAGATCGTTCGGAAACTCTTTAAAAACAGTTTTCGCCTTTTTTATTTCATTCTGATTGAGGAATTTTTCCCCAACTTCAAAATTGCTTTGCGCTCCGACGTAAGGAGAAAAACACAGGGCGAAAAGCAGAAAAGTTGCGATATATCGAGTCATACTATTAATTTTTTCATAAATTTAATGTGGTTTAGCAGTAAAAAACTGCGGCAGATTTTATCAATTGAGCAAAAAGTCGGCCATGAATGATAAAATTTGTTAAACTCGTAATTAATTTAACTTACAATGTTAAAAATTATTTTAATATTTGTGCTGCTAAAATTATTTAAACCTAATACTAATAATTGAATTTTAACACCTAGCCTATGCAAAATTTTACTTTTGGGAGGAAGGGAACAAATTGGTTCCTTTTCGCCTTTTTATTGTTAATTGGAACCTTGCCATCATTTGGGCAAGAATGCCCCACGGGAGATGAAACTGACTCGGCGCAGACCTTCTGTTATCTTGAAACTATTGGCGATATATCGACCGATGGTGATGCGATCTACCAAACTGCAGATAATGATAATGATACCCAACCAATTCCTGAGTCGGAATTATTATCAAATGGAGTTACTTATTATGCAGGATCAACTTCAGGAGACTGTACTAGGCTTCCTATTACAGTAACTGTTAACAGTGCTCAACGACCTTTAAATGATTTAACAGATGACAGGACCCCCGGTTTCGAGTACACAACCTGTGCTTCAGAAGATTTCAGTGCTGCTGAACTAGCATCCATTTTTACAGCAGATACCGATTATGAAATCCAAGTTTACGATTCTGAATACGGAGAAACACCATATAATGGATCCCTTTTGGAAGGAAGCAGCTACTTTGTTGGACAGGTTCCAACGAATGGAGAAGACGCCCAGAATGATGTTTGCCCATCCCTAAGAACTGCAGTTGGTTTCAACCCAACCCCCATTGAAGGACCAACAGCTGAGGCCACACAAACTTTTTGTGAAAGCGCCACTGTTGCCGATCTTGATGCTAGCGGTACTTATTCTGATACTCAGGCTTTGAGATGGTATCGTTCCCAATTTGCCAATTCACCTTTATCCGCGAATACTGAATTAATTAACGGTCAGACTTACTATGTTGGTCAGGTGGTGAACGATAGAAACAGCCCTCTCCCTCCCTGTGAGACTCCGGCTGATGATAGAACTTCAGTTACAGTAGAACTTGTTGAAGGTCCTGATGCTGGAGAAGATGCTTCAGGTGAAGTTTGTGAAACAAACGTACAGGAAACATTCCCTTCAGAAAATGCAATTGAAAATTTCTATTTGAGTTTATTAGAGGATGGAGTACCAAGAGATGGAACTTTTAGTCCGGGTATTTCACAAATGGCAAGTCAATACCAAAATGATGCAGATGGTTTAGGTGATTTTACTACTACCTATACTATCGGGGAAGATAACTGTCAGGATTCGGTAGAACTTACAATATCTGTTGTTCCTGCTGAAGATGCTGAAGCCGGTGATGATTTCTCTGAATCATATTGTATTGACCAGGATGAGGAAATTGATCTTTTCAGCTTATTAAGCGAAGATGCAATTGAAACGGGTGAATTTTCAGCTCCTTTTGAAAATGGAGTTTTCAACCCTTCTGAAGAAGGAGCAGGAACTTACACAATAACTTATTCAGTTAACGAAGGAAATTCTTGTGTAAACGGTTCTGACGAAGCTACTTTTACTTTAGAAGTTAATGAGGTAAACGTAGAAAATATTACTATCAACATTGATCCTTCTGAATATGAAGGATTGAGTGCAGATCAAATTCTTTTGGATCTTATTGAAAAATTTGAACCATACTTTGATAGTGAGCCAGAACCAAACGAGTTTGAACCTGAATTGCAAATTGCTTTCGCTGAATTGGATCCAAGTAATCCTGAAGGAACTTACACCGTTTCTTACACCGGAAATGATTGTGAAAGATTAAACTTTACAGTTATTATTGAAGAAGAAGTAGTGGTAGACCCAGTTCCTGGAGAACCTACAGGAACCGTTTGTGAAACTGATGTTCAGGCAACTTTCCCTAGTAACGATGAAGTAAGAAAATACTATATTGCTTTATTACCATCAGGAACTCCAACCAATGGTAGCTTTAATCCTAATATAGATCAAATGGTAGAAAACTACCAGGCTGATGAAGATGGTTTAGGGGATTTCACTACCACTTATACCGTAAACGGTGAATCTTTTGAGCTTACGATTACTGTTGTTGATAATGCAGATGCAGGTGAGAATGGAACTGTTACTTTAAGTGAAGATGATGAGCCGGTAAATCTGTTCAACTACCTTGAAGGAACCCCTATGGAAGGTGGAACCTGGAGCAATGGCGAAGGAACATTTGATCCTTCAACTGATGAAGAAGGTACATTCACTTACACAGTTACCTTAGGAAGTTGTGAAGATACGGCTACTGTAACCGTAACTGTCGAAGAAGAAACAGACCCAACAGATCCAACGGATCCAGAATGCCCATCAGATGGCGATATTATTATTGGTGAAGTTTGTATCACTGATGTGGAAGAAACCTTCCCAAGTGTAGATGAAATCAGAAAATATTACCTAAGTCTACTAGCTCCTGAAGTTGCAAGGAATGGAACATTTGATCCAACCCCTGCAGAAATTGCAGACATTTATCAGGATGATGAGGATGGTTTAGGTGATTTTACCACGACTTACACCTTAGATAACGAAGATTGTGAAACTTCGGTTCAATTAACAGTAAGAGTGATAGATACAGTACCAGCTGATGCCGGAGAAATTAACGATCAGGAATTATGTTCGAATGAAGGCATGATAGATCTTTCAGAATATCTTGAAGGATCAGGAGCTGTTGAAGGCGGAACCTTTACAGGTGAAGGTGTAACAGATAATATGTTTGATTCCTCTATAGGGTCCAATGAAAATGGTTATATCATCACTTACACCGTAAGCGAAGATAATGACGCCTGTGTTGAGGGTGAAGATTCTACTAATTTCACCATCATCATAAATGATGCTCCAAATGCAGGTCCTGATGTAGAAGAAACCTATTGTATTACAGAGGCCCGAGGATATGTTCCAAAATCCTCAGGACGCAATAGACTGGTTTACTGATTTAGTTGATGATGAAGATATTGACCAAAATGGCAATTTCAATCCAGCTATTGAAACCTTGGCTCTTCAGGTTATAGCATACATTAACAATCCTACTGAATCAAGTGCAACTTTTGAAACAACCTATTCAGTTTCAAATGAAAATTGTGAAGATTCTGCTATAATCTCAATAACCATAAACAATGTTGAGGAAGCAGAAGCTGGATCTTTTGATGACTTAACATTCTGCTCTACTGATACTGACCAGGATCTATACAATTTCCTTAGTACAGACGCTACCCAAGGAGGTACATTCTCTATAGATGGAGAAGAACTTGAAAATGGTATTTTCACTACTTCTATGATGGAGATAGCAACATATACTGTAACATATACTGTAGATGATTCTATTGATTGCGTTGAAGGAGAAGATTCCGCCACATTTGATATCGAAATTATACAGGGAGCTAATGCTGGTAGCGACAATAGTACTACTTTATGCAACCAGGATATTCTGGACGGTATGTTTGAAGGTTGAAGCTATCTGGTTAGAGAATTTTATCTAGATCTTTTAGATGAAGGTGTTTCACAAGATGGAACGTTCAATCCTAGCCTACAAGAGTTTATCGACAAATATGATAGCGGTGACCAAATTGGAACTTTCACAACTACTTATACTGTAGGAGATGGAGAATGTGCTGATTCCGTAGAACTTTCACTCACTGTAGTAGAATCAGTTATCCAGCCGAAGTTGGTGAAATCGCACACCAAACAATTTGTTCTAGTGATGAAGATTTAAATCTTTATGATCTAATTACCTCTGGTAATGAAGATGGTACTTTTGAAGGTTACGAAGACGGAATCTTTAGCCCATCTATGATGGAAGCTGGAACCTATGAAATCACTTATACTGTAAACGAGGATACTCCTTGTGTAGAAGGTGAAGCGAGTACTACTTTCACTATTGAAGTGCAACAAGGTGCTAATGCCGGTGAAGATATGGACGTAAGCGTTTGTACTAACGATGATCTTCAGGATCTATTCTCATTGATTTCTGTAGATGCAGATATGGATGGTGAGTTCACTTTAGATGGTGAAGTTATTACCGACGGTATTATGGATCCTTCAGCTTTTGAGGCTGGAACCTACGAAGTTATCTACAGCGTAACCGCTGAAGATGATCCGAATGTGGTGGAGATGATACAGCTACAATCACAATAACACTTGGTGAAGCTCCAGAAGCTCCAACAACTGGTGATGCTGTAGCATTCTGTGCTATAGACGGTGCAACTGCAGCTTTACTTGACGCTGAAGGAACTAACTTAACCTGGTATTCTGACGCTGACCTATCTATGATGGTAAGCGAAGAAGACCTATTGGTAAACGGTGAATACTACGTAACTCAATCTGCAGATAACGGATGCGAATCTGAAGCTGCGATGATTATGGTTAATATCGTAGACTCTCCTGCTCCAACTATTAGTGCAGACTACGAATTATGTGCATTTGATAATCCAACACTAGCAGATCTTACTGCCGAAATCAACGAAACTGGTGAAGTGACCTGGTACGAATCAGAAGATAGTATGACCGCGTTAAGCAACAATGCTATGCTAACTGATGGAACTACTTACTACGCTACACTTATTTCAGATAACGGTTGCGAAAGTTCAGAAAGATTAGCTGTTACAGTTACTCTAGAAGACTGCGCATTACTATTCCCAGAAGCGATTACGCCAAACGGAGATGGTAGAAATGATAGGCTAGTTATAGAAAATATTGAAAGCGAATATCCAAACTACAACATTACAATCTTTAACAGATGGGGTAATGCAGTGTACAAAGGTAACGCCTCTACTCCTACCTGGGATGGAACTTCTAACCAATCCGGTAGTCTGGGAGACGATGTACTACCTGTAGGTGTATATTTCTATGTGGTAGACTTTAACGACGGAAGCACAGAGCCTCGTCAGGGTAAAGTATACTTGAACAGATAATATAAAAGGATAAACATTAGAAAGAAATGAAAAAAACAATCACAAAATATTTAATATTCGCTGGCATTATCCTTTTCTCATTAAAGGGGATGGCTCAGCAAGACCCCCTGTTCACTCAGTATATGTATAATATGAGTGTAATAAACCCAGCCTACGCTACCGATGATCCTGGTATGCTAAACCTGGGGGGTATTTACAGATCTCAATGGCAAAACGTTGACGGTGCTCCAAGCACCGCCAACTTCTTTGCTCACACTCCAATTAGTGAAAGAGTAGAACTTGGTTTAACCGTACTTCACGATGAAATAGGTGGTATTGTAAAAGAAAACAATATTACTGCCGATTTCGCTTATGTGATCCCAACGGGAGGAGAAAGCAAAATCTCTTTTGGTCTTAAAGGTGGTCTTACCACTTTTGATGCAAGCCTTTCAGGTTTACAGGTAAATGACCCTACAGATCCGGCTTTGGAAAATGTAAATGAAGTTTTTCCGGTATTTGGAGTAGGTGCTTTTTGGTTTGGAGATAACTACTATTTAGGTGCTTCAGCTCCTAACTTGTTTACTTCAAAATACATTGAAAACGAACAAGAGATTGCAGCATTAGGTGAAGAAGAAATCCACTACTATTTAACTGGTGGATACGTTTTTCAACTTAATCCAGATCTTAAATTGAAGCCTGCTTTTATGGCAAGAGGTGTTCAAGGTGCTCCGTTGGCAGTAGATGTTACTGCAAACGTTTTGTTATACGATAGGTTAGAAGCCGGTGTTGGTTACAGATTTAATGAAACCATCACAGGACTTGTAAACTTCAAGATCACTCCTTCACTACGTGTAGGGTATGCTTACGACCACTTTACTTCAGAATTCGCCAATTACAATTTAGGTGGAACTCACGAGGTAATGTTGTTGTTTGATCTTGACCTGTTTGGTCTTACCAAAGGATATGACAAATCACCTAGATTCTTCTAAAAAACGAATAATATGAAAAATTTATATAGTACCCTTTTTATTCTTTTTATAGGCCTTGCCGCTTTTGGGCAAAGCGCCGAAATAAAGAAGGCAGATAAATTGTTTGTTCAAAGAGCATACATAGACGCTGCAGAAGCTTATGAAAATGTAGTAGATAAGAATCAGCAGGTTTTACAAAATCTAGGAGATGCTTATTTCTACACCAATCAAATGGAAGAGGCGGCAGAAGTTTACCGTACTCTTTTCCTAAGACATGAAGAGTTAGCAGCCCCTGAATATCAGTTTCGCTTTGCACATTCTTTGCGCGCTATAGGAAACCAGGATGAAGCTAACGAGTATATGAGTGATTATACTGGTGAAGATGTAAACTACGAGGATTTTGCACGTAAATTAGATACTGTGGTGCCTCACGTTTATACTACCGAGCAAATCATGAATAACAGTGCTTCAGCTGATTTTGGTATTGCTTTTTACGGAGATCGAATTGCTTTTGCTTCAACTAGAAATCAAGAGCGTCCGGTTTATCCATGGAACAAGAAGCCAACACTAGATCTTTATACTGCTGAAATGTCTGAAGATGGTGAACTAAGTGATATCGTATTATTTTCAGATAAAATTAATACCGATGAGCACGAGAGTTCTGCAACTTTTAGCCAGGATGGCCAGGTAATGTATTTTGACCGTAACAGTGAAAACAGAGTTAAGAACGAAGAAGGAATTAGAGTTGCTCACATTAAAATCTTCCGTGCAGAAATGGTAGAAGGTGAATGGAGCAATATCGAAGCACTTCCTTTTACTAGCGATGAATTTTCTACTGAACACCCAAGCTTAAGTGCAGATGGCAGCAAACTTTATTTTGCTAGCGATATGCCAGGTTCTGAAGGTTCTTTTGATATCTATGTTGTAGATGTAAATGAAGACGGAACTTATGGTGAACCAGAAAATCTTGGTACTGGAATTAACACTCCACACCGTGAGCAATTCCCTTACATCAGTGAAGAAGGAGTACTTTACTTCGCTTCAGATGGACACCAGGGATTTGGTAACTTAGATGTATTTAGAGCTGAAGGAGATTTCAACGAAGCTCAAAATCTTGGTAACACTGTAAACAGTGGTCACGATGATTTCGCTTTTGTAATAGACGAAGAAAACCAAAAAGGATACCTTGCTTCTAACCGAAGAGGTTCAGATAACCTTTATGTATTTACCAGAGAAGATTATGTTCCTCCAGTTGTTGAGTTTGACGACAGAGAGACAAACCTTGAAACCGGTAGACAACAATTAAAAGATGTTGGAAACATTTACTTCGCTTTCGATAAATCTACCATCAAAGAGGAGTCTAAACCAACACTTGATAAAGTTGTAAATATCATGAACAAGTATCCTGAGCTTCTAATTGAAATTGGCTCTCACGCTGATGCAAGAGGTTCAGATAAATATAACATGGCACTTTCTGAGAGACGTGCAGCTTCTACTTTAGAGTATCTTGTTGAAAACGGTATAGACCGCAGCAGATTAACTTCTAAAGGCTATGGAGAAAGCATGCCACTTAACGACTGTACTGAACCTACAGGTTGTACTGCAGAGCAGTATGCTAAGAATAGACGTAGTGAATTCACCATTATGAATAATGAAGACACTATGGATTCTAACGAAATGGAAGATGAAGAATAGATCTTTCATAGGTTAGCTACTAACTAACCAACCAAAATGTGAAAAGCCCCGGAAATTCCGGGGCTTTTTTATTGCAAAAGTTTCAATAAGTTGAATTTTAAAAAAGCAACTACATAAATTATTTTTTTGGAGGATAACCTTCTAAAGCTTTCTGCACAATTTCATCAAACATCGCCCTACGTTCTTCAGGCGAAGCGTTTGGATTAAATTTGGTTTCCACAACGGCCTGCCATATTAAAGAATCTTCAGCAACATCTATAAAGTCTATTGTTACTTCAAGAATTACAGAATTACTCTCTATAGGAATCCCTCCGGAAACTCCTACTCCTCCACTTGCACCTCCTCCGCCAACTCCAATGCCAATACTGCTTCGGTTTTGATCCATAAACTCTCTGGAATAAGCATTTACAAAAACACCAGGCTCTTCCGAAGTTGAAAATCCTTTACTTTCCATTCCATTCTTTAAACTGGCAATAAGCCGGGTTTCATCTAACTGGTCTAATCCAGATTGAAAATCGGGGAAAAGCTGATAGGTTTTATAATTATTAAAGCTAACCGTATCATCATAATCATATACAGCTTTGGGCGTATTGCAAGAGGAAAGCAGGGCACAAACAAAAAGTAATTTTATTAGTTTCATGAGATTAAGTTTTAAATTTTTCACAAAAAAAAGCAGCGAAGAAATACATCCACGCTGCTTAAATTTAATCAAAAACCGTTCAGAAAATCTAAAGATTAACAAAAACCTCTATATACCACCAAGCCTTTTAATAAGGAAAATTGAAGTATCTAAGAAGGTTCTTTATTTAGCATTTCCCATAACCTGTCTTTTAATTCGGTTAATCCCTGTTGTGCTACTGATGAAATAAAGAGGTAAGGCGCACCCAGGTTTCTATCTAATTCATGCTTCATTTCCAACTTTAATTCAGCATCTAGCATATCACTTTTAGAAATAGCAATAAGCCGGTCTTTATCTAGCATTTCAGGATTATATCTGCGTAATTCATCCAGTAAGATCTCATATTGTTCAGAAATATTAGGAGCATCTGCAGGGATCAAGAACAAAAGCGTAGAGTTTCTTTCAATATGTCTTAAAAACCTATGCCCAATTCCTCTTCCTTCCGCAGCGCCTTCAATAATTCCAGGAATATCGGCAACTACAAAAGTTTTAAAATCACGGTACTCTACAATACCCAAATTAGGTTTTAATGTTGTAAACTCGTAATCGGCTATCTTAGGTTTTGCAGCGGTAATTACCGACAACAAAGTAGATTTTCCGGCATTAGGAAAACCAACCAGACCAACGTCTGCTAAAACTTTTAGCTCAAGGGTAATATCTACTTCTGTACCGTCAATCCCAGGTTGGGAATACCGCGGTGTTTGGTTTGTAGAACTTTTAAAATGCCAGTTTCCACGGCCACCCATTCCACCTTCGGCAACGAGATATTCCTTTCCGTCTTCGGTGATTTCGTGAATAACCTTTTGGGTTTCGGTATCTCTAATTACTGTTCCTAAAGGCACTTCAATATATTCATCAGAACCTTCTGCTCCGCTACTGCGTTGCTTACTCCCATTCCCGCCGTGTTCAGCACGAATATGTCTTTTAAATTTTAAATGATAAAGTGTCCAAAGGTTTTTGTTCCCTTTCACAATCACATGGCCACCACGACCACCATCACCTCCATCGGGCCCACCTTTCGCGATGTATTTTTCGCGGTGCAGGTGAGAAGAACCACTACCTCCTTTACCGGAAGCTACGTGTATCTTTACATAATCAACAAAATTCCCTTCAGTCATATTTTTTAAAAATTTAATCTACCTCTGGACGAGCCCAGGAGGTATAAATCGCAATCCATTCTATATTAATAACAAGTCCTGGATTAATTAATCCAATTGATCCCGCAATGAGTGATTAAGCCTGTAGCTTATCAATTACAGCACTTAGGCGTTGGGTGATTTCTTCTATAGAACCTACTCCATCTACCCCGTAATACTTGTCCTGTTTTTTATAATATTCTTTAAGAACTGCAGTTTCGTTGTAATAAACCTTGATCCTGTTTCTTATTACCGATTCATCAGCATCGTCTTTTCTTCCAGAGGTTTTTCCTCTTTCCAAAAGTCGACCCACCAAAATCTCATCATCAACTTCTAAAGCGATCATCGCGGTAACTTCAGTATTCTTCAACTTTAATAATTCAGCTAAAGCATCAGCCTGGGCAGCAGTTCTTGGAAAACCATCAAAAATAAATCCGTTAGCGCCTTCGTTTTTATCAACTTCAGCGTTCAACATTTTTATAGTTACCTCATCAGGAACTAACTGACCTTTATCTATATAAGATTTAGCATTCAGGCCTAATTCGGTTTCATTCTTAATATTATATCTAAACACATCTCCAGTAGAGATATGAATTAGCTGATATTTTTCTTTTAAGATGTCTGCCTGAGTTCCTTTGCCGGCGCCAGGAGGGCCAAACAAAACCAAATTTGTCATGTTTTTTTATTTAAGTTTATAGACTTGTGTAAGGTTACGTCCCAGACCATCATAATCCAGTCCATAACCCACAATAAATTTATTAGGAATCTCCATTCCTCTATATTTAATATTGAATTCTTTTTTATAAGCTTCAGGTTTGTAAAACAAAGTCGCTACTTCGTAATTAGCAACCTCTTCTTTTAAAAGAATCTTATTGATTTCTTCTAAAGTATTCCCGGTATCTACAATATCCTCCAGCAAAATTACTTTTCTGCCTTTTAAAGACTGGTTTAAACCCAAAAGTGTTTTTACATTTCCGGTAGTTCTGGTGCCTTCGTAAGAACCAAGTTTTACAAAACTCACCTCGCAATCTCCAGAAAATCTTTTTATCACTTCACTGGCAAACATAAAGGAGCCGTTAAGTACGCCTAAAAAAATAGGATTTTCATCCATATAATCTTCGTTAAGCTTTTGGGCTACTTTGTCTATGGCCAGGTTGATTTCTTCCTCTGAAATGTAGGGCTCAAATTCTAAATCGTGTAGTTTTATCAAATCTGAAAAATTTTAAAGAGCAAAGATAAGGATTCTTAACAACCCAAACTGCCAGATTTCCATAAGAATAATAGCACAACTTGACCTAAAAATTTATTTTTGCTGAAACTTTTACGGTATGATCAATTATTTTTCTTCAAACTTTAAATTAGGAATACTTGGCGGCGGGCAGTTAGGCAAAATGATGCTCTACGAAACTCGTAAATACGATATTCAAACTAATGTTTTGGAGCCAAATCCTGAAGCACCCTGCAAAATTGCCTGCGATTATTTTGAAACCGGTGATCTTATGGATTTTGATACCGTAGTTAACTTCGGAAGAAAAGTTGACGTCCTCACTTTTGAAATTGAAGGCGTAAATATTGAAGCTTTAAAGCAATTAGCGCAGGAAGGCATTAAAACCTATCCCTCGGCTGAGACTTTAGAGAAAATACAGAATAAAGGAATTCAAAAGAATTTCTATAAAAAACATCAAATCCCAACCGCTGATTTTGAAGTTTTTTCATCGAAGAAAGATTTAATTTCCGCTCTAGAAAACAGCAAAATTAGTTTCCCTTTTGTTTGGAAAAGTACCACCGGGGGTTATGATGGTAAAGGCGTTTCTGTTATAAAAAATAAAGAAGCATTAAATGATCTTGCAGATGCTGAATGTATAGCTGAAAATCTTGTTCCCTTTAAAAATGAATTGGCGGTGATCGTTGCAAGATCGGCTTCAGGTGAAGTAAAAACCTATCCCGTGGTAGAAATGGAATTTCATCCTACGGCAAACCAGGTAGAATATGTGATCTGCCCGGCAAGAATTGAAGATTCCGTAGCACAAAAAGCCAGGGAACTCGCGGTTAAGGTTTCCGAAGCATTTGAACATGTAGGCTTACTGGCGGTAGAAATGTTTCAGACAGAAAATGATGAAATCCTGGTAAACGAGGTTGCACCAAGACCTCACAACAGCGGGCATTACAGTATTGAAGCAAGCTACACAAACCAGTTCGAACAACATATTCGCGCTATTCTAGATCTTCCGCTGGGAATAACCGATAGTAAAGTCGGGGGAATTATGGTAAATTTAGTGGGCGATGCCGCCCACGAAGGGGAAGTGGTTTATGAGAATATTGAAAAAATAATGAAGATGCCCGGCGTGACTCCTCATATTTACGGCAAAAAAATCACCCGTCCTTTTAGAAAAATGGGTCACGTAACCATTGTTAACAAAGACCTGGCTGAAGCGAGAAAAATAGCCGAAGAGGTTAAGAATTCAATTAAAGTTATTTCTAAACAATAAACTTTTCGAAGTTTTTGAACATAAAATTATGAGCAAAGTAGCAGTAATAATGGGAAGCACCAGCGATTTACCGGTAATGCAGGATGCAATAGACATTCTGGAAGGTTTTGACCTGGAAGTAGAAGTAGATATCGTTTCTGCTCACCGCACCCCGGAAAAATTATTTGAATACGGAAAAACCGCACACGAGCGTGGGATTAAAGTAATTATAGCCGGTGCCGGAGGCGCAGCTCACCTGCCGGGAATGATTGCATCGCTCTCCCCGCTTCCAGTAATTGGTGTGCCGGTAAAATCCAGCAATTCTATAGATGGTTGGGATTCGGTTTTATCTATTTTACAAATGCCGGGCGGAGTTCCGGTTGCCACCGTAGCATTAAATGGAGCAAAAAACGCAGGGATACTTGCCGCTCAAATTATAGGAACTTCAGATAAATGTACTTTAGATAAGATATTAGTCTATAAAGAAGGACTTAAAGAGAAAGTGATTGAAGGCGCCAAAAAGGTGAAAAAATAACAAAAGCCACGTCTTGCGACGTGGCTTTCTTTGTAGTAAACTTACCTAAATCTGTAAAAAATTATTTATTAACCATTCTAAATATTTAAACCAGAAAAACTTTAAAGCTACTACAATAATTTAAGCGTCGAATATACATTTTTTTAGAGAAAAACATTGTTTTGTGTTAAAAAAAGTTATTAAAAACGTCAAATTTAGGTTAAGTACATTTACCTTCTCGGTTAGCCCGTGATTAATAAATAAATTAGACCATTAAAACAAAGAAGATATAATGACCACTCAAAATAATCCACTTTTACAGGAATTTGATCACGCTCCATTTTCAAAAATTGAGAATGAGCATTTTAAACCCGCTATAATAAAGGCCATTGAAATGGCACGCGAAGAAATCAATGCGATTGCATCAAATGCCGATGAAGCTACTTTCCCAAATACCATTGAAACTTTAGAATTTTCAGGAGAAAAATTAGATAGAGTAACCAGTATATTTTTCAATCTTAATTCTGCGGAAACCAATGAGGAAATTCAGCAAATTGCCCAGGAAGTTTCCCCGCTTTTATCAGAATTCAGAAATGATATTATTCTGAATAAAGCACTTTTTGAAAAAGTGAAATCGGTTTACGATAAGAAAGACCAGCTTGACCTGAATACCGAGCAAAAAACGCTTTTAGACCGAAAATACAAGGCTTTCTCTCGAAACGGGGCCAACCTGCCAATTGAAAAGCAAAACGAACTTAGAGATATAGACAAAAAACTTTCAAAACTAAGCTTGGATTTTGGCCAAAATGTACTTGCCGAAACCAATAAATTCGAATTACATCTTACCGATGAAAACGATCTAAAAGGCTTACCGGAAAGTTTTAAAGAAGAAGCTGCTCAAGTAGCAGCTTCCAAAGAAAAAGAAGGCTGGATCTTCACCCTTGAATATCCCAGCTACCTTCCTTTTATGAAGTATGCTGAAAACAGGGAACTGCGCAAAAAAATGGCACTTGCTTTTGGTTCTAAAGGATTTCATGGCGATAAGCTGGACAACCAGGAAAATGTACTGCAAATTGCTAAACTAAGATACCAGCGTGCTCAACTTTTAGGTTATAAAACACACGCACATTTTGTATTGGAAGAGCGTATGGCTGAAACCCCGGAAAAAGTAAACAGCTTTCTAGAGGAAATTCTTGAAAAAGCAAAACCTGCCGCTGAGCGCGAATTCAAAGAATTAGAAAATTTCGCAAAAGATCTGGATGGAATTGACCAGTTACAAAAATGGGATGCCGCTTTTTACAGCGAAAAATTAAAGCAGAAATTATTCAATCTCGATGACGAAAAACTGAAACCCTATTTCAAACTTGAGAATGTAATTGATGGAGTTTTCACGGTAGCTCAAAAACTTTACGGCCTTAGTTTTAAAGAAGTTTTTGATGTAGATAAATATCATGAAGATGTAAAAACCTACCAGGTACTTGACGAAAACAATAAAGAAATGGCCCTGTTTTATGCCGATTTCCACCCAAGACCGGGAAAAAGAGATGGCGCCTGGATGACGGGTTACAAATCGCAATACAAGAAAGATGGCGAGGAAGAACGCCCGCATATTTCTATTGTTTGCAACTTCACCAAACCTTCTAAAAAACAACCTTCATTATTAACTTTTAACGAGGTCACCACGCTTTTCCACGAATTTGGCCACGCGCTTCACGGGATGCTGGGAGATACTGAATATCCAAGTTTATCGGGTGCAAATGTCTATTGGGATTTCGTAGAACTTCCAAGTCAGTTATTAGAAAACTGGTGTTATGAGAAGGAAGCGCTTCAGTTGTTCGCGAAGCATTACGAAACCGGCGAAGTAATTCCTATGGAATTGGTTCAGAAAATAAAAGAATCTGCTAATTTCCAGGAAGGAATGGCCACGGTAAGACAATTAAGCTTCGGAATGTTAGACCTCAGCTGGCACGGTGTAGATCCTTCAGCAATTACAGATGTTAAGGCAAACGAAGACAATGCTTTTGAGCGCACAAAATTATTCCCGAATGTTGCTGAAAACTGTATGAGTACTGCTTTTTCTCATATTTTCCAGGGCGGATATTCTGCAGGTTATTATTCCTATAAATGGGCAGAAGTATTAGATGCCGATACCTTTGAGTATTTTCAGCAAAACGGGATCTTTAGCAGGGAAGTTGCGAATAAATTTAAGACGAATATACTTTCGCAGGGCGGCACAGATCACCCGATGACGCTTTATAAGAAGTTCCGCGGAAAAGAACCAAAACCCGATGCCTTATTAAAACGTGCCGGATTAATTGAAAAATGATTAAACTAAAGAGGCTGTCTGAAAAGTTTTCAAATCGTCATTCTGAATTTATTTCAGAATCTAAGATTTTGGTAATTAAAACATGTTAGAATCCCGAAGCTTTCGGGATAAAGTCTGAAACAATCCCGACGCTTCGGGACAGCTTGACGAAATTAGACTTTTCCAACAGCCTCTTTTCCTTTTCTAATCCAATTTCAGCCTTAAAAACCTTATAAGATCTATAACTTATAATGTCAAATACTTTTGTTAATTTTGATTTGATCTTGAAGCAAGCCTATGCCAACTCATAAACTCGATCCTACAAAATGGGTGGATAAGTATTCAGACTACCTGTTTAATTACGCTATTGTTAGGGTTAACGATCGCGAGGTGGCAAACGATTTAATTTCTGAAACCTTTCTTGCAGGCCTCAATTCTAAAGATAATTTTGAAGGAAGGGCTACAGAGCGCACATGGCTTATTTCTATTTTGAAGCGAAAAATCATAGATTATTACCGAAAGATAAACTCTATAAAAGGTCAGGCTGAAGTTCGTATCAATTATTCAGATTCTGAAAATAATGGCGATTGGATGGAGGAACAGGTAGCCGATGCTTTTGATCGTACTGCCGAGGATGAGATGGAAAACACCGAGTTGGGAATGGCTATTTTAGAGTGTCTCGATCAAATAAACGAAAAACACGCCGCCATCTTTAAGATGAAAACCATTGATGAGGCTGATACTGAGGCCGTATGTAAAGAATTCAATATTAGTCCGTCTAACCTTTGGGTAATCATTCACAGGGCGCGCACCGCATTGGCCGCATGCCTTGAAAAAAACTGGTTCTAAGTTATGCCGAAAAGAAAATTTTTCATTTTTGACTGTTCAAAAGCAGAAAATTGCTGCGACAAAAGCCAATATAACGAGGCTGGAACACGCGAAAAACTATCAATGCTTATGCATTTGCTTTTATGCAAACCCTGCCGTAAGTACACTTCCAAAAACACTAAACTCACTCATTTAATAAAAAAGTCTAAGCTTAAAACTTGTTCTGAAGAAGAAAAAAAAGCCTGGAAAAACAGTATTGAAAAAGAAATGGCTAAAGGAGAATCTTAGCCAGCAACCAAACTAAAAGCCAAAACACCGGAATTCCTTCCACCCAAAAAGCCGAATAATAACCTCCCTGATCTATCCGCGCCGCTTTTATAAAATACGCCGAAACCAATAAAGTAAGACTTAAAGCAATTAAGTTGATTACTGAAAAATAAGATTTCAGGAATTCCAGGAACAGCATAATTCCCAATAATATATAACCGATTTTTTTAGTATTCGCTATTCCAATTTGCTGCGGAATTGTATTTAAATTCCCAGAATCAAACTTCAAGTCCCTTATCTCAAACGGAAGCGTTATAGCAATTACAAAGAAAAAACGCTGAAAAAAAGTGAGGCTGATTTCCTTTAAATTAACCTGATCCATCAGTGGTAAAATAACAGTCACTCCAGCCCAAACAACGGCGATAATAAAAATTTTAATCCCGCCAATATTTCTAAGATTCTGCCTGTTTTTCCCTAAAGGAATAGCATACAGTAAAGTAAAAACTCCTAAAATAGCAGAAGCTAAAAGTATTTTTAATTCCTGCTGAAAAGCAAAATACAGTAAAGCCAGGAAGCAAAAAAAGGAGAAAATCTGTATGAGTTTTAGGTTTTGGGCGAGGCTGGCGTGATGCAGTTTAGCGATGCCGGCATACTTCACAAAATTATAACCGGTAATGCTTCCGAAGAAAATAAAAAACAGCAGGTTTTTATCAATTTCAATATTAAATTCCAGGAAGCTTATTAAGCTTAACGAAACCACGGCCAAAGCCACATGCAGACTGCTATTTATATAGAAATCCAATATATTTTTAAAACGCTGCATCCTGCTAAATTAATCATTCTTCTCGCAACCAAAACTGACGTCACAAATCTTAACAAGTGTATACGTCTAATCACTAAAAAATTACGTTTAAAATATGTACTTTTGCAGCACAAAACACAACTTTATTTTAATGAGAACAGATTCTTTTGCCCTACGCCATATTGGCCCCAGAGAAAGCAATCTCCAGGCAATGTTGGACACCATTGGTGTAGATTCGTTAGAACAGTTAATATACGAAACCATCCCAGACGATATTCGTTTAAAATCACCCTTAAATTTACCTGCTGCACTTAGCGAAAATCAATATGCCGAGCATATTGGGAAACTAGCTGCAAAAAACAAGGTTTTTAAGACTTATATAGGTCTTGGTTACCACCAGGGAATATTACCAGCGGTGATTCAGCGAAATATTCTGGAAAACCCGGGTTGGTATACAGCCTACACGCCTTACCAGGCAGAAATTGCCCAGGGAAGACTGGAAGCTTTATTGAATTTCCAAACTATGGTAAGCGATCTTACCGGAATGGAAATTGCCAACGCCTCGCTTTTAGATGAATCTACCGCAGCGGCAGAAGCTATGGGACTTTTATTCGCTGTTCGCGATCGTAAGCAAAAGAAAGACGACGTAAATAAATTCTTTGTTTCTGAACAGGCGTTACCACAAACCATAGATCTTATTAAAACACGTGCCGATTTTATGGGCATCGAGCTAGTGGTTGGCAATCATGAAGAATTTGATTTTAATGATAAATTCTTTGGAGCTTTAGTACAATATCCAGGGAAATACGGACAGGTTTTTGACTATGCCGATTTTGTATCAAAATGTAAAGATGCTGATATAAAAGTAGCTGTTGCTGCCGATATTTTGAGTTTAGTTAAACTACAGGCACCGGGAGAACTTGGTGTAGATGTAGTTGTGGGAACTACTCAGCGTTTTGGAATTCCATTAGGTTATGGTGGGCCTCACGCTGCTTATTTTGCTACTAAAGAAGAATATAAAAGAAATCTTCCCGGAAGAATTATTGGGGTAACCAAAGATCTTGATGGGAACCACGCCTTAAGAATGGCGCTTCAAACCCGAGAGCAGCATATTAAACGTGACCGCGCTACTTCTAACATTTGTACCGCGCAAGTTTTACTGGCTGTGATGGCCGGAATGTATGCAGTTTATCACGGGCCCGATGGTCTAAAATATATTGCTGATACCGTTCATTTTTCTACAGTTACTTTAGCTGAAGAACTTGAAAAAATGGGTGTTAAGCAGCTTAATTCAGCTTATTTTGATACGCTTCAGGTTAAAGCTGATGCCCAAAAAATTAAAGCTGAAGCCGAAAAGAACGAGATCAATTTCTATTACCCAGATGCCGAAACGGTTTGTATTTCTTTAAATGAAACTACAACCCAGGAGGACATTAATAATATTTTGAAGGTTTTCGCTACAGTTTCAGGTGAAAAATCTACTGAAATTGAAAGCTTAAAAGAGGAATCTGCAATTCCTTCAGCATTACAGAGAAAAACTGAATTTTTAACGCATAAAGTATTCAACCTTTACCATTCAGAAACTGAATTGATGCGTTATATCAAAAAACTGGAACGCAAAGATCTTTCTTTGAACCAGTCTATGATTTCGCTTGGAAGCTGTACCATGAAATTAAACGCAGCTTCAGAAATGCTTCCTTTAAGCAATCCGCAATGGGGGAATATTCACCCATTTGTACCGGTAGAACAAGCTGAAGGCTACCAGATCGTATTAAAAAGACTGGAAGACCAATTAACCGAGATCACCGGATTTTCTGCAACTTCGCTTCAGCCAAATTCTGGTGCGCAGGGAGAATATGCCGGCTTGATGACTATTAGAGCTTACCACGAATCTAAAGGTGAAGGTCATAGAAATATATGTTTAATTCCTTCTTCGGCTCACGGTACTAACCCAGCTTCCGCAGTAATGGCGGGAATGAAAGTGGTGGTAACCAAAGCTTCAGAAAACGGAAATATAGATGTAGATGATCTTCGCGAAAAAGCGATAAAACATAAAGATAACCTTGCCGCTTTAATGGTAACCTATCCATCTACCCACGGGGTTTTTGAATCGGCTATTAAAGAAATCACGCAAATTATTCACAATAATGGCGGGCAGGTTTATATGGATGGCGCAAATATGAACGCCCAGGTTGGCTTAACTAATCCTGGAGTAATTGGCGCCGATGTTTGTCACTTAAATCTACATAAAACCTTTGCAATTCCTCACGGAGGCGGTGGCCCAGGAGTTGGACCAATTTGCGTTGCAGAACAATTAAAACCATTTTTACCCGGAAACCCGGTAATAAAAACTGGTGGAGAAAATGCTATTGGCGCAATTTCTTCAGCACCCTGGGGTTCTTCTTTGGTTTGCCTTATTTCTTATGGTTACATAACCATGTTGGGCAGCAAAGGACTTCAAAAAGCTACGGAATATGCAATTCTTAACGCCAATTACGTAAAAGAGCGTTTAAACGAACATTACAAAACATTATATTCTGGAGAACGTGGCCGCGCAGCTCACGAGATGATCTTAGATTGTCGTCCATTTAAAGAGAATGGAATTGAAGTAGTGGATATCGCCAAGCGATTGATAGATTACGGCTTCCACGCTCCTACTGTTTCCTTCCCGGTGGCAGGAACTATGATGATAGAACCTACCGAAAGTGAAAGCAAAGCTGAACTGGATAGATTCTGTGATGCACTAATTTCTATTAGGCAGGAAATTGAAGAGTTGGATAGTGAAGAAGATAACGTGCTTAAAAATGCACCGCATACTATCACTATGCTAACTTCAGATGAATGGAAATTCTCTTACACAAGAGAAAAAGCGGCTTACCCGTTAAATTATGTATCAGAAAATAAATTCTGGCCAAGCGTAAGACGTGTAGACGAAGCATTTGGAGACAGAAACCTAATGTGCACCTGCCCTCCTATTGAGGAGTATATGGATGCATAAGTTTTTAAAGATGCCTGAAAATTTTCTTCGGAAATAATTCCGACACTATTTTCAGGCATCTTTCATTTTGTGACTTTCGTCACATTTCAGTTTATTTTTCCATTTTGTTTAAAGCTCACTATATTTGTAATTAGTACATTCGGAGTTTAATCTTAATTTAAAAGTCAGATGAATATTAAAATTACCGGCACAGGTAGTTATATCCCCAAAGTTATAACCGCAAATGCTGACTTTGACAATCATGAATTCTACAATCTTGACGGAACAGGTTTTCCGCAGGATAACAAGACAACAATTGCTAAGTTTAAAGCTATTACAGGAATTGAAGAACGGCGCTATTTGGAGGAAAATTTAAATACTTCAGATATGGCTGTAATTGCTGCCCAAAAAGCTTTGGAAGATGCAGGAACAGATCCTGAAACTTTAGATTATATAATTGTAGCTCACAATTATGGCGATGTTAAACACGAAAGCATTCAGAGCGATACCGTACCAAGTATAGCCACCAGGGTTAAATATCATTTACGCATTAAAAACCCAAAATGTGTGGGTTATGATGTGCTTTTTGGATGTCCCGGCTGGATTGAAGGACTCATCCAGGCACAGGCATTTATGAAAGCCGGAATGGCAAAAAAATGTCTGGTAATTGGTGCTGAAGCTTTATCTCGAGTGGTAGATAAACACGACCGTGATTCTATGATTTTTTCTGATGGCGCCGGTGCCGTGATTTTAGAAGAAACCGAAGAAGAAGGGGGAATTCTCGCTCACGAATCAGGTACTTATGCTTTTAATGAAGCAAATTATATTTACTTCGGAAAATCTAACCGAACGGAAGCGCCAGACGACCTACGATATATTAAAATGAATGGCCGCAAGATCTATGAATTTGCCTTAATGAATGTTCCGGCAGCGATGAAAACCTGCCTGGAAAATAGCGGTAAAAGCATAAAGGATCTAAAAAAGGTCTTTATACACCAGGCTAACGAAAAGATGGACGAGGCTATTATAAAACGTTTTTATAAGCTTCATAAATTGGAAGCGCCTGAAAATGTAATGCCAATGACTATCCAGGAACTTGGTAACAGCAGTGTTGCTACCGTCCCTACACTTTATGATCTTGTGGTAAAAAATAAAGTCGCAGATCAGCATCTTGAAAAAGGCGATGTGGTGATGTTCGCCAGCGTTGGAGCTGGAATGAACGTGAATGCAATAGTTTACCAATACTAGATGTACGAAAATAGCTTCCCCAATAAACGATATAAGGAAACTTTAGAGTTTTTAGAAGCTAATGTACCCGCCCCTGAAAAAATTCTTGATTTAGGCGTAAAAAACCCTTTTTCAGAAATTATGGAAAAACATAATTACAGGGTGCAAAATACCGAAGGGGAAGATCTGGACATCAACACTACAGCCGTAGAAACTACCGCTTATAATGTGGTAACCGCATTCGAAATTTTTGAGCACCTGGTTTCTCCTTATAATGTGTTATCAAATATTAAAGCCGATAAATTAGTAGCTACCGTTCCGCTTAAATTGTGGTTTTCCAGCGCTTATCGTAGCAAAACAGATATGCGCGACCGGCATTACCATGAGTTTGAAGACTGGCAATTTGATTGGCTTTTAGAAAAAGCAGGATGGAAAATTATTAGCAGAAAAAAGTGGACCAATCCTGTCAATAAATTGGGAGTTAGACCAATTTTAAGATATTTCACGCCTAGATATTACGCGGTTTATGCAGAGCGGATTTAAGCGAAATTAATCTTTGCAGAACCTTTAAATTTCGCCACTTGAAGATCTATATTATTATTCCGGCATATAATGAAGCTGAATTTATTGGCGAAACTCTTCAGTCTCTGATCAGCCAAAGTCAACCGGCTGATAAAATTGTAGTGGTAGATGATGGCTCTACTGATAAAACCCCGGAAATAGTCTCAGAATTCACTGAAAAACATCCTGAAATCTCCCTGATAAAGAATACTTCAAAAGGCAAACATTTACCCGGCAGCAAAGTAGTAAACGCTTTTAATAAAGGTTTCAAAACACTTGACGACGATTTTGACATTGTTTGTAAGTTTGATGCCGATCTAATTTTTCCGAAGAATTATTTAGAGAAAATTAGCCTTCATTTTGATCAAAATCTTAAAACCGGAATGGTAGGCGGATTCTGTGAAATTCAGAAAAATGGAGAATGGATCCTGGAAAACCTAACGGGAAAAGATCATATTCGCGGTGCCTTAAAAGCTTATCGTAAAGCCTGCTTTAAAGATATTGGTGGTCTTAAACCGGCTATGGGTTGGGACACCGTAGATGAACTACTTGCACAGTATCACGGCTGGGAAATAAAAACCGATGAAAACCTAAGAGTAAAGCACCTTAAACCTACCGGGAAGAATTACAATAAAACTTCAAAATATAAACAGGGAGAAGCTTTTTACAGCTTGAGATATGGTTTTGCGATCACTTTTATAGCTTCAGCTAAACTCGCTTTTAAAAAGAAAGATTTGGGATTTTTTCTAGACTGTATAACCGGTTTTTTATATGCTAAAAATGAAAAACGACCTTATCTTGTGAATAAAGATGAAGGTCGTTTTATAAAGAATTTACGCTGGAAAAAAATGCAGGAGAAATTATTCTGAAATCTCAGTTTCTTCAGCATCCAGCATCATATATAATGGTTTTCCGGTAGTTCCGTTAGGAAATGAGATTCCTAAAAGCGCTGAAACCGTTGGTGCGATATCTACAATTTCTGTTCTTTGGGTTGTGCTGCCTTTTTTCACTCCGTTTCCGTAGAAAATTAAAGGCGCGTGGGTATCGTACATCAATCCGCTACCGTGGGTAGAACCCGTTTCGGAATATACAATAGTTGCAGGATCTAAAACATAAACCAAATCTCCACTCCTCTTTTGATTAAATCCATTTTGAATAGCTGCGCCTGCACCGGACACAAAACTACCGCTGCTAAGCTGATCTCTGGTATATACTTTATCTATTTGATCTAATTGAAGAATATAATGCGCCAATTTTGATTGTAACTCTGAAGAGCTGATTCCTGCTTCTTCCATCACTTCGTAATTAAAGAAAATCTGGCTGTTATAAACACTCTCTATAAGTTCATCTTCATCAAATTCTTCTGAAACAAATTCCTCCAGGTCATCTCTAAATTCATCAGACTCAAAATATCCTGCGGGGATATTTACAGATTCAAGATAAGCAGGAACATCTACTCCACCGTGATCTGCCGTTAAAAAGATTGTATAGTTACCTTCTCCAACTTTCTCATTTAATTCTTTTAAAAGTTGTGCTATATTTTTATCAAGCCGAAGATAAGCATCCTGAATTTCTTTAGAATTCACCCCAAAATTATGACCTATCTTATCGGTACTTGAAAAACTTAGGGTAAGGAAATCGGTATCAACATCCTGACCCAATTCTTCAGCTTCAATCGCAGCTAGAGCAAATTCCAGCGTAATATCATTTCCATAAGCTGAATTTTCAATGATATCAAATCCACCGTTTTCTTCACTCAATTCTTCAAGATCGTATGGAAAGGTAGCTTCTTCCTTTCCTCTAAAACCACCTTCAAAATTATTCTTATCACTTCCGCTTTCCTTATAGGTTTCTATATCATATAAAGTAGTCCAGGGTTTTAAATAAGCTTCAACTTTCTCTGAATCATTAAAATCTTTAACCCATTGTGGCAGTTCTTCCATATAAAATGAACTGGTAATCCATTTCCCTTCATCATCACCGTGAAACCAGTATGCTGCATTGGCAGTATGCCCGGCGGGAAGAATAGAGCCACGATCTTTAATAGAAACCCCAATGGTTTTTCCGCGCATTTGGGTATGTAATCTGTTCTCATCACTTACCGTAGTAGTTTTCATCCTGTGCGGAGACATTTTTCCGGCATCATCTTCAGTTCCAACCGGCTCTACAGAATCATCTCCTGCGCAATAAACCGATTCGTGTATAAATTTATCATACCAGCCGTTTCCTATAATCCCGTGATTCATTGGGCTGGTTCCGGTATAAACCGATGCGTGTCCAGGGCCGGTATAAGTAGGCACATAATTAAAATGGTTATTCTTGAAGTTGTAACCTTCATTTATTAATTTCTTAAATCCGTCTTCTCCAAATCGATCCCAAAATCGGGTAAGATAATCATAGCGCATTTGGTCCACTACAATTCCTACCACCAGCTTAGGTTGCTCCTGGGACTTTTCCTGAGAAAAAGCCTGAAAAGTTAATAATCCTGTAAATAGTAAAAATGCTATTCGCTTCATCTTGTATTGTTTTATAGAAGTAGCTCAAAATTACTAAACTTATTGGGCTAAAGATTAATTCTTCGTTAAATACTTTGGAGTAATTTTTTAGTATTTTAGCTTTACAAAAATTGCTTAATGAACTATCTACACTCCATTGGGGAATATTTTTTAATGTTGAAAGGAACTTTTCACCGAATGACAAAAACATCGGTTTTAAAAAGTTTGATCCTTAAAGAAATAGACGACCTGATAATTGGCTCAATGGGAATTGTGTCTTTCCTTTCATTTTTTATTGGAGCTGTAGTGGCTTTGCAAACCGCATTAAATTTAAATAATCCCTTAATACCAAAATCCTTAGTGGCATACGCCGCAAGACAATCTATAATTCTTGAATTCGCACCTACCTTTATCTCCATTATTATGGCAGGTAAAGTGGGCTCGTATATCACGTCAAGTATTGGTTCTATGAACGTTACCGAACAGATTGACGCTCTTGAGGTAATGGGTATCAACTCTTTAAATTATCTTATTTTCCCTAAGATTGTAGCAATGCTTTTTTATCCATTTGTAATTGCTATTTCTATGTTCCTGGGTATTCTTGGAGCTTATACTGCCGCAGTTATGGGAGGTTTTGTACCGCCAGATATATTTGTGCAGGGACTTCAGGAAGATTTTATACCATTTCACCTTGTTTACGCCTTTATTAAAACATTTTTATTTGCGTTTATTTTGGCTACCGTTCCAGCTTACCACGGCTATTATATGAAAGGTGGCGCACTAGAAGTTGGAGAAGCCAGTACCACCTCTTTTGTTTGGACCAGTGTGGTTATTATTATTACAAATTACGCAGTAACCCAATTATTACTAAGCTAATGATAGAAGTAGAAGATTTACATAAAGCGTTTGATGGCGAGGAAGTCTTAAAAGGGATAGATTTTAAGTTTGAAAAAAGTAAAACCAATCTTATTATAGGGCAATCTGGGTCAGGGAAAAGTGTACTCCTAAAATGTTTGTTGGGTTTATTTACTCCTGAAAAAGGCGTTATAAAATACGATGGTAAACCTTATAGTGAATTCACCGAAGATGAACGTAAAGATCTTAGTAAACAAATAGGAATGGTCTTTCAGGGCGGTGCTCTATTTGATTCTATGACCGTAGAAGAGAATGTGATGTTTCCTCTAAAAATGTTCACTAAAAAGCAACACAAGGAAAACAAAGAACGAGTTAAAGAGGTTTTAAACCGAGTAAATTTAGATGGTAACGAGAAAAAAATGCCTTCTGAAATTAGTGGTGGGATGCAGAAACGTGTTTCTATTGCCCGAGCTATTGTAAACCGACCTAAATACCTGTTTTGCGACGAACCTAACTCAGGGCTTGATCCTAAAACCGCTACGGTGATAGACAATCTTATTCAGGAGATTACGCACGAATATGACATTACCACAATTATCATTACTCACGATATGAATTCGGTTTTAGAAATTGGAGAAAATATCGCCTTTTTAAAAGACGGAGTTTTAGCCTGGAAAGGAGATAAATCGCAGATCTTCAAAACCGATGACGAAACCGTAACCGATTTCGTTTACTCCTCAAACCTATTTCAGAAAGTAAGAGAAGCGCAACAACAAGGACTTTAATTAACAGATTTCACCTGTAGCGTATCCAGTTTCAACCTAACTTTTAACCATCTTTCAAAACGTTGTTTTTGTTCAGAGATCTGGCTGGTTTTTAAGTCATCTTTCCAACCTACGGTAAAAGTTGGGATGGTATCTGTTTTCGAGAAATTTGTAGTAATTAAGTTAGAATAACCTAACTCGTCTATCCCATCATAATTTATTTTCGCCTCCTGGCTTAAGTCACTAAAAGAAAAACTACTGCCGCGGTATTTAGAAATTTCATTTTCCAGCAGCGCTATTTTTTCATCTTTATTTTCAATAAGCTCCTGGTTTTTCATATAGAGATCTTCCAGAATACCACTTCTAACCTGCGTAGAAAGTTCATCTATTGCTCCACTGGGATCTTCTCCCTGGTGTATCACTAATTCAGTTTCCTTTAAAGCCTCAATATCATCTAATTGTTTCTGCCAGGTAGTAATAATGGTCTGAGGTACGCGTTTTCCTATTAAATATACTTCAATGTTTTTCTCCTTATAATCGTAAGAAGATTTTATGGTTTCAGTACCATCATACCTCATTACGTTAGCTATAAACTCTTTCGCCTTAGATTCAAATAATTGTTCCTGAAGCAGGAATACAAACAAAATCACACTCGGAATCATTACAATTACGGCTATAGTGGATGCTATTTGAGCGGTTCTTCTTCGTCTTTTACTATTTACATATTTCACCAGTGGAAAACCAAGAACCTTAGTTACCACAAAAGTTGAAAGGGCGATAAATACCGCGTTAATTGAAAAAAGATACAAAGCGCCACCGGCATAAGACCAGTTACCAATTGCCAGCCCATAACCTACGGTGCATAAAGGCGGCATAAGGGCAGTTGCAATCGCAACACCAAGAATCACACTGGCAATTGTTCCCTTTTTGGTTTTAGCTACAATTAGTGCCAATCCACCAAAAATAGCGACCAAAACATCTAAAATTGTGGGATAAGTTCGGGCTATAAGTTCGGGTGTTTCTTCTTTAACCGGAGAAACAAGAAAATAAATATAAGCGGTAAGCACACTTAAACCCACCATTAAACCAAGGTTGATAAAGGACTTTCTTAACGTAAGCACGTCATTTATCGCCACAGACATTCCCACACCAACTATTGGCCCCATTAAAGGTGAAATAAGCATGGCTCCAATAACAACTGCAGTACTACTCACATTAAGCCCTATAGACGCCACGAAAATAGAAAATATGAGAATCCAGGCATTATGCCCTTTAAACGAGATATCCTTCTTTACAGCTTCTATTGTGGATTCTCTATCGGTATCATGCCTAATTTCGAGCAACTCTCTTACAAGTGCTTTTATACTCTGCCAAATCCCTTTTGCATTTGCTCCCAAATCTTTCGATTCCTCATGAGGAGGCAGAGATTTATTACTTTCAGGCTTTTGATTATTATCCATATAATTTTAACCTAGATCTTCTCCAAATTTTTCAATAGCTTTTTCGCGAAGCGCCTTGATTTCCTGTATTTTCTTCTTCGGAGTAATTAATAACACTCTGTCATCTTCTACTACCACAAAATCTTTCAACCCATCTAGAACTACTACTTTATTGTTTTGGGTTTTAATAATATTCCCGGTAGAATTTATCGGTAACAATCTTCCGTCTACCATAGTATTATGGTCTTCGTCTTGCGGCAATTCATCTTCCAGAGATTTCCAGGTACCCAGATCGTTCCATTTGAATTTCGCCGGAATCACATATACACTATCAGACTTCTCCATAATAGCGTAATCTATAGAAACATTTTGGGTTTTATGATAATTTTCATCTAAAAACTCCTGTTCTTTTTCGGTATTATATACCTCGCTTCCTTTCTCAAAAAGCCTGAAAGTTTCGGGTTGATATTTCTGAAAACTCTCCACAATAAAAGCGGCACTCCATATAAATATTCCCGCATTCCAAACATAATTCCCTTCTTCTATAAAAGTTTCCGCCTTTTTAAAAGAAGGTTTTTCGGTGAACTTTAATACCGGTTTAGCACCTTCAGCATCGTCCTTTTTATATTGAATATATCCATAACCGGTGTTGGGAAACGTCGGTTCGATACCAAGGGTAATTAATTTGTCTTCTGAAGCCACAATTTGAAAAGCCTCTTCAATATTTTCCTGAAATGCTACATCTCCCTGAATCCAATGATCGCTGGGTGCCACCAGAATTAAGGCATCTTTATTCTTCTTTTTAATCTTTAAGGCTCCTAATAAGATACTGGGAGCGGTATTCCGCATCTCGGGCTCCAATACAATTTGATGATCCTTAACCTGCGGCAGTTGCTCTTTTACAGTTTCCTTATAATCTTTATGGGTAAGGATTATGATATTTTCTGAAGGCATTAGCTTAGCCAAACGATGAAAAGTGGTTTGTATAAGTGTAGACCCCACGCCCAAAATATCCTGAAATTGCTTGGGATATTGCGTAGTACTCACTGGCCAAAACCGGGAACCAATTCCGCCTGCCATTAAGATTGCGTAGTGATTTGTGTTTTTCATAAAAAAGGAATTAATTTTTAAGCAACTCTACTTCTGCATTGGGCTGAAACAAATAAATTTTACCTGTGTCTACTTCCAGACATTCGTAGCGTTTTATTCTTCTTTCCCCTTTTTTAAACGTTTTCCCATTATAGATTCTAAAAATGCCTCCAAACGGTATTTCAAAAATATAATTTTTATCGTTCTCAGGATCAAAAGTTTTGAGCGCTACAGATAATTTTGCATCGGTATCGCTGCTGGCTTTAGGATTTCTAAAATGCTGCGCAATAACCGGAAGCAATCCTGAAGGGAAAATTTCGGGCCTAATAAAAGGCAACATTAATTCCCTAAAAGTAAATTTCCATTCCTGCCCGTGGGGCTTTATTTGCCTTCCAAATTTCTCAAAAGCTAATAAATGGGCAATCTCATGAACTAAAGTAATTAAAAAACGGTATTTATTTAAATTGGCATTTACCGTAATTTGTTGCGCTCCATTTGGCATTCTGCGATAATCGCCGTGCCTGGTCTTACGTTCATTTACAATTTTTAAATGAACATTATTCACCTTTATCATTTCAAACACCGGAGAAACGGCTCGTTCTGGAATATATCTTTCAAGGATTTCTCTCATTGGCTAAGGCGTACTATTAGAAACCTGGAGCAATTTACCATTATAAAATTTATGCCCTGTAAGGCTAAAATTCGCAATATACTCGGCCATATCTTTTGCCGAAAGCGGAACTTCCAATCCGGGAAATGCTTCCTCCAGCATTTCGGTTTGTACAGCGCCCAGAGCAAGTACATTAAATGATGGTCCTTTTTCTTTGTATTCTTCGGCTAAAAGCTCTGTTAACGTAATTACCGCCGCCTTACTGGAACTATATGCCGAAAGACCCGGAAATTTTACACTGCCCTGTACACCGCCCATGGTACTAATATTCACCACGTGCGCATCTTTTTTCATAAAGGGCAACATTTTTTGAGTTAAACCAATTACTCCAAAAACATTGGTACTATATATTTTCTGAAATTCTTCAGCTGAAATTTTTTCAAAATCTTTATTAATAAGTGCCCCGGCATTATTTATTAAAACATCTACCTGTTTCCATTTGGTCTCCACAAACGCTGAAACTTTTTCAAGATCTTCAGCTTTTGAAATATCGCAGGATATAGCAGTTACATTTTCTAAATTTAATTCAGAAACCGGTTTATCATTTCGGGAAAGCGCCAGTACTTTGTGCCCTTTTTCAGCAAAGAGCTTCACCATTTCGTAACCCATCCCACGGCTGGTTCCTGTTATGACAATATGTTTCATTATTGGTTTAATTTTATTTCTTTTTCAGGTGTATTGGCCATTTTCAGTATTCCCGGAATTACACTTTCTATCACATTGGTCATATGCGCTAAATCAAGTTTTTGGGCTTCATCTGCTACGTGATGATAGTAATCGTAATTAGTAAAATCGAAAGTTGAAATTGTTTGCGCCGGCACATTGAATTCTTCGAAAAACGGGTAATTATCGCTTCGTTTAAATAGATTATATTCTTTGGCCTGCGGTAAAAAACCCAGTACTTTTTCTCCAGAATATTCATTGAATTTTTCAGCGAAATTAGAGTTTTCGTAACCGGTGAGATAACCTATATAATCTTTATCATTCATTGGTACGCCAATCATTTCAAAATTGAATAAAGCGTATAAATCCAGTTTATCTTCTTTAAGTTCTTGCGCAATTCTCTTTGCTCCTACCAGTCCCATTTCTTCCGCAGAAAATAACACGAACATAATGCTTCGCTTATTATTATCTATTTCGGCAAATTTCTTAGCCAACTCTACAACTGCAACGGTGCCTGCAGCATTATCGTTAGCACCATTGGCAATAGAATCTCCTTCTACGGGTTCCTGGATCCCTATATGATCGTAATGCGCTCCAAGAATGATAAACTCATCCTTAAGCTTAGGATCATTACCTTCCAGCATTCCCACAATATTAAATCCTTCAACGCCGTTTATTTCAAAATTGTGGCGATAGGTATCAAAATATTTTTGGATGTTATTTTCCTGAAAAACCTTTTCAATTCTTTGCGCGGCAAGCTCAATTCCTTCTGTACCGGTTTGTCTTCCTTCTAATTCGTTTGAAGACAAATAATTCAGTAATTCTTCAACTTCATCTTGCTGAACATTGGCATTTAAACTGGTTTTTACCTTCTGGGAAGATTGAACCGCTTGTGAATTTCCGCAGGAAACAATAAGCAGGAAAGCAGCAAGAATCGCAAAACTTAATGTAATTTTTCTCATACCGTTAAAGATAAAAAAATCCCGCAAGTGTGCGGGATTTTAATAATTAGTTATTATAAACCTGGGTTACGCCAACATAGTTACCGGATTTTCCAGGTAAGTTTTAAGCGTTTTCAAGAAAGCAGCACCGGTTGCACCGTCTACTGTTCTGTGATCGCAGGCAAGTGTTAACTTCATTGTATTTCCAACTACAATTTCTCCATTTTTCACTACCGGTTTTTCAACGATAGTTCCTACAGAAAGGATTGCAGAGTTTGGTTGGTTAATGATACTTGTAAACTCAACAATACCAAACATTCCAAGATTAGATACGGTAAAAGTACTTCCTTCCATATCTTTTGGTTGTAGTTTCTTGTTTCTGGCTTTCCCGGCAACGTCTTTTACATTATTCCCAATTTGGGTCATAGACATTTGATCGGCAAATTTTAGAACAGGAACAACAAGACCTTCTTCTACCGCTACAGCAACACCCATATGAATGTGTTTAGCGATTTTCATAGATTCTCCTGTCCACTGGCTGTTTACCTGCGGGTGCTTACGAAGCGCCATTGCACTGGCTTTTATCACCATATCATTAAAGGAAACCTTAATATCTGGCATTTCGTTGATCTGCTTACGAGAAGCCATTGCATTCGCCATATCTACCTCTATAGTTAAATAGTAATGTGGCGCGTTAAACTTAGATTCCCCAAGTCTCTTCGCAATAGTTTTACGCATTTGAGAGTTCTTAATCTCCTCAAAGCTTTCTTCTCCTGCAGGCACATAAGGTTGTGGTGCAGCAGCTGTATCTTTAGCTTCAGATTTTGCTTCAGCAGGTTTTTCTGAAGGTTTATAATCTTCAATATCTTTCTTCACGATACGGCCATTCCCGCCGCTACCTTCAACATCTGAAAGATCTATACCTTTATCTTCTGCCATTTTCTTAGCTAATGGAGAAGCAAATATTCTTCCACCATCCTTAGATGAACCTGAAGATTTCTTTTCTGAAGACTTACTTTCCTTTTCTTCAGATTTCTCTTCTTTCTTCTCTGATTTTTCTGAAGATTTCTTTTTAGACTTTCCGTCTATTGAAACATTAGAAACATCTGTTCCTTCCGGTCCAATAATCGCTAAAAGACTATCTACTTTAGCCGTTTCACCTTCTTCAAGACCAATTTTCAATAATGTGCCTTCGTAAAAAGATTCGAATTCCATCGTAGCCTTATCGGTTTCGATTTCGGCCAGGATATCTCCTTCTTCAACTTTATCACCTTCTTTCTTCAACCACGAAGCCACGGTACCTTCTTCCATGGTATCACTTAAACGAGGCATAGTAATGATTTCTACGCCTTCAGGAATTCCTCCGTCGTCGCTATCGCCATCACTTTCAGCTTCATCTTCGCCCTCGTCTTCATCAGAATCCGAAGTGTCTTCTTTTTTATCTTTATCGGCATCTCCGCCGCCTTTCAGTAATTCTGAAATATCTTCGCCTTCCTCTCCAATAATAGCAAGCAGGGTATCTACGGGAGCGGTTTCGCCCTCTTCAATACCTATGTGAAGTAAAGTTCCTTCATAGAAAGACTCAAACTCCATTGTAGCTTTATCGGTTTCAATTTCAGCAAGGATATCACCTTCTTCAACTTTATCACCTTTTTGCTTTAACCACTTCGCAACAACACCTTCTTCCATGGTGTCGCTCAAACGCGGCATGTTTATTACTTCTGCCATAATTTACTGAGGTTTATGTGCTAAAAACGGATAATCTTTTTGTTCGTAAACAACATCATACATCACGTTTTTATCCGGGAAGTCTGATTCTTCTGCGAATTTCTCACATTCAGACACCTTATCTTTAACGCGTTTGTTGATCTCTTTTATTTCATCTTCTGAAGCATACTTTTTATCCTTAATTACATTCAACACCTTAGTGATTGGATCTAATTCCTGATATTCTGCAACTTCTTCTTTTGTTCTATATTTTTGAGCATCACTCATAGAGTGACCACGATAACGGTAAGTTTTCATTTCTAAAAATGTAGGTCCGTCACCTTTTCTGGCTCTTTTAATTGCCTCATCTAAAGCTTCTGCAACTTTAATAGGATCCATCGCATCTACAGGACCACAAGGCATTTCGTAACCATTACCAAGTTTCCAGATATCTGTTCCTTTTGCGGTTCTGGCTACAGATGTTCCCATTGCATAACCGTTATTCTCTACACAAAATACCACCGGTAAATTCCATTTCACGGCCATATTTAAAGTTTCATGAAGAGAACCCTGTCTAGCAGCACCGTCTCCTAAAAAGGTAAGGGTTACCGCTTCGCGCTTAAAGTATTTATCTGCAAACGCAAGCCCGGCACCAAGTGGAATTTGCCCACCTACAATACCGTGACCTCCATAAAAGTTATGTTCTTTAGAGAAAATATGCATAGAACCACCAAGACCTTGAGAAGTACCGGTGCCTTTACCATAAAGCTCTGCCATTACACGCTTAGGATCTACTCCCAAACCAATTGGCTGCACGTGGTTACGATAAGCGGTGATCATTTTATCCTTTTCCAGGTCCATCACATGAAGGGCACCTGCCAGGATAGCTTCCTGCCCATTATACAAATGCAAAAAACCTCTTACTTTCTGCTGAATGTAAACTTGCGCAAGTTTGTCTTCAAATTTACGCCAAAACAGCATATCCTCGTACCACTTTAAATACGTGGCTTTTGTTACTTTCTTCATTTAACTTATTAATTTTAGGCCAGACAGATAGGGTTTGCCAAGCGGATAACAAAAATACTATTTTCAATAAGAATGGAAAACAGTTTTTAAGCAAAAATAACGAAAACGTTATAAGGCCGAATTATCGAATATTAAAGGTAGTAAATCTTTTATAGAATTTGCTTTCATCACTTTGCCGCTCTCTCCCATAAAATAAACTGCGATTTCAGCTTCCTGTTTTACTTCAT
This sequence comes from uncultured Flavobacteriaceae bacterium, assembly GCA_963727565.1. Taxonomy (GTDB): domain Bacteria; phylum Bacteroidota; class Bacteroidia; order Flavobacteriales; family Flavobacteriaceae; genus Salegentibacter. The sequence continues at coordinate 368,753 of CAVSGU010000006.1, forward strand.
ATTCCACCAACGCCTGTCTACAGGCACCGCAAGGCGGCACAGGAGCTTCAACCTTATGCTTCATAGATTTAGCAGAAATAGCAATATTTTCAATTTGCGATTCAGGATACCTGGCACCGGCGTAATAAATCGCGGTACGTTCTGCACACAATCCTGAAGGATAAGAAGCGTTTTCCTGGTTACTACCGGTAACAACTTCATTATTATCTAAGGCCAAAGCAGCACCAACTTTAAATTGAGAATAAGGCGCATATGCATTATCTCTTGCCAAAACTGCTTCTTTCATTAAATCCTGAATAGCCTTTGGAAGTTCTTCTACAGCATCATAAACCTCAAAATTAGAGGTGACTTTAAATGGTTTCATATAAAAAATATTGGAAGGGAAAGATAATAGAAACCTTTCAGGCAGCAAATATTAATTTAAAACAGTATTTCTGAAAAGAAATTAATAAACCGAATATTGATCTCCAAAGTTAAATGTTAACCCGAAACGCAGGGTTCCTTCTAAAGGACTTGGTACCGGCGAGGTAGAAAATAAATAAGAGACATCTATATTTACCCGTTCATATTTAAAACCTGCTCCAAAAGAAACAAATCTCCTGGAACCTTTGGTAAGACTTTCGCTAAAATAACCAGCACGAAATGCAAAAGCTTCGCGGTACATATATTCGGCTCCCAATGCCCAGGTCACCTCTCTAAGTTCTTCGCTAAAACCACCTGGGGCATCACCAAAGGATGTAAAAATCCCTTCTATAGCTCCAATGTCGTTATATTCAGCATCATCTTCTGCATCAATTTGGCCGTCATTATTGAAATCTTTAGGCGTAGGCACTAAAAGCTTATTAAATTCAACATAAGCACCTAAACGGTTTTCTATATCGAAGATAAAATCAAAACCACCTCCTACTTTTAAATTAGTAGGAATAAAATTTTCCTGGCCTGCATCTTCATATTTCATCTTGGGACCAATATTAGAAATATTAGCACCTGCTTTCCATACTCCATCAAATCCCGAGTAAGTTAATTGATCGCTACGATAAAAAGCAGCAATATCTACCCCAAAACTGTTAGCCGCACCTAGATCTTCTTCATCTTGTAAACCAAGATCTGAGCGTAAATAACGCCCGGCGACAGCCATTGCGATATTTTCACTCAATTGCAAAGAATAAGAAAGATCAAAAGTAAGTTCGTTAGGATTCACAACTAAAGGTGCCTGTTCTATAGTAGAACGCCTTTCTATACTTCCCAAACTAAAATATCGTAAACTGGAAGCAAAAGCACTTCTATCACTAATTCGCTGGTAGTAGCTAATATTCCCAAGAAAGATATCGTTAACAATATCACTTAGATACGGCGTATACGAAAAGCCTATTCCATGCTCGCTGGAAGCAAAAGCATATTTTGCAGGATTCCATTGCTGGGAAAACACATCGGGTGAAGTAGCTACTCCCTGGTCACCCATACCGGCTGCCCTGGCATCTGCTGCTACAAGTAAAAAAGGGACCGCAGTAGTAATAACTCTATCCCTTTCTTCCTGGGCATTCATTTTAAACTGAGAGCCTAAAACAAACGCGAGCAATAAAATTGTAATTTTTTTCATCATATTAATTAATGATTAACAAATATATACTAATAATCTTGTTAAGAAAAGACCTTAAGTTTTAAATTAATCTATTTGACAAAAAGGAAATACTTTTAGTTTCCACAATGACAAAAATAATTAGAGTAGGTCTATAACAACTGCGAAAAGGCTAAAATATTGTATCTCCGGTATTTTAAGCACTTTTTTTAAGCATAGCAACCTTCAGTTAAATAAAAATCATTTAATTTTGCTGCTTTCCAGCCCAAGCTAAGGTTAAATTAAAAGGGCAGGAAGATACTTTTAAAGCGTTCAATCTATCCTAAGCCCTAAGGTCATCAGGGTTTTAAAGAAAATTGAAACCTTGGAGACAACATAAAATAAACTTGTACTTTTAGCGTTAATTACTATATTGCAAAGCCTAATATTTCTACCAAAAGAGATGATGAATATGAGAATCAATATTGCTTTTAGAGCCTTTTTAACCCTCGTGCTTAGCGTTGGTTTACTAAGCTGTAATAATTCCCGAGACTATGACGATAGCTCCAGAGCAACCGGATGGGACATTAATTCAGATGAAGGCGGATTTCAATACAACACAGATTACAAAGAACAGGAAGCCGGCCCCGGGCTGGTTTTTGTAGAGGGTGGAACCTTTACTATGGGACAGGTGCAGGATGATGTTATGCACGATTGGAATAATACTCCTACCCAACAACATGTTCAGTCCTTTTATATGGACGAAACCGAAGTTACCAATATGATGTATATGGAATACCTTGACTGGTTAAAAAAGGTCTTCCCTCCTACACAGGAAAACTTCCGAAATATTTATAATGGTGCCGTGCCAGATACTCTTGTTTGGAGAAACAGACTTGGGTATAACGAAACAATGGTAAACAACTATCTACGCCACCCCGCTTACGGAAACTACCCGGTAGTTGGTGTAAGCTGGATACAAGCAGTAGAATTCAGTAAATGGAGAACCGACAGGGTGAACGAACTTCTTTTAGAGGAAGGTGGTTACACCAAAGAAGGAGCACGTTTAACCGATGTAGAGGCTGGAACCACTTTTAACACGGACACTTACCTTAATGCGCCAAGTAAGGCCTATGGAGGTAATACTGAAATTAGCCAGGGAGGTGACGAGTCTCAGGATATGATTGATAATCAAAACACCGATGCAGAAGGAAATGCACTTGGCGGACAAACTTATGTTCAGCGTAAAGACGGAGTTTTGTTACCTGAATACCGTTTACCAACTGAAGCTGAATGGGAATATGCTGCATCTTCTTTAGTAGGAATTAGAGATTATAATGTTTACAGAGGAAGAAAAAAATATCCCTGGGATGGTCAATACACCAGATCTGGTGATGTTAAAAAACAGGGAGATCAGTTAGCCAACTTTAAGCAAAGTGACGGAGATTACGGTGGTATTGCAGGCTGGAGTGATGATGGTGCTGATATTACTGCTGAAGTAAAATCTTACGAACCTAACGATTTCGGACTTTATGATATGGCCGGAAACGTAGCAGAATGGGTAGCCGATGTTTACCGCCCAATAGTTGATGATGAATTTAATGACTTCAACTATTACAGAGGAAATGTATACACCAAAAACGCTATTAACGAAGATGGTAGCGTAAAAGTAGTTGGAGTAGACGAAATTGAATTTGATACTTTAGCTACAGGAAGACTGGTTGCAAGATCCTACCCGGGAGATATTGCACAGATACCAGTTAACGAAGAAGATACATATATGCGTACCAATTATACAGATAGTGATCAACGTAATTTTAGAGATGGAGACAAAAGCTCTAGCCGTTATTACAGATCCTACCAGGAAGCTGAAGACGAATCTCAACGTATGTACAACTCCCCAACTTATAATGTAGCTGGAGCTGAAGATAGCACAGGAGTAGCACAACGAGGGTACGACACTGCAGACAGAACAACCCTTATTAGTGACGAGGTTAGAGTTTACAAAGGTGGTTCCTGGAGAGATCGCGCTTATTGGTTAGACCCGGCACAGCGTAGATATTTCCCACAGGATATGGCTACAGACTATATTGGATTTAGAAATGCCATGTCTAGAGTTGGTTCAAAATCTTTAGATGATAATAAGAAGGCAAGGAATTAGAAAATTCTGATCTTCTAAAAATTATGATAAAAGCCCTATTCGTTTAGGGCTTTTTTTATAGCTTTATTTTTGAAGACTTCGAACAAGTTAATAAAGCTTAGAAAAGCGTAATATGACAACAGCAATTATCCACCAAAGATTTCTTGTAAGCACAGGAATTTCTACTGATACCCGAAACATTAAACCCGGAAGCATTTTCTTCGCTTTAAAAGGAGCTAATTTTAATGGCAACCAATTTGCGGCACAGGCTATCGCAAAAGGAGCCATTTGCGCGATTGTAGACGACAAGGATGCCGCGTTGAATGATAAGGAATACATTGTTGTGAAAAACAGTCTCGAGGCGCTGCAAAAGCTAGCTAAATTCCATAGAAAATTTCTTGGGATTCCTATAATTGGAATTACCGGTAGCAATGGAAAAACCACTACCAAGGAGCTTATCTACAATGTACTTTCCAGAAAATACACAGTTACTGCAACCCAGGGCAATCTCAACAATCATATTGGAGTACCGCTTAGCTTACTTGCAATGGATGAGGAAACTGAATTAGGATTAATTGAAATGGGCGCAAACCATCCCGGCGAAATTGAGTTTTTGTCTAATATAGTGATGCCAGATTATGGGTTTATCACAAACTTTGGAAAAGCCCACCTGGAAGGATTCGGGAGTTTGGACGGAGTAATACAAGCAAAGACTGAATTATACCGACATTTAAAAGAAAATAAAAAACTGATTTTTTTAAACCTGGACGACGAGGTACAAAGATTGGAAATAAACTATAAGCACAATTTCACTTTTGGGACCAATAGAAAAGCCCAGGTAAAAGTTACTTACCCGGAAACAGATAATGCAGCTGAAATCATCTTTAACGACACTACCTTTAAGAGCCAGTTAAGTGGTGCTTATAACTCTAAAAATATGGCTGCAGCGCTTTGTATTGGTTTGTATTTTAAAGTTCCAGTAGATGAGATTAGAGAAGCTATAGAAAATTACATCCCTTCTAATAATCGTTCGCAAATAATAGAACGCAATTCTAATAAAATTTACCTGGATGCCTATAATGCGAATCCCACAAGCATGATGGCCTCTTTACAGCATTTCAACAAAGTCAAAACCAATACTACTAAAATTGTGATTTTAGGAGATATGGGTGAGCTCGGCAATGCTTCAGAAACCGAACACCAAATAATCGTAAACTATTTAGAAAATGCTGATATTTCTGAAATTTACCTGGTAGGAAAGCAGTTTAAAAAGACCACTACGAACAAGCCGAATATCATAAAGTTTGAAAATACCGAGAACATTAAAAAGCATCTTCATCTGGCCGAATTAGAAAACTGCAGTATTCTAATTAAAGGTTCCAGATCAATGGCCTTAGAGAAAATATTAGAGGTTTTTGAACCTAAAGTTTAATCTCTTTAATATCTACAAAACCATAAGCACTAATTTCCAACAGAATTAACAACAAAGTATCTCCGGGAATAATTTCAGCCACTTTTAATATGTTCACATTCCCTGAAAGAAAAACTCCCGGTGCAGCTTCCATTTCCTCACCAAGCTTTTCATTTACTTTACCCAATTGTTCTTCAATGTGAGGTTTAAGGTCTAACCTCATCTTATTTTTAATCTTTTTATAGATTAAAGTATTGGCCAGGGTTTCTAAAGAATTATCCATAAACCAGCTTTTACTTTGGCCTTCCAGTTCGTACTCCTTAACATCTATTACCTGGTCTACTTCATCAAACCCCAGGGTAATATGCACTAACAGGTTAACCTCTTTATTCTTAAAAAGGGTGGTTAGGGTTTTCAATTTTAAATTAAGCGTAAGATCAAAATTTGGCTGCTGGCTTTTTCCTAAATTAGCGTCAAGCACTTCAACATAGTTTTTTACCGTGCCTTTAGAGTCTTCCATCCCTATTTGCTCGCCTACCAATTTTTTCTGAAGAACATCTTCTAAAACCCGATAATTAATTTTTACCGGTAAATTAAGTTTGATATTATCTTCTTCAAAAAGCTCGTTCATCATTTTAATTTTAAGTTGGTTAGTTTCAAACAACTTAAGTTTTTTCTTCGGAAAAAATCTGAAAACGCAGTTAAATAAAATTAAACTTTAGAAATCAGGCGAAGGAATTCAGAATTTATCAAGCTGAAAACTTCAAATTCTATTACAGATCTTCTCTGCTATAGAATCTGAAGCCTTCAGCAAACTACATCAAACACTTTTAAAAATTCATTTTAATCTAATTCAGAGTCTATCTTAAAATTGAAATTACCGTTGCTCACTAGTTTTATAGAATTATCTATAGCATTATGAGCTCTAAAACCAAAATTTCCATTAACGTAACTACCGTCATCCCTCAGGATTTGGATAAAAGGATGAATAGATTGTGCCTGCCTGTTCTCAACAAACGAAAACCAGTCTCCAGATGGATCAACCAATCCGTACCTCATCCAACCTTTGTGAAGTCCGTTATTACTAAAAATATAATTTCCTGGTCCCACGTAATCGCCAACAAAGATTTCCATAATTTCTCCGTTAGTGTTTTCTGTCTTTATCAGAAGGTCTATTCCCCCATAATCATTTAAATGTTTTTTACAGGAAACAATTCCCACTACGCGATCTACCATAAACTCTTCGCCATCAATCTGTGCGCTTAAGAATTCTTCCTCTTGCACATTCCCTATGGCATCATCATCACTACATCCTACTAAAAGGCATATTATCAGTAAATAGGGGGTTACGAAGAATCTAGAAAAATTTTTCATAACAAAGAACGTTTAATGGTTAATAATCAATTAGTTAAAAGTAAGAAACACTTTCCTAACCGGTCAGGGGATTTTCACCCTATTTTGTTGATTTTCAGTTTATTACAATTTTTTAACTAATTAACTATATGATTCTTTTAATATTTCTCGCATGCTGAAAATTAGCGGTGTTTATTTAATTATTTAGAAAAGTACCATTTGAATTACCCTATTGCTCAGAAAGCCCTTCTGTTTTTACTGCTAAATAGATTCAAAAAAATATTGGAGAAATAAAAACTGACAATCAACAGGTTAACGCAAGTCTTACGGAAATCCGTAAAATTACGCGTAACAAAAGCTTTAAATTTGTACATATAGACGCAAATAGATCTGTATTTGCACTTATTTAATTTGGCAATTAAATTATGCCGGCTACAATGAGAGACTAGATTGAGTAGGGTCTGTTTAGTTTTTTCGTAGCCGGTATTTTTATTTTAGCTTTCTATCAGCCTTCTTTCCGAAATAATTTTTCAAAATCCACCCACCTACAAAAGTTGAAATTAGGGAAAAACTACTATAAAGAATAGCTACCAGACTAATATCCTTGTCTTTTAAAACCTGGTTAGCGATAAATAGTGCGAGTACACTATTTTGCAATCCCATTTCAACAGCAATGGTGTAAGCCGAACTGTGTTTCAGTTTAAGGCGCCTACTAACAAGATAACCAACAATTATGGTTGCAAAATTCAGAATTATTAGAGGTATAAAAAGATTAAGGTGCTCAAAGTATTTTACATTTTTTTGAGATTCATCAAAAAAGATAACCACAATAAAAGCCAGCAACATAATGCCGGGTAAAATATATTGTAAGGCCTTGTGAAGTTTATTCCCAAACTTATGTCCAAAGAATTCATTTAGTAATATTCCTGCAACTACGGGTAGGATCACGGTAAATAAAACATCACTCATGGTTTCTCCAAAGGTGAGACTAAATGATTGTCCCTCTTTACCAAAAACCATAAAACTAAATTGAACCACCAGAGGAATACTGAATAGAATAATAAAACTATTGAAAGCAGTTAGGGAAACCGAAAGCGCCACCCTACCTCTAAGCATTTTAGTCACAAGGTTTGAAGCGGTTCCCCCTGGGCAGGCGGCAAGCAACATAATCCCAATTTTATAAACGGGGTCTATTGGCCAGAAATAAATTAATAGGAAAGCTATAATAGGCAACAAAAAAAGTTGGGAGGCAAGACCGGTGATAATCGCGCGTGGATGAGTAAAAACCCTTCTAAAGTTACTAAAATTAAGCTCCAGGCCTATCCCAAACATAATTAAGGCGATAGACAGAGGCATAAAAATATTGGCAAATTGCTGCATATTTCTTCAAAAAAAATCCAAGATAATATTTTTTAGAGAAAGAGAATTTCAGTCCTAATTTAATTCACTTGACTAGGTAAACATAAATTGGCGGATTTTCTCTTTAGAAATTTCGGCATTGGTGAAATCTTAATACTTAAATCACTAAAAAGGCTATTCAAATGCCACCCTGAAATGTGAGAAATCAGAAAAGAATAATTAACGTAAAATATACATTTATTATCTTTGGAATATTACTAAATAAAATTGCATTTGAAAACAGCAGAAAATTATAGCAAGCTACCTGATGATTTTAAAAATTTTAATGCGGAAGTTAAAGTAGCTTCTCCGGGAAGAATTAACTTAATTGGCGAGCATACAGATTACAACAATGGTTTTGTAATGCCGGCGGCCATAGACAAGAAAATTCATTTTAAATTCAGGAAGAATAATACTGAAAATTTAGGCCGAATTTATAGCGAAACCTTTGATGCTTATGTAGAATTTAATCTTCAGAAGATAACGAAAAGCACCAATTCCTGGGAAAATTATTTGTTAGGGGTTATTGATGAAATTCAGAAGTTAGGTAAACAACTTCAGGGTTTTGACTGTATTATGAAAAGCGAATTGCCTATTGGCGCAGGGATTAGTTCTTCTGCAGCGCTGGAATGCGGTTTTGCAGGAGGCTTAAATTCATTATTCAATTTAGATCTGGCACAAATGGAGATCGTAAAACTTTCCCAGCGGGCAGAAAATAATTTTGTTGGCAGCAATTGCGGAATTATGGATCAGTTTGCTTCAGTAATGAGTAAAAAAGATCATTTCATAAAGCTGGATTGCGAGTCTCTGGAAGCAAGCGTTTATTCCGGCTAAAATTCAGCATTGTAAATTGTTACTTTTAAATACCAATGTTTCTCATAACCTGGCCGATAGTGAATACAACAGCAGACGGCAGGAATGCGAAAATGCGGTGGCAGTTATTCAGCAAAAATATACAGCAGTAAAATCACTTAGGCAGGTCACTTTCAATATGCTGGAAGAATTCAAAGAAGAAATTGGCCCTATAGGTTTTATGCGATGCCGGTATGTATTAGAAGAAAATGAACGCGTGCAAGAGACCGAAAAGGCTTTACGTGATGGAGACCTGGAAACCATTGGAAAGTTGATGTACGCCTCTCATAGAGGTTTGCAGCACCAGTATGAGGTAAGTTGCCCCGAACTGGATTTCCTCGTAGATTTTTCTGAAGAAAAACCTTTTATTTACGGCTCCAGAATGATGGGCGGTGGTTTTGGTGGCTGCACTATTAACTTAATAGAAGCTGACAAAATTGATGCTTATTTTGAAGAAGTAAAAAAGGTTTATCAGGAAAAATTCGATATCACACCAACTGCGATAACCGTGGTTCCCGATGAAGGAACTCAAATTACTCGATAACCGAAAATAAAATATTACCAAATAATGCCTCTTGAGTTTGCTTTGAGGTAATTTTCTAAGCTTTAAAAGAAATATCATGGACACCGAAATAAACAAACATCCACATAGACGGTATAATATTTTAACCGGCGAATGGATCCTGGTTTCACCACATCGCACCAAAAGACCCTGGCAGGGAAAAACCGAAAAGAATAATGTGGAAAAACGGGAAACATACGATCCCTCCTGTTATTTATGCCCAGGAAATTCCCGTGCCGGAGGAGAAACCAATCCCGATTATAAAGGCGCTTATTCCTTTGAAAATGATTTCCCATCTCTGCTGCCCGAAGCTCCTGTAAAAGATTTTGAAAACGGACTCTTAAAGGCAGAAGCTGAAACAGGAATTTGCAAAGTGGTTTGTTTTTCGCCAGACCACTCTCTCACCCTTCCGCTAATGGAGGAAAAAGATATTACTGAAGTTGTAAAACTTTGGAAAAAGGAATACCACGAACTAGGCAGTAAAGAGGATATAAATTACGTGCAGATCTTTGAAAACAAAGGTGCGATAATGGGTTGCAGCAATCCACATCCTCACGGGCAGATCTGGTCGCAAAAATCTATCCCGACAGAAATTTTAAAGAAATCGAAGCATTTTAAAGAATATTGGAATAAAAATAAAAGCAGTTTGTTGGGTGATTATTTAAAGCAGGAATTAGAACTAAATGAACGCATTTTAGCACAAAATGAGCATTTTGTGGCTCTGATTCCCTATTGGGCCGTTTGGCCTTATGAAGCCATGATTATTCCGAAAAAACATTATCAGCATATTGGTCAGTTAAATACTGAAGAAGAAAAAGCTTTTGCTGCAATTATTAAAAAGCTTACCATAAAATACGATAATCTTTTTGAAACCTCTTTCCCCTATTCTTCCGGAATTCATCAAATTCCCACCGATGGTAAAGAGTATCCACGAATGGCATTTTCATATGAGTTTTTATCCGCCTCTTTTAAGATCGGCTACAGTTAAGAAATTTATGGTGGGATACGAAATGTTTGCCGGCCCCCAACGCGACATTACCGCAGAACAGGCTGCAAACAATTTAAATGAACTTTCTGACATCCATTATCTGAATCATTAAAATACAAATCACTTCTGTTCATTAAAACCACAAACCAGTTAGTTTATTCCAGTTAACATTCTTTCACATTAGATTTTAAGAAACTCCCAAATAACGTCGAATTAACAGCCTAATCTTTAAGCACTTGTTACTTTCGTTACAACCAAAAAATAGAATGATGATGAATAAATGGAATGAATTTTTAGGAAAAACAGGTATTTTGATGCTTTTTGTAGCCATTACTAGTTGTGGCCCCGGAAATATGGGCGATGGCGACACTTTAAGGCAAGATGCAACTGAAGCTAAGCAGGCAATGACTCAAGCTGATGACAATCTACAGGAATTATTCAACAATTCTGTGGGATATGCAATCTTCCCTAACGTAGGTAAAGGTGCATACATTATTGGTGGTGCATCGGGTAACGGTATAGTTTACGAAGATGGCGCTATGATTGGTTATGCAGATCTTAAACAAGTAGACATAGGACTTCAGGCAGGCGGAAAGGCTTACAGAGAAGTACTATTTTTCCAAACTCAGGAAGCTCTTGATGATTTTAAAGACGGAGAATATGAACTTTCAGCAAATGCCTCTGCCGTTATTGTAGAAAGAGGTAAATCTAAAACTATCAAGTTTCAGGACGGTGTTGGTGTAGCTACTATGCCAAAAGCCGGAGCAATGGCAGGAGTATCTGTTGGCGGACAAAGCTTTCAGTTTACCGAGCAATAAGATTAAAAAAAATAGATTTTAAAAGCCGGCTAAATAGCCGGCTTTTTTTATGCTTTAGATCAATATGAGAAGTCGTGAGAAAAAAATTAAATAGTATTCAACTTAAAGAAAACTTTCGATCATTTATACCCCGGATGCATATATTCAATTTTGACTTTTCATTTAGAAAAAATTAATTTAAAGTTCTTAGTTTGAACTTTTTAATTGAACCAACTACAGATTATGGGAAAAGAGAAACTTAAGAGATCATTAGGCTTTTGGGATATTTTAATGTTTGGAGTAGGAGGCATTGTAGGTGCCGGGATTTATGCAATAATAGGTCAGGCAGCAGGACTTAGTGGAAACATGCTATGGGCCAGCTTTGCCATTGCTGCCGCAGTAGCTCTTACTTACCGGGCTTTCTTATGCAGAATTTGTGAGTCGGTTCCCCGATGCCGGTGGAAGTTTTGAATATATAAAACAGGGAATGAATGAAAAAACGGCTTTAGTGATGGCTGTTTTTATCGCCTTTACCGGGATTGTTGCCCCGGCAGCTATTGCGATAAGTTTTGCTGAATACCTAAGCAGGCTTGTGGAAATACCCAATTGGATTAGTGTGATTGCCATTGTAATTGCTATGGCAACCTTTAATATTATAGGCTCTAAAATAAGTTCTTATTATAATAAGTTTGCCACGGTGATAACCTTATTAGGCCTGGCTCTCGTTATTGCCTTTTGCATTCCCGATTGGGGACAAGTGGCTTATTTTGAAATGGGAGATGAAGGCTTCGCCGGAATTTTGGCAGGCTCTGCCCTGATCTTTTTCAGTTATGTAGGCTTTGAAGACCTGGTAAAAATGGCAGAAGAAACGAAAGAACCTAAAAAGGTACTTCCAAAAGGAGTGCTTTTTAGCGGGATTATTGTATTTCTATTGTATGTGATGATTGCCATAAGTGCGGTAAGCACCTTTAGTGCAGGAGAATTGGCCAAAAAAGATGGTCCGCTGGCTGCAATTATAGAATCACAATGGGGACCGATTGGCGGTACTGTACTGGTAATTGTAGCTCTTTTTGCCACCAGTAAAACCATATTGAGTAATATTTTAGGAACTTCCAGGTTGTTATACGATGTAGCCCGAGATAGTGAAATTTCGTGGCTCAAAAAGTTCACCACCCTATCTGGGAGTGGGAGAAAAGACTCCTAATTACGCTATTATAGCGATCGCCATAGTCACTATAGCATTTGGGCTTATAGGAAATTTGAAGATAGTTGCTTCTATAAGTAATATTTTTGTATTCGGACTTTTTGGAATGGTGAATGTTGCGCTCTTGACGATATCGTAAAAACCATAAAGGGAAAGAGGAAGAAGGCATATTTAAGATTCCGCTGAATATCAATAACATCCCGATTCCTACCGTTATTGCGCTTATAAGTATTCTTATATTGTTTGGTTTTAATATCTATAACCTGTTGCAAGGGAATGCTTAAATAAATTCTATTCCTTTATAAAGACCATACAATGCTGCCACGGTAGATTATCGATATTTTCCTGAAGTACAAACCCGTTTGCCCTAAACTCCTTTACGGCCTGGGCTTCCGTCATTTTATGAAGTTTTTTAATCGGGATAGAAGCATCTTCACCGCGGTATTCAATTAGGAATATTTTTCCGTCTGGCCGCAAAGCTTTATGCATAGAAGTGAGCATTTCTACCGGAAAACTGAATTCGTGGTAAACGTCTACCATCAAAATTTTATCTACCGAATTTTCAGGAAGGTTAACCGATTTCTCTGTTCCTTTTACTACTTTAATGTGGTCAATTCCCTCTTTCTTTTTCCGATCACGAATGGCTTGCAACATTTCAGGCTGAATATCTACGGCGTAGATCAATCCCTGCCTGGCCTGTGGCACCATTTTAAACACGTGGTAACCAGAGCCGGCACCAATATCGGCGATAGTATCGCCTGGAGCAATATTCATATTTTTAATAAGCCTGCTGGTATTTTCTTCCTTTTCTCGATCGGGGCGTTCCAGCCAATTTATACCCTGGTAACCCATCACGTGAGAAATCTCCCGTCCTTTATAAAATTTCCCAATCCCATCAACACTACCCTCTTGAAAGGTGTAATTTTCATTGGTATTATTGGTTTGTCCTTTGCACTGAAAGAAAGCATAAGGAGAGAATTGTAATAGAAATCGCGGAAATATAATTTTTCATGATATTTAATTGAATATCATAAAATTAAGGAAATATATACTTAGAAGGAATATTTAAAAAAGATTAGAGAAGTGACCTCTACCGTAGCTTCAAAAAAATAGTACGACCCTACTCATAATATTTACCTTGAAAGCAATACCAATTAAGGCGTAGCTGCCACTTGCTCTAATTTATTGTAAAACTAAAGATTATGTTAAAGCAAAGGACATTCGTTTAGTAAACGTGTGGAATTTTAAAGTTATCGTTAGATCTTTAGTTTAAGAATAACGGAAGTGCCTTTGTTTTTAGCAGAAGTTATCTCAACAGCTTCCTCCACATCGTAACCCAGCAATGCTAATCGCTCTTTTACGAGGGAAACTCCTTTAGATTCGTGAAGTTTATTGGTTGAATTTTCAGAAAATCCAATCCCATTGTCTTCTATTTTGCATTGTAAAACATCTTCTGAAAGCATCTTAAAAGAAACTTTTAAGGTTGGATTTGTTACACCCGGCGGAAAAGCGTGAACAAAAACATTTTCTACGAAAGTTTGTAAAAGCATAGTAGGAATTTCTACTGCGTGCGGATCAATTAAAGGATCTGTTTCAAATATTACCTTAATTCGATTATTAAATCGTGTGTTTTCAACCCGAATATAGGATTGCAAATATTCAATTTCCTCACTCAATAAAATAGTTGGTTTGGTACAGTGATCCAGGTTTAACCTGATCAATTTTGAAAAATCACCTAAAAATATTGTAGCCTTATCTATATCACTATCCATAATATAATATTGGATAGAATTCATCGCATTAAAGATAAAATGCGGATTCATTTGCGCCAGTAAAGCTTCCATTTTGGTTTCTTCAAAACGCTTTTGGATCAAACCTTTTTGTGCTTCAAACTTTCTGGCCTGCCTTATTTGAAATTTATAAAAGCTATAAACTATCGTAACTATAATACTTATGATAAGTAAGGCAAACCACCAGGTTTTCCAAAAGGGCGGAAGCACAGTTAAATTTAGCAAGGCCTGGGTATAACTTAAACCTGTACTTTCATCTAATACTTTTACCTCTAGCTCGTAATTATTTGTTGGTAGCGAAGGCAGGAAAATTTCTGGCTTGGAAAATGAAAGACTCCAGGGTTCATCCTCATTTAACCGGTATTGATATTTTAATTTATTCGGATAAGGATGCGCGTTTGTGCTAAATTTAAGCAATACTGTATTTTCATTGTACTTCAATTTTAGCTTATCTCTTTCAGTAGATGATCCCAAAGAAAATTTATTGTTATTGATAAAAATTTCTTTCAGTTCTATTTGATCTACCAGCGTAGTTGAATCCTTTACGGCCTCAAGATCTATATTGTAATACCCATTGTTGCTTCCTATAGATAAAGTGTTTTGAGTTACTTCGGCACTCAGTAAAGGTTGCTCCAGGCCTTGTTCTTTATCTAAAAATATATATCGTCCGTTTTTGTAGAGCGTTAACCCCTTTTCTGTTCCAATGATTAAAGTTCCCTGGTAATTCTTTAAAAAAGAAATAGAGTTCCCCTGGATATTCGCCCTGGGAATTTTCTTTTGAATTTTGAATGATTCATCATCATTAACGATAAACACGTCTCCAAACTCATTTGAAATCGCGAGATCTTTCCCTAAAACTGTGATGTGCTTTAACTTTTTTTCGCTCCAGATTCCGTTTTCCAAATAGGATGTAAAACGTATTGTTCTCCCAGACATATAGACCGGAAAAAACAGACAAAAAATAAGTTTTATTTCCCCTTTGCAAACTACTTACCACCATGGTAGGGGTTTGAGCGTTGTCCTTTTCAAAGTGGGTATATTTAAAAAGGTCCAGGTCACTATAAACTCTAACGCCACCGTAAGGATTGGTTTCTATAAGATTCCCCGTTTTCGTAAAATTGATCTCCTCTGAATGCAAGGGTAAATACCGGTTCAATTCCCCGGAATCTTTTATGGCAAACACTCCAATATTGGTATTTATCCAAAAGATATCCTTAGAAACTTTTATATCATAAAAATCGATATCCGCAGCCTTTGTAGAATAATCCAGTTCGTAGAAATCATCTTGATGTTTTGGTAAAGGTAAATCGGTATTCAACACATATTTTTCCTGCCAATTTTTAAGCTGTGATAAAGTAATCTTTTGCTCATTTCCAGCTCTTTTTAAAACAATGCCATCGTTGAATAATACTGCGGAAGTTTTTTCTGTTCTCGCAAATCCAATAATATTCTTACCCGGTAGTTCGTGAATTTTAATCTGGGGATTTAAAGCAATTTCAAATAACCCGGCATCCCGGGTTCCTGCATATAATTTTTCGAATTTTGAATCATAAGCCAGGGATATTACTTCCCGGCTGGATATATTAAATTCGGAAGCCCTGGATATTAATTGCTCCTCTACCAGTTCATAAATTCCTCCGTTAGTATCGTATATGCCCCAGGCCGCAGCAAAAATTCTATGGTCATCTGTTTTCGCATAATCCCAGATAATGGAAGTTCCGCGTTTTTCTAAAGGAATAGAATCCTTTTCACTCACGTAATCGGGAAGATGACTTTTCGTAAAAAAACCTTTATTACTGCTGTAAATACTGTCATTATCTGGGAAGACGGAATAAATGTATTTATGATCATTTACTTTAACCAAAGCGGTCTGCCCCTCCTCATTTAGAATCTTGAAGATCCCCGATCTATACGTGACCACGTAGATTTGATTTTGGTATTCAAAAAAATCCTGAACCCTAAAAAGTTCCTTCCCTGTAGGAGTTTTTAAAGAATTTACTTTGAAGGTATTAACGTTTATTAGAGAGACCCCATCACTGGTTCCTACATACATATAGTTCCCGGAAGTAAACAGTTTGGTTATTTGGTTATGAACCAATCCATCCTTTTCTGAAAGGATTTTGAATTTATACCCATCATACACACTAACCCCTTCACCGTAGCTACCAAACCATAATTTGCCGTTTTTGTCTTCTGCAATGGCCCAACAGCTATTTTGAGCTAAACCATCCTCTTCAAAGAAATATTGAAATTCGTCATTTTCCTTTTTAACTACGCCATTTTCAGTACCGATCCATAGACTATTGTTGCTGTCAACCAATATGGATCTAACCGAGTTATTTGGTAAATCTTTGGCTGCAGTATAATTCTTAGTGGGATAATTTTGAGAAAAGGCGAAATTAAACCATAAAAATATTAAGAGAAATAGTTTAATGGTTTTGTAGAATGGCATTGATAAACTCTTCTTCTTTTCGAAAGGAAACAGGAAGTTTCTCTCCGTTGGTTAATTCAATTTCCTTGTTTGCCTTATGGTATCTAACTACGTAATTTAAATTGATGACGTAGCTTTTATGAATTCTTTTAAAAGTAGCAGCCGGAAGTATTTCTTCTACAAATTTTAAGGTCTTTGAAGCTGTTTTTGTAGAGCCTTCAATTTTTTTAATGCTGCAGTAATTACTTTCTGCCTTGCAATATAGTATTTGATTGGTATGGATTAGTTCAAATCCTTCAAGGGTGGGAAAAGCGATTTTACTTACGTTCTGGTCATTTACATTTAGGTTCTCTAGTAGTAAAGACAATTTTCTTTGGGCAAAATTCCTTTCATTTTTCTTTTCAAACTTTTTTACGGCTTCAGCAAGATCTAAATGATTAATTGGCTTCAATAAATAATCTAGCGCGCTACGCTTAATTGCTTTAATGCCAAATTTATCGTGGGCAGTGGTGAAAATGACTTCAAAATTTATAACCTCAAAATGCTTGAAAAGTTCAAAACCATTCTTTTCTGGCATTTGAATATCTAAAAAAACCAGGTCGGGTTCATATTTTCTGATGGCAAGCACACCGGCATCTACTGAAATGCATTTTTCAACAATATTAAATCTATTTGGAAAATACCTGTCCAGGGTTTTCTCCAGTAAACTTTGCGCATTGACTTCGTCGTCAATAATTACTGCCTTTATCATATACCAAAATTACAATTAAATTATGAGTTGTTTAGAACCTTAAAAAGCTTCTGAAACAAATAAATAATTTCAGTAAGATCAAACACTACCACTTTTAATTCCACTTAGCAAAAGCTGTGTTTCAGAAAAAGAGGTTCTTGCCTATATAATTATTATTGAAAAGAAAATAGCCGAACGGATTCTTTCATACACTTTTAACTTCCATTTCCAATCTTATTTCTTCAAGATATTTCTTTTGCAATGGCTTGGAAAGAAAACCCGAAACAAATGGATATTCTTTAGCTTCTTTGCTAAAATCTTCAGTAGAAGACGTAAGTATATAGATCTTGAATGAGTTTCTAATATCTTCATTGAAGGTTTTGAAAACGTCTAAAAATTCCCATCCCGACATTGTAGGCATATTTACGTCTAAAAAAAGCAGAACGGGACTTCCAAAGTCTTCGTGCTTTTCCTCAATATTTTTCAACGCAACTTCGGGTTCCAGGAAAAGCTCTACTTTTCCCTGAGAATCCCAGGCTTTAATAAGATATTCACAAATAAGATTATTCGTTCTATCGTCATCAACTACTATATATCGCTGCAGTTTCTTCATTCTTCAAATCTTTGTTCAACTTTTCTTTTAATTCAATTCTAAACTCACTTCCCTTGTTCACTTCGCTACTTACAGATATATTACCCCCAAGAAGTTCCACCTGAGTCTTTACCATAAATAGCCCCATTCCTTTGCCTTCAATATGATGATGGAATCTTTTATAAAGCCCAAACACCTGATCTCCCTTTTTAGCCATATCAAAGCCAAGTCCATTATCCCGGAAAATTAAAATTATATTATCATCCTTTCTTTGAGATTCAATGTGAAGTTTTGGCTGCCTTTCAGGATGTCGATATTTTATACTGTTTGAAATAAGGTTGTAAAAAATACTATGTAAATAACTTTGAACCGTCTCAATTTCCCGTGCTCTATCAAAATCAGTTGTTATTTGGACGTCATTTTCATGTACCATGTTGCTAATTCCTCCTTCAATCGTAGCAACCAGTTTATCTAGAAGTACAGGACCTTTTTTAGCATTAAATTCAACTTTCATCTGTAAAATAGTATTCAAGTCCTTAACCACATCATCCAGTCGCATTACATTATCCAGTAATTCCTTTTGAAACTTCTCTTTCACTTCAGCGGGGTAGCTTTCTTCTTTTAATAAATCTCCCAGACCAATAATGTTAGCTACAGGCGCCCGTAAATTATGGGATACAATAAATGAAAATTGCTCAAGGCCTTTATTTGCAGCAACCAATTCTCGCGTATAATCCCGAAGGTTTTTGTTTAATTCCCTCAGCTTAAGATCTGCTTTTTTACGTTCGGTGTTATCTGAAGAAACAGCAATAAAGCCTTTTAGATTTTGTTCTTCATCACAAATTGGGGCTCCGGTTATGAGAGCAGGAAATTCTGTCCCTCCTTTTCGTTTTACCAGTAATTCACCAGACCAGGTCTCACCGCATTTTAAACCTCCAATTATTCCCAAAGCCGGTACAGTGGAAGTGCCCGAAGGAGCATGGTCCATAATACTTTCACCCATCATCTCCTCTGGCCGCCATCCATAAATAGTTGTGGCTGCTTTGTTCCAATAATTAATAATCCCGTCTTTATTGGTAGCTATTACAGCCTGCCCTACTTTATCCAGCAGATTCGCCTGAAACCTCATTTTCTTTTCCGCCCTCACCCTGTCGGTAATATCAATGCCTACACATTGGATCTCTCCCTCGTGATCTGGAGAAGCTTTTAAGTAAATAAAGTCCCATAAAGTGGTTTTTACTTTTCCATCTCTCGCTGGTTTATCTATCTCCACCTGAAATACACTATCTGGATTCTCCATACACTTTTGCGATACATCGGCCACTCTTTGGTGGTGATATTCCTTGATAGATGTCATAGCGTTCTTACCTATAATTTTTTTATCGGAATAAATCCAACCAAAATCTTCTTGAAATTTATTGTTAGAGTAAGCGTATCTACCTTCCGCATCTACCCTAATCATATAATTGGTTTGAGATTGTAAGAGACCTCGATTTCGAGATTCGCTTCTCATAAGTTTTTCAAGAAAGTTTTTTCGTTCGGTAATATCCTGTACAGATCCTTCAAAACGAAGAGGTCTTCCCTTCTTATCTCTTATGACCTTCCCTTTCTCATGTACCCATTTCACTTCTCCATTAGGCAGAATGATGCGGTGTTCGTTGTCAAGTTCCTGATTTTCCTCTATAGCTATTTTCTGATTTTCTCTAAATTTATCCAGATCTTCAGGATGAATTGTTTTCTCAAAGGTTTCTATACCCACCTGAAATTCTTCTTTCTTTCTCCCCCAAATTCTATATACTTCATCACTCCAGAAGAAGTAAGGCTCCTGAAGTCCCACCTCCCAATAACCGAGTTTAGCTAATTTTTCAGCATTAACAAGTTTTTCAGTCTTCTCTTTTAGTCCTTTCAGATGCTTATTCTTTTCCGTAACATCCAGACATATCACGAGTCGACAATCCCTGTCCCTTGTATTTTAACTTATAACCATAAGTTTCAACAGTAATAAGAGAATTGTCTTTCTTGAGATGGAATACAGTTGAATGTCTTACGATTCCTTCTTCATCATTTAATTCATCTCTTAAGTTTTTAAACCTTTGAATTTCTTCCTGCGGCAAAAAATCAAAAATCCTTAATTGTAAAAATTCTTCACGACTATAGCCATAATGCTTGGTAGCCGACTGATTTATGTCTACCAGTTCGAGCGTATTTAAGTCATAAAGCACTTTGGGAAGCGGACTATTTTCGAACAACTGCCTATATTTCTCTTCAGAAGTTCTTAATTCTTCCTCAGCACGTTTAGCTTCTGTACTGTCTCTAATAATCATGGAAGTCAATTTCTCACCGTTGGCACTACAAAAAACAGATGAAGAAAGCGCAGCCGGAAAAATACTTCCGTCCTTACGTACCATATTGATCTCAAGCAAAATTTTACCAGTATCTTCCCGTTCCTCTAAAGCCAGGGCAACACGAGGATCTTTAAGATCTACCAGGCCAGCTCGCCCTGCTTCACACATTTCCTGCTCTGTTCTTTGAAACATTTTACAGGCTGCAGCATTAGCTGCGAGAACTCTACCATCGGTAGCGGTCAAAAGTATTCCGTCACGGCTATTTTCAAAGAATGCACGGTATTTTTCTTCGCTCTCCAATAGGGCTTTTTCAGCAAGTTTTCGTTCGGTCACATCCCGAAAGTCAATAACAATTCCTTCGATATCGGGGTCGTCGAGCAAATTAGTTAAAGTAAATTCTAACCAAAGCCACTCTCCATTCTTATGTTTCACCTTTAACTCAATTCCATAAAAGGGTTTCTCAGGGTTTTCCTTGCATTCCTCAAATTTTTGGAAAAAAAACTTGTCGATGATCCTTATGAATATTTTGAGCAGTATCGAGAAGAAGACTTTCTTTTTCAGAATAACCAAGTACATTCTTTACTGATGGCGTAACATACAAGGGGGCACCCTTAGAGGAGAGAATGGCGACTGCATCGGCAGAATTCTCGATAAGCCGTCTAAATTTACGTTCACTTCTCTCAAGTTGCTGTAAAAAATCCTGTCGTTCTAATTCAAGACGGTGGATTCTAAGAACGTTTTCAATAGCCGAAGGCAGTCTTTCCAACCTATCTTTCAGAATATAATCTTTTGCTCCTTTTTTTATAATATCTACGGCAAATTCGTCTGTCATTGTAGCGGTGACCAAAATAACCGGAATAGACTTTTTGAATTTCTCGAGAAGCTCCAATGCCTCAAAAGAGTTAAAAGAAGGTAAGGAATGATCGGCTAGAATAATGTCTGGATCAAACTCATCTAGAGCCAGTAGAAAATTTTCTTTTGAATCTGCCACTACTATTTCACTCTCCAATTTCCTTTTTCTTAAGGAATGAGAGATCAAAAGGGCATCACTTTGTTCATCTTCAAGATGAAGAATCTTTATCTTATTGGACATACTTAAGCTGTAAGGGAGGTCGTATGATTTTTATAGGGCTAATTATATTCGGGGTGTTTGATTGACTATCAACCAATAAAAACCTAGATCGGCCACTGTTTTAGAGAAATTTTCAAATCCTACTGGTTTAACGATATAACTATTCACTCCCAATTGATGACTTTCAATAATATCTTTATCTTCCTTTGAAGAAGTCATCATAACCACAGGAATGAGTTTGGTACGCTCATCGGATTTTATAACTCGAAGAACTTCAAGTCCGTTAATCTTTGGCATTTTTAGATCTAGAAAAATCACTTTTGGTTTATCTCCTAAATCCCGTCCCTCAAACTCTCCTTTACCAAATAAAAAGTCGAGGGCCTGCGCACCGTCATGTAAATGAAGTAGATTATTGGCCAAATTGTGTTTCTTAAGCGCTCGAATAGTGAGCATAGCATCAGATCTATCATCCTCTACCAACAAAATCTGGATATCATCGTTTATCATAAATGTAATTTTTTCAATTTTTTAATCAATGGGCAGGGAAACATAAAAACAAGCACCTTCTCCTACTTTACCATCAGCCCATACCTTTCCATTGTGTTTAGAAACTATTTTTTGTACGATAGCCAATCCTACTCCGGTGCCATCAAATTCATTGCTGCTGTGCAAACGTTGAAAAACCCCAAACAACTTATTATAATATCTGGGATCAAACCCGGCACCATTATCTCTTACGTAATATACCTGTTGCGCGGCTTCAAGGTAGCTTCCAATCTCAATTACTGCATGCTCCCTCTTTCCTGTATATTTAAAAGCATTAGAGATAAGGTTAAAAAATAGCTGTTTCAACATATTTTTATCGCCTTTAATTGGCGGTAAGTCCTGCACATCAACTGTTATCTCTCTTTCTGGCTCCAGATTATTCTGTTCTGAAATTATATCGCGTACAATTTCTTCAACGCTTACTGAAACGGGAAAAAAGTTTTGTTTTGATAGACGAGAGAAGTCCAACAGATTATCAATTAAATCTCCCATCTTTTTTACATTCCTAATTATTTCAGAAAAATAAAGTTTTGCATCGTCATCTAAGTCTTCACTGTAATCTGCAGTTAAAACTTCTGAAAATCCATTAATTGCTCTAAGTGGAGCTCTCAGGTCATGCGAAACCGAATAAGAGAAAGCTTCCAGCTCTTTGTTCACCGCTTCCAATTCACTAGCCTTCTTTTCTTTTTCTTGAATCTGAAAAGCTAATTCTTTATTCACTTTAGCTAGCTCGGTTACATTTTTTTCTTTTTCTTCTATTTCAACAGAAAGATCCTTTACTGCTTTAGCTAATTTTAAAGCGAGTTCGTTCTTCTCTTTATCTTTTGTTTCCAGAGCTTGTTCGGACAATTTTAATGCTGATGATAACTTATCATTTTTAATTTGAATAGGTGGTGTGTTATTAGTTGCTTCCATTCCGCCAGTTGGGATAGTTATTAGTGAAAGTACAGATCGATTTCTCCTTATTTGCTTTAACTCGACTCTCTAGCTAATATTGAACTGTAAATCCTTTTAAAAACATTCAGAACCTTTGGTCGACAAAAAGAAGCAGATGACCGGAAAAATAGCGGTAAAGATACAACATTTTAACTGATATTTAACAAGTGTTGTAGGAATTCAAATTAAATAAAAAAGCAGATGGGGTCCTGCTTCATTTTTCAACAGATAATCAGAGTTCAGTTCTGTAATTTCAATGCCGTATTTTAAGATTGGATTTGTCCCCAGATGATAGGAATCAGAACATTAATCTGAATGAAAAGTATTAGTTTTAAAGGTTGGATAACAACATTTCTGGATTTAGTGAAAAGTAAAAAGAAAGCTATTCTGTACCCCTCCAAAATAAAAAAGGCTTCACATTTCTGTGAAGCCTTGTCTTTGCTAGTAGCGGGAACTGGACTCGAACCAGTGACCTTCGGGTTATGAGCCCGACGAGCTACCTACTGCTCTATCCCGCGATATCGACTGCAAATATAAGACACTTTTTAAGTTTCAACAAGGCTTTTTCAATAAAAATTTAAAGAAAAAATAAGAAGGATATTGTGAAGCTGAATATCAGCAAATTAAGACTGAAAATTATTGTTCTATACTATTCGCCTCGAAAGATTGAAGCTCATTCTCACTGAAAGAAACCGTAAATTCAATAGGATTACAGCAATTCTCGCAGTCCTCAATGTAAGTTTGCCGACTTACCGATGGATCCAGCAAGACAGAAATCTCTTCCCAGCAATATGGGCATTGAAAAAAATGTTCAAACATAAGCCTATAATTCAATATTCAACAATTGGCCGGTGAGTTGCAACAACTCTAATTCGGCGATCTTGGCATCATATTTTGCAAGATTTAAACTGGTTCTGGCGTCTAATAAGTTAACCTGCGCCTGTCTAAATTCAATAGAAGTAATTCTTCCCAGATTAAATTGCTCCTGGGAACGTTCAAAATTATCCTGATTGGTTGCTACGTTTTCCTCCTGGACTTTATAGATATACAATCTGTTTTCATAATTCCCAAGGGCATTTGCAATGTCTCTTCTAATTCCAAGTGCGACCTGCTTTTTTCGTAATTCCTGGTTTTCGTAGTTTATTTTTGCATTCTGGACCTGTACGCTGGTAGTTCCTCCATCAAAAAGGTTCCAGTTTAAACTAACTCCTCCCGAAATCCCATCGGTAGTTTGTCTACTTCCCGGAAAGAATGCTGTTGCTGCACTTCTATTATAATTCCAGCCATAAGAACCGCTAAGATCTATAGTTGGCAAATATCCCGATTTACTTATTTTAATATCATAAGCTGTAATTGCCATGTTTCTATCAAGCTGAAGTAAAGATACATTATTCGTTTCAGCCTCCATAATAAAGGCTTCTAACTGTAATTTCGGAATAAAATTCACCGTGGTATCTACCGTAAAATCTTTACCGGTAATTTGGCGATCCAGCAAAACGTTTAAATCCCTTTTGGTATTGTTAAGTTGCTGGCGCGTTTGCAACAGGTTAACACTATCGTTATTCACATCTACCCTGGCATTAAGGACTACCAGGTTATTACTCTGGCCGTAATCGAATTGATATTGCGCCCTGGTTACACGATCTTTTGAAGTCTCTAAAACATCTTCTAATACTTCTACATTTTCAGTAAGCCGGGCAATTTCATAATACACCGTCATTAACTGCAGCATCGTATTTTCTATAGTTTCCCTGGCCTGCAGTTTAGAAAGATCGTATTGCTCCTTTAAGCTTTTATAATTATAAAACCTTCCTAAGCCATCAAAAAGGGTGTAGTTTAAATTCACCGAAGCATTATAGGAGTTACTCTCTATCCCTTGTTGATCCAAAGCCTCTCCATCTTCAGGCTCGGTTAACCTATCATTCAAATCGTAATTTGCTCCTGCCCTTCCTGTAACCGATGGCAAATAGCCGGAATTAAGAATTCCCTGGTTATTTTCGGCGATTTCAACTTCATTTTCAGCTATTTCAATTCCGTAATTACGTTCTAAAGCAAGTGCTATAGCTTCTTCTTTAGTTATTACTTCTTCCTCTTCCTGGGCAAAAATATTACCCATAAAAAAAATAGCGATCACAAGTATTAACTTACCCGATCTCTCCATGTGCTTTTTCTTCTTTTTGTTCCTTTATAGCTCTTTCTACCTCTTCATTTGACACCCTGTTTCCGCTAGCAAGCCATTTTCCACCTACTTTAATATTATTGCTAATAGATAGCAGTAATGGTAACAGAAGTAAGGTTAAAACAGTAGCAATGGCGATTCCGTAGGAAATAGAGATTGCCATGGGTTTTAAAAATTGTGCCTGCCTGCTTTTTTCTAACAGCAATGGAGCCATCCCCGCTATGGTGGTAAGTGAGGTAAGAAAAATAGCTCTAAATCTCGCACGGCCGGCTTCATAAAGTGCATTTTCAAACTTCATCCCATCTCGCAGATTTCCGTTGAATTTACTAATGAGCACCAAACCATCATTTACCATAATTCCCACCAGGGCAATAATTCCTAAAGCTGAAAGTACGTTAACCGGAAAGTCGTGAATCCAATGACCCCAGGCAACTCCAATAATACTAAAAGGAATCATGATCATTAATAATAATGGCTGACTATAACTTCTGAAAGTAAAGGCGATTACCGCATAAATAAGAAATAAAACAACCGGTAAAACTCCTTCTGCGGAACTGGTTAATTTATTCGCCTCCCGGTTTTGTCCTTCATAAGAAACCGACAAACTGGGATATTTTGAAAGTAATTCCGGCATCACGTTGCTCCTGATGTCTGCAAGTATTTCAGTAGAACTTCCGTTAGGATCTTCCATATCTGCACTCACCCTAATTTCCCGAAGTCCGTTTAAGTGACTTATAGATTCGGTTCCTCTAACAATTTCATAATTAGCAATTTCATCGAATGGTACGCGATCGCCCGCTGGTGTGGTTAAGCGCATATCATCTAAATCGTTAATAGAAGAACGGTTTTCAAGATCGTAACGCACCCAAACCCTAATTTCATCCTGGCCCCGTTGAAAACGCTGAACCGGAGTTCCAAAAAATCCATTTCTTACCTGGCGCATCACTTCGCTAAGATCCAGACCCAAGGGCATAAGCGCTTTCTTTGAGTTCAATATTGATCTCTTTTATACCCTGCGGATCGTTATCTGTTACATCCTTTAAAAGCGGATTATTTTCGAAATTCTCTTTTAATTCTTCTTTCGCGGCTTCCAGTTCCTGAAGATTATTCCCCAGCAATGAAACCGAAACTGGCGCACCGCCAAAATTACCTCCAGAGCCAAAGGTGAGATTCTCTACCCCATATACAGGACCTACTTCATCTCTAATAGCATTGGTAATTTCAGGCGAACCAAAATCTCTTTCTTCCCCTGGAAGTAAATTTACCTGCAATGAGGCCTTGTTGTTTCCGGGACCAACTCGTTTTATAATATTCTCAACAACATCTTTATCTCCACTCTGGCGCTTACTAAAATCTTCGTTTACCCGCCAGGCCGCATCTTCTACCATAGAAATAATAGAATCTGTTCGCTCTGGGTTCACCCCTTCGGCCATTAGGAGATCTATACTTACACGATCACTGGCGATACTTGGGAATAAGGTTACCCTAATCCAGTTTCCGCCTATAGCACCAACAGTCAGGATTAAAACTGCTACCAAAATACCCAAAGCAAGCATTTGTTGTCTTAGCACAAATCTTAATATAGGGCTGTAAAATTTATCTCTTAAAAAGCTCATAGCACTATCACCAGCACGGTTTACAACCCGCATTTTAATGAAGAGCTTTGCTAAACCTTTTTTCTTTTTATCTTCTTCCGGGTTTCTTGCCTGCAATGCTTTAGAATGCGCAATATGGGCCGGCAGAATTATAAGTGCTTCCACCAAAGAAACCACCAATGTTAGGATGACCACCGTAGATACTTCTCCAAAGAATTCCCCTATTCTACTATCTAAAAACAGGAAGGTAGAAAATGCTAAAACCGTAGTTAGAATTGCAGAAATAATTGGCGGAATTACTTCCATAGTGCCATCTAAAGCAGCCTGAACTGGAGATTTTCCCATTTCGTAATGCTGATAGATATTTTCCCCTATTACAATTCCATCATCTACCAGGATACCAATTACAATGATCATCCCGAATAAAGAGAGCACGTTTATGGTTACCCCAAACTGCCCGGCAAATATGAACATCCCAAGAAAGGCAATTGGAAGTCCAAAAGCTACCCAGAATGCCAGTCTTGTATTCAAAAAGATCGATAAAAACAGCAAAACAAGGAATATTCCCATCGCTCCATTTTCAAGCAGCAATTGAGTTCGCTGACTTAAAGTAATAGAAGAATCTGAAACAACATCTAGCTGAATGTTGCTACTTTTTTCGTTATAATCTTTTATATACTCCTTTACCTTCTTTGCCGCCGATAAAAGATCTTCATTATTCGTATTGCTTATGGCAACATTTACCGCAATATTTCCATTGAAATAAGATGAATTGGAGGTCTCCCCAAATTGATCCCGAACTTCGGCAATATCGCTTAAACGCGTAGTTTGACCTGTGGCCGAAGACCTTATCACAAGGTCGTTTAAAGCATCAGCATAGTAACTTCTGCTATTTGCCCGTATCAGGTAGTCTTCAGCTTCAGTTTTAATAGTTCCGCCGGTACTTAAAATATTTGCAGCTCCAACAGTCCTGGCTACTTCTTCAAAAGTTAGATTATAAGCTAAAAGATCGTCCTGGCTAACGGCTATTTCTATTTCTTCCTCGGGAAATCCTGAAATCTCAATTTGCGAAATCCCATCCAGCTGTCTTAGATCGTTTTCAATTTGCTCGCTAATACGTTTAAGAGTAACTAATGGAACACCATCACCGCTAATAGCAAAACTTATAGACGGCCTCACTCTTTCCTGTTTTGAAACTACAAGGGGTTCCATCCCACCGGGAAAAGTGGGCACACGATCTACCGCGTTTTTCACCTCGGTGAGCATTACATCTATATTCTCGTCCTGCTCAATTTCTACAGTAATAGAACCACCGCTTTCTCGAGCTGTTGAGGTTACCCGGTCTATTCCTACCAGACCTTTTAGGTTATCTTCTATTTTTAGAATAATCCCTTCCTCAATCTCCTCTGGAGCTGAACCGGGATAATTTACATTTATATTGATAATACGGGAGTCCTCGAGAGGAAAGAAAGAAGAATTTAAACTAAAAACCCCTACGATACCGAAAATTACAAATGCGAGGATTACTACATTTACAGCAACCTCATATTTTATAAAATAACTGATTAATTTTCTCAAAGTTCCTCGGCTTTAGCAGTGTCCTTTTTGTTTTGAATCTGCACTTTCATTCCAGGGTAAGCACCAGGAACAGGAGCAGAAACCATCTTCTCACCATCTTCCAGGCCTTTTATCACCACTTTATTGCTCGAAAAATAAACAGGATCAATCTCTTCTAAAACCAGGGTGCTATCTTTCACCACGTAAACCTTAGAGCGGTCTATTAGCAGTTCTCTGGGAATTTCAATCGCATTCTCTTCATCCCGGGCATCTAATTTTGCTTCCAGGTACATTCCTTCCCTTAATTTCGGGATCTTCAATTCTAATAAAAACCTGAATGGTTTGTGAAGCACGATCTACCCTGGCGTTTATTCGGCTTACCGTACCTGTGTAGGTTTGATTGCCATCAAGATCTTGCAGCGCAACATCTTCCCCTATTTTTAATAGATCTGAAAACTTTTTAGCCACGGCAACTTCAAGCTCATACACCGAAGGGTCTATAAATTCTCCAAGCTTCTGTCCCGGCCTAACTAAAGTCCCGAAATTTACAGCAGCTTCAGTCAAAACTCCATCAAATGGGGCTATGATATTGAATTTTCGAAGGCGTTCTTCGAGGTTTTTAATTTCGTAATAAGCCGATTGGATTCCGCGACCGGTAATAAAATATTTCTCTTTATCTGAATCTGGCTCCGGTAATGGTTTTACGGTACTGTTTACATCGAAATTATTCAGGTAGTCCTGCCATTTCTGAAAAGAATCTGGATAATCTAATCGAAGATCTGGCATAATGGAAGTGATATTATTGAATAATTCACTTTTAGCCGAACGCACACTGGCTGCGTATTCTTCTGAATTTATACTTAAAAGTACCTGCCCCCGATTATAACGTTGGCCCGGTCTAAAATCTTTACTGCTACGCTGAAAAATTCCCTGTACTTCAGAAAAAAGCTCCAGTTTTTTAAGCGCCGTTACATTCCCGTTAGCGGGAACAACAATAGGCACGTTGCGGTTTTCTACCGTTTCTACAAATACATTTTTTACAACTTTGCTCTTTTCCGGTACTTCTTTTACATTACTATCAATAATTGCCTTTGCGCCAAAAACTGCCAAAACAATAAGCAATAATCCAATAAAAGAAAGAATGATTTTGCGTTTATCCATGCTTGTAGGACACCTTTCCGGTGATTTGGTTTAATCTGAAATTAAAATTTTATAAATATCTATTCTAAACCATCCAAACGCTCCTGGATATCTTCCCATTCTTGCATTAAGGAATTCAGTTCTTTCTTTTTGGTTTTATACTTATCTAAATACCCTGGCTTCGCCACAACTTCATCATAACTCGTAGCTAATTCCATATCACGTGCTTCCAGATCTTTCTCCAGCTTAGTGATTTTAGATTCAGTATTACTCAGTTTATTTTTTAAAGATTTAACCTTCTTTTGGTCTTTGTAGGCTTTTTTATTGGTAGAGCCGGCAGCGTCTTTTTGTACTTTAGCCGCTTTTTCCTTTTTCTCTACACTACGCATATCTTCCAGCTTGCGCTGATCTAAGAAGTAATTAATATCTCCCAGATATTCCTTGATTTTCGTGTCCTTAAATTCGTAAACCTTATTGGTTAGGCCTTGCAAGAAATCCCTATCGTGAGAAACAATTATTAAAGTACCTTCAAACCTGTTTAATGCTTCCTTTAAAACGTTTTTAGATTTAATATCAAGGTGATTGGTAGGCTCATCCATAATAAGCACGTTAAAAGGCTGTAGCATTAGCTTACAGAGCGCTAATCGGTTTCTTTCACCACCGGAAAGGACTTTTACCTTTTTATCAACTTCATCTCCTCTAAAAAGGAAAGATCCCAACATATCCCGAACCTTACTTCGGTTCTTTTCGTTGGCAGCATCGATCATAATTTCGTGAACGGTTTTTTCACCTTCCAGGTAATCTGCCTGGTTTTGGGCAAAATAACCCAGCTGCACGTTATGGCCCAGTTTTAAGTTTCCTTCGTAAGAAATTTCATTAATTATAATCTTCGCAAGCGTAGTTTTACCCTGACCGTTTTGCCCTACAAATGCAATTTTACTACCCCGTTCTATTAAAAGATCAATTCCTTTTAAAACCTGGTTATCACCATAGGCTTTTCCAATATTTTCAGCTTCAATCACTACTTTCCCAGGCTGTATAGAAAGTGGAAAACTCACATTCATCACCGCATTATCATCTTCATCTACCTCTATGCGATTTATCTTATCCAGTTTTTTGATAAGCGATTGCGCCATAGAAGCTTTTGAAGCTTTTGCACGGAACTTTTCAATAAGCTTTTCAGTAGTTTCAATTTCCTTTTGCTGATTCTTCTGTGCGGCGAGTTGTTGTTCTCTTAATTCCTCTCTAAGCACAAGGTACTTTGAATAAGGTTTATTGAAATCGTAAATCTGCCCAAGTGAAATTTCTATGGTTCTATTGGTCACATTATCCAGGAACATTTTATCGTGAGAAACAATTACCACGCAGCCCGAATAATTATTAAGGAAGTTCTCCAGCCAGATAATACTTTCAATATCCAGGTGGTTGGTAGGCTCATCCAGCAGAAGAATATCATTATTCTGAAGTAAAAGTTTTGCGAGTTCTATCCTCATTCTCCAACCTCCCGAAAAAGTTTCGGTAAGTTTATCAAATTGCTCCCGCTGAAAACCAAGACCTAATAATACCTTTTCGGTATCGCCTTCATAATTATATCCGCCAATTATCTCGTAAGTATGTGTAACCTCACTTAAATCTTGAATAAGCTGGGTGTAAGATTCACTTTCGTAATCGGTTCTTGTAGCTAATTGATGGTTAATATCATCTATTTGCTTTTCAAGTTTCTTTATTTCCTCAAAGGCTTGTTGCGCTTCTTCCAAAACAGTTCGGCCCTGTTCAAAATCAATATCCTGTTTTAAAAAACCAATATTCAGTTCTTTATCTCTCGCAATCTGGCCTTCGTCATACTCCTGTTCTCTGGCAAGTATTTTAAGCATTGTAGATTTTCCGGCACCATTCTTTCCAATTAGACCCACGCGATCACCGGCGCCAAGTCTAAAGGTTAATTCTTCAAAAAGATATTCTCCGCCAAAAGAAACAGAGAGGTTATGAATATTAAGCATTTGTATATTTTATTTTTGCAAATATGCCTAAATTTACAATGTGAAAAAAATATGTTCACACTCAATCTACAGACTCACAAAAACTTATAACTCCCTGAAAACCAATTATGAATTTTTTAAAAGGAAGTAAACTTTATAGTATTCTTACAGGAACCTGCCCGGTGTGTCATGAAGAAAGCATGTATAAGGAAAGTAATCCCTATAAATTGAACCGCGTTTTTGATATGTACGAGCACTGTTCTAACTGCGGAACTAAATATAAAATAGAACCTTCCTTCTTTTTTGGAGCTATGTATGTGAGTTATGCCGTTGGAATTGCTTTTGCCGTTGCCGCCTTTGTAATCGCTTATTTTTTTCTTGGCGGTGGCTTAATGACTTCTTTTTGGGTTATTATAGGAACCCTGGTGGTATTTATGCCATTAATTATAAGATTATCTCGAAATATTTGGATCAACCTCTTTCTACATTACAAACCAAGTGCAGGTAAGAATTAAGCAGAAAAGTGCTTTTTGTTGAATCTTTGTAAATCTATTTCAGACGGAAGCTGAACATCGTTCTCAGCAAACTCAATTAGTTGTTCTGAAACCATTGGAGAAATAAGCACGCCTCTACTTCCAAACCCATTACAGCAATAAAGATTTTTATGTTTTGGATGCCTTCCCAGCATTGGCTTTCTATCTTTACTCGCAGGCCTGATTCCCGCCGATTGATCTACTACCTCAAACTTGCAGTTAATCAATTTTGCTAATTTCTTTTCCAGTTCTTCCCGTGCCTCTTCACTCGGATTCGGATCTTTATCCTGATTATTATAGGTTGCGCCCACTTTATATAAATTATTCCCTAGCGGAATAATAAAAACCGATGATTTTACGGCTTCCTCAAGCTGCAATTCTTCAGAATAAATGGTGAGGTATTCTCCTTTATTTCCGCGTAGCGGAAGATAATTAAAGAAAGGATTATGTTGCATTCCAAAACCTTCGCAAAAGATAATTTGTCTTGCTGAAATACCTTTATAGCTTACCGAATCTTCATTAATTTGAAGCTCATTGTAATCGAATCTTTCAAATTTGATTTTGTCTTCATTTTTTAAATAATTCCGGTATTCACTTATTAAAACATCGGTATCAATAACGCCGGTTTGGCGAACCCTTCCAAATGAGAATTCCGAAGGAATGCAAGGATTAATATTTTTAACCAGATCGGTATCTAAATATTCGGAAAGTAAAGGTTTATCTGCCGCTTCAAACCAGTTATTTTGTTCTTCAGCTGAAAAGAATTTTCTATAGATATCTATTGGATAAACGATCTTAGCCTGCAATTTTGCCTCCATTTCCTTATAAAAAGGAATCGCGATCTTCATATGCTCATTCGCATTCCAGGCTAGCGTAAAACGCTTAAGAATTACCGGATTGAACAATCCTCCGGCAACAAGAGAAGACTTTTGAGAATTGTCTTCAAAAACTACAAATTGCTTGTTCCTTTTCTCCAGGTTACGGCTAATTGCAATCCCACTTAAACCTAATCCAACTACTATATAATCTAACATAGCCCAAAAATATAAAATTATAGCCAAATAAACTTTCGCAATGAATCTTCAAAAAATAGCTTAGGTTCATACTTAAACCCGGTTAACCCCTTAAAAAGAAAAAAGCGCCCCTATTGGGACGCTTCTCTTTACTTTTTAGAACCTTCAGGAATTAGTAATTCCACATATCCAGTTCAAAGTTTCGTATTTGTTCTTTTATTCGTTGGGCTTCAAGAAGCTCCATAAAAGCATTATCTACAATATATTCATCTACTTCACGGTCTCCATACACGTTGTCCTCTTTATAGATCATCGCATCAAATCTTCTTGAATTCAGCAAATGATCAAAAGTGACGGTTTGCGCAGAACTATTTCCTGTAAAGGCTTTGTTTTCGTGTAAAATCTCCCTGGCATCAGGGAACCAAATCCAAAAAAGTTCAACTAAATCTGTTTGACCTGAATCGATAAAGTTAACATCTGGAGCAACGGGTGCTATACCCAAAAGTCGATATTTCAACTCCGCCTGGCGTTTATCAAAATACCACATTCCACGAATATGATATTCAGCGATATCAGCAGCACCCAGATCTCTACGATCAATAAATTGAGCGTCTACTTCTTCCCCGGCATTATACTGCTCGATACCAAGATCTGTAGTATCAACTTTAGATATGGTAGCCTGAATATCTTTTAAAGTACGTTTTTCAGTAAAATAAGAATCGGCATAGATATTTTGAATCTTTCCACTTTTAATGGCAGAAACTAAAACGTCATAAAGTGCACGGCGATTATTCCCAATATTATTGGTATCTATTGGATAATACAATGGGAAATTCACTCTTTCATCAAGATCAATTTTTTCCCATACGTTTTTAGACCATAACACATCGCGATCTTCAATGTATCCATATTCAAGTGGCTTATCGTTAATGTCACTTTGAATCTGGGCCTCGGTTTTTTTACCAATCTCCTCGGGGCTATCGGCATTTAAAATGTTTGCCTGCCCATAAGATGCTACCGTAAAAACCAACACCGAAGCATTCAATAAAAATCCTCTCCAACTCATCTTCTAAATTTTATTAGTTTGTCAACTCGACAATAACAGGAGAGACCTTTTTAAGCTTGTAACTTGAGTTACCAGCGATCCCGGCCTGAATATCGAAAATCTGAACAGTTTCTCCTCTACCAGCTCTTCTTAGAGCTGCTTTTGCATTGCTATCTAATTTATTCCCATTAACCCTTATAGTAGGTTGTCCCATAACTTTAAAACTAAATCCAGAAACATTAAGGTTCAGGTTAAAGTCGAAGTCTGGAAGATTTGCACTAATAGTAGAGATTTCTAAACTATTACGTTGCATTTTAACCGTACCGTCTTCTCCTCTCACGGTTCCTACCGGTGTTGGAATATCCTTAATTCTAAAGGTTTTACTATCTGAAACAGTTTCTCCTCCTGGAAGTTTACCACTTACATTAATAGCAACTTCTCTAGCCTGCAAGCTTGTAACGTTCATTACATATTGCCCAGCTCCACCTGCAGGTGAAAGGCCGGGAGCCTGTGCACTAATACTACCAACTCCAGGAATAGAAATCGTCATTGGGTTTTGAACCCCACGATAAAGTACATTCATTTTATCAGCTGAAATAACTGCTGAATTCGGTTTTGGAATTACTGCGTAAGAACTATTAATTGGAATTCTTACAATAGAATCTCCTTCTTTAAACTGAAGCTCACCATTGATCTCCTTTTCTCCCACATTTCCTGCAGGGAAATCTAACATTACCTGTCCAGCCTGAGTGCTTTCTACTTCATTACCGTTAATAGTAACGTTTTCGAATTTTAAAGTAGGGTCTACACGACCTAAAACAACTTTACCTTTAAAGTTCTCACCACTAAAGAAAGCCGTCTTGTCTGGCACCACTATCGCCTGGTAATTTGTTAAAGAAACATCACTTTGCAGCTGCCCTTCAAGCATTGCAGACAAAATATCGTTTTCTGTTGTTCTAACATCAGATTGTATCTGAGTTAATTTTGTAAGAGAAGCAATTAACGGAAATCCCTGATAGTTGTACATCAACCAGGGTTTAGTTACATTTTCGTTATTAGTTACTTCTTCTGTAGAAAAATCGTTAGCTACTTTACTTCTAATTTGTGGGAAAGAATCTCCCAAAACAGCAAGTACTTCATTTCTATAATTATCTATTGCAGCCACAAACTCTTCTCCTCTAGGGGTTACTCTACCACTTGCAAAAAACAAGTTATCAAGTTTATCGGCGCGATCCATAGACTCATAATTGGTCTTATCTTCTTCTTCAAAATCGGCTAATAATTCATCTTTAAGATTACCTACCGTACTATATAAATTATCAGAAAGCGTACTAATTTGTTCCGCTTTAGCTTTTAATTCTTCATATTTTGCAGGTTGTTCTTCGGCTTTAGCGGCTAAACCGGCCATTGCCATATCGTTACGTTGAGATGTGGTAGTATTAGATTCCTCAAGGTCTTCATTCATTTGACCGAAGGCTGTTAATACTTCCTTAGACATATTTAGTGCCATCATCGCGATGAATACCAAATACATCAGGTTAATCATCTTCTGTCTTGGTGTTTGTTTTCCAGACGCCATGTGCTAATTAGTTTTGTTCTTTAATAATTTAGGTTTTCAGGGTAATGCAGTAACTAATTAGTCGCCATGCTAGGTTTACCATTCATAGCAGTAAGCATACCACCATAAACTCCATTTAAAGAGGAAAGGTTAGCAGCAAGCGATCCCATTTCCTGGTTCAACTTCCCGGCATTCTTTGCAACCTCCTGGTTGATCTCTGCCTGGCGAGAAGCCGATTCTACCTGAGCCTTATAAATGTTATTTAAAGTCTCCATTTGAGTCGCAGCTGTAGTAAGTTCTTCGCTATATTTCTTTTGAGAAGCCATTGCATCTACAGTTGGAGCAATTCCTTTTGCTGCTCCTTCAAAATTGCGAATGCTATCTCCAAGACTATGCATTAAACTTGCATCAATCTTAGCTTCTTTAAGCATTTCATCTAATTTCTTAGAAAGTTGGCCCTGAGTTTCTTTGTCTTCCTCAATTACTGTTGCGCTACGGCGAGTTCCTTGTCCACCGGCTAATTCAGGATAAACTAAAGACCAGTCAAGATCATCGTCTGTTGGTTCAAAAGCAGAGTATGCGAATACAAAAGCTTCTACTACAAGACCTGCAATAAGCATAGGGTTTGCAAATGGCCAGTGCATAATTTTAAAAAGTGCACCTAATATTACAACTGATGCACCTAAACCGTACACCATGTTAGTTATTCTCTTAGTTGAATTTGATTTTGCCATAATAATAAAATAGATTTAGATTTTCTACTGGTTAAATAGGTTGTTAATTATCTGTTAGGTTGATTTAGGGTAACATCTGTTCCGAGGTAATCCTGAACTGTTCTAAAGCCAATGTAGCTTCTTGCTGAATCTGCATATTCGTAATCTCTTGAGCTCACCTGAAGGAAATAAGCAACATCCTTCCAGGAACCTCCACGAACTACTTTTCGCATATCATCAGGATTATTTACGGTTGGGTTCATTGAAGACATATATTCGTATGATGCTGCATCGTAAGAAGAATTTACCCATTCCCCAACATTACCAGCCATATTGTATAAGCCATAATCGTTAGGATCGTAAGATTTTGCCTCTACGGTATACAAAGCCTGATCTGCGGCATAATCACCTCTTAAAGGTTTAAAGTTAGCCATAAAGCATCCACGATCGTTTTTAGCATAAGGACCACCCCAAGGGTATGTAGCTCCTTCTAAACCACCACGGGCAGCATATTCCCATTCACCCTCGGTTGGCAAACGGTAAGAAGGCACATTGTGATCTCCTTTTTCTCTTCGGTAATAATTATGATATAAGGTTCTCCATTGCGCAAAGGCTCTGGCCTGTCTCCAGGTAACTCCTACTACCGGATAATCATCAAAAGCACTATGCCAAAAATAATCGTTGTGCATAGGCTCGTTATAAGAATAATTAAAATCCCTTATCCAAACAGTTGTATCTGGATAAACCGGAATTTCTTCTCTTTTTATAAAATTACTTCTATTACCCTGCTCTTTAGCAGCACCCTGAACATCCATCCAGGTATAAGTGAATTTTAATTTTTCAACATCAATAGTACGTTGCCCGTTATACACCTCTTCCATTGGAATATACATCATATCCATTACTTCGGCATAATATACATCTGGATAATCTTCGGTATCCCAAATAATATCGATGTCTTTATTCAGACGACGATTTTCGTAAGTATCTGAAGCTCCACCCTGGCCATAAGTATTCAGCATGTATTCTTCATACGGCGTCATATCGGCTTCATCGGTGTCTAAAAATGCATATTCACCAATTCCGTCAGAACCCTCTGTTTCACCCATATTTTCGGCCATAATAGCCAATTCGGTCCTAACAATAGAATCTTTCACATAGTCAACAAACTGTCGGTATTCGGCATTGGTAATTTCGGTTTCGTCCATATAAAAAGAACGCACGGTCACCGTTTTTGGGGGTGCATTACGTTGGCCTGCGATATCATCGTCAGACTTACCCATAATAAAAGCCCCTCCGGGAATTAATGTCATCCCTAAAGGTTTCTCCGGATTCCACTTCTCCCCTTTCGCACCAACCAGCTGTCCACGATCTCCACGCCCACAGCTTGAAAGCAAGGCTAGAACAGCTATTAGCGAAATAAATTTCTTCATAGTATTTCTTAGGTTAAGACATCTCAATTTACGGCAGTAAACCTATCTAATTATTTTTTAAAAAACAATAATTTGGGTAAAAATACAGTAAATCAAATTAATGCATGAATTTATTTTAAACTTCGTTTTTTCTTTTTGCTTTGTACCATCTTTCAGGAATCACCTGATTGCAGGCCTCTAAATAATCTTCTTCGCTGCAAGGTAATAACGTACTTCTTTTCAGTTTAGTATCTATGTGTGCAAGAAACGGAATTTCTATCCACCACCTCCCACTTACGGGACTTTTATAGAATACTAAAATCTCATCATCTATAGGCACCTGATACTTTATAAACTCTTTTTTTGCTGAAATAGTATTTTCATTAGTACGGTAATTTATACCTTCAGCAAAATACCACATCATTTGTGCCATTAACATAGCTCCTAAATTTCCGAATTTAAGGTTATCATATTCGTAAATTCCAAAAGAGCTCACTTTGTCACTAATCCCGGCATAGCGAGCAAGTGCGCAAATTTCTTTACCGTCAAATCCGTTAGGCGAAGCAATATCTCTTGAGCCAGAAGAAGGCGCACTAACCGCGGCTAAATCTATAGCTACCATATTTGCATCACGCATTACCGGCTCTACCAATTTGAAATTATTACTTACTTCTCCTAAACGATACGCATCGAAAAAGAGGCGCTCCATCAGCTCTATTTCGTCCTGGGAATTAAAATAGGTTTGATAGCCAATATTCGAATAATTAAACAAATTATATGGCTGATTCACCACTATTTTACTAATATAAGACCTGTTACTAATCGGGCTTTCGGCATCTCCCAAATCAAAACGGCTATCTATATTTACAAGATTCACCATTTGATCTAAAGTATCGTAAGCACGATATTGTGCGTAAACCAAATCCTGGCTTCCGCCTAAAAGCACGGGAATCACATCTTTTTTCACTAATTGCGCCACGAGGGTTTGCACCGCAAAATAAGTATCTTCTACGGTTTCGCCTTTTTCAATATCCCCAAGATCGGCAATATTAACGTGCCAGTTTCCAGGAAATAAGCTATAAAAAGCCTTTCTCACATCAACAAAATCAAGAAAGTCTATTTCTTCACCAAGTCGGTTTTCTTTAATACCAACAATGGCCATTTGTACACCTTCCAGGTCTGGCAAACCTTGAGCAATAGTATGTTTCTTAACTGAATTACCCAGGGAATGCTCACCAAAACCGGTGATTTCTCTTAGCAAATCTTCAGAAAGGGGACTCAGAAAATCTAAATCCATATATTATTTCTTCTTTTTGGTAGTGGTTTTCTTTTTCGCAGTACTTTTCTTAGCCGCCGACTTTTTAGCCGGAGCTTTCTTTTTGGTGGTTTTTTTCTTCTTTTTAGACTTTTCTTCTAAAATCTCCTGCACCTCCTGTAAAGTTAAATTCTCGGCATCTGTGGTTTTTGGCAATTCAATTTTAGTCTTGCCTTTTATGATATTAAATCTTCCCCAACGTGCTTTTTCAACTCTAATTCCTTCTTCTTCCCAATTGTGGATCAACTTCTCACGCTCTTTACGCTTTTTATCCTCAATTAGGGTTTCAATATCTTCAATAGAAAGATTATCAAAATCGTATTTCTTATTTACGTTAATGAAAATACCATTCCATTTTAAGAAAGGACCAAAACGACCTACACCTTTTTGCACCGGCATATCTTCGTAGTGGTGAATTGGCGCATCTGCCTTTTCCTTTTCCTTTATCAACTCCATTGCACGTTCAAAATCTACGTTTAATGGGTCTTCTCCTTTTTCAAGAGAAACATATTTTTTACCAAATTTCACATAAGGACCAAAACGGCCATTATTTACCTCAACTTTTTCATCTTTATACTCTCCTAATTCCTTCGGAAGCTGGAAAAGATCCATCGCTTCTTCGTAAGTAACCGAATCTAAAGTCTGGTCTGGACCAAGGCTGGCGAATTTTGGTTTTTCATCGTCTTCTACAGAACCAATTTGAACCATAGGCCCAAATTTCCCTAAACGTACACTTACAGGTTTGCCGGTTTCCGGATCTTCACCTAAAATTCTTTCTCCAACTTCACGGTCGGCATTTTTGGCAACATCTACAACCTGCGGATGAAAGTCTTCATAGAATTCTTTCATCATATGCGTCCACTCTTCATTTCCTTCCGCGATATCATCAAAACTTTGTTCAACTCTAGCGGTAAAATTATAATCAAGAATGTTTGAAAAATGATTCACAAGAAAATCGTTCACCACCATACCTACGGCAGTTGGCACTAATTTCCCTTTATCACTTCCAACGGTTTCAGTTAATTTATTCTCTTTGATGTCAGATCCTTTCAGTACAAATTGTAAATACTCGC
Source organism: uncultured Flavobacteriaceae bacterium (assembly GCA_963727565.1). Classification (GTDB taxonomy): domain Bacteria; phylum Bacteroidota; class Bacteroidia; order Flavobacteriales; family Flavobacteriaceae; genus Salegentibacter. The sequence continues at coordinate 408,570 of CAVSGU010000006.1, forward strand.
GCTCGGTACCATCTACCGATCCTTTTTCGATATAATTCCTATTCTGAATAGTAGAAATTGTAGGCGCATAGGTAGAAGGACGTCCAATTCCCAATTCTTCCAGTTTCTTCACTAAAGAAGCTTCTGTATATCTATATGGCGGTCTTGTAAATCGTTCGGTTGCGGTAATATATTTATTGTTAAGCGGCTGATTTTCCTTTAAAGCCGGTAACATTCCGTTTTGCTCTTCTGCATCTTCATCATCGTCTGTACTTTCTAAATAAACTTTTAGAAAACCATCAAATTTCAAAACTTCTCCATTTGCAGTAAACTGCTTATCGTGTTTAGAAGCTTCAATTTTTACATTGGTACGCTCTAATTGGGCTTCACTCATTTGCGAAGCGATAGCTCGCTTCCAGATCAACTCATACAAGCGCTGCTCGTCACGATCTGCTCTTACCGAATGATTAGCAAAATTAGTTGGCCTAATCGCCTCGTGAGCTTCCTGGGCACCTTTAGTCTTTCCTTTAAACTGCCTTGATTTAGCGTATTTATCTCCGTAAGCTTTTAAAATTTCTTCTTTAGCACCTTTTCTTGCATCTTCTGAAAGGTTTACCGAATCTGTTCTCATATAAGTAATATGACCCGCTTCGTATAAACGTTGCGCCATAGTCATGGTCTTACTTACTGAAAAATACAACTTCCTGGCAGCTTCCTGTTGCAAAGTAGAAGTGGTAAAAGGCGGTGCCGGAGATTTTTTCGCAGGCTTGGTAGTAAGTTCTGCTACTTTAAAATCTGACCCAAGGTTTTGCTGAAGAAATGCTTCAGCTTCTTTCCTGGAATCGAAGTTCTTTGGAATTTTAGCTTTAAAAGATTTACCATCTTCTGTAGTAAATTCGGCGTCTATTCTAAATGAAGCTTCTGCAGTAAAATTTTGAATTTCTCGTTCTCTTTCTACAATAAGTCTCACTGAAACAGATTGTACTCTTCCGGCAGAAAGACCTCCTTTAACTTTTCGCCATAAAACCGGTGAAAGCTCGTATCCTACCAACCTATCTAAAACCCTACGCGCTTGTTGGGCATTTACCAGGTTATAATTAATTCCTCTTGGATTATCAATTGCTTTAAGAATAGCCGATTTAGTGATCTCGTGAAAAACAATTCTTTTTGTTTTCTCATCTTTAAGATTAAGCTCCTCTGCAAGGTGCCAGGCAATAGCTTCTCCCTCCCGGTCTTCATCACTTGCTAACCAAACCATTTCTGCATCTTTAGCGAAACCTTTAAGTTTTCTAACTACATCTTTCTTGTCTTTAGAAACTATATATTTTGGTTTAAAATCGCCATCAGTATCTACACCTAATTCTTTTGTAGGCAAGTCGGCTATGTGCCCAAAACTGGACGCTACCTTATAATCTTTTCCTAAAAATTTCTCGATGGTTTTTGCCTTGGCAGGGGACTCTACAATCACTAAATTCTTTGCCATAACTCTATTTTTCTAGCTGCAAAAGTATATCAATTTTTTTTTAACAGCCTACATGATTTTACAAAACAACTACAAATACCTTGTAAAACAGCCGCATTCAAGACTTCGCGAATAAAAATTATTTTATCTGAAATTTATAAAAAAGCCCCGCGATCTTGCGGGGCATCCTTAAAAAACCAAACAAAATAAAATCAATTGAGGCTAAAAGAACTTAGTAAATTGATCTCATTACCTTTATAAGTATATTGGAAAAGTGTATTATCCCCAACCATTAAGAGCACCTCCTCTAAAGGTATGACGTCATAGGTGTTAATGTCCTGAAAGTGATCTGTTAGTTCCAGGTTGGGGGTATTTTTTGTATCATATATTTTTAAACCGGCGGTACCGTCGCAAACAAATAACCAATCGTCTTTCACGCCCAGTCCGTAGGGATTTTCCATATCATAAGATTTCAGTAATTGCGGATTGGACTTATCGGCTACATCTATTACATCAAGTTGGCTCCACTCCTGCCCGCAAGCATTTCCGCCACGAATGGTTACATAAGCGATGTCATCTTTTACCACCACGGGATCACAACCTAAAATATGACTAAACATAGATTTAAACTGTGGCGCAGCCGGATCTTCTAAACTATAGATATACATTCCGCTAGAACTTCCAAGGTACAGGTGATTCTCTTTGTAAAAGATGGTTTCTATATCACTTCCTACCCATTCGCTTTTTATCAATTCCGGATTTCTTAAGCCGGCAATATTGAAAACCGATAATTGATATTCATCTACTATATATAAATAATCCTCGTTGATATTAAATCGGGCAAGTGAACCACCGGTTCCCGAGCCGCCTGCCGAGTTTGCATCTGAATTACTAAAGAAGGCACCTCCCCAAACTGTTTCATTTGCCATTTCAATTTTCCTGGTTTCCATAAGATAACCCATTACAACTTCGGTTTCACTATTAAAATTATCGCTATCTACAAAAGTTGCATTTGCCGGAATACGACTATTATGATTTGGAAAAACGTTTTTCATTCTTTCTTCCTCCTTAATATTATTCATATCGCTAAGATCAAAAACCACGAGATCCATAGCCGAATTTGCGAACAGCATATTGTCTTTTACCGCGATATCTGTATTCAGCGGAATTTCAAGAAATTTAATTTTTACAGGATTCCGATGATCGGTATTGTCTATAATATGAACTCCTTTCTGATCATCATTTATAAAAACATAGTCTCCATAGGTGTAGATCTTCCCTGCTTCCGAAATGGCTCTTGGTTCAGATATCTTTACCATGGCTCTAAATTCTTCAATAGGCTTTACTATGGGAACCGCCACATTATAAAATTCTCCTTCAGTATCATCTTTTTCGCAAGAAGTAAATAGCGCCATTAAAGCCAGGAGCAACAGCGTAATTAAACAGTAGAAAAATCTCATAATTATCAGGTTGGTTTCTATATAGATGCAGCAAACACGAAAAGGTTGCGTAAGAAAATTAAAAAAATTGCTGTCACTTTGTCAGAAGTTCGTTTTACCCTTATCTTTGCATTTCTTAATCCTGAAAAGGAAACTTTGAATTATGGAGAAGACAATAGACGAGAAAAAACAGGGAAACACCCTGGTAATGGAGCCTAAGCAGGAAAACAGCCGTAAACTTTTTATTGAAAGTTACGGGTGTGCAATGAATTTTAGCGACAGTGAAATTGTTGCTTCTATCCTTGCTAAAGAAGGTTTTAATACCACACAAAAACTTGAAGAAGCAGATCTTGTTTTAGTAAACACCTGTTCTATTAGAGAAAAAGCCGAACAAACCGTTCGTAAAAGACTTGAAAAATACAATGCGGTAAAAAAAATAAACCCGGGAATGAAGGTGGGCGTTTTAGGTTGTATGGCCGAGCGTTTAAAAGAGAAATTCCTGGAAGAAGAAAAAATAGTAGATCTTGTAGTTGGGCCAGATGCCTATAAAGATCTACCCAACCTTATAAACGAAGTTGAAGCGGGCCGTGATGCTATAAATGTGCTTCTTTCTAAAGAAGAAACCTATGGCGATATTTCTCCCGTGCGCTTACAAACCAATGGAGTTTCAGCATTTGTTTCTATAACCCGTGGTTGCGATAATATGTGCACCTTCTGTGTGGTACCTTTTACCCGCGGAAGAGAACGAAGCCGCGATCCACAAAGTATCGTAGAAGAAGTAAACGAACTTTGGGAAAAAGGATTTAAGGAGATTACACTTTTAGGCCAAAACGTAGATAGTTATTTATGGTATGGCGGCGGACTCAAAAAAGATTTTAAAAATGCTTCTGAAATGCAAAAGGCCACGGCCACTAATTTCTCGCAGCTTTTGAGATTGGTTGCAGAAGCACAACCAAAAATGAGGATTAGGTTCTCTACTTCAAACCCACAGGATATGACTTTAGAGGTGATTGAAGTTGATGGCTGCTTACCCAAACATTTGTAAACATATTCATTTACCGGTTCAAAGCGGGAGCGACAGGATCTTAAAAGAGATGAACAGGCTGCACACAAGGGAAGAATATTTTAAACTTATAGACTATATAAGAGAATTAATGCCCGAATGCTCTATTTCCCAGGATTTGATAGTTGGTTTTCCAACTGAAACCGAAGAAGATCACAAGGATACTTTATCATTAATGGAATATGTGAAGTATGACTTCGGATATATGTATGCATATTCTGAAAGGCCCGGCACAATGGCTGCACGGAAACTGGAAGATGATGTCCCTGCAGAAACAAAACAACGAAGATTGGCTGAAATAGTAAAACTTCAACGGGAACATAACCACTTTAGAACACAACGATTCCTTGGAGATACCGTAGAGGTTTTAATTGAACGAGAATCAAAAAAATCTAGCGAACACTGGAGCGGCCGTACCACACAAAATACGGTAGCTGTTTTTCCTAAGGAGAATTATAAAGTTGGGGATTTTGTAAACGTAAAAATAAACGATTGTACCAGTGCTACCTTAATAGGCGAAGCGGTTGGCTATAGTGAAAATAACTAAAAATATCAGTTATTTCTAAACAAGTATAAATTTAGCTTTAAGGAAATAACAGCATTTATATATGGAATCAATTCAGGCAGTAAAACAGCGGTTCGGAATAATTGGCGACGATCAACGTCTTAACCGCGCTATAGAAAAAGCAATCCAGGTTGCGCCTACAGATATTTCGGTATTGGTAACCGGGGAAAGTGGGGTTGGTAAAGAAAGTATTCCAAAAATAATCCATTCGCTTTCTCATAGAAAACACGGGAAATACATCGCGGTTAACTGTGGAGCAATTCCCGAAGGAACTATAGATTCTGAACTTTTTGGTCACGAAAAAGGCGCTTTTACCGGCGCTACTCAAACCCGAAACGGTTATTTTGAAGTTGCCGATGGCGGAACTATTTTTTTAGATGAAGTTGGAGAATTACCGCTTCCCACACAGGTTAGATTACTGCGTGTTTTGGAAAATGGTGAATTTATAAAAGTAGGTTCTTCTAAAGTGCAAAAATCTGATGTTCGCATCATTGCAGCTACCAACATTAATATGCAGGAATCTATTAAAAAAGAGCGTTTCCGTGAAGACCTTTATTATAGATTAAGTACGGTAGAAATCAACCTTCCTCCTTTGCGGGATCGTAAGGACGATATTCATTTATTATTTAGAAAATTCGCTTCAGATTTTGCACTGAAATATAAAATGCCCACCATTAAACTTCAGGATGATGCGGTTAGTTTATTACAAAAATACCGTTGGGGTGGGAATATTCGGCAGTTAAGAAATATCGCTGAACAAATTTCGGTTTTAGAACAGGAACGCATCATTGGCCCGGAACGTTTAAAAGAGTATTTACCCGATATTGGCAGTAATTTACCCGCCGTTATCGCCGATAAAAAGAAAGAAAGCGATTTTAGCAACGAGCGTGAAATTCTTTATAAGGTGCTTTTTGATATGAAAAGCGATCTTACAGATTTAAAGAAACTCACTTTGAAGTTAATGGAAAGCGGAAACACGCAGAAGGTTCAGGATGAGAATGAAAGTCTTATTCAAAAAATTTATGGTGACGATGAAGAGGGCGAAGATGTAGATGCTGAAGAATTGGATGCGCTTAGCAACGAAAACCTGGAGGTGCTTCAAATTCCACAAAACAGTCCGAAATCTGAACTTAATAGAGAAAAAGACAAATATTATTTTGCTGAAGAAATCGAGGAGGAAGAAACGCTTTCTTTGCAGGATAAAGAATTAGAGCTTATCAAGAAATCTTTAGAAAGGCATAGTGGAAAACGCAAAGCTGCCGCTGAAGAATTAGGTATAAGCGAACGCACACTTTATAGAAAAATAAAACAATACAACCTGTAATTTTAGTCCCCGACTTTATGAAAAAATCTGCTTTTCTTTTATCCCTTGTGCTTTTGTTATGCACACAATCTTGCGGGATTTATTCTTTTACCGGTGCCGATACCGGAGAGGCTGAATCTTTTCAGGTAAATTTCTTTCAAAACCAGGCCGATTTAGTTGAACCTGGGATAGATAGAACTTTTACCTTACAGTTACAGGATCTTATTCAAAACCAAACCAGTTTAAGCCTGGCAAACAATAACGCCGATCTAATTTTTGAAGGTGAAATCATCGATTTTTATGTAGCTCCAATTACCGCAACTTCCGATAATACCGCTGCACAAAACCGGCTTACCATTGCTGTAAATGTTCGGTATTACAACACCCTGGAACCGGAAAAAGATTTTGATAGACGATTTTCTTTTTATTACGATTATCCCGCCGACGCACAGCTGGTTGGAGGCACCCTGGAAACCGCGGTAAACGAAATTTACACTCGTTTAACCCAGGATATTTTTAATGCCGCTTTAACCGATTGGTAATTATGGAAGCAACCGAATTCATAAAATTGCTACAACACCCGGCCGGAATTACCGCCGGCCAAACCACTGCATTAGAAAAAATAATCCAGGAGGCTCCGTATTTTCAGGCGGCTCGCGCAGTAAGGCTTAAAGGTTTAAAGGAGCACCAGGAATTCAGTTACAACAGCGCACTTAAGAAAACCGCTGCCTACACCACAAATAGAAGTGTACTCTTCGATTTTATTACTTCTGAAGAGTTTAATCAGAACAAGATTGCAAGGCAAATTCAGGATCAGGAAGAGCAATTGCGAAATATTACCGTTTTTGAACCCGAAGAGGTTTTTGCCAAACGAAGCATGGCTATAGACGAAGCCATTAAAATGCAGCAATCGGAATCAGAACAGGTGATGGATCCCGAATTGTTTTCAGAAAAACAAAAGGAAGCCGAAGTTCAAAAAGAACCTGGTACAGAAAAAGATGATTTGAAGTTAGGAGAACCTCTGGAATTTGATGCTTCAGAGTCACATTCTTTTTCAGAATGGTTAAGACTTACATCGGCCCAACCTATAAAAAGAGAAGATCAGGAAGAGGAAGAATATCAAAAAGATGAGCTTCAGCATAAAAAGTTTGAACTTATTGATAGGTTTATATCTAAAAGCCCTAAAATAAAACCCGGTAAACCCACCAATAAATCCAACCTGGCCGAGACAAACACAACCCCGCCTGAGTCCTTGATGACAGAGACTTTAGCCCGTGTTTATTTGGAACAAAAAAATTATAAAAAAGCTATTCAGGCATATAAAATATTAATTTTGAAAAATCCCGAAAAAAGTGGTTTCTTTGCTGACCAAATTCGGGCAATCGAAAAATTACAAGAAAATAATACAAAGCAAGAATGAGCACATTCACGATTTTTTTAGCATTAATAGTTATTGTAGCCTTTTTACTGGTAGTAGTAATTATGGTACAGAATCCTAAAGGCGGTGGTTTATCTTCCTCTTTTGGCGGTAGCGGACAACAAGTAGGTGGAGTTAAGAAGACCGGAGACTTTTTAGATAAAAGTACCTGGACCTTAGCAACACTTTTATTAGTCCTTATTTTACTTTCTAATGTAACAATTATGGATGATGCTGGTTACGGCGAATCAAGGGTTTTTGACGAAGAAGCAATGCCTGAGAATACCGCTACTCCACCAGCACAAATGCCAGGACAAACATCAGAATCTGACAGCGCTCAATAAACGCTTCATTCTTTATAAAATATACAAATGCCAGCTTATGACAAGCTGGCATTTTTTGTTGGTAATTGGCAGTAAAAACGGGGTGGCATAATTTTAGAAATAAGTCTAACCGCTTATTTAAAGATTAATTAACCTAAATAAATTTATAAAAAAATGGGACTAAACATTAAACCGCTCTCAGACAGAGTTCTTATTGAACCTGAAGCTGCCGAAACCAAAACGGCATCTGGAATTTACATTCCCGAAACAGCTAAAGAAAAACCACAACGTGGAAAAGTTGTAGCTGTAGGTAAAGGAAATAAAGACCACGATATGACTGTGAAAGTTGGTGATACTGTACTTTACGGAAAATACTCCGGTACAGAATTAAAACTTGAGGGTACAGACTATCTAATGATGAGAGAAGACGATATTCTTGCAATAGTATAAGACTTCTTTTCCCCGTTCCCGGGGAAATTTTCAAAATAAATAATAGTACTAATTAGATTTCCGTCTTCACGGAAATGACTAAAAAATAAATAACAATGGCAAAAGATATAAAGTTTGACATTCAAGCCCGCGACGGAATTAAGCGCGGTGTAGATGCATTGGCAAATGCCGTAAAAGTAACTTTAGGTCCTAAAGGACGTAATGTAGTAATAAGCAAATCTTTTGGTGCACCAACCGTAACTAAAGATGGTGTTACTGTAGCAAAAGAGATCGAACTTGAAGACCCACTAGAAAATATGGGTGCTCAAATGGTTAAGGAAGTTGCTTCTAAAACCAACGATCTTGCAGGAGATGGTACTACTACCGCTACTGTACTTGCCCAGGCAATCGTAAAAGAAGGCCTTAAGAACGTTGCAGCAGGCGCAAGCCCAATGGACCTTAAGAGAGGTATAGATAAAGCTGTAACTGCAATCACTAAAGATTTGGAGAAACAAACCAAAGAAGTTGGTGATTCTTCAGAAAAAATAAAGCAGGTTGCTTCTATTTCAGCGAATAACGATGAGCATATTGGTGATCTTATCGCCAAGGCTTTTGGTAAAGTTGGAAAAGAAGGTGTAATTACCGTAGAAGAAGCTAAAGGTACCGAGACTCACGTTGAAGTAGTTGAAGGTATGCAATTTGACCGTGGTTATCTTTCTCCATATTTCGTAACGAATTCAGAGAAAATGACTGCAGATCTTGAAGATCCGTACATTTTATTGTTCGACAAAAAGATCTCTTCTATGAAAGATTTGCTTCCTGTTCTTGAGCCGGTAGCACAATCTGGAAAGCCACTTTTAATTATTGCTGAAGATGTAGACGGCGAAGCCCTTGCTACTTTAGTGGTAAACAAACTACGTGGTTCTCTTAAAATCGCTGCTGTTAAAGCTCCAGGATTTGGAGACCGCAGAAAAGCAATGTTAGAAGATATCGCTATCCTAACCGGTGGTACTGTTATTTCTGAAGAAAGAGGATTCTCTTTAGAAAACGCTACTATTGATATGTTAGGTACTGCTGAAAAAGTAGCTATCGATAAAGATAATACTACTATCGTAAACGGTGCTGGTGATAACAAGCAAATTGAAGAACGTGTAAACCAGATCAAAGCTCAGATCGAAACCACTACTTCAGATTATGATAAAGAAAAACTTCAGGAGCGTTTGGCTAAATTAGCCGGCGGTGTTGCCGTACTTTATGTAGGTGCAGCTTCAGAAGTTGAAATGAAAGAGAAGAAAGACCGTGTAGACGATGCCCTTCACGCAACCCGTGCGGCTGTAGAAGAAGGAATTGTTGCCGGTGGTGGTGTTGCTCTTGTAAGAGCACAAGCCGTTCTTGCTAAATTAAAAGCTGAAAATGACGATGAGGCTACAGGAATTCAGATAGTGGTTAGAGCTATTGAATCTCCACTTAGAACTATCGTAGAAAATGCTGGTGGTGAAGCTTCTGTAGTGATCAATAAAGTTCTTGAAGGCAAGAAAGAATTTGGTTACGATGCGAAAACCGACACATTTGTAGATATGATGAAAGCCGGAATTATAGATCCTAAGAAAGTAACAAGAGTTGCGCTTGAAAACGCTGCTTCTGTTGCCGGAATGATCTTAACTACCGAATGTGCCCTTGTTGATCTTCCAGAAGACGACAAAGGTGGCGGAGGTATGCCAGGTGGAATGGGCGGCGGAATGCCCGGAATGATGTAATGGCCCGGCCATAACAAATATTAAAAAACCCGTTTCTTTATTGAAACGGGTTTTTCTTTTTTATAATCATTTCGTCAAGCTGAACTTGTTTCAGGCTTTATCCCGAATTCACTTCGGGATTCTAATATCATCTCAGTTGCGTTATGTTAGATCTCCGAATAAATTTCGGAGCAGGCTCTGAAACAAGTTCAGGATGACGTAGTGGTCTCTATGCCTTCATAAAATCAAATCCACCTTTTCTAAATTGATACCGTATTCCAGATAAGCCTTTAAACAGGCCAGGAAATTTGCCCAACCTTCGGTATTTCCGCCATACCATTGAATGCCCATCTCATCCGCTTTCATCTTTCCTTCGGTTATTTTTACCAGCGTACTGGTTTTAGAAACTTCTGTAAGGCTAATTTCAACCAGTAGGTTTTATCTGCTGCACCTTCCCATTCAAAAGAAATGAATTCATTGGGAACTAGTTTTAGAACATTTACCGGCACATATTCATCAAACTCTGGGAATTTCCAGCTTATAGATTTCCCCTCTTCCATCATCCCGGAGCTTTCAGCAATAAAATAATGTTTCATCTTTTCGGGATCTATTATCGCTTCAAAAACCTCAGCTTTGGGTTTTGCGATTTGCAGGGCGGTTTTAATTTCCAGCATTTTCATAAGTTGAAATTTACTTAAATATAAAGAGATTTTAATCAAACCTGTTTCAGGTATTGCTTAAAAACTAAATTTCAAACTCACTAAAACCTGCGAAGGCCTTAATTGATAAGTACTTTGCACATAAGCAAAATCTGTGTTGGAAACCCTCACGAATTCATCGGTATTCAACACATTGTTCCAACTTGCTTCCAGGTCTATTCCCGAATCCAGAAAAGTATATTGATAGTTCACATTCAAGAAAATAATTATTGCGGTTTTCTTCGGAAATATTATTAAAATAGTATTCTGAATCTACACTGAAATATTGATTTTCTGCCAAATAAAAGAATAGATCAAGTTCATGTTGCTGCGTTCTAATTTCATCAAACTCCGTGCTTCAAAACGGGTTTGAAGAAAGCTAAAATTCCCGGTATAACTCGCGCTAAGCCAATCTGTGATTTCTGATTCTAAATCGAGCATAAAACCTAAATTTTGATTTTCTACATCGGCCAGGTTGCCATTTAGCAATTGTTCCCGATTGAAAATAGAATAACTGCTTCCCAAACTAAGCGTAGCATTTAGCTTGCTGAAATATTTACTTCCCTTTATATTCAGTCTGTGAGAATCGGCGTAATTTTCCTGCTCTACCGCTTCAAAAATCGTTGCGGCATTTTCCCCAATTTGATTACTATACAACAAATTCCGTTTTGTCCTTCCGAAGGAATAAGAGAGATTGGCAAAAAGCGATTTCAACGGATCCCTAAACCGAAGTTGCCAGGAATAATTCTGACTAAAATTTTCGGGTAAAGGTGAATTAAAACGTTGCAGGTTTCGATAATTATTCAGGATAAATCCATAATAGATCTGGCCCATATCGCCAAAATCGTTACTGAGATTTGCAGAAATACTAGTTTCCCAAAATGCTGAAAATTTGTTTTTTATGTAAAAATTAGGCTCAAAAGTAATTCGGCTAAGACTCTGATTTTCATTTAAACCAGCATCTTCAATATCAAAACTTCTAAAATTCACAGGCGTGGTAAGTCTGATATTCCAGTTGTCTTTTTTATAAACAAAGCGGCTGGTAGCGTAAAACCGGGAGCTTAAAAAATCCAGGTTGTTTTCAAAATCCCCATCTAAAATTTCAGCTTCATCATTATCAGAAATGCTTAAGTGACTCTCGAGCGACTGGTTTTTCACCGAAACCCCAACTTCAGGAGAAATCGTAATGTCCTTGATCTTTTTAGTCAATCCGGCGGTATTATCGCTGAAAAAAGTAGTTGTTTCAATCATTTGATTGACTTCCGCATAATCATTCCCGTTATTTAACAAAGCTTCAAACTGCCCGGGTTCAATTTGTAGATTTTGGTTAGCCTCTGTGTAACCTGTATTCGATCTAAAAGTGACCAATTGTTTTCCTACCGGTTTTAGCAATCGCAACTTATTCCGAATTACAGAAAACGGATTGGACAAACGTTGACGAATTTGGGAATTCCCGGTATCGATATTTCCGCGCTGCGAATCCCAAAATCCGTTAATCTCCAGTTCGTTTTTTAAATAATTTTCATCGGTATTTTTCTCTAAAATAAAATTAGTTTGCAGTGTATTTATAAATAGATCGTTGTTCGTGTTTTCTAAAAGATCTATGGTATCGGTAGGCGTGAAAAAACGGGTTTGGGTATTTCCAATTTGCTTTTGAGCGTCGTTTAAATAGGAAATATTTGCTTTAAGATCTACATTTTTTTTAAGTCGAATTAAATAATTTGCCGAGCCCAAATGCACATTATTATCCAACCACCGTTCCTGCGAAAAAGGAGGTTCGGCCAATTGGCGGATAGAAACCCAATCAGATTTTGAAGTATTGAATTCTTCACGGCCAAAATCGGAAATTGAAAAGTCCCTGATCTCTCTCGAAACATCGCTCCCGGTATTATTAGCCTGGTAAGTAACAATCGCCTGGTTTTTTTTGGTGAAAAGCATTGGAGTGACTTTCGCCTTCCAAAGTAATGGTGAAAAACCGGTACCAAGTTCAGCGCTACCGCTTACGGTGACTTCTTTTTTCAGTTTAATATTTAGCGAAGCTCTTTCAGAAAATTCAAGACTGTCCAGAAGTTTTACCGGTTGATGATTTTCAAGAATTTGCACTTTCGAAACATCATTGGCCGCAATGTTATTATTGGCCAAACTGTAACGGCCTTCCAGCAAATCCAGGCCTTCAATATAATATTTTTGAATAGGTTCGCCCTGATATTGGATCTGGCCGCCGGGAAGGATCTCTATACCGGGCATTTTTTTAATCACATCGGCAATAACGCGGTCTTTTTGATCCTTAAAGGCCGAAACCGAATAACTTAACGTATCGCCACGCTGTTCGATAATTTTAGCATCTACCAGCACCTCTTTTAATGCTTCTGAAGATGGAGAAAGTGTAATTTCCAGTTGCTGATCTTTATTCTGAATTTTCCGTTTAACTGCACTGTAACCTATATAGGAAATTTTCAGAAAAAGTGAATCTGTTTCTGAATTTGCACTTATCTTAAATAAGCCTTCCCCATTGCTAATGCCATAAGCTAAAATAGTACCGGTAGTATCTTTACTCACAATAACCGTCGCTCCGCTTAGGGTTTCACCTTTTTCATCAAGAATTTTCCCAGACAATGTAGATTGGGCATATCCAGAAAAGGAAATCAGCATAAGAAAATAAAGAAAAGTTTTACTCAAATTATTCCAGCTCTATTTGGTTATTCATTTTCGCAAATCTCTCTTTAAACGATTCAGCATATTTTTTCTTGGTTTCTTCAGAGATAGTTACATTAGGGGGAGTGGGAGCATACCCCCATTGGGTTTTCCATATATCGCTTCCAAACTTTATATAATTCAGTTTTATTGGTTTCAGCATATTGATTAAGATTGATCTTGTACTTAAGTTTCGGCCTCAATTTTTCCAGACCGAAAAATTCAAATACATAATGCTGCTGGGTATCTTCAAGCTCCAAAATTAATCCCGGCAAACCACTAAATTTATAAGGCCCGTCTGAAATTGGTATTTCTGAAGTAAACCAGGCTATATAATCCCTTCCGGCAAAAGAAGTTTTAGCTTTCTGAACCTCAAAATCTTTAATTTTCTTTTTCTCCGGTAGAATCTCCCATTCAAATTGATTCATTTCCTGGGTATAGTAAAATTGATCACGTGAAATAGTCCTCGTGAAAAACAGCTTATTTTCACTCCTATTCTTCAAAATAACATATTGAAAATCTGTAACCGCTTCTCGGGAAGTATGTGCAGTATTTCCTTTTCTAACAATAGGATTGGCCAGAGTTTTTGCCCGACTGGAAAATTTAGAAAGTTCATCTCCGGCAAACAGGAGCATATATTCAGATTTGGATTCATCCAGATTGGTAGAATCCAATTTATAAGTGAGTTTATAAATCACTTTGTACTCAAATTTATCGGTGAGTTTTTGAGCACTGCAAATTGCTGTAAACAATATAAGTAGAAATGTCAAATAGGCTTGTTTCATAATTTAAGTTATTCCAGTTCGAGTCGATTATTCTTGCTTTCTTCTATTTCTGTAAAAATGCGCTTGTATTCTTTATGTACCTCGGAATCCATATTTGCTGCCTGACCAGCGTAAGTCATAGGATCACTTTTATATTCCTTCCATAGGTCGTGTAATTCATTTCTTTCGGTTTCGGCATACATTCTAAGGTTCGTTTTAAAGGAAATCTTTGGTGATAATTTCTCTAAACCGAAAAACTCAAAGTTCCAGTGCTTATCTGTATCAGCAATTTCCAAAATAAGTCCGGGTAGGCCGTTGAATTTATAAGGGCCTTCTGAAATGGGTATTTCTGGGGTAAACCAGGCAATATAATCCCTGCCTCTAAATGAAGTTTTAGCCTTTTGCACCTTGAAATCTTTTATCGACTTAGTTTCGGGCAGGATTTGCCATTCAAATTGATCTAATTCTTCTGTATAAAAGAAACGATCGTTCATTTTTGGTATTTTGAGGGTATAAAAGATCTTCCCAGATTCTGGTTGTTTTAAAATTCGGTAATGAAATTCACTTACCGCCTGGGGAGATGTTCTCCCGCTATTTCCTTTAATCTCGAATGTTTCTGAGAGCGTCACCGCCCGACTGGAAAATTTAGAAAGTTCGTCTCCGGCAAACAATATCATATATTCAGATTTGGATTCATCCAGCTTGGTAGAATCTATCTTATAAGTGAGTTTGTAGGTCACTTTGTATTCAAATTTATCGGTGAGTTTTTGAGCGTTGCAAATTGAGGAAAACACTATAAGAAAAAAGGTTAAGTAGGCCTCCTTCATAATTTAAGTTATTCCAGTTCTATAGGGTTATTTTTCTTTTTAATTTCTTCGCGATGTTCCTTTAATAATTTCTCTTTTTGACCGGGCTGAAAACCCATTGTAATACCAGAACTTTCCATTTTTATAAAGGGATTTTCAGCATACTCCTTTTTTATTTGCAGGAATCGTTCTCTACTAACCTCCAGATAATCATCTGGATCAAACTCCATCGAAATTTCATCGTTCAATTCTTTGAAACCGTTGAGTTTAAAGGTGTAATAATCTTTATCATCTGAAATTTCCAGGATCAGGCCCGGTAAGCCTCGAAATTTATATGGCCCTTCTGAAATAGGTATCTCAGTAGTGAACCACGCGGTATAATTCCTTCCGGAAAAACTTGCTTTTGCCTTCTGTGCCAGAAAACCGGCTACTTCTTTAGTTTCGGGCAAAATTTCCCAATTCAAATCATCAATATTCTGTTCATACCGGTAATTATCCTTGACAATTTTCTCAGTAAAAGAAACCTCTGCTGAGTTCTGCCTCTTAAAAATATAAAAGTTTAATGCCGACATTGGCATTTTGGATCTCATTTCATTAAAACTTTGTTGGGTTCGTTCGCGATCTTTATAAGCCTCTTTTATAGAATCTGCTATGTGTTGACCTTCGCTGGAAAATCGCGAAATCTTATCACCAATAAACAATACCATAGTTTCATTCTGGATAGACTCAGCATCTGTTGAATCTATTTGCCAGGTAAGGTCGTAGGTAGCTTTGTATTTAAGTTTATCTGTTAATTCCTGGGCAGGAACTAGCGAGCTTATTAATAGAAATATAAAGGGAATATAAAATTGTTTCATAAATTAAATTTTAATCCAGTTCTATGGGGTTGTTTCTCTTTTCAAGCTTTTCTTTGTTTTCGCGCAAAAGTTTTTCTTTTTCGCCGGCTTTAAATCCAAAAGTTATATTTTTTTCGGGAGTATTATTTCGTTCTACAACTGCGAATGGATCTAGCTTATATTCCTTAATACTTTCTAAAATTTCCTTTTTATCACTTTTTATAAAATGAGAAACTTTAAGCTCTACGCTAGCAGGATTTTTGAACTTTTCGAAACTTTTTAGTTTATAATTATAATGATTTTGAACGTCGCTAATTTCAAGAATAAGGCCCGGCAATCCGTTAAATTTGTAAGGTCCTTCTGAAATAGGAATTTCTGAAGTAAACCAGGCGATATAATTTCTTCCGGCAAAAGTGGTAGTCGCCTTTTGTGCCTGATAGCCTTCTATCAGCTTATTCTCTGGCAAAATCTCCCAACTAAATTGGTTCAGGTCTTCTTCGTACCTCAGGTTATCCCTAAGAATTTTATAGGAGTAAGATATTTTTTCTTCCGGAAAACCTTTATAAATAACCGATTCAAACTCGGTTTTAGTTCTTTTAGCACGCTCTTCAAAATCCATACTTCCAATATCTCTTCCCTGTAAATTTATTTTCAAAGAATCACTCATCGTCCGCCCCCGGCTGGCAAAAATTGAAACCTTATTGCCCAGAAATAAATTAAAATCTTCGGTTTTTAATTCATTAATATCCGTAGAATCGGGAGCATAAGTTAACTCGTAAATAGCTTTGTATTTAAATTGATCTTCTATCTCTTTGTTTTGTGCAAAAGCGGAAGAAAAAATAAGGCTAAAAATAATCAAAAGGAAAGTTTGCATTAGTGATGATATATTAAGAATTAGATTGATATGATGAATAATTCTTCAATATTAAGAATATATTTATCCTAATAAAAATTTTAACTAAATAAATAGTAGTTAAACTAGAAAAAAAGTTGACTCTATATTTAAAGAATTATCCGGCTCTATTAAATTTAATATCTTGGTAGATCCTTGAGAACCTTAACTAATGAATAAATTTATAAGAGCTCTAATTTTAATAGCGGGGCCATTATTATTTTTTATACTTCAAATACTGGGCGCTCCACAGTCTATGCCGCCGGCAGCTTTTGATATTCTTTGTATTACCATCTGGATGGCACTCTGGTGGGTTACCGAGGTAATCCCAATTTCGGTCACCGCTTTATTGCCGATTGTTATGTTCCCCTTAACCGGCGCTTTAGATATTGAAGCCACTACCGCTGCTTTTGGTCATAAATACGTGTTTTTATATCTGGGCGGATTTGTTCTTGCGGTAGCTATAGAAAAATGGGATTTACACCGAAGAATTGCCCTGAATATTATCCACCTTATTGGAAGCAAAATCAAATTCATCATCCTTGGTTTTATGATAGCCACGGCATTTCTTTCTATGTGGATCTCCAATACGGCAACTTCAGTTATGATGCTTCCAATTGGCACCGCGATAATAAGTCAGTTAAAAAACAATCCTTTTAGCAACGAAAATGAACCTATGGTCTTTGGAAAAGCATTAATGCTCGCTATTGCCTATAGCGCTTCTATTGGTGGAATTGGAACGCTTATAGGAACACCACCAAACCTGGTTTTTGCCGGAATTGTTGAAGAATTGTATGGCATTGAGATCAGTTTTTTAAAATGGGCAATGTTAGGGATTCCGATCTCGGTTTTCTTGTTGTTTATCTGTTGGAAATACCTTAACCAGTTTTGCTTTTAAATTTGATAAAGCTGAATTCCCCGGCGGAAAAGCCGAAATTAATAAACTACTGAAGTCTTTAGGAAAAATAAGCAAGCAGGAAAAAAGGGTGCTCGTTATCTTCGGTTGTACCGCTTTTCTCTGGATCACAAGATCTTTTTTAATCCAGCCTTTTCTTCCCTTTATAGATGACACCATAATAGCCATTATTGCGGCAATTGCACTCTTTATTGTGCCATCGGGAAAGGAAACAAAACCCTTATTGAACTGGGAAGAAGCGGTGAGAATTCCGTGGGGAATTATTTTACTTTTTGGCGGCGGAATGGCCCTTGCAAAAGGTTTTAGTGAAACAGGTTTAGCCGTTTGGATAGGCGAACAACTCACTTATCTACAAAACCTGCCGTTATTTCTATTAATATTAATTCTTGTCGCTGCCGTTAATTTTCTAACCGAAGTAACCTCTAACCTGGCTACTACGGCAATGCTACTTCCAATTTTAGCGCCTATGGCTTTAGCAATGGGACTTCACCCCTATTTATTATTAATAAGCGCTACACTGGCCGCATCTTGCGCTTTTATGTTGCCGGTAGCAACGCCACCAAACGCGGTAGTTTTTGGTTCCGGTTATCTGAATATTCCAGATATGATAAAAACAGGATTATGGATGAACCTGTTTTCTATTCTTTTAATAAGTATCCTGGTGTATTTCTTTTTACCCAGCATCTGGGGTTTTAAAGTGAACGAGATTCCAGAAATTTTTGCATAAAAAAAGAGGGAAATAACTTCCCTCTTTTTCATTCAATTAAATATTCAGGCTAATTCTGTGCCCACCATAATTCAGTTCCCTGTTCATCTGGTCCCTGTTCCTGTATGGCCGCTTCAACATTTGCTCCGTTTGTATTGTACTCCTGGTTTCCATATCTCATTCGCTGAGGATATTCACCATTAAGAGTTCCTGCTGCATAGATATCGTAATCTGATACTCCATTTGCTAATTCAACAGGATATCCTGTATCTCTTACTACTGCCCATGCTTCAAAACCATCTGTATAAGAAACAATCCATCTTTGGATAGCGATTTTCTCTAAATTTTCTTCGTCGGTTCCGTTTAATTGAGCCATTTCTTCATTAGCAATAAAAGCTTCAATCTCGCTTTCCTCAACTCTCCAAATTTTCATCGCCTGTCTTATTCCTTCCTGATATAATGCCTGAGCATCACCAGAACTAAGACCTTTTACGATAGCCTCAGCTTGCAAAAAGTTTCCTTCGGCTGCAGTAAATACAATTTCAGGAAAAATCTCCAGTCCCTGGTTTTTTGGATTAATAACCCAATCTGCCGGTTCAGAAAACAAGTCGTTCTTAACGTGAGGATAAATTTCAGGATTTAACCTGGAAGGTTGCCCAACATAGTAGTCCTGATCCTGAGGTACAGAAATTGTAAATTCATCTCCAGAACCACTTCTTGTATATGGTACCCCGGCATTATCAAGTTCAGCTAAAACAAACTCTACGTGTTTATCAAAAAGAGAGGCTCCTGCACCCTCAGCTGGTCTTGTAAAGGTGAAATCTCCTCCAATAATAGGTTCAGCGTAACGTGATAGTCTTGGATCGTTATTATCTCTAAGATAATCAATAAGAGTTTTTCCAACATTCCAGTGAGATCCTATCCCACCGAAGTTATGCCAAACATCTCCGTAAGCTGCATTCCCGAATTGATCTATTTCGGTATCTTTTTCCATTAGCGCATTATCCATCTCTGTGCTTAAAAGAGGAGCCTGTAAAGCTTCTGAAATGGCTGTTTCAGCAAAATCTGCACCCGGAGCACCTTGCGCTCTTAGAGCCATTCTTAACTTCAAGGTGTTTGCGAGTTTTTTCCATTGCTGAAGATCTCCATTATAGAACAAATCGTTTTCAGCGAGAAGTTCAATCCCATCTCCAGTTACCGTTTGATCTCCAATAATCTCCATCGCCTGGTCTAATTCAGCAATTACTCCACGATAAATTTCAGATTGGCTATCTAATTTAGGTGTAATAATGTCTGGATCTAAAGCTTCTGAATAAGGCACCATTCCAAAAGTATCGGTATACATTTGGTAATATAGACCTTTCATTACAAGACCAAGAGCGTAAAAATTCTGATTTTCTAAGTCTCCGCCTTCACCTACAAAATTTTGATAAACACTTAGGTTACTAACATAACCTGCTATCCAATCGTAAGCAGCATCGGTATATCCGGAATTGTAAGCATAACCAAGAGAACCGGTCCACCAGCAGCCATTATAACCAAAAGTGAATTGACCTGCATATCTATCAGCGTGAATTAATTGCGCTCTCCAGTAAGGAAAACGGTTAGGCGCATAAAGTTCTATTTGAATTCCGGTAAGAAAGTATTTTGCACTTACTTCGTCAGATCCAAATGCATCGGGTCTTGTATTGATCTCCTCGAAATCGGAACATCCGGCAAGTAAAAAGACCAACAACAAGCTTGTGCCAATTGTCTTTAAAATTCCTTTCATAATTATTTTTATTAAAATTTAATATTAATATTTAAACCAACACTACGAATAGTTGGTGCATTGTTAAGGGAAATACCCTGTCCCGAAAGCCCTGTACCAATAGAAGAATCGGGATCTATATCATCAGCCTCTTTATATATGAAAAATAAATTTCTACCGATTAAACCCACAGATGCGGAAGTCAAACCGATATTACTTATAGATCCCCTGGCAACCTGTAAGTTAAGGCAAATTCTCGTAATCTCACATTGGTTTGATCATAAACATAGTTTGAAGTGATACCGGAGTAACTACCCCAATATTGTTGTGCAGTAATCTGAGTATCGTATTAGGTTGCCCCGTTTCCTCATTAATTGCATCCACGACTATTCCTTCATCTCTATACTGAAGACTTCTTTCGAAACACCGGCGGCATCAAGATAAGAAGAGGTTGCAGAGTAAATTTCCCCCCCAAATCTTCCATCAATAAGAAATCTAAAGTTCCAGTTTTTATAGCTAAAAGTATTGGTAATACCTCCAATTAAGTCTGGTTGGGCATTTCCTAATATTCTCTCTCTCTGTAGAAGCTACTGGGAATCCTTCTGCATTAACTAATCTTTCTCCATTCTCGTTAGTTTTCCAGGTGGTTCCGTATATATCACCAATTCCTCCACCTACTTCTGGCTCTAATAGAAAGATCTCCCAAACAGTTTAAGACGGTATAATCTAGACCATCAATTAGACTTACTAGTTGATTATTATTTCTTGGAGATATTGGCTGAAACATCCCATTTAAAGTTTTCATTTCGAACAGGAACTCCACCAAACATAACCTCAAAACCTTTGTTTTTCACTTCTCCCACATTCTCCTTGAAGAAACTATATCCAGTAGAAAAAGGCACCGGAACATTAAAAATCATATCATTGGTTACGATCTTCATATATAGAGAAATCTCCATACAACCGGTTCTTAAACATATTGAATTCCACACCAAATTCGGTAGATTTTACGCTTTCCGGCTTTAGATCTGGATTTAGTTTTACACTAGGACCTTCCAAAACAGTTAATCCTAAATAACCCTGTTGCGGTACACTAAAAGTTTGGTATAACTGATACACTCCAGTATCATTACCAACTTCTGCCCAACTCGCTCTTAGTTTAAGCATATCCAGGAAATTCTTATCTGGATCTATAAAACGGTTAACCAATAAGGAATAACTTACGGAAGGATAAAAGAAAGACCTATTATCTTCACTTAAAGTTGACGACCAGTCATTTCTGGCTGTTAAATCTAAATACATAAAATCATCGTAAGAAAAACTAAAAGATCCATACAAGGAATTGATCTTTTTAACTCCCAACGGAGTATGGGTGCTGGTTTGAACATTAGTATTGTTTAAAAACGCTCTGGAAGGCAATCTAAATTGATTTCCACTAACACTCATCCCTTCAAAAGTACGTTTAGACAAACTTCCACCAACATTGGCAACCAGGTTCAATTTTTCTGTAAGGTCTTTATTGGCTGTAAATAAGAAATCACTGTTTATTTCTACGTTTTTACGACTAGTAAAATTTAAGCGACCATCATAGAAGAAGTGATGTCCATAATCCTGGATATTCTCTGTTCTAACGTTGGTAACATCTCCACCAATTCTAACAAAAGCTGATAGCCAATCGTTAAATTCATAATCCAATTTTGTAAAGCCCAGGAAACGATCTCTTCGCTCGTCGTTAGTGTCTTGCTCTAACATCCAGTATGGGTTACCAATACTTTTGTTCTGGCCGGCATAACTTATTGCGCCATATTCATCAGGGAACATTTCTGGATTAGGCCATAATGAAGGCTTATATCTTTTTAAGTCTTCTAGAGCTACGTTTCGTGGCATTCTATAAACATAAGCCATAACACCTTCAGTTCCCACATTCACCCTGTTTTCCAGCTCCTGAGTAAAGTAAGTTGCCTTACTGTCCAGGGTAAGTTTATCAGATAAATCTATAACTCCTCTTAAGTTAAAGTTGTGACTATGAAGTTTAGAATTAGGAATAACCGAGGTTGTTTGGTTATTAGTATAGGAAAATCTAACACTATGATTTTCTCCACCTTGATCCATAGACAAAGTATTTATACTTCTAATGCCATTTTCAAAAAAGTCTTCTACGTTGTCCGGTTGGGCAGTATATGCTCTTTGTTCTCCCGTATAGTATAATTGTTGAGAACCATCTAAAAGTGGCCCCCAGGAATTAGATCCAAAATTATCTAAATCGGCATAAACAGCACCATTGGTTCCCTGCCCATATTGATTTTGGTAATCTGGCAGGAACATGGTTTCTTCTATAGAAACATTCGAATTAACCGAAATACCCAACCCGGCACCTCTAGTACCTTTTTTAGTAGTAATTAATATTACACCACTCGCAGCTCTTGAACCATATAGCGCAGCAGCGTTTGGCCCTTTTAATACCGAAACTGATTCAATATCTGCAGGGTTAATATCTGTAATACCCCCACCGGTTACGGTGCTATTAAAAATACTTCCCCCAGATTCGTTTCCGGAAGCATCAATAGGTATACCATCTACCACAACCAAAGCCTGGTTGTTTCCGGTTAAGGTGTTATTACCCCGAATAGTAATACGAGAACCAGAACCTACTCCACTGGCCTGATTAACTACCAAACCGGCAACTTTACCTACAAGCGAATTGGCAACATTATAATCTTTAACTGTATTTACTTCTTCAGAATCTAATTCTGTTACGGCATAACCAAGTGATTTTTTCTCCCTGGTTAAGCCCAGAGAAGTAACCACAACCTCATCTAAAGCTTCCGTATCTGGAGAAAGTTCTAAGTTTATTGTAGTCTGACCGTTTACAGGAACTTCCTGTTTCATAAACCCTACCATAGAAAAGACTAAAGTAGCATCATCTGCAACCTCCAGAGAGTAATTTCCATCAAAATCTGTAGAGGTTCCATTACTGGTTCCTTTTTCCAGTACAGTAACTCCCGGTAAAGGTATTCCGTTTTCAGAATCTGTTACTGTTCCGGTTACTGTTTGCTCCTGCGCAATCAAGTTTTGATTAAATGAAAAAAACATTAATCCAAGCAGGAATAATAATTTTTTACCCATGTGTAATTAGTTTTGGTTAGAATTTTACGCCTTAATAGCGCATTTAGATTATAAATTTAAATAAATGTTAGAAATGTGTTAACCATTTCAGAAAGTTTTCGACAGATAACAAATCTGAACAGCTAAACAACTAACACAAACGAAAACGTTTAAGCTAAATTAATAAGAAGTTTTAATTGAGCTTAACTAATTTTTTTAATTAATTATTTCAACAGTAATTAAATTTATTTTTTTAGAATTTAGGAAATCATTATGATTTATGAAGAAATCTTCCGTAGGAGAAATGCAGGTGATTTATCGCTATTGCTAGTTTCCTCTGAAGATCGATAATTTATAATAATGGACTCATTATCATAATATTGATCGTTAAGATGGATCTTTATTTGTTCAAAAGCTGGTTTTGTGAATGTGTAAATAGGTTCTGAAGGAGTCACAGGATAGAAACCCATCATTGAATATACCAACCATGCGCTCATAGTACCCGTATCATCGTTCCCGGGAAGACCAGCCGGGCTGTTCTTGTAATACTTTTTAATAAGTTCGGTAACTTTTGCTGAAGTTTTATATTCACTACCCTCGAATATAATTATACAAATAAGGGTAAAGATATCCGGCTCATTGGCCATATCGTATTGACCTTCTTCAAATACTTTATCCAGTTTATTTTCAAAACTTTCGGCACCTCCCATAATCTTCATTAATCCTTTAATATCATGAGGCACCATAAATAAGTATTGCCAGGCATTGCCTTCTATATAACCAACATTTTTTTCAAAATTAGCTCCCGCTAGAGGATCAAAAGGTTCATACCATTTTCCATCACTATATTTTGGCTGTAAAAATCCTGTTTCTGGAGTTGTAAAGTTTTTGTAAGACAAAGCACGATGTGAAAAAGTTCTTATAATCTTCCTCTTTACCTAAACTTTTTGCTAATTGTGCAATGGCATAATCGGCAATATTATATTCCAAGGTGGTAGACACAGGGCCGGCAACTCCCCTATCAACACTTAAATAGCCATTATCAATATATTCTTTCAGCCCAGGGCGTAAAGGATTTTGACTGTATCAAGTGCACTTTTCATCATAGCTTCATAAGCTTTCTCTACATCAAAATCTTTTAAACCTCTTAAATAGGTATCAGCAAATCACTACAGCTGCAGGATCTCCCACCATCGTAAAGGTTTCTGTTGAATTCAATTCCCACTTTGGCAACCAGCCATTTTCATCATACATGGCTAGCATAGATTTTACCATCTCCAATTGCTCTTCCGGATATACCAAACTCATTAATTGATGGTAATTTCTATAGGTATCCCAAAGCGAGAACGTGGTATATCGTGTTCCTTCGGTTTTTCCTATTTTCCCAGTGGCAATTTCCGGATACTCTCCATTAAAATCATTTAGAATATTCGGATGAATCTGGGTATGGTACAAAGCAGTATAGAAAATAGTTTTATCATCTTCACTTCCGCCTTCAACTTCTACAACTTTAAGCTTCTTATTCCAGCTTCTTTTGTTTGTTCATACACTTCCTCAAAAGATGAATCCCCAACTTCTTTTTCTAAGTTTTCCCGAGCATTTTCAATACTCACGTAAGAAACACCAATTTTAACTTCTACTTCCTGGGGCTCTTTGAAATCGTAAGTCATATAAGCTCCAATACTATCACCCATAACTTCCCTGCTAAAACCTTCTTTTATCCGGGTCTTACCATTATAAGTCATCCATTGTGCTTCTTCTCCTTTATATTTATAAGGAGTTTTCCATATCCCAAACTCATCTGCCGGTTTTGAAAATTTCGCCACAAAATAAACAGGATAAGCTGCTCCGCATTATTATAACAAAAGGAACCCACCAGTGCGCATTCCCTCAATTTCGGTAGGGGAAACAACATTGAGCCATCGCTCCCTGCTCATTGGTAAGCCCTAACCCTAAATTCAATAAAATATTGGCTTTCCCTGCCGGAAAGGAATATCGGGAAACACCGGTTCTGATACTCGCAGTGGCTTCTGCTTTCACCTTATATTTATCCAGTTGGCTGAATAATAACCGGCTTTTGCTATTTCCTCAGAGTAGGTACTCCCGTATTTTAAATGATCTGTTTCCAATTCTCCGGTAGTAGGCATGGTGATGATAACTCCAAGATCAGGGCAACCTACCCCACTCATATTCACATGTGAAAAACCGGTTAGAAATTTATTTTCATATACATACGGATTAGACAACCACTGACTATCCTTTTCTAAAGGGTTAAGATCTATTCTTCCGGCAACATTAAATGGAGAAACACTTGCCATCCCGCGAGGCGCAATTGCTCCCGGATTAGTAGCCCCATAATTAGAGGTTCCTATAAACGGATTTACATAATCTACCGGAGCTTGTTGTGCTGATATAAATCCAGAAATTAAAAAAGCCAGAAGAGGCAAATAAACATTTTTCATAAGTTGAATTATTTATTATCTGAACTCATAGAAAATGGAACTCGCCTCTTTGGTCACCCCTCTTTGTTTATTAGGAGTATTAGTCATTTCAAGTTGAAGTGTACCACCTTGCATCATATCCTCATAATTCAGGTAATTCTTATTCCATTCCTGTCCGTTTAGAGATGCTGATTCTATATAAAAGTTTTCTTCGGAATTATTTTTAGCTATAATATTAAATTCATTTCCGTTCTGAAGCTTTAAGGTGGCTTTATCAAATAGTGGGCTACCAATCACATATTGATCAGCTCCCGGGGTAACGGGATAAAATCCTAATGAACTAAAGACATACCAGGCAGAAGTTTGCCCATTATCCTCATCTCCAGGATATCCATCTGGCGTTGGAGCATAAAGTTTAGTAAGAACTTCTCTGATTCTTTGCTGGGTTTTCCAGGGTTTCCCCGCATAATTATATAAATAAATCATATGCTGAATTGGCTGATTCCCGTGGGCATAATTTCCCATATTCACTATTTGCATTTCCCTAATTTCATGAATGGTAAAACCATAATAGGAATCATCAAATTCGGGAGGCATTTCAAAAACTTCATCTAATTTTCCTGTAAATTCCTCTTCGCCGCCCATTAGATCAATAAGTCCTTCAACATCCTGGAACACACTCCATGTATAATGCAAACTATTCCCTTCTGTAAAGGCATCGCCCCATTTCAATGGATTAAAAGGTTCCTGGAAAGTTCCGTCTTCATTCTTACCACGCATAAGATTAGTAGAAGGATCAAATAGTTTTTTATAATTATAAGCCTGCTTATAAAAGCGCTTTGCTATTTTTTCCTTGCCAAGATCTTCTGCCATTTTTGCTATAGTCCAGTCAGCATAAGCGTATTCCAGGGTTCTGGCAGCGTTTTCGTTTATATCTACATCATACGGAACATAGCCCAGTTCATTGTAATAATTTAAGCCTTCCCGCCCAACAGAAGCTACCGGACGGCCTTCTTCAATATTGGCATTTTTAAGAATTGCTTCAAAAAGCACCTCAACATCTTCGGGATATACATTTCCTTTTAAATAGGCATCGGCAATTATAGATGCCGAATTAGAACCAATCATCACATCTCTGTGTCCCGGGCTCGCCCATTCGGGAAGCCAACCAGATTCTTTATAGGTATTTGCCAAACCGGCCATTATTTTCTTATTCAGTTCGGGATACATCATATTAAAAAACGGAAACACCGCTCTAAAGGTATCCCAGAATCCATTATCGGTAAACATATATCCGGGTAAAACTTCACCATTATACGGGCTGTAATGCACCCGTTCTCCTTCTTTATTTATTTCGTAAAATTTCCGCGGAAATAATAAAACCCGGTAAAGACTGGAATAAAAAGTTTTAATATGATCTGTATTATCACCTTCTACCTGTATTCTACCAAGCTCCTGATTCCATATTTCTTTAGCATTATTCTTTACCTCCTCAAAACTACTTTCCCCAATTTCTGAATCCAGATTTAGCTGAGCCTGCTCTGCACTAATAAATGAAGAAGCTACTTTTACATTCACTTCCTCACCCTTTTTGGTTTTAAAACCAATAATAGCTCCTACATGATCGGCCTCTGCATTTTTAGAATTTCTGCTGAAGCTCCCAGCCATCTTTCCAGGTATGGTTAACTTCAAAATCCTTATCAAATTCAGCTACAAAATAATTATGAAAATTTTCCGGTACACCGCCGTGGTTGTTCCTGGCGTATCCTATAATCTTACGTTCTTCAGGAATAATTTTCACCATAGAACCTTTATTAAAGGCATCCAGCAACTATATAGGAACTATCAGACTCTGGAAAAGTAAATTTAAAATGTGCAGCTCGCTCGGTTGGTGCTACCTCTGCTGTCACATCATAATCGGCTAGGTAAACACTATAATGATGTGGCTTTGCGGTTTCAGCCTTATGCGAAAACCAGGATGCCCTTTCTTCTTCCTCAAATTTCAACTCTCCCGTTACGGCCATTAAGGAAAAGGCTGCGTAATCATTTATCCACGGACTGGGTTGATGGGTTTGTTTTATTCCCCGAATTTTATAATCATCATATTTATAGGCCCAGCCATCACCCATTTCGGCGGTTTGTGGAGTCCAGAAATTCATTCCCCAGGGAAGTGCCATCGCAGGATAGGTATTCCCATTAGACAAATCGAAAGCCGAATCTGTTCCCATCAGGGTATTTACATAATCTACATAAGAGATTTCGCTTTCCTGCGCATAAGTATTTGCTGAAAAAACAAGCGTAAAAAGCGTACCGAATAATACATTTAATTTCATTCCCATATTTTAATTTAATTCTACGGCATTTCCGTGACCGCGATACAATTGTAATTTGCCTTCAAGCTCTAACTTTACTCTATAATTATTTCATCAACAAAAAGCCAGGCTTTACCTCTTCCCGGTAATCCTTTATAAGTATCTATCTTTAATTTGATAAATTTAGCTTCCTGAGGCTTCACATTTATTTCAAAGTCCTTTAAACTAACAGCGCCATTGATCTTAAAGTCCCTGCTTACTTCTCCTATCTTGCTGTATTCCTCTCCATTCTTAGAAGCAAAAGCAGAAATCTTTACGGGGAAGTAAATCCCGGAGCCCTGATTTTCCATAGTTCCGACTTTCAAACTTTCTATTTGAGTAGATTTTTCAAGGTCTATAGTAACTTCTACATCTTCACCCAGCCAACCAAGCCATTGACCATCGTGGAAATTCTTGGTAGCCCTAATCACATTTACCGTGGTATTCTTACCAACACCGGTATAGTTATCGTTATATTTTGGCTTATAACTAACTTTCTTTCCCACGGCTTTATGAAAATGAAAATTCTTAACCAGAGTATCGCCTTTAGGTTTTCCATTCTCATAAACGGCAGCTCTTAAAATACTGCTTTCCTCAACCGCAATAGGTTCTTTATATAAAGGGGAAGAGGCATTTAGATTCTTATCATTTAATGTATATCGAATTTCTGAATTTGGAAATTCATTCTGTAAAGCAATTTTAATTTTACCGGAGGTTGAATCTACTTCACTCTCTGCAGTTACTGAGTAAGCACTGGTCGCATAATTTATATCCATAAGGTCGAAACGCTTGAACATAGCCTGCAACCTTCGGGAGAAATCTGCCCAGTCTTTTTTATCTTCTGGAGTCCAAAGCACTTCAGATAATGCGACTAACCTGGGAAAAAGCATATATTCTGAAAGCTCTGGTGTTGCGATAAACTCAGACCATAAATTTGCCTGCCCGCCCAACACGTGTTTTTTCTGAGCAGTACTCATGCTATCTACCACGGGATCAAAATCGTAAACTTTATTTAACGGAGTAAAACCGGAAAATGCCATTGGTTCTGTATTGAAATCACCCTGGTAGAAATTGAAGTACACGTGACTTCCGGGAGTCATGATCACATCGTGGCCCTGTTCCGAAGCTTCCCAACCCCCTTTGGTGCCTCTCCAGCTCATTACCGTGGCGCCGGGAGCGAGGCCACCTTCTAAAATCTCATCCCAACCAATTAAAACACGGTCATGAGAACTTATAAATTCTTCCATTCGGCGAATAAAGTAGCTTTGTAATTCATCCACACCAGCCAGGCCTTCTTCTCTTATTCTACGCTGACAATCCTCGCATTTTTCCCATTCTGTTTTGGTCGCCTCATCCCCACCTACGTGAATATATTTTGAAGGAAACAACTCCATTACTTCTAACAATACATTTTCTAAAAACTCAAAAGTTTCTTCTTTTCCTGCACAGTAAATATCGGTTATTGGCCAAACACCCCCTGAAGGCACAGCTACCGGTTTCCCGGTACAGGAAAGTTCTGGATATGCAGCAATTGCACTGGTTACGTGAGCTGGCATTTCAATTTCAGGAACTACCTCTATCCCGTGTTTCGCAGCGTAGGCAACAATTTCTTTAATATCTTCCTGTGTATAAAATCCTCCATAAGTAGCTTCTTCTCCCGGTTTGTTATCGCTACGCGCATCCCAATGCTTATCTTCCTGGTCTACTCTAAAAGCACCAACTTCGGTAAGCTTTGGGTATTTCTTGATTTCAATTCTCCAGCCCTGGTCGTCTACCAAATGTAAATGAAGCGTGTTCATTTTTAGAAAAGCAAGCCTGTCTATAGTTTTGAAAATATATTCTTTCTCAAAGAAATGCCTGGAAACATCTAACATTAATCCCCGCCATTCAAATCTAGGTTCATCACTTATTTCAATCTGCGGAATTTGCCAATTTATACCGTTTACTTTTTCTTTACTTTCAATTTCTAAAGGGAGCAATTGGCGTAGGGTTTCTATAGCATAAATAAATCCCGAAGAGGATGCAGCTTCAATAATAATCTTTTCATCCTCTACTAAAAGTTTATAAGCTTCCTCATTCAAATCCTTATTTTCTTTAAACTGAATGAAATTAGTTTGAGGCTTTTCTTCCAATATTTCCATTTCCCAGCCTGCGGCAGATTTAAATTTCGAATTCAACAATTGGGCAATTTCCTTTTGTTGAGTTCCTTCTACAACAAAGCTGGTTTCCTTTGTAAAGTTAAAACTACCCGCATTTAACTTCAATTCCTTAGGCATGGGAATAAGGTTGAGCTCGTTTTCTGAAAAGGTCTTTTCTTTATTCCCGGAACAGGCCGAAAAGACTAAAATTGGAAAACATAAGAGGTAGTATAAATATTTCATTATTGGTAAATTTTATCAGGCTTCGGTGTTTTAATCGATCTCTTTCCAGATTCTTGATTCTGAGCCTTGTTGCTCATAACAAAGATTAATTCCCCGCCCGAAATAATTTCTTTATGGGTTATAAATGCACGATCCAGCTTTTCACCATTAAGGAAAACACTTTTCACGAAAATATTATTTCGGTGAAAAATTTTCTGTTTCTATACTAAAGGACTTATTTCCAGGTAATCTTATTTCTATGCTTTCAAAAAGTGGAGCGCCAAGCATATAGGTGCCTTGCGCAGGATTGACAGGATAAAACCCGAGGGAACTGAAAATGTACCAGGAAGACATTTGTCCGCAATCTTCATTTCCACAATGTCCTGCGGGCTCGTTTTTATATTGAGTTGTGAGAATTTCTCTTACCAGCTTCTGAGTTTCAGATGGTTTATCTACGTAATTATATAAATAAGCAACGTGATGGCTCGGTTCATTACCGTGGGCATATTGGCCAATCATTCCGGTGCTGAAAATTGGCAGCTTATCTGTGGCTTTAGGATAATAGGAAAACATAGAATCCAGTTTTTGCTCAAACCTCTGCTCTCCTCCCACTTTTTGAACCAGAGCCGGAATATCCTGCGGAACAAACCAGAAATATTGCCAGGCATTACTTTCACTAAAATATTTTGTGTATTCCTTAGCAATAAAATCTTTTACAAATTCACCATCTTCAGTTTTTGGACGGAAAAAGCTGCTTTTTTCATCATACAGATTTTTCCAGTTTTGAGAACGTTCCAGGAAATATTTATAGTCGGACGTTTTTCCGAGATCTTTTGCAAACATTGCTATACACCAATCATCGTAAGCATATTCAAGAGTTTTTGAAACACTCCAATCTTCGTTTTCTTCCCCGGCAGGCACATAACCCAATTCCCGGTAAACATCAATTTCCCTGTCATTGGCCATTGCACTTTCTTTACAAGCTTTATAGGCTAATTCAGCATCAAATTCAAAACCTTTAAAATAAGCATCTACAACCACCGGAACGGCGTGGTACCCCAGCATCATATTGGTTTCATTTCCCTGCATAGACCAAACCGGAAGCAACCCGGTTTCTTTGTAATGTGCTAACATAGATTTTATAAAATCCGGTACTTTTTCCTGCTGAATAATTGTATAAAGTGGATGCGCTGCCCGAAAAGTATCCCATAACGAGAAGGTATCATAACGTTCAAAACCCTCTAGCTGTTTCTATTTCCCCATTTGCTCCCTTATAATTTCCATTAGGATCGCTAAGTAAGGTTGGCGCCAACATAGATTGATACATCATCGTATAGAAAACCGATTTTTGATCTTCATTGGCAGTCTTAATTTTTATTTTTTCCAGTTCATGCTGCCAAACCTCATCGGCATCTTTCCTGAAATCATCAAAATTGAAACCTGGCGCTTCGGTTTTTAGACTGGCATAAGCGCCTGCAATATTTGCGGAAGAAACTCCTGTTTTTACAACTATCTCTTCTTGAGAAGTTGTTTTATAATTCAGAATTATTTTGGTGTTCGTCCCGGTAATTTCTGTTCCTGAAATCTCTTTTTCATCATTGAAAAGCTGAAAATCATTAAAAGGTTTAGAAAACTTCATCACAAAATAAACCCGCTGATCTTTAGCCCAGCCGGTAGATTTTCTATAGCCTTCAATAACCGAATCATTTACTACATTAATATGAGTTTCAGTTGGGCGATCCCAGTTCATTGCATAACCTAAATCCACATGAATCTGAGAAAGCGAATCTTTAGGAAAAGTATAGCGATGAATCCCGGTTCTTTTAGTTGCGGTAAGTTCAGCTTTAATATCATAATCTAAAAGCTGCACCGAATAATACCCGGGAGAAGCTTCTTCTTTCTCGTGGCTAAATTTTGAAAAAGGTTTATTGTTATTCTCCGGAATTCGCTTAGAAAAACGACTATTGGTGGGCATCACCAAAATATCATAAAGATCGCCCGCCCCGGTTCCAGAAAGATGCATATGAGAGAAACCACTAATTATGGAGTCCTGGTAAAAATAACCAGAAATGCGATCCCAGCCTCCAATCCCAATATCGGGACTTAGCTGTACCATCCCATAAGGAACGGTGGCGCCGGGATAAGTATTTCCCGGGCCATCGGTTCCAATAAAAGGGTTTACATATTCCGTAAGCCTATGCTTTTGGGCAAAAGCGGAAACAGTAAACAGCATTAATAAAAACAAACCTAAATTCTTCATCTATTTACTCGCTTCTTTTATAGCTTTTAGTTGTTCTTTGGTAAGCGCATTCCCATCAAAAAACGAAATACCTTTGGCGCCATTTTCCTTAGCAAGATTAATTGCCTGGGTAACATCTTCTGCACTCATAGGCGGTACATAAATTCCTGTATGTAAATCGGTGTTTTTCCCTTCTAGATCCTCCACACCTTGTTTTGTTGCAAATCCAATCCAGTCTACTTCTTCATTGTAAAAATTATGATAGATCATGGGTAAAACAGCATCTACTTTCCATTTATCCCAACGTTGACGCACCATATGATCGGCCATTTCTGGATATGGAAAAACAGCTGCGGTTAAATCTTTATTGTTATCATGTGCAATTTCGTAGGCATCATCTAACTACATCTTTAATCTTATTTAAGCGGAATTGTTTCCATTCCATATCTATAGCTGGATTTTCAAAATCTCTCGGGTTTTTATGATGAATTTTCTCAAATTCAGCTACACACACATCGCAGTAACAAAAATCAAATTCAGGCAAGTTCTTCTTCCTGCTCTAAATCATATTTCGGCAATAAACCTATCGGAAGAAAAATATCAGAAAATCTTATATAATCCAGATGAACACTGGCAACACCTTCAACTTTAGCAAGTCCTTCCACCAGACCTAAAACATGATTTCTTGATGCTTCTCTTGTAGGGCATAGCCATTGGTAATAATCTACATAAGGCCGGGTATCGAGGGTAGAATTTCCCTCTCTACTTACGGCATACCATTCTGGATGTTGTAGAGCAACACTGTCTCCCGGACGATTCATAGCCATAATCCAGGCGTGCACTTCCAGGCCTTCTTTTTTAGCCAGGGGTGTTATACGAGAAAGCAATTCAGGATCGGTATTGGTATTGATAAGCACCGCTTCAATTCCATTTTCACTGTATTTTTTAAATTCTGAAGTATAAGAGGAATCTGCTCTTTTTGCATCGGCAGTGGTCCAGACCCAGAATTTAAAATCTTCCTTATTTTCTTCTTTACTATTGTCTTGATTCTTTTTTAGGCCGCTACGTTATCCAGACAGGAAGTGAACCCGAAGGCTAATCAAGGCAATTAATAAAAGTTTAGTTTCATATAATTTAGATTTTGGAGGTTAGAATTTTACCATCTTCTTTAATGATATAATGATTCCCGGTAAATGGACTTTCTATAGAAATATTCCATCCGGTAAGATGATTTTCAAGTTTAGGCTGAAGTATCTTTCCATCAAGCTTGATAGTATCTTTTTGAATTTCTTTTAAACTTGTAGCCCACTCTTCATTTTTGCTGAAATATTGCTTTCTGATTTCGGTAGATCTTATAAAGATTCCATTTAATTTTTTCATCTTCGGGAATTTCAAATTCATCTTTTTCTCCTGCATTTTTTGAAGAAAAATAATACATAGCCCCAATGTTCGGGTTCATGCATATTGATCACGCCTTGCGGAGACCATACCCAGTTATATTCAGGTAAAAATTCTCCTTCTTCATCTTTCTTCCGAGAATAATGTGCCATCATTCAGATCAAAATCCCAGTTTACACGGGAAAAATTAATTCTCCAGAATTCGTCTTCAGGGATTTCATTATGTGAATTTGCTTCCTTTAAAACATCCCAGGGAATAGCAATCTCAACACTCCAACATTTATCTTTATCTGATGCATCATTTAAGGTACCCGAAATATGAACAGCCGATTTTAAGCCCTTGAATATCCCAGCTATCTATCACCGGAGCAGGTTCACGATAAGGTTTTACTATAAACAGATCCCAAACCGTGTTAAGACGCATTCATTTCAAACTCCATATAATTATGAGTATCTCCATCGGGATCAATAAAAATCTCAAAATCGTTGTTATAGAAGATTACCGTATCCCGTTGCTTTAAGGTTGCCCACACATGCGGCTCTTCCATTTTGCATAGAAATAGAGATATTCCTCATCCCATAGCATTTTCATATGGGTTTGATATTTAGGTGTTTTTTCTCCTTCAATATCAATAAAATCTTCACTCCTGGGAGCTTTTTGCCAGGAAGCTTCCTCCGCCTTACCATCTATTTTAATCGCATCGAAGTCTTGTAGGCTATATAAGACCTTGGTAGGCATTTTGAGCATAGCCGAAATTGGCAGCAAAAACACTAATAAAAATCAGGAGCAATTTATAAGTTCATATTTACAGGCTATTATTTTTTACAAAATCTACAATTTCACTAATATTTCCGAAAGCTACAGCGGTCACGGTATCTGCAGCGCCATAATATAGCGCCAGTTTATCTTCTTCTTCAGAATGTAATGCTGCGCAGGGAAAAATCACATTTGGAACATCTCCCGCCATTTCATAAAGTTCTGCAGGGGCCAGTAAATAAGGCTGAGTGCGATATTTCACTTTTCTGGTTCATTTTCATCCAGAATCGCTGCGCCTATCGAATACCGGAATCCGTTACAGGTATTAATCACCCCATGATAAAAAAGCAACCAACCTTCATCGGTCAGAATAGGAACAGGGCCGGCCCCAATTTTAGTACACTGCCAGGCACTTTTTTCAAAAGGAGCCACTTTCATCACACAACGGTGTTCTCCCCAATATTTCATATCGGGACTATAACTAATGTAAATATCCCCAAAAGGAGTATGGCCATTATCACTGGGGCGGCTTAACATGGCATATTTTCCATTAATTTTCTTCGGAAATAAAACCCCGTTTCGGTTAAAAGGAAGAAAAGCATTTTCACACTGATAAAACTCTTTAAAATCAAAGGTATATCCAATCCCAATGGTTGGCCCGTGATATCCATTACACCAGGTAATCCAGTAACGGTCTTCAATAAAAGTAACTCGCGGATCATATTTATAATCTGAATCGATCATTTCGGTATTTCCGGGCTTAAAATTTATGGGATCATGTTCAATTTCCCAATCGATCCCATTTTTGCTAAAACCTGCAAAAATATTCATTTGCACCGCCTTATTATCACATCTAAACACTCCTGCATATCCATCTTCAAAAGGAACAACTGCAGAGTTAAAAATACTGTTTGAAGAGGGTATAGCGTAACGATCTATAATAGGATTTTCGATCATAACGCCATATCACTTCTTTCGAGTTAGCAGGTCTTTCCTGCCAGGGTATATTGATTTTTGCCATTTCAGTTTGCATATTTTCTAACTTTGTCTAACCAGGTAAATTTCAGAATAAGGGAACTTAACAGGAAAATCAAAAAGGTTAATCCCGTTTTAGGGTAGTCCCGCACCACCAGAAAATATTGGTAAAAGTATCATACTGGATTGCCATATAACTCCCATAAGGCAATTTAGCATATCTATCCAGAAATCTTTATTTCTTTCTATTCTCGTATTTTCTCTTCTGCAATTCCTTTAATACCGGTTTCCACCATCCCCAGGGTCTTACATTCTTATAAAAACTTTTAAGGTCTCCAGATTAGTTGGCGCGGGTAAAATAAGTACCTAAAAAAGAACCCAGCAGAGAGAACGCAAAAATAGCCGGGAACAGGTATATCGCCGGAATGTGCGCAGTTTCATATAAAAATGAATCTGGAACAAAATTTCCTTTATTTTGATCCATAAAAAATTGAAATGTAGCAATTAACAATCCTGAAAGCATTCCCCAAAAATATCCCCAGCCATTAAAACGCCACCAAACCCATTTCAGGAAATTAGCCGCCACATATCCACCATACAAAGCACTGGTGATCCATAAAGTGATAGAGTTAATGGAATCGGCAAAAAAGCCCATAATCACCCCAAGCAAAACCACTATAAAAGAAGTAATATGACTCGCTTTAATATAATGACGATCTGTTGCTTTAGGCTTAAAGTATTTCTTATAGATATCATTGACAATATAGGCCGGCCCTGCATTTACAAAGGCAGAAAAAGTTGACATAAATGCTGCTAAAAGCCCTGCCAGCAATAAGCCTTTTACACCCACGGGCACGTGGTTATTAATCACTTTTGGCAGTACAACCTCTAAATCATTTCCTGTTAAACTTCCTGAGGCAGCCATCTCTGGCGCTACGAAAACCAAACCTAACAATACAATGGCGGCAATTAAAAGATATCGTGGAATAAATAGCACAAGATTGGTAAAACCACTCATATAAGCGGCTTCTTTTACTGTTCTGGTAGAAAGTATCCGCTGCATGTCGTAACTGGGCGTGGGACCGGCAATACTGGCAAAAAAGCCTTTAAAAAGAGTCATTCCCATAAAAGCCCCAAACATTTTATAGCCCTGCGAATCTATAAGCGCATTAAAAGGTTCTTTTTTTTCATCCCAAAAGCCTTGAAGTTCGCTCCCAAAAGAAAGACTTTTCCAGGCTTCAGGAATAAGATTATTAATTTCTGCATCAGTAAAACTCACAAAAGTATATCCTGCCACCAGAACTCCGGCTAAAACCATAATTCCATATTGCAAAACTTCAGTAGTTACCACCGAAAACATTCCGCCTTTTATAGTATAGATTGTAGTAAAGAAAATGATAAGCAAGGCATAGGATTGTTCAGAATTCAACAGAGCTTATTTCTGCAATATTGAGCGAAAGATCCCAGGGAAGTATTACCGTCATAAATTTCCCGACACCTTCAAAAAAATAAGCTATAAAACCTATAGAGGCGATTACGGCAAAAATAGCGACAATAAGGTGCGAAGCCCTGCCGGCTTTATCGTCACCAAACCGGGTAAGGATCCACTCAGATCCTGTCATCACTCCAGATCTTCTAATCCATACCGCCAGGAACATCATCACAAAAATTTGGTTCCAAATGGGCCACATCCACATAAACATAAAACTCTTCACACCATATAGAAAGAGAATTCCTACCATCCAGGCGGTACCTGAAACATCAAACATACCCGAACCGTTGCTAAGACCTAAGTAATACCATTTGATGCTTTTACCCCCCAGAAAGTAAGAATCTAAACCTTTAGAAGCCTTCTTTGAAACCCAAATTCCAATAGAAAGTGTAAGGAGGAGGTATAGCGCAATAATTAGAACATCTATTAGTTCCATTAATTTTTATTTGTGTTTACACCCCAGTTTTTATTAGGCGCACTGCCCATCTCAAATACTAACTCACCACCCTCCAAAAGTTCTTTATGGGAAATAGTAGTTCGATTGAAATTTTCACCATTTAAAGTAGCGGACTGGATATAGATATTTTCTTCGGAAACATTTTTAGCCACAATTTTAAAATGTTTGCCGTTTTCTAAGTTAATAGTAGATTTCTCGAATATAGGGCTGCCAATTTCGTATTCAGCTGACGCTGGATTAAATGGATACAACCCCATAGAACTAAACACATACCAGGCAGACATTTGCCCGGCATCTTCATTACCACTTAACCCATCTGGTTTAGTACTGTATTGGGTTTTTAGTATCTCACGTACCCAATATTGTGTTCGCCAGGGCTTGCCCGGCTTTATTAAATAAATATGCGATATGATGGCTGGGCTCGTTACCGTGAGCATATTGCCCAATTAAGCCTGAAATATCTGCAGAAGTATGGTCTCCCGTAATCTCTGAACTTTCATTAAATAATTGCTCCAATTTCTTAGTAAAAGGCTCCGCTCCTCCATGAAGTTCGATTAAACCCTGGGGCTCGTGCAGTACGAACCAGCTGTGTTGCCAGGCATTACCTTCGGTATAATCTGTATTCACTCTATGCTGTGAATGTTTGGGATCAAATGGTGTATTCCATTCTCCTTCCGAAGATTTCCCTCTCATAAACCCGGTTTCAGGATCAAAAAGTTCTTTGTAGGCTTTAGCTCTTTCAGAGAAATATTCATAATCTTCCTCTTTTCCCAAAGCTTTCGCCATCTGCGCCACACACCAATCGTTATAAGCATATTCCAAAGTTTTGGTTACCGATTCGTTTCCTAGATTATAAGGAATGTAGCCGTACTCTTTTAATTCTTTTAAACTTCGCTGGTCTTGCATCATGGTAGTTTTTAAAGCTTCATAAGCTTTTTCAACATCAAAACCTTCAATTCCTTTAAAATAGGCTTCCACAATTACAGGAACCGAATGATAGCCCGGTCATAGTATTGGTTTCATTTCCGTAAAGCGTCCACACCGGTAAGCTGCCACTTTCATCGTAATAGGCTAACATACTATTTACAATGTCCGAAGTTATTCCAGGATTCGTTATTGTTAACAGAGGATTCTGTGCTCTAAAGGTGTCCCAAAGCGATAAAGTTGAATATGCAATGCCATCAGTTTTAGCGATGCTATCATTTTGTAATCGAAATTCTCCATTTTCATCACTAAAAGTAACCGGCGCTAATTTTGTATGATAAAGTGCTGAATAGAAAATGGTTTTCAAAGAATCTGTAGGAGATTCTACCACGATATCTGACAATGCCTTTTCCCAGGTTTTGCTAGATTCTTTCTTAATTTCATCAAAATTGAAATTCGCATCGCTATCCAGATTCTGTTTGGCGTTTTCCAGACTTACCGAAGAAAGTGCCACAGCCACCTGAAGCTGCTTGCTTTCCTTATCAAAATAAAGCTGCGCTGAGGTTTTCTTATTACTTACTTGAGATTTAGAAACAGCTTCTCCGTCTGAGAATAATTCAGATTTAACGATTGGTTTTGAAAATTTGGCTACAAAAAATACTTTTTGATTATTTGCCCAACCGGTACTGTGACGGTAGCCAGTAATCGTATTTTCATCTTCTATTTTAATAGAAGTTTCTGTAGGTTCATCCCAGTTTATAGCAAACCCAAGGTCTACTACAACCGATTTCTCTTCACCTTTTCCAAATGTATATTTATGATACGCTGTTCTATTGGTTGAACTAAGCTCTACATTAATATTAAAATCTTCCAGGTAGAGTTGGTAGTATCCCGGGTTAGCCGATTCGTCTATATGAGAATATTTTGAGAGGTATGGAATATCTTTTCTCGCTTCCACCTTTTTTGTAAGATCAATCTTTTTGTTTACCGGCATAAATAAAATATCGGCCAGGTCACCAATTCCGGTTCCTGAGAGATGCAAATGACTAAAGCCCGCCACTAAAGAATCTGAATAATGATAACCGGAACACCAGTCCCAACCACTAGTACCGTTATCTGGGCTTACCTGTACCATCCCAAATGGTCGGCTCACCCCGGGATAGGTATGCCCGTGACCACCTGTTCCAATAAAAGGATCTACATAAGAAGTTAAACTATCAGCTGATTTTTGCGAATCAATATCCTTTTCAACTTGTTCTTCACAAGCAGCTAATGTTAACAATAAAACAAGTAAGAGGATGGGGTATCTTTTAAACATTTTCTTTGTTAGGTTATGGCGCATTAAAAATAATACGGGTAGATATTTCATAAATATTTATATATTCAGCAACGAAAAAAATAATATTAGACAAACAACATTTAAGAAAAGCCGAATAGCTAAAATCTATCTTTTTCCATTCCATGTCACTACGAAAACGTTTTAAAAGAAGCTTTTTTTTAAATGAAAGATGGGGTTATCAAATCTCCACTTTACATCATATAATTTTCTGGTCTGTCTATTTTATTTTTAATGCACTTAGATGGGGAAGTTATTATGGCGATTACCTTTATTCGCTTAAAGCAAATTTGCTGGGTTTCCCTATACACATGGCGTTATGCTATTTCACTATTTACCTGCTTATTCCTAAGTTTATTTACACCAGAAAGTTCTTTTGGTTTATCGCTATTTTAATATTTTCTATCTTTTTAATGGTGTTTCTCAAGTTTGAACTCACCTATCTTCTTATAAGCAACAATGTTTGGCCCGAGGGCCCTGAAGAAACATCTACTTTCAGTTTTAATTATGTGCTGGTTATGATGCTGGGCGAGTTGTATGTAATCTCTTTTGTTACTGCAATAAAGATCACCATAGACTGGATGAGTGAAAACAAAAGAGCGGCTAAACTTGAAAAAACTCAGCTTGAAACCGAATTAAGGTTTTTACGATCACAAATATCACCGCATTTCTTTTTTAATACCTTAAATAATATTTATTCGCTTAGCCTTAGCAAATCGAATAAAACTCCTGAAACCATTTTAAAACTTTCAGAATTAATGCGGTATTTGCTTTATGAAACAAAACCGAATCTTCAATGTTTAGAAAAAGAAATTAACTGCATTAAAAATTACCTGGACCTGGAAAGAATCAGGTATGGAGAAAAGTTAAGTATACAGCTAAAAGTGGAAGGAAACACAGAAAATAAGAAGTTACCGCCAATGCTTCTTATTCCATTTATTGAAAATGCCTTTAAGCACGGAGCGAACAGAAGTACTAAAGAAGTTGTTATCAAAATAGAACTGATCATTAAAGATGATATTTTGTACTTTAGAACCTGCAATAGCCTTCCAGATGAGGAAGAAATTAAAACTTACCATTCTCAAAATATTGAGGAACAACCGGGAGGTATCGGGATCTTAAATGTAAAAAAACGTCTCAATCTCGGGTATAACAGAGAAGATTACGACTTAAAAATCACTAAAGAAGAAACCGAGTTTTTGGTTGACCTAAAGTTAAAATTGAAATGATGCTGAAATGTGTAATTATAGATGATGAGCCTTTAGCGGTAGATGTAATTAAAAACTATATCTCCCAAATAAAAGGCCTGGAAATAATGGCAAGCTTTAATAGCGCTTTAGACAGCCTGGAATTTCTGCAGGAAAATGAGGTAGATCTTATGTTTTTAGACATAAACATGCCTGTTTTAGACGGTTACAGTTTCCTAAAAAGTTTAAGCAATAAGCCCCAGGTAATTATTACCACGGCGCACGAAGAATATGCCGTTAAAGGTTACGAACTTGAAATCCTGGATTATCTTGTAAAACCCATACCGTTTCCCCGGTTTTTAAAAGCAGTAAATAAAGCTATTAAGAATTGCGAAGAAAATAAAGGTGAAAACGATGCCTGGAAAAACAAACATCTTTTTTTAAAAATCAACAAGAAAAAGATGAAAAAGGTTTACTTAAATGACATTCTGTTAGTGGAAAGTCTAAAAGATTATATCAAGGTAATTACACCTACCAAGAATTATATTATTCACCAAACCTTAAGCAGTTTTACCGAAAGTTTGCCCTCCAGTAGATTTATAAGGATACATAGATCTTACACTGTTTCTCTTGATAAAATTGAAGCTTTAGAAGGCAACAGCCTCGAGATTAATGGTAAAAGATATGTTATTGGCCGAAGCTATTTATCCCAGGTTAAGGATATTATCCTGGAAGACTAGTCGTCTTGCATTTTCCTTGTTTTTAAAAAGTATTTAGGATTTACGCCATATTTCTCTTTAAAGATCTTTGAGAAATAACTACGGTTATTCAAACCAATTGAAGTAACAATTTCAGAAATATTCTTTTCGGTGGTCATTAGCATTTCTTTGGCGGCTTCCAGCTTTTTATGCTGCATATATTTATTCACGGTAAGATCGTAAACATACTTAAAGCCTTCCTGGAGTTTATTTACATTAGTCCCTGCCTCTTTAGCTAAGGCTTCTACCGTTAAATTACTTCCCAAATCACCCTGGATGCGTTTTACCACATAATCTACCTTTTCAATATCTGACTGTCTTAAGATCTGCGGAAGTTTATCCCCAGATTCATCGTCTTCATATTGCGAAATTTGTATTACCAGCATTTGAAAGGCTTTTGCCTCCAGGTATAATG
The DNA here is from genome assembly GCA_963727565.1 of uncultured Flavobacteriaceae bacterium. Classification (GTDB taxonomy): domain Bacteria; phylum Bacteroidota; class Bacteroidia; order Flavobacteriales; family Flavobacteriaceae; genus Salegentibacter. The sequence goes on from CAVSGU010000006.1 coordinate 450,543, forward strand.
AACGTAAGAATCCCGAAAAATCCTTGATATTAATCTCGTTCATAATATCAGCGGCTTTAATACTGTAATTCCCCTGGTAGAAAAATTGTTTCTCTGATACTGCATCCTGAAACAGCTCTTTTAAAGTTGGATCAAGATCTTTAAAATCATAATTTCTGCGATGTGCAAAAACTGATCTAATTATTTCCAAACTAGAAACGTGTGTCGCTTCATTAGCTTTAAAGTAAAGTACGTGACCATTATAACCACTACTGGAAACTATAATGTTTTGGTAAGCTTTTATATCATTAACCTTTTCGGTATCCTGAAATGAGTGACCGGCATGTCCCGGCAGAACAAAATATGAATTTTAGCGGATGCACCGTATTAAGCGCAAAACATATCTTTACATCTTCATAAAACTTACAATTGTAAGTGATAAATCCCATCCCAGAATCAAAGCTGATTCCTCTAATATATCCTTCCCCTATATGTTCTGGCAGCTGTATAGTATGCTCTCCACTCCCATTTTGAATTGGGGCATCCAGACTTTCAGAAATATCTTGAAGGATTTCCTCTACCGGTAAAGTTTTTACATCTATTCTCATAAACCTAATTCTCGGGAAATCCCCTGTAAATCAATTTCTTATTTCTTAATATTCGTGTTAATTCATTCATTATTAGCAGAATTAACGTTTAATAATTAATGTAAAGATAAAACACTTAGCAAACATACAATTAAAAGTCATTATCATTTTCATTCTAGACTAATGTTAATGTGATATATATCACACGTGCAGTATATATTATAAAGGGCTTAAAATACGCAATTGTAGCCAAAAGCAAATTATAAACAGTAACTTTTATTTGAATAGCGGCAAGTAAAACGAATTAAGAATCAGATATTTACATCTTAATAATCACGCCCTTGCCTACCCGGGTCAGGTCCTAAATACCAACCAACTATGGATCTTATTTATATATTTTTGGGCTTAGAAATTCTGGCTATTCTCGCAGTTTCTGTGTTTTTTGTAAAAAAAATTATTAAAACGGTTAGAAGAAAGTAATTTCTATTTCCACCTTTTCACCATTCTCTCCTCAAGAAATTTTCAGCTTTAAAATTCTCAAAGCGAATTGTATTACCCGCCATTTCCCTAAAAATTGATTGGCTGCGTAAGTATTAATAGATATTTTAGACCAAAATAACTAAAAACCTATTAACTGCTATGGCTAAGACCTATTACAATCCCGATGATCTAAGAAAATTTGGTAAAATAACCGAGTGGAGCGAAGACTTAGGAAATAAATTTTTTGATTACTACGGAAAAGTTTTTGAAGAAGGAGCACTTTCCGCCAGGGAAAAATCACTGATAGCTCTTGCCGTTTCTCACGTGGTAAAATGTCCATACTGCATTGATGCCTATACTAAAGACGGTTTGCAAAGAGGAATTACCAAAGAAGAAATGATGGAAGCCGTACACGCCGGTGCCGCTATTGAAAGTGGAGCTACCCTTGTACACGGCGTACAGATGATGAATAAATATGATAAATTAAGCATGTAAGCTCTTATCTTACCGCTCAATCTCACAAATCATTTTCTTCAAATAGCACAAAATGTAATTTTTACATGGCTTTACTCAAATCCTTATCGGCTAGAAAAAACGATCTTTCTAAACCAGAGAACCAGCTTGCCTTTTTAAGCAACGGAATTTTTAAAGAAGGAGAACTTCCCTTTTTTAAAGATAAAATTGCCAAAACCGGTAATTACCCGTTGAAACCTAAAAAACTGGAAATCCTTCAGCTTAATTTAGGCTATATGTGCAACCAGGTTTGTTCGCATTGTCACGTAGACGCTGGTCCCGATCGCAAGGAAATTATGACCAAAGAAACCATGCAGCAATGCCTGGAGGTTATTAAAACCACTAAAGCCCATACCTTAGATCTTACCGGCGGTGCTCCAGAAATGAACCCGAATTTTAGATGGTTTGTAGAAGAAGCTTCAAAAGCAGGGATCAAAGATTTTATTGTACGGTCTAACCTTACTATAATTCTGGCGAACAAAAAATACCATGACTTACCAGAATTCTTCAAAAAATATAATGTTCACGTAGTTTCCTCACTTCCCTTTTATAAAAAGGAAAAAACAGATAAACAGCGTGGAAACGGTGTTTTTGATAAATCTATCAAAGCTCTGCAAATGCTTAACGCTGTGGGCTACGCACAGCCAGAAACAGATTTAAAACTGGATCTGGTTTATAATCCCGCCGGTGCCTTTTTACCTACCAACCAGCAAGCACTGGAACAGGATTTTAAAACCGCACTTAAAGAAGATTTCAATATAGATTTTGATAATCTTTTTGCCATTACTAACCTTCCTATTAGCAGGTTTCTAGAATTTTTGATCGCTTCAGAGAATTATGAAGATTATATGTATGCGCTTGTAGAGGCTTACAATCCCGCCGCGGTAGAAAGTGTGATGTGCACCAATACCATTTCGGTGAGTTGGGATGGCTGGTTATACGACTGCGATTTTAATCAAATGTTAGAATTAAAAGTAGACAGCAAAGTGCAGCATATTAGCGATTATAACGAAGATTTGCTCAATAACCGGGAAATAAGAATTTCACAACATTGTTACGGCTGTACTGCAGGCGCTGGAAGTAGCTGCCAGGGATCAGTTGCATAATTTTCACTTCTTAAATTTTAAACTTTGAGCCTTAAACCTACCGAAGCTTTATTAATTATCTTTACCAGGAATCCAGAACCGGGAAAAGTAAAAACCAGGCTTGCCAAAGATGTTGGCGATATAACTGCTTTTAAAATTTATAATTTCTTGCTGGAACATACTGTTTCGGTTACTAGAAATCTTGCTGTTAGCAAAGAAGTATATTATTCTGAAGAAACTACCCAAAACGATATTTGGGAACCTGAAATTTATTCTAAAAAACTTCAGCAGGGAAAAGGCCTGGGAGAAAGAATGAAGAACGCCTTTGAAGAAGGTTTTAAAAATGGCTACAAAAATATTATAATTATTGGTAGCGATCTTTACGATTTACAGCAGGAAGATCTGGAAAAAGCTTTTCAATTACTTCAGGAAAAAGATGCGGTAATTGGCCCGGCTACAGATGGCGGCTATTATTTATTGGGAATGAATCAATTGTTTCCGGAAGTATTTGAGGATAAAAAATGGGGAACCTCATCGGTTTTGGAGGATACTTTAAAAGATTTAAAAGGAAAAAATATCGGTTTGCTTGAAGCCAGGAACGATGTAGATTATTATTCAGATATTAAAGATCATAAAGATTTTCAGCAATTTTTCAAAAATTAAAAAATGATTAAAGAAATACAGGAAACTACTAAATACCTCAAGGAAAAAGGATTTGAAAACCCTGAAATTGGAATTATTCTTGGCACTGGTTTAGGCCAGCTCCTGGACGAGATAAAGATAGAAATTGAGGTTAGTTACAATCATATTCCGCATTTCCCAACCGCAACGGTAGAATTCCATAAAGGAAAATTAATTTTTGGAGAACTGGAAGGAAAAAAAGTAATGGTCATGCAGGGGCGTTTTCATATGTATGAAGGCTACACGATGCAAGATGTCACTTTTCCTGTACGCATTATGCACCAGCTGGGTATTAAAAAACTCCTGGTTTCCAATGCTTCCGGCTCGGTAAATTTAAAGTTCAAAAAAGGAGAACTTATGCTAATTGACGATCATATTAATTTGCTGGGAGATTCCCCTTTAGCCTTTAAAGGAGTTTCACAAATGGGCGAACGTTTTGTTGATATGAGTGCGCCTTACGATGCTGAAATGAATAAAGCATTTGAAACTATCGCTAAAAAAGAAAGAATTACACTGCACAAAGGAGTCTACGCGGCACTTTTAGGTCCGCAATTAGAAACCCGTGCCGAGTATAGAATGTTGCAGGTGTTGGGAGCAGATGCTGTTGGAATGAGTACCGTACCCGAAATTATTGTGGCTAATCACTTAAAGCTACCGGTTTCGGCTATTTCTGTAATTACAGATGAAGGCGATCCCGATAACCTAAAACCGGTAAATATTGACGAAATTATCGCAATGGCCGAAAAAGCAGAACCAAATATGATTAAGCTTTTTAAGGAAGTAGTAAAATCTGTTTAAACCGGTATGGAACACATAGTCATCATAGGAAATGGGATTGCAGGAATTACCTGTGCGCGGCATATCAGGAAGAATTCCGACGCGAAAATTACCGTAATTTCTGCGGAAAGCGATTATTTCTTTTCCCGTACTGCCCTAATGTATGTGTATATGGGCCATATGAAATGGAATCACCTAAAACCTTATGAAGACTGGTTTTGGGAGAAAAACAGGATTGAATTAAAAAAAGCCTGGGTTGAGACCATAGATTTTGAAGAAAAAACATTGCATTTTTCTTCGGAAGAAACAATGAAATACGATAAGCTGGTTTTGGCAACGGGTTCGGTTTATAATAAATTCGGTTGGGAAGGTCAGGATTTAAAAGGTGTTCAGGGATTGGTTTCTAAACAGGATCTAGAGCTACTGGAAGAAAACACGCAAAACTGCAAAAAAGCAGTAATTATTGGCGGCGGACTTATTGGCGTGGAACTCGCCGAAATGCTCAAAACCCGAAATATTGAAGTCACTTTCCTGATTCGGGAAGAAGCTTTTTGGCATAATGTATTGCCAATTCAGGATGCTAAAATGATCTCTAAACACATCAAATCCCACGGCGTAGATCTTAGAGAAAAAACAGAACTGGATAAAATTATTGGAGATGAAAACGGAAGAGTTAAATCTATAATCACAAATTCTGGAGAAGAAATCGAATGCCAGTTAGTGGGCCTTTGCACCGGAGTTAGACCAAATATAGATTTTCTTAAAAACTCTGCACTGGAAACCGACAAAGGAATTCTGGTTGATGATTTTTTACATACTAACGTCAAAGATGTTTACGCCATTGGCGATTGTGTACAATTAAGGGAGCCTCTATCTCACCGTAAATCCATTGAAGCAGTTTGGTATGCCGGCCGTATGATGGGAGAAACCCTGGCACAAACATTAACGGGCAATGCGATGAAATACAAACCCGGAAACTGGTTTAATTCGGCTAAATTCTTTGATATCGAATATCAAACTTATGGCAATGTTTCAGCAAAGCCCGGGGATAACGAGATGCACTTTCACTGGCAGCATAAAGACAATACCAAAGCAATTACTATCGCTTTTGATGCGAACTCAAATAAATTCCTGGGAATAAACACCTTCGGAATTAGGATGCGCCATTCAGTTTTCGATCAATGGCTTGAACGAAAATCGAAAAATAGATCACGTATTGGCCAATCTAAAACAAGCCAATTTTGATCCCGAATTTTATACTCGTTACGAGAAAGACATTTTTAAAAGTTTTAAAGAGAATCTACAGAAAGCATGAGTAAAATAGAACATAACATGTCTCTTACGGCAGAAGCACCGGCAAAACTTTCTACTACGCAAAGACTGGCCAGCGGTATAGGTTTAGTTGGCCTTTTTATCTTGGTGCTTGCAGTTGCCAATGTGAATTTTCCCAATAAAACTTTATTCCTAAGTTTATCCTTAGGGCTTATCGCAGTTGGTACTATAGTTTTTGCAAACGATCTCTATCTAGGGAAACACGAAGGAATAAAAAATGATGGTGTTTGGTTTAAATCCCTTAGCGGGCGTGGGTTTTGGGCCTGGATCCTGGGAATTAGCCTTACTCTTTTTTATGTGGTGTTATATTGGTATCCGCAATATTTAGGTTTGAATGCTGACGGAGCCAATACCGGTATCATTTCACTTTTTGATCCGTTAAGCCAATTCATTAGCGGAAATCCTGCCAGCCAATGGTTTGTTTACGGCACGCTTTATACGTTGGCTATTCTTATTTTCGGCTATAAATTTATTCTTAAATATCGCAATAACCGATACGAGGTAATTCGTACGTTTTCGGTGATGTTCTTTCAGTTAGGTTTCGCATTTCTACTTCCCGAAATTTTAATTCGGTTAAATCAGCCTTATTATAATCCCGCTAATATCTGGCCGCTTAACTACGATCTGTTTACCGATTATAAGATCAACGAATTCCTTTCGGCAGGCAATGTTGGAGTAATTATGCTGGCTTTTGGTTTGATTTCCATTTTTGTAATCACCCCAATTTTAACTTACAAATATGGAAAACGTTGGTATTGCAGCTGGGTTTGTGGCTGTGGTGGCCTCGCGGAAACCGCCGGTGATCCTTACCGTCAGCTTTCTAACAAATCTCAATATGCGTGGAAAATAGAACGCTGGGTGATTCATAGCGTTCTTGTTTTTGTTACGGTAATGACCATCGCGGTTTTATATTCATTTTTAGGCGACAGCGCCAATGATTTCTGGCTTACCAAAGATGTTTTCCTTTGGGGCACTGCCGGTTTTCTTACTTTGCTTTTTGCGGTAATTATGATCTTTAAGCGCAAAGAATTGGCGAAAGATGCTAAATATGGTGCTATTGGTTATTTAGTGGTGATCTTGTCAATAATAAGTCTCAATTATTTCAGCGGAAATGGGAATATCTTTTTCTTCGGCGGTTATCAACTTAGGGAATGGTATGGCTTCTTAATTGGCGCTGCATTTTCTGGTGTAATCGGAGTAGGCTTTTATCCAATATTTGGAAGTCGCGTTTGGTGCCGTTACGGTTGCCCAATGGCGGCGATCTTAGGAATGCAGCAACGTCTTTTTTCCAGGTTTAGAATCACTACCAACGGCGGCCAGTGTATTTCCTGCGGAAATTGCTCTACCTATTGCGAAATGGGAATTGATGTTCGCGCTTATGCTCAAAAAGGTGAAAATATAGTGCGTTCCAGTTGCGTAGGCTGCGGAATTTGCTCGGCAGTTTGCCCACGTGGCGTTTTAAAACTTGAAAATGACGATATGGACGGACGCATAAATTCTGAAGAAGTGCTGTTGGGAAATGATGTAGATCTAATGGATTTGGTAAACCAGAAATCGAAGTAAATGCCGCAAAAAAATCAGGAATCTGAGAGGAAAACTCCGACCAATGAATCAGAAAAATATTCTGCCAATGATAAAAAATTTCAGGATATAAAACCCTCTGGAGGGATTAAGGTTATTATTCCGGCTTATAACGAAGAAGAGTCCATAGCTAAAGTCATTGCAGAAATTCCTGAAATTGTTCAGGAAATAATTGTAGTAAGCAACAATTCTACCGATGCCACAGAAGAAAATGCAAAAAACGCCGGCGCCACGGTGCTTCAGGAAAATCGAAAAGGTTACGGCTATGCCTGTTTAAAGGGAATGGATTATATTTCAAACAGCCTTCACAAGAAAACTAAACCCGATATTATTGTTTTCCTTGACGGCGATTACAGTGATTTCCCAGCCGAATTAACTAAAATTATCGCGCCAATTATTGAAGAAAATAAAGACCTGGTTATTGGTTCCAGGGTTAAAAGATGGCGTGAAAAAGGCTCAATGACTTTTCCGCAGATATTTGGAAACTGGCTGGCCACTTCACTAATGAAATTATTTTTTAACGCCAGGTTTACAGACCTGGGTCCCTTTAGAGCAATTAAATACGATAAGTTGCTGGAACTCGAAATGCAGGACAAAACTTACGGCTGGACGGTAGAAATGCAATTAAAAGCCTTAAAAAAAGGATTTTCTTATACTGAAGTTCCCGTACATTACAAAAACAGGATTGGCACTTCAAAAGTTTCAGGCACCGTGAAAGGTGCTATCTTTGCAGGAGTAAAAATCCTGGGTTGGATCTTTAAATACAGTTTTAAGTAATGGATTTAGCCATTATCATCATATATACCCTTGCCCTGCTGCTTATTTTCTTCTACAGTATCTCGCAGTTGCATTTATTATTGAATTATCTAAAAGCCAAAAAACAGGTAGATGCTTCGGAAAAATTCAACCTGGAAGATCCTTCTGAAACACCTTTCGTCACTATTCAACTTCCACTTTACAACGAACTTTATGTCGTGGAACGCCTGCTGAAAAATATTGCGGAAATTGATTATCCACGTAAAAAATTAGAAATCCAGGTTTTAGATGATTCTACCGATGAATCGGTTGAGAAAATTAAAACCCTGGTAGACCAACTTCAAACAACCGGACTCGACATCCAACATATTACCCGAAAAGACCGAAGCGGTTTTAAAGCCGGTGCTTTAAAAGAAGGTTTAAAAATCGCTAAAGGAGAGTTTATCGCGATTTTCGATTCCGATTTTCTACCTAAAAAAGACTGGTTGCTACAAACGGTGCCCTATTTTAAAAATCCTGAAATTGGGGTGGTGCAAACTCGATGGGGACATATTAATCGGGACTATTCCTTGCTTACAAAAATTCAGGCTTTCGCTTTAGATTTTCATTTTATCCTGGAACAAACCGGCCGTAATTTTGGACGGCATTTTATCAACTTTAACGGTACCGCGGGAATATGGCGAAAGGAATGCATTTTAGACGCGGGAAATTGGAGCGGAGACACCTTAACCGAAGACCTTGACCTAAGCTACCGTGCCCAACTAAAGAACTGGAAATTTAAATACCTGGAAGATGTAGAAACTCCCGCCGAATTACCAGTGGCAATAAGCGCGGCGCGTTCGCAACAATTTCGATGGAATAAAGGCGCTGCAGAGAATTTTAAAAAGAATTTCAAGAAGTTATTGAAAGACAAATCGGTTCCGTTTGGCACTAAATTTCACGCATTTTTTCATCTTTTAAATTCCAGTATGTTTTTAATCATCCTGGTGTTAGCGGTGTTGAGTATTCCGGTATTATTTATTAAAAACAACAATCCGCAGTTTGGCTGGTATTTTAATTTGGTAGCTTTCTTTTTAGTAAGCACGCTTATTTTCTTTCTATGTTATTACGCGGCTTATGCGAAGATTCACGGGAAGAGTTTTAAAAGCTTTTTGAAGTTTATAGGAATGTTTTTTACTTTCTTTTCGGTAGCGATGGGATTTTCGGTTCATAATTCCCTGGCGGTTTTGGAAGGACATTTGGGGAAAAAATCGGCTTTTATTAGAACTCCAAAATTCAATGTAAGTTCCCTAAACGATTCCTGGAAAAAGAATATTTATATTCAGCAGAAATTTTCATTAAGCATTGGGGTTGAATTTGCTTTATGGCTGTATTTTGGTTTCGGACTCTATAGCGCTTTTATGCTGAACGATTTTAGCCTGGCCATTTTTCACCTGATGTTGTTTATAGGTTTTGGGTTTGTGGTTTTTAGATCGGTTAGAATTTGAAAGGCTAAATGGATGAAATTCAAAAGTTGTTGTCATTGCGTCATCCTGAACTCAGTTTAAGGATCTAACTTCGATAATGAATACCAGTACAGATTGAAACAAGTCCCTCAGCAATGACAATAATTTATAACAATAAAATGCCGTGCAGATTTCCTTAAAAATCATAAGTTTTCCATTCTCCTAGTCTTAACAGGAATTGCTTTTTATTGGTCTTTCGCCTACGATCTAAACCGCGCTGATTTTATAAAACTGATCAGTCTTTATACCGGTTTGTTTTTTATCAGTTTTAAGCTTATTCAGTTAGAAAAGAATAATTTTTGGTTCCTGGCAGGAGTTGCAGTTTTATTCCGACTCGTTTTTATTGCAGCCACGCCAAATCTTTCGCAAGATTTTTATCGCTTTATCTGGGATGGACAATTGATCCTGGACGGAATAAATCCATATTTATCGGTGCCTAATGATTTGAAAGAGCTCACAACTTCGCTCGAATTCACACAGCAAAAACTAATACAGGGAATGGGCAGTTTGAGTGCCGGCAACTTCACCAGCTACCCACCGGTAAATCAACTGCTATTTGCAATTTCAGCATTTTTAGGAGGGAAAGAGTATTTTGGGTTCTGTGGTCGTGATGAGATGTTTTCTCATTTTAGCCGACCTGGGGACGCTATATTTTGGAAGAAAATTATTGCTAAAATTAAAGCTACCCACTCACCAGATCTTCTGGTTTATTTTAAATCCGTTTATCATCATAGAGCTCACCGGAAATCTTCATTTTGAAGGTGTAATGCTGTTCTTCTTACTCTGGTCAATTTATTTATTACATCAGAAAAAATGGATTTGGAGCGCAATTTTACTTGGAATATCAGTTTCGGTAAAATTGCTTCCTTTATTGTTTTTGCCGCTTTTATGGAATTATTTTGTAAAAAACAGAAAGACCGAAAATTCAGATATTCCCGGTCTAAATTTCAAAAAGCTGCTGGGCTATTATTTAATAGTTGGACTAACAGTATTAGCTAGTTTTCTACCTTTTCTTTCTTCGGAATTTATCTCTAATTTTTCAGCAAGTATTGCGCTATGGTTTCAGAAATTCGAGTTTAACGCGAGTATTTATTATATAATTAGATGGATTGGATTTCAACTGAAAGGCTACAATATTATTGCAACCGCCGGGAAGATCCTACCCTTAATTGTAATTTTAATTCTTACCGGACTGGCCTTTTTCCGAAGAAATAATTCTACCCAAAAGCTAATTGGCACTATGCTTCTGGGAGTTTCAGCCTATTTTTTTCTAGCTACCACGGTGCATCCCTGGTATATTGCCACGCCACTTTTACTTTCGGTTTTTACGAAATTCAGGTTTGCGTTGGTGTGGTCGTTTTTGGTAATGCTAAGTTATTCGGCTTATACCGCTAAACGGATTTCAGGAAAATTACTGGTTAATTGCAGTTGAATATATTCTTGTAATTGGAATTTTTCTATTAGAAATTTTTAAACCGAAATTACTCCTTAGACTTCCGTATTATAAATAAATTCCGGATATAAACAATTCCTCCAAAGAAATGCGCTGCAATTAAAACAGGGTCATCTCTAAAGATTCCATAAGTAAAAATAAGACTCGATCCTACCAGGCTAATTACCCAGAATTTCCACGGCAAATCTGATTCGCCATTTCTTTCGGCATAAATCCATTGATAGATAAATCGCGAGGTATAAATAAGCTGCCCACCGATACCAAGAATAATAAGCCAGACAGAAATATTTTCTCCTTTAAAAAGATCGGCCCAATCTAATTGACCTAAAAAAATGAGATATAAAGCGATAAGGATTGGTAAAGCAATAACATAAATTTTAAACATTATTCCAGATTCGCCCCATTTCCCTTGTAGCTGCAGATTTCTAAAATAGGCGCCGTAGACCAGAAATTGCCCAAGCATAATTGCCATGTCGTCCCGTAAATAACCATACACAAACAGCAAAACGGCTCCCTGAAGACTGAGTTTCCAGAAAAGTGTTGGTGTTGCTACCTTTTCAGCCTTTTCAGATTTTATCCACTGCATAATTAGTCTTCCAGCAAATAAAAGTTGACCCAAAAAACCTATCGCATAAACAAACCAACTACTACTCATACTTCAATTAGATTATAGCCTTGAGATAAGTAGATCTTATCCATAAAAAAAGCTGTTCAATACTACATAAAATAATGTAGGCGAACAGCTTTAAACACTTATAATTCTTTGTTAATTACATATCCAACAAATAAGCAAAAACCAGAGGTGCCACAATGGTAGCATCACTTTCTATAATATGTTTTGGAGTATCTATATCTAATTTTCCCCAGGTAATTTTCTCATTAGGAACTGCTCCCGAATAAGAACCATAACTGGTAGTTGAATCTGATATTTGGCAGAAATAACTCCAGAAAGGAGTATCAGTTCGCTCCATATCCTGATAAAGCATAGGCACTACGCAGATAGGGAAATCGCCGGCAATACCGCCACCAATCTGGAAGAATCCAATTCCGTCTTTAGAATTATCTGTATACCAGTCGGCAAGGAAAGTCATATATTCAATTCCAGATTTCATGGTGCTGGCTTTTAATTCGCCTTTAAGCACATAGGAAGCAAAAATATTTCCCAAAGTACTATCTTCCCAACCGGGAACTACAATAGGCAAATTCTTTTCGGCTGCGGCATACATCCAGGAATCTTTTAAATCAATTTCGTAGTGCTCTTCCAATACTCCGGAAAGCAATAATTTATACAAGAAATTCATGCGGAAAATAACGCTCTCCGTTAGCTTCGGCATCTTTCCAAATCTTTACAATATGCTTCTGAATTCTTCTAAAAGCTTCTTCTTCCGGAATACAGGTATCGGTAACCCTATTCAGGCCTTTTTCCAATAGATCCCATTCTTCCTGCGGGGTTAGATCGCGATAATTTGGCACACGCTTATAGTGTGAATGCGCCACAAGATTCATCACATCTTCCTCTAAATTGGCACCGGTACAGGAAATGATTTGCACTTTATCTTTCCTTATCATTTCGGCAAAAATCTTACCGAGTTCTGCTGTACTCATAGCACCGGCAAGCGAAACTAACATCTTAGAACCGCCCTGAAGTTGCTTTTCGTAATCTTTGGCCGCATCTACAAGAGCTGCCGAGTTAAAATGTAAATAATATTTTTCTATAAATTGGGAAATAGCTCCTTTACTCATCTTCGTCTTCTTCGTTATAATTTTGATATTTGAATTTGTAGCTCAACATTTTATAATACAACTTGGCCGCAAGAAAATCTGATGATCTTTCATTTTTATTTGGGCAAAGTTCTACAATGTCAAAACCTACTACGTTTTTCTTTTTGAACATCATTTTAAGAAACTCCAGGGTCTCATACCAGAAAAGTCCGCCTGGCTCCGGGGTACCTGTAGATGGTAAGATAGAAGGATCAAAAGCATCTAAATCTATAGTGATAAATACATTTGGCGTCATTTGTCCAATGGCATCATCCTGCCAGTCTTCGTAAAGATCGTGGGCAAAATAAACCTGGTTTTCATCCATATGCTCTACTTCAGAAACATCCATAGACCGAATTCCTACCTGAACGAGATTTGTCTTTTTACTGGCTTCATGAACCGCACAGGCGTGATTGCAGGAAGAACCTTCATATTCTGGTCTAAGATCGGCATGAGCATCAAGTTGTACTACGGTAAGATCTGGAAAACTTTCACTAAAGGCCTTTATAGAACCAATAGATATTGAATGTTCCCCACCAAAAAGCGTCACAAATTTTTCCTGAGTTATATAGTTTTTAGTGGTTTTATAAACCGCTTCTACCATTTTCTCTGGAGAAGAATTTTCACTAACCGGTGGCGCAAGATAAATCCCTTTTTTATAAACCTCGCTACGGGTTTCTATATCGTAGAGTTCCATGTTTTCTGAAGCTTCTAAAAAAGCTTCAGGTCCTTTATCAGATCCTTTTTGCCAGGTGCTGGTACCATCGTAAGGAACCGGGATCAATACCACTTTCGCATCATCTATGCGCGAATATTTATCTGGTATTCCGGCGTAATTCTTTTTGTTCATTGTAAATGCTTAATTGGTTGTTGGTTATATAAAGTTATTAATTTTTTAATTGTGACCATTATAGCCTAATATTTTCAGCATATCATTTGCATCTTGCTGCTCGCTGAAGAGTTTAGTGCTAATATTACCATTTTCATCTTTATCGATTAACAAATGCTTTGGCTGCGGAATTAAGCAGTGGTGTAAACCACCATAGCCACCAATAGTTTCCTGGTAAGCTCCTGTATTAAAAAAGCCAATATATAATGGTTTCTCTTTCTTAAACTTAGGAAGATAAATAGCGTTTACGTTCTGCTCTGAATTATAATAATCGTCACTATCACAGGTTAAACCACCAAGTAAAACACGCTCATACTCATCGTTCCAACGGTTTATGGCCAACATCACGAATTTCTTACTTATTGCCCAGGTATCTGGCAAGGTGGTGATAAATGAAGAATTGATCATATTCCATTTCTCACGATCATTTTGTTGCTTTTGATACAAAATCTCATAAATAGCGCCGCCGCTTTCTCCCACGGTAAAACTTCCAAATTCAGTAAAAATATTGGGTACATCAACTTCGGCTTCTTCACAATATAATTTTATCTGGTTGATGATCTCATCTACCATATAAGCATAATCGTACTCAAAATGAAGTGAATTCTTTACCGGAAATCCTCCGCCAATATTCAAGCTATCCAGCTCTGGGCACACTTTCTTTAAGTTTACATAAACCCGTAAACATTTTTGTAATTCGTTCCAGTAATAAGCTGTATCTCTAATCCCGGTATTGATAAAGAAATGCAGCATCTTTAGTTCTACCTGCTCATTTTCCTTGATCTTTTTATTGAAAAACGGAACAATGTTCTTATAACCAATTCCAAGCCTGGAAGTATAGAATTCAAATTTTGGCTCTTCCTCTGAAGCGATCCTTATTCCAATAGGAAATTTCCCTTCTATTTTTTCTGAAAGTAGATCTATCTCTTCATAATTATCTATAATGGGCATACAGTTTTTATGGCCATTATTAAGCAAACGGGCAATGTTTTCTATATACTGGTCGCGTTTAAAGCCATTACAAAGCACATAAGTATCATCGGTAATTTTCCCAGATGCTTTTAATTCTTCCACAATATTAATATCAAATGCCGAAGAAGTTTCAATATGGATATCGTTCTTTAAAGCTTCATTTAAAACGTGTTGAAAGTGAGAGCTTTTTGTACAATAACAATAATTATAATTAGCCTTATAATCGTGTTTTTCCATAGCATCGGCAAACCATTTTTTGGCTCTGTGAATGTTCTGGGAGATCTTAGGCAAATAGGTGAATTTTAATGGAGCTCCATATTCTTTGATCAACTCCATTAGATCTATGTCGTGAAACTTTAACTCGGTTCCTTCCAGGGTAAATTCTTCCTGCGGAAAGTAATAGGTCTGGTCTATTAAATCGCTGTATTTAGTATTCAATTGTTTGGTTTATATGTTATAAAGATAAAAATTAGGCATTAATTTTTCGGGTCAAAAAGAATGACTGGTAAATTAATGTTAAGAAAAAATGATAGGAGCTTAAAGTCAAGCTCTGATAAGGCCTAAAACAAAGAATTTTAGCAGACGAAAAGGTTCGCCCAGCGTTTAGGTAATAAATTCCTGTCAATTAAATAGGTGCATTATAAATTTAAAATAAAAAACCGGAGAAGGAATATCCTAATCCGGTTCAAAAATATTAAAAAACTTAATACGGAATCACTTTTTTTAAAGCATTCCTAAATTTATAACTTCCTGATCTGTAAGCCTTCTAAAACGTCCTCTTGGTAGATCCTTTTTTGTAAGTCCGCCAAAAACTACACGATCCAGTTTTTCAACTTCAAAGCCCATACTTTTAAACATTCTTTGAATTACGTGGTTTTTGGTACTTTTAGTTTCTATCCCAATTTCGTTCTTAGGTCTATCAGCAATAAAGCTAACGTCTTGTATGTTTACTTTCCCATCTTCAAGAAAAATACCATTTCTAATTTTCTCTAAATGTTCTACTGAAAGCGGTTTTGTTAAGTTTACCTGGTAAATTTGTCTAATTCCATTCTTGGGTTTACCAAGTTTTTTAGCCAGGGTACCATCGTTGGTAAAAAGCAAAAGTCCCATTGCCTGGGTATCTAATTTACCTACAGGATCAAGTTTAGCTTTGGTGGCTTTCGCCATAATATCCATAACTGTTTTCCCTCCTTTTTCAGTACTTCCGGTTACGTAGATCCCTTTTGGTTTGTTTAATACAAAATATTCGGGTTTATCTGGATTAACGCTTCTTCCGTCAAATTTCACCTCATCGGTTGGGGCTACTTTAAAGCCCATTTCGGTTACCACATTTCCATTAACGGTCACATTTCCGGCAGAAATAAAGATATCGGCATCACGACGGGAACAAATCCCGGCATTGGCAATATATTTATTTAAACGAATTCCATCGGTCTTAGAAGGGGTTTTAGGAGCTGACTGCTGCTTTTTAATAGGCGCATTACCGCGTGCAAAAGACTTCTTGGTCTTACCACCACCTTGTCTTCCGCTAAATTTTCCACCTTTAGATTTATCGTCTCTACTCATATCGCTAATTTTTTGCAAAGGTACTCTATTGATTTAGAGTGGCATTCTATTTAATTGAAAGTTTTTATACTGATTTATACTAAAAATAGCGTATCTAATAATCAATTTTATCGCCTTTTGCTTCCCATTTTTGGAAAATTGGAAGGCCTTCTTCCCGCATCATATTAATAAATGGAATCTTACGCTCATTCATATCAAGAGCAATTTCATCATAAACAAACTGATCGTCAAAACCGATTCTAGCAGCATCTTCCCGACTTAAAGCATAATACACTTTGCTAGGCCGCGCCCAGTAAATAGCACCCAAACACATTGGGCAGGGCTCACAAGATGTATAAAGAATACAATCTTCTAACTGGAAATTCCCCAGTTTTTCACAGGCTTGTCTAATTGCAGCAACTTCGGCATGTGCGGTAGGATCGTTGGTAGAAGTTACTTTATTACTGGATTCGGCAATAATTTCTCCATTCTTTACAATTACAGCACCAAATGGGCCACCGGAACCTTTATCCATTCCTTCTTCTGCTAACTGAATAGCTCTTTTTAAAAAATAGCTATGATCTTTTTCCATAAATTATTTTTGAATTTGAATCTTAAAAAACGCGGTTTAGTACCTCTTTAATATCAATAAGTAAAATACTAAAAACCCCGGCAACAATAATAAGTTTTAAAATATTATGAAGCAGTAAAAACTGCCATTTCACTTTGCTGAAATAAAGGAACAGCACAAAAAATACCAGTAAAATAAGGGATACATAAAAGTAATAATTCATATAACCGGTATCAAAACGGGTAATTAGAAGCATGGTTGGGATTACGGCTAAAATACTCAATATTGAAAGGAAAAACTTACTGAGCTTCTCTCCATAAACTATGGGAATAGTATGATAATTTTGAATCAAATCTCCCTGCATATTCTCCAGATCTTTTACCAACTCACGCATTACAATCATTAAATAAAGGAAAGTAGCGTGTATAAAGATGACCGTTTCAAAATTTTTATAATAGATAAATATCACGAAAAACGGGGTAAGGGTAAGGATGGAAGCCACCAGATTACCCAAAAATAAAATCCGTTTTAAACGATGGGAATACAACCATATCGCAAAAATATAGATGGAAAAGAAAACTACAGCTTTAAACGAAACATAGCTGGCAAAGAAAATAGCCAGTAAATTGAGAATAAAATAAACCGAAAGTTTGGTTCGCTGACTCACAAACCGGTCTAACATTGTTTTCTTTGGCCTGTTGATTAAATCTTTCTCGCTATCGTAAAAATTATTGATAATATACCCGGATGCGATCACCGTAGCAGAAGATAGAATTAGAAAGAATAAATTATCGTCAAAAAAAATTTCTCTTAGGGGAAGTTCTGGCGCTAAAATAAAGGCTGATGTAAGGTATTGTGCTAAAATAAGCACCAAAATATTATAGCCACGAACCACCGAAAATAAACTAAACATTTTCAGCAATAAGCGCTTGTTAGAAATAGACGCCATGTAAGGGTTGTTTAGAAGTTGTAAACCACTTCTAATTTGTAATCTTTAAGAGATTTTCTGGCTTTATCAATATCTTCGGTAAAACCTAAGATATAGCCACCACCACCAGAACCGCAAAGTTTGAGGTAATAATCGTTAGTATCTATACCGTGTTTCCAAAGTTTATGAAATTGAGCAGGGATCATTGGCTTAAAGTTATCCAACACCACGTGAGAAAGACGTTTTACGTTAGAAAACAACGACTTTACATCACCTTTAAGAAAATCGTCTACACAGGCATCGGTATGTTTTACAAATTGCTCTTTAAGCATTTGTCTAAAGCCTTCCTGCTTCATATTTTCCATAAAAATATTCACCATTGGGCCTGTTTCACCGGTACTGCCACTATCTAATAAAAATACGGCGCCCAGACCATTTTCGGTTTGAGAAGGAATTCCTGCGGGCTCAATATTATCTTTAGAATTAATTAAAATCGGGATGCTTAAATAACTATTTAAAGGATCTAAGCCTGAAGATTTTCCGTGGAAAAAAGATTCCATTTCCCCGAAAATCTTTTTCAGTTTTAATAATTTATCACGGGTAAGATTTTCTAGAACCGTGATCTTTCCGGTTGCATATTTATCATAAATAGCCGCAACCAAAGCACCACTACTTCCTACACCATATCCCTGCGGAATAGTAGAATCGAAATACATGCCTTTTTCAATATCAGCTTTAAGCTTTGCCAGATCAAACTGCACAAGCTCCGGATTATTTTCCTGAAGTTCGTGTAAGTAATCGGCAAAACGGTTTAAACTTCTATTAGAGGCAATCGCAGCTTCAGAAGGATCTTCATCTACTTTTAAAGCTCCATTATAAAAATTATAAGGAATGGATAAACCTTTGGAATCTTTAATGATTCCGTACTCTCCAAAGAGTAAGATTTTTGAATAAAATAAAGGTCCTTTCATAAGCTTTCGAATAATCTTTTTTCAGATCAAAAAAGAGTAATGTAAGTAAATCTACAATTTTTCTGCTCCCTTTCCAACCTGGTCGCAAATATACTGCCCTTTTTCACAATAGGCAACAAGCTCATTCTTAATGAATTCTAAAACTTTTTCTTTATGTTTTTCTGGATAAAGCAGATGTACATTGGCGCCGGCATCAAGAGTGAAACAAATTGGAGTTTTAGTGCTTTCCCTAAACTCCCATATTTTATTGATAATTTCAAGCGTATTAGGCTTCATTAGAATAAAATAAGGATTGCTGCTCATCATCATCGCGTGCAAAGTGAGCGCCTCACTTTCTACGATAGCAATAAATTCTTCTAAATTTCCGGAAGCAAAAACCTGCTTCAATTTATCTAAATTGGAATGTGCCTGGGCAAAACGCTCTTCAGCAAATGGATGGCCGTGCATTAAATTATGACCTACACTGCTGCTTACCTGCTTTTGTCCTTTGTCTACCAACAAAATTGTATCCTGGAAACTTTTAAAAACCTCATCAATTTCAAACGGATATTTTATTCCGAATAAATCACTGCTTTCCGGAATATTCTGGTGCTCGCCCCATTCGATCAATTCACCTTCCAAACTACGGCAGGCACTTCCTGAACCTAGCCTGGCTAAAAAAGAAGCTTTTTTATAGAAAAACTCATCATTAGCAACCTCAGGATTCAATTCTTTTTCCAGGCTCATTACGCAAAGCGCAAGAGCACTCATCCCGCTTGCAGAAGATGCTATTCCGCTGCTATGAGGAAAGGAATTTTCAGTATAAATATTAAGCTTATAGTCTTTTAAAAACGGTGCATATTGCTCAATACGTTCAAAAAACTGCTGAATTTTCGGTTTAAAATCTTCCTTCTTTTTTCCTTCAAAATAAAGTTCAAAGTCAAAAGTCGCAGATGGTTCTGGCTTCTTCTGAAACTCCATTTTTGTGGTGGTTTTACAATTTTTCAACGTAAAACTAACCGAAGGATTAGCCGGAATCTGATTCTCCTTTTTACCCCAATATTTTACCAGGGCGATATTGCTGGGAGACTTCCAGGTCACTTCTCCTTTTTCTACGTTGCTTGAAAATTGCTTTGGAATAAAATCCTGTTCGCGCATAGCAAAATTTTAGTAAAAACACCTACCGCAGAAGCTTAAGGCATTAGATTGAAAATTTAAATCTTACTCAGGGCGCAAAGATATGTTTTATGTTTTGGGAATTTTCTTTCCCTATCAAAATAAATTTTTATTTTAGTAGGGACAAACTTCTTCGTTTTAACAGGGAAGTTGCCCGAAACCAACCAAGAAATGACCAAAAAACTCTTTTTACGAAGTTCTGTGGCCATTGGCATTTGTTTGCTTTTCGGGTTTATGGGCGCTATTGCCACTCAAGTAGGCACCGCCGAATGGTATCCCGACTTGAACAAACCCTGGTTTAATCCGCCTGATGCATTTTTCGGCCCTATTTGGTTAATTATGTACGTTTTAATGGGTATTGCTGCAGGGATTGTATGGAGCAAAGGTTTTTATCACAAATGGGTAAAAACCGCATTATATCATTTTGGATTTCAACTATTAATAAACGGTTCCTGGTCTTTACTTTTCTTCGGAATACAAAATCCTTTCCTAGCCTTATTAAGCATTACTTTGCTATTTATTCTAATACTAATCACCATAAAATGGTTTAAAGTGGTAAGCAAAACCGCGGCTTACTTAATGATACCCTATGCAGTTTGGGTATTGTTTGCTATGATCTTAAATTTTGAGATCTGGCGACTTAATTAATCTTCACTCATTGCTTTTGCAGCAAGAAATCCACCCGTCCAGGCATTTTGAAAGTTAAATCCGCCGGTTATGGCGTCTATATTTAAAACTTCTCCCGCCAGAAACAGGTTTTTATGAAGTTTACTTTCAAAAGTTTTAAAATTAATTTCTTTTAAATTTACTCCCCCGGCAGTAACAAATTCTTCTTTGAATGTACTTTTCCCGTTTACTTTGAAAATCGCTGCGGTAAGTTGATCGCTTAAATTTTGAAGCTGATTTTTATTTAAATCGGCCCAGGTAGTGCCTTCTGCAATTCCAGATCCTATTACCAGGTTTTTCCATAAACGTTTAGGCAAATCGAATTGCGCATTTTTTACCACCTGTTGTTTAGCTAGTTTTGTTTTTAGATCTTTTAAACTAGACAAAATATCTTCTGAAGTAAACCCGGGCAACCAGTTTACCAGTATTTCAAATTGATAATTCAGTTTCTCCAGATCTCTTGCTCCCCAGGCTGATAGTTTTAAAATTCCCGGGCCGCTCATTCCCCAATGAGTAATTAAAAGCGGCCCTTTACTTTCTAAATTGACTTTTTTAGAATTTATTTTCACCTCGGCTTCGGTAGCGATTCCGGGTAAATCTTTAATTCGGGCATCTTGAATATTGAATGTAAAAAGAGAAGGGACTGGCTCTATAATTTCATGCCCCAGTTTCTTCAGCATATTCCACATTTTAGGATTGCTCCCAGTGGCGAGCATAATTTTATCAGCAGAGAAATCTCCTTTATTGGTTTTTACCATCCAGAACTTTTCTTCCTTTTGAAAATTTTGAACCGCGTGACTCTTAAATACCTGAATCTTTAATCTTTCGGTTTCCTGTAAAAAGCAATTGATAATACTTTGAGAATCGTCTGAAACAGGAAAAATTCGGCCGTCATCTTCGATCTTTAACTCAATCCCTTTTTTCTCAAACCACTCCATGGTATCTCCGGTCATAAATCCATGAAAAGGCCCAAGCAATTCTTTTTCTCCACGAGGATAATTGAGGCTAAGTTCCTTCGGAATAAATTCGGCGTGAGTTACATTACACCTTCCGCCGCCTGAAATTTTTACTTTGGTTAGCACTTCTTTCCCGCGTTCAAAAATGGCAATTTTTAGATTGGGATTAAATTCAGCTGCATTTATTGCGGTAAAAAAGCCTGCTGCTCCCCCGCCTATAATTATAATATCGAAATGCTGCATTTTTCTGGTTTCAGATTTAAAGTTTAAGATTCCCGGTTTAGGTCTCTAATTCCATTTTCTTATAAAAGTCTGTCGGGAAAATCAGAAATAATCCCGTCTACGCCAAATTCCCGCATCCGCTGAATATCTTCCGGTTCGTTAACCGTCCAGACGTTTACGTTAAAACCGGCCTTGTGAGATGCCTTTACATTATCCCGGGTAATTATTCCTAAAGACGGATGAATTGCCGAGGCTTTAAGGAGTTTCCCCAGTTCTATAGCTTCGGTCACACTGGCTTTACTTAAAATTCCCAGCGCTACGTTTTCGTCCAATTTTCGCATCTGAAACAGCTCATTTTTCTGAAAACTGGAAACGATAAAATCTTTATAGGTCCAGTTTTTTTCTGCTATATATTTTTTAATGATTTCGGCAGTAGCCGTAGCGGTGTTTAAACCTTTTAATTCAATATTTATAGTGCATTTTCCCTGAATAACATCCAGAACTTCGGTAAGTAGTGGTATCTCAAATTCATCCTCTACTTTTAAGGTCTTTATTTCGGTTAAGGCCTTTTTAGCAACTTCCCCACTTCCATTGGTAGTTCGATCTAAAGTAAAATCGTGAATCACCACCAATTCACCGGTTTTACATCTATGCACATCAATCTCTATAGCATCAACGCCAAAATTCAATGCCTTTTGGATGCTTTCTAAAGTATTTTCGGCCAAATGTCCTTTGGCGCCACGATGACCAATTTTCAATAAATTCATTTTGCAAAGGTATTCAATTAACTCAAATGCGTGTTTCTTTAACGATATCTGGTTTTTTGATGAACGTTTAGAAACTCTTATAAATTCTTAACATTTTATTGTAACCTATGCTGCTTAATTTTATGATATAACGTCCTGAAACCCCGTATAAATTATTAATCCTTAAGGTTTCCGGACTAATTAAAACTTTATCATGGAGAAATGGTTTGAAGCGTCCTGGACGTCTATAATAGCAATTTTGCTAACCGCTTTAGGAATTTACGTGGCAATTATACTTTTTACAAGAATTGCGGGAAAGCGTAGTTTTTCTAAAATGTCAAGTTTTGACTTTGCGATGACGGTTGCAGTAGGTTCTATTATAGCTTCTACCATTTTATCTAAATCTGTAAGTCTGGTACAGGGAATTGTTGGCCTGGCAGCAGTATATATTTTACAAATCTCGGCTGCGTTCTTAAGACGTTGGCCCGTGGTTCAAAAAGTAATAGATAATGCTCCCTTACTAATTATGGATAGGCAAACTATTTTATACGATAACTTAAAAAAAGCCAGAGTAACCGAAAGTGATTTGCGCTCTAAATTAAGGGAGGCAAATGTTTTAGATCTTTCCCAGGTACGTGCAGTAGTATTTGAATCTACGGGAGATATTTCAGTTTTACATACCTCACAAGAGGACCAGGAGCTGGAAGATTGGCTCACAAAAGATGTAATGAGGTAAATCTGCCTTTTAAAATAGATTATAGGGCTGCCTGTTAATCTTATTAAATTTTGAATTAATTTATTCTTAAACCTTATGGAACGCCAGCTTAGAGATGGTAGTTTTATAAAAAACCATTCGATATTATGATTTCTTCCGGAGTAAAACCTAAAGTGAAAAAGTGGAAAGTTAATGCAGATGAAGCTGCAGAATTAGCGTTTAAAGATTTTGTGCTAACTAATGACCATCCTTGTATGATGGCACAAACCGTGGTGGACCAAAATCATTTAGACCTGCATACCTACGATGAATTTCCAAGCCGAAGAACAGCCAAAGAGATATATAAAGATTTACAGAACTATATAGAAAACTACGATTTTGAGTCTAATGAATTCTATACATTTATGGCGGTTTTTAAAGACCAGGATTCATTTTCTGAAACGCAATTTGAAACTGCGCTTTGGAAACAACTGGAGTTCTTACACGATATAGATAATGAAGACTGGGATCCTGAAGTAAGCGATAATCCTGAAGACAAAAATTTTAGCTTTAGTATTGCCGGAAAAGCTTTTTATATGGTAGGCATGCATCCAAACAGCAGTCGCAAAGCAAGGCAGAGTCCTTATCCCGCAATTGCTTTTAATTTACACTGGCAATTTGAAAAGTTAAGAGAAATGGGGGCATTTAATACCGTTCGTGATAAGATTAGAGAACGGGATATAGAATTGCAGGGAAATATAAATCCTATGTTGGAAGACTTTGGAGAAAATAGCGAGGCCAGACAATATAGCGGCCGTAAAGTTGAAGAGGAATGGAAATGTCCTTTTCATAGAAAAAAATAAATATGTACCAGCCCAAAAAATACAAAAAGGACGATCCTGAATTCCTTTTTAAATTTATACAACAGCATCCTTTCGCAACTTTTATACTTAATGGTGAAAAAATTTTAGCTACGCATATTCCGGTGCTCACAAAAGGGACTGCCAACGATTTTATTCTCTTTTCGCATATAGCTAACCATAACGAGCAGTTTAAGTATTTAAAAGACGATACAGAAGCATTATTGATTTTTCAGGGCGCACACGGCTATGTTTCTTCTTCCTGGTACAAAGAAAAAGACATTAGCACCTGGGATTATTCTGCGGTGCACGTAAATGTAAAGCTGAAAATACAATCCCGGCAGGAACTGGAAGACTCGCTAAAAGAACTGGTTGCAACTTTTGAAAAACCACAGGAAGATCCGTTGTATTATAAAGATATTCCAAAGAAAATGCTTGAAGAGCATTTGCCATTAATTACAGGTTTTTGGTGTGAAGTAGAAGAAATTAAAGGTATTGCAAAACTGCATCAGGGTTATGATAAGGAAGATATTGATTCGGTCACCGCACATTTGGAAAAACAGCAAAATAATTTAAATTCCGCGTTAAGCGAAAACATTAAAAAAGAGCATAAATGCAAGTAATAAAAAAACAATCTGGAGCCGCCTTTAAATTAAAAAAAGGACAGAAACTGAAAGTGATAGATGCCGAAGGTGAACAGGTTAGCGATATGGTTTTATTTAATGCAAAAGACAGGCGAGAGAAACTATCCTCAGGAAAAACGCTGGATTTTGAAGAATCTATTTTAATAAGTTCAGGAAACTTTCTTTGGAGCAATCGCAGTAATAAAATGGTAGAAATCCTTGAAGATACGAACGGGAGAAACGATTTTTTGCTTGCTCCATGCAGCCCCGAAACTTTTGAAGTGATGTATGATTACGATGGTTACCATCCCAGCTGTTTTGAAAACTTATATACCAGCCTGGAAGAATTTGAAATTCAGCCAGACGATATTCCTACGGCTTTCAACATTTTTATGAACGTTCAATTTGATGAGAAGGGAAAGATTAGTGTTGATCCGCCATTAAGTAAAGCAGGAGATTATGTGCTATTTGAAGCAAAAATGGATCTTATTGTTGCTTTAACCGCCTGCTCTGCCGAAGACAGCAACAACGGTAGTTTTAAACCCATACATTACGAGATATTAACTTAAAACTTCCAGAAAATACAAACCGAAAATAAAAAAACTGCCCGGAAATGAGGTTCAAACCATTTCCGGGCAGTTTTTTTATAATATACTAAGGTCTAGTTTAAGAAACTGCTTTAAGCTTGCTTATGGTAGACTTATTTAATTTTTCTTCGGCATAAGCGCGAGATACTTTCAGCTTGCTTTTGCCGCTTTCGGGCATTTCAAACATTGCATCGGTAAGCACTGCTTCACATAAAGATCTTAATCCTCTTGCTCCCAGTTTATATTCTACCGCTTTTTCAACTATATAATCTAAAGCATCATCGGTCATTTCGAACTCGATATCGTCCATTTCAAACAACTTCTTATATTGTTTTATAATGGCGTTTTTCGGCTCGGTTAAAATAGAACGAAGCGTACTTTCGTCAAGCGGATTCATATAAGTAAGCGCCGGTAATCTTCCTATTATTTCAGGAATAAGTCCGAAATCTTTTAAATCCTTCGGAATAATATATTTCAGCAAGTTGGTTCTTTCTATATTATCATCGCTTTTTGAAGCGCTGAAACCAACTGCCTGCATATTTAACCTCTTACTGATGTTTCGCTCAATACCATCAAAGGCTCCTCCTGCAATGAAAAGGATATTTTCGGTATCTACCTCAACAAATTTCTGATCGGGGTGTTTACGGCCTCCTTTTGGCGGCACGTTAACGGTGGTCCCTTCCAGTAATTTCAATAATGCCTGCTGAACTCCTTCCCCAGAGACATCTCGGGTAATAGAAGGATTATCGCTTTTACGGGCAATTTTATCTATTTCATCAATAAATACAATTCCGCGTTGTGCTTTTTCAACATTATAATCGGCTGCCTGAAGCAATCTTGTTAAGATACCTTCTACATCTTCACCCACGTAACCTGCTTCGGTAAGCACCGTAGCATCTACAATAGCCAAAGGCACATTAAGCATTTTTGCAATGGTTTTTGCAATAAGGGTTTTCCCAGTACCGGTTTCCCCAACCATTACGATGTTAGATTTTTGAATTTCAACATCATCACCGCTTGCCGGTTGCAAGAGCCTTTTGTAGTGGTTATAAACCGCTACCGACATCACTTTTTTGGTTGCTTCCTGCCCTATTACATACTGATCCAAAAATTCTTTAATCACTTTTGGTTTGCTCAGCATTAGGTCTGAAGACAGTTCTTTAGCTTCCCCCTGTTTGAGTTCTTCTAAAACAATGCCGTGAGCCTGCTCTATACATTTATCACATATATGCGCATCCAGCCCAGCTATAAGTAAGTTGGTTTCAGGTTTTTTTCTACCGCAAAACGAACATTCTAATTCTTCTTTCGCCATTTCGTCAAATTTCAATTTCCAGTATATAAAATAATAAACTGAAAATTAATTCTTATCCTTCTCTCGTTAAAATTTCATCAATCATACCGTATTCCTTGGCTTTATCGGCCTTCATCCAGTAATCACGATCACTATCTTCTTCAATCCTCTCGTAAGTTTGTCCGGAATGCTTAGCAATAATCTCGTATAATTCCTTTTTAAGCGTTAAGATTTCCCTGGCGGTGATCTCAATATCACTAGCCTGTCCCTGGGCACCACCAAGAGGTTGGTGAATCATTACCCTGGAATGTGGCAAACCACTTCTTTTTCCATTCTCACCGGCACAAAGCAAAACTGCTCCCATAGAAGCTGCCATACCTGTACAAATTGTAGCCACATCTGGTTTTATGAACTGCATAGTATCATAAATTCCCAAACCTGCATATACACTTCCTCCAGGAGAATTAATATAGATCTGGATATCTTTAGAAGCATCTGTACTTTCTAAAAATAACATTTGCGCCTGGATAATATTAGCAACCTGATCGTTAATTGCAGTACCCATAAAGATAATTCTATCCATCATTAATCTGGAAAAAACATCCATAGCTACAGCGTTCATTTGTCGCTCTTCAATAATATTAGGGGTCATCCCCGTAGGAGTCATACTGCTCACTATTTTCTGGTAGTAGTTACTATTTATACCGTGATGCTTAGTGGCGTATTTTTCAAATTCTTTTCCGTAATCCATCAATCTTCTTTTTTTAAAGCTTTTTCTCTTAGCTGCCTTTTAAGTGAAAAGGCGTTAACCCGAATGGTTTAACGCCTTAAATATAAGTATAAATTTATAGAAAAAGCTTACTCGTAAATCTCTTTCACAAATTCGTCGTAAGTCACTTCTTTTTCTTCAAAAGACATTTTCTCTTTGTAGAAACCAAGCAATTTCTCGTTCATTAATTGCTCTGACATTCTTTTTACTTCGTCCTGATTAGAAAGAATTCTTGCCGCGATATCGTCAAGTTCTTTATCTCCAGGATTCATTTGGCCAAATTGAGCCATTTGTTCTTTGATCTTTTCTTTAGCAAAAGCTTTAAGATCTTCAAACTCTACTGTAAGGTTATTTTCGTTTACTATTTTACCTTCAATTAACTGGTAACGTAAACCTTCTTCGCTCTTTTCGTATTCTTCTTTAGCTTCTTCTTCGGTCATTGGTTTTTCACCAACTGTCTGAATCCATTTTTGAAGAAATTCTTTAGGAAGTTCAAATTTAGTTTGCTCAATAAGCTGCTTGGTCACATCGTTCATTAACTGCTGATCGCTTTGCTGCTTAAATTGCTTTGCTGCATCTTCCTTGATCTTTTCTTTAAGCTCATCTTCACTGGTTACTTTACCTTCACCAAAAAGCTTATCGAATAATTCCTGGTTAAGCTCAGCCAATTCTCTATGGTTGATCTCTTTTACCGTGAATTCTACTTCAATATCAAGATCGTGAGCTTTATCGTGCTCAATTCCTAAATGCTCAATTAGATCGTGATCGTCTTCAAAAAGGCTTTTAGTTTTTAAAGTGAAAGAATCGCCAACTTTAGCACCAACAAACTTATTAAGGTTTCTTTTTCCCTTAAGTTTTTCTAATTCTACTGAAGTTTCTTTCTCAATCCCTTCTTCTTCATTTTTGAAAGTACCGGCAACGATATCGCCTTCTTCAGCTTCATCTTTAGAGATCAGTTTCCCGTATTGTTTTCTAATAGATTCGATCTGGTTATTCACCATTTTCTCATCTGCCACAATATTATAATGGGTTACCGGCTTTTCAAGTTCAAGGTTTACATCAAACTCTGGAGCCAAACCAAGTTCGAACTCAAAAGTATATTCTTCTTTATTCCAATCGAAGTTTTCCTGCTCTTTAGGAATAGGATTTCCAAGAACATCCAGTTTTTCTTCGGTAAGATATTTATTTAGTGAATCCTGTAGAAGTTTGTTTACCTCATCTACCAAAACAGCCTGACCGTATTGTTTTTTCACCATTCCCATAGGCACGTGCCCTTTTCTAAAGCCGGGAATATTGGCGTTTTTACGGTAATCTTTTAAGATTTTTTCAACTTTACCGGCATAGTCTTCTTTGGCGATATCTACTTTTACCACCGCATTCAATTCATCAATATTCTCTCTGGTAATATTCATCTTGACTTGTTATAAAAATTGGAGTGCAAAATTACACTTTTTTCCCAAGCCAACAAAGTTTCAAATTATTGAATTCCAGCATAGTTCCTAATCTTTTCCCAATAATGAAAAAAGCAGGGATTGAAACAGGGATAAAAGCAAGCTAAAAAGCAGGGCGATAAAAAACCCGCTAACTCCAAATCCTGAAACAAAAGCATCTGCCAGTAAAATAATTATCGCATTGATCACCAGCAAAAACAAGCCTAGCGTTAATATAGTTACCGGTAAGGTAAGAATTACGAGAAGGGGTTTTACTAATAAGTTTAGGATAGCAAGAACCAGTGCCACTATTATAGCTGTTAAATAACCGGCTACCTCAACGCCTGGCAGAAATTTAGCCAGGATCACCACAGCTAACGCAGTAAGTAATATTCTTAATATGAAATTCATAATTTTAAGATTAGTTAGTTTCTGAAAAATACAAAAAACGCCGGAAAAATCCGGCGCTTCTATCTTTGTAATATAAAGTAATGGGGTTACTGAACTTCGTTACTTGCAGTAACTGTACCATAAGTACCAACATTCACTTTTGGCACACTAGCATTATAAGTTGAGTTAATAACATCAATAATTTCGTTAGCCATAACTGCATTTCCACGAGGAGTTAAATGAATTCCATCAAGAGAAAAAGCACCACCTGTTCCAAAATCTGAAGTTATGGTTCCACCATCAAATGAAATTCCACCTTCTGCCAATTGATTTAGCAGTGCATTTGCATCTACCAGTGCAAGACCGTTAGCCTGGGCTAATCCAGAAATAGCCTGGTTATATCTTGTAGTAGCGTCCCTAACTAATTCCTGTTCTGCATTGGTCAATACGTGCTCATCTCCTAAAGGAACAGAAACTCCATTTACCATATTTGGATTATCCCCTACTGTAGTACCAAGAAATCCTGCACTGGTTAAAGGAATAAGATCTGTAGGTGTAGCCTGTCTTAACTGACTTAACAATCCAGCTGTTTGAGGATCAAGGTTAAATGGAGCGCCTTGAATAGCCTGGCTAATATCTGTTAAAGATTCATCCTGAAGAGTTACATAATTTTGACCTTCAGCAAAATTGATTTGTCTTGCCTGGGCTTCTTCCGCTGTGATAAATCCAGCCTGAACTAAGCCTGGAAGCACTTGAGTATTATAGGCCGAAAATTGTTGATTAAGTGCTCCAGCAGTCGCTGCATCCAATGGAATTGGATTTGCAGAAACAGTTGTAAAAAATGGTACCGCAGCAACATCTGGAATGTTTACTAAAACCCCACCACTGGCTGTCGCCGCTAAAGCCTGAACCATTTGCCCATAAATACCGGCAAATGCATTAGGATCTGTAATATCGTTTTCCCCGTAAGTAGAAGGATCTAAATTGTTTAACTGATATTCCCCCGTTCCACCAGAAGTAGCGTAACCCAAAACATCGTTATTTCCTATCCATAAAGAGAAAAAAGTTGGATCTTGTGCAAGTGCGTCTTCCAGCACTGTAGCTTCCGGTGAAGATGCAAAACGCACAAAGTATGGGTTAGCAGATTGTGTAGCCAGGTTTTGAACATTTCCATAGCCGGAAAATCCAAGATGATAAGATTTAGCTCCCGGCACACCCATATTACTAAATGGGCCCTGCAACACATTCCCAACTTCGGTAGTAGCTTGCATACCTGTATATACTCGTGGAGAACGATCACCATTTTCATCTACAGCCAATACAAGTCGGTTTTGAGTGATTTGGTTTCCGCCTAATAAAAGTCCGCCGGCATTATCATTCATAAAAGGAATGGTAAATTCCTCAACATCCTGAGTTTTTTCAAATTGTTGTGAAAGAATATTCGGATAAGAGTTTTCCTGCCCGGTAATATAAAGGGCATTGTCTGCATAACCCGCTGTAAGGGAATTACCCAGCGCTACATACCGAGAAAAATCTGCTTCTCCATTGGTATAAGCACCGGCTTCGTCTACCGGATTATCAAATTCTGGCTCACAGGAAACAATTCCCAGCGCCAATACTGCTATATATTTAAAATAATGTTTCATCTTCTAATTTTATAATTTATAGGTTACACCAAGTCCAGGAATAAAGGCTGAAGTCTTATAAGTTCCTTCAAATGGAACATTTTGCCCATTTTCGCTATAATAATCGTAAGACTCATCTACTTCTTCATACCTGTTATAAAGGAATGCAGCATCTATAGAGAATTTGTCACTCACATTTACAGAAAGACCACCGGTAAATCCGTGAGCATCGTTTCTTGGAGTTTCAGGAGCAAAATAACCAGACTGTACTGGAGATTCATCAAAGTAATATCCAACTCTCAAGGTAATAGTTTCGTTGGCAAGATATTGCAAACCAAATCTATAAGTTGAGGAGTTTTTATAATTACGTGGATTTTCAGAATCAGGAATTTGTGCATTTGCAAAGTCCAGATCTAAAGACTCATACACATCCCAGTAAGTCATATTATAATCGAAAGCAAGAAGCCATTTGTCTAAAAGCTCGTAAGAAACTCCTACCGAAAGCTCAGCTGGCATTGGTAAAGACGCATCAAATTCTGTATTCTGAAAAGGAGTTAATGGCGAATTTGGAATATTTTCAAAAGTAGCATCTCCACCTTCGGCTTCCACCATAATTTCACTTCGGTAATTAATACCAAAACGTAAATCTTCAGTAGCATTAAACATCGCACTGGCTGACCATCCAAAGGCACTTACGCCGCTGGCATCTACAGTTACGTTAGAACGATTTCCTTCTATATCGGTTAAAGTACGGTTTAGGTTTCGGTTAAAATTCACCGATCCATTTACATAGATTGGTCCACCACCAACACTTAATTTATCTGAAATTTTTACTGCAGCTAAAGCCTGAATATATATAGCCTGAAGATCTATAGTATTCACCAAATGAGATCCAGCCCAATCTGTTGGCCATTCTA
The DNA here is from genome assembly GCA_963727565.1 of uncultured Flavobacteriaceae bacterium. Taxonomy (GTDB): domain Bacteria; phylum Bacteroidota; class Bacteroidia; order Flavobacteriales; family Flavobacteriaceae; genus Salegentibacter. The sequence goes on from CAVSGU010000006.1 coordinate 481,840, forward strand.
CGCTACTTCCATAAGGAGTATAAGCAGCAAGACCTAAAGTTAGCCAGTCGTTTACTCTATAAGACCCATAAGCATAGAAAGGGGTTCCCACAGGACTGTCAGTTTCAGAACTAAGTCCGAATTCTGAATTTTGGTATTTCACACTGGAAAATACGGCACTGGCACCAGCGGCTACATTTATCTTATTTTCAAGATAAACAAGCCCAGCCGGGTTAAAAAAAGCAAGTTCGGCATTGTTAACTACCGCTACACCCGTGTGACCCATAGCAAGCGATCGTTGTCCCTGAAGACTCACCCTATACCCACCGGCATAAGTTACCGCAGCCATTAGACCAAAAAGGCCCAGGAAAAGTAATTTTTTCATAATTGAATTGGATTTTATAGTATTCTAATAATTTCTTGGTATCAAATTTAGCATAAATTACATATTACTCAAGAAAATTGGAATATTTATTATGCACACATAATAAATTTAGAAAGATTTTAAAGAAAGTCAACAACAGCTGCATAGAAATCATCCATTTTCTCAGCGTGAACCCAATGCCCGGCGTTTGCGATTTCTTTGAATTCTACTTCCGGGAATTGATTTTTAATATCTGCCCGGTCTTCTTTTTTAATATAATTTGAATTAGCTCCTTTTATAAATAGTGTAGGCCCGCTATAAGATTTATCCTGCGGAAGCGCCCGCCCCACTTCTTCAATATTATCTTTTAAAGTTTGCAAGGTTAACTTTTAAACAATAAGTGCCTTCAGATTTACGCTTTAGGTTTTTCAACAGAAAAAGTCGCACCGGTTTTTCTGAAATAAATTCTGAAAGTAATTTATCGGCATCCTTTCGCGATTCCAGGTTAGCATCTTCCAAAGCGGTTAAGCCTTCTAATATTTGCTGATGATGTGGTTCATAGTATTTTGGAGCAATATCTACCACGATAAGCTTTTTCACTAGATCAGGATAATTTGCAGCAGTAAGCATCGCAGTTTTACCACCCATTGAATGCCCCATTAATATGATATTTGATAAAGAATGTTGCTCACAATAGGCTGCAATATCTTCAGCCATTAATTGATAACTGTGACTATCTGTATGCGGACTTTTACCGTGGTTACGCTGATCTACAAGGTGAACCTGGAAATTCTTTTCTTCAGCAAGTTTGCTACCAATGGTTTTCCAGTTATCGCTCATCCCCAAAAAGCCGTGAAGAATTAAAAGCGGCGTCCCCTCTCCTATTATTATAGAGTTTAATTTCATAGTTTTTTTGTTTCTAAAAATGAATTACTTCAGAAGTTCAAGATATTTTTTAATCGTTGTTTCTAATCCCATATATAAGGCTTCAGCGATTAGTGCGTGGCCAATGGAAACTTCATCAAGATGCGGAACTTGCTCATTAAAAAACTTAATATTATCTAAGGAAAGGTCATGACCTGCATTAATTCCTAAACCTAATTGATGCGCTAATTCTGCACATTTCTTATACGGCTCTACTCCAGATTTATCACCTTTTGCAAATTTCACGGCAAAATCTTCGGTATATAATTCAATTCGGTCTGTTCCTGTTTCTGCAGCTCCTTCTATCATTTTTTCATCTGGATCTACAAAAATTGAAGTTCTAATACCATTATCTTTAAACTCCTGAATCACTTCCTGGAGAAATTTCTTATTTTTAATAGTATCCCAACCGGCGTTAGAAGTAATTGCATCTTCAGCATCGGGCACCAAAGTAACCTGCGCTGGTTTAGCTTCCATAACAAGATTAATAAATTTCGCTACCGGATTTCCTTCAATATTAAATTCGGTTTTTACAATAGGAGAAAGATCCCGAACATCCTGGTAAGTAATATGGCGTTCATCTGGTCTTGGGTGCACGGTGATTCCCTGCCCGCCAAAAGACTCTATTTTCTTAGCTGCTTCAACTACATTAGGAATGTTGCCACCACGAGCATTTCGCAAAGTGGCAATTTTATTGATATTTACACTTAATTTCGTCATTTTATAAGCTTTTGTTTAACAAAAATACAAACTTGGAAATGCCCTAATGAATTTTATTTTAATTAATTTGCATAAAAACGAAGCGACATCATGAAGATGGATGATTTTATAATTAACGATGTTTCCATAAGGCATTTTTCTGATAAAATTGGGGAAGTCCAGGACTTGTTCAACCAGTTAACCTATTCGCATTTGCCGGTAGAAAACAACGGTATCTATATGGGTTGCATTTCAGAAAATGATATTCGTTGCTTTGAAGCCGAAAAATCTTTAGAAGATTATCAATATGCCTTAGAAGGTTTTTTTGTGAGAAATACAGATTTTTGGCTGGATATTTTAGAACGTTTTGCGCAAAACAATACCAATATTTTACCGGTTTTAGATGAAGAAAATCATTATCTGGGTTATGTTGAGCTAAACGAGATCATTGCCCTTTTTAATGAAACTCCGTTTTTAAGCGAAGCGGGAAATATTATCGTAATCCAAAAAGGAATTAAGGATTATTCCTTTAGTGAGATCGTGCAGATTGTAGAATCTAATAGCGCAAATATTCTTGGCTCATTTATTTCGAAAATTGAAAATGACGTAGTTCAAATCACCATAAAATTGAGTCCGTCTGGAATAAATGAGATCATTCAGTCTTTCCGCAGATATGGCTATAAAATTATTTCTGAACACCGGGAAGATAATTTCAATAAAAATCTTAGAGACCGCTCTAAGTATTTAGATAAATATATGAATATATGAAAGTAGGCATCTACGGTCAGTTTTATCACACCAATGCCGGGACTTATATAGCACAGCTTCTGGAATTACTGAAACGTAAAAACATCAATGTAATTATTGAAAAAGATTTCCTGGAACTTATTCATTTAAATAAGACCATTGATGACGATTATTCGCACTTCAGCACTTTTGAAGAACTGGATAACAGCTTTGATTTATTCTTTTGTATTGGCGGCGATGGTACTATTTTAAAGTCTATTAATTATATCAGGAATTTAGACATCCCTATAGTCGGTATTAATACAGGAAGATTAGGCTTTTTGGCAACTATCCAAAAGGAAGAGATTAAAGATAGCCTGGAAACTATATTGCAAAAAAACTACAGCATTTCTTCCCGAAGTGTATTAAATATTAGCACTAACCCACCAAGCCACGATCCTGTTTTTAAAAATATTGCCTTGAATGAGATTGCCGTAAGCCGAAAAAACACTACCTCTATGATCACGGTAGACACCTGGCTAAACGATCAATATCTAAATTCTTACTGGGCAGATGGCTTAATTGTTTCTACACCAACGGGATCTACAGGCTATTCTCTTAGCTGCGGCGGCCCGGTAATTACACCAGATGCGGCATCAATCATTATCACTCCAATTGCGCCGCACAATTTAAATGCACGACCTTTAGTAATTAAAGACGACACCAAAATAACACTTCGGGTTTCAGGAAGAGAAGATTCTCACCTGGTCTCCATGGATTCCCGAATTGCCACCCTACAAAATGATACCGAGATCATTATTGAAAAAGCACCCTACGCGATAAACCTTGTTGAACTTAACGACGATAGTTTTCTTCAAACCCTCAGAAAAAAGCTCATGTGGGGAGAAGATAAACGCAATTAAGCAATAAATGATTTTAAAAACTGTTTAAGAACATGTACAAATTTGCTCAAATTATTGTAGAGCAAACATTATTGTTATATTTGCAAACTTTTGAAAACCTATGAGGTACATATTAGTTGTAGTAATCTTGCTTGTTTTTGCCCCAAAAACAAATTCACAAACATTTGAAGTAGGACCATATATTGGTGGCGCTAATTACATTGGTGATGTAGGCCGAACCAATTTTGTACTTCCAAATAGCCTGGTTGGCGGCGCACTTCTTAAATGGAATCGCAGCCCACGACATGCTTTTAGATTTTCCCTTTTATATGCTGAAATAAATGCCGATGATGCCGATTCTAATGATCCCAGAAGAGCAAGCAGAGGCTATTCTTTTACTAACACTATTGCAGAAGCTTCCCTTGGTATAGAATTTAATTTCTGGAGTTTTGATCTTCATGAAGGTCACCCGCAAAGTACTCCTTATCTTTATACCGGAATAACATATTTTAGAGCAGACCACTTATTACTGAGTGCAGATTTCCCCAATGGATGAATTGGAAAACCAGGGAGCCAACTGGGATTTTGCGATTCCGGTGGTTTTTGGTTACAAAGAAAGTATAACACGCCATATTGTAGGAGCGCTGGAAGTAGGCGTACGCTATACGTTTACCGATAATTTAGACGGAAGCTGGCCTGAAGAAATTTTTGGAAATAGAATGCCCAGAAGGGAATTCGGAAATAGAAACACCAACGATTGGTATGTTTTCACAGGAGTGAATTTTACCTTTTCATGGGGTAGAGAACCTTGCTATAGCCGATTTTAATATGAATTATAAAGACAACATAGACCTTAAAAAACTACCAAAGCATATTGCCATAATTATGGATGGCAATGGACGGTGGGCGCGAAAAAAAGGCTTTTTAAGGGCCGCAGGGCACGAAGAAGGCACTACCGCTGTTCGGGATGTTGTAGAAGCTTCAGCCGAAATTGGCATTGAACACTTAACCCTTTATGCCTTTTCTACAGAAAATTGGAATCGCCCAAAATTAGAAGTAGACACTTTAATGCGGTTACTGGTTTCCTCTTTAAAAAAGGAAATTAAAACACTTCAGAAAAATAATATTCGGTTAAATGCGATAGGGAATTTAAAAACCCTTCCGAAGAAAGTATTTCGGGAACTTAACGAGGTTATAGAGAAGACCAAGACCAACAATCGCATGGTTCTCAACCTTGCACTTAGCTACGGTTCACGGGAAGAATTAACCTCTGCAATACGTGAAATTAGCCTGAAAGTTAAAAATAATGAAATAACCGCCGATGCTATTGATGAATCGGTTATAAATCAGCATCTTTACACCCGAAATTTTCCGGAGGTAGATTTATTGATCAGAACCAGCGGAGAACAACGCATTAGCAACTTCCTATTATGGCAAATTGCTTATGCAGAATTATATTTTACAAAAACTTTATGGCCAGATTTTAGAAAAGAAAATCTTTTTGAAGCCATTTACAATTATCAAAATAGAGAAAGACGATTTGGAAAAACCAGTGAGCAACTTAGTTAGCGCATTCATGACGAAGAAAGTATTTACCCTTCTGGCAGTAGCATGTAGTTTAATTTTTAGCATTTCTTCACAAGCTCAAGGCTTACCATTAGCAGATGGCAAAAAATATATAATTGGAGATATTAAAGTTACGGGGACCGTTAGTTTTAACGAACAAACCGTAATTGCTTATACCGGTTTAAAAAAAGGGGAAGAAATATATATTCCCGGAGATAAAATTAGTAACGTGATCAATAAACTATGGGATATTGATCAATTTAGCGACATCAATTTTTACATTACCAATGTAAGTGATGGCAATGTTGCAGACCTGGAGATTGAAATCCAGGAAGTTCCAAAACTAAATAAAGTTAAAGTTACCGGCCTTAAAAAGCGGGAACAGGAAGAAATTATTGAGGAAAATAAACTGAGAACCGGCGCTAAGGTTTCAGAAAACCTTATCACCACCACCAAGAATTATATAGAAAGCAAATATCGTAAAGAAGGATATTTTAATGCTAATGCAAAAATAAGCACCAGCGAAGTTACCGATACTACGGCTAACACTAACCTGGTAAATATGCTTATAGATATAGACCAGGGCGATCGTGTAAAAATTGCCGATATCAATTTTACAGGCAACGAAAAATTTTCTGACGCCAAGCTTAGAAGGTCTATGAAAAACACCAAACAGAAGAATATTATTCGCTTCTGGAAAAGATCTAAATTCGTTCGGGCAGATTACCAGGAAGACAAAGAAAGCCTAATAGACAATTATAAGGAAAGCGGTTATCGTGATGCCAGAATCGTAACAGATTCTCTAGTTGAAATTGATGACGAAACAATTGCTTTAAACCTTAAAATTGAAGAAGGAGATCAATATTATATTGGAGATATTGATTACCTGGGGAATTCAGTTTATACAGATGCTCAGCTAGAACGTGTTCTGGGAATAAAAAAAGGTGATGTTTATAATGGGGTTCTTTTAGACAAAAGAATCGCCGATCAAACTAAACCAGACGGAGAAGACCTTTCTAACCTATATAAAAACAACGGTTACTTATTTTCTACTATCAACCTTGTAGAAACCAATGTCTACAACGACACCATAGACTTTGAAATTAGAATTGTTGAAGGTAAAGAAGCATACTTCAACAACATTAGAGTAACCGGAAACGATAAAACAAAAGATCACGTAATTTACCGTGAACTAAGAACTAAACCGGGGCAAAAATATAGCCAGGAAGATGTTGTAAATACGGTAAGAGAACTTGGCCAGCTTGGCTTTTTTGATGCAGAACAGTTAGAACCAAAATTCGTAGATCCAGATCCACAATCGGGTACTTTAGATCTTGAATACTCTGTAGTAGAAGCTGGTGCCAGCCAAATAGAACTACAAGGTGGTTATGGTGGCGGAGGCTTTATTGGTACTTTAGGGCTTTCTTTCAACAACTTCTCTTTATCTGGGATTTTTGACAAAGAAGCTTACAAACCAGTACCTATGGGAGATGGACAAACCCTTTCTCTTAGAGCCCAGGCCAGTACTTTTTACCAAACCTACAGCCTTTCATTTATGGAACCATGGTTAGGCGGTAAAAAGCCGGTAAGTCTTCAAACTTCATTCTCCTATACCAGACAGTTTTTATTCGATTATGTAAATAGGGAGGCAGATAGAAGCAGAAGTTTTGATATTCTTGGAGTAAACGTTGGTTTAGCCAAACGTTTAACCGTGCCAGATCCTTATATTACGGTATCTCACTCTCTAGGTTTTCAACGTTATAATCTAAATAATTATAATACAGGTTTATTTACTTTTGGTGATGGACACTCTAATAACTTCACCTACACTTTAGGACTTACACGGGATAACACTTATGTAAACCCAATTTTCCCAACGGGAGGTTCTAAATTTAAGATCACTGCTAAATTCACTCCTCCATACTCTCTTTGGAATGGTGTAGATTACGCTAATTTAGCCGAAGACAGAGAATACCAGTTAGAAGATGAAAACGGTAATCTTATCAACGAACAAGGCGACAGGGTAACTCCTGAGAATGCTGTTGGGGATCAACGTAAAATAGACCAGAAGAAATTTAACTGGCTGGAATTCTATAAAGTTAAGTTTAGTGGAGAATGGTATACCCAAATTTACGATAAGCTTGTACTAAGAACCAACGCAGAATACGGTTTCCTTGGAGCATACAACAACGATCGTGGCGTTCCTCCTTTTGAAAGATTCTTTCTTGGTGGTGACGGTCTTGGAGCATTTAGTTTAGATGGTAGAGAAACTATTCAGTTAAGAGGTTATCCAAACCAATCTGTAGTACCTATAGATCGCCCTGCAGGAGTGAATGATGATGGTGCAACTATCTATAACAAATACTCTTTAGAGCTTAGATATCCAATTACGCTTAAACCCTCAGCATCTATTTATGCCCTTACCTTTTTGGAAGGTGGTGCATCTTACGATAACTTCAGGGATTTTAATCCTTTCCAACTTAACAGATCGGCCGGTGCAGGTTTACGAATCTTTATGCCAGCCTTTGGTTTACTTGGTATAGACTTTGGATATGGATTCGATTCTATCCAGGGAATACCGGGAGCGAATGGATGGGAAACACATTTCATAATTGGACAGCAATTTTAATTTGGCACGATATTTTCTATATTCGATTTAAGTATGCTTAAAAGAACATTTTTATTCACACTTTTTATCTTGATTGGTTTTGGAGCAAATGCTCAAAAGCCAATAAATATAGGCTATGTGGATATGGAATACATCCTTGAAAATGTTCCCGAATATCAGCAAGCTTCAACTCAATTAGACCAGAGAGTTAAAGAATGGCAAAATGAAATTGAGCAGAAGCGGAAAGAAATTAATGAAATGAAAACCAGCCTGCAAAATGAACGCGCGCTACTTACTCCTGAACTTATTGAGGAGCGGGAAGAAGAGATCGCATATCAGCAGGAACAGGCTACAGATTATGAGCAGAAGCGTTTTGGACCAAAAGGTGATTATATGATTCAGAAGAGGCAATTAATAAAGCCCATTCAGGATCAGGTTTTCACAGCGGTTCAGGAAATAGCTGAGACCAGAGATTTCGATTTCATATTTGATAGAAATGCTGAATCGGGTATGCTTTTTGCTAAAAACCGTTTTGACTTAAGTGACCAGGTTTTAAGAAGCATCAACAGAGCTTCTAACCGAAGACAAATTGAGACAAAACAAGAAGAACGGGAGCTGGAAAGAGCTGAAGCGCGCACAGCAGAAGAAGATGAAGAATTAAGCGCGAGAGAACAAGCCGTTGAGGATCGCAAAAGTGAGCGCCAGGCCCTAATAGAAGAAAGAAGAAGAAAACAAGATTCTATTAAAGAAGCACGACAAAAAGAATTTGAACAACGCAGAGAAAGAATTTTAAAAGAAAGACAACAAAAAAGAGATTCTATTGAAGCGGCACGAGCAAGAAAAGACACGATAAACTAAATAATTTTAAACCTTAATACTTAAACAATTAATATCAATTAAAATGAAACAATTCAAAACACTTTTTATAGCCCTTGCATTAACCATAGGAGCTACTACATTTGCAAACGCACAGAGTAAAGTTGCCCACATCGCTACCCAGGAATTGGTAGAAACTATGCCTGCTTATAAAGATGCAATGTCTCAACTTGAAAAGTTAGAGAAAACTTACGATGCTGAGATTAAAGATATGCTTACTGAAGCTCAAAATACTATGCAACGTTACCAATCTGAAGCTGAAACAGTAACAGAAGAGGAAAATGCAAAAAGAGCAAGTGAACTTCAGGCAACTGAAAGAAGAATCCAGGAGCACAGCCAGAGAGCAAGACAGGAGCTTCAAAAGAAAGAAAACGATCTAATTAGACCGGTAATTGAAAAAGCTCGTGAAGCTATCCAAAAAGTAGCCAGAGAACAAGGATACGATTATGTACTTGACTCTACTACTGGAACAGGAGTAATCCTTGCCGATGGTAAGAACCTTATGGCTGACGTAAAAGCTGAATTGGGAATGTAATTTTCACCCAATACATAAATAAAGAGTAAAAACTGCGCCCCTTTTAGGCGCAGTTTTTATTTTTGTACCAATGAGCAATTCGCAACCTATAGGTATATTTGATTCGGGTGTTGGAGGAACTTCTATTTGGAAGGAAATTCACGAGTTACTTCCTTTTGAAAAAACTATTTATCTAGCCGATAGCAAGAATGCGCCCTACGGGGAAAAGCCCATTGAAGAGATTAAAAATCTCAGCCGGAAGAACACGGAGAAGTTGCTGGATATGGGCGCCAAGATAATCGTTGTTGCCTGTAATACTGCCACGACTAATGCTATTAAAGATTTAAGAAATGAATATTCTATTCCTTTTATAGGTATTGAACCGGCAATTAAACCGGCCGCTTTAAAATCAAAATCAAAAACTATAGGGATACTGGCCACCCGTGGAACGCTAACCAGCACTCTTTTCTCCCAGACTTCAGATTTTTATGCAAGAAATATTAATGTAGTAGAAATTGAAGGTCGTGGCCTGGTAGAGCTTATTGAAGCAGGAGAACTGGATTCCCCTCAAATGAAAAGTCTTTTACTTAAATTACTGGAACCATTTTTTGTAAATAAAATAGACTACCTGGTGCTGGGTTGCAGCCACTATCCTTATCTTATTCCTATACTCAAAGAATTGCTTCCAAAGGAAGTAGTAATTATAGATTCGGGAGAGGCCGTAGCGAGGCAAACAAAATCCATTCTTGAATTAAATAATTTATTACTGAAAGAAGAACCTATGGAAAGACCCATTCCAGAATTTTTCAGCAACACCAATCCTAAGGTGCTTGAAAATTTAACTGAAGCCGTAAAATATGGTTATAAAGTTAGTTATCTGGATTTCTAATAATTAACTGCCGGGACATTTTTCTCCCATCGCCATCTACTCTTTCCAAAATCGTAGCCTATAGTAATTTGATGAAAACCATTATTACTTAAAACCACCGAGTTAAACTGGTAGCTAAAAGTATAGCCAAACATAAAATTTTTGTAATCTAAACCTAAAAAAGGAGTAATATACCGTAGCTGCTGACTTTCAACTTCGTTACCATCCGTAGTATATTCGGCACCTTCAAAACTGTTTCGATAAGAAAGTCCGCCCCATAGTTGCCCGAAATCAACTTCCCGATACACTTTCATATTTAAATCAATATTCATTTCATTGGTGGCTTCTCGTAGCTGATATAAAATTGAAGGCTCATAACTCCAATCATTATTATTATCAAAAACATAACCCGTAGAGAATAAATATTTACGCTGATTGCTCGGCACTGCGTCAGAATAGAAAAGTTCGCGCCTTACAGAAATTATATTCTTAGCCGCCAAGTGCGCAAAAAAATCCAGATAATAATAAGACATACCAATATCCATATTTCCGAAGATGTCAGAAACATTACTCCCGCTTACAATAGGATCAAATTCGGTAAACCCACTTTGATCTAATCTATGTTGAATAATCCCGGCGCTAATTCCAAAGGAAAGCTGATTTAGAAATTCATTTCTGGCGAAATGTAAATGATAAGCCACCGTTCCATAAGCCCCAATCTTAGAGAAATTACCATTTTGGTCATTAAAAACAATTCCTCCAACACCAAGCTTGTCTCCCAGTCTGCCATTTACAGCCAGTGTCTGTAAGCTGGGAGCATTCTCAACGTCAAACCATTGCTGTCTGGCCGTAAGTCTTATTTGATTTCTATCGGCCGCACCAGCCATGGAAGGATGAATAAGATAAAGGTTATCGGTTAGGTAATCTGAATAAATGGGAATTACTTCCTGTGCTTTTGCTGAGGAATTCAGTAAAAAACCAAATAGTATTATAAAAATGATTTTTGCAGCCATCGAAATTTGGCTAGCTTTAAAACACCTGATAAATAAAGTTCTAATCCCCATAAGAAAGGTAAAGATATAGATTAACTAAGTTTTCTTTAGTACTTTTGCAAAAAAATTGATATGAGCGATTTCACTATAAATATACAAGGCACAAATAAACCGGGAATCATAAAATTTGAAACCAACAAATTTTTAACCCGTCACGAAAATTACGAGTTTAATAATATAGATGAAGCAGCTAAATCTCCATTAGCACAGCAATTGTTTTACCTACCTTTTGTAAAAACGGTTTACATAGCTCAAAATTTCATCGCGATAGAAAAATATGATATCGTAGAATGGGATGATGTGCAGGAAGAAGTTGCCGCCCAAATAGAAGATTTTCTAAATAAAGATGGTGTGGTGATTAAGGAAGATGCAGATCAAACAAAAAATGTTCCGGTTACGGTTTATGCTGAAAGCACTCCAAACCCGGGAGTAATGAAGTTTGTAGCGAATAAAAAACTGGTTTTAAAAACTGCCGAGTTTAAAAATATTGATGAAGCTAAAGATGCGCCACTTGCGCAACAACTTTTTCATTTCCCTTTTGTAAAAGCAGTATTTATAGATTCTAATTACGTTTCTATCCACAAGTATGATGTTGCGCAATGGGAAGAAATCACCCTGGAGTTAAGAGAATTCATCACTAATTACCTGCAGGATGGGAAAGAGGTTTTAAAAGCCGAAGCTTCAGTACCTCAACAAACAGAAGCATCAACCCACCCGGCAAATCCAGAGGTAAGCCAGGAAATTAAAGACCTGGACGATACTTCAAAACAGGTTATCGCGATTCTTGATGAATACATTAAACCTGCTGTTGCCAGTGATGGTGGAAATATTCTTTTTGATTCTTATAATTCTGAAAATAAAACCGTAAAAGTTATCCTTCAGGGAGCTTGCAGTGGCTGTCCTTCTTCAACCATGACGCTTAAAAGCGGAATTGAAACGATGCTAAGGGATATGCTTCGCGGAAAAGTAGATTACGTAGAAGCAGTAAACGGATAATTTCTGAAGCTGCTAAAGCGTAGATTTCGCTTCCACATAGAATTCCCTAAATAACTGAACTAAATTAAGCGTAGACGAAATAAGGTCTTTAGATTCCAGTAAAAGCCCAAAGTAAAGTTTGGTGTTTTTAGGACTGCTTTCTGAAGTCCTTATGCGTTTAATTTGTTTCTCTATCATTTCTGAAACCATATCGAGCAATTGTTGCTTTTCAGCAAGAATATCATCTAACCGCTCAAAATCGTGCTCATCAAAAGTGTACTTTATTTCCGAAAATAACTCCTGAAGCTTTTTATCTATCTTTTTCAGATCCCTGATCTGATTAAATTTTAGGTTTTTATGGTTGTTATTTACGTGCTCAAAAGAGTTTCGGGTAATATATCGGGTAGAGTTTACCATTTCCTGTAAATAATTCAGCAAATGAATATAAAATCGGCTCGCTTCCACCGAATCTTCATCCAGCGATTTTATAAAATAATAGATATTACCTTTTAGATCGTCTACCTCACTTTCAAGCTCACTAACTTTTTTATTATTCTTCTTAAGTTTGCCAAGATCGTGGTATCCTAAATTATCTACAGTCTTGGTGTAGCGCTTTTTAATTCCTGAAATCACCTGCGAGATATTAACCGAACTTTCGGCGGTAATCTCATTAATGGTAATAATATCGGTACGTTTATATCTTTTCTGAAGTTTATTTGCTTTAGATTTTTTCGCGTGAGATAGCGTATTTCTTATAATAACAAAGGCGGTAATACAAACAAGGATAGCAATAGCTATAAGCCCGCCAAAGTAAATAATCACAGCAAAAAGCGCTGCTCCAAGAAATGCAACAAAAGCGGTTACAAACCAACCTCCAATAACATTAAGCACACCGGCAACCCTGTAAACAGCACTTTCCTGGTTCCAGGCCCTATCAGCTAAAGAAGTCCCCATCGCCACCATAAAAGTCACGTAGGTAGTAGAAAGCGGAAGCTGCAAATTAGTCCCCATAGAAATCAAAATACTGGCTACCACCAAATTCACAGATGCCCGCACCAAATCGAACGCCGGCGGCGCGATTTCTCTCCCGGTAGTTTTTGTCTTTGGAGTTTCAAATTGCGTATCAATTCTTTTTCTAACTTTTTTAGGAATTACTTCTGAAACCGCACTACCAAACATCATAGAATACCTAACGATTGTTCGGGATAAATAATTAGCTCCAAACCGTTCTGAACCTTCATTCTGCCGGGATAATTTCACACCGGTATCTACAACTGCTTTCGCTTTATCAGAAAACCAGATGGTAAGAACCATAACTCCTCCGGCAAAAATTAAGATAATTTCCGGGGTAGGAACACTGCCGGCCAAATCGTTCATTAACAGTTCTGAAGCGGCCACCCCAGAGGCACTCCATATTTCATAGGATTGCCAGGCTGCTATGGGCACACCAATAAAATTAACAAGATCGTTCCCTGCAAAAGCCAGCGCCAGTGCAAAGGTGCCCACCATAACAATAAGTTTAAGAATATTTACCTTAAAGAAACTTGTTAAGACCTTAGAGAGAATTGTAAAGCCTATTAAGCTAAAAATAATGATCTGTATGCGGTTATTGTGTACATCTTCTACAAAGTGATCTGATACAAAAGCTAAGCTATTTAGCCCTTTAATAAGAATAAAATAGAAAATCGCCGCAAGCGAAACTCCGCCAAAAATGGCCCCGGTGTATTTCAGTTTTCTTTCGTATTTAAAAGAAAGCACTAAGCGTGAAAAATACTGAACAACCGCGCCGGCTACAAAAGCAATAACAATGGCCAGTAAAATGCCAAAAATAACTTCAGAAGCTTTGTCAACATTTATAAAATCTACCAAGTTAGAAACATCATTAGTAGTTTTAAAGATCTTTATAAGCGCAATACTAACGGCCGCTCCCAGCAGCTCGAACATAATTGATACTGTAGTAGAAGTTGGCAGCCCCAGTGAATTAAAGAAATCCAGCAGCAGAACATCGGTAAGCATTACAGCCATAAATATGACCATGATCTCTTCAAAGTAGAATTCCTGCGGAAGAAAAATCCCTTTTCGGGCTACTTCCATTAATCCGCTGGAAAATATGGCGCCTACTGCCACTCCCAAACTTGCAATAATGAGAATAGAACGAAGGGAAACCGCTTTGGAACCTACTGCAGAGTTAAGAAAATTAATGGCATCGTTACTCACCCCAACCACTAAATCTGTAATGGCCAGGATAAATAAAAGTCCCAGAATTATTAAGTAAACATCCTGCATGTAAACAAAGTCCTTTCAACCTGCAAAATTCAGCGAATTTTTCCTATAAATATCTTTTTGTAGGTTATTAAAACTTTAATTAAATCCAGGCTATTAGCATAGTAATTTTTCAATTATCCTAAAAAATGTACTGCGAAAAGGAAGAACAATTTAGCCAGAACGCATTTTATAAGTAAAAACTTCAAGGCTCTAACTAGTGAAATCCCCTAGTTTTAAAACAATCTCTATTTCCGAAGAAATTCTCGGTATTTTTAAAAGAGAATTGATTTGTAACATTCTAAAACCAACATATTATGTCTATAATAAAGGTAATTGAGATTTTGGCGAATTCTACCGAAAGCTGGGAAGATGCCACAAAAAAAGCAGTGAAACATGCAGCTAAAACCGTAAAGAATATAAAATCGGTTTATGTTAAAGAACAAAGTGCACTTGTAAATGGAGAAAACATTACCGAATTTAGGGTTAATGTAAAAATCTCTTTTGAAATCAGTTAATTTTCACTTATAAAATTAGCAACGCTCTCTGGGATTCCGGGGAGCGTTTTTCATTTAAAAAATAATCATGCCCAAACCAAAATTCACCAATAACCTAATTCACGAGACCAGTCCTTACCTTTTACAACACGCTCATAACCCAGTGAACTGGGAGGCCTGGAACACACAAAGCCTGGAAAAGGCGCGCAAGGAAGATAAACTTCTACTTATAAGTGTTGGCTATTCTGCCTGCCACTGGTGCCACGTAATGGAGCACGAAAGTTTTGAAGATGAAGCTGTGGCTGAAATTATGAACCAGCATTATATAAATATAAAAGTTGACCGGGAAGAACGCCCCGATGTTGACCAGGTTTATATGAACGCTATTCAGGTAATGACCGGAGCAGGTGGATGGCCTATGAATATCGTAGCATTACCAGACGGCCGGCCGGTTTGGGGTGGCACCTATTTTAGAAAAGAGCAGTGGAAAGACGCTTTAAAACAACTCTCTGGGCTATACCAAACCAAGCCAGATGAAATGAAATCGTACGCTTCTAAACTGGAAGAAGGACTACAGCAATTACAACTTATTGAAACTCCCAAAGAAGAAACTCCTTTCACTACAGATTTTCTAGATAAAATGCTTGAAAAATGGAAAAAAGGATTTGACAGGAAAAATGGTGGTTCGCAAGGAGCACCAAAATTTATGCTTCCGGTAAACCAGTCTTTCTTATTCAGGTATGCTGTGCAAAAAGACAACAAGGAGATCTTGGAGCATTCCCTGCAAAGTCTTAATAAAATCTCCTATGGTGGAGTTTTTGACCATATTGGCGGTGGATTTTCAAGATACTCGGTAGACGAACGCTGGCACGTACCACATTTCGAGAAAATGCTCTATGATAATGGCCAATTGGTGAGTCTTTACAGCAAGGCCTTTGCTTTTACGAAAGATAATTGGTATAAAGAAGTGGTTTATAAAACCCTGGATTTTGTAAAAGAGGAACTTACCGATAGTACCGGAGCGTTTTATTCAGCATTGGATGCAGATAGTGAAGATAAAACCGGGAATAAAAGCGAAGGCGCCTATTACGTATGGCAAAAAGACCAATTACAAGATTTATTAACTGAAGATTTTTCAATATTCGAAGCTTATTATAATATTAATTCCTTCGGAAAATGGGAGGACAACAATTATGTGCTTATTCGATCTAAAAGTGACGAAGCGATTGCTGAAGAATTCAATCTTAGTTTAACTGAATTAAAAGAAAAGAAAAAAAACTGGACAAAAATTTTAAAACAAGAGCGTGATAAAAGAACAAAACCGGGGCTGGATGATAAAAGTTTAACTTCCTGGAACGCGCTTATGCTAAATGGATACGTAGATGCCTATAAAGCTTTTGGGGAAGCAGAATTCCTGGAAAAAGCATTAAAAAACGCAGCATTTCTTCAAAAATATCAGTTTAAGAAAGATTATCGGCTTTGGCATAATTTCAAAAATGGGAATAGTTCTATAAATGCTTACCTGGAAGATTACGTTTTGTGCACCGAAGCTTTTCTAAATCTATATGAAGCTACTTTTGAAGAAAAATGGCTGGAAATTGCAGAGCAATTAATTTCGGTTTGCCTGGAAGACTTTCAGGATGAAAAAACCGGATTGTTCTATTTCACCTCTTCAAAAGATGAAGCTTTAATCACCAGGAATTATGAGTTAAATGATAATGTACTGCCTGCATCAAATTCGGTTATGGCTAAAAATCTATTTAAGGTTTCAAAAATCACAGGAAAACAGGATTATTATGATTTAGCAAAGAAAATGCTCAAAACAGTCCAGCCCCAAATAAAAAGCTATCCGCAGTCTTATGCCAACTGGCTGGATTTGATGCTTAATTTCACTGAAGCTTTTTATGAAGTTGCGATCACGGGTAAAAATGCTATTTCTATAAAAAAGGAATTAGAACAGGAATTCTTTCCACACACCATTTTTGCGGGTAGTGTAAAGCCATCAGAAATATCAATTTTAAAGAACAGGTTTAAAAGCGATAAAGATCTAATTTATATCTGCAGTAATGGAAAATGTGATCTTCCTTTAAATTCTGTGGAAGATTCTATCAAAAGAATAAAACAGTTTTAACAAAAATTAAACAGCGAAATTTATTATAAATAAAAAATTTATAGTCAATTTGTTTCACAAAAAATTGAAATTATGGATAGACTAAACGATTGGGGCGATATCGCAAAAGAATACGCTGAAAAATTTATTGATTACCTACCTACTTTAATTGGTGCATTGGCACTTCTAATAATTGGTCTTTGGGTAATTGGTTTGATTGTAAAATATGTTGAAAAATTATTCAAAAAGAAAGATTACGATAAAACCTTAGAAATTTTCACTTTAAATGCTCTAAAGTGGGGACTTAAAATAATATTATTTGTTCTTTTTATTACACAACTTGGTGTGCAGAGCGCTTCACTGGTAGCCGCGATTGGTGCTGCAGGTTTAGCTATTGGTCTTGCTATGCAAGGCTCACTCTCTAATTTGGCCGGTGGTGTTATCCTAATTATATTAAAACCTTTTAAGGTTGGAGATTGGATAGAAGTTCAAGGCGTTTCGGGTAGTGTGGTAGAGATATCCTTATTCTACACGAAATTAGACACCTTCGGAAATCAGCGTGCAGTAATTCCAAATGGCGAGTTGAGTAATGATAATATTATCAATTACAGTTACAACGGAACAAGAAAAGAAAACCTAAGCTTCGGGATTTCTTATGATGACGATTTGAAAAAGGCTAAGGAAGTACTTAGAAACCTGGTAGAAGAGCAGGAAGATGTGCTGAAAGACCCTGCACCGCAAATTATTGTTTCTGAACTTGGAGCCGATTCTGTTAACTTTTCAGTGAGATATTTTGCTGAAAACAGTAAATTCTGGGATCTACACTGGTTTATGATTGAAGAAGGAAAAATAAGACTGGAAGAAGCCGGTATGACAATTCCTTATCCTCAACGTGATGTTTATCTTTATGATCAAACAAAGATGAATGGAACGATTGAAAAGAGATCGAAAAACAACGGTGCTAACTCCGCCGATTAACCAGCAATAAAATCTTTTAAATAATAAGGTTCAAAATAAGCGACATCTTCGGTGTCGCTTATTTTGTATTTGGCTTCTGCTAAACTGCACATTTCTTTTGCAGATGGTAATTTATCTAAAATAAAGTCAGCGTTGGAATGTGTACAAATAGCCTTAAATTTTTCCACTCCATTTCCTATAAATACTGTTTTATCTTTTTCAAGATAATCGGTAAAAGAATTTTCATCTAAAACTTCAGCTTTAGTTTCTCTTATTTCCTTCAGGTTTTCATCAAAAACGGTAGAATAAACTTCCATTCTACGCGCATCCAACATCGGAATAACAAATCCCTTTTTCAATTCAACCTGCGCGGCTAAAGAGGCCAGCGTGGCTATAGATATTAAAGGAATATTCAATGAAAAACATAGCCCTTTTGCGGTAGAAACTCCTATTCTTAATCCTGTATAAGATCCAGGGCCTTTACTTACCGCAATAGCATCAAGATCTCCCACCGCTAAGTTGTTTTCTTTTAGAATTTCATCTATAAAAACGTGCAACTTCTCGGCGTGCGAATAATTATTGCTCTTATCTTCCTTTAATGCTAAGAGGGCACCATCTTTTGAAAGTGCAACAGAGCAATTTGTGGTAGCGGTTTCTAAGCAAAGTATTAATGCCAAATCCTGTAGTTTTTCTTATTTATTAATTACCTCAACGTCATCACCTTCTTTAAGGCTTTTAGTTACGGTATTATATGGTCCTGTGATCACGGTTTCCCCTTCGGTTAAACCTTCAGTAATTTCAATATTGCTATCATCCTGAATTCCGGTAGAAACTTTTCTAAGCTCGGCTTTCTCTCCTTCTTTTAGAAAAACAGCTTCGTATTTCTGATCGTTACTTTCAGTTGCAGTGGTATCATCTTTAATCACAATCGCACTAATAGGAACCCCAATTATATTATCTTTTCTGTTTGTGATTATATCTACCGTAGCGGTCATACCAGGTCTAAATGGAGAATAATTATCTGCTTTCCCTTCTAATAGATCTTTGTATGATTCCTCTAAAATACGAACTTTCACTTTAAAGTTAGTCACCTGATCTGTGGTAAGTGCAGCATCAGCCGAGTTTGAAATTTCGGTAACAATTCCTTTAAATTCTTTTCCTAAGTAAGCATCAACCTCAACAATTGTAGAATCTCCAACCTGAACCTTTACAATATCATTTTCATTCACATCTACTTCTACTTCCATATTGGTAAGATTGGCAACCCTAAGAATTTCGGTACCGGCCATTTGCTGGGTTCCAACAACCCTTTCTCCCAGTTCGGCATCTAATTTTGAAATGGTACCGCTCATAGGCGCGTAAATATTGGTACGCCCTAAGTTATCCTGAGCTTCTTTTACCGTAGCCGAAGTACTTTGCATATTGTAGTAAGCCGATTCCTTATTGGCCTGCGCTACTTCATATTCTGAAACAACCCTGTCCCATTCAGCTTTAGAAATCACTCCTTTTTCGAAAAGACTTTTGTTTCGGTTATAATTCGCTTCAGCTTGTTTTAAACTTGCCTGGGCCTGTGCATAATTTGCCCGTGAAGTTTCTAAACCGGCCTGAGCTCTATTCACGTTAGACTGATAAATATCTGGATTTACCCTAACCAATAAATCGCCTTTTTCTACAGCCTGGCCTTCTACAATAGGCAGTTCAATTATTTCTCCTGAAACTTCTGAAGATAGTTTAACTTCAATCTCCGGCTGAATTTTCCCGGTAGCCGAAACAGTTTCTACAATATCTATAGGTTCAATTTTGGTGATTTCTACTTCTTTAAAATTACCGGTTTTTCCAAACCAACCGGCTTTTTTACCTACAATAAGCAAAAGGATAAGCGCAAGAGCAATTCCAATAATTATAAATAGAGTCTTTTTCTTCATAATTTAAAATTTAAGATCGGTAACCGGTACTCCAAAATATAATTCAAGTACTTTTAATTTAAAAATGTAATCGTATTTGGTTCTTAGCACTTCGCTTTGTGCATTTTCGTAACGTAATTTTGCCTGGCTAAATTCAAAAGCATTAGAAATTCCCACGTCAAAACGTTGCGTAGCATATTCAAAAGCCTGCTCCTGTGCATTTGCCGCAACTAGCGATGCTTCATAAGCCTCAAAAGCTCCTTCAGCATCCACATAAGCCTGATAAACATTTGCCTCAAGATCTAACTCTGCCTGCTCTAATTCGTAATCAGCTCTTTTAGCATTCACCTGGCTTCTTCTCACCTGGTTCCTGGTAGCTAAACCGTTAAAGATTGGCACACTAACCTGTACTCCATAAGTTACCCCATCATTACGCTGTAATTGTTCAAAAAACGGCAACGGACTTCCAATAGTGGTTAAGACATTAGGAGCAACTACTATATCTCCTGTACTTTCTACCACTCCAATTTCACGGGTTGGATCATTAGGATCTGGCTCTACACCAACAACTCTTCCCTGTCCAGATTCCCTGGTATTATAATTAAAGAAAGCTCCTACGCTTGGGTAATAAGCTCCTTTCGCTATTTCCACATCTTTTTCAGCAATTTGCTTGTTAGCTTCTGCAATTTTGATTTCAGATCTTTCTTCCCTTGCTTGTGCTACAATATCTTCTACCGGATTATCTAAAATTTCGGTACCAAAAATATCATAACCTTTTTCTACGATATCAAAATTCTCGTAATCTTTTATAAGCAGGGTTTGTGCTAAGCTAATAAGCGAAATTCTAATATTGTTTTGAGCAACAATTATTCGCTGTCTTTCATCAGCATATGTAGCTTGAATTTCCAGAAAGTCACCTTGCGGCAAAGAACCCGCTTCTACTAATTGCTCTGTTCTTTGCATTTGCTCCTCGGTAACTTCATTTTGAATCTTAAGAATTTCCAGGTTTTGCTTATTAAAAAGCACTTGCAAATAAGCATCAGCCACAAAAAGGGTAATATCATCCTTCATTTTATCCAGTGCATATTGGCGCGCAAGTTTTGATATTTTTGCGCGTTGTAACTGCTTAAAATTTCTAAGCCCATCAAAAAGATTTACACTGGCCGTAACGCCTGCGGAAAAGTTTCGGGTAGTTTGTGTTTGCAGCACACCGGTAGTTACGTTTTGGGTAAGACCGGTATTCCAGGAGTTCGTGGCCGAAGCATTTACATTTGGTAAGAAATTACCAATTGCATCCTTTTTCCCCAACTCTGCAAGCTCTACATCGAGTTCGCTTTGTTTTACTGAAATATTGTTTTCTAATGCGTAGTTCACACATTCCTGAAGTGTCCAGGCATTATTTTCCTGGGCATTTACGAATAAAGCAGAAAATAAAAATATGGTTAGTAAGCTGTATTTTTTCATAATCGGAATTGTAGTTGATGAGTCTGTGAAATTCTAAACTTGTTACATTTTGAAATAAAAATCTATTGGCCGGCGAATTCCGGACTAGGTTGTACTTTGTTCCAAACCTTAATTTTATCGTCTTTAGAAATACCATTTTTCACTTCAACCTGAATTCCATCGCTAATTCCTAATTCCAAATCCCTTCTTTCAAATTGCTGATCTCCGGTTTCAACTTCCACAAATGGCTCCTGAGTTTTAGGATCAAACTGCACTAAGGCTTCTTTAATTGCCAGAACCTCATCTGCCCTATCTAAAATAATAGAGGCATTCGCGCTTAAACCGGCACGAATAAAAGTTGTATCTGCCTTATCTAAAGTCCCTTTAATCTCAAACTGAATCGCTCCATTTTCATCAACACCTTTTGGAGCGATATAATCTAAAACTGCATTAAAAGTTTTATTCTCTATAGCGCCAACCGTTACTTCCAGCGGTAGATCTTCTTTAATTTTCCCTACCTCACTTTCATCAACTTTTCCTTCAAAAATCATTTCGTTCACATCGGCAAGAGTCGCTAAAGTAGTACCATCATTAAAGTTATTACTTTCAATTACCTGGTTTCCTACCTTAACAGGAACATCAAGCACCATCCCGTCTACCGTAGAGCGAATAAGCGTATTGGCAGCACTCCCAATTCCACTAGTGGTTCCTGTTTGCACAATTTCGAAGTTCTGTTCTGCAGAGCGGTAGTTTTGCTGCATCCTTTTGTAATTGGCTTCCGCATTGTCAAAATCGTTTTGAGAGATCACTCCTTTTTCGAACAAAGACTTTTGTCTTTCAAAGGTCTTTTTCTCATTATCTAAATTGATCTTAGCAGTAGCAACGGCGTCTTTCGCGCTTTGTAATGAATTCACATCTGGGATTACCCGTATTTTCGCGATAAGATCTCCAGCCTTCACTTTCTCGCCGGCTTCAATATATATTTCGTCTATAATTCCTGAAATATTGGGTTTAATAAGCACTTCTTCCTTCGGAACAATATTTCCCGTAGCCACAGTCTTTTTAACGATGGTTTCTACTGTAGCCTGTTCGGTTTCATAAACGGTAGGATCCTCCTGGTTTTTCTGAAACAAATAGTATAACGCGCCTACAAAAACCACGGCGATCAATACTAAAATTGAGATGGTAACTGTTTTTTTCATTTTTTGATTGTATTTGTCTTCTTTACTTTTTTCTTTTTATTCCGTTCTAAGGGCATCTACGGGCTTTATTTTAATCGCATTTTGCGCCGGGATAAGTCCCGCCAATAAACCTGAGCATACTAAAATTGCCAGTGCGGTAAGCACTACACCCAAATCTACACT
Source organism: uncultured Flavobacteriaceae bacterium (assembly GCA_963727565.1). Lineage (GTDB taxonomy): Bacteria > Bacteroidota > Bacteroidia > Flavobacteriales > Flavobacteriaceae > Salegentibacter. The sequence goes on from CAVSGU010000006.1 coordinate 504,430, forward strand.
TGGGTTAGCAAACATCATTTCTGAAGTATCCATTCCGCTTAATGCATAATTTACCGCTGCAATTATTCCCGGTTGCGAAAATAATCCCGGCCATTCCCGAAATAATAGTCAGGAAAATAGATTCCATTAAAATTTGCCCTCTAATAGACCAGGGCGTAGCCCCAAGAGCACGTCTTACCCCAATCTCATTTGTTCTTTCTTTTACTACGATTAGCATAATATTACTAATCCCAATAATTCCTGAAAGCAATACCAGGATCCCTACAAAATAGGCGACTGCTTTTAGCGCCACGAACAACCCGTTTATTTTGTTGAATTCTTCATATAAATCGAAATTCCCAACCGCACGATCATCTTCAGGATGAATGGAATGCCTGCTTTTTATAAGATCCAGAATACGTGATTTTAAACTGGTGATAGAATTTTCATCGTGAGCGGTAATCGCCATCCAACCTACGGTATCGCCCATATTAAAAGCCTGGGAAAACGCAGTAAATGGTACATAGATTTCTTTTTGAGCTTCTTCTGCATTTCCGCCGCCACCGCCTTTTTTCTTATAAGTGCCTATTACCATAAAATTGACACCGTTAATTTTGAGATAAGTTCCCAAAACCTCTTCATCCTTTTCATAAAGTTCGCGTCTTACCCCTTCTCCAATGATGGCAACTTTACGCTTTTCCTCGATATCGAGATAATTGATAAACCTTCCGGCAGTAACATCCATAGGTTCCTGCTGAATGATCTCGGGATAATCACCATATACATTGAAAGCACCGGTTTGAAGGCCCCGCACCACATTATTATTTCCGCCGAAACCTCCTAATTGATTTCTTGGAGAAATAAACCGAAGTCCCGGCACATTTTCTCTAAGCGCTTCAACATCTCCTGTTTTAAAATTATAGTTTCGGCCTTTAGGTAAGCCTTTATATGGTTTAGAGGGAGTTTGCGTCCACATGAACATGGTATTGGTAGCAATACCTCCAAATCCTTTTTTTACGCCATTTTCAAGCCCTTTTCCGGCAGCAAGTAGAATTACAAGGATAAAGATTCCCCACATTACCCCAAAAGCAGTTAGTAAAGTTCTAAACCAGTTAGAACTTAGTGCTTCAATTATTTCGCTCCATTTATCCCTGCTAAACATATTATTCGTCTCTTAATGCTACAATAGGTTTAATTCTCGCAGCCCTCCAGGCAGGAAAAAATCCGGCAATAGCACCGGCAATAACTAAAATAAAAACGGTGGTAAGCGCTACATTAAAATTAACTGCAGGATTAGCAATATACTGGGTTTCTATAAGCGGCCCCACGAATTCCAGCAACAGTAAACTGGCAATTAAGCCAATAAACCCGGCAATTGCAGTTACAAAAATAGATTCGTGCAATACCATTCCAACTATAGAAAGCGGCTCTGCCCCCAGTGCTTTTCGAATTCCAATTTCTCGAGTTCTTTCTTTTACGATAATGAGCATAATGTTACTTACCCCTACAACCCCGGCGATAATGGTACAAATACCCACACCCCAAAAGAAGAATTTTATCATATCCATAAGATCGTAGAAGCGCTTCGCATTTTCCAGGGAATTATTAATGCTTACCGCACTTTCATCATCTGGAGCTATAGTATGTGTTTCTTTAAGTTGATTTTCAACATCGGCGGTAAACCGATTAGAAGCAGCGAGAGCAGCTTGAAAATTATCTTCGGGTTCTAAGGTGAACGCCATATTGGCAATATTGTTACCACCACCAAAAACACGTTGAGCGGTAGAAATTGGCATAAAAACCCTACTTTCTTCCCGTTCGCCTCCCGGATCGGTATAAACGCCAATTACTTTAAAATTTATTCCGGAAATTTGAACGTATTTTCCTATTGGATCTTTACTATCTTTAAAAAGGTCGTTTCGAACTTTATTTCCTACCACCACAACTTTTTCAAAATTGTCATGATCTTTATAATTAACAAATCGGCCTTCTATCATCCCACTATTTTCCAGAAACTGATAATCGGGATAAACACCTTCTACGCGATACGATCCAGATTCTTTACCATAGTTTACTATCCCATTCCAAATTCTAAAAATAGAAGATCTAAATTCTAAATCGTCCTGGTGTTTTAAGGCGGTGTAGTCAAAATCTTCATTCTTCATTTGAATTCTCCTACCCGGGTTTAAGCCTTTGTATTCTTTAGAAGTCACACCGGTATAAACGTAAATAATATTGGCGGCATCCCTCTCAAATTCCTGTGAAATACCATTACGCATCCCTTCACCAATTCCCAGAAGAACTACCAAAATAAAGATCCCCGAAGCTACCGAAAGCCCGGTTAAAAAGGTTCGTAATTTATTTTTACGAATCGTATCAAAGATCTCTTCCCAACGTTCTAAATCAAACATTTTCCAGCGCTCTTACTTGATTAACCTTGGTATCCTGAATTATCTTACCGTCTTTTAAATTGACGATTCTCTTTGTCATTGCAGCAATATCGGGTTCGTGAGTTACTACAAGTATTGTTCGGCCTTCATCATTGATCTCCTGAATTAGATTCATCACTTCATAAGATGTTTTTGAATCTAATGCTCCGGTAGGTTCATCGGCTAAAAGTACTTTTGGATCACTGGCTAGCGCTCTTGCAATCGCAACTCGCTGTTTTTGCCCTCCGGAAAGTTCATTTGGCAAATGTCCCGCCCAGTCGGCAAGACCAACTTTTTCCAGGTAAGCCATTGCTTTATCTACACGTTCGCCACGTTTAATTCCCTGGTAATACAGCGGAAGCGCTACATTATCCAAAGCATTTTTATAAGAAATAAGATTGAAAGATTGAAAAATGAAGCCCAAAAACTTATTACGGTATCGAGCGGCTATTTTTTCATTTAGATTTTTAATAGGAACGCCATCCAGGGTATAAGAACCTGAATCTGCTTCATCAAGCATCCCAAGAATGTTCAAAAGGGTAGATTTCCCCGATCCTGAAGACCCCATAATAGAAACGAGTTCTCCTTCGGCTACGCTAAAATTAATTCCTTTTAAAACGTGCAGTGAGTTACTACCCATTTTATAGGATTTATGAAGATCTTTAATTTCTATCATCGCAATGAAATTACAGGTTGCTAACTTTTTATTGAAAAGCGTCACCCATAAGACTCTGCGAAAGAGAAAAAGTTACAGTATAATTAAGAAAATATTTTGAAGTTGTTTAAGCTTCCCCAGATTTTTTGGCTTTTTTACGGGTGCGATAGATATAGTAACCTAAACCACCAACCAGGAGATAAGGAAAGGCCATAAGGTAAAGAATCCCGTCATTAATACCTTTTGCAGCGCTTTGATCGGTATCACTTTCCAGTACTGCCCGACACATTGAGCATTGCGCTTCTGCTATTTCAGGAAGCAAAAGTAAGAGAGAAATAAGAAATAAAAACCTGATTTTCATAGCGATAATTTCTGAATGCAAAGTTAAGAAATTTTACTCGATAATCGAGATTAAACGCCCCGAGGCTTGCCTCGAAATCAAGCTATATTTTCCAATAATAATGCTTTGTGAGCTTGCTCCAAAGTTGTTTGCGTTCAAGCGTCAATTAGAGCTGTTAAGACTTGATTTCTTCAGAAGCAATTATTTTAATAATATGGCCACATAAAAATATAAACCAAAACCCCGGTAATTGCCACGTATAACCAAATAGGAAACGTCCAGCGGGCAATTTTTGCGTGTTTTTGATATTCCCCGGTCAAACCGCGATACATTGTAAAAAGAACTAAAGGCACAATAATGGCCGAAAGCACAATATGAGTTATAAGAATAAAGAAATAAACAGGTCGCAAAATACCTTCCCCGCCATAAGGCACAGGATCGTTACTGATTTTTGAGATCACATAGCTCACTAAAAATATAGCGGAAAGCCCAAAGGCAGTAATCATAGTATTTCGGTGCAATTTATATTCCCGAATGCTCATAAAGAAATAACCAAGCATCAATAAAATGGCGGTTGAGCCATTTAAAACCGCGTGAAAAAACGGGAAAGTCCCGGTTTGAGTACCAAAAATATTATAGCGTTCAGGCAAATACATTAAAATTAGCACTATAATAGGCACCAATACAGATAGCGCAATTATTACGGGCACCGCAACTTTATCGGTTTTTGTCAATGTTCTTTTCACAGTAATTTTTTAATATCCTCGATTAAAATATCAATTTGTGGTTCTTCCTCACCTTCCACTACCGATTTGTTTCTCTCTACCGAACCGCGGTAGTATATTATTGGGTTTCCAAACCTATCTAAACGAGATCTAATATAACCTTCTTTATCTACAAGTGCGAACAAGCCCTGGTGTGCAAAACCACCCGGCACATCGCTATCTTCTCCCGCATAAATATTGAAACCTCCATTGGCCAGGCCGTAAATAGAATCTTTTTCACCGGTTAATAAATTCCAGTTAGGATGATCTATTCCATAATTTTCGGCATAAGATTTTAAAACCTCTGGCGTATCATGTTTTGGATCTATAGAAAATGAAACTATTCCAAAATCTTCTTTATCCTGAAATTCCTCCTGAACCTCTACGAGATTCTGATTCATTATTGGGCAAATTGTAGGACAGGTAGTAAAAAAGAATTCGGCTACATATACTTTTCCGAGGTAATCTTTATTAGAAATGGTATCCCCATCCTGATTTACCAATTGAAAATCTGGAGCTTTTTTCTTTCTCCCATTAATTTCTATATAAGCTAGTTTCTTATTGGTATTAGATCTCTTTTCTGCGCCTTTTACATTCAACCTATCAGCTTTCACCACCTCATCACTTGTAATGGTTTTCACAATTTTAGGGATAAATATAATTCCAAAGACCAGGATAATTAAAGAGAGACCTATGTAAGAATATTTTCTTTTCATTATTAATTATTTTTTCTTTCGGCGTTATTCTTTTTTAAAGCTAACCGGTATTCGGCAAGAATTACTTTTACGTCATCATTCATTTTATCGCTCAATTCTGCTACCGAGCGAGAGTCATAACCGTAAACTTTTCCAAAATCTTCGTCATCATCCCTACCTCTTAAATTAAGATCTTTGTCTACAATAAAAACATAGGGAGTATAAGTACCTTCCAAATTATGCGGTGTATCAAAGCTTTTAAAGGTTTCTTTTATCTCTGCAGGAGCACCAAAAATGAATTTCCATTTTTCGGTTTCAGAGATACCGCTAAATTCATCTTTAAATTTTTTGGCTTCTTCGCGGGCTTCGTTGGGAAGCACTACTACAAACTGAAAATCATTGAATTCGTAATATTTCTCCAGTATTTTTTGATCAAGATTAAAGGTGTTGCCTTTTAGATCATCGAGATTTTCACCAAAGAAAGCCACAATGCTAATTTTATCTTCCAAGCTAATTGAATTCCCATCAAGGTCTTCAAACTCAGAAACATCGTTAACATTTTCGGTTAAAACAGGTAATTTGGCGAAATTATTTTGCCCTGAAGCAAAAAACATATAAGCAATAATGGGCAGTGCAAAGAGCACTAAAAGCACAAAAAACTTTTTCATATCCTGTATATAAAAGTGGTGCAAAAATAAAAAGACGGTTTAACAAAACCGCCTTTCTATACATTTTTAACTTTTAAAGCCTTTCCTTAAAAATCCCAGGCAACGTGGTTAGTTTTATAAACCTCGTAGATATAACCACCTTCGGTAAGAAGAATAAAAATAAGGTAACTAATAAGGAAAATTGACGTCCAAACTATTGCGCGTCGCAAGCCTTTAGTTTCTCCCTCCAGGTGCATGAACGCCCAGGCGATATAATAAGCTTTGTATATTGTTAGTATGATAAAGATCCAGTTAAGGAGCGACATACTTAAGAAAGAAGTGTCTGTTAGAAAATCGGGCTTTATAATCCCTAAAATAACTTCAACTATTGTTATAACGGAAAGGATTACAAAAACCGTCCAGATCCTCTTTGTATTAGATTCGTGATGATGTGCTGTATCGTGTGCCATTTTTATTTATTTCTGAAATTAAACCAGGTAAAAGAATGTAAAAACAAATACCCAAACTAAATCTACAAAGTGCCAGTAAAGACCAACTTTTTCTACCATTTCATAATTACCTCTACGCTCGTAAGTTCCAAGAATTACGTTAAAGAAGATAATGATATTGATGAGTACACCTGAAAAAACGTGGAAACCGTGAAAACCGGTAATAAAGAAAAAGAAATCGGCAAACAATGGCGGGCCATATTCGTTACGGGTAAGGTTAGCTCCTTCTACCACGCCAACAGCTTCACTATTCAATTTAGCAATGGACTCTTCGCGAGAAAGAATGGTTTTTTCACCTTCCTCGTTTACCATTTGAGTTCTTATTAGGAGGTCTGAGTTTTCCCCAAAACCTGCTTTTACTTCTTCTATAGAATAAGATGGCAAAGATCTTTCACTTTCAAACCAAATTCCATTTCTGGATTCATGTTCTACTCTAACAGAGGCTTCTGGAACAGCGATATCTGAAAGAGCCACTCTGTGACCATCGCCATCAATAAATTGTAAAATGTTACCACCTTCAGTATAAACAGCGCCATAAGTACCGTTGATGAAATTTTTCCATTCCCAGGCTTGAGAACCAAGGAATATAATACCTCCAATTATGGTAAGAAACATATAAAAAGTAACCTTTCCTTTCTTTAACTGGTGACCGGCATCTACTGCCAATACCATGGTTACAGAAGAAAAGATAAGTATAAAAGTCATCAAGGCCACATAATACATTGGCGCATCTACACCGTGTAAAAATGGAAAGTGATTAAAAACTTCGTCGGCAATTGGCCAGGAGTCTATAAATTTAAAGCGGGAGAACCCATAAGCTGCAAGAAAACCAGAGAAGGTAAGTGCATCGGAAGTGATAAAAAACCACATCATCAATTTGCCATAACTGGCCTTTAAAGGTTCATTTCCACCACCCCAGGTTTTACCTTCGGTGCCTGTTCTAACAACAGTAGCTTCCATAGAAGAGTATTTAAATTTTAAGTATTGCGCAAAAATACGCAATTTTATTATCTAAAGAAATATAAAAACACAAACAGGTATATCCACATAAGATCAACAAAATGCCAAAAAGTCGCACCTAGCTCAATACCAAGCATTTGACCTTTTTTATAACGTTGTTTAAAATGGTTATAAATTACTACTAAAAGCGTGATTATACCTGCCAGTAGGTGCGCCATATGCACTAAAACCAACACATAAATAAAAGAAGTAGTAATACTGCTTTCGCTTCCGGTAAAGTAATATCCGTTAGCAATAATTTCAGTAAAACCATTAAATTGAAAGACCACAAACAGCACCGCCAGCACCAATGTGCCAATTAACATGGCTGAAGCATTTCTGCGATTTCCGGACAAAATACTTTGCTTTGCAAGAATAAAAGTAACACTACTCAATACTATTACAAGCGTACTCCAGAAAAAAGCACCTGGCAGCTCGAATTCCGTTAGCCAGTCTGGCCTTGTTTTACTCACAACATAAGCACTGGTTAAACCACCAAAGGTCATTATCATGCTAATTATCCCAAACCAGAGCATCATCTTTTTGGCCCGGTCGTATTTGTGCTTTTCAGCACCCTGAGTTAAATCCATTGTCTTATAAATTTATCTAAAACATATACTATTTGTAGCAGCGTAATATAAGATACACTCGCAAACATTAATTTTTTAGCTGCCTGGGCAGTTTTCTCTTTATACAATTTGAATGCATAATAAAGCATTCCCAGACCCAGCAAAAGAATAATTGCACCAGCAACAGGAGTTAGATAGAGTTTCCCTGTTACCCCAAACACCGGAATTAATGATACTAAAACAGTCCAAACAGAATAAAGAATAATTTGTATTGCGGTTCCCCTATCCCGTTTTCCGGTTGGCAACATAAAGAATCCACCTTTTTTATAATCGTCATACAACCACCAGCCAATAGCCCAAAAATGTGGGAATTGCCAGAAGAATTGTATCATAAATAAAGTGCCGGGTTCTATACTAAAATCTCCAGTAGCCGCTACCCAACCCAACATAAAAGGAATTGCTCCCGGAATAGCACCTACAAATACCGATAACGGGGTTTTAGTCTTTAGCGGAGTGTATACACTTACATATATAAAAATACTAATAGCCCCAAACATCGCGGTTTTAGGGTTAATAATATATAGCACTATAAGTCCTGAAATTGTAAAAACACTGGCAATTATAAACGCGGTACTTACCGACATTCTTCCATCGGGAATCGGCCGATTTTTGGTGCGATCCATAAGCGCATCCAAATTACGTTCTATAACCTGATTGTATGCATTTGAAGCGCCAACCATAAAGTAACCGCCAATAGCCAACAAAAAGACAGTAACAAAATCTATATTATCGGCACCTAAAAAATAACCTGCAATAGATGAAAAAACCACGCTTACAGCAAGCCGAACCTTGGTAATTTCTTTAAAGTCTGTTAGGATAGAAGCCGAGGAAGTATGTACACCGGTGCTGCTCAAAAATAGGTTTTTTCAATTGGCGCAAAGATACTCCTTAATTGGGTTTTGGCAAGGGGGCAAAAATGTTAATTTTCAGCACTTAGCGATTTGATATAATATTCAGAAAAAAATTGAAGAAATGGAATGTTTAATAATCATAATACCAGTTAAAAATATCTGTTCTAATTCCAAAATTTAGCCAGCTTGTAGTATTCTCAAAAGTTTGGGCAGTTTTTATATCTGGATCAAAAGAGCGATAAATAAAACTTCCATACAATTTAAGGTTGGTCGCCGGGTTCACAATATAGCCAGCCTCAATACTGGAAAATAAAGAAATAGTGGTATTCCCCTGGCCTATTTCAACACCCGTATCAAAAGGTCGCTGACGTTCACTGGTATAAATATCTCCGCCATAAGCAGCCTGATTGGTTGCCATATTATAATCGAAACCTCTTTTGCCGTAAATCACCTTAGCATTTCCATACCACCGGTCTTTTTTATAACGAGCAATAGCAAGAATTTCTCTAAAATTAGCACCCCATAAATGAGCCATAGACTGATTATTATGCCCATAATTTAAAACTCCGGTATTATGGGAATAGGTATAAGGCCGCACCTGGTTATATTCTGCCTGTAGAAATAACCCGGGAATTTTGAAAGCATCAAAATATTTCACTCCTAATTGATATCCAAGTTTGTTTTTCCAGCTTTGATTCCCTCCAAAAACATCAGAGGTAGAGAATTCATCTATAATCATTTGACCATAAACATTAATTTCATCTGAAAACTTATATTTTGAAGTAAGACCGATTATTGCATTTCCGCCTCGAGCTCCGGTAGAAAATTCAATGGCCCGGTAAAATATAATCGGGTTCAAATAATTTAAATCGAAACCACGATTATTATCATTTTCCCAAACTACAGATTCAAACAAACCAATATTAAGTCTTTTAGTAACATTATAACTTAAATAATGGTTGGCCATATATTTTGTTCTAAAGGAACCATTTTCTGTAACTTCCGGTCTCACATCACGCAAAGACATCCAGGTATTGGTGTATTTTAACTTCCAAAACGTGGTGTTGAGTTTAAAATAAGGATATGGGGAAGCATTATCACTCATTAAAAGCGAGCGGTAGCCATCTCCAATAAAATTTTTACCGTGACCAAATTGCAGGTTGAAGAATTTATTTGGCGTATAAGACAAATAACCTTCAGCCACAGGATAATCATACCCCTCGTCCATAAAAGGTTTTGCAATTCCCCTTCCCGGGATTATTGCCGGATCACCACCATCTGGCCTTAAAGACTCTGCAAAGCGGTTATAATAATCGGCAAACCTGCCCTGGTTTTCGTAGGCTACCGTATAGAAATTGAAGTTTTTTCCTAAACCACCCTGGAAAATTAGCGCCCGGGTATTGTTATAAGTAAAGTCGAATTCTGTTTGCTGAAAATCCTTACCCAACTGAAGGTCTAAAGCAAAATCAAGCGTAAACCAGTAATCTTCCGTTTGATATTGAACCAGGTGTTCGTTTAACAGTTTACGCCCAAACCAGGAATTCACATCCTTAAGCATTTTATTTTCTTCAGCCTTAAAATCGTAATATTTTGAAACTTCAGAAAAAAGCAAAGGCTTTGAAGCAGCATGGGTATTTACCCCTATTTTATTGAATTCAGCATCAAACCGGCTATAATATTCGTGGGAAAGCGGAATGTTTATCTGGCTTTCGTAGCGTGGCCGTGTAAATTCTCCCGATTGAATCTCATCATATTCATTGGTTAGATCACTTTCTTTTTCCAATTGAATAATTTCAGGCTCCTTTTTATAGTTACTCCTGGAAGTTTGCTCTAATTGTTCCGTATTTAATGATAACGGAATTTTTACCGGCATTTTAAATTGAACAAAAATAGGCCTGGTGTTATAGGTGGCTGGTTTAATTTGGGGAAGCAGATCAAAAACCCGTTGCATTTCTTCTTTCAGCTCAGTATATGCTGCATCGGTATAAATAATTGCGAAATCACCATTTTCATCAACTTCAAAAATCACAGTAATTTCTCCCCGGTATTCCTCTTTAATAACTTCAGAAGGAACCTTATAATTTTGAAGAATAAACTCCCTTAGGGTGTTTTTAAAACACAGCGCTTTATTTTCGAAATCTACGTTTACACATTGAGGAAACTCGGGAAAGCGTTGGGTATCACCCTGAGCCTGAGACTTTAAATTAATGCTAAATAATAAAACCAGAAGAAACAGGTAGCTCTTCATATTTAAATTGGGGAAAGATTGGTTACACCTTGGAAATATACATTTTTTGAATAGAGTAAACCAGCTAAAAATAAAAAATCCCGGGACGAGCCCGGGATTTATAATCTATATAAGAACTTTTATTAGTCCTGTACCTGGAATACAATTGGTAAAGAGTACATAACTCCTACTGCTTTACCTCTTTGTTTACCTGGTTGCATTTTAGGCAATTTATTAATTACCCTTGCTGCTTCTTGCTCCAACCTTGGGTGAGGAGCACGAGACATTACATTGGTAATATTTCCTTTTTCATCAATTTTAAACTGAACGATTACTCTGTTTACACCAGAAAGACCAAGCTCTGCACCAAGATCGGTGTCAAAGTTACGGTTTACAAACTGACTGATCTTTTGGCTCATACATTGTTTACGCTCTTCGTTGTTGCTTAGGTTTTCGCAACCTGGGAAAATTGGCACATCTTCAATAACAGCGAAAGGTACATCTTCTACCTCTTCTTCTGTAGGCGCCTCAACAACTTCCTCTACTTCTACAATCTCATCAAGATTTGTTTCTGTAGACTCAATTTCGTCTTCTTCTACCTCTTCCTCATCCTCTACAACTTCAATAACCTCTGGTGCCGGAGGCGGAGGTGGTGGCGGTGGAGGCGTATTCTGCATCTCTGTAATTGGGATTTCTTCATCGTCTAGATCGTCCATATCTAACTGACCGGTATCAATGGCTTCCTTGTCATAAGTCTTCCATTCAATAGCACGCCAGGTAATTAACAGGACCAGGACAAGCCCCAACTGGAGAAACAGCACGCTCTTTCTCTTTAAATCGGCTTTTGGATTTTTCTTTGGTTCCATAATAGGTTATTGATTAATAAGGATTGCTAAATTAAATATTTTTTCTAAAAAATTAAATTAATCTTACTATTTAACCTTTTTAGACTCTTTTCAAAGAAAAGAAAGATAACAACAGCAAGTAAAATTCCAGCGGTATTAGCCAGGATATCGAACCAATCTGGCTCGCGATAGCTGGTGAGCACACCTTGTAAAACCTCAATTAACATACCAAACAGTACTGCGAGGCCCGCTATTTTAAATAGGTTATTTCTATAAGTACTTTTAGGCTTATTTTTCAACATAAAATATACCTTCCACAATACCAATAACCCAAAATAAGCTCCAAGGTGTAAAAGTTTATCTGTAGGACTAAAGCTTCCAACGCTAATCTTACCAAGTTTCACTAAAGAGGAAACCGTAAGTAAAATAGTATAAAAACCAGCTACAAATAAGGCTATTCTAGCTACCAAGAATTTCTTTATAGGCATCTGCGCTTAAAAGCTCTTCCAACTGAGATTCATCAGAAAATTTCACTTTAATCATCCAACCTTCTCCGTAAGGATCTGAATTCACCTTTTCCGGCTCGTCTTCAAGGCTCTCATTAAACTCAATTATCTCTCCTGCTATTGGCAAATAAAGGTCTGAAACAGTTTTTACAGCTTCTACAGTACCAAAAACCTCTTCTTTATCCAGGGTTTCATCTACGGTTTCTACCTCAACATAAACGATATCTCCCAATTCGCTTTGAGCGAAATCTGTAATACCGATGGTAACTGTATCACCTTCTACCCTAATCCATTCGTGGTCTTTAGTGTACTTTAATTCTTGTGGAATATTCATTAGTTCTATTTTATATTAGAGCAAAGTTAATTTTTTAAAGCAATACTTCAAACAAGGCTCAATTAATTTCCGAAATTATATCTAAGGGTTATTCCAGATCTTATTGTTGTTTGCGGGAAAGCAGTAGAAACAGCATATTCAGAGAAGTTATGCTCGTAGTAGAATATGGCTGTTAAATTACTGGAAATAGCATAATCTGTCGTGAAATTTAGACGCCAAATATCCTGCCCGGCAATCACCTGGCTGGTTTCTAAATCTAAATACCTGATAATACTTTTATTCCTTCTAAAAGAAACATCAGCTTTAAAATTAAGATCACTACTTAAAATTCTATTTCTTCCACCAAGACCTGTGGCAATTTTTAGATCTTTAATTCTATACCCGGCACCAACTATGTATTCATTTCCTGTAGTTTCAGTCAATAAATTATTATCGAAACTCAGGGAAAGCATTCGGTCTTTTCTTACCTCAGCCAATAATTGAATAGCATTCTTAGTTTCCAGGTCTAAACGGAATAACGGAGTGAATAATTCGGTTAAAACAATGTTGGAATAAAGGATAGGGTTTTTAAAATCTCCTGCCTGGTTAGTATCAAATTCGTTATCTGGATCATAATCCAGGTTTGTTTGAAACTGGTTGATGGTATAGTTGGCTTGATAACCGTGGTTTATAGAAAACCTTCTAAATTTATCTCTAAACCAACCAATACGCATTAACCCGGTATATTTCATATTCCAGTTAGGTAAAGGCACATCTCTAAATGCTCCTAACTTTATATCTTCTGGGTCTTTACCTGCGTAAGCTGAAACAAATGCAGGAAGCAAGACAGCCTGGTTTGTTTTCCCTATTCCCACCGGGTAACCGTCTTCATCTACATCATTAGGATCTAAACCACGCTCCCGGGCTAATCTTTGGGCTATTTCTAAACGATTCTCCCTAAAGCTTTCAAAAGTTGCTGAAGATTGCTCGTTAGATTGATTAAAAGCCGTTCTAATAAGAATAGTAGAAATATTAAAGTTTCCGTAATTATATGGCGTCAATGGAATATACTCCAGGGTAGTTGGGTTTACCCTATAATTTTCTGAATAATTCTCTGAATAATTCCTATTAGCACTTAAATCTACGGTGAGATCTGGAATAATATCCAGGGAAGCCTGTAAATCTAATTGCTCGTTCTTTAAAGTAGAATATTGCTGATTGAAATTTTGAAATAAAGTTAACCAACCTCTCCTGGCAGCCTGGTACCTCACCTCATCCTGCCAGCCAAAAGTAAAACCTGTACTTGGCTGCAAAGTTCCCATAAAACCTACACTTGGGGTATAACCGGGAAGGAAAGTTCCTTCATTTTGCCGGTAGTTTATTTGCAACCTGCTCAAAATAGTTACAAAATCTACAAAGGTATTATAGCTTTTACTGGTTTTTTCAACCACTTCAGCATTCTGTGTTCGCTGTTCATCTTGAGGTGTTCCATCTAGCGTGGGCACACCCGCACTACGTTGTTTTATAGTTTGACCGCCTCTACCATCTTTCTTTTCCAGCCCCAAATAGGAATACAATGCTTCCATATCAAGATTAGCATTTATCTGGTGAGAACTTGAATTCTGAACGCTATTTCCAATATCAGGAATACCTTCCAGGTTTTCGTAGATCCTGGAACCACGTTGCCATTGGAAATCGCCGGTATAAGAATAAGTTGCATTTATAAAATCCAGCACAGGGATTTTATCAAAAGGAAGATCATAATTCACCTGCAAATTCTGGTAATGCAAATCTGGAGTTCCAATACTGAAGAAATTATCCCAAACTCCAATAGAGTTATCGGCAAAACCTTCTTCATCTATATAGTTTCTAACAATTCTATTATTTGAAGCGTTAAAAGCAAAGCTTAGCGAATTTGTAAGATTATAGTTTATGCCATATTCCCAATTGAATAAATAGTTTCGCTGGTAAAGGGTAGGAATCCCTAAATCTTCATCTGAAAGTTCCAGCGATCTAAATTTCTGCTCATTGTATTGTCTCAGAATAGTAGAACTCGCATTTATGTTAGAAGGTAATAAGTTCACATTAAAATCTCTAACCAGCGAATAATAATCACTACTATCTAAGGCTGAAATATTCTTAAAAGGCTCTACTTGCTTCGGCTCAAAATTAAACTCGTAAGTAGCTCCCGCCCGCACATTTTGATTTAGAGATTCTTCAATTTCAAAATCCCGATGATCTACCTGGTTATAAGAAGTGGTAAAAGCAAAATTCTCAATATCATAAGGCATAGGCTTTGCTTCTCCCGTACGTTCTTTTCGCAAGCCAATTACATTTACGCTTTGTCGCTTGGTGTAAGATTGAGATTGTCTTTTTACCTGCTCTCTTTCTGCAGGATCAACAATATCTGCAAGTCGCGTTTCTAATTCTAAATCTAAAAATTCCTGGTCGTATTTTGGAGTAATTAATTCTTCTCCCCTGCTATAATTAAAAGGAATTTTCACGCCCCATTTTTCCGGAAGTAACTGGCCAGCATTAATATTAGTAACTACATCATATTGCTGGGAGTTTTCCCTGCTTCGCTGATTTGGCCCCTGTTCTATAGTTCCAAATCCTACCGTGCTTTTTCTACCGGTGGCGGCTACGGTAGCAAAATCGGCCAGGTTGGTATCCATATTAATTATGGTTGCCCAACCGCCTTCATTATCAAGGTCTGAAAGTCTTAGTTCGTTAAACCAAACTTCTCCACATAGATCCTGGACACCGTTGGTTGGAGTTCCATTTTTTAAACCCAGCATTAAAACCCTAACATTTCCAAAACTTGGATTACCCTTAATTCCCACGCGCAGTTGATCCATTTCATAAGATTCCTCTTCATCTACTAAATCTAAATTCTCGGTAAAGAAATTCAATTCTCCTGCATTTAAGGCTGGATCACCTAATACACTGGTTTTTACGCGTTGCAATAAATCTAACGGTAACTCCATTCTATTTCCTGCCGGCCAAATTTCTTCAGCAGTCATTGCGCCAAAAGCGGTAGGACTTAAAGGCACTTCAATTTGATAGTAATTATCGGTAAAATCGGTTCCCATTCTAATAAAAGCAACCAATTGACCATCTTTTAACGGAGTTCTATTCGGCAGAGATTCAGCGTGTAAAAACATTTCCAGTTTCTTATACTGTCGCATATCTAACTGAAAATTCTTATAAACCGCCCTGGCATCCTGCGGTTCTAAATCACAAACCCTAAGCGAAAGGGATTGTTCATTTTGCCTGATATTAGTGTTGTTTTCGAAAAGCTCTTCCCTAATTACTCCCGGAGGCAACACATAAGGCACCGGCTCCCGATTTTCATTTTCCTCAATATTTACCGCTGAAACTTCAAAAAGTGTGTTCTGATTTTCAGGAAGTATATCCCTGTCTCCTAAACCACGATTATACCTTCTATAATCACCTCTTACCAAGCTCCATAGTCCCGAACCGCAATAATGTTCTTTCCTGAAACCCGCTAAGAAACATTCTCATAAAACGTATAGACCTATAATCTGCTATACCGCCTTTTGCATCTGTGGGTTCGTAAATAGGAATTTTGAACTGAAGCCAGCGTACCGGAAGTTCATTTCCATTTCTAAGCGTGGTAACAAGTTCTTTTTCGTCGGTTATATATTGGTTGTTTTCAATACCCATACCCGGAAAAAAAGGTATTTCGTATTCAAAATAACTATCTATGGTATTCATCGTGTTGTCACGATTCACATCTTCTGTAGTAGGTAAAGTGGTATTTCCCCTATTGGTATCTCCAACTTCCGGAGGGGAATTTCCGTCGGGGCCATTATAGTTTTTATAACGAGTAACAATATCTCCTGTAGTATTTAAGAAAATACTCGTAATTATCTGCCGCAGGATCAGGAAAATTGCTGAATTCCGGGAATTTTAAAGCTTCCTGCGCATCTGAAAATCCATCGTAACCTACATCCTGATTGGTACGTTGTTCCCCTTCAGTATCAAAAGCATAAATTAGGGATTGATCTGCTGGAACTTTAGCAACCTCGGTTTCTATAGTATTCTCTGCACCGCCGCCGGGTGGCAATCCATTTTCAAACTGCTTACGCCCATCCTTTAGGACATCTTCAGAAATATTCCCCAAATTAAAATTGATAGTTCCGGCTGAATTCCCACTATTTTCGGAGTAGATATAAGGATCCATCACCCAAAACTCTATAAACTCCACATTGCTTTGCTCAAAATTGGTAGTATTTATACCGCGCATAATTCCTCCAAAATTTTGAGAAGGATTTGGCAAAGCACCTTCTGTAGCCAGGGGATTAAAGTTATAAGGACCCCTCTCTGTAGGGGAATAAGCCACATCCATTGTATAAACTACCTGCGGCTGACCCTGTACTACATCGGTATTCGGGAATATCTCGCTAAGTGCTACTCTTCTTGTAGCGTAGTTTGAAATATCATTATCTGTAATTCCATCGGGGCGATTACTGCTATAAAATATTGGATCTATAGTATACCAGGATAAACCTGCACGTTTATATCCTACCCTATTATCACCATTGGCCAGTTCGCCGCCAAAACCTAAAGGCACACTACTTAACTCCCAACTTAGCGGGGAGCTGATATCTATAGTAGTTTGAGCTGCTTCAAAATCATCTATATAAGTTGTTGCCTCTCCCTGGAAATCATTAATTGCGGGCGCTCCAGGTTGCAAATAAGCAAACTCCCCGGTAACAGAGAAATTAGAAGGCACATCGGTATCAATATTTGGCAGTTTATTTACCATCCTGGTAAACAAAGGAACTTCGGTAGAATAGTTTACGTTAAATCCAAATATGGAGTTATTTATAGGCTCGTAACTATAATTCGCCTTTTGAGTAAGCGGGCGTTCCTTCAGGTTTAGAAAAGTAGCACCTACTAAAAAGTTTTCATTAAACTGGTGCTCTACATTTATCCCGGTAAAACGTTTGGTTTGCTGCCCAAACAAGGCATTATTTTCAGTATTAACCTGGATTGGAATATCTGAAGCCAGCAGAGCTTCATCAAGAATCTGCACTCTTCCAAGTTCATAATTCACCACATAATCTACACCTTCCTGCAAGACTCTTCCCCCAGCGGTTACGGTAACCGAACCCGGTGGCAGGTTAAAACCAATTGGAATTCCTTCAACTTCTCCAGATTTATATCTTCCCTTTAACTGAAATTTATTTTTATCGGCATCTTCCTGTTCGGCCTGGGTTTTTGTGGTTCGGTACAAAGACCTAAAAACATATTTTTGCTGGTTGGCATTCCAGGTTTCAGGATTATTATAATCTTCTGTCCCGGTATTTGGAGAATTATCCAGTTCATCAAATAAATGCTGCCCAAAAGGTTCTACCGTGGTAAAAATAATATTTCCGGTTTGCGGATCTATAGTTAGGCCGGGGACATAATCAAAGAAACCATCTCCGCCATTTATTGGATCATTATTATTATTCAGTTTATCTAAATTAAAAACACGAAGCAGCGGCGTATCGCTAACATCTTCCGGAAGCGGAACAGAGCCATCTCCAGCCGGTTTTATATAATTTAGAGGTTGTGGATCTGTATATAGAATATTTAACCTGAAATCTTCGCGCTCCAATTGATAAGCTCCAAGACTATAAATATTCTTCATCATTAAATCCCAAACCGGTTCATCTACATTGGTAATGGTGCTTTTAAGCATTTTAACTACCAGGTTTCGGTTTACCCGCTGGTTAGAGCTAGGTTCCATTGGATCTTGACCAACAATATTATCTCCCGTAGCATTTACACCATCATTGGCGAACTCTCCAACCTGGTAAACTTCCCCATTTACGGTATATTGAAAAGCAACCGCAAGAATTTCGTCGTTACTTAAGCGTTGATTTAAGGAAATATATCCTAATTGGGTATTTAAGCTGTATTCATTAGGCTGTAATTGGCGGGCATTTTCCAGATTTCACATAATCCAGACCTTCAGAAACCTGCACCCCGCCAAAACCATTATCTACAGTAGCCACGTCACGAATAGCAGGTGTTAAAACAGATTCAGCTGAACCATCTATTCCGAATGGATTAAAATCGTTATTGGCATTATCAGGAAAACTTCCGGCGGGCTGGTTGAAGAAACCGGCAGGAATATTATCAAGACCAATATTGCCGGGCTCGTTTGTTTCTCCCAGATCCTGAATTCCGACAATATTACGGGTATCGGTAAGATTCTGCACATTATTGGTACGATTGGTCACCCAAACCTGAACCCTTTTAATTTGAATATTTGCGTTGATAAAAGGATAATCTTCAAGAGCCTCATCATAATGATCCCTGAAATAATGCGAAAGAAAAAAGTGCCGGTCCTGATCATAATCCAGTGCAAATTTCTCAAAATCTTCTACCGCGGCACCACCTTCAACATTCACGGTACGACGCTCTGATTTTTGTTCAGAAAACACGCCGGTAATTCGGGTTTTCCCAAATTGCAATTCAGTTTTAAATCCGAATAAACTTTGCGCTCCCTGCATTAGCGCATTGTTAAGCGGCATATTCACATTACCCACTTCAATTTTTCGAACTATATCATCTTCAGTAGGCGTATATTCAAGCTTTAATTGATTCTGAAAATCGAAAGTTGACTGTGTATCATAATTGGCGGTAATTTGCAGGCGCTCCCCAATTTGCCCTAAAAGACTAAGGCTTATTCGCTGGTCAAAATCAAAAGTGAGATTACTTCGGTTTCGTGGGGAAAAAGCCGGATTATCCTGTTTTGTATACAGTAAGCCCAGATCCATCTCTACCGTTCCCTGCGGAACGATATTAATTTCTGAACCTCCAAAAACACTCTCAAAAAAATTATTATTTACGTAAAAATCTGGCAGTAGATCTCGCTGAATTTCCTCTGAACCTTCCTTTCGGCCGGCTTGCGCATCAATCTTCCGCTTAAAGTAATTCCGCATTTCTTCATCTAAAACAAGATTTTCATATTCTTGCAGGAGTTAAAATTAATGGAACAGAAAGGTCTAAATCCCCTAATTTTTCGCGGTAAATATAGCGGTCCAGGATAGGATCGTATTCATAGAAAGAAGAAATAAGCTCAGAATCTGGCAGGGCAATTTCACCCAAAGTATACCCCGTATCAGTAGTATCCTGTGGGGTTTCCTGCGCAGTGGAACTCAATGAAATTATCAATGACAACAACAAGCTGAGTCTAACTGAAGTTGACAGCTTCAAATAATTGTGCCTCAATTCTTTACAGATTTTTAAGAGCCATTTTTATAATAGATTCTACGGTAGGGCTGGTTGAATCTTTCATGATTTTATCTACTACCCTGGTAGCCTGCTTTCTGGCAAAGCCCAGAGTCTCTAATGCAGATAACGCTTCTTCTTTTATTGTATTGTCCTGAGGAACAAAAACTTCGTCTTCCCCATAGACTTTTAATATCTTGTCTTTTAAGTCTAAAATTACCCGCTGGGCGGTTTTAGCTCCAATTCCCTTAACGCTTTGTATAGTAGGCACATCGCCATTTGCAATCGCTTCTTTTACCTGGTTAGGTTCTAAAGAAGACAGCATTGTTCTAGCTGTACTGGTTCCCACTCCCGAAACCGAGATCAATAATCTAAAGATATCCCGCTCTGATTTTTGATAAAATCCGTACAGCGTATGGGAATCTTCCTTTACGTGCAAATGGGTGTAAATACTTATATTTTCTGAATCTGGAATGAGGGAAAAAGTGTGCAGGGAAATATTGACCATATACCCAACACCGTTACAGGCGATTACTAAGTAGGTAGGATTCTTCTCTATTAATTGCCCCTTGAGATGATGAATCATAAAAT
Source organism: uncultured Flavobacteriaceae bacterium (assembly GCA_963727565.1). Lineage (GTDB taxonomy): Bacteria > Bacteroidota > Bacteroidia > Flavobacteriales > Flavobacteriaceae > Salegentibacter. The sequence continues at coordinate 524,660 of CAVSGU010000006.1, forward strand.
TTTAACTTAAAGAGCCAAATGTAGTAAATAAAAGTTAAGCCCGAAACCTTTGTCCCGGGCTTAACTACTGTATTTCCGCTTAATTTTACTTCTTTTGCTTCTTTTCTTTTTCCTGGGCATCTACAACAGTCACTGCCGTCATATTTACAATTTCTTCTACGCTTGCTCCAAGCTGAAGAATATGCACCGGCCTGCGCATTCCCATCATAATCGGCCCAATAGAATCTACCTTGTTCAGCTCCTTTATAAGTTTATAGGTACTGTTAGCTGAATCCAGGTTAGGGTAAATTAAAGTATTCACTTTTTTCCCTGCCAGTTTTGAAAATGGGAACTTATTCTGAAGCATTTCACGGTTAAGCGCAAAATCTGCCTGCAATTCCCCGTCTACATTTAAATCTGGGTGATAACGGTGCAGGTAAGAAACAGCGTCTTTAACTTTTGTAGCGTGAGGGTCTTTAGAAGAACCAAAGTTCGCATAAGACATCATGGCAATTACCGGTTCCAAACCAAATAGCTTAACCGTTCTCGCCGTCATTTGTGCAATTTTAGCAAGATCTTTTGCCGGCGGATCTATATTTATAGAGGTATCACTAATAAAAAGCGGACCTCGGGAAGTGTTCATAATATTAGTAGCCGCTACACGACTTACTCCAGGAGCCATTCCAATAAGTTCCAACATTGGTTTTACAACCGCCGGATATGCTCTGGAATAACCGGAAAGCAAGCCATCGGCATCACCTTCGTTAACCATCATGGCTGCGAAATAATTACGTTCGCGCATTAGTTTTTCGGCATCATAAAGGGTAACTCCGCTTCGGTTTCTGGTTTTCCAGTAAACCTGTGCATAAGCTTTTCTATGCTCTTCTTCTTCATCAGATTTTGGATCGATGATAAGCACATCTTCATTAAAATCTATCTCCTGCATCAACTCTTCAATCACACCGCGGCGACCAAGCAAAATAGGAATGGCCACACCTTCATCGTGAACAATTTGCGCAGCTTTAAGCACATCAAGATGATCGGCTTCAGCAAAAACAATTCTTTTAGGATTCATTTTTGCGCGGTTAAGCAACAACCTTGTGATCTTATTATCACTGCCCATTCTTTCAAGCAGCTCCTCTTCGTATTTCTCCCAATCCTGAATTGGCTGTCTTGCCACACCACTTTCCATCGCGGCTTTAGCTACGGCCGGAGGCACTTTAGCTATTAATCGCGGATCAAATGGTTTCGGAATAATATAATCTGAACCAAAATTAAGCCTGGTTTCTCCATAAGCGATATTCACTTGTTCTGGTACGGCTTCTTTGGCAAGTTCGGCCAGGGCTTTTACCGCGGCCTTTTTCATCTCTTCATTAATCTTGGTCGCCCTAACATCTAAAGCTCCACGGAAAATAAAAGGAAATCCGAGTACATTATTTACCTGGTTAGGATGGTCACTTCTTCCGGTCGCCATAATAATATCCTTGCGCGTATCCATCGCCAATTGATAGTCTATCTCGGGGTTTGGATTTGCCATCGCAAAAACGATAGGGCGTTTCGCCATACTTTTCAGCATCTCAGGAGAAACAATATCGGCTATAGAAAGACCTACAAAAACATCGGCATTCTTCATCGCTTCTTCAAGCGTATCTATTTTCCTGGAAGTGGCAAATTCTTTCTTTTCTTCAGAAAGGTCAGGTCGGTCTTTTCTAATCACGCCTTTACTATCTGTCATCACAATATTCTCTGCCTTTGCGCCAAAGGATTTGTAGAGTTTTGTACAGGAAACCGCAGCAGCACCGGCGCCACTTATTACGATTTTTACTTTTTCTATCTTTTTCTTAGCGAGCTCTAATGCATTCAATAAAGCCGCGGCAGAAATAATTGCCGTCCCGTGTTGATCGTCATGCATTACCGGAATATCCAGCTCTGCCTTTAGCCTTTGTTCTATCTCAAAAGCTTCAGGAGCTTTGATATCTTCCAGGTTAATTCCGCCAAAAGTAGGCGCAATATTTTTAACCGTTTCAATGAATTTATCTACATCCTTGGTATCTACTTCAATATCAAAAACATCTATATCTGCAAATATCTTGAAAAGTAAACCTTTCCCTTCCATCACCGGTTTAGAGGCCTCGGGACCAATATCTCCAAGTCCTAAAACTGCGGTTCCGTTAGATATTACTGCCACAAGGTTTCCCTTTGTGGTATATTTATAAGCATTTTCTTTATCCTTTTCTATCTCGAGACAGGGCTCTGCCACCCCGGGGGAATAAGCGAGGGAAAGATCCCTTTGCGTAGCGTATTTTTTGGTTGGTTTAACCTCTATTTTTCCTGGTTTTGGCTTGGCGTGATACACCAGGGCCTCTCTTCTTTTTCTAGGATTATTACTCATAATTTAATTTTTCTGCTAATTACAAAGGTAGCAAGCTTAGCTGCAAAATTGTCTTTCTTTAGCCAAAAGAAAATTTAAATTTCAATAAATTAGAAGAATATTTTCCTGCGGAATTTTTTATGAAAAATCAACAACAGAAAGCTGATTTATTCTGAATTATATGCAAAAAACAAAAATCTTTAGCTACCAACCTGAAGCCTGAAACAAATAGTTAGTCTTTTAAAAACTGAATATTTCTCTTCAAACCTTCAAATTTGGTTCTCTTTACAGCCGATTTTCTAAAGATCTCATTAAAAGTTTCTTTGGTAAGTTCTTCCCAGCCTTTTTTATCTTTTTCAAGCAATTCTGGATGCGGATTAAATAATGGCTCATTATGAGGTTTTGAAAATCTATTCCAGGGACAAACATCCTGGCAAATATCACAGCCAAACATCCAGTCTTCAAACTGGTTTTTATAAGAATTAGGCAATTCGTCTTTAAGCTCTATGGTAAAATATGAAATGCATTTACTGCCATCTACCTTATAAGGATCTACAATCGCATCAGTAGGACAGGCGTCTATGCAGGCGGTACAGCTTCCGCAGTGATCGGTAACCGGCGTATCGTATTCCAACTCGAGATCTACAATCAATTCAGCGATAAAATAGAAAGAACCGGTTTGTTTGGAGAGTAAATTGGAGTGCTTCCCAATCCAGCCGAGTCCGCTTTTTGCAGCCCAAACTTTATCCATTACCGGTGCCGAATCTACAAAAGCACGCCCATCAATTTCCCCAATTTCATCTTGCATAAACTGCAATAGTTGCTTCAGTTTATCTTTAATTACAAAATGATAATCCCGGCCATATGCGTATTTACTGATTTTATAAGAATCTTCCCTCTGGGTTTCTCCAGGATAATAGTTCAATAACAGAGAAATCACACTTTTAGAACCTTCTACCAGTTTAGTAGGATCCAGACGCTTATCAAAGTTATTCTCCATCCAGCGCATCTCGCCGTGACGGTTTTTCTTAAGAAATTCTTCTAAACGCGGAGCTTCTTCCTCCAGGAATTCTGCTTTGGAGATGCCACAAGATAAAAATCCGAGGCGTTCGGCTTCGGATTTTATCATATTTGTGTAAGCTTCCTTCAGAGTATCCTTCATAGTTTTACAAAGATGCGATTTTTAAAACATTTGAAGAATTTAAAAACCAGGAGCTCTGTCAACAATAGTATAGCTCTGAGAACATACGGCATATATGGCTATGGAGTATTTTCCGCTAGTGGAGCCATATGCTCATGGGTGATTTTCCAGCCATCACTGGTTTTAATAAAGAGTAAAGTTCCCTGCATCTTAAGATCATAAGCTTCTTCACCCCTTTCAAATTTGAAATTGGCATGAAAAGTCACATTAGCTACATCACCACCATATATATGGATTTCCAGGTCTTCCCAATCCCACTTTTCAACTTCAGTAATGGTACCAAGAAAATTTCGTTCGAATTCTTCATTTTCTTTAGGACCCTGTCTTTCTCCGCCATCCTGGAATTCGGTAAATTTTGGCCCGTAGGCGTGCATAGAGATTAATTTATCTGTCTCGTTATTTCTTATACTTTGCTCAATCTCCTCAAGAGCCTCCTTCACTTCCTCTTTTTCTTGCGCGTATTCCTTACTCAGATCAATTTGGCAGTAAGCCGAGCTGAATCCAAAAAGTAAGGCAATTAGAATAAACATTCTAGCTTTCATCATATTTAGTTTTAAGGTTAATTTTTTTTCAAATACGTGAATACTTAATATACAACTAATTGATTTACAAAACAATAAGGGTTTGCAGGGGTTTTTAAAATGTTCCCTGAGCGATCTTTCGGAAGAATAGTTTTTTAGAAAACTTAAGTGCGTTAAGTAATAATAAAAAGGGAAAAATGATTATTTATTGATCTGAAGTCAGATCAATATTATGACCATCAGCAATAAAGTAGATGGTTTTAGCAGAATATAAAATCAGGATCTTGATTGAAATTTTAGAATAGCATTTTTTGGTTTTAGTGTAATAAGTGGCTTGATATCGATCTCATCAAAACCAGGAACTATTTTATACTGGCTTACCAATTCGGTGACTGCAATGATCATCTCGAACATGGCGAAGTTATTACCTATACATTTCCTGGGACCGGCGCCAAAAGGAAAATATTGCGAAGAAAATTTTCTTCCTCCTTCAGCGAAGCGTTCCGGTTTAAAAGCATCGGGATCTTCCCATAGATCAGGGTGACGATGAACCTCATGAATGGAGAACAATAAATTTGAACCAGGCTCGAAATATTTTCCTTCGAAATTCATCTTCTTCCAGGTTAACCCGATCTATAAAATATGCCGGTGGATATAGTCTCATAGACTCTTCAATCACCTGCTGAGTAATCTGGCATTTGGTCACATAGCTCATTAAGTCCAGGTCCTGTTGCTTTAAGGTAGAAATTTCTTCATAGATCTTCTCCTGCCATTCCGGATTTAGCGCCAACAATTGAGCTGTAAAGGTTAGTGCATTGGACGTAGTCTCGTGGCCGGCCGTAAAAAGAATAAGAATCTCATCGATAAGCTGCTCCTCATCCATAAAATTCCCGTCATCATACTTTGCTTCCAGCAGCATATCCAAAAGATCATCATATTTTTCTTTTGAATCCCTTCTTTCCTGAACTATCTTTCTTAGAATGTTCCGGGCTTCGGCAGTTAGCTTAAGATAGCTATCAATCTTCCCGCTTGCTCTAAACCACCAACCCAGATAGGGCTGCCGCAGTTCCTTAACAAGCATTTTCTGGGTCTCTTCCGTAATATATTGCAACCTGTTGATCTCCTCCTGATTCGCAGCACTGCTAAACAAAGATTTAACCACGGTTTGAAAAGCAAGATCATTATAAATAGGAAAAATATCCAGTTCTTCATTTACTGTGATCTTTTTATATTCCAGCAATATTGCCTGCTTTATGGAATCAAGCAGATTGGCAAGTTGTTTTTTATGGAATGCAGGCTGAATTAGCTTTCGCTGTTTTTTCCAGTGTTCGCCTTCTGAAGTAAGCAATCCTTTTCCAACATATTTAACCAGATCCTTAGTCTGGATCTCAGACTTCACGAAATTCTTCTGATTCTTTTGAAGTACATATTCCACCAGTCCCGCATCCCTGGAAAATATTACCGATTTATTAAATCCAATATTCAAACGAAATGTATCTCCTTTCTTCTGAAAATTATCATGATGAAAAGGCAGAGGATTCTTTAAAATATTGGCAGAGTGCTTAAGGAATTTCAGTAAAGATACTTCAGGTATTTTGCCAGATTCATTCATAAATTATTGTTTAAAAAAGTCCGCCCTGAATATCTCCTTTTACCCTGCCCAAATGTTTGTAAGCAGCTTCGGTCACTTCCCTTCCTCTTGGAGTTCTATAAATAAATCCCTGTTGGATTAGAAAAGGTTCATACACTTCTTCAATGGTTTCGGCACTTTCGCTTACCGCGGTAGATAAGGTAGTTAATCCTACCGGACCACCTTTAAATTTATCAATAATAGTTTCCAGGATCTTATTATCCATTTCATCTAAACCGTGGGCATCCACATTTAATGCTTTAAGCCCGTATTTAGCAATCTCCATATCTATTTTGCCATTCCCTTTAATTTGGGCAAAGTCCCGCACTCTACGCAGTAAAGCATTGGCAATTCTGGGTGTTCCGCGGCTTCTACCGGCAACTTCTATTGCAGCATCCAGACTAATGGGAACCCGAAGTATCTCAGCACTACGCTGCACGATGTCTGAAAGCAATTCGGTTGAATAATATTGTAAGCGACTGGAAATACCAAAACGTGCCCGCATAGGCGCCGTAAGCAATCCTGAGCGCGTTGTAGCTCCAATAAGTGTAAACGGGTTTAAATTGATTTGAACTGTTCTTGCATTTGGTCCAGATTCAATCATAATATCTATACGATAATCTTCCATTGCTGAATAAAGATATTCTTCAACTACGGGACTCAACCTATGGATTTCGTCTATAAATAAGATATCACGTTCTTCGAGATTGGTAAGTAAACCGGCAAGATCACCGGGTTTATCCAAAACGGGACCTGAAGTTACTTTTATTCCCACGCCTAACTCGTTAGCCAGGATATGAGCCAAAGTAGTCTTCCCTAATCCGGGAGGGCCGTGAAATAGGGTATGGTCTAAAGCTTCTTCCCTTTGGTTTGCGGCTTCAACAAATACCTTAAGATTCTCCAAAACCTGATCCTGGCCGGCAAAATCATCAAAACTTAAGGGGCGTAATGCCCTTTCGATATCAAATTCTTCTGGGGAGAAATTTTCTCCTGAAGGATCAAGATTTTCATTCATAAAACATCAAAATTATGGAGCTGTATATAAGCAAAGATAAGTAAAATCCTTTGGGGCAACTCTGTAAGAATTTAGTCATTTAATTATCACTGAAAATAAGTCTAAAAGCAAAAAACCTCTCCGTTTCGGGAGAGGTTTTTATATATTCTATTTATCAAGTTCAGTGATTTAATTCTTCTTCGTGATCCTGAAGCGGAACATTCTGTGGAACAAAATCCTGACCAGGAATTACATAATCTGTTCCTTCAAGGTTCATCTTACTATAATCGTAAGACCAACGGTAAACTGAAGGGATAGCACCAGGCCAGTTTCCGTGAATGTGTTCTACCGGAGTAGTCCATTCTAAAGTAGTTGCATTCCAAGGGTTTTGCGTAGCCTTTTTTCCGTAGAAAATAGAGCTAAAGAAATTGTATAAGAATACAACCTGTACACCAGCGGTAATAAGTGCAAATACAGTGATAATCACGTTTACATTCGCAAGATCATCAAAATAAGGGAATGCAGTGTTTGTATAATAACGTCTCGGCAAACCGGCCAGACCTATAAAGTGCATTGGGAAAAATACCCCGTAAGCCCCTACAGCAGTGATCCAGAAATGAACATACCCAAGGTTCTTGTTCATCATTCGGCCAAACATTTTTGGGAACCAGTGATACACACCGGCTAAAAGCCCGTAGATCGCAGATATACCCATTACCAGGTGGAAGTGAGCAATTACGAAATAAGTATCGTGAACGTTAATATCTAATGTTGAATCCCCAAGAATAATTCCTGTTAAGACCACCGGTAATGAATGTTGAAACAAAACCAATGGAAAACAACATTGCCGGGTTCATTTGCAGGTTACCTTTCCAGAGCGTTGTGATCCAGTTAAAGGCTTTTACTGCAGAAGGAATTGCAATTAATAATGTTGTAAATGTAAATACAGAACCTAAGAATGGATTCATCCCTGAAACGAACATATGGTGACCCCATACGATTGTAGAAAGGAATGCAATTGCAAGAATTGAAGCAACCATCGCACGGTAACCAAAGATCGGTTTACGTGAATTTGTAGCTAAAACTTCAGATACAATACCCATTGCAGGTAGAATTACAATATAAACTTCCGGGTGACCAAGGAACCAGAATAAGTGTTCAAATAAAACCGGAGAACCTCCCTGGTGACTTAACACTTCACCCTGTATATAAATATCACTAAGGAAGAAAGAAGTTCCAAAACTTCTATCCATTATTAGTAAAAGTGCTGCAGATAATAGAACCGGGAAAGAAACCACACCAATTACGGCAGTAATAAAAAATGCCCAAATGGTAAGCGGAAGTCTCATCATAGACATTCCCTTAGTTCTAAGGTTAAGTACCGTAACAATATAGTTAAGTGAACCTAAAAGTGACGAAGCAATAAAGATAGCCATGGAAATTAACCAAAGCGTCATCCCCATACCAGAACCTCCAATAGCCTGTGGTAATGCACTAAGCGGCGGATAGATTGTCCAACCTGCAGAAGCAGGACCAGACTCTATAAACAGCGAGCTTAACATAATACAACAAGATATAAAGAACAACCAGTAAGAAAGCATGTTCATAAATCCAGATGCCATATCCCGTGCTCCAATTTGAAGTGGAATAAGTAAGTTACTAAAGGTACCACTCAAGCCCGGCAGTTAATACAAAGAATACCATGATGGTACCGTGTATGGTTACCAAAGCAAGGTAGATTGAGGGTGTCATCACACCTTCCGGGGCCCATTTATCTCCTAAAAGCCATTCGAAGATCATAAAAGATTCTTCTGGCCAGGCTAATTGCAAACGGAAAAGTACGGACATCATAATCCCTACAATACCCATTAAAATACCTGTGATAAGATATTGCTTGGCAATCATCTTATGGTCTGTACTAAATATGTATTTAGTAATAAAAGTTTGTTTATGATGATGTCCGTGATCCTCGTGGTGATCGTGAGCCGGTGCTGTTGCTATTGCTGACATATCTAAAGTATATTCTTTTTAGTTCTGTTATTCTTGTGATTCCATAACGGTAGCAAACTCATCTTGCTCGCTTAACCATTGGTTGTATTCTTCTTCGCTTTCTACTACAATCTTCATCTGCATATTATAGTGTGCATCTCCACAAATCTTGTTACAAAGCAAGAAGTAATCAAATTCGTATGAATCTAATGGAGCTTCTCCTTCAGCCATTAAGGCTTTACTATTCTCTTTTCTTATTTCATTAATGGTTTTTACTTTATCAACCATATATTCTGAATCTCGCATCTCTGCAGTGGTAATATCTGGAGTAAAGGCAAATTGGGTTACCATACCAGGCACTACGTTCATTTGCGCTCTAAAGTGAGGAAAATAAGCAGAGTGAAGTACATCCTGAGATCTGAATTTAAACAAAACTTGTTTTCCAACCGGAAGGTGAAGTTCTGTAGTGATCTTATCATCATCAGCATACGTATCGTTCACGTTAAGTCCTACGGTGTTTATACCTTCAATAAAACGCACGTTAGCTTCCCCTAAGGTATTGTCCTCTCCGGCATATCTTGCCTGCCAGCTAAATTGTTTAGCGTAGATCTCAATTACAATTGGATCATCGTCTTCGCTAATATTCATAATATCACTCCAGGTAAATAATCCGTAGATAATTAAACCTGCAAGAGTAATTACCGGAATAATGGTCCAGATAAATTCCAGTTTATCATTATCTGCAAAGAAAAGAGCTCTGTTACCCTTTTTCCCCTGATACTTATATGCGAACCAGTGAAGCAATGCCTGTGTAATAACCTGCACTACCATAATAAGTCCGATAGATATAAACATTAATGTATCTACCTCGTTCCCGTGCTCTGAAGCAGCTTGAGGAAGGTATAATTTACTCCAATGCCAAAAGCTATAAGCCATCCCCACGTAAAGGAAGATCATAAACCAAAGCATAAGCTTGGCTTGTTGCCTATTATCATTATCGTTAGCTATCTCAGCACTTTCGGCACCAGGGCCTTTAGAAAGCTGAAAAATCTTAGACATTTGCCAACCGGTAACGGCCAATAGGGCTAGTACAATTATTACTAAAAATACGGTCATTTTATAATTTCTTCTTTAAACAATCTTTTATTAATAGTGGAAGTGTTCACTTTCCTTAATATACGGGTTGCGTTTAGCAAGCAATGGAGCTTTAGTAAGCGCGTTAAAGATTACAAAAGTAAACAATCCTCCAAAGAAAAATACTGCACTTATCTCAGGAATTCCTATAAACCAGGATTCTCCCACAGTTGAAGGCATAACCATTGTAAATATATCTAAATAATGCCCTACAAGGATAATAACTCCCGTCATTACCACAAACCAATTGATTCTTTTGTAATCGCTATTCATTAATACTAATAATGGGAAAACAAAATTTAATACCACCATACCGAAGAATGGTAAGCCGTAATTCTCTATACGACTAATAAAGTATACTACTTCCTCAGGAATGTTAGAATACCAGATAAGCATAAATTGTGAGAACCAAAGGTAAGTCCAGAAAATACTAATTCCGAACATAAACTTAGCTAAATCGTGTATATGACTGTTGTTAACAAAAGGCAGGTGACCTCTTGATTTCAGGTAAATACTTACTAATGCAATAACAGTAATTCCTGAAACAAACATACTTGAGAATACATACCAACCAAACAAAGTACTAAACCAGTGCGGATCTAAACTCATAATCCAGTCCCAGCTCATCATAGATTCTGAAACAAGGAAGAATACTAAAAATCCTGCCGCAAGTTTAAAGTTCTTTTTAAAGTAATGGTTATCGGTAGCTTCATCAAGTCTTCTTGAATTTCTAACCAGAAAATGTCTAAAAATAAACCAACCTCCTAAAAATATAGCTGCTCTTATTAAGAAGAAAGGCACATTTAAGTAAGCGGTTTTATTCTGAATAATTTCATCGTGAGCTACAACTTCTGGATCCATCCATATAAATAAGTGATTTAAATGAAAACCAGAAAGAGCCAATAATACGAACATAATGATCCCTCCAGGAACAATATATGCCGAAATAGCTTCCATAACTCTAAACAACACTGGAGACCAACCTGCTTGCGAAGCATATTGTAGCGCATAAAATGCTAGAACTCCCAGTGAAATCATAAAGAAAAAGAAAGCAGCAACATAAACTGCAGCCCAGGGCTTGTTCTGTAATTGATGCAACTTATGCTCAAGATGTTCAGTATCATGCGCTCCAGCTTCAGCAGCGTGAGCTTCATCTTCATCAGCATTTCTGCTAGGTTCATCATCTAATAAAACCCCGTGTTCGGCTTCTGCAAAGTTAGCATCAGCTTCCTCTTCTGCATGGGATGTTTCACCGTGATGTTCTTCTGCAGCCATCATTTCTCTAACATCATCCAAATCTGATGGCGCCTGAAGAAACCCAATTACGAGCCCAATAGCACCAACAATCATAAAAATAATTGCTGTTAATTTTAATTTACTGGATAGCGTATACATATTTATAGATCTAAATGCTTTGTTCTTAATTATTGTTTTCTTCATCTAGGGTTTGCGCTGCACCTTCACCCTGAGATTCCTCTGCATTTTGCTGGGCTCTTTCTACTTCTACAGGATTAGCTTCAGCAATAGAGGCTTCTTTTTCTTCCTCAAAAGGTATTTCTTCACCGCCTTCCAGCTCATTCTTAAGATTCATTACATAATGAGTAATTTTCCAACGCTCTTCTTCACTGGTTTGTGCAGCATAAGAACCCATTGAATTCAACCCGTAATAAATTACGTGATAAACACTTCCTTCGGTAATAGCACGCCCGGCATCATCGTAAGAAGGAATACCAAGAATCTTTTCTCTTTCAGCAAGAATTCCTTTACCATCTCCATTATCTCCGTGGCAAACCGCACAGTAAATAGTATACAGTTGTTTCCCTTCATTAAGGTTGTCTTCTGTATATGGAAGTGGATTATTAAGATTGGCTTTAGCATTAGCCATACCTTCTGGTGTATTCTCGTAATCGTAAGGCATCCATCCTCTTGGAATAGTTCCTTCTACCGGAAGTTTGGCTTCCTGGCCGTTTACAAAAATATCGTATTCCCCATAAGTCTCATAGCCTATTGGTTTATACATATCTGGCATGTACTGGTAATTGGGCTCGTCACTATCTGCACAAGACATTACAACGCCCCCAATCAGGAACAATACTATCGTTTTATAGAACAAATTTTTCATTCTGTCTATTTATTATCTATTAATTTAATTTCAGCAGCTCCGGTATCGTAAAGGAATTTTGTTAACTCATCTACGTTATGATTCGCAACATCAACTTCCATAAGGAACATATCATCAGTTGTTCTAACATCTGGATTTTCTGCTTGTTTAAAAGGCCATAGTTTACTTCTCATATAAAAAGTAATTACCATAAGGTGAGCCGCAAAAAATACTGTAAGCTCAAACATAATAGGTACAAATGCAGGTAAATTCTCAAGGAAACTAAAACTTGGTTTCCCCCCAATATCCTGCGGCCAGTCTTCTATCATAATGAAATTCATCATTGCAACTGCCACCACAAAACCAACAACACCATAAAGAAAAGAGGTAATTGCCAATCTTGTAGGCGCTAAGCCCATAGCTTTATCTAAACCGTGAACAGGCATTGGCGTATAAATTTCACCAATATGATAACGAGCCTCTCTCACTTGCTTTACGCCCTGCAAAAGCAGATCGTCATCATTATAAATAGCGTGTATAACTTTTGATGCCATCTTAATTACTTATTTTTTAGTTCAGTTGCCTGTGCCACCCAATCTTCACGTTGTGCCGAATTAGGGAAGTTTTCTATCACTTCATCAAGCAATTCAAAATCATCCTGGGTAAGTTTACTTACCTGAACATAGGTATAAAGACCTACCTGGTGTAAACGCTGTTCAAGGAAAGGACCTACTGCTTTAAGTTTTTGTAGATTATCTGCTGTTTGATTTTCCGGATTATATGTTCCGGTTCTGTCTAGCATTGTATCTATTCTATCCTTTTGAACTTCGGTAAGCACTAATGCATCTGCATTTACAGTTTCATTATGCCCATCATCTCCTTCAGCTTTATAAGCATCGTCATCACCCATCTTCTTATCAACCTTAGTGTCGATATTTTTCTTTGGCTCTCCTACATTTACGGGAGTATAATGTTTTACATCATCTCCGTGCTCTGCTCTAAGCTTTTTATACTTCGCTCCAGAAGATTTAAGTATTGTTTTTACTTCAGCCTGCGCAATTACAGGGAAAGACCTTGCATATAACAAGAACAATACAAAGAAGAATCCAATAGTTCCGATAAATATTCCTATATCTACAAATGTTGGTGAGAACATTGTCCAGGAAGATGGAAGGTAATCACGGTGAAGTGATGTTACAATAATCACAAAACGCTCAAACCACATCCCGATGTTTACCACAATAGAAATAAAGAACGAGAACATAATACTTGTACGTAATTTCTTAAACCACATAAACTGCGGAGAGAATACGTTACACGTCATCATTGCCCAATATGCCCAGGCGTAAGGCCCGGTAGCCCTGTTAAGGAATGCATATTGCTCATACTCTACTCCAGAGTACCAGGCAATAACTAACTCAGTAATATAAGCAACCCCAACAATAGAACCAGTGATCATAATTACTATGTTCATTAATTCTATATGCTGTACAGTAATATAATTTTCAAGATTAGATACCTTTCTCATAATGATAAGAAGGGTATTTACCATAGCAAAACCAGAGAATACCGCTCCCGCAACAAAGTAAGGAGGGAAAATCGTGGTATGCCAACCCGGTATAACCGATGTAGCAAAGTCAAAAGATACAATGGTGTGTACAGAAAGTACCAAAGGTGTTGCCAAACCGGCAAGTACCAAAGAAACCTCCTCAAAACGTTGCCAGTCTTTTGCACGTCCACTCCATCCAAAACTTAAAATTCCGTAGATCTTTTTATTAAAAGGAGTAATTGCACGGTCACGAATCATCGCAAAATCGGGAAGTAATCCTGTCCACCAGAATACCAGTGAAACAGAAAGATAAGTTGAAATCGCAAATACATCCCAAAGCAATGGTGAGTTAAAGTTTACCCATAACGAACCAAATTGGTTTGGTATAGGCAGTACCCAATAAGCTAACCATGGACGTACCCATGTGAATTAACGGGAACAAACCAGCCTGCATTACAGAGAAGATAGTCATCGCCTCTGCAGAACGGTTAATCGCCATTCTCCATTTTTGCCTGAATAATAAAAGTACGGCTGAAATTAGGGTACCGGCGTGACCAATACCTACCCACCAAACAAAGTTGGTAATATCCCAGGCCCAGCCTACGGTTTTATTAAGTCCCCAGGTTCCAATACCTGTAGAGATAGTATAAATTATACAACCTACACCCCAAAGAAAGGCAATAAGGGCAATTGAAAAGACAATCCACCAGGATTTATTAGCCCTTCCCTCTACCGGCGCAGCTACATCCACGGTAACATCGTGGTAGCTTTTATCCCCGGTAACTAAAGGCTTTCGTATAGGTGCTTCGTAATGAGACATATCCTTTTTTAATTGATTTCTTTATTAATTTATTAAGCTTCTGTTGTGTTCCTAATTTTGGTCTGGTACATCACGTTTGGTTTAGTACCTACATATTCCAATAAATGATACATCCTGTCATCTTCCTTCTTATCTCTAATCACAGCACCTTCATTGTTAATATCACCAAATGTCATCGCTCCTTTATCACAAGCTGCAGAACAAGCTGTCTGGAATTCACCATCTTCAATCACTCTTCCTTCACGCTTGGCATCAAGAATAGTTTTTTGAGTCTTCTGAATACACATAGAACACTTCTCCATAACTCCTCTTGAACGCACGGTTACATCAGGATTAATAACCATTCTTCCAAGGTCATTATTCATATGGTAATCGAACTCTTCGTTTTCAGTATAGTTGAACCAGTTGAAACGACGCACTTTGTAAGGACAGTTGTTAGCACAGTATCTTGTACCTACACAACGGTTATAGATCATTTGGTTTTGCCCCTGTCTTCCGTGAGAAGTTGCAGCAACAGGACACACAGTCTCACAAGGAGCGTGGTTACAATGCTGACACATTACAGGTTGGAAAACTACCATAGGATTATCTGCAGGCTCTTCCAATTCTCCAAATTCAGAAAGAGAACTTCCTAAACCAGAAATATTTTCTTTCTTTTCAAGATCATCTATAAAACTATCTTCAGAAGAATAATATCTATCAATACGCAACCAGTGCATATCCCGAGATCGTCTAACTTCAGTTTTTCCTACTACAGGAACGTTATTCTCTGCGTGACAGGCAATAACACAAGCACCACAACCGGTACAGGCGTTAAGATCTATAGAAAGATTAAAATGGTGACCAATACTACGATCAAACCCATCCCACATATCAACTTCAGGAGAAGTTACCGGTTTTTCAACGTGATCTAAAGATACTTCTGGAACCGAATTCCATTCGTGAACATCTTTAGTATTGAAAACCTCTAGCGTAGTTTCTTTAATAATATCTCCACGACCCATTAGGGTATTGTGAAGCTGAACGCAAGCAAATTCGTGAACTCCCGGAGCTTTCTCGATAGTTACCGACTGTACTGCGTTTAAGTTTTTATATAATGGGTAAGCATTTACACCTACCTGCATTTCTTCCTGAATCCCTTCTTTCTTACCATAACCTAGCGCAAGTCCTACTGTACCTTTTGCCTGTCCCGGCTGAATAAGCACAGGAACATTTTTAACTACAGCGCCGTCTAAAGTTACGTTAGCATAACTTCCGTTTAAGCCACCGTTAGAAACATTTTCGTTCTCAAGACCCATAGACTCAGCATCGGCCTTGGAAATTGTAAGGTAATTATCCCAGGATGCTCTTGTTAAAGGATCTGGCATTTCTTGCAACCAAGGGTTATTGGCCTGCTGACCATCTCCCATAGAAGGTTTGGTATAAAGCGTTAGCTCCATCCCATTATTTTCTGAAGGTCGAGCCAACTCACTGGCAGCTGTCGCAACATTTATAGATCCTGAAGCTTCAGAAGCTCCAATTTCTACTGGGGAAGTCGCTTTAAAAACACCATCGTGAAGTGCGGTATTCCAGGAAGGAATACTACCACTCCAGGTTTCTTTTATATACTCGTGATAAGATTTATCATTACCAGTCCATTTCAACAAGCAGTCCTGAAACTGTCTTGTATCGAATAATGGTCTAATTGTAGGCTGCATCAAACTAAAGTCTGAAGCTGTATATTGAATATCACCCCAGCTCTCTAAATAATGAGGAGTTGCAGCTACAAACTTACAAAGCTGAGCTGTTTCATCAGGTTTCATACTAAAAGCTAAAGAAACTTCAACCTTCGCTAAAGCTTCAGCAAACTCTTTCCCGTTTGGCAAAGAATAAGCAGGATTCACCCCAGCCATTAATACAGCACCAACAGAACCAGATTTCATATCCTCAACCGCCTGCATAACTTCTTCAGCATTACCCTGACGGATCATACGAGGATTATCGGTATCCATAACAGCGCTTCCCAGAGCCTCATTAATTTCAAGCACTAAAGCCTGAGCGTTAGCATCTGGAATTCCAGAAACAACTACTGCACCACTTCCAGCTTTTCTTAGCTGACGCGCTGCTTTCACAACTGCATCGTCTATTTTAGCAGGTAAATCACTGGTAGAAGAACCACCGGCAACATAACCATACAACGCAGCCAACACAGCTTTTTGCTGAGATGGAGTTACAGGGTAACGCTTATCAGCATTCGCTCCTGTTAAACTCATATTAGATTCAAACTGAACGTGACGAGACATTTTGCCATTCTTAGGTACGCGACCCTTAGCATAGCCTGCATCATATCCACCGCCCTGCCAGTCGCCAAGGAAATCGGCTCCTACAGAAACAATAGTTTCAGCTTTAGAAAAATCGTAATTTGGTAATGCACGCTTTCCGAATTTAGACTGGAAAGCATTTAAAGCATCGTTTTCAGAAACCGTATCGTAAACTACGTGACGTACATTAGGATACTTTTCTGAAAATTCATTGATCAATTTTGTAGTTGAAGGGCTGGCAAAAGTTTGAGTTAACAAAATCATATCACCAGAAACATTATCAAGGGCACTTCCAACCTCACGGTCAAACTCTTCCCAGGAAACATTTCTTCCTTCAATCATTGGGCGTTTTACCCTATTGGCGTCATACATTGACAATACCGAAGCGTGTACACGAGAGTTAACCCCGCCTTTAGACTTCGATAATTCATTATTTTCAATCTTAATAGGTCTTCCTTCCCTGGTTTTCACCAATACGCTGGCAAAATCAAAACCATCTGCAATGGTAGAGGCATAGTAATTAGCTACCCCAGGAACAATACGCTCCGGTTGCACCACGTAAGGAATAGATTTAATAACAGGCCCTTCACAAGCAGCCAATGAGGCCGCTGCTGTACTAAACCCAACATATTTCAAGAAATCCCTTCTTGAGGTTTTTGAACTTTCAAGGGAATTTTTATCCCCAAGAAATTCATCAACTGGAATTTCTTCAGCAAATTCTTTTTGTTGGAGCGTCTCAACAACAGAGCTGTTTTCATTTAGCTCTTCAACACTTTTCCAGTATTTTTTGTTTGATGACATATATATCTAGATATTAACTTCTTAATTAACCCCGAACAACCGGGAAAAAAATTTTAGTAATGGCATTTGGCACATTCAAGGCCTCCCATTTGAGCAATTGTAAGCTCTTCTACACCGTACTTCTTAGATAATTCTTCGTGAATTTTCTCGTAATACTCATTCCCTTCCATTCTAACATTGGTTTCTCGGTGACAGTTGATACACCAACCCATTGTTAACGGTGCGTCCTGATAAACCACTTCCATTTCCTGGATTGGTCCGTGACATTTTTGACACTGAATTCCAGCAACTGTTACGTGCTGTGAGTGATTAAAGTATGCGAAATCTGGAAGGTTATGAATTCTAACCCATTTCACAGGCTTTTCTTCTCCAGTATAATCCTGCTCTGCAGGATTCCAGCCTACCGCATCGTATAACTTAGCGATCTCACCGTCGTAAAATTCTTTAGAATAATCTTCGGTAGCAGTTTCTGGAGCAACTTCAGATATTGTTTTGTGACAATTCATACAAACATTAAGCGAAGGGATACCCGAGTGCTTAGATGTTCTAGCTGAAGAGTGACAGTATTTACAATCTATCTCATTATCTCCGGCGTGAATTCTATGCGAATAGTGAATTGGCTGAATTGGCTGATAACCCTGATCGATCCCAACTTGCATAAAGAAACCATAAGCGAACCAACCAATTACCAGCAGGCCAAAAACAGCACTTACTAAAACAAGGAATTGATTTTCAACAAAAGATTTCCAAATTGGTTTTCTTTTTGGTTTTTCAGGAACTACCACACCACTTGCCTGAGCAAAGTTTTTTAGCGTTTTGTTTACAAGGAATAATACTGCAAGCAGCATCACCAAAACAAAAAGTAGAATTCCTAAAATAACATTTACCGAAACCCCTCCACCTGAAGATTCACCTCCAGCAGATTCACCACCGGTTTGCGCCGCTTGCGGTTCTGGCTTTGGTTGCTCTACATAAGCAAGGATATCATCAATATCAGTATTTGATAATTGAGGAAAAGCCGGCATAGCAGTTTGATTATACTCTTCGTATATCGCTACAGCCTCATTATCCCCAGAAGCAATTAACTCCTGGCTATTCTTGATCCAGCTGTACAACCAATCCATATCACGTCTCTCGGTCACCCCATGAAGAGCAGGACCAATAGAAGCTGAATACGGTTTGTGGCAGGCAGCACATAGCGAATTAAACAAGGATTTTCCATTCGCCGGATCTCCAAGATCTGACGTAGCTGCAGAATCTCCTGAAGATTCACCCGATGATTCATCGGTTTGCTCCTGGCCTTCGGCTGCGGCATCTTGCGAAGCCTCCTCCTGTGCAATTCCCAAAACGCTAAATGAGATAAAAAATGCTAAACTTAATAGCAATAGTCGCGAAGTTGAGTGGCGGTATTTCACCTTTTTCATATTATAAGTTGAATTAACGTCTTAACTTTGGTACGGTTTTTAAAGCCTTAAGCCTTAGTAATATTAACATTTCGCACCCTTAAATTCGGCAACAAAAGTAATACTTAAAGTCGATTTTAGGAATGTTAGATAAGTGTTAATCGGTAATTTATACTAGTTCTAAATAATAAAACACATCTTGTTTAAGTTATTAAATTATACTTTTGCCTTAAATAAATAACTATGAGAAAATTAAGCTTAAACAAACTTCTGTTAAGTTGTTTTATCTCAGGAATTTCTTTTCTGAATTTAACAGCCCAAGAAGGTCAGGTCAATATAAGTGAAAACGATAAGATCACTAAACTTTTGGAACTAAAATCTGAAATGAGCAAGGATAACGAAATTGGGGACCGTTATAAAATTCAGCTTTTTTACGGAAACAATGGGGAAGCCAACGAAGTTATTAAGGATTATCGCAGTAAGTTCGAATACCCCTCTCTAATCGCTTACGAAGCCCCCAATTATAAAGTATGGGTAGGCAACTTCAGAAATCGCCTGGAAGCCGATAGAGCTCTTCTTAAGATTAAAGAAAGCTTTCCTTCAGCATTTATTCCTAAACCACGACGCAAATAGATTTTCAGCAGAAATATTGAAACCTATTTCAGTAAGCTACCAGGGAAAAAGCTCAAGAGAGCATTTCTAGAAATAAAACTTTTAATTTCGAAACAAGCCTCGCAGCATTAAATCTCGATTATCAAGTAAAAATAGAACATAAAAAAAGCGGCCTAAAGCCGCTTTTTTCTATTCAATAGTAAACCTAATTATTTAAGTTTCTTTTTCACTTCTACTTCACGGAAGGATTCTACTACATCACCTTCTTTAATATCATTGTAATTCTTAACCTGAAGACCACAATCATATCCTTTCGCAACTTCCTTCACATCGTCTTTAAAACGTTTTAATGAAGCAAGCTCTCCAGTATAAACCACAACTCCGTCGCGAATTAAACGAATTCCAGCGTTTCTGTAAATCTTACCAGAAGTAACCATACAACCTGCAATGGTTCCAACTTTAGAGATCTTAAAGGTTTCCCTGATCTCTGCAGTACCGGTGATCTCTTCTTTAAGCTCTGGAGAAAGCATTCCTTCCATCGCATCTTTAAGATCGTTGATCGCGTCGTATATAATAGAATAAGTTCTGATATCAATTTCTTCCTTATCGGCTACCTGTCTTGCATTTCCAGCAGGACGAACGTTAAACCCGATAATTACCGCATCTGAAGCCGAAGCAAGTAACACATCACTTTCTGTAATGGCACCTACACCTTTATGAATAATATTCACCTGAATTTCTTCAGTAGACAATTTCAGGAAGCTATCAGTTAAGGCTTCTACAGAACCATCCACATCACCTTTAAGGATAATATTAAGTTCTTTAAAGTCACCTAAAGCAATTCTACGTCCAATTTCATCAAGGGTAATGTGACGCTGAGTTCTAACACTCTGCTCACGTTGCAACTGAGTTCGTTTAGCCGCAATATCTTTAGCTTCACGCTCATCTGCCATTACCTTAAACTTATCACCTGCTTGCGGCGCACCATCAAGTCCAAGAATAGAAACCGGCGTTGCTGGTCCTGCTTCTTTAACTTCATGTCCACGCTCATCGTGCATTGCTTTTACCTTACCACTATGGCGACCTGCTAATACATAGTCTCCAATCTTTAAGGTTCCTGCCTGCACAAGAATAGTAGCCACATAACCTCTACCTTTATCAAGGAAGGCTTCCACTACTGTACCCGTGGCAGGCTTAGATGGATTAGCTTTTAATTCTAGAATTTCAGATTCCAGTAAAACTTTTTCAAGAAGCTCTTCCACTCCCATTCCTGTTTTAGCTGATATATCGTGAGACTGGACTTTACCACCCCAATCTTCTACAAGCAAGTTCATACTTGCAAGTTTTTCTTTAATCTTCTCTGGATTCGCTGTTGGCAAATCAGATTTGTTAATCGCAAATACTATAGGTACTCCTGCAGCCTGGGCGTGAGAAATTGCCTCTTTAGTTTGCGGCATCACATCATCATCTGCAGCGATTACAATAATCGCGATATCTGTTACCTGTGCACCACGAGCACGCATCGCCGTAAAGGCCTCGTGACCCGGAGTATCCAGGAAGGTCATTTTTTGACCATTTTTAAGCTCTACTCCATATGCTCCAATATGCTGCGTAATACCTCCGCTTTCCCCGGCAATTACATTCTCTTTACGAACATAATCCAGTAAAGATGTTTTACCGTGGTCTACGTGACCCATTACAGTTACAATTGGTGCTCTATCTTCAAGATCTTCCGGATTTTCAGGAACTTCTTCTACTGTTTCTTCGATATCTGCAGTTACAAAATCTACTTCGTAACCAAATTCATCTGCAACAATAGAAAGTGTTTCAGCATCTAATCGCTGATTCATCGTTACCATCATTCCAAGAGACATACAGGCCGAAATTACTTTCGTTACCGGCACATCCATCATCGTAGCAACTTCACTTACCGTTACAAATTCTGTAACTTTTAATGTTTTGCTGTCAGTTTCCTGTTGTGCAAGATCGTCTTCTGAACGTTGACGGTGTTGATCTCTTTTATCTCTTCTATATTTAGCTCCTTTACCTTTACCAGATTTACCCTGAAGTTTTTCAAGGGTTTCACGAACCTGCTTTTGAACTTCTTCTTCGCTAGGCTCTTCTTTAGTAATAGGTTTCGCTCTTTTTCTAGGGGCTCCTTTCTTACCACCACCTTGATTTGAAGCTCCTGGCTTCACATCTTTACTAATTCTACGACGACGCTTCTTACGCTTTTCTTTCTCCTTCTTCTCTTCAGCAGCTTTCTTTTCGTCTTTTTTCTTTTCCGGTTTTTTAAACTGAGAAAGGTCAATTTTCTTCCCGGTAAAGTTAGGGCCGTTAAGCTTGGTATAATTAGTTTTATGAGTCATAGACTCAGGATCTTTTGCCTCTTCTTCTTTAGCTGAAGGCTCCTCCTCTTTTTTGGAAGGTGCTTCAGTTTTTTGATCCTCTTTAGAAGGTGCTTCTTCTTTGGGTTTTGGAGATTCGGTCTTTTCAGGCTTTTCCTCCTTGGCTTCAGGCTTTTCGGCTTCAGGCTTCTTGGCTTCCTCGGGCTGTTCAGGTTGCGCTGGCGCTGGCTTCTCCTCTTCTTTTTCGGCTTTTTTCTCTGGCTTTTTATCCAGATCAATTTTACCTACTTTTTTAGGACCAGCCAATTTTGCTCTAGAAGAAACTGCTTCTTCGTCTTTACGACGCTCAGTTTCTTTCTTTTCCTCGGCTTTGCGTTTCTCCTCCTGCTCTTTCTCTCTTGCTAAACGCAATTCTTCCTTCTCCTTTCTCTTTTCTTCACCTACTTCTTTAGACTCGACTTTTTTAGACTTGTCGGTCTCAAATTCATCAGAAAGCACCTGATAAACTTCGGGTGAGATTTTGGTAGTAGGACGTGCCTCAATATCGTGACCCTTAGAATTTAAAAATTCTACAGCCCGGTCTAACGAAATATTGAATTCACGTAATACTTTGTTTAGTCGCATTGTTTTTGCTTCAGCCATAAATTGCCCTCTAAATTAACCTCTTTTAATTATTTATATTCTAATGAGTATTTTACTACTCTTCAAATTCTTCTTTTAAAACCTTCACTACTTCGCGAATGGTTTCTTCTTCTAAATCGGTAAGTCTAATAAGATCTTCCAATTCCTGTTCCAAAACACTTTTTGCAGTGTCCAGCCCAACTCTTGAAAATTCTTTGATTACCCAATCTTCAATTTCATCAGAGAATTCTTTCAATTCTACATCTTCTTCTACTCCTTCTCTGAAAACGTCTATTTCGTAACCGGTTAACTGCCCGGCAAGCCTAATATTATGACCTCCACGGCCAATAGCTTTAGAAACTTCTTCTGGCTTAAGCATTACCTCAGCCGTTTTATTTTCTTCATCTAATTTAATAGATGTAATTTTTGCAGGACTCAATGCCCTGGTAATATATAATTGATCGTTATTGGTGAAATTGATCACATCTATATTCTCATTCCCCAATTCGCGAACAATACTATGAATTCTAGACCCTTTCATACCTACACAGGCACCAACAGGATCAATTCTATCATCGTAAGTATCTACCGCTACTTTTGCTTTTTCACCAGGAACACGAACTACATTCTGGATAGTAATTAAACCATCAAAAACCTCAGGAATCTCCTGTTCAAATAGTTTTTCAAGGAAAACCGGAGCTGTACGTGAAAGTATAATTGTAGGCTTATTTCCTTTAAGCTCTACACTTTCTATTATTCCTTTTACGTTATCTCCTTTTCTGAAGAAATCTGAAGGAATTTGGCGATCTTTTGGTAAAACGATCTCGTTTCCTTCGTCGTCTAACAAAATAATAGCTCTGTGCCTAATATGATGAACTTCTGCGGTGTAAATTTCGCCTTCAAGCTCCTTAAAGTGCTTGAAAATATTAGTATTGTCGTGTTCGTGAATTTTAGAAATAAGGTTTTGCCTTAAAGCCAAAATAGCACGACGACCCAAATCTACAAGTTTTACTTCTTCTGATACATCTTCACCAACTTCAAAATCGGGTTCAATTTTTCTAGCTTCAGCAAGAGAAATTTCCTGGTTAGGATCTTCTACCTCACCATCGGCAACCACAACCCTGTTTCTCCAAATCTCGAGATCTCCTTTATCTGGGTTTACAATAATATCAAAATTATCGTCTTCACCATACTTTTTCTTTAAAGCACTCCTAAACACATCTTCAAGGATGGCCATTAGGGTTACACGATCTATCAATTTGTCATCCTTAAACTCTGAAAATGACTCAATCAAGGCGATATTTTCCATATCAATTTGAGGTTAAAATGTTATCATAACTTTAGCGTCTGTAATCTCAGAATATGGCAATACCGCTTCTTTTTCCACGGTATGCTTTCCTTTTCCTACGGGTTTTGGCTCTCTGGCTTTCCAGTTTAGTTTAATCCCGTTCTGATCTACTTCAGTTAAAGTTGCTTCAATTTTTTCGTTATTGGTAGTCACCTGCAGTTTTCTACCCAGGTTTTTCCGGTATTGCCGTTCCAGGCGCAAAGGTTCAGAAACTCCTGCCGAGCTAACTTCCAAAGAAAAATCCTCCTCTTCCCTGTCTAGATTGTGTTCAACTTTACGGCTTACCGCAATACAATCGTTAACAGAAACCCCATTATCACCGTCTATTACGACAGAAATCTTGTTGTCTTTCGTGATATTAAGGTCTATTAAAAATAGTGAATTATTTTCCTGGAAAGCTTCCTTCAACAAATTTTCTACTTTATCCTGCAACATAGCTTATAAAAAGAGGGGACTTTATGTCCCCTCGCTGTACTTTTTTAGTTTCAACGCTGCAAATATAATAATAATTTCAGAGAAAGAAAACCAGACTTTAAATGAAATTTTATTCTTAACTTTAATAAAGCAATCATTTTTAATCTCTTAGAAGAATCTATGAAAAAGATACTCGTTCCAACCGACTTTTCTGATACTGCCGAACACGCCTTAAAAATAGCCGCTCAATTGGCAAAAAAACACGATAGCGAGATCTACCTTCTACATATGTTAGAACTGCCTTTGCAGCTCATAGACCCTGTAGGTGGCGGTAGTAGTCAAAATTTACCGGAATCTATTTTCTTTATGAAATTAGCTCACCAGCGTTTTGCTAAACTTATGGCCAGGCCGTTTCTAAAAGACATTAAAGTTCACGAAACCGTTATGTTCCACCAGGCTTTTGAAGGCATTATGGAGGTAAGCCAGGAGTATAAATGTGACTTGATCGTAATGGGATCACACGGTGCCAGCGGTTTCAAAGAAATGTTTATTGGTAGTAATACCGAGAAAGTAGTACGCACCTCAACTATTCCTGTACTCGTAATTAAAAACGAGCACGAAGATTTTGAGGTTGAGAATTTTATTTTCGCTACTGATGCAGACATTAATAGCAAAAAAACACTGGAAGCTGCCTACGATTTCTCAAAACTAACCGAAGCTAAATTTCACATTCTCTTCATCAACACTCCTAATAACTTTATTACCAGCACCGAAGTTAGAAAGCGTATAGAAAACTTTGTTCTAGACACCTCGGTAAAAGATTACACCATACATATTTACAACGATGTAAGTGTGGAAAAAGGGATTTTAAATTTCGCATTAAAAAAGCAAAAAACTCTAATTGGAATTGGCACTCATGGTCATAAAGGTTTAGCTCATTTTTTTAATGGCAGCATAAGCGAAGATCTAGTGAACCACGCAAAAATGCCGGTGGTGACTTTTAAGATCG
The DNA here is from genome assembly GCA_963727565.1 of uncultured Flavobacteriaceae bacterium. Classification (GTDB taxonomy): domain Bacteria; phylum Bacteroidota; class Bacteroidia; order Flavobacteriales; family Flavobacteriaceae; genus Salegentibacter. The sequence goes on from CAVSGU010000006.1 coordinate 549,805, forward strand.
TCTAGAGAAAAGATTTTAAAGCCCCATTTCTAATATTTTTCCATAGATAATTCCAAAACGACTTAGTTTGGGTGCGTTTGGTTTTGATATTTTTCTGCTCTTTCTCTGCAGACGTAGCCTCGTTATTCACTATTAGGTTTGCCAGGGCAGAAAGGAGTTTATTCTTTTCTTCGCCATCTTCCTGAAGCACTTCTACTTTAAAATTATCATAAATCAGCTTCATATCCCCGGTAGAGTTTTGGCTATTTCCGGCAAAGTTGAATCGCATATCTCTAATTCCACCTTCAGATTTCACGTTTAAGGCAGGCTTCAAGAATTCATTAATTCCTTCACTGGAAATCCTGTCCATTTGTCCTGAAATAGTAAATGCATCAGCTTTATTAGAAATATCAAAATTCCAATTTACATTAAGACTAGCCTCACCCATAAACTGAGTTTGCACATCTATATCGGTTCTGGGAAAATCCTTTTTAGACATTCCCATATTCGTAATATTATAAATACTGGCATCAAGATTTTTAAAAGTAACCTTCCCCGCCCCTCTTTTAGCCTTTACCAATTCTTCATATTGTATAGCTAGATTTTTCACCCTAATGGTATCGAGCTTTAATTTAATGGGCAACTCCCTAATCATTTTACTATACATAGGCTTTTGGCGCGTATCGTCTTTTAAGCGCTTATCACGGTAAATTTTTATATCGCCATTCGTTATTTTCAGGTTTTCACTTAATAGGCTAAGCGAATCATTTTTAAGATTCCAGTTAAAAGAATTAAGCGCCAATTCTTCGATACTTACATCAAACCTATCTTTTTCGTATGGAATATGCTGCTGAAATTCCTGTTTACCGTACAAAGGTTTAATATTGATTTTGCTGAACGTAAGGGAACCACCGTCCATTTTTATATTCCCCACAAAAAGATCGTGTTGTGCGTTGAGATTAAAAAACAAACTATCTGAAGCCATTTGAAGCTGTTCATAATTAAACGGAAGCCCATTTTTCAAAGATTCCTTATCTGCGCTTACATCTTTCATATTAAGCGACGGAATGCTGGCAAAAAGTTGGTTTTTAACCGAATCGTTTTTAGCCATTTTAAAGCTGGCATTAGCAATCTCTACAGATTTGATCAACAGGTCTAATTTTGTTGAATTTCCATTTTTAGAGCTATCTTTTTTCTTTTCTTTCTGGGTTTCAGTATAAATGGTTACTTCAGGTTTGATAAGTTTTAGGCTAGAAATTTCAATTTTCTTATTGCTTAGGTATGCCAAAATATCAATCCCATCAAGTTCTATCTCCTCTGCATTAATTTGTATTCCGTTTTTCTTATAAATCGCCTTACTCAAGGAAGCACTCCTTCCTAAAATACTGGCATTAAGATTTTCATATTCAAATTCGGCCTTACTTAAGTTTTCCTGAAGTGCGGTTTCCATTTTATTTTCTATAAATAGATTGCCGCCAATAATAGCAACCACCAGCACAATAAGAATAACAATAAAACCGAGAATTATTTTAGATCTTTTCTTCAAATCTTCATTTTTTTACCATTGAAATTTACAATTTCAAAACACTAAGTTTCCTTGTTTAAGAGTTTTTAACTTAAAAAATTAACCCCGAAGTTTTCTTTGCGTTAAATTTTAGCAAAAGGCTATAAACATCAAATTTTCAATGTTTTTTGATTGTATATTTGCCTAAATAACCTAACAGAAATCATGATTTTTAAATTAAGCATCAAAGTATTATTCATAGCCGTAGAAATCTTTTTAGCGGTATATAGCTTTGCGCTTAGTGATAGTCTATTGATCAAATTTCTGTTTTTTGCGGTAACAGCGGTAATTATCGCTTTTTCCTTAACCAAAATAACAAACAAATTACTACCTATAGATAAAGACTATATTTCTTCGGAAGAAGAAGACAAGGATTAGATTTTTTAAATTATCATCATATTAAAAATCCGGAGATTTATTTCTTCGGATTTTTTTATATTCCCCACTATGAAGCTCATTTGTATTTCAGATACTCATAATAAACACGATCAAATCCCAATTCCTGATGGTGATGTCTTAATTCATGCAGGAGATATTACCGAAGGTGGAACTAAAAGAGAAGTGTTAGATTTTCTGGAATGGTTTTCTTCACAACCACATCAACATAAAATATTTATTGCCGGCAACCACGATTTCTATTTTGAAAAAAACGAGGATAAAACTATTCAGGAGATCATTCCGCAGAATGTATGTTATTTAAAGAATGATGGCATTACCATTAATAATATAAAATTTTGGGGTTCCCCGGTAACACCCGGAAACGGCATGTGGGCTTTTAATCAAAAACAAACACAGGAAATAAATAAACACTGGGAGCAAATTCCCGAAGACACTCAAGTTCTTATTACCCATACCCCACCCTATAAAATTAAAGATGTATTGAATAATGGAAGGCACGCTGGCTGCGCTTCCCTATTAAAATCATTACAAAATCGACAAATAGAATTCCATATTTTTGGTCATGTTCACGATTCTTACGGAATTACTTCTGTTTCGGGAACAAAATTTATTAATGCCTCTTGCCTGGACAATAAGGATAGATATCTGCATCATCCGTTAGAAATAACTATTAAATAGATACAAAAAACTTCTTTTTATCGTTATAAGGGAATACCCTTAATTAACCTGTAAGATAATTCATTCAACCCCAAGCATTAAAAGTTTAATAAAAATTAAAAAAGATGCTTTAGTCGTTAAATATTTGCTAATCACAGGATTATTAAAAGTTTTTTAACAGAGATAAAGAAATCTAAGTGTAATTTAGCCAACGCTAACACCTATAATACCAACACCTATGGAATTTAATACTAACCCTAATGCTACGCTTGATGAGTTTAAAAGCTTGATCTCGTATAGCATTTTTCACTTACACTCGGAAGAAGATTCAAATTACACCATTCTGCATCGCGCTATTATCAAAAAATATTTTGATGCAAAGAATGTAAGAATTAACTACAACGAACATACTGTAGATTTACAGATACCAGTAGGAAAGAGAAAGTACACAGGAATTACTTTTGAATGCCAGGACTTAGAACGTTTTCTAAAATCCTGTTTAAAGAAAGATGAAAAAAGCATGGATTTTTACCAGGAAGCTTTAAATCATTACAACATTTATCACGCTGCTTAATATTATAAGCCGCTAAAGATTAAAGCCATACGCCCTACCGTATGGCTTTTTTATTATTCAATAATTAAGCATTCACCTTACTCTTGTTTTAACTTAAATTGGTTAATTTTGAACTTTTTGAGCTAAAAGCTACAATTCAAATATTTTTGCAGCGTTAACGAGATACTATGAGTAAAAATCAGCAACCCACAGATCACAAAAAATATTTCATTTTTGAAAAGAAGAACTACCAGTTTATGTTTATTGGGCTGGCAGTAATTGCACTGGGTTTTATCCTTATGGCCGGTGGCGGCAGTGACGATCCAAATACATTTAACCCAGACATTTATAATTTTCAGCGCATTCGTTTGGCACCAACCTTAGTACTACTTGGTTTCGCCATAGAAGTATATGCTATTCTTTTAAATCCCAAAAAGTAAATTACATTGAACGAATTAGATGCTGCCATTCTGGGAATTATCCAGGGGCTAACCGAATTTCTACCCGTTTCTTCCAGCGGTCACCTGGAGCTTGGTAAGGCATTATTAGGCGATAACAGTATACCTAGTGAATCCTTGCTTTTTACCGTTATTCTTCACGCCGCAACCGCATTGAGTACCGTAGTGGTGTTTAGAAAAGATGTAGCAGAGATTTTTAAAGGACTTTTCCAGTTTAAATGGAATGAAGAATTTAAATTTTCTCTAAAAATTGTGCTGTCTATGATTCCGGCAGCCCTTATTGGGCTTTTCTTTGAAGAACAATTAGAAAGCCTCTTTGGCGGAAATATAATATTTGTTGGGTTTATGCTTATCGTTACAGCGCTCTTGTTGTGGCTGGCAGACAAGGCGAAAAACACAAATAAACCGGTAAGTTACAGTAATGCTTTTGTGATAGGTGTTGCTCAAGCCATCGCAATTTTACCCGGAATCTCCAGAAGCGGGGCTACAATTTCTACTTCGGTATTATTAGGAAACGATAAAACCAAAGCCGCGAGATTCTCCTTTTTAATGGTAGTACCATTAATATTAGGAAAAATTGCAAAAGACCTTTTAGACGGTAATTTAATGGAAAGCTCTACTTCTTTCTCCGTGCTTGCAATAGGTTTTGCCACTTCCTTTATCGCCGGACTTGCTGCCTGCACCTGGATGATTAGTATTGTTAGAAAAAGTAAACTCTCCTATTTTGCTATTTACTGCTTTATTGCAGGAATTGTCTCTATAGCCGTTGCATATTATAATTAGAAATCGAAAAACTTTTATGACTACAGAAATTGAAAAATTTACTCCTGAAGATTTTAAAAATGGCCAAATTCTGGTTTTTGATAAACCCCTGGAGTGGACTTCTTTTCAGTTAGTAAATAAAGTGCGTTGGCTAATTAGAAAGAGCTGCGGAATAAAAAAAATAAAAGTTGGCCATGCCGGCACTTTAGATCCTTTAGCAACCGGCGTTTTGGTTATCTGTACAGGGAAATTCACCAAAAGAATCCCCGAACTACAGGGAACAGAAAAGGAATACACCGGCACCTTCACCCTGGGCGCCACCACTCCTTCTTTTGATATGGAAACTGAAGTTGACAAAACTTTTGAAACAAGCCATATTTCTAAAGAAAATCTAGAGGAAGCAGCCCAGAAATTTACAGGAGAAATAGAGCAAGTACCTCCGGTTTTTTCAGCTTTAAAGAAAGATGGCAAAAGACTTTATGAGTATGCCCGCAAAGGAGAAGAAGTGAAAGTAGAAAGCAGACCTGTGACTATAAAAGAGTTTGAGGTTGATGCACCCCGATTCCCCGAAGTAGATTTTAGAATAGTTTGCAGTAAAGGCACCTATATAAGGAGTATGGCTAACGATTTTGGCCTTGCACTAAACTCCGGCGCTTATCTTTCCGCCCTTAAGCGCACCCGCGTTGGAGAATTCAGCATAGAGAATGCTTTAGACCTTGAGTCTTTTGAAAAATTACTACCTTCAGCATAAAATAAACCAGCTTAGGTTCTGTTTTATAGCATGGATTTTTTCGAAAAACATAAAGCCCTTATTATTACCGTACTTTTTTGTTCGGTATTAATTCTTGGACTTTATAATTTCAACTTATCGCAGAAGAAAAAAATTGAACAGCAAATGCTGGTAGAATTAGAAGAGTATGCCGAAGCTGAGGAGACAGAAGAAGAGGATCCAGAGGAAGAACCTGAACCAGAAACCACCCAGAATTCACCAAAAACGCATAGAGCTTTTAACGAAAATCAGGAAGCACGGGAAGAGAATTTTAACCGGGAACTCGACGAAATTCTGGAGAAAAACAGTGCTCAGCAGGAACAAAGTTCAGACAGTGACAATGACGCTTCTACTGCCGGAACTTTCGCTACCGGAAAAAAATCAGAAAACAAAAAAAGATCTGATGGTGATAACACTTCAGAAGATATTTCAACCCAATCTGGGAGTTTGAGAAATAGCTCTATTTCATTTTCGCTTCGCGGAAGAAATGCCGTTTCCATCCCAAATCCCATTTACACCTGTGATCTCCCCGGAAAAATTGTAGTAAACATTACGGTAAATGCTGAAGGACGGGTTATTGATACTGATATTAACAAAGCAAGTTCAAACTCAGATAACGAATGTTTAACGGAAAAAGCACTCGAATACGCCCTTAACGCCAGGTTTTCGCGGTTAGCAGGAAGAAATGAGCAACCTGGCACAATCACTTACAATTTTAAACCTTAAGAATGGAAAAACTAAACCGCTGTGGATGGTGTGAAGGTGATGAACTCTACGAAGCTTATCACGACAATGAATGGGGTGTACCCGTGTATGATGATGATACTATCTTTGAATTCCTTATTCTGGAAACTTTTCAGGCTGGTTTAAGCTGGATTACCGTGTTGAGGAAACGTGAGAACTTCAGGGAAGCTTTTGATAATTTTGATTATAAAAAAATCGCGAATTATTCCGAAGAAAAAATTCAGGAATTACTTCAAAATCCAGGAATTATCAGGAATAAATTAAAGATTCGAGCCACAGTAACTAACGCTAAGGCCTTTATGGAAGTTCAAAAAGAATTCAGCAGCTTTAGTAAATATATTTGGGACTTCGTGGATGGTGATCCTATACAAAACGAAGTTGAAGACTATAAAAATGCGCCGGCAACTACCGATATTAGTGATAAATTAAGCAAAGATCTTAAAAAGAAAGGGCTTCAAATTTGTTGGTTCTACAGTATTGTACGCCCATATGCAGGCTACAGGAATGGTGAACGATCACGAAATATCTTGTTTTAGACATTCAGAAGTAAAAGACCTGGAAAAATAAAGCAGGTCTCTTGCATGTGAAAGAAGTTCTGGTGAAAATCTATGCAGAAAAATCTAAATAGCTAAGAAATTCGTCCCGCGGAATTTCTTCTGCACCCAGGCTTTCTAAATGCTCGGTATAAACCTGGCAATCTATAAGCTTTACTCCTTCTTCTTTTAATTTTCTAACCAGGGTTATAAATCCGTATTTAGAAGCATTACTTGCCCTGGTAAACATACTTTCCCCACAGAAAACTTTCTTATCCTCCAGGTAAATTCCATAAAGGCCACCAACTAAATTATCATCTTCCCAAACTTCTACAGAGTGCGCTATATTAAGCTCGTGTAAATCGCCAAAGCAATCTATCATTTCCTGGGTAATCCAGGTGCCGTGCTGGCCTTCACGTCTTATGTCGGCACAGGCTTCTATTACTGCTCTAAAATCTTTATTAAAGGTTACTTTAAACTTCTCTTTTCTGAGCAACTGTTTCATACTCTTAGAGACTTTTAAATTCTTCGGAAAAAGCACCATTCTTGGGTCTGGACTCCACCAAAGTAAAGGCTGGGAAGCATCATACCAGGGAAAAATTCCGTGGTTATAAGCATAGATTAATCGCGGAATACTCAATTCACCACCAATAGCCAGAAGCCCATGTTCATCGGTATCAGAAACGGGTGGGAATTTTTCGTTATGTTGTAAATAATGCAATTAACCGGTATTATTGGGTGAATAGGAAATGTACAAAAAGAAAAAGCTTAGCCATCTTAATAGGATGCTAAGCTTTTTATAATTTGAGTCCAATTTTTCTCACTTGTATGAGATTTGGATAAACGTAATAGTTTAATTTAATCTTACTTAATTTTCTATTCAGAAAACTACTAGAAAGGAAGATCGTCGTAATCTTCTTCATTAAGATTATTTGCAGGCTCAAAATTATCTGGCGGCGGTACATTCTGGCCACCGGCAGACTGATCTGCCTGTAAGTTTTCTATTCTCCATCCCTGGATAGAATTAAAATATTTGGTTTCCCCCTGTGGGCTTACCCATTCTCTACCTCTTAGGTTAATTCCGATTTTTACGGGCTGCCCTACCTGAAAATTATTAAGCAAGTCTGTTTTATCCTGCACAAACTCAACCATAATATGTTGCGGATATTGCTCCTCGGTAGTCACTACCATTTCTCTCTTTCTAAAACCATTATTTCCAAAGGTCTTGGTTTCTCCTATCAATTTAATCTTACCTTGTACTTCCATCTTAATCTGTTTTTGCTAATAATAATTTCCAGGCAGCATCGGTATCGTTTTTCTCCAAAAACAACTGTGCCTGTGTATGAATATCTTTTTTGTTATTGGCTTTCACCAGGTCTGCTAAATCTTTATTTTCGGCTATAAAGCTTTCTATTTCTTCATCTTTAGGGAGTGCTTCTACATTTCCCAATTTACCCAGATCATTTCCGGTTAGGGTTTTACTCTCCCTAATTTCAGCAGGAATAGCATCTATACCAATTCCAAGAGAAGAGAGAGGTTTTGGCACCTCAAACATTCCAAGATTGGCGCGGCTATACCAATTGCCTCCCATTCTGGCTACAAGATCTATTTTATGCTGATCTATAAATCCGTCTTCATCCAGAATATTTTCATTAATATGCATTTTAAGGACTTCGCAAATTACAAGATTTCCTGCGCCACCTTCCTGGCCGGTTTCTACAACCTGCTTCACCTTACATTCAAATTGTACCGGAGATTCTGCTACACGAAATGGCCTTACAAGTTCCGATTTCAGCATTGAAAATCCTGCTTTTTCAAACTCGTTTACGCCTTCGGCATATTCGGTACTGGAAAGAGACATTTGCTGAACAATATCATAATTCACAATATTGATCACCACCTCATCTATATTTTTCACATTATTGTAAGTATGCTTTACCGTATTATCACGACCTCTCCTGGCCGGCGAAAAAATTAGGGTAGGTGGGTTAGATCCAAAAACATTAAAAAAGCTGAAAGGTGACAAATTTGGTCGGCCTTCAGCATCTATGGTACTGGCAAAAGCAATAGGCCTTGGCCCAATGGCACCAAGCAAATAGCGGTGAAGTTTACCCGTGCTAACCTCTTTTGGATCTATTGTAAGCATATTTATTTTTTGGCAAAGGTAACGAAACCAACAGGGAATGAAAAGCCAGAGCGTGCAATAAAATTCGTATAAAAACGCTTATCTTTAAATCTTTTAAAGCTTAAAGGCCTGTATGAACTTCACAGACGAACGCACTTTTAATCGCTGGTTTATTATTATTTCGTGCCTTATCGTAGTAGGCCTGGTATTATGGAATACCAGCATCTTTTTTCAGCGTTTAAAAGAAGACGAAAGAGCAAAAATGAGCGTTTGGGCCAAAGCACAGGAAGCTCTGGATAGAGATCCCGCCCCCGAGGATGCCGACCTGGATCTTATTCTGGAAATTTTAAATAACAATACCACAATCCCTATTATTCATACCGACACCGATGGAGAAATTGCATATACAACTAATATAGATCCAGGTAAATTAGAAGATCCTGAACGCGCAGAAAAATTGTTAGCCAGTTTAAAAGATGAAAATGAACCTATTATTATCAACCTGGGAAATGGAGAAAAACAATATATCTATTATGGAAATTCACCGGTCTTAAACAGCCTTAAATATTACCCAATAGGATTAGTGCTTATAGGCTTTCTCTTTATTGGGGTGGTTTATTTCTTCTATACCACAACCAAAAATAGCGAACAGAATAAACTTTGGGCCGGGATGGCTAAAGAAACCGCACATCAAATTGGAACTCCCTTATCTTCTCTTATTGGCTGGACCGAAATCCTGAAACAGGAAAATGTAAACGAGTCCTATATCACCGAAATGGAAAAAGATATTACGCGACTGGAAACAATTACAGAGCGATTTTCTAAAATAGGTTCTTCTCCAATTCTGGAAAAAACAAATATCATTGAAGCGACTCAAAATAGCTATGATTATTTAAAAACCAGAAGTTCCAGGCTTATAGAATTTTCTATAGATACCCCAGAAGGAAATATCCCGGTGATGCTAAACCGCCAACTTTATAGCTGGACCATAGAAAACCTGGTAAAAAATGCCATAGATGCTATGCGAGGAAAAGGGAAACTAAATATTAGTATTCAGGAGGAACAAAAATGGGCTCATATCTTTATTAAAGATACCGGGAAAGGCCTGGAAAAAAATAAATTCAAACTCATTTTTGAACCAGGACATACAAGCAAAAAACGGGGTTGGGGACTTGGATTATCTTTAGCGAAAAGAATTATTGAAGGTTATCACCACGGAAGAATTAAAGTAGCCGAAAGCGAAATTAATAAAGGCACAACCTTTAAAATCTCTCTTAGGAAAGTTTAGAATTCAGATAGTTTCTCTCTTAGATCTTCAGGAATTCTGAATGTTTTATCTTTATCAAAATCATAGCAAACCACCACATCTTTTCCTTCGGCACAAATCTCATTGGCTTCATCTAAAATCAAATGCTTTAAGCCGAAACTACTATTCTTAATAAAATCTAGTTTAGTTTTTACGATAGCTTTTCCGGGATAATAAAGGGACTTTTTGAAATCGCAATGTGTAGAAACCAGCATGGTTCCCATATTGCTATTTTCATACATTTCGTAGATTCCTGAAGCTTCCCAAAAATTCACGCGTCCCGATTGCATATAACGCATAAACGAGATATTATTCACGTGCTTATACATATCTAAATCACTCCAGTCTATTCTTAGCTGAAGTTCTAACTTATACTCTTCAGCTTCCATTAAAGATTTACGTGAATAGATTCTGCTAACTTCTTGAATTCTTCATCCTCCATTTTTACACTATTAGAAAAGTCCATATCACTCATAGAATTAAGTGGAATGAGATGAACGTGGGCGTGTGGAACTTCAAGTCCTACAACTGCCATTCCTACCCTTTTGCAATCAACGGTTTTTTTTAGGGCCAGCGCTACTTTTCGAGAAAATCGCATCAATTCCTGATAGATTTCTTCATCGAGATCAAAAATATAATCTACTTCTTTTTTCGGAATACAGAGTACGTGACCCCTGGCATTGGGATTTATATCTAAAAAAGCTAAAAACTGACTATCCTCGGCGATTTTGTATGCAGGCACTTCGCCTTTTACAATTTTGGTGAATAAACTAGACATAATAATTATTGAATTGGTTAGTACCTTAAAAGTAAAATCCTTTTCACAGAACCTTAGTTAAAGGTATTGGAAAAGGATTTTACAAAGTGTTAAATACCGGGAACTTATTCTCTCCAGATCTTTAATATTTCAAATTTCATCGTTCCGCTAGGAACATTAATTTCTGCGGTATCACCAACTTTTTTTCCCAGTAAACCTTTACCAATTGGAGAATCTACAGATATTTTACCCGTTTTTAGATCAGCCTCACTTTGGGCTACCAGTTTATATTCTACCTCAGCACCATTGGTTTGGTTCTTTATTTTTACGTGAGAATGCACTAAAACTTTATCTGTGTCTAATTGAGATTCGTCTATCACTCTTGCGTTAGCAACCACTTCTTCTAATTTAGAAATCTTCATTTCTAAAAGTCCCTGTGCTTCCTTAGCAGCATCATACTCGGCGTTCTCACTTAAATCTCCTTTATCCCGGGCTTCGGCAATAGCTTCAGAAGCTCTTGGCCGTTCTACGTCACGTAGCTGATTTAGTTCATCTTTCAATTTTTTTAGCCCATCTTCAGTATAATAAGATACTTTGCTCATAACTTCATCGTTTATATAAATAGAAAAAATCCCATAGCGCGACGGGATTTGTTTAACAAATATAATAAATTTACGCCTTGAAAACAATAATATTATTTAGCGAAAAATTTGCCAATATGATGAAAAAAACTCTTGTTTTACTTCTATTTTCAGCAATTTTTAGCGCGTGCTCCACAAATGATGATAATTTGCTTAACAACCCGAACCTTATTAATTTGAATTTCAGGCTTCAACTAAATCTAGATTTCCCTGAATATAATGATCTTCAATTCCCGGGAAATAGCTTTGTAACCTATAACGAAGGTATACGTGGAGTTGTTGTATATAACATTAATAATTCACAATACACCGCTTTTGAATTAAGCGACCCTAATCATCCACCAAGTAATTGTTCTGCAATGACCGTTGAAGGCGTAGTTGCTACCTGTAATTGTGAAGATGGAAATTCTTATAATATTATTACCGGGGAATTACTGGAAGGCGATGGAGAATACGCCATGAAACCTTACCGAATTGAACGCCGCGGCAATACGATTGAGGTTTATAATTAAAAACCTCTCCCCTCCCATTAAAAGGAGGAGAAAGGTGACAAACAAATTAAAACTTCAAAGTAATTCCGGCTAAAAAGTTGGTAGTAGCTTGAGGATAATATCCTGCTCCATCTAAAGTTTGTAAACCGGTTGCAGTATCTGGGTTTTCTACATCAAAAGTGTAGTAATAGCCATTAGATACATATTCTTCGCCAAATATATTATTGACCAAACCTGTAAATACCACTTCTTTAAACAAAGGTGCATTTCTCCAGGTATACTGTATATTAAAATCGTTCACGAAATAAGCGTCTAGCTTAGAGGTTTCAGCTTCAATATTGCTCATATATTGCTCTCCCACATATTTTGAAAGTAGGCTTAATTCTAAACCGTTTACAGGCAGATAGCTAATTCTATTACCACCCACTATTGAAGGCGAGTAAGAAATATCGGTATTACCAAAATCAACCAGTTCACCATCCCAGGTAGATACAAAATCAATATTCTTGTTTTGACTTAAAGCCAGATTTGGTCTTATCACTACTTTCTCTGAAAGTCTAATTACCGCATCTATTTCCAAACCTAAGCGATAACTATTTCCACTATTTTCACGAATAAAAGCACCAACATCATCAATACCTCCAGTGAGTACCAACTGATTTTGATAATCCATATAATATAAATTGGTATTTAGCTGAACGCCTGGTGTATTAAGTCTCCAGCCCAATTCGTAATCGTCCAGTTCTTCATGTTCAGGATCACCATTTTCATAATCGCTTCGTCTTGGCTCTCTATTAGCGCGAGCATAAGAGAAATAAAATTGATTTTGATCGTTTAAAGCGTAGGTTAATCCGGCTTTTGGATTGAAAAAAGTGAAAGAATCATTTACCAGGAATTCATTCCCTTCAGATAAAACCCCTTCGGTCTCATAATCTATAGTTCTAATTTGCATATCTAAATAACCGGCCAGTTTCTCTGAAATCGCATAAGTTGCTTTTCCGTAGAGATTAAAGTCAGTTTTTCTTCCTACATTTTCATAGTATGGCTCATAAGGATCATTATTTCTAGCAAAACGCGTGTAAATAACTTCACCAAAATGATCGCCAATGTATCGGTTCCAGGCACCGCCAAAATTCACATCCCAATCTGCATCCTGATAATTTAAACCGAAAGTAGTTCCGTAGAAATCATTATCCAGCCATTTAGTGCCTACCAAATCTGAGGTGGAAACTTCTTCCCCATCAGCCTGAAAATTTTCCATTCCGAATTCATTTAAAGCAGCATCCTCTTCATATTCCTCGTAATAACCGCGGCCATAGGTATAATGAAAAGCAAGATTAGAAGACCAGTTTTTATTATACTCCTGGTTCCACAGTAATTGGTAGTGATCTTGCTTGTAATTATCGGTTTGGTTTTCATAGAATTTAGTATTCCCTTCTTCATCGGTATAAACCCCGGCAGGATTATAGGTTCGATCATTTTCCAGGGTTTCTGCATCTATCCCATACCAGGCCTGGTAAGTAGTTTCGCTACCTCCAAATGTTATGGCTTTAACGAGTGTATTTTCGTCTACATAGGTTCCTTGTAGAAAGTAAGATTTTAAATCGCTGCTAGCCCTATCTATATAGCCATCACTCTTAATTTGTGAAGCACGGCCGGCAAACTCCCAATGATCGTCTATAAGACCAGTACTGAATTTCACGGTATGCTTGTGCGTATTAAAAGAACCGTAGCTATTGGCAATTTCTGCGTTTGCTTCTTCGCTGTAACCATCGGTTAGAATATTTATACTGGCTCCAAAAGCACCAGCACCATTTGTGGAAGTTCCCACCCCACGTTGCAACTGTAAATTCTCTACCGAAGATGCAAAATCCCCCAGGTTCACCCAAAAGGTTCCAAGGCTTTCAGCATCGTTATAAGGAATCCCATTTATAGTCACATTAGTACTTGTTGGGCCGCTTCCTCTCACCCTAATCCCGGTATAACCCACGCCGGCACCGGCATCACTGGTAGTTACCACATTGGGCATATAATTCATTAACACAGGAATATCCTGGCCAAGGTTACGATCTTCAATTTCCTCATTGCTAAGATTACTATAAGTAATAGGAGATTTTGCGGTAACTCTTACCGAAGAAAGAAAAACCTCATCCAGAACTTCTTCAACATTAGCAAGGTCTACATTTAAGGTTTTATCCTGATTAAGGTTTACATCTAAACTTTTCTGATTTCCATAAGAAAATACGAGCTGGTAAGTTCCTTCTTTAAGCTGAAGGCTATACCTCCCATTTGCATCGGTGGCTGTACCTTCTCCAGATTCTACGGCATAAACTGCCACGCCTTCTACCGGCTTTTCGCCACGGGTTACTTTTCCCTGTACAATGTGTGTTTGAGCAACGGCTTGCAGTGAAATAAGGCAGAGGCCGGTAAAAAATAATAAAGATTTCATTCGTAAGAAATTATTTACGAATAAAAGGGGCTATTATTCCTTGGTTAAAAATTAGATAAAAAAAATCCTGAAATTGCCCACCGGTGTTTTGGCATTTTCAGGAGTACATACGTTGCGCATTCTGCGCGTGTCCCTTGGCAGCATTACCTGCCCAGGTTCTTTGGGTATGATCTCAGCCACACTTAAGTGGCACCCCTTTGAGATTTGCGGCAAATGTATAACGCTTTTATGGAAAAGCAATAATTTTTACGCCTATAATTTAGCCCTATTAATTATTAGCTCACCTCAGGCCTACAATCATTTCCCAGGCATAAAAATTCTAAGATCAGGAATAATGCCGGTTTCATTTCGTTTAAATGGTGTAATTTTGGTAGTAATAATTTTATGCGAAACACAAAGCGCTCCATAACCTATAAAGTAATTGGCGGATATCTCCTGATAGCCGCACTGGCCGCTGTTGCCGTTTGGCTGGTATGGAACCAGGTTGTTGCTTTTAGTAAGGTTTCAGAGAACAACAATAATAATAACGAGCAGCTTTTTATGCTGAGCGATATTACTACCAGCCTTTATGAAACTGAAAACTTAAGCAGGCAGCTTATTCAAACCGGAAATGAAGCTGATCTCGAGAAATACCAAAATCAAATAGATAGTATTCAGCTTGATATTCAAAGATTAAAAACCGGTTATGCTGATAGTTCTATGAAAAATGAACTTGACAGTATTAAAGAATTGCTATCTGAAAAGTCTACCAACCTCCAGGAACTATACGAACTAAGAGAGCAACAACGGAATCAGAATTACTATTCCCAGGTTTTAAATGAATTAAAAAAAATAGATCCATCTTTTGAAGATTACAATTACCGCCAACGTTTTTCCAACCTGGAACCTCATCAACGTAGATTATTAATTAGATGGCTGGAATATTCACGGGAAGACAACGCCGAAAAACTCACTAACCGAACTGCAGACTCTATAATAGGTTCGGTTAGAAATGTATTAAGCGAGCTGGAAATTGCTAATCGCCGGTTTCAAAATACCGTAGATAAAAAGGAGCAGGAATTCCTGGAAAATGATATGATCATTAACCAGCAATTAAGACGCTTGCTGGGAAAAATTGAACTGGAAGAACGGGAAGCCTCCATACAGCGAGCTAAAGTGTCTCAAAATATGATAGAGGAGAGCTCGCAAATATTCCTGATTGCGGGTATTGTGAGTTTCCTAATTATATTATTATCGCTAATTTTTATCATTAAAGACATCACTAAAAGTCAGCAGTACAGGAGACAATTAGAGGAAGCCAAAGATTTCGCTGAAACTCTGTTAAAACGCCGGGAGCAATTTATGGCAGCCATTACCCACGATTTAAGATCGCCGTTAAATACGCTTATTGGCTATACAGATCTTATTGAAAAATCTTCCCTCAACACCAAGCAGTCCCATTATATGGACCAGGTGAAAAAATCTTCTAACTTCATCCTTCATTTGGTTAATGATCTCCTGGATCTTTCTAAACTGGAAGCCGGAAAAATGACGGTTGAAAAACTACCATTTAATCCCGCAAAACTTATAAAAGATACCGTTTACAACGCTTTACCGGCAACCAGAAATGAAAATGTAGCGATTGTTTTTGAAGCTTCTAAAGATGCAGACACGCAAGTTCTTAGCGATCCCTTTAGGATAAAGCAAATAATTGCCAACCTCATCACCAACGCCTGTAAGTTTACTAAAGAAGGTGAAATTAAAGTCAATATTTACCTTAAGAAAGAAATTGAAGATAGTTACTGCCTTATTATCTCGGTAAAAGATACCGGTATTGGTATTTCTGAAGAAAAACAAGAAGAGATCTTTGAGGAGTTTTCACAGGAAAATACAAAAATAGAAAAAGCTTACGGCGGCACGGGACTTGGACTGACGATTACCAAGAGTTTAACCGAATTACTAAAAGGCGAATTAAAACTGAAAAGCAAACAGGGCGAAGGTAGTGAGTTTACGGTTTTTCTTCCTGTTAGAAAGCTTACTACTGAAGCAGCCAAAGCACCTGAAGTAGAAGCGACTCCAGAATTACCAGATCTTTCCGGGAAAACCGCTCTTATTGTAGACGATGAACCTTCTCAGCTGTCGCTCACGGGCGAATTGCTTAAATCTATGGGAATGCAGTGTGATAGCGCATTGAATGGAAGTGACGCTCTTAAGAAACTGGAAAACAGAAAATATTCACTGGTTTTAACCGATATACAAATGCCCGAAATGGATGGTTTTGACCTGATTAAAAACATAAGGAAAAAGTATAAAATTGGGGAATTACCGGTTATCGCTTTATCGGGTAGAACAGATGTTGATGCTGAAACATACAAACTCGCCGGATTCAACAAAAGTCTTTTAAAGCCTTATAAGCCTGCAAAACTGCAACAAAGTATTGCAGATATTTTTAAACTTGAACTCAAAGAGAAAGTAAATAACAACCTTCAACATTCTAAAAACAACCATTATGATCTTCAGGATATTTATGATTTTTCGGCAGGAGATCAGGAAGCTGTGCAAACCATTTTAGAGGCGTTTATAGAAAGTTCCAGATCACAAATAGAGCTTGTTGCTATTGCTCGCAAGAATAATGACGAAAAAGAAGTCGCGAGGCTAGCCCATAAAATGGTACCAATGTTAAAGCAGATAAACGCGAAACATTTGGCCAGGCAGTTGGAAAGACTGGAGCAAAATGAAGCTTTTACTGATAAAGAATTTAATCAATTGAAAGCTGGCATTTTAGACTTAATGGAAGAACTGGAACAGGAAATTAAAGTTTAATATCGTACTGTTTTAGTTTATTATAAAGTGTTTTACGATCTATAGAAAGTAATCTCGCAGCTTTACTCTTATTCCCACCCGCTTTCTCCAAAGCGTCTAAAATTAGCTGTTCCTCATTCTTATTTTTAAACAGCCCGTATTCGGTTTCTGTGTTAGAATGAGTGGCTGTCGCGATCTCGTGCGGAAGCACTTTAAGAGGTATCATTTCGTCCTGGGTAAGCAGGGCAGCCCTTTTCACCATATTTTTTAACTCCCTTAAATTACCAGGCCAGTTATAGTTCTTAAAAGCTTCTATAGCACTTTCAGTAAAACCTATCACATTCTTTTCCAATTCAGTATTCGCTTCGTCTAGAAAATATTCTGCAAAAAGCATCAAATCTTCTTTCCGTTCTTTTAAAGCAGGAACTTTAATTGAAAATTCATTTAAACGATGATAAAGATCTTCTCTAAACTCTCCATCTTTTACAGCTTGTGCAAGATCTTCGTTTGTTGCGGTAATCACACGAATATCAACCTGTATTTCGTTATTGCTGCCTACCGGTTTAATTTTTCTTTCCTGAAGTGCTCTTAATAATTGCACCTGGAGTTCATAACTAAGGTTACCAATCTCATCGAGAAAAAGGGTACCGCCATTGGCTGCTTCAAAATGTCCTGTTTTATCATTTATCGCCCCGGTAAAAGAACCTTTTAAATGACCAAAAAATTCACTGGAAGCCAATTCACGAGGGATTGCCCCACAATCTACGGCTATAAATGGAGCGCCGGCTCGCTTACTTTGTTTGTGAATACTTTTTGCAACCTGCTCTTTCCCCGTTCCGCTTTCACCCATTATTAAAACAGACATATTTGTAGGTGCTACAAGCTCAATATAATCGGTTAATTTTATCGCAGCTTCACTAACTCCTTTTACGAAACTGGTTTCCTGATCTGAAGCAGGTTTTTGTGGTTTTTTAGCTTGTTTTGGTGCGCTGGGTTGTTGCACCTGGGTATGAGTTAATGCATTTTCTATGGTTTGTAAAATAGACTCAGGCCTAAATGGTTTAGAAACATAGTCAAAAGCTCCTATTTTCATCGCCTCTACCGCCATACTAATTTCTGCATAGCTGGTCATGATGATGACCTGGGTGTCGGCATTTTCAGCTTTCACTTCTTTTAGAATATCAAGTCCGCTGGTATCGGGCAACCTAACATCAGAAAGAATTAGGTTAAAAGAGTTTTCTTTTAACTTTTTAAAAGCTTCTGCTCCAGAAAAAACCAATTCAACCTCATAGTCGCGCTTGATTAGGAAAGTTTTCAGCATAGTTCCAAAAGGAACATCATCTTCAACTATAAGAATTTTTGTCATTGATTTTTAATTTAGCCGTCTTGCAAATTTAACAATCTAAAATTCATTGGGTTTAAAAATAAGTATAAAAAAAAGAGACCCCGTTAAAGGTCTCTCTTCAATGACAATCTAAATTATTTATTAATCTGTCATTGGGTGGTATCCATTTTCCAAACTGCAAAAGCACAATCTGCATAAAATTCCTTCATCTACTTAATTGGTTAATAAGTGTTAGTTAGTAGGCCAAAAGGCAATTTAACCGCTTAAGTTGTACACATGATCTCTGTTACTTCTTGCTTTAAATCTGGTGCCGAAGGAGTTGGTTTCTCTTAAATTCCGGCTGTTAGTTTAAAATTTCCGTTGAACTTTTTTGGTAGGGCAAATAAATTCAACGGAAATTATTGGTTAGTTAAAGTTGGAGTAGTAAACTATTTATCCTCTTTCTCGATCCAGTTTCCTTCACTGTCTATATAGGCCTTTTTCTTTTCGCCATCTACATTAAGTGCCAGCTTGTAAACGTTTTTACCATCTTCTTCTTTTACCCAGGCTTCTTCGGCAACGGCACCATTCATATCGGTCATTACCGCATCTTTTACAGCTTGTGGTAATGCTAAAACGTCAAGTTTTTTGAAATCATCTTTCACTTCCTGAACCTCTTCTACAGCTTCAGTTTGCTCCATTTCTTCTGGTTCTTCTTCCTGCGCTTGTGCATTTTGACTGAACAAAAACATTCCCGCAGCGGCCATTAAAGTTAATCCTAGCTTTTTCATAATAATAAGGTTTTAAGTTATGTGGTTTAAATCTGATAAGTAATAAGGAATAATTGTACCAAAACTTCAACACTATGGGTATTTAATTGAACAACAAGTACTTAGGAGTAATTCAAAAATCTTATTGGGAATCTATTATGTAGAAAACCCCATTTTTTAAGAGAAAATTATGTAGAAATGTAGATTCGCAAAACCTTAGAAACAAAAAAAGAGACCCTAAGGCCTCTTTTTCTCCGAAAATCTAAATTATACAACAGTATCTTAAGCTGCTATATTTAATATTAATTTAGCGATTAATACACATAAAAAATTATACCAGTAAAACCCTGTGTTTTTAAGCATTTGAAAATAAACACCTTAAGAAATTTTCTATCTTCCTTTGCTTAAATAGCTATAAAAACAAGGGTATTTTTTCTACACTAGTGTAGAAAAACACCTCAGTTATTTTAGAGGATCGTTTCTTCTGGCTTTTTTCTCTGCATTGATCTTCTTCGCTTTTAGGCGTTTTAATTTTGCCGCCTTACTGGGTTTAGTTTTCTTCCTCGGTTTAGGCTTTTTAATATTTTCTCTAAGCAGTTCAAAAAACTTAGCTATAACAAGTGCCTTATTTTTATGCTGACTTCTGCTTTCTTCACTATGTAAGATTAAAAGATGATCTTTAGTAAGCCGGGAAGCAAGTTTTTTAAGTATACGCGACTTTTCTTCTTCTGAAAGTCCTTCTGAAGCTTCCACATCAAAATAAAGCTCAACCTTAGAAGATGTTTTATTAACGTGTTGACCACCGGCACCCGAACTGCGCACGGCTTTAAAACTAAGTTCCCGTGTTATTTGCGCTTCATCCAAAACTAATTATTTGGGTTGGTGAGAAGGTTTTAAAAGATCGGCTACCGTTTTTACCGGGTTAAAAGTCTCCACCGGCACTTCTACAAATACAGTATTCCAATAGGCCATCCCGCCGTTCCATAAACCTGGTCGTTCTAATGCTTTTAGAGATTTACCATCTTTGGTTTTATCAGCAATAAAACTCATATTTTCGTCTACGTATTGATTAAGATCAAAACTTTCACCTTTGTGATTTTTTAGACTACAGGCAATATCTACAGGATTAAAGTGTGTAGAATTATTAAGAATTTCTAATTGCTCTGAATTGTTTTTATCTATTTGTGCGCCTTCAATTATTTGCAATGAGATTTCGCCATCTTCATTTTTAACGAGGAAAGGTCCGCCTCCCGGTTCTCCTTCATTTTTAACCATTCCGCAAACCCTTAGCGGGCGGTCTAGTTTTTTACATAGATATTCGGTTTTTTCTTCGCCGGTAAATTTAGCAAAGGAAGAAGTGATCTTTACAAAAAGTTCATCTTCTAGAAATCCTGCGATCTCATCAAGTTTTGTTTCAGAATTATTCCCGGCATCTAGAGCCTGCATATATTCAAAAACCTGCTCTTGTAGTGTAATGAGCTTTCCTCCAAGCATTCTCTTCATCTCCACTACTTTTGGAAGATTGGTAGCAACTACCACATTATCTATATTTTTAATAAAAATAAGATCGGCTTCCTGTTGATTGAGGTTTTCAATTAAAGCACCATGGCCACCAGGTCTAAAAAACATTCTATCGTTTTCATCCCTAAATGGTTTATTTTCTTTATCTACCGCAATAGTATCGGTTTTGGGATCCTGGTAAGAGTAAGAGATTTCGAATTTAGTATGGGTAGCTTCTTCTACTCTTTCCTTGATATTTTCAAACTCATCTTCAAACTTTTCTTTATCACCTTCAGCAACGGTAAAATGCAACTTTGTTACTCCGTTTATAGAAAGATATTTCGCAGCACTATGTAAGTGTTCTTCGAAAGCAGTCGCGGTGAAATCGTTATAAGCATGAAAAGGAACCAATCCCTTTGGCAAATCGCTTAAACCAAGTCCGTTTTCATACAGCATGGTCTTTACCAAAATTAGTTGCTGTTCGTCATTAGATTTATTTGAAAAATCAGGATGGTTGTCTTTCGCTTTTTTGTAGGCTTGCTCGTAAAATGGCAGCTTCTCTATTTCTTCAAAAAACAACTGTAGGTTTTTGTTTTCTTTTTTATCTAGGTAATCCCTTAAGCTTGCCTTTTCAGGATCAAATTCATTTGCGAAATTGTGGAATGCTTTAAACATTCTTGTTGCCGCACCAGAAGCAGGAACAAATTTCAACAGATTCAGCTGCTCTTTTTTATCTTCAAAAGTTTGAATAAACTTCTTTTGATCTTCAACATTATAAGCAAATATCCCGTTACCCAGGGTTGCTGCTTGTTGTATATCTACTTTTATATTTCCTCTTTCAAATATTTGAATTTGTCTTTCAACTTCCTGAGTTGATAATCCTTTTTCTTCAATCTGCAAAATGTCTATTTCGCTAAACTCCACGTCTATTTATTTTTTAAAAGTTTGTCTATTTCCTCTATCGCAATATTAAAACGATCTATAAGATCGCCTTTTAAAACTACATAAGGCTTTTGATGTTTTATGAGCTCTTCTTCAAAGCGTTTGAACATCCCTTTTCGGTCCTCGGGTTTATCCCGAAGATCATCAGGGGTCCAGGGAACGTCAATATACGTTAAAAAGTACAAATCGTATTGATTGTTTAACGCATGTTTAAGAAGTTGAGCATCACAAAAACCTTTGTAATAAGCCTCAGAATAGACTTTTAGCTCCAAAAGGTTGGTGTCGCTAATTAGGAGATTATTAGCTTTTTCGGCCAGCACATTTTCACGTTTCATTTGGCCTTCAGCAATAGGAATCATGTCTTTTGGCTCACAAATCTTTTTTTCTTTATCCCATTTTTCCTGAAGATATTCCCGCATATATTCTTCTACCCAAAAAGTATCATAATGATTAGCCAGCATTTTCGCCAGGCTGGTTTTTCCGGTAGATTCAGGTCCAAAAAGAACTACTTTTATGAGGGACGAAGGTCGTTGCGCAAGTTTTTCTGCCATGCTTTATAGCCGTAAATAGCGATTATAGTAAATACAAAATATTGAAGTGCCGTTAAGGTAAGGCCTTTATAGAAATAAAGCGGAACCGAAATGATATCTCCAATAATCCAAAAGATCCAGTTTTCAATTTTTCTTTTGGCCATTTGCCACATTCCCACAAAGAAAATTGCCGTGGTAAAGGTGTCTACGTAAGCGGTCCAATTGGTCCATTTATCAAAATACTCATAAACAGCGAACACAAAAAGTAAGGTCGCAATAAAAATAAACAGGCTTTGCCAGTTTTCTTTCTTCGTAGTATTGGTAATAGGCGTAAAATGCTCGGCATCTACTTTTCGCGTCCAAATATACCAGCCGTAGATACTCATAGAGAAATAATAAGCATTGATCATCATATCGCCCAGAAGTTCCCATTGCCAAAGCAGGTAAACAAAGATCACGGTACTAATTATCCCGGTGGGATAAACCAGAATGTTGTTTTGCTTGGAATAGAGTACCGAAAGAAAGCCAAAGATTACCGCAATGACCTCAAGGATGATAAATAAAGTTGGATACCCGTAATACTGATCAAAGAAAAAATCAAAAATCGGCTGCATAGTCGCTTCGGTCAGATTTTACAATTTTCATATAAATGAGTCCGCGGTCTATGGCCTCAAAAGCATCTTTTATTTCTGAATTTAATAAATTCATCACCTCATCATAATCTCCATAAACCTGGGTACTTAGCGGATTCTCTTTTACCGTTAAGCCTGAAGCCCGCAATTTTTTGATGAAATTGATGATTTTTGGTTCAAAATCGTCCTGCAACGGACTTAATGTTAATTCTACTGAAATTTTCATTGTCATTTGATTAAGGCCAAGAATGCACAAATAATATGTTCACCCAGGCAAGCCAAATTTAAAGATTTGAAATTAGTATTGCAGGGACTCAAGGAAACAATTTGCGGGGCACTACTTTTTTGATTCTCCAAAAATAACTCCGATCCTATTTTCAGTTAGTTTGATAATCGCAATCAAGACTGTATATTTTCTCGTCATTGCGAGAAACAATTTGACGGAAGGAAAATTGTGACGTGGCAATCTGCAGAATAAAACCTGAATTTTCAACAACAGATTGCTTCAGTCGTGCCTCCATCGCAATGACGCTGTTTATTTATGAGCTATCAATTTTCAAACTGCGTTCCCATCACGATCATATCGGCACCGGCTTTATAGGCATTTTCCTTTTGCCCTAAACTTCGAATTCCGCCACCAACAATTAATGGAATAGAAACCGCTTTCTTAACTTCAGTAATAATTTCTTCGGAAACCGGAAAATCAGCTCCACTACCCGCTTCCAGGTAAATTAGTTTTTTGCCGGAGAATTCTCCTGCTAAAGCTGTATTTACAATAGTCTCTACCTGGCATTGTGAAATCGGTTTTGTGCCACTTACTCGCTGCACTGCACATTCCTTCCCACCATCAATTAGAATATAGGCCGTTGGAATAATTTCCAGTTTGCTATTTTTTAATTTATCTACAGATTTCACCTGTTGCTCAATTAAATATTCTGGGTTTCTTCCGGAAAGCAGACTTAAAAACAGCAATGCATCTGCAGTTTCGGTAATTTGAGAATAATCGCCCGGGAATAAGATCACAGGCAGATCGGTCTGCGTCTTTATAGCTCTTACGGTTTTTTCGGTCTTTAATTTTGCTACGGTACTACCGCCAACAAAAATATGGGTTGTTTCTTTTGGAATCTTTTCAAGGTAAACTGCTGCTTCAGCTTCATTAAATTTATCGGGATCTATTAAAATGGCGAGCAGCTTTTTCCCATTGGCCGCAGCCTGGGAAATTTCAGCATAAAAATTCTGCATTAATTTTGGGCTTTTTTAGGATCGTCCCAGCCGTAAACACAGGTAAAACCTTCAAATTCCAGGAATTTCATTTCATAAAAAGACTCCCTTCCTTTAAAATTCACTTTTGCGGTAGTTTCGGCATCATCAAAATCAAAATCGGTCACATTAATATGCTGCAAAAATCCAAGTCCGGGTTCAGCATACATTTTATAAATAGATTCTTTAGCGCCCCAAACAATAGTGAGTTTTCTTATTAAAGCTTCTTCATTGGCTACCGTATGATATTCGCTTAAAGGGGTGAATTTACTAGCTATCTTAAGAATTTTATCGCGGCGTTTTTCAATATCTATTCCCACTTTTCCATCGCTTAAAATAATAGCGGTAAAATTGAAAGAATGCGTAATAGAAATGTTACTTCCGTTTTTTAGATGTGGTTTTCCAAGGTCATCATAAAACAAATCGTGATCTACATAACCCGCTTCGGCCATTAAATGACGAATACTCATAAAACCACGGCGGTGAATTTCAGATTTCATTCCGCTTACTCGATTTTGGCAATGCTCGGTAAGTTCAATCCCCCGACTTAAATCTTTAAAAGACTCTTCTACCTTCCAAATGAAGACTTTAGTGTGCGGGTTTACTGTTATTGTTTTGTAAAGTGGCATGTAGGTTTGTTAAAGATTCCTTATTTTTGCGCAAGAAAAAAAATTGCTAATATTCAAATATAATAATATGTCGACTAAAACAGTGCCGCATACCGCTTATAAAGTTAAGGATATTTCCCTGGCCGACTGGGGAAGAAAAGAAATTGAACTTGCCGAATCTGAGATGCCAGGTCTAATGGCACTTCGCGAAGAATACAAGAACGAACAACCACTAAAAGGAGCCAGAATTGCAGGATGTCTTCACATGACCGTGCAAACTGCTGTGCTTATTGAAACCCTGGTTTCTCTTGGTGCAGATGTTACCTGGAGTTCTTGTAATATTTTCTCTACACAAGATCATGCTGCCGCTGCAATTGCTGCTGCAGGAATCCCGGTTTATGCCTGGAAAGGAATGACTGAAGAGGAATTTAACTGGTGTATAGAACAAACTTTATTTTTCGGCGAAGAACGCGAGCCACTGAATATGATTCTTGATGATGGTGGCGATCTTACCAATATGGTTTTTGATAAATATCCGGAGCTTGCTGAAGGCATCCGTGGACTTTCAGAAGAAACCACTACCGGAGTTCATAGACTTTATGAAAGAATGAAAAACGGAACTTTGGTAATGCCGGCAATTAACGTAAACGATTCGGTTACCAAATCTAAATTCGACAACAAATACGGATGTCGCGAAAGTGCTGTTGATGCTATTCGCCGTGCTACCGATATTATGTTGGCCGGAAAACGCGTAGTAGTTTGTGGTTATGGAGACGTTGGTAAAGGTACTGCTGCTTCATTTAAAGGCGCCGGATCTATTGTGACTGTTACTGAAATTGATCCTATTTGCGCTTTACAAGCTGCAATGGACGGTTTTGAAGTAAAAAAATTGGAAACTGTTTTACCAAAGGCTGATATTGTAATTACCACTACCGGAAATAAAGATATTGTTCGTGGAGAGCATTTTGAAGCGATGAAAGACAAAACTATTGTTTGTAATATTGGGCATTTTGACAACGAAATTGATGTTGCCTGGCTGAACAACAACCACGGTGATTCTAAAGACGAAATCAAGCCACAGGTTGATAAATATACCATTAACGGAAAAGACATTATTCTTTTAGCTGAAGGGCGATTGGTAAACCTTGGTTGCGCCACTGGCCACCCAAGTTTTGTAATGAGTAACTCTTTTACCAACCAGACCTTAGCGCAAATTGAACTTTGGAAAAATTCTGATAAGTATAAAAATGAAGTTTATATGCTTCCGAAGCATTTAGACGAAAAGGTTGCCAAACTTCACCTTGAAAAAATTGGAGTAGAATTAACTGAACTTAAAGATTACCAGGCTAAATATATTGGCGTGGAAGTAAAAGGCCCATACAAGCCGGAGTACTACAGATACTAACAATATCATTTCCGCACTTCGACTATGCTCAGCATAAACTACGGCGGAAATCTATATGTATAAAGTAAAAGACCTCACAGTTGTAAAAACTTGTGAGGTCTTTTTATTTATTATACGTCATCCTGAACTTGTTTCAGGATCTAAGCAAGTTTTAAACAAAAATCATTTTTAATTCCCGCTCATAAACCAGATGAAGAAAATAATAGCAACAAGCACTACGAGTGCGGCAAGCAGCACAAACACCCATTTTCCAACTTGAGGTTTTCTTCTTTCAGGTTTCGAAATATTATGAGACTGGCCTAAAAACCCACTTCTTTTAATAATTTCGGTAGCTTTCTCCCGCTCACTCTCCTCAACTTCTATTCGCATCCCATCGTTTCCTAAACCTCCAATATTTGCCGCGCTATCCATAGCTTCGCCGTGAGTTCTATAAGTTATGTTCTCATCGTCAAAAAGGTTTTTGAGGATAGCAAGTTCATGCCGATCTGATGTACGAAAAACATCTATATAGTTCATAATATAAATCTTTAAGTCTAAATTAAAGATACAAAAAAACCCCTTCCGAAATTCGGAAGGGGTTTTTATATAATTCTAGAAGTTCTTTTCCCTGTTAAGGGTAAGGACTCTATGCTTCAAACGGTTCTATAGAAACGTAAGATTTATTGTTCTTTGTTTTAGAGAATTTTACAAGACCGTCAACTTTAGCGTGTAAAGTATGATCTTTTCCTGCATACACATTCTCACCTGGATTGTGCGCAGTTCCTCTTTGTCTAACAATGATGTTTCCTGCTACGGCAGCCTGACCGCCAAAGATCTTCACACCTAAGCGTTTCGATTCTGACTCTCTACCGTTCTTGGAACTACCGACTCCTTTTTTGTGTGCCATTTTACTTTAGTTTTAAGTAGATTAATATTTAACTTAAAGCTTCAATTAATTCAGCTTTCTTCATAGAAGAATAGCCTTCAAGACCTTTCTCCTTAGCCATCTCTTTCAATTCAGCTACGGTGTACTGATTTAAATCTTCCGATTTTTTATCAGATTTGGTTTCTTTAGGTGCTTCCTCTTTTTTAGCTGAAGCAGCTTTTTTTCCACCTTTTACATCGATGCTTTCAATTACGATCTCGGTTAAAGCCTGACGGTGTCCGTTTTTCTTCTTGTAACCTTTACGTCTTTTCTTTTTGAAAACGATTACTTTGTCTCCTTTAAGGTGACGGGTGATTTTTGCTCCTACAAGAGCACCATCTATAGCCGGGGCGCCTAGGTTTATGTTGTCTCCGTCTCCGGTAAGAAGAACTTTGTCAAAAGAAACGCTGTCTCCTTCTTCTCCGCTTAGACGGTTAACAAACACCTTCTGGTCTTTTGCAACTTTAAATTGCTGCCCTGCTATCTCTACAATTGCATACATAGTGTTGTGATTAATTAATTTATGCTAAAAATTACACTTACTTTTTTCGCAAGCGGGTGCAAATATACTTCTAATTAATTAATTCACAAAGCCTAAAAAGATTTAATAGGTGTGTTGCTGACCTTCCTTGGTATTCCAGGAATCTTTAAACAGTTGCATATAAGCCAAAGTAAGCACCAGGCTGGTAGCAAAACCCATTACAGCTACTACAAATAGTACAATACCTATCTCTGTACCATAATCTGTACGCCACATATTTATAAGATTACCCAGGAAATCTGGATTTAGTTCTGTTGAATAAAAAGCAAAGAATATGGTAAACACAATAGTCGCATTAAACCCGGTAAGCAGGCTCGCCATAAAACCTTTTTGATATTTAAACTTTGCTCCTTTAGAATTTCGGTAAGCTTTTAAAGCTAACCACATTCCTGCTGCCATGATCACCCCATTAAATAAACTAAACAATGGGTAGATATGTACATTGAAAAGAGATAATATCAAAAAATAAGCAATTAGCCCTACTGCGATTAAAAGTCCATATTTAATTGGAACACTAAAATTCTTCATAGCTGTGGTTGGTGTTTTTATTTAGTAAATTTCTAAAAAATGTGTCGGTTTTTAGCTTAATAGCTTGTTAATTTTGACACTTTTCGCACAATTACAATAATTTCTTCATTTTCCTGAAACTATGTTGTAACAAAATACGACTTTCAATTACTAATCCATTGCATTAATGAAAAATCTATTTAAAAATGATTAAAAACTTAAAGATGGCTGCCCTTGCATTAGTTTGCAGCGCAGCAGGAATTGCCCAGGAGGTAGAATTTACCGAATACAACCTGGACAACGGATTACACGTTATTTTACACCAGGACAACACTGCGCCAGTAGCTACTGTTGGAGTGATGTACCACGTAGGTGCTAAAGATGAAGAAACAGGCCGCTCTGGCTTTGCTCACTTCTTTGAACACCTTTTATTTGAAGGTACCGAGAACATTGAGCGCGGAAAATGGTTTGATATCGTTGCCGCTAATGGTGGTAGCAACAATGCCAACACCACTCAAGATCGTACTTATTATTACGAGACTTTTCCTTCTAACAACCTTGAATTAGGTTTATGGATGGAGTCTGAAAGAATGCTTCACCCGGTTATTAACGAGGTAGGTGTAGAAACTCAAAACGAAGTTGTAAAAGAAGAAAAGCGCTCTCGTATTGACAACGCTCCTTACGGAAAGATCATTTATTCTACCGGTATCAACAAATATGTTTTTGATAAGCATCCTTACAAAAACTCTGTAATAGGCACCATGGAAGACCTTGATGCTGCAGAACTTGATGAATTCAAAGCTTTCTTCGATAAATATTACGGACCAAACAACGCTACTTTAGTTGTTGCCGGTGATATTGAAATTGATGAAACTAAAGAAATGATCGAGAAGTATTTTGCTGAAATTCCAGAAGGAAATGAAGTAGAAAGAGTTTCTATTGAAGAAGAACCAATTACTGAAACTATTACAGCTACAGAATACGATAGTAATATTCAAATTCCTGCAAAGTTATTTGTTTACCGTACGCCTTCTATGGTAGAAAAAGATGCTTATATCCTTGATATGATCTCTTCTATTCTTACTGACGGAAGAAGCTCCAGAATGTACAAAAAAATGGTAGACGAAGAAAAAACTGCGTTACAGGTATTGGCTTTCCCAAGATCTCAGGAAGATTACGGAACTTACGTTATGGGTGCTCTTGCTTTAGGAGAAACTCCACTAGATACTTTAGCCACTTCTATGGATGAAGAGATTGATAAACTTCAAAACGAGTTGATTTCAGAAAAAGAATATCAAAAACTTCAGAATAAATTTGAGAACCGTTTTGTGAATTCCAACAGCAGCATACAAGGTATCGCTTCATCTTTGGCATCTTACAACGTTCTTTATGGAGATACAGATTTAATTAACGAAGAAATTGAAATCTACAGAAACATCACCAGAGAGGACATTAAAAGAGTTGCTAACGAATATCTTAACGAAAATCAACGTTTAGAATTAGATTACCTTCCAGAAAGCGAAAAGGAAAAGGAATAACATAAAATATATATAGAATGAAATTTAATATAATCACATTATTTATAGCTTGCTTTTTGACCACAGCGGCAATTGCGCAGGTAGACCGTTCTAAACAACCGGAACCAGGTCCAGCTCCAAAGATCAATCTTGGCCAGCCAGATGAATTTACTTTAAATAACGGCTTAAAAGTTCTAGTGGTAGAGAACCACAAACTACCAAGAGTTTCTGCTTCCTTAATTATAGACAACAAACCTCACGCCGAAGAAAAACCTGCTACTGCTGCTTTGGTTTCTTCTTTACTAGGTACAGGAACCGAGAATATGTCTAAGGACGATTTTAACGAAGAAATAGACTTTTTAGGAGCCAATGTTAATTTTGGATCAGAAAGCGTTTATGCTAGCTCACTTTCTAAGTTTTTCCCTAGAGTTATGGAACTTATGGCTGAAGGAGCTTTAAAACCAAAATTCACCCAGGAAGAATTTGAAGCTGAAAAGAACAAACAAATTGAAAGCTTAAAATCTATCAATAAAGACGTAGGTTCTATCGCCAGCCGTGTAAGTGCTGCTCTAGCCTATGGAGCTAACCACCCTTACGGAGAGTTTGCCACGGTAGAAAATACTGAAAAAGTTTCTCTGGAAGACGTAAAAGGTTTTTACAAGAATTACTTCAAACCTGCCAATGCTTACCTTGTTGTAGTTGGAGATGTAAAGACTTCTGAAGTAAAAAAACTTGCTGAGAAAAATTTTGGAAGCTGGGAAGCCGGTGCTCCAACAGCGCAAGAGTTACCTCAAGTAGCTAACGTGAATGAAACACAAATCAACTTAGTTGATATGCCAAACGCGGTTCAGAGTGAGTTAAGACTTCAAAATACCATAGATTTAAAAATGGCAGATGAAGATTACTTCCCTGTATTGGTAGCAAACCAAATTCTTGGTGGTAGCTTCGGAAGTTATTTAAATATGAACCTTCGTGAAGACAAAGGTTATACTTACGGAGCCAGAACAAGTACGGGAGCAGACAAGTATGCTTCAAGATTTGTTGCACAGGCAAGCGTTAGAAACGCGGTAACCGATAGCGCAATTGTAGAATCTTTAAAAGAGATTAGAAGAATTAAAACCGAACCTGTAGATGCTGAAATGTTGGAAAACGCTAAAAGCAAATTCGCCGGTGATTTCGTATTAAGGTTAGAACAACCTTCTACTATCGCTAATTATGCGCTTAATATCAAAACCAACGATCTAGATGATGATTTTTATGAAACTTTCCTTGAGAAAATAAATGCAGTTACTGCAGATGATATTCAACGTGTAGCTAACAAATATTATCAAACCGATAATATGAGAATTGTAGTTGCAGGTAAAGCTTCAGAAATTGCTGAAAACCTTGAAAAAGTTGAATTTAACGGAAAAACAATTCCGGTTAAATATTACAACAAACTTGGTGAGGAAGTTGAAAAACCACAAGCTAAAGAAGTTGACGCTTCAGTAACCGTAGAAAAAGTTTACGCAGATTATATCGCAGCAGTTGGTGGACGTGATGCTGTTGAAGATGTAGAAAGTGTAGTTATGAAAGCCGAAGCTAGTGTACAGGGAATGGCCCTAAACCTAACCATGAAAAGAACTATGGAAGGTAAGCTAAACCAGGAAGTTTCTGTTGGTGGTAACGTAATGAGCAAACAGATTTTTGATGGTGAAGCTGGATTTGTAATGGCGCAAGGTCAAAAAATCCCTTACAACGAAGACCAAATCAAAACTGCTAAAATAGATGCTAATCCATTCCCAGAACTACAGGTTGGAGACGCAACTTTAGAAGGAATTGAAACTGTTGAAGGAACAGATGCTTATGTTGTTGCTCTTAACGACAACTACAAAGCTTACTACAACGTAGACAGTGGTTTAAAAATGCAAACTGTACAAACAATGTCTCAAGCTGGACAAACAATGTCTATTCCTACAGGATATAGCGATTACCAGGAAGTAGAAGGAGTTAAATTTCCATTTAAAATGACTCAGGCTGCAGGCCCACAAACATTTGAATTTGATGTTACTGAAATCCTTGTTAACGAAGGAGTTTCAGCTGAAGATTTTCAAGAATAGTGATTTTTTATTAATGTTAGAGAGAACCGGCCAGCAATGGTCGGTTCTTTTATTTAAACCAAATTCAAACAACTCAACCAAAGACATAACTATCAAATTTTATTAATACTAGTGGCATTAAATTACGTAGCCTGTTTTCTAAACTTAGAAAACACTTTTTTAGATCGGTTTACAATAAATACACCTATTAAGATTACAAAAGCTGAAATTAACTGCCAGGTACTAAAAACCTCACCATCTAAAATTCCCCAACCTAAAGCTACAACCGGAATAGTGTAGGTTACAGAAGTAGTAAAAACCGGGTCTGAGATCTGCACCAGTTTATTAAAAATTATCATTGCCACTCCGGTTCCAATCACCCCTAAAATAGCAACATAACCTATAGATTGTTGCAGTACGATATTAGAAAGATCGTGTTCAAAGAATCCCGAAAAATATAAAATTACCAAAGTAGGCAATAATAAAACGGTGAAACTTCCCGCTGCAATTGCCAGCGGACTAATATCACTCATATGGGTTTTAAGGATATTTACATTCATCGCATAACAAGAGGCAGCGATAATCACCAAAAGTGAATAAAGATAATTCTGATCTGGATTAATACTGGCACCACTTAAAATTAAACCGGCAGTACCTAAAAGGCCAATAACCACTCCCAATATTTTATTCTGATTAAATACCGCCTTAAAAAATAAGCGCTCCAAAAATAAGCGTCATTAAAGGTGTTGCTGCATTTAAAATCGAAGCAATAGCGCTGTCAATTTCGGTTTCTGCAAAAGAGAAAAGATAAACCGGAAAGAAGTTCCCCAGTAAACCTGAAATTACCATCCATTTCCATTGCCTCTTCTTGATCTTCATGATAGATCTAAACCCAATAAGAATAAGAAAAACAGCGGCAAAAATTATTCGGAATGATCCAACTTCTATAGCCGATAATCCTACCAGTCCTTTTTTAATAAGAATAAAAGAACTTCCCCAAACAATAGAAAGAATAACCAGGTAGACCCACTTTAATTTTTCCAAAGGCATATTTCTCGATTTTTAAGCTGCAAAAGTCGGTATTCCTTTAGAGCTGAAAAGAAAAGTGAAGATTATTTTTA
>CAVSGU010000007.1:0-192409 GCA_963727565.1 uncultured Flavobacteriaceae bacterium
ATGTACTTTTTCAAGACCCTCTTCGGCCTCTAATTCAGCAATGAGTCTTTGCACACAAGTATCTTTTTCATTTGGCACCTGAGGTAGCAATACCGGAATTTTTAGTTGTAGCTTTTTCATATCCCTATTGGTTTAATATCCATCTTTTAGCTTCTTCCTTTTCATTAAGGTCGAAAAATTTAACTTCCGAGCTGTAAAAAAATCAGTGGCTTTAGCAGCCCATTGCTGCCATTCTTTTTCACCCACAAAGGCCATTTTTCCATAATCTGAAATATGGGCGGTATCAACTTTTAAATCTTCCCATAAGCCTTTGAGATCGTAGCCCTTAAAATTAACTAGTTCAAAAAAGAAATTCACTTTATTTCCATTTTTGACAATATTATGTATCAAAGGATGGATTTTCTCTACATCCTCTTTAGTAATCTTACCGCTTATTGAAGCGTATATCAAATTGCTTTTTTCTGCTTTGGTTATATGTATCATAGTTCTGTCTATTATGTAATACTAGAGTTAATTTCTCTTGCTTTGGTATAGGCTTCCCAACCTTCCTTTGCTGCATATGGTACAATGAGCAGTGCCGCAACAGGATCTGCCCACCACCAGCCCAACCAGTTTACCAATAGCAAACCGGCAAGAACAACTACGGTTTGGTACAGGCAAATAAAAGTATCCTTGGCATCGGCAAGTAAAGCTGGGCTGTCCAGCTTATGTCCATATTTTCTTTTGAAATAGATTAGAATGGGATTTATAAATAAAGAAATGATTAAAATGATTAGCCCCATGGTACTCCAACTTGGAGTTTCCTGACTAATGAGCTTTGTGATTGAATCATAAGAAATAAATATGCAGACCAAAGTAAATGATCCTGCAATCACATAAAGAGTGATCTTTTTGCGTCTTTTGATTTTTTCTTCATCAATACCCTTGAGCTCGCCGTGCAGTCGCCAGCCTAATGTGGCCGCACTTATCACTTCTATTGTACTGTCCAGTGCCCATCCTATAAGAGCAGAACTATTGGCAGTTATTCCTGCAATTAGAGCTACTATTACTTCAATGGTATCATAAATGACATTCCATATTTGAAGCGTTCTTGCTTTTTTTAAATCTTTTTTTCTTTTTGCTTCCATAATCTAATTTTAGTGATTTCCCTACTATATAGTTCCATTTTTACCTGTATTTTATATGCTTCCTTTCAAAAATTAAACAGCACTACATTTCTCACATATTCCCTTTACTACCAGGTTTACATTTTCTGCCATATATCCCTCTGGTAGGTTTATATGCGGAATTTTATGATCGGTCAAACAAACTGTTTCATCACAATTATTGCAATGAAAGTGGATGTGTAAATCCTGTTCTACCTCACAGTTACAATTATTTTCACAGAGCGCATATTTTGGTATCCCTGTGCCATCATCTATTTGATGAACAATATTCTTTGCCTCGAATGTTCTTACTGTTCTGGATAGTGTAGCCCGGTCTGCTTTTCCAAAGGCATTTTCAATTTCGGTAAGCGTTACAGCCCTGTCTTTTTTAGCCATAAATTTATAGACCAGGATACGCATGGCTGTTGGCCGAACTTCGTGTGCCTCTAATATTTTCTCGATTTCATTCATTTTCATCCTTATTTAAATCAGATATTTTAAGCGATTTTCCTGTCTTTATTTGAAAAGCATTTTCAATATCTGATAGATAAATGATCCCATCCCCGGGTTCAGTTGTTTTTGCATTTTCAAGGATAATATCGATTGCTGATTGTGCTTCTTCATTTTGACATACCAGTTCCAACTTTACCACCGGACTGTCGGTTACACGGAAATCCAAAGAAGGAGACGCACCTTTTGCTTTAAATGCCCCGGTGCCTTCCCCCTGAGACAGCGTCATACTTTTGAATCCACTTTCACTAAGGGATTCTATCACTTTTTGAACCCGTTTTGGTTTTATAAATGCTTTTATTTCTTTCATCGCTGTTTTATTAATTCTTTATTAAGGATGAACCCTCTGGAATTTTAATTAAGACAAACATTTTACAGAGAGCCCATCCATCTAAATTTTTAAAGCTCTATTTAATGACCATGAGAGGTTTGGCTTTTCTGCATTTCAGAGACCAGGTAATAGGCATTGTTATACGCAACTAAAGTACCTTCTGGAAGGGGCTCCAACAGTTTAATTTCTACCCATCCATCTTCATTGATCCCCGTTCTTACCTGCACCGGTTTTAATTCCCATTCTGTTTTACCCTCTTCCTGATGTTTTTGAGCCGTAAATATGTAAGGATTTCCCTCTTCTTCTATCACCGCCTCTTCTGGTAATGCTGGTACTGCTTCTTCTCCTGTCCTAATTTTTCCTTTGATATACATTCCGGGAATGAGGTAATCTTCCTTATTATCTATCTCTGCGTGAACGTGCACCGCTTTAGGATTTTGTTCAAATTGTTTCCCCACTGAATATATTTTTCCGGTGAGGTCACTTCCGGGGACTGACTCCAGCTTAAAAGAAATCTTTTGGCCTTCTTTTACCTTATAAATATCTTTTTCGAAAACCATTAGATCGGCATGAACATGCTCATTATCTACCACCATAAACATGCTGGTTTGAGGTTCCACATATTGGCCAATTTGCACCTTTACTTTTTCTATATAGCCAGCAATAGGACTAACTACAGGCACATATTCGTAGAGGGTGCCGTTTCTTATTTGGGAAGCACCTAAATTTAACTGCCTTAATTGGGATTCGTAACCACTCACCTCTCCTTTTACCGACTGAAAATCTGCCTGTGTTTGTTGAAAAGTTTTCCCGGAACCAACTTCTGCCTCATACAAACGTTTTTGTCTTTCAAATTCTTTTTCCAAGAACTGCATCCGGTTATAGGCATTGATATAATCTGTTTGCATTTTAGTTAAATTGGGATGGGATAGATACGCCAGTACCTGACCTTTATTTACCTTATCCCCTTCAATAACTTTTATTGAATTAATATTACCCCCTAATACGGCTGTAACGGTAGCTTCATATTGAGGAGGAACCTCTAATTGTCCATTTGCTTCTACTATTCCAGATAATGCTTTATTTGGTAAGGTGTCCACTTTGACCCCTAAACTATTGAATTTCATTTCTGAAAGATGAACCGAGCGCATCCCGCCTTCTTCTCCTTCAGGTTCGTCTTCATTCGTAGTTGAATCCTCAGTTTCGTGAGAAGTTGTTTCTGATGTATCAGAATTTTCTTTACACCCAAAGAACAGGCTGAATGATAGGGCAAGCATTAGAATATTTATTGATCTTTTATTCATATCGTTTTTCTTTCTAGTTTTAGTTTGATTTTTCGAGATAATATTCCAGTTGATAACGGCTATCGAGATAATCATCAAAAGCACTCCAGGCATTTACCTCGATTCTAATGGCATCTCTTATATTTTGAAGGAAGGTTACATAATCTATAGCACCTTCTTTAAATGCCAATACAGATCCTTTCTGTTGCTCTTTAGCCAAGGGAAGCGCTTCATCCTTATAATAATTCCATGAATTTCTCCATTTGATGAATTCTTCTCTCATAATTTTATAGGCAGTTTCCAATTCGAGTTTATCCTGATAAAAATTTTGCTCTGCAATCTTTCGATTCACTTGTGCTTCCTGAGTACGGCCTAATTCAGGTCCAAAGAATAACGGAATTTGGATTCCTATTTGATATTGGAAGAAACCCGATTGCCCATTAATTTCCTGCCTGGCATACTGTCCCTGAAATTTTGGTAGAAATTCAGATTTCCGTTCTCTGGTTAAAGCTTTTGCAACATTAACTCTCTGTTCTGAAACCTCAAGAACCGGGTGGGTTTTGAGTGACTCTGTCAGAAAATTTAAAGGTTCATCTAATGCTTCGGCAGGTAAATCTGGTACATCATAGATCGTATGACTAACAAACCATAAATTTAAACGCTGCAATGATTTCAGGTAATTTCGATAAGCTTGTTCCAGTTGTATTTTTACTTCGTTTCCCTGATTGGACGTAGCAAGATACTCCAGTTTAGAAGTAGCTTCTGTTTCATACCTGATTCTTGCAGCCCTTTCAATGTCTTCAAAAATTGAATCCATTTTCTTATATACCTGATACCTCTTTTTACTAGTATAAACTGAAGTCCAGGCCCTGCTTACTTCACGTTTCACTTCTAAGGTATTTAGTTCTAAAGCATTTTCAGCAAGGGCCACCTTTTCTTTTTGCAATTTTAACCGGGGGGCAATACCAAAAACATCTATGCCTTGTTGTTGAACACCAATTTGAGTATAGATCCCATCAGAACCATTTCCTACCTCTTCTTTTCCAGTAAAAATTTGGGTATTCCCAAAATCATAAGCGGTTTTACGCAGTACTTCTTCACTTTCAATTTCAAGCTGAGCGGCTTTTAGCTGAGGAAAGTTTTTGATTGCTATTTCCCGGGCTTTTTCCAAACTTATAGTCTGTAAAGTATCCTGTTGGGGATATTTCGAAGTCATTCCATCAGATTGAGCACTTGTTGTAAATGTTCCACCTAGAAAGCAACCGATAATTAAAACGGTAACTAATGATCGTGAATTGGAAGTACCCAGCTTTATTCTGTTCTTTTTTCTCACGTTTTCTTTCCACGAGGGTGTATAACACTGGTAAAACAACCAGGGTAAGCAGTGTAGCTGTAAGCATACCACCTATAACAACTGTAGCAAGTGGTTGTTGAACTTCTGCACCGGCAGAGGTGGAAAATGCCATTGGTAGAAAACCGAAAATATCTGTTGTTGCTGTTAACATAATTGGGCGTATTCGTTCTTTGGTTCCTGTAAAAATTCTATCTTTTATACTGGTTACTCCTTCTTCTTTCAAAGAATTGAATCTATTTATTAGTACCAGTCCGTTTAAAACTGCAACACCAAACAGTACAATGAAGCCTACACCGGCGGAAATGCTAAATGGCATACCTCTTAACCAAAGGGCAAAAACACCTCCGATAGCAGCCAATGGTATCGCCATATAGATCATGATAGATTGGGAAAAAGATTTTAAGGCAAAATATAGAAGCACGAAAATCAGAAATAACGCTATCGGTACCACAATCACTAATCGATCTTTGGCACTCTGAAGGTTTTCGAACTCCCCTCCATAAGTAATGTAGTAACCGGGTGGCAATTCTAATTGCTCATCTAATTTTTGCTGGATGTCGTTAACTACAGACTCTACATCCCTTCCCCGTGCATTTACTCCTACATAGGTTCTTCTGTACGTGTCATCTCTCGAGATCTGCATAGGTCCCGGAACATAGTCAATATCTGCTATTTCTTTTATGGGTACCTGGGTTCCATCGGGCAGGTCGATATACATTTCTCTCAAGTCATCAATATTCTTTCTATGGTTTTCATCAAATCTTACTACTAAATCAAATCGTTTTTCACCTTCAAAGATGACCCCGGCCGTTCCTCCGGCAAAAGCGGTGCTTATATAATCATTGACTTTCTGAATATCCAGTCCATATTGGGCAATTTTATCACGGTTAAATCTAACAGTCATTTGTGGGAGTCCAGATGTTCTCTCCGCATTTACATCTCCTGCACCAGGGACGGTTTGGATAATATTGGCCATTTCCTGTACCTTCTCTGACAATACTTCTAAATCTTCACCATATAACTTTACCGCAATATCTTCTCTAACCCCTTCTAATAACTCATTAAACCTCAATTCTACAGGTTGGGTAAACACTAAATTAACACCCGTAAGATCTTCATTTAGTTTTTCCTTGATCTGTTCAATAAGTCCTTCTTTAGTTTCAGAAGTTTCCCATTTGTCCTTATCCTTTTCCAGGATTAGATACATATCTGCGATATCCATGGGCATTGGATCTGTGGGAATGTCGGCCACTCCAATCCTGGCCGTTACCGTTTTAATTTCAGGGAAGTTTTCTAAGAGTATATTCTCTATTTTTTTAGAAACTTCAATAGACTCTGTTAGTGAACTACCTGGTCTTATTAAAGCCTGCATGGCGATATCCCCTTCATCTAATTGAGGCACAAATTCTCCTCCCATTCTCGAAAAAAGAAAACCGGCTATCACAAGTAAAACAGCGGCAGATCCAATTACGATCAGTTTCAATTTTAATGCTCCTTTTAATAAAGGCATGTATACTTTTTGTATTCCGCCAATTATCCTGTCACTTATTTTTTCCAGCCAACGTTCGAACTTTCCAAACCAGTTCTTTTTATTCTGAATTGGTTTCATAAATAAGGCCGACATCATAGGGACATAAGTAAGACATAAGAAGATAGCACCTATCATAGCAAAACCGAAAGTATACGCCATCGGCTTAAACATTTTACCTTCTACCCCGGTAAGAAAAAGAATGGGTGTAAATACGATAAGAATGATAATTTGCCCAAAAAATGCAGAACCCATCATCGTACTTCCTGCATCATAGGCTACCTCATCCATTTTTGCCTGATTGAATTTTACTTTTCCAGATCTAATACGTTTTTGTATTTCATATACCGTACCCTCAATGATTATCACTGCACCGTCTATAATAATTCCGAAGTCGATTGCCCCTAAACTCATTAGATTGGCCCATACATTGAATTGTTTCATCAATATAAAGGCAAAAAGAAGTGATAATGGAATGGTGGTAGCGGTTATAAGTCCACCTCTTAAACTACCTAATAATATCACCAGAGCGAAGATCACGATTAAAGCCCCTTCCAGTAAATTTGTTTTAACGGTGTCGGTTGTTCGTGCTATTAACTCACTTCGATCAATTATCGGTGCTATGGTCAAACCTTCAGGAAGGGACTTCTCGACTTCAGCCATACGATCCTTGACATCCTGAATGACCGCGTTGGGATTAGCACCTTTCAGCATCATAATAATTCCTCCAACGGCTTCTTCCCCATCCTGGGTAAAAGCACCGTATCGTACCTGATTTCCAAACTGAACATTTTCCGCAACATCACCAATCGTGATCGGGATTGCATTTTCTGTAGTAATAGCAATTTTCTTGATGTCCTCCAGTGAACGGATTAAGCCCTCACCTCTAATAAAATTTGACATTTTATTTTTCTCGATATAAGCCCCACCAGTATTTACATTGTTCCGTGCCAAGGCTTCATAAACTTCAGAGATGCTAATACCCATACTGTTTAATTTTTCCGGGTTAATTGCTACCTCATATTGTTTTATAGACCCTCCGAAAGAATTTACTTCAACCACGCCCTCCAGTAAGGTAAGTTGCCTTTTTACTATCCAATCCTGAATAGTTCGAAGTTCCATGGGGGAATATTCAGTTTCGTATCCTTCTTTTGGTTTAATGGTATATTCATAAATTTGACCTAATCCGGTTGAAATAGGTCCCATAGCAGGACTTCCAAATTTATCGGGAATGGTCTCCCCCAATTCATTAAGTTTTTCCTGTACTAGTTGACGCGGGAGATAAGTTCCCATATCATCTTTAAAAACAATAGTAACTACCGAAAGTCCAAAGCGTGAAATAGAGCGAATTTCTGTAACCCCAGGTAAATTACCCATCGACAGTTCTACAGGATAGGTTACAAATTGTTCAATATCTTCTGTGGCAAGATTTGGTGACTGAGTGATCACCTGAACCTGATTGTTAGTAATATCTGGTACCGATCCCAGATTTACGGTAGACATGGACCAAATACCCGTGCCTATAAGTGCCAAGGTGAGTAGCCCAATAATAAATTTATTATTAATGGAAAATGAGATGATTCTATTAATCATATAAAAAAATTGATTCAGTTAAACATTTCGATATTTTTCAAAGAGTTGAAAAAATCGATAATAGTGACCTGAAGATTTTGTAGGACCTCAGGAAAGGATATAGCTATCCTATAAAAAAACTGAATTATACTTTTGGAGGATCTAAAAATGAAAGGATAGGTTCTTCGACCGAACTATCAAAATGAGCGAAAGCCTTGGAGGGGATTTCTACAATTAAAGGTTTGAAATTAGAAGAGCTAAAATTTATGGTATGCACATGACAGCAATGACAACTACAAAATGGAGGACATAAATCTGCTTCCTGATTATGGGTGTGATTGAGGTCCAGGTTCTGGCCGGATACTACGGTTATTTCTGAATCATATATCACTTGTGACGAATCACTGTCATTACAGGCTAAAAAATTTAGCCCAAATACATATATAGATAGTATGAATGCAATTATTTTCACAACGTAAAGATAATAAAATACCTATGCACAGGGTATGCAAAAAAATTACTATCCAAAAGGTTTTGCTTTATTTTTCACCCAGAATTTATCAAGGGCAACACGCTTGAAGCAAACATTCACAGGTATAACTTTTTTCCATGAGCCTAATGAAGCTTTACACTTATCTTAAAAAGAACATCAAATAAAAAAATAACTATTTTTAAATAAGATAAGAAATACGGGGATTGCTTTAAAATAGAAGAAGATAAAACACTGGATGGATTTCCGTATTTCTTAGGAAATCTACCTTATTTCCTAGGTACTCAAATTCCTAAATATTTTGGATATCTTATGAAAAATTATAGTCTAACTCCGGAATCAAAGCAGCAATTCACTAGCTGCATCCAACACTGAGCTATCCAATTCTTTTAAATAAGCCTGGGTTATAGTTAGGTTTTGATGTCCCAGTGACTCGCTTATAACATCTGTGGCAACGCCCATTTGCTTTAAGCTATTAGCAAAACTATGTCTAGCTACATAACTGGTTAAAGTTTTATCAATATTACAGATAGAAGCGATCTCCTTTAAGTCTTTATTATACTTACTTAGCGTCTTATGTTTACGGTTTTCAATTTGGATCGGGGTCATATTATCTTGCAAGAGTAAAGGAAAAACATATTTTGTGCCAATAGATCTTGCCTTAAAATAATTTAAAATGTCCCTAACCGGTGGCAGAATAGTAATATTAAAATTTCCTTTTGATTTGGACCGGGTGTAAAATATTTTATCACCATTAATTTGGGACCACTTCAAATTAATTTGATCAGCGAAATTCATTCCACGGGTATAAAAGCTGAAAACAAAATATTTGTGACTATTTAATAGATGTGGGTGCCTTGATATATCCATCTTTACGATTTTCATTATCTCGGTAAAATCAAGAGCTCTTTTCGCAGGCTTACTTTTAAGCTTAGAAATTTTATAATTCTTAAAAGGATAAATGTCCGCTGAAATTATATCTCGTGCAATGGCTTTATTAAAAACAGCCCTAATTGTTCGCATTCGCAAACTGATACCACCATCATTTCCTCCCAGTGAACGCAAATGCGTTTCAAATTTTGACAAGTAGGTAACAGTAATGTCTTCGAACTCCAGTCGAGTTGATAAATTGAATTTTTTAAGGGCTAGAAAAGCTTCATTATGAATTCTTGCATTGCCAGTTCTGCCGGCTGAGTTAAATTCTTGAATTAAATCATTCCAGAAATAAAAAAATTTCTTTGATTCAGGATTGGAGGTTACTCGAAAAGCATTTTCAAATTCAGAAAGTCGAAAACTTTCATTTTTAAGCTGTAGTTCGGAATAAATCCTAAACGCACGTTCTTTAAATTTTAAAAGTAGCCTATTGTCCTGAAGATAGTTTTTATGTCTTTTGTTGAATAATTCCGCACTGGCATCCCATTCTTCAGGAAATACATTAAATATAGTTTTGAAATATTTTGTTTTCCTGTTTTTAGTTACTCTTAAGCTGACAGGAAAAGTACCATCAGCACGTTTAACTTTATGCAATACTATTTTTACAACCGCCA
Source organism: uncultured Flavobacteriaceae bacterium (assembly GCA_963727565.1). Taxonomy (GTDB): domain Bacteria; phylum Bacteroidota; class Bacteroidia; order Flavobacteriales; family Flavobacteriaceae; genus Salegentibacter. The sequence continues at coordinate 9,761 of CAVSGU010000007.1, forward strand.
TTTTTGAATTTTTAATGTTCTAAATCCGTACAACAAATGCTTACATTTATAATATTATTGCAGTAAAGCCCTACCATTAACGTTTTAAAATCCGTACAACATACGTACAACAATTTACCATATAAAGGTAAAACAAAAGAATTTAGATACACTCATTAAAATCATAAAGTATTGATTATCAATACAAAGGAAAGCTAATACTACTAAATGAAAAGTAAAATTTGAGCCTGGGGGGCGTGGGGTCGCAGGTTCAAATCCTGTCATCCCGACAAAAGCCACTGATAATCAGTGGCTTTCATTTTTTTCGGACATTTTGCGGACAGAATTTCTCTTACTCACCTCTATTTTATAGATCATATAGAACGATACTTTTAAAAGTATCTAAAAGTGAATTTTTAGAGAGGAGTTGTAAAAATTCTAGACTCTACAGAATTTCGCAAATCCTTCCCAAATAACCCGGCTTCGATCTCTTCCGCATTAACAAACTTTCTGTTCAACAGACTAAATTTTTGTATTTCAGATACTTATATGATTATTATAAAAGAGATTATCGTATATTTCTAGTTAGTAGGATATTTTTCTTCTCCCCAGTTTATTTAGTGATATATGAAAATAATTTCCGCTATAGTACTGGTTTGTAATTGTTCCGGCTTCAGCCTTTGGCAGGATCAAATTCCTGCTATCAAAAAAGAACCTGGAACCTTAAAACGTATCCTGAAAACTGCGCCTGATAGCACTCTTGCTAAAATTTACCAATCCTTAGCCAACTGGAATTCTTATAACGGCTTATCAACTGTTCATATCCATCTAACAAGCAAAGCGATGATCAACTCCTGTAAATTCTTTATCTGGTGTATTGCTTTGCTCTTTCTTGCTAACGGATTTTCCCAGAGTTCCCTGGTTAAAAAAAATACGAAAACTGTAGTTGAAATGAGTGTTCCCCAAGACCTTTCTTCAGAGGAAGTTGCTGCTTTGAGTAGAGCTTATCAGGATAAGGCATTGTGGTTTAAAGAAATGCCACATTTTAATAGGGATAGTACTGTTTATTATTTTGATAAGGCTGCATTACTATTGCAAAATAGCAAACCTCTACAATATGAACGTTTGGCTGAATTGTACCGTGATATTACAGACAGAGCAAATAGGTCTCATAACTTTAATGTAGTAGATTCGCTGGCACCCATAGGTTGGGCTTACTACGAAAAAATCCCAGAAAACAAAAAAGATAAGGTTTTGGGTTATGATCTATTGATCAATTGGGCTTTGATAAAAATTATAAGAGGAGAGCCAAAACCGGGCCTCGAGCTTTTTGTAAAAGCTCTGGATTTGCTAAAAGATGATAAACGGCCTGAGATTCAGCTTAAGATATTGAAAGATAAGGGTAGATTCTATTATCAATATGGTTTGCCCGAAGAAGAAGAAATAGCCATTCAATATATAAAGCAGAGTATAATTGGCTATCAGAATTCGGATTACCCGGAAAAGAAAGAGGCTCTAGTCACTGCTTACAAAGTGTTGACTTATTATTATGGAGAATCAAATCCCGATTCGACGGACTATTATATGAACCAATTTAAAGAGTTATTGCCCTCACTTACAAATCCCTTTCATCATACCTGGTACTATTACTCAATGGGCAATAACCTCATTAATAGGGAAAAGTATGAAGAAGCAAAATCCTACCTGCTTGAAACCATAAAACTGTTAGAGGAATATAACTTAACTACGATTGATATTTATCAATTTGCACATTCCCGTATAGGGGATATTGCCAAGGCAGAAGGCAGGTATGATGAAGCAATTTCGTATTATGAGAAAGCCAGGAATTCCTCAATTGCAATTAATACCAAAGCAAATACCGCATATTTTATTCAGAAATTATTCAGTATTTATGAGCTGAAAGAAGATTATAAGACTGCTCTTGAATATTATAAAGAATGGTCAGAGACTAACAATATCATAGAAGTAGAAAGAAACGAAAGAAGCCTTCGGGAAAGTGAATTACAGGTGAATGTTCTAAAACAAGATAAAGAGCTTGCTGCTAATCAACAAAAACAAACTATCTATACTGTTGCATTAATTATTGGTGCCTTATTGCTCGCTCTATTGTATCGTAATTATAGACTTAAACAAAGTAGTAATCAAAAGCTAAGAGCATTAAATGGAGAGTTAGCCGAAAAAAATGTATTGCTTGATCAACGCAATGCGGAAAATGAACTGCTCCTTAAAGAAATACATCATCGTGTTAAGAACAATTTAGAAATGGTAAAAAGCCTGATTGCGTTGCAGTCGGCTCAAATAGATGATCCTGCAACTAAAGATGCTATGATTGCCAGCCAAAATAGGGTACAATCGATGGGCATTATTCATCAAAAATTATATCAAGGTACAAATCTGGGAAGTATTGAAATGAAGGATTACTTCCTCAACCTGGGTGAAGGCATTCTCGACAGCTTCAATGCAGAAGAGCGAGTAAAAATTGAATGCGCTATGGATAACCTGGAACTAGATATTGATACAGCGGTGCCCATTGGCCTTATTGTGAATGAGCTGCTCACCAATGCCCTTAAGTATGCATTTCCAAAACAGCAACAAGGCGTTATCAATATAAGTCTGGAAAAGAGCAGTAATCAGAATTTAAGACTGGAGGTGACAGATAATGGTGTAGGGAAAACAGCAGGTCTTGCTCCTAGAGGCACCGGTTTCGGATCGCAATTGGTACAATTGCTTACCCTGCAACTAAATGGGAAGATGAGAGAACACAATGATAAAGGAACTCATATTGAATTTGATTTTATGATTCAAAAAAGCGCATAGTGAGCGAAAGCATAACAAACATTGATCGTGCAAACCGAGATGGTTAATGTTGCAAAATATCTTTCTTACAACTTACTAAATGGACATAGAAAGTTGCCGGAATCATTCCTTGTGATAAAGAGGTTTAGCAAAACAAAGGATAAACCACCATACTGTTATTTCATCTCAATTTTGAAACTAACCTGGATGGCATTGAAACTTCCAAAACTATAAAAACAGAGATATGCCGTCCACATAGATCGCTTTACTGCCCGCTATCAACTTATCAAAAAAATTCATAAATAAAGGGTAACTATATGTATATCATACAATTACCCTTTGCTATTTCTCAAGATTGAACAACTCTATATTTTATGTGAGCTATTCTTAAGCTTTCGATTTATATTTTTATCATGCCGATGCTCTGGAAAATGAATTGTGAATTTGACTTCGTATACTCATTTAGAGTTTAGAGAACGAAGTTTATTAAATAATTCCAATTCAGGCCAAGTTCGGTGTAAATTTAAAACTACGAATTGCTTTCAAGACCTGGAATATCTTTCATTACTCCGTTTTCAGATTTACCCAAAACAATAACTTCTTTACTTTCTTTATATTCCTCTATTGCAAGAAGCAGTTGTTCTTTGGTATCCCTACGGATTTTTATTCCAGTTCTTTGATTTTTATTACGGACTTCAATATAATATCCATCGCGCAGATCTTTAGGTTTTGTGGAAGGTCTTCCCATATCTAATATTTAAATATAAAATAGTGAATTAATCTTAGTATTTTTCTATTTCTCTAAAATAATAATAACAAGCTAAATAAAAAGCGAAGAGTGAAGTTCTTCTCTAATTTTTTTAATTACTCTCAATAATTAACATACACAACTACTAGCATTTTAATTTTAAGGCTATTCAGTCACCAATCATAAGCTCAAAACCAGCGAAATTAAAAATTTAATTCTTATTTAGTTTGACAACTTAGTGAATGTTAGTTAATTTTAAAAGCCCTTCCGGTTAGAATATTTTAGTTTTCCCGATGGTAAAGGATAAAAAACTACTATTCCTTAAGTTAATTCACACCCTGGTGTGGCTATTTTTCGTGTCAATTATCTTCTATATTGTTTATTCAGGGCTTACTAACACAAATTAATACATTCACCTGGATCGCTATAGGACTGGTAATAACAGAAGGTCTTGTATTACTTATTTTTAAAATGTTTTGCCCAATTACGCTTATTGCCAGAAAATATTCAAGCTCCCAAAAAGAAAATTTTGACATCTTCCTGCCCAACTGGCTAGCAAAACATAATAAGCTTATTTTTACCTCAATTTTTATTTTCGGATTATTTCTTGTTCTAATAAGGACTTTACTAGACTAGAAGTTTCATCTTCTCCTCCCGCCTACTCAATAGAATTATAAAGAGTTCAAAATTAACTTGGTGAAATCCTTGATCCTTTTCTTTCTATATAATATATTTTGAATGGATCTTCAGAAACAAATTACTTACAGGTGTATCCTCCGTCTATAACCAATTCACTGCCGGTAACAAATTTAGATTCATCTGATACCAAATACAGTATTCCATAGGCAATATCCATAGGTTCGCCTACGTGTCCAATAGGATGAAGCTTATTAAGATTTTCCCTGAAATCTGGAACATCTTTGCCAAATTCTTCTACCAACGGAGTCCAGATGAATCCCGGATGTACAGAGTTAACTCTTATTTTATCTTTAGCATAAATTAATGCATCATTCTTGGCCATTAATCTAACAGCTCCTTTTGAAGCATGATAATGTGGTATATCTCCCGCCCCAATGATTCCATAGATTGAAGAAAGGTTAATAATACTTCCTCCTCCTGATTTCTGCATATGTGGAATCGCATGCTTGGTGCAGAAAAAAACACCCTTTACATTCACGCTCATAACAGAATCCCATTCATCTTCTGTTAATTCATGAGTTGGTTTGTCTACGCCGGCAATACCTGCGTTATTTACCGTTGCGTCAAGTTTGCCAAATTCTTCGACTACTTCAGCATATACTTTTTTAACTTCCTGTTCATCAGAAACATCAAGGTGCCAGTATTTTGCTATACCACCTGATTTTTTTATTTCGGCTACCAACTCCTCCCCTTCCCGGTCAAGAATGTCTGTTACTGCAACTTTTGCTTTTTCCTTTGCTAATAAAATGCAAGTTTCCCTACCGATCCCCAATGCAGCGCCGGTTACAAGAACCACTTTGTTTTCCGCTCTTTTCATAATATTTCATTTTTAATTAATAATGATTGGGGGGAATATTCAAAATGCTGATTTAGGGACGATGAAAATTACTTTCCACTTAAGAGATTAAAAATAACTATTTATAAATCAGTTATTTATGATAATAATCATAGAATTATGAAAAAAATAAATGTCTTATTTTCTGATTGTGGAAATATTATTTTGTTCGCTATATTTCGGGCCTAGGTATTTAAATGGATTTTGAAAGATTGAATAAGCCTCTGAATTTAATAAGGTGAATATTTCTAAAAGAAAATACCTGGAATCAACCGGCAGTTGCCCGCAATGGTTTTAAATTTTGGAAAAAATCAGTATGTATCAAAATTCAAGAAAGAAGCCTGTCTAATTATTTCCACTAAATTCCTACTAAAAATCACTTCTGGAATAATAAAAATTAAAACTAAAGATCCTGTGGAAGGCACGAGAAAGAGTATTTTAATCTCATTTGAAAACTCTTCTTTATACTTAATTTTTATTTTAAAGTTATTCTTATGCTCTTCCGAATAAAATTCACCTGATTTACAGTTGAAAAACACCTTCCGCAGTAAACGATACGCAATATTAATTGATAGAAAAAAATTCTTTTTCTTCTAATAAGGAATTTCAAAGATTACTGGCTGAAAGTCCTATTAGATTTAAAATCTTGGACGTTTAGTAAGTAATTTTTCTTTGATTGCTATTTTCATCCTTCTGATAGCGTTCTGGTGGTTAAGAATACACCAAGGAATACTACTGCAATCCCTACCACATCCATAACTTTTATATTGTCACCAAATGCCAACCAGGCCATGAACATTGTTACAGGTGGCCCCAGGTAAAATAAACTTGCCACACGTGTAGCGTCCAATCTATCAATTAATTCCAACATTACGATATAAGCCCCTAAAGAAACGGCCAATACGAGCCAGACCATAGACCAGGTAAATTCTGGGACCCATTCAGCCTCTAAATTTTCCAGGAAGATGGCAGGAAAAGCAAGAGCAAGCATTGTAGCAAGACTTTGATAAAATAAGGTTTGGTCTATCGGTAATTTTTCTTTTTTATTATTAATATCCACCCGTCGCTGAATTAAAGTAGCGATAGTGATTGCTATCACAGATCCTAAAGGAATAAAATAGCCGAAAACTGATCCCGAATTACTAAAGTCTATCCGAAATGCTACAGTAATAATTACACCAATAAAACCTACTATTAATCCTATCCATTGGGATAAATTTGTTTTTTCTTTAGTAACATTGCTAGAAAGAGCTCCCGTAGCAAGAGGTTGAAGAGCCACAATCAAGGCTACAATCCCTGCCGGAACCTCACTATCAAGAGCCAATAACACACAGGTTAACCATACTCCGTGAGCCAGAAAACCTATAAGCATATTCAGAGCTGCCACTTTCCAGCCAAACCATTTAAATCTTCTTCTTATCAATAAGAACAAAGCCAACAAAACGGTTACGGCCAGGTATCTAAAGAATATTAAAGTATATGGACCGGTATATGGCAATCCATACTCAGCTCCTATAAAACCAGAATTCCATAATAAAATGAAAGTAACAATTAAAAATATTGTACTTCTTTTCATAAATGATAATTTTTAAGCTTGTTAAAGACTAAGAAATCCAGAAGCTTTAACGGATTTTCTCCCTTAACTTGTGCCAGAATTATTATTTACTAAAATAATGTCTCTAAACAATTCTTAAATATCTCTGATGCCAAAATCTTCATAAATACATATAAACAATTGTGAAAAAATTTTAATTATTTATATGAAGAAGGATTATTAAAAAATTATAGGAAATATTAATATTCAAATAAATCTCTTACAGAGAGTAGTTGGAGCTACGCGGATTGCATTTAGTTGAGAATCAAATTCTGATACTTAATTGGTCCACAGGTAAGGAATCTCAGGAACGATTCAGTAGTTTAAAGGGTACATAACTCGGGGAACCATTATCTTTACTGGCTTTAAAAAGCTTTCAAAAGAATGCACTTTAAGGAAAAAGTTCTGGTTTTTCAGTAGTGCTGAGAATATTGCAAGGTTAGTATTTGTTGGCTATGAAAAAAATTATCTTTTGTCAAAACCTAATTTGGCTAGAGTATTAAAGGCAGAAATAACAGCTCCCTCCATATAACCTGCAAATTCAACTGCGGTTTCCGTTCCGGAGAAGTATAATTTTTCATTCAGGTAGCTCTGTTGTAAGAGCGGATGTCCATTATTTTGATGCGGTCTTTGAACTAATTGTTTTCCTCCCGACACAAATTCATCTACCCAAAGTTTATCTTTATAAGTTATTGGTGTCAATGCTTTCTTTCCCAGTAATTCATCCAACTGTTTCAATACAAGTTTTTCTCTTACTTCCTGGGAATAACTTACTGCACCGGCATTTAGAAAGCCTGTAAACCCAAATTTATTTTGTTCAAAATTAGTATGGTCGTACATTTCTGCAACGATTCCGCAGTGACTGTAAAGCATTCCGGAGTATCCTGAATTCCTCCAAAAAGGTTCTTCATATTCCAGAACAAATTTTATACTACCTGCCATCCAGGTTTGAACTTCGGGTAAAATTTTTGAGACATCAGCCGGCAAATTAGGCGTAAAGTTTATTTGTGAACCGGCTAGCTGAGGCGGTAAACACAAGATAACCTTATCTGCAAATTCATTTTCTTCATTGGCAATTTCTACTGATAATTGATCACCTACTTCTGTAATGGAAGTAACTTTTGAATTAAGCCGAAGGCTTTCAGAAGGTAGTTTCTGACTCAAAGTCTTAATCAACATTTGGGTACCGCCCACTATTCGGTAAGATGGATTTTCAGCTTCTGGGACAAAAAATTCCTGAGGAGGCTCAAATGATTTGGTTTGAAACAATGATTTACCTCTGGAAAATTGCGGGTATTTTTTCAATCCTAATTCCTCTATCAAAGAGTCAAGATTTGGATGCATGTCTGAAAACCAGGTTGCACCCAACTCCATAGGCGTTCCCAAAGTACCTTCAACTGTTTGTATTCTTCCGCCTATTCTTGAGGAAGCTTCAAGTACAGTGGTGCTTATGTTTTGTTGCGATAACCTATAAGCTAAGGTAAGTCCGCTTAAACCTCCACCTATAATTATTATTTTCTCATTAGAATTCATTCAAAGCTTGTTATTAATTCTTAGTCTGCTTATAAAATACTTATAGCAATTTGGGGTAAATTTTTTATTTAATAAAATAAAAAAACCACCGGAAAACCGGTGGTTTAGTACTATTATATTTAGAGAATTAATTACTCTAATCTAGCTTTAAGTTCTGCAGCTTTTTCTTGTTCACCTAATTGGTTGTAGATGTTTATAGCTGTTCTTATAACATTCACATTTTCTGGATCTGACTCGATCACTTTTTCAAGGTATGGAACTGCTTGTTTGTAAATATCTTTACGTTCTTCTTCAAGCTCTTCGTAACGCTTGTTATCTTCCTTACTCATTCCAAGCTCATTCATCTCATCAATGATAGCACGCTCTTTTGCAAGGATAGCAACTACAATGTTCATTCTTGCATTTGTCATTTCAGGATCAATCTCAAGCGCTTGCTTATAATATTCAATGGCTTTTTCATTATCTCCTAATTCAGCAGCGGTAACACCAAGGTTATAGTATACGTTAGGATCGTTAGGATTCTTCTTCACCATTTCCTGCATCAGCTCGTTGTACTTCTCTTTATTACCCATTCGGTAGTAAACATCAGCTTCAGCTTGTAATAATGCAATATTGTCAGGATTTTCAGCTTTTGCGTCTTTAATCGCTTCAATTGCTTTCTCATCTTCACCTTCCTGGATATAGATCAAAGCAATGTTTTTAGCAATCTCTCCTTTTTTAGAAGGAATTTCACGTTCCTGAGGATTTTCATATTCCCCTGTCTTAAGCATTATATCTCTCTGCTCTTTAGTACTCATTATCTCTTCCTCACCAGTTTCTACATTGGTGGCAAGATATTCCACACCAGAACCATCAAAACCTAATTCTTTTAGATCTTTATAGTATTCTAATGCTGTGGTATAATCCTGTCCGTTTAAAGAGTTAGCAGCAGCGTAATATAAATAAAGAGTATCCTGCTTATTCAATTGGTAACTGTAGTACAACTTATCTGAAGCACTCTCGAAATCTTCAGTATTTTGATCGTTGATAGCACTCTGAACTAAAGCATTTCTTACCTGGTCAAAACCCTGAACGGCCTCTTCTTCATTCCCTAACTCCTGAGCTTTTTGAAAAGCCTCAGCTGCGGTTTCAAGGTCTTCTAGAGAAGCGTTCTCACCATTCCCTAAATATGCTTGTCCTTTATAAAGGTAAAATCTTTCTGTCCACTTTTCATTAGCTTCAGAAAGCATAGATTCAGCAGTTTGTAATTCAGTTTTGGCTTCTGCATAGTTGCCATCTTCTACGGCATCACCCGCATCTCTAATTTCACTTTTTTGTGCAACGGCAGCCACCGATAAAAATGACAACGCTACAGTAAAAATATTAGTTTTCATCTTGTTTTGGTTTTTATTTAGTTATTCTTCACTATCGTCTACAATAGTTGTGCCATTTGGGTTTTCTTCAGCATCTTCAGTCTTTTCCGGGTCTTCCATGAGCTCCACATCGTCTTCATCATGAAGCACTTTTGCAACAGCAGCAATGGCATCATTTCCTTTAAGATTGATCAATCTAACTCCCTGGGTTGCACGACCCATAACTCTAAGATTAGAGACCTCCATTCTTATTACAATTCCAGATTTATTGATGATCATTATATCCTCTTCATCTGATACATTTTTAATTGCAACAAGACTTCCGGTTTTTTCGGTAATGGAAATTGTTTTGACACCTTTTCCGCCACGGTTAGTAATTCTATAGTCTTCAAGACTGGATCTTTTTCCATATCCATTTTCAGAAACTACAAGGATATCTGAATTGAAATCTTCAACAGAGATCATTCCTACTACTTCGTCTTTATCATCGGCAAGTGTAATTCCTCTTACCCCTGAAGCGTTTCTTCCCATTGGCCTGGTTTTTCCTTCTTCAAACCTAATGGCTTTACCACTTCTTACGGCAAGCATAACCTGGCTATCACCGTTGGTTAACTTTGCCTCTAGCAATTCATCGTCTTCCTTAATAGTAATAGCATTTATACCATTAGTTCGAGGTCTTGAATATTGTTCTAAAGAAGTTTTCTTTACCTGACCTTTTTTGGTGGCCATAATCACATAATGCTTATTTATGTACTCTTCATCTTTAAGATCCTGGGTACATATAAATGCTTTTACGCGATCATCTGGATCTATATTGATAAGGTTTTGAATAGCTCTACCTTTAGAAGCTTTACTACCTTCAGGAATTTCGTAAACCCTCATCCAGAAACATTTTCCTTTTTGAGTAAAGAATAACATATACTGGTGGTTGGTTCCAGAGAATAAATATTCTAAGAAATCTTCATTTCTTGTATTAGAACCTTTTTGGCCAACTCCTCCCCTATTTTGTGTTTTATATTCGTTTAAGGAAGTCCTTTTAATATATCCGGCGTGAGAGATAGTAATTACCACACGTTCGTCTGGGATCATATCTTCTATACTTAGATCGCCACCAGAATATTCTATGGTAGAACGTCTTTCGTCGCCGTACTTTTCTTTTATTTCCAGAAGTTCGTCCTTAATAACTTGCATTCTACGCTCTTTACGCGCCAAAATGTCTTTAAGGTCTTCTATGGTTGCCATTATTTCTTCATACTCTGCACGAAGTTTATCCTGCTCCAGTCCTGTTAGCTGGCGCAATCGCATTTCTACAATCGCCTTCGCCTGAACTTCGGTAAGCTCGAAACGCTCTATTAATTTGTTTCGGGCTTCTTCTGCATTGCTGGAAGAACGAATTAATGCAATAACTTCATCTATATTATCTGAAGCGATAATTAATCCTTCAAGGATATGAGCTCTATCTTCAGCTTTCTTGAGTTCATATTCTGTTCTTCTTACAACAACTTCATGCCTGTGCTCAATAAAGTGATAAATAATATCTTTCAAATTGAGCATCTCTGGCCTTCCATTTACAAGCGCAATATTATTTACACTAAAAGAAGTTTGTAATGCAGTATGTTTATAAAGCGTATTTAATACGATATTTGGAATAGCATCTCGTTTCAATTGATAAACGATACGCATTCCGTTTCTATCAGATTCATCTCTTATAAGACTAATCCCTTCAATTTTCTTTTCATTTACAAGATCGGCAGTTTTCTTGATCATATCTGCCTTATTCACCTGGTAAGGAATCTCGGTAACTACTAAAAACTCTTTTCCGTTGATCTCTTCTAATGAAGATTTGGCGCGCATAACAATACGGCCTCTTCCGGTTTTAAAAGCTTCACGAACTCCGTCGTAACCATAAATTATTCCTCCTGTTGGAAAATCTGGAGCTTTAATATGCTCCATAAGCTCATCAATCTCAATATCGTGATTGTCTATATAAGCAACGGTTCCGTCTATTACTTCAGAGATATTATGAGGCGCCATATTAGTTGCCATACCAACCGCAATACCACTAGCTCCATTTACAAGAAGGTTGGGAATACGCGTTGGAAGCACTACTGGCTCGTTTAAGGAATCATCAAAGTTTAACTGAGTATCTACCGTTTCCTTGTCGATATCAGCAAGCATATCCTCACTGATTTTACGCATTCTGGCTTCGGTATAACGCATTGCCGCAGGGCTATCTCCATCTACAGATCCAAAGTTACCCTGGCCGTCTACAAGCATATACCTCATACTCCAATGCTGAGCCATTCTCACCATAGTATCATAAACCGAAGAATCCCCGTGAGGGTGAAACTTACCTAATACTTCCCCAACAATCCTGGCAGATTTTTTATACGAGCGATTGGAAAGTACTCCAAGTTCATACATTCCATATAAAACCCGGCGATGCACCGGTTTTAAACCATCACGAACATCTGGTAAAGCACGTGACACAATGACCGACATTGAATAATCAATGTAGGCCGATTTCATTTCATCTTCAATATTTATAGGAATAAGCTTTTCTCCTTCAGCCATATTGTAAAGTTTATTTTAGTTCTAAAATCTAACGTGCCAATTTACATATTTTATAGATGTTGAAGCCCTATTTGGCGTATTGTTTAACCAGATTTTATTAACAAATATTTAGTGTGCTATCGTTAATAAGTTCCTTATTTTACCCTTTGATTATTGAAAGTAATTTTGTCAATTAGCTAATAACATAGGATTAGGTACAATTTTTGAAAGTTATGTACTGAATAAATCATAGAGAGAAAGGAAGATAAAGATGGATGATAATTTTTCCCCTAGAGTAAAAGATGTAATCGCATATAGCAAAGAAGAAGCATTGCGTTTAGGCCACGATTTTATTGGTACTGAACACCTTATGCTTGGTTTGCTGCGAGATGGAGATGGCAAGGCCATAGATATTTTAAACGCCTTAGATATAGATTTAAGTCACTTAAGACGTAAAGTAGAAATACTTAGCCCTGCAAATCCCGAATCTACTGCGGTTTCTAACGAGAAAAGGAATTTACACCTTACTCGCCAGGCAGAACGCGCCTTAAAAACAACTTTTTTAGAAGCTAAGCTTTTTCAAAGTTCTAATATAAATACAGCTCATTTACTGCTTTGCATTTTAAGAAATGAGAATGACCCTACTACCAAGCTACTTAATAAACTTAAAGTAGACTACGATGGGGTTAAAGATCAGTTCAAATATATGATCGCTAGCGATGAAACTGATTTTCAGGATAGCCCAACAGCCGAGTCATTTTCTGATGATGATAGCAGTACAGATGACGCTACAAAGGATAATCCTTTTAGCGGTGGCGGCAGCGGTCCCGGGAAAACTTCTAAAAAATCTAAAACTCCAGTTTTAGATAACTTCGGAAGGGATCTAACCGCAATGGCCGAAAACGATAAACTTGATCCTGTAGTTGGACGTCAGAAAGAGATTGAAAGAGTTTCGCAGATTCTAAGTAGAAGAAAGAAAAACAACCCACTACTAATCGGTGAACCCGGAGTTGGTAAATCGGCTATTGCTGAAGGTTTAGCACTTAGAATTGTACAACGTAAAGTTTCTAGAATACTTTTCGATAAACGCGTGGTAACTTTGGATCTTGCAAGTTTAGTAGCAGGAACCAAATACCGTGGGCAGTTTGAAGAACGTATGAAAGCCGTAATGAACGAGCTTGAGAAGAATGATGATATTATTCTTTTTATAGACGAGATTCATACCATTGTAGGTGCCGGTGGCGCTACAGGAAGTCTGGATGCGAGTAATATGTTTAAACCTGCATTGGCCAGGGGTGAAATTCAATGTATTGGAGCCACTACTTTAGATGAATACCGTCAATATATTGAAAAAGATGGTGCTTTAGAAAGAAGGTTCCAAAAGGTTATTGTTGAGCCTACCACGGTAGAGGAAACTATAGAAATCCTTAATAATATAAAAGACAAATACGAAGATCACCATAACGTTTCTTATACTGATGAAGCGATTGAAGCCTGTGTTAAATTAACCAACAGGTATTTAACCGATAGGTTTTTACCAGATAAAGCTATAGATGCTTTAGATGAAGCAGGATCTCGTGTGCATATTACCAATATAGATGTTCCAAAGCAGATTTTAGACCTGGAACGCAGACTTGAAGAAGTACGTGAAAAGAAAAACTCGGTTGTTAAAAAGCAGAAATACGAAGAAGCTGCAAAACTTAGAGACGACGAGAAAAATCTTGAAAAAGAACTTCAGGTAGCACAGGAAAAATGGGAAGAGGAATCTAAAAAGCATAAAGAAACAGTTGACGAAGATAGCGTTGCAGATGTAGTTTCTATGATGACTGGGGTTCCGGTAAACCGAATTGCTCAAACTGAAAGCAATAAATTGGTTGAACTTCCTAAGAAAATAAAAGGAAAAGTAATTGGCCAGGATGATGCGGTTGGCAAAGTAGTAAAAGCTATCCAAAGAAACCGTGCCGGGCTTAAAGATCCTAATAAACCAATTGGTTCGTTCATATTTTTAGGACAAACCGGTGTAGGTAAAACACAGTTAGCGAAAGTTTTAGCGAGAGAATTATTTGACAACGATGATTCACTTATTCGAATAGATATGAGTGAATACATGGAGAAGTTCGCTATTTCCAGGTTAATTGGAGCACCTCCGGGATACGTAGGTTACGAAGAAGGTGGCCAGCTAACCGAAAAAGTTCGTAGAAAGCCTTATGCAGTGATTCTGCTTGACGAGGTTGAAAAAGCGCACCCAGATGTTTTCAATATGTTACTTCAGGTGTTAGATGATGGATATTTGACCGATAGTCTTGGTAGAAAGATCGATTTTAGAAATACTATTATTATCATGACCTCCAATATTGGAGCAAGAAAATTGAAAGATTTTGGACAGGGAGTTGGATTTGGAACTTCTTCTCAACGTTCTCAAGCCGATGAAAATGCTAGAAGCGTGATAGAAAATGCGCTTAAAAAAGCATTTGCACCAGAATTTCTGAACAGAATTGATGATGTAGTGATCTTCAATAGTCTTGAACGTGAAGACATCCACAAAATTATTGATATTGAATTGGTGAAATTATTCAGCAGGATTGGAAGTCTTGGTTACAGCTTAACTTTAAGTGATAAAGCCAAAGATTTTATTGCCGAAAAAGGATTCGATAAGCAATATGGTGCAAGACCTTTAAACAGGGCTATTCAAAAGTATATTGAAGACGCACTGGCTGAAGAAATCATTACTTCAAAATTAAAAGAAGGCGATAAGATTTTTATGGATCTGGATGAAGAGAAAAATGAATTGACCATAAAAATTGATAAAGCAATTGAAGAAACAGAATCTTAGAACTTTAAAAGATCATTAGTTTTATAAGAGGCTATTTGAAAATCTCATTTCAAATAGCCTTTTTTTATTAAAGTCATTGAAATATATTAAATTTGCACGGAATTAATCCCTACATTAATGATTACAGAAATTATGGAATTGGAATTTGGGCAGGTGCGCATTTTCCAGAACATCCTAATCGCCGAATTAAACGAAGGCGTACTTTTCAATGCAAACAATAACTCAGAATTATTAAGAATTGGTAACGAGGTTTTTGAGAACAGACCTTATGGATACATTTCTTTACGAAAAAACTCTTATGCCGTAGATCCTCTTGTTTACAGGGAAGCCGCACTCGCAGAAAATTTAAAAGCTATTGCCGTAGTAAGCGAAAACGAGCTGATTAAGTTAAACGCGCATAACGTAGAACGTCAATTCTACAAAGATTCCGGTTCATTTGAGGTATTCGATAACTTAGATGAAGCGATTAACTGGATTCAGTTCAGAATTTAATCGAAGAAATTTTCGGTAAAATTAAAATTTTCAAGAAAAGATTTAGCCGATTTTATATGCGGTGCCATCGTCACATCGGTATGTAATATTGGAACCACGCCTCTAAATTCATTTAAAACATCACTTAGCATTGCCGAAGTTTTTGCCGGCTCTCTAAAGTGCATAGCCTGCGAAGCATTAAAGAGTTCAATCGCTAAAACACTATTTAAATTCTCTACCACCTTTAAAAGTTTGGTAGCGCCATTTGCGCCCATACTCACATGATCTTCCTGCCCATTTGAAGAAACTATAGAATCTACAGATGCAGGGACAGCAAGTTGTTTATTCTGGCTCACAATACTTGCAGCCGTGTACTGCGGAATCATAAATCCGCTATTTAAACCTGGATTTTCTACTAAAAATGCGGGTAATCCGCGAAGACCTGAAACCAATTGATAAGTTCTTCTTTCTGAAATATTAGCAAGCTCTGCCAGGGCGATTGCTAAATAATCCAGTGCTAGCGCCAAAGGTTGGCCGTGAAAATTCCCTCCTGAAATAATCTTATCTTCTTCAATAAAAATATTAGGATTATCGGTAACCGAATTGATCTCGGTTTTAATGGTTTTTCTTACAAAACTTAAGGTGTCTTTACTCGCTCCATGAACCTGAGGAATACATCTAAAACTATAAGGATCCTGAACATTATCCTTTTCACTTTTAGCAATTTGGCTATCGTCTAAAAACTTACGAATACGTTCAGCTGTTTTTACCTGTCCCCTGTGCGGTCTCGCTAAATGAACCAATTCATCAAAAGGAGATAAATTACAATCAAACGCATCTATAGAGACTGAACCAATAAGATCGGCCAGGTAAGATAATTTATAAGATTTTAGCAAGGCATAAACACCATGGGCGCTCATAAATTGCGTGCCATTAAGTAAAGCCAGACCTTCCTTAGACTGCAATTTTAAAGCTTCCCAATCCTGAATTTTAAGCAATTCCTCTCCACTTATTACTTTATCCTCAAAGTAAACTTCTCCTTCTCCAATTAAAGGCAGGGCCAAATGCGCCAGTGGAGCAAGATCTCCGGAAGCTCCCAAAGAACCCTGTTCGTAAACTACCGGTAAAATGTCGAGGTTATAAAAATCTATTAATCTTAATACGGTTTCCAAAGCAATACCGGAATTTCCGTAGCTTAAAGATTGAATTTTAAGCAGAAGCATCAATCTCACAATCTCTTTATTCACTTTATCACCAGTACCACAAGCGTGAGATTTCACAAGGTTCTCCTGAAGTTCGGTTAATTTACCCGGACTTATCTTTACATTACACAAAGCACCAAAACCGGTGTTTATACCGTAAACCGGGACATCGCTTTCAGTGATTTTTTTGTTTAAGTATTTTCTGGATTTCTGGATATTAGATTCAGCTTCCTCACTCAGCGCTAACTTTTTTCTATTCACCAAAATATCTTCAATGGTTTCCAAGTCTAAAATGGCCGAACTGATATAATGATGAGATTGCATAAATTATTATTTTTAGTAACGAAGGTTTATTCTGAATCTATTACAGTCACAATAACTTACAGGTATTGGCCCTGCTTTATTCTGACAGAATTTTAATCAACAAAGAAATCAAAAGATTAAAATTTTTCGTTCTTATATTTCTTTTAATTTCTGCGCCAAAATTCTTATTTCTGCTAATGTAATCCAAATTTAAAGCAGGAATTTTAAGAATTTTTCAAAAATAATATTTAAACAATTCTAAAAATTGGTTATCCTCTTTTTTCATCTTTCATTAAAGCCAGAAAAGCCGCTCCCAGTTTATCACTAATATCGCCGGAAAGCATAGCTTCAAAACCAAGTTTTTCAGCACAAATATCACCGGAGAGTCCGTGCAAATAAACACCTAAAATAGCTGCCACCAAAGGCTCATATTTTTGCGACATTAAACCTGCGATTATTCCCGAAAGTACGTCCCCACTACCGGCGGTGGCCATACCCGGATTTCCGGAATTATTGATATAAGTATGTTTTCCGCTAAAGACAAATGTATGCGCCCCTTTTAAAACCAGAATCACCTTATACTTTTTGGTGAAATCTTCGATCTTCTTCATCTTATCAAAATCATCTTCCCATTTCCCTATTAAACGCTCCAGTTCTTTTGGATGAGGCGTTAAGACCGAATTCTTAGGAAGCAAATCCAGTAATTCATTATTCTCAGAAAGCATGTTTAATCCATCGGCGTCAATGAGCATAGGATTTTCAGTACTTTCCAGTAAAGCTTTAAAAGCTTTGACCGTCTTAGCCGATTTCCCCGCGCCCATACCAAAACATATTACATCCGGCTCAAGATCCGTTTCTATATTTGTAAGTTCATTAGCATCTTCATCGGTAATTACCATCGCTTCCGGCAGGTTGGTTTGCAAAATATCATACCCACATTTTGGTGAAAAAATACTACATAAACCGGCACCGGCTCTTAAGGTTGATCTGGAAGAAAGCAGAATACTACCAATTTTCCCATAACTTCCCCCAACCACAAGACAGTGACCATAGTCCCCTTTATGCGTGTTTTTATTTCGCGGTTTATAAAGTTGCCTGGCTTCGCGTTTGCCTATTAATTGCGCAAGAGGCTTTACATCCTTTAAAAAGCCACGATCCAGGCCAATATCCAAAATCTGCACTTCTCCGGCAAAACCCATTGTTTCAGGCAGGTAAAAAACAATTTTTGGAGTTTGAAAGGTGAGCGTGTAATTTGCTTTGATCACTGCTGCATCTTTAGCCGGAACTTTATCGGGAAATAATCCTGAAGGCATATCTACCGCTAAACAAAAAGCTTCAGACTCGTTAATATGTCTCAGTAATTCGGCCAGCCAACCTTCGGCAGGACGGTTTAAACCAATTCCAAAAATAGCGTCAACCACAAAATCACCAGGAGAAATCTCAGGGAAATCTTCTTTTCTTTTTATCAATTCAGGCCAGGTGTTGCTCTCTTTTTTATAGCGATCGTAATTCACCAGAAAATCATCAGAGCGTTTGTCACTATAATTCACTACGTAAACTTCAACTTTATAACCGTATTTATGAAGTAAACGGGCCACTACCAGTCCGTCGCCACCATTATTTCCAATTCCGCAGAAAATTTTGATATTGATATCTGCACCTTCCAGCCTTTCGTGAATTTCGTTAAAAACCAGGCTTGCAGCGCGCTCCATTAATCGCGTGCTCGAAATCCCTTCGGTTTCCATGGTTATTTCATCGGCTTCTTTTAATTGCTTTGCAGATAATATCTTCATAATTGGTTTGCTTGAAATTTACTCGATAATCGAGGTTTAATGATCTGAGGCTTGCCTCGAGCTTAAACTATTATTTTTATAAACGCCTCGTGAGTTTTCTCAGAGGTAGTTTACGTTTATAAAATTACAAATTAAAGCCTGAAAGCTTCTGTTTAAAGGTTTAATCTAAACTTAAATTTCAGCGATAATTGCAAATAAAACCTAAATAAAGTCTTCGAATAAATTGATATCAAAATATTTGAATTCGGAATAAAAACTCAAAGAAGTTCTGTCGATGATAATCAAGTATCATTTAAAAGCTGTCATTTCTCTTCAAAAACGCTGCTAGCCCGCTGTTTTTAATGATTCTTCATAAAAACCCCTTTTTAATATTATATTCAAAGCGAAATCAATAAATTTGCGCAAATTTTAAACAAAATGAAAGAAGTTGCCCTAGCCGCCAGACATAAAGAACTTAATGCCAAGATGGTACCTTTTGCTGGTTATAATATGCCTGTTTCTTATGAAGGTGTGAATATTGAGCATCAAAATGTTCGAGAAAACTTAGGTGTTTTTGACGTTTCCCATATGGGAGAATTTCTCATTACCGGCGAACATGCATTAGAACTTATTCAAAAAGTAACTACTAACGATGCTTCAAAACTGGTAGACGGGAAGGCTCAATATACAGTGATGCCAAATGAAACCGGCGGAATTGTAGACGATTTAATTATTTACAGAATTAATTCTGAAAAATATTTATTGGTAGTAAACGCTTCTAACATAGATAAAGACTGGAACTGGATCGCGCAACATAACACGATGGATGCTACAATGCGTGATATGTCTGATGAATTTTCTCTTTTAGCCATCCAGGGACCTAAAGCTGCTGAGGCAATGCAAGCTTTAACCGATGTAGATCTTTCTAATATGAAGTTCTACACCTTTGAAGTTGCTGAATTTGCAGGAATTGATAAGGTAATTATTTCTGCTACGGGTTATACCGGCAGCGGCGGATTTGAAATTTATTTTAAAAACGAAGACGCTGAGCAAATTTGGGATCGCGTTATGGAAGCAGGAAAAGATTTTGGGATAAAACCAATTGGTCTTGCGGCACGTGATACTTTAAGATTAGAGATGGGCTTTTGTCTTTACGGAAATGATATAGATGAAACCACGTCCCCAATTGAAGCTAAATTGGGCTGGATCACTAAATTCACCAAAGACTTTATAAATTCTGAAGCCTTAAAAAAGGAAAAGGAAGAAGGACCAAAGAGAAAGCTAGTGGCTTTTGAATTGGAAGAACGTGGAATCCCGCGCCAGGGTTACGAAATTGAAGACGAAGATGGCAAGGTTATTGGCGAAGTAACATCTGGGACAATGTCACCCTCATTGGAAAAAGGAATTGGTTTAGGCTACGTGCCAACTGAAGTTGCTAAATTTGGCAACAAGATTTTTATAAAAGTTAGAAAAAAATCCATTCCGGCCATACAGGTGAAATTGCCCTTTTATAAAGGCTAATTTTTGGAACGAATTTTAATTTTAGGAGCAAGCGGCTTTATAGGCAATGCCTTATATAAAGAGCTATGCTCCTTTTTTGATACCCACGGCACCTATCATACTTCAAACGCGGCTTTTGAGGAAAATCATCAGTTTCATCAATACGATATTGAAACTGAAAATATTGAGATCCTGCTTCAAAATGTTAAGCCCACAGTAATAATTTCTGCTGTGCGGGGAAGTTTTGACGCGCAAATTATCGCTCATTTTGAAATAATAAATTACATCCTTACCCATAATTGTAAGCTTTTATTTATTTCTTCAGCCAATGTTTTTGATGCGTTTACCAATTTCCCTTCCTACGAATACGATAAGACCTTATCGCAAAGCATTTACGGAAGGTTTAAAATTAAAGTTGAAAATGCTTTACTAAGATTACCTAATCATAAATACAACATCTTACGCCTACCTATGGTCTTTGGCCATAATTCTCCGCGCCTAAAACAAATTAAGACGCTTATTGATCTTGGAGAAGCCATAGAAGTTTTTCCAAATGTGGTAATTAATGTGACTGAAATTGAAAAAGTAACCCAGCAGATACATTATATTATTAACAGGAAAAAACAA
Source organism: uncultured Flavobacteriaceae bacterium (assembly GCA_963727565.1). Taxonomy (GTDB): domain Bacteria; phylum Bacteroidota; class Bacteroidia; order Flavobacteriales; family Flavobacteriaceae; genus Salegentibacter. Next base: position 30,579 of record CAVSGU010000007.1, read on the forward strand.
GGCGTTTTTCATCTGGGAAGTACAGACCTTGTACATCAAAAAGATTTTATTGAAGAGGTTTGCGAAGTTTTAGGCTATAAAAACCTGGTCTTTAAAAATATCTATAATTCTAACTTCGATAGATTTTTAGCGGTTTTACCTAAAGAAAATATTTTGCCTAAAAACTTACAGGTTTCCGTTCACCAGGTTGCGAAGGCTTCTGTAAAGCAGTAGTTGTTAATCTTGTACTAAAAGTGAATTAGATTAAGAATTCAAGCTTTAGTTGCTTAAATTTAAGGTACTAATCACTAAAAATTATTAAGATGACAAAGCTTAATGAAGAAGATATCAATAAAAAACTGAAAAGCCTGGAGGGATGGGTTTATAAAGATAACGCAATTCATACTTCTTTTCAGTTTGCAAATTTCAAGGATGCCTTTACGGTAATGACGCGTATAGCTTTTGAGGCTGAAGCCCAGCAGCACCATCCTAATTGGGGAAATGTTTATAACGAACTAGAGATTTCCCTTGCTACTCACGATGCCGATGGAGTTACAGAAAAAGATTTTAAACTGGCAAAAGCTATTGAAGAGATAGTAGAAGCTTCGGCTTAATCTTGAAGAAAAAATAACCTTAAAATTTAAAGCTTCCAATTTTTAAATTGAATTGGAAGCTTTTTTATATTTTTGCCCCAATTTTTATTCAGAATAAATGGGAAGAGCATTTGAATTTAGAAAGGCGCGTAAGATGAAACGCTGGTCGGCAATGGCCAAAGCCTTTACTCGCATTGGAAAAGATATCGTGATGGCCGTGAAAGAAGGTGGTCCAGATCCTGACACCAATGCTAAACTAAGAGCAGTTATTCAAAACGCGAAAAGCGTGAATATGCCCAAAGATAATATTGAACGAGCCATTAAAAGGGCGAGTGATAAAAATCAGGGCGATTATAAAATTGTACTTTTTGAAGGTTATGCGCCACACGGAATTGCCGTTTTGGTGGAAACCGCAACAGATAATAACAACCGTACCGTAGCCAATGTTAGGTCGCATTTTAATAAATGTGATGGGAACCTGGGAACTTCAGGCTCGGTTGAGTTTATGTTTGACCATACCTGTAATTTCAGATTAAATGCTGAAGGACTGGATGTGGAAGAACTGGAACTTGAATTTATAGATTTTGGAGCTGAAGAAGTTTTTGAAGATGAAGATGGCATTCATATTTATGCACCGTTCGAATATTTTGGAGCCATTCAAAAAGAATTAGAAAACAGGGAAATTGAAATACTTTCTTCAGGGTTTGAAAGAATCCCACAGGTAACAAAACCGCTTTCTCCAGAAGAAGCTGCCGATGTTGAAAAACTACTGGAAAGACTGGAAGAAGATGATGATGTGCAAAATGTATATCACACCATGGAAGAAACCGAAGCTTAATTATGTCTCTATTAATAAGACATAAAAAAGCTGTTTGGAAATAAGTTTCTAAAACCGTCATTCTGAATTTATTTCAGAATCTAAATTGTTAGAACTCCGAATAATTTCGGAGCAGGCTCTGAAATAAATTCAGGTTGACGTTAAAAGAATTAATCCAAACAGCTTTTTACTATTAATGCTCTCCCCTATCGTGTTTAGTAGGCTCTCCTTTTCTACGTTTCTTTTCCTCTTCTAAAAGAGAAAGTTCACGCCCGGTTTGGCCTTTTACTGAAGTATTTTCCTGAGCTCTTCTTAATAAATATGGCACTACTTCTCTTACCGGTCCAAATGGCAGCAGTTTAGCTGAGTTATATCCCTTTTTGGCCAGGTTATAACTAATATGATCACTCATTCCATACAACTGGCTAAACCATATACGGTCGTCATCTAAAGGCAGCCCTTTATCTTCCATACTTTGCAAGGCCAGGTAATTACTCACCTCGTTATGGGTTCCTATAAACAAGTGAATATCACCAAGATTTGCTAAACAGTAAGACATCACGCTATTAAAATTAACATCGGTTGCTTCCTTGTTTTCGCAAATAGGCGACGTATACCCATATTTTTTAGCACGTGCATTCTCTTTTTCCATATAAGCACCACGCACAATTTTGGCTCCAACTTTAAAGCCTTCTTTTTTAGCTTTTTCGTGTAGGTTTTTTACATATTCTAACCTATCCCAACGGTAGCACTGGAAAGTATTATAAATAAGAATTTTGTCCTTATTATATTTCTTCATCATTTCTTCCATCAGGTCATCGGCTGCAAGTTGCATCCAACTCTCCTCGGCATCGGCATAAAGTCTTACGTTATTTTCGTAAGCGCAATTACAAAGCTTATCTACTCTTTCCTTAACACGTTCCCATTCTTCCTTTTCATCATCACTTAAATTAACGCGCTCGGTAATTTTTTCCCAGATGGCAAACCTTCCAATTCCGGTAGGTTTAAAGAGTGAAAAAGGTAATTCGTCACTTTCGGCAGCGAATTTAATCAGCTTCATTTTCTTCTCCAGGGCGGCATCAAATTGCTCTTCGGTTTCCTTGCCTTCCACCGAGTAATCAAGAATACTATGCAATTTTTTAGAATACATCTCTTTGGTAAGCGGTTTACAATCTTCTTCGGTAATACCGCCACAAAATTGCTCAAAGATGGTTTTTTTAATTAGTCCTTCTACCGGCAAGTGAAGCTTTAAAGAGAATTTGGTTAACCAGGAACCAGCATCTACCAGCGTCTTCTTATTCATCATGCTAAACAAAAAGATAGCACGATCCAGCTCTAAATCAGATTTTAATTTAAAAGCCGTTTTTGTGTCGTTAAAGATTTTTCTATTAATCATGGGCGTGTGTTAATTGTAGCAAATATAATTATTGAAGTTTGATTTTATTATGAATATTTCTGCTTATTTTCGAAGCCATATTACAAATGCTAAAAACCTCATCAACTATGTCTCATAGTGAAGTTAAAGGGCCGGTTTACTATCAGGAAGACGGCTTTCGCAAGCTAAATGCTTTCATAAAAGAAGCAAATCCATCTAAAATATTTTTTTTAGTAGACAATAACACGCACCGTGATTGCCTTGCTGTTTTTTTGAAAAAGCTGGAATCTCCTGAAAATGTTGAAATTCTTGAAATTGAAGCGGGAGAAATAAATAAAAACCTTGAAACCTGCACGGGCCTATGGAATGCACTTTCTGAATTGGATGCCGATCGCAAAAGCCTTATGATTAATATAGGTGGCGGTGTGGTAACCGATCTTGGCGGTTTTGTAGCTTCAACCTTTAAGCGTGGTATTCGCTATATAAATGTACCAACGAGTCTCCTGGCAATGGTAGATGCTTCTGTAGGAGGTAAAACAGGCGTTGATCTTGGTAACCTTAAAAACCAGATTGGAGTTATTAATCACGCCGAAATGGTGATCATTGATCCCGCATTCCTTGGCACTTTACCGCAAACAGAAATGCGAAGCGGGCTTGCTGAAATCTTAAAGCACGCTTTAATTAGCAGCGAAACTTACTGGAATAAAGTGACTAATTTAAGTGAACTTACTTTAGACGATCTTGATGAAATCATTAAAGAATCGGTAGAAATTAAAGCCAAGGTAGTTACTGAAGATCCGGAAGAACACGGGTTACGAAAAACATTAAACTACGGCCATACGCTTGGTCACGCTATAGAATCTTATTTTTTAACCCATTCAGAAAAAACGACGCTTCTTCATGGAGAAGCCATTGCTGTTGGGATGATCCTGGCCACTTATCTTTCAAAAGAACTTCAGGGCTTTCCCGAAGATAAATTAAAGGAGATTACTGCTAAAATTCTGGATATTTATGATCGGGTAGTATTTTCAGAAGAAGATATTCAGCAGATCATAGATTTAATGAAATACGACAAGAAAAATTCCCACGGAAATATAAATTTTGTCCTTCTAAAAGATATTGGAAACACAGTGATAGATTGCAAAGTACCTAACCAGCTAATTTGGAATGCTTTTGAATATTATAAGAAAGCTTGATTTATAACTTAAAAATACTATTTTTAAAACATACTAACTACATCCTCATAAACTCTTATTTATGAAACGAATTATTGTTGACTACAAAAAACTAACTCCAGAAATCCTTGGTCTTTTAGTCGAGAAATACCCAGATGGGTACGACGACGACCAAATTATTGCATTTAAAAATGCGAAAAACGAAACTATTGAAGCGGTTGAAGTAAAGACTGAAGATACTATCTACCTGGTTAAGGTAAGTACACGTCTTGAGAATACTATGGCCAATTTTGATGAAGACGATTACGATGATTCAGATTATAACGAACCAATCGTAGAAATTCCTGAAAAAGACGAGGAAGAAGAAGAGAAATAGCAGCACTTGTTTTTCTGAAACATTTTAAATTTTATAAAAAAGGGATCTTTCTATGCAGAAGGGTCCCTTTTTTATTTTTAAAGTTGAAAACTTTCGTTTTTTCACAATGCAAAAAATAGGTTATCATAATATATATCATACTTCCAAACCTATCTTCTTTGTAATTTAAGAGCACTTTTAAAAAGCTTAATTTAGTTCAACTACTGAAAGAAACGTATAGATTATTAAAAATAACTTTCGGCATAAGCTATTAAAGAAGGTAAAAATCATACTTAAGCTAATCTTAAGAAACTTCTAATCTATACTTAAACAAGTTTAATGAATATTTGAATAATGAGAATACTAATTGTAGAAGACGAAGCGGGCATTGCAGCTTTTCTAAAACAAGGATTGGAGGAAGAATCTTATGCTGTAGATCTTGCCGAAGAGGGAAAAAAAGGCCTGCATTTAGCTTTATCAGGCGAATATGATTTGTTGCTATTAGACTGGATGTTACCGGGTTTGAGCGGTATTGAAATATGTAGGCAGTTCAGGAAAGAATTTCAGGAAACGCCTATCATTTTTCTTACCGCGAAAGACACTCTTGATGAAACCGTCTTTGGTTTGCAATCTGGTGCAAACGATTATATTAAAAAGCCTTTTCATTTTGAAGAACTTTTAGAGCGTATCAAGGTACAGCTCAGGCCAAAATCAGGGGAACACTCTCTGTTTACTTTAGGTAATATCACTTTGAATACCGAAACACATGAGGTGTATAAAAATGCTGATGAAATTCATCTTACACAAAAAGAATTTGGACTTCTAGAATACTTAATGCGAAATAAAGGCAAAGTGTGCAGACGAACCCGAATTATAGAAAGTGTTTGGGATATTCAGTTTGAGTACAATACCGGAGTCATTGATGTATATATTAATGCTTTGAGAAAGAAACTTGCATTATCTGAGGATGAAAATTATATCCAAACAGTTCGCGGAGTGGGCTATATCGCAAAAGAATCATGAACCTGAATTTTAAAAACAGAATCACATATCATTACATCGTAGCCACGGCAACTTTAATGGCCCTGGTTTTCGGTGCTATCTTTTTTACCGTAAAAAAAACCGTAATACAAAACCTTGACAGCGACCTTTCCTATGAAGCAAATAAACATACGGGTGAAATAGCAATTAGCGGAGAGCGCATCTATTTTATTAATAAAGCAGAATGGGCAGAACGCGAACATCGTGAAAGTGAAGTTCATCCTGTATTTATTCAAGTAATGGGCAAGCAAGGCAATCTTATGGATAAATCCCCCAACCTGAAGCTGGATAGCCTACCGTTTAAACCAGCAAAATTTGGAGGACATTTTAATGCTAAGTTGAATCAAAAAAACATCAGGCAGGTTCAATTGCCCATAGAGAGCAACGGAAAAATAAAAGGGTATATGCTAGCGGCTATGTCTTCTGAGTCATCCCTGGCGGTCATTTCAAAACTAAGAAATGTATTATTGATCTCTTACTTTATTGTTTTGATTGGCGTGTATTTCGTTTCCCGTTTTTTAGCTGGAAGAAGCATTAAACCCATCCGTGAAATTAGCACTACCATTACAAGAATTACCAAAAACAACCTCAATGAACGAGTAAGTATACCTCAACACCAGGACGAGATTCACGAACTTTCAACTAATTTTAATGCGCTCCTTGAACGTATTGAAAATGCTATAGAAAGAGAAAAACAGTTCACCTCTGATGCCTCGCACGAACTAAGGACCCCGCTTGCTACCCTTAGGGGCACCCTGGAAGTACTGATAAGAAAACCGAGAAGCCAGGTAGAATACGAAGATAAAATTAGGTACAGTTTAAGTGAAATAGACCGAATGACTTCTACGCTGGAGCAACTACTGCTACTAGCCCGTTTAGATAATTCAAACCAACACAAGATAAACAACGAATGGACTGCCCTGCCCAAACTGATTGATGAATCAATATCCAAATTTAAGGATAGGATAAATGAGAAGAACTTAAAGATAAACCTCGATTTTAATCATTCAGATAAAGCCCACGGTCTTTATTATTACAGCAAAATAATTATTGACAATATTATAGGTAATGCTGTTAAATATGCTAATGCTGATTCAACCATACATATTGGGATTAAAACGGTTGAAGATAAAATTATTTGTACGATCACAGATGAAGGGATTGGAATAAAGGAAGAAGATTTGACCAAAATTTACGATAGCTTTTTCAGGTCTGATGCGCTTAGTCACAAAAAAATATCAGGCAACGGACTGGGTCTCGCTATCTCAAAAAAATGCGCAGATGCTATAGGCGCTGAATTAGAAATTACAAGCACTTTTGGCCAGGGCACAACAGTAACCATCATATTCTTAAGCCAATCTTAAGGAAGGCTTGAGGAAAGTCTTAGGCCAATCACTATAACTTTGGGTGTCATTAAAAATGCCACAGCATAGAGGGGCCAAAATTATCTTTGAAAAACACAAATAGAAATTATGCTAGACCGTATTATTAAATTTAGTATTTCTCATAAATTAATTATTCTTCTTTTTACGGCCTTTATCATTGGTTTTGGATTGTACTCCCTATCTCAAATCCCGGTTGGCGCAGTACCAGATGTTACCAATAACCAGGTGCAGGTAATCACCACTTCCCAGAACCTCTCTACTCAGGATATGGAACAGTACATTACTTATCCGGTAGAATTGGAAATGGCCAATTTACCCGGAGTTAAGGAAATTCGTTCGGTGTCTAAATTTGGACTGTCTGTGGTTACTATTGTCTTTGAAGAAAATCTTGGCACCTATTTACCCAGGCAGCTCATCGCAGAAAAAATAAAATCGGCTTCTGAAAAAATACCCGACGGATTCGGCAAACCAGAAATGGGCCCCATTACTACCGGTTTAGGTGAAATTTACCAGTATACTTTAGATACCCAACCTGGATATGAGGATCGCTACTCTGCAGAAGATCTTAGAACTATTCAAGACTGGATCGTAAAAAGACAATTGTCGGGTATTAGTGGTGTTGTAGAAATTAATGCCTGGGGCGGGTATGTAAAAGAATATGAAGTTGCCATCAATTCAAAAAAACTAAATGCGATGGATATTTCCATTTCGCAACTCTTTACCGCGCTTCAGAATAATAATAGCGTTGCCGGTGGTGGTTATATTGAAAAGGTGAATCAGGCATATTTTATTCGTGGTCAGGGTCGGGTTACTTCATTAGAAGACATCAGGAACATCGTGGTTAAAAATGAAAATAACACCCCGGTTTATATTAAGGATGTTGCTGAAGTTGGTTTTGGACAGGCAACTCGTTTTGGTGCCATTACCGCCAACGGCAAAGGTGAAACCGTTCTTGGGCAGGTTATGATGCTTAAAGGTGCAAATTCCAATAAAGTTATTCAAGCGGTAAAAGAACGTGTAGAAAATATCTCGAAATCGCTTCCGGAAGGGGTTGTGATCAAACCTTTTTTAGATCGTAGCGAACTTATAGGAAGAACCACTTTTACAATTGCCGAAAACCTTATTCTAGGATGCCTCATCGTTATTTTTGTGGTGGTTCTACTGCTTGGAAACCTCCGCTCTGGATTAGTGGTGGCTTCGGTAATTCCGCTATGTCTACTATTTGCGCTCTCCCTTATGTACATCTTTGGGGTTGATGCCAATTTAATGAGTTTGGGAGCGATAGATTTTGGAATTATTATAGATGGTGCGGTAATTATCGTAGAGTTTACAGCCTTTAAACTTACCCGAAAACAAGATGAATATGAAGATCTGGACAAACAAGAACTCGGAAACCTGAAAGACAGGGTTACCTATGATAGCGCTTCAAAAATGATGAATTCAGCGATATTTGGGCAATTGATTATTCTTATTGTTTTTATTCCTATTCTATCTTTAAGCGGTGTGGAAGGGAAAATGTTCCGCCCAATGGCGCTCACCTTTAGTTTCGCACTAATTGGAGCAATGATCTTCTGTCTTACTTATGTCCCGGTAGCCTCGGCGCTATTTTTAAAATCAAAAGAACCTTCAGATAAAAATATATCTGTTAGGCTTATCAAATTTTTAAACCGAATATACAAACCTTCTATTATTTGGGCACTAAGCCGAAAAAAACTGGTACTAGGAATGGCTGTTATCCTGCTTTTAATTTCAGGCTTTATTTACAGCAGAATGGGCGGTGAATTTATTCCGCAGTTAGATGAAGGTGATTTTGTTATTCAACCGGTTTTAAAAACAGGAACTTCCCTGAGTAAAACTATAGAAACTACCACGCGAATTGAAAATATACTTATTGACAGCTTTCCAGAAGTAGACCAGGTAGTAAGCCGTATAGGTGCAGCAGAAGTTCCTACCGACCCGATGTCTATGGAAGAAAGTGATGTTATTGTTTCACTAAAACCGAAAGGTGAATGGGTTTCGGCTGATTCAAAAGATGAGCTGGCTGATAGGTTTAAAGAAGCCTTGGCTATAATTCCGGGAATGGAAATCGAATTCACCCAGCCCATAGAAATGCGTTTTAATGAATTGATCACCGGGGTTCGTGCCGATATTGCCGTGAAGATCTTTGGGGAAAACCTGGAAATATTAAATACCAAAGCACAAAAGATCAAAAACCTCATCAAGGATGTAGAAGGAGCTTCAGATGTTGTCGTTGAAAAAATTGTGGGTCTTCCGCAGATGAACGTAAACTACAAACGTGAAAAGATTGCGCGCTACGGACTTAACATAGCAGATCTAAATAAAATTATTACCATGGGCTTTTCAGGAGCAACCATGGGAAGTGTGTTTGAAGGGGAGAAACGTTTCGATATGGTGTTAAGACTGCAAAAAGACAGACGTCAGGATATTTCGAATTTAAAGAACCTTTATGTAGATACGCCTTCTGGAGAAAAAGTTCCACTTAGCGAACTGGCAGATATCACTTACCAAAAGGGAGCTGCTAAAATTTCTAGAGATAATACCCAAAGACGTATTGTGGTTGGAGTAAATGTAAGAGATAGTGATTTGCAAACCGTTGTGAATAAAATTAGTGCAATTGTAGATGCCAATATTAGTTTACCTCCCGGGTATAGCATCACTTATGGCGGACAATTTGAGAATTTACAAAGTGCCACCTCACGTCTAAAAATTGCCGTTCCCATCGCATTGGTGCTCATTTTTATTCTTCTGTATTTCGCTTTTGGAACCTTTAGAGAGGCAATAATGGTATTTTCGGCTATTCCATTAGCCGCAGTAGGAGGAGTTCTGTTGCTATGGATACGTGGAATGCCTTTTAGTATCTCTGCTGGAGTTGGATTTATCGCTCTATTTGGTATTGCCGTGCTAAATGGGATCGTACTTATAGAACAATTTAAAGAGTTAAGAGAAGAGGGAATGAAAAATGATGATGACCTTATTGTAAATGGAGCACAGAACAGGTTACGTGCTGTATTGTTAACCGCCTCTGCTGCCGCTTTAGGATTTTTACCAATGGCCATATCTACCGGTGCAGGTGCAGAAGTACAACGTCCGCTGGCTACGGTGGTAATTGGCGGGTTGATCACCTCTACCCTGCTTACGTTAATCGTATTACCGGTAATATATTCCATTTTTAATAAAGAGAAAAAGAATAAGGGAAAGTCTAAAGATAAGCTTCGTGTAAAGCCTTTAACTATCCTTCTATTATTGGTTGGCTTTTCAGCATTTTCACAGGAAAACCAGATCACTCCCATTGAAAATGTAGAAGAATTGAAGAAAATGGCATTTGAAAACAATTTTGGCCTCCAGGCCTCTTCTCTTCGGGTTGATGAAGCCGATGCACTTGTTGGAAGTGCCTTTACTTTTGACAAAACAGAAGGCTATTTTGGAAATGACGAGAGCAACCGCGCCGGCGATCAATCGCTTGATGTTTTAGGGGTGCGCCAGTTTTTTAATTTTCCCACGGTATATTTTGCGCGCAAAAAAGTCTTTAAAACCGGTTTTAGACAAGAACAAAGCACCTTTAAGCTAAAGCAGTTAAATCTGGAACAGAAAGTCGCTCGAGTCTATTATCAGCTGCAGTATGAAAAAGCCAGGATTGCTGTATATGAAGATCTGGATAGTTTGTATCAAAAATTTGCTTATGCCGCTAAAAGAAGATTTGAACTTGGCGAAACTAATTACCTGGAAAAGATAACTGCTCGATCTAAACAAAAGCAGTTAGAAACTCAATTAAAGCAGGCGCAGAATGAGCTTAGTATTTCTTATGAAAAACTAAAGCCATTAATAAATACTGAACAGGAAATTATTATTAAAAAGGTTCCTATAGAAAAGCTAACAATTAAAAGCTTAGGAGTTCAAGGTAATCCCGGTTTGGAATTTTATAAAAATCGCGATGACTATTTTCAGGCACAGGCTGGACTGGAAAAACAAAAACTGCTGCCGGATATCAGTTTAAGTTACTTTCAATTTAATAATGATGTCATAGATACTCCTTTAAAAGGCTATCAGGTTGGTGTTCATATTCCACTGCTATTCTTCGGGAATTCTTCAAAAATAAAAGCTGCAAATATTGCGAGACAGGCGGCAGAGCAGGAAACTGCAGATTATGAAATAAGATTGAATTCAGAATACAAACAACTTCTTCAACAACTAAATAAGCATCAGCAAGCGCTTTCCTATTATGAAGATGAAGGAAAAGGCCTTTCTGAAGAAATTATAAAAACAGCAAATTTAAGCTACAAGAATGGAGAGATAGATTTTTTTGAATATATCCAAAGTCTTGAAAACTCCTATAACATCATTCTTTCGTATTACGAAAACCTGAACGCGTATAACCAAACCGTACTTCAGATAAATTATTTAACCTTATAAGCTGATCTCATGACAAATAATTTAAAATCTATATTTATACTTCTTGCCGTACTATTCATGTATTCCTGCGGAGATTCAGAAAAAGAAAATAGTGAGGAAGCGACCACTAATTCCAGTGATGGTGGCATACAATTAAGCTTTGCGCAATTTGAAGGCAGCGATATGGAATTAGGGAAAATTGAAGAAAACAGCTTCCCGGTAAGTGTTGAAACTACCGGAATGATAGATGTCCCGCCAGAAAATAAGGCCATGGTGAGTTCTTTTGCTGATGGATACGTAAGGGAAACTCCACTACTTATTGGCGATGAGGTTAAAAAAGGTCAATTTTTGGTAAGTCTGGAAAATCCAGATTATGTGCAAATGCAGCAGGATTACCTGGATGCAATGCAGCAAATGAACTATTTAAAATCTGAATACCAAAGACAGAAAACACTTCTGGAGGAAAAAATCACTTCTGAAAGAAATTTTCTCAAAGCCGAAAGCGAATACAAACGTAACCTTGCCAAATATCAGGCTCTTCGCAAAAAATTGCAAATGCTAAATTTAAACCCGGAAACGGTTGAAAACGGGAATATTTCTTCAACTATTCGCATCTATGCGCCTATTTCTGGAAGTATTACCGAAATGAAGATCAATAACGGAATGTACGTTTCGGCAGCAGATGAGCTTATGCAAATCATAGATCGTGACCACCTCCATATTGAGCTGAACGTCTTTGAGAGAGATATAATGAAAATCAAAAAAGGTCAGGATATAAGGTTTAGCATTCCTGAAGCCAATGCCGATACCATTGAGGGCAAGGTACATTTGGTAGGTACCTCTATAAATGAAGAAAAAAGAACCGTGAAAGTACATGGACATTTTAAGGATGAGCAAAAAAAGAACAGTTTTGCCACGGGAATGTTTGTACAAGCCCAGATCATTACCGATAAAAAGGAAGAAAAAGCACTACCTACAGAAAGTATCGTTTCATTGGAAGATACCTATTACGTGCTGGTTTTAGATAAAAAAACGGATAGCAACTACATTTTTAAACGTCGTGAGGTTTTACCGGGAGACGATTTTGGTGATTTTACCATCATTAAAAACAGCTCTGACTTTAAGCAAGATGACCAGTTTTTAACCAAAGGTGCTTTTACCTTAATAACAGAATAAATCATGAACGATGCACATTATCATTTAATCGTCAATCATCTACCCATTGTGGGCTTATTGATTGGAATACTTGTTCTCATTGCAGGGTTAGTTTTCAATAAGGCAGAAGTAAAACTTACTGCATTGGGGATTTTTATCTTTAGTGCCATAACTTCTATTGCAGCTTTCTACACGGGAGAGGGAGCAGAAGAAGTAGTAGAAAACCTGGAGGGTATCAGCGAAACCCTTATCCATACACATGAAGAATATGCAGAAACTTTTTATACCCTAAGCTTGATTCTAGGAGGTTTATCACTGCTCACCTTCATTTTGGAATTAAAAAAAATGAAATTTACTAAGTACCTCATGATTTTATGTTTGTTGATAGCATTAGTTGATGGAGTATTAGCCACATATGTAGGCTCAAGTGGTGGTGAAATTAGACACTCTGAGATTCGAAACGATGCTAAAATGATTCCTTTAGATAAGTATGAGGAGTAAGAACGTTATAAAACAACGCGCTTATAAGCTCTAACTATATTGAAATGAAATGATTATTGTAATACCTTGTTATAATGAGTTCAATAAAATTGATAGAAATGCTTTTATCAATTTTTTGAAAAATACCCCAGGTGTAAGCCTGGTCTTTTCAGAAGATGGCTCAACAGATAATACTTTATCTGTTTTAAAAGAAATTCAGGATTTGTTTAAATCGCAAGTTCATATCTGTATATCCAAACAAAACAATGGTAAAGGAGAAGCAATTAGAAAAGGTATGCTATATAGTTTAAACAAGGGATTAAAATTTGATAGAATCGCCTATTTAGATGCCGACTTATCTGTTTCATTAGAAGAATGTATATCTATTTCTAAATTGGTAACCAAGGATATATTATTCGCTTTTGGCTCAAGGATTTCAAAAATTGATAACATAATTATAAGGTCTCAATTTAGACATTATTCGGGTAGGTTTGTAGCAACCCTAATTTCTAATTTATTACATATTCCAGTTTATGACACCCAATGTGGATGCAAGGTTTTTCACGCGAAATTGGCCAAACCAGTATTTGAGGAAAGTTTTATCTCGAAGTGGTTATTTGATGTTGAAATATTTTTTCGAATTATAAATCTTTATACACGAAATGAATTAAATCAAATGTCTGTAGAAATTCCTTTGAATTCCTGGATAGATGCTGGCGGATCTAAGGTTAAACTCTCCTACTTTTTTAAAATGTGGTTCGATTTTTATCTCATAAAAAAGCAATACCGTGAAATTTAAAAGTAAGTATACATATCTTTCTGGTATTGTAATTTTATTCATTCTTCGGGCTATCCTAAACGCTTATGTTCCTTTGATGGACAAAACTGAAGCCAGGTATGCTGAGATTGCTAGAATAATGCAGGAAACAGGCAACTGGATTACGCCTCAAATTGATTACGGTGTTCCTTTTTGGGCAAAACCCCCATTATCTACGTGGTTATCGGCTTTAAGCATGAAGGTTTTTGGTGTTAATGAGTTTGCCGTGCGTTTACCTTATCTCCTGGCTGGCTTTTTACTCATTATTGTTATAACAAGGTTCGTTAAAAATAAAAACGCTATTTATTTTTCGGGATTTATATTAATGACTATTCCAGAATTTTTACTCCATACTGGAGTAGTTTCAACAGATACTATACTTTCTTTCTCAGTGGCTTTAATTTTTTTAAGTTTCTGGAAAGCAATAAATCGTGATAGATTAAGCTATTGGGGTTATTTGATATTTGCATTTATAGGGATAGGACTTTTAAGCAAGGGACCTCTTGTTTTGGTATTAACAGTGCCACCCATTTTTATTTGGGTCATCTATTTTAAAGAATACAAGAAATTTTTTAAACAAATTCCTTTAATTTCTGGTTCACTTTTAACCTTAGCAATTGCAGTTCCATGGTATTATTTGGCAGAAATGAATACCAATGGTTTTTTAGAATATTTTATCGTTGGAGAACATTTTAAACGATTTTTTGACTCCAGTTGGGATGGCGATAAATATGGGTTTGCCAAATCTCAGCCTCTTGGCATCATATGGTTATTTCTCTTTGCATTTGCATTTCCCTGGATACAAGTATTAGCAGTAAAACTCTGGAAACGTAAAAACAGCTTAATAAAGGATAGGTGGGTTTCTTTCTTTTGCTCTGGCTACTATGGACGCCCTTTTTCTTTACATTCTCCAAAAGTTTGATCCATACTTATATCCTACCTTCTATTGTACCTATTGCCCTGCTCATAGACTATTACTGGGCAGAAATAAAAATGAAAAAGACAATCATTGTTGTAAGTTTAATTTTCCCGGGTTTGGTAGTTGTTACTACGATATTAAGTCTTGTGAATAATAATTTAGAATTTTATAGCAAAACTGATAAATACCTTCTACAAAATATTGAAGATTTTGACGGAAATATCTATTACTTAGGCAGTAAAAGCTATTCAAGTCAGTTTTATAGCAAGGGTGAAATACAGAATATTTCAATTGAAAATTTAAAGAGTAAAACCGCTGAAAATGAAACTTTTAAAGTTATCATCAAAAACAAAGATTATGATAAAATTGAGGAGTCTGTAACTAAAAATCTTAAACTTTTAGATTTTAATAGCAAAAATAAAATATATGCAAATAAGTAGTATAAAGCCTATTTTAAGCAAGATCATTTCGAAGCTATAAAATGACTTTGATGCTACAACAGTAATTTAAAATAATTAAAGTGTGGTATTACAAAGACTCTAGTAAGCATAAATACGAAAGAAAAGATGGAAACGTTTTAAAATAATAAATCCCTAGAAATGAAAAAGAAAATATTAATACTAGTAGTTGTTTTACTAAATCTAAGCACAATATATGCCCAGGAATGGCAAACAGATTTTGAAAAAGCCAAAAATACAGCTTCAACAGAAGATAAACCCATCATCCTTGTTTTTCAAGGATCTGATTGGTGTGCCCCTTGCATAAAGTTAGACCGCCAGGTATGGAGTACAGCAGTTTTTAAGGAATATGCATCAGAACATTATGTTATGTTACAGGCAGATTTTCCTCGAAAAAGAGAAAATTCCCTATCAGAAACACAAGCAAAGGCAAACGCAAAATTAGCAGAAACCTATAACAAGAACGGTATTTTCCCTTTTGTTGTTGTTTTAGACGCTAATGGCAATGTTTTAGGAAAAACAGGTTATAAAAAGACTACGCCAGAGCAGTACATTAAAGAGTTAAACGCTTTTACCGAATAATTTTGAAGTATATATTTACTATATTATTAAGCTTTGTTACGCTTTATTCTATAGCGCAACAGCCTTATAAACGAACACTCAAACTTAATGGGTAGTCGTTTTGATATCACAGTAGTTGCAAAAGACTCTGTTGCAGCTAATAAACATATCGATACTGCAATTACAGAAATCACGAGGATAGAAAAACTCATTTCTTCCTGGGATGCCAATTCGCAAACATCAGAAATAAACCGAAACGCAGGAATTAAACCCGTAAAGGTAGATGCAGAACTTTTTGAACTGATAGAACGTTCCATCGGTATTTCAAAACTTACCGATGGAGCTTTCGACATTAGCTACGCATCCATGGATAATATTTGGAAGTTTGATGGCAGTATGAAACAAATGCCTTCTCCAGCCGAAATTACAGCATCGGTTGAAAAAGTTGGATTCCAAAATATAATTCTAAATAAAGATAATAGCACAGTGTTTCTTAAACTAAAAGGAATGAAAATTGGCTTTGGTGCTATTGGTAAAGGCTATGCTGCCGATAAAGCCAAAGATTTACTCATTTCAAAAGGCGTCCCCTCAGGAATTATAAATGCCTCTGGAGATATGAATACCTGGGGCAAGCAACCTAATGGTAAAGAATGGAAAGTTGCCATCACAAATCCAATGGACAAGAACAAAGTATTTGCTTTGCTACCTATTAGCAACGGCGCAGTTGTGACATCTGGTAATTATGAAAAATATGTGAAATTCAACGGCAAGCGATTTTCACACATAATAGATCCAAGAACAGGATATCCTTCAAGCGGAATTATAAGCGTAACGGTTTTTGCTCCAAAAGCAGAATTGGCTGATGCTTTAGCCACCTCAGTTTTTGTAATGGGACAGGAAGCAGGTCTAGACCGCATCAATCAATTACCAAAAATAGAATGTATTATCATTGATGATAAAGGGAATATTATAAAATCAAAGAATATAGAAATAGATAAGTTATGATAAAGAGATATATAATAATGGCCTTTATAACTACCTCTCTTTGTAGTTGTGCGGTAGTAAAGGAATACGAAAAAGTAAATATCAATGATCCCGATATGACCTTATCAGAAAAAAAAGCCGATCGTAATGTGACCACGGCGCATTCTTACCGCGAGGCGGCAGTAGGTGCCAATGGCGGGAAAACAGGTGGAGGCTGCGGCTGTAATTGATAAAATAAAAATAATGAAAAGTATAATTATTATTTTTTGCCTAATCGCTTTCGCAAAAACCTACTCGCAAACTTCCCAGGACTCAACCACAGAGTATAAAAAACGAGTTTTGGAAACTACCGAAATAGATTTCTTATCAAGCTATTATACCCAGGATGGAGATAATGCAGCGGTAAGTGGCGGTATTGGGACCGAAGAATTAACAGATGCTACTGGCACATTTGTAGTTTCTATCCCTCTTAAACGATGATGATATACTAACTATAGATGCAGGTGTTTCTGCCTACACCTCGGCATCATCAAGTAATATAGATCCTTTTGACGATGGTCCCGCCGACCCATTTCAGGCATCATCTGGAGCTTCTCGCAGTGACTTATGGGGAAATGTAACAGGAAGCTATAGCCACAGTTCTGATGACCGAAATAAAATCTGGTCTACCAAGTTATCTGTATCAACCGAATATGATTATTTTTCGGTAGGCCTGGGCGGCAGTTATACCAGGCTTTTTAATGAAAAAAATACAGAACTAAGCATTAGTGGTAACGTGTTTATTGATACCTGGAATGCTATATATCCTATAGAGTTAAGACCTTTTGGAGAAAATGGCAATGGATTGAATAATCCTTTGTTCACCCGAAATAATATCACCGGAAACGCCAATTACAACCCAAACTTCACCCCTTTTGATAGTGAAGGACGCAATTCTTATTCCTTAGGATTTGGTTTTTCACAAATACTTCATAAAAATGTACAAGGCTCATTAGCTTTAGATTTTGTACAACAACAAGGACTATTATCTACACCCTTCCAACGGGTTTATTTTAGTGATGTACCCGATTCTTTTATAGATAATTTCCAACTTGCTGATGATGTAGAAAAATTACCTGACAATAGATTTAAAGTTGCAATTGGCGGAAGATTGAATTGGTACTTAAATGAGGTTGTTGTGCTTAGAACCTTTTACAGGTATTATTTTGATGATTGGGGCATAACTTCGCATACGGCAAGTATTGAAGCTCCGATTAAAATTACCGATAAGTTTACACTGTATCCCTCCTATCGCTTTTACAATCAAACAGCAGCAGATTATTTTAGACCATATGAAACCGCTTTGTCTACTGATGAATTTTACACATCTGATTATGACTTATCTGAATACAATGCAAATCAATTTGGCTTTGGGATTTCCTACACAGATATTTTCACAAAAGCACATATCTGGAAATTCGGACTTAAAAGTATAGATTTAAAATTCTATCAATATGATAGAGATACTTCTTTTAGCTCCAGCATCATCACTACTGGCTTTAAGTTTATAATGGATTAACTAAAAAACCCTGGGTTATAGTAAAGCTACTTTTATCAGTTACCGATCAGCTAATTAAATTTTAAAAATTACTATTTTGAAACCTATTTGCTAATTATAAAAATTGGCGAATAATTAAAACTGCGCTTGTTATTTTTCTGAAAGAAAAAATCACGCTCTAAAATTGGCAAAAAGCAGCAATTTACACTTTCTCCAGATATATTCTAAAAAACAAAAACCTTCCGGTTTCTGAAACAGAAACCGAAAGGCAGACTAACTAAATAAACAATAAAAAATTACTCTGGAAATTCTAATTCCAACCACCTCCAAGAGCCTTGTAGGTATTTACTTTAGTGCTTAACTGTTGTTCTTTTATTTCTATAAGTTCCATTCTCGATTCCAGGGCTTCCCGCTGGGTGAGCAATACTTCCAGATAATCGGCACGGGCAGATCTAAATAATTGATTCGATATATTTACCGATCTTTTTAATTTTTCTACCTCTTCTGCTTTCTTATCAAAACTCTGTGAATAATTCTGAAAAGCCGAAAGCTGATTTTCCACTTCTAAATAGGCTGAAAGCAGGGTTTTTTCGTACTCAAAAATGGCTTGTAATTGTCTTGAGTTGGCACTTCTATATTCAGCTTTTATCGCATTTCTGTTTAACAAAGGAGCCATAACATCACCGGCTAAATTGTACAGTAAAGATTCCGGGTTTAGTAAAAAAGCAGGATTAAATGCTGCAAAACCCACCCCCGCTTCAATACTAAAAGACGGATAAAATTCTGCTCTGGCAACTTTTACATCTAATTTCGCGGCCGCTAGCTCCATTTCTGCCTGGCGAATATCTGGCCGGTTTTTCAGCAATTCTGAA
This sequence comes from uncultured Flavobacteriaceae bacterium, assembly GCA_963727565.1. Taxonomy (GTDB): domain Bacteria; phylum Bacteroidota; class Bacteroidia; order Flavobacteriales; family Flavobacteriaceae; genus Salegentibacter. Next base: position 49,492 of record CAVSGU010000007.1, read on the forward strand.
GGAATTCCTGTAGATAGGCTATCTAGTTTTAAATCCATAAACACTTCAGAATTTCTTTCAATACGCTGTGAAAATGTACCGGTTAGAAAATTGATTTCATTTTCTGTTTCCACAATTTCCTGCTGAATTTTATACCTTAAGTTTTGGGTATTCAGCAGCTGCGCTTCAAAGCGGTTTACAGCCAGTTCAGAAGCCCTTGCAGCTTCCTTTTGTTGCTTCACAACCTTGAGCAGCGTTTTCCTGAATTGCGGTATAATCATCAATAATTTTCAGGATGTTATCTAGCGCCATTAGTTTGTAATACGCATTGGAAACTTCAGCAATTAAATTGGTGACCATAAAGTTTTTCCCCTCTACAGTAGCCAGATATTCATTTACGGCCGCTTTCTTAGCATTACGGAGTTTTTTCCATACATCTAATTCCCAGGAAGCGTAAGCACCTATAGAGTAATCGGTTAAAGGTTCGGGAAAAGCTTCACCTTCTTTAATATTCAAGCTTTCGTCTACAGCACCGTGGCGGGTATATCTACCATCTTTTTCAAATCCCGCATCACCTTTCAAGCCTACAAAAGGTAGGTATTCTCCTTTCCTGGCTTTGATCTCATTCTTATCAATTTCAACATCCTGCATCACAATCTTGAGTTCCTGATTCTTTTCCAGCGCCTCATCAATCAATTTTATGAGCTTTGGATCTTTAAAATAATCTCTCCAGTCTATTTTTGCGATATTGGCAGTATCCTGCGAGTGTTTAAAACTCGCAGGTACCGTTTTATCTTCTGTTCTGTTAAGCGGTTTTGAAATATTACAGCTGTATAAAGAGAGTAATACTAAAACCAGGCCTATAGCATGCCTAATAGATTTAGTCATTTTGTTTATTGTTTTTCTTTAAGAATTTCTTCATTTTTTTGATAAGGGATTTATCAGAATAACTCTGAACGAAATCCTCACTTAAAGGATTTTCGTCTTCATCTTTAATTAGATGTTTACCTTCAGCCATTGTTCCGAAAATAAAATAAAGGCCAGGTACAATAAGCACCCCGAAGATGGTTCCGAAGAGCATACCACCTAAGGCAGATCCACCAATAGTGCGACTACTAATCGCCCCGGCTCCAGTTGCCAAAACCAGCGGAATTAAACCGGCAATAAATGCAAAGGAAGTCATAAGAATTGGTCTAAAACGTACTTTTGCCCCTTCTATGGCCGCATTCATCACGGTAAAACCTTGCTGATGTTTTTGAATAGCAAACTCTACAATTAAAACAGCGTTTTTACCAAGCAAACCTACCAACATAATTAGCCCGATTTGTGCATAAATATCGTTGGCCAATCCCATTGTTTTCAATAATAAAAAAGAACCGAAAACACCTATAGGTAAAGAAAGCACTACGGCAAGTGGAATTAGAAAAGCTTTCATATTGAGCCGCAAGTACCAAATACACAAAGATCAGCACTACAATAAATATATAAACGGCTTCATTACCACGGTTTGCTTCATCATAAGACAGGCCTTCCCAGGCAATATCGTAACCTTGTGGTAAAGTCTCTTCAGCAACTTCTTTAATTGCTTCAATAGCATCCCCACTGGTATAGCCAGGAGCGGCGGCCCCTTTAATTGCAGAAGAAGTATAAAGATTGAAACGGGTGATTTCATTGGGTCCCTGTTTCTTTTCCATCCTCATAAAAGCGGAATATGGAACCATTTCTCCCTCTTCATTTTTAATGAAGAGTTTCATAACATCAGAGGGTAGCTCACGATATTCTGGAGCCGCCTGGGTGTACACTTTAAAGAAATTTCCAAAACGGGTAAAGCCCTGTTCGTAGGTACTTCCAATTAGCACATCCAGGTTCTCCATCGCTTTACCAATAGAAACCCCTTTTTGCATTGCCAACTCGTTGTCTATAATAAGTTCATACTGCGGATAATCGGCTGCGAAAAAGGTAAAAAGTCCGCTGAGTTCTTCCCGTTTCTTTAAGGCTTCCATAAATTCGGCATTTACCTGTTGAAATTCCTGGTAATCTACCGAGTTATGTTTATCTAACATACGAAGAGAGAAACCATCTGAAGCTCCATAACCGGGCACTGCAGGAGGCTGGAAGTATTCGATAACTGCGCCCAGGTCTTTGGTTTCCTCTTCCAGTTCTTCCATAATCTCTACAACGCTATGTTTCCTGTTATCCCAATCTTCAAGATTTATTAGGCAAGTTCCGGCATTAGAGCCACGGCCTTCTGTTAAGATTTCGTAACCTGCCAAAGATGAAACCGATTTGATACCCTCAACTTCTTCAGCAATTTCCTGCAATTCACGGGAAACCTCATTGGTCCTTTCTAAAGTAGAGCCTGGAGGAGTTTGGATAATTGCGTAGATCATTCCCTGGTCTTCATTTGGAATAAAACCGGAAGGTAAATTTTGGTTTACCGCGAAAATACCAATTCCAAAAGCGAGCAATATTCCAAAGGTAATAAGTCTTCGATTTACGATTAAAGTAAGTAGTTGCGTGTATCTTCCGGTTAACCTATCAAACTTCCGATTAAACCAATCAATAAATTTATCTACCGGCGATTTTTTGCGTTTTTTACCGTGATTATTCTTTAAGATCATAGCGCAAAGCACAGGAGTAAGCGTAAGTGCCACGACGCCAGAAAGTACAATAGAACTGGCCATTGTAATAGAAAATTGCCGATAGAAAACACCCACTGGGCCCGTCATAAATGCTACCGGAACAAAAACGGCCGTCATAATTAAGGTAATAGCGATAATGGCTCCGCTTATTTCCCCAAGCACTTTTTTAACCGCTTTGTAAGGAGAGAGATTCTCTTCTTCCATCTTGGCGTGAACCGCTTCTACAACTACAATGGCATCATCTACAACAATCCCAATAGCCAGAACCAGGGCAAACAAAGTAATAAGGTTTATGGTTAAGCCGAATAATTGCATAAACATAAATGCTCCAATTAACGAAACCGGTACGGCGATAGCCGGAATAAGTGTAGATCTAAAATCTCCTAAAAACAAGAATACTACCAGGGCTACAAGGATAAAAGCCTCTACCAAGGTGTGAATTACTTTATCTATGGAAGCATTTACCAGTTTGGATACATCATAATTAATTTCATAATCCATTCCCGGTGGGAAGTCATCTTCCATATTTTTAAGTTTATCCTTCACCTGAGCAATTACATCACTGGCATTACTGCCCACATTTTGCTTAAGTACCATGGAAGCGGCAGGATAACCGTCTTTATTAGAATAGATATCAAAGAATTCACTGCCGAGTTCAACTTCGGCAACATCTTTTAGTTTTAGGTTTTCTCCTTCAGCATTAGCTTTAATAATGATGTTCTTATATTGCTCTGGTTTATTATATCTCCCTGAATAGGTAAGCACATATTCCAAAGACTGGGCTTTTATACCAGAACTTTGCCCTAGCCGGCCGGGCCGGCCAATCACACTTTGCTCATCTATGGCCTCAAGAACTTCATCTGTAGAAACGTTGTAAGCCCTCATCCTGTCGGGTTTGAGCCAAACCCGCATGGCATATTGGCGACTACCTAATATTTGTGCCCTTCCCATTCCCTTTACACGTTGTAATTCGGGAAGTATGTTGCTGTTGGCATAGTTGTATAGAAATTTCTCATCAGCATTTTTATCTGTGCTGTAAAGGTTTACATACATCAACATACTGGGCTGGATTGGAGTAATGACGACTCCTTCCCGTTGTACCAGTGGCGGCAGGTTATTCATAACCTGGTCTACACGGGTTTTAACATTTACTACCGCGGCATTTGGATCTGTTCCCGGTTCAAAAACTATTTGAATGGTAGCTTCACCTGCGCTAGTAGCGTCAGAAATTATATACTGCATTCCCTGAACGCCATTGATGGCCCTTTCCAAAGGAATAAGCGTCGAGTTCACAAGTACGTCTGCACTGGAGCCCGGGTATGCGATAAAAATATTTACACGAGGTGGAGCAATTTCTGGAAACTGCGAAACGGGTCGGGTATTCATAGCCAGTAATCCCAGGAATACTAAGGCTATGGAAATAGCGATGGCCAATACTGGCCGTTGTATAAATTTACTAAACATGTTGTTGTATTTAGGGTTAAACGTTACTCAGCGTGTAGCTGATTTAATTCATCCTGTACAACTTCTTGTTCAACAAGTTCATACTTGATCTCCTGTCCTTTCTTAACTTTGCGCAAGCCTTCTATGAGAATTTTATCACCTAGGCTCAAGCCCTTACTTATAGCGTAAAGGTGTGGGATTTCGGTTTCCACTGAAATTTCTCGTGGTACAACCTTATTATCCTTGTCAATAACGTACACAAACTTTTTATCAAGGATTTCAAAGGTGGCTTTCTGCGGAATAAGCAAAGCATCATTAAGCGCTATCGGCATAAGAATATTTCCTGTTTCGCCGTGTCTTAAAATTTTATCTTCGTTTGGAAAAGTAGCCCTAAAAGCGATATTCCCGGTTTCCCTGTTAAAATCAGCTTCAATTGTTTCAATAACTCCTTTGGTATCAAATTCCTTTCCGTTTGCCATTTGCAGGCTTACTTCGGGCATTTTGTCTAACGAATTTGTAGCCACAAAATCCAGGTATTCAGATTCGGGAACATTAAAATACGCCCACATCTTACTGTTATCTGCCAGGGTAGTAAGTAATTCACCTTCATCTAAAAGGCTTCCTACTCTTACGTGAAATCGTCCCATAATCCCATCAAAGGGTGCTCTTATTTGTGCGAAATTTAAATGCGCTTTTGCAAGATTTAAATTGGCAGTTGCCTTATCTAACTCGGCTTGTGAAAGGGCGAATTCATTTTGGGAAACAATACTGCTATCGGCCAGGCTTTTAGTATTTTCATATTCGAGTCGGGCTGAATTGGTCTCGGCCCTGGCTTTTTCCATTTCTGCCTGGTAAATAGCAGGCTGAATTTGAAACATAAGCTGTCCTTTTTTTATGTGCTGGCCTTCATCTACATAGATTTTTTGCAGATAGCCTTTCTCTAAGGCTCGAACTTCTATATGTTGAATAGCCTCAAGTTGGCCTACATATTCATTGTAAATAATCGTGTCTTTTTCTATTGGTTTAGTGACCAAAAATGTAGATTCTTCTTCTACGTGATGTTTTTCGTTTTGGCAAGCAAAAATAATTGAAATACAAGCCAAGCTGAGGAGAAATGTGATTCTCTTCATAGTATTTTTAAATTTAAATTTTGAATAATAGATAAGTAGAGCCAGCTGAAATTCTGATTAAAAATTTCATAAGCAGGCATGCAGAATTTGCTCCAACCAAGGAGAAATTCAAAAAGCTATGGACAAAAATTAAATTATAAAACCTTTCCAGGAATGGTGAAGTACAACCAGCGAAATCGAAGTTCGGTTGCAATTTTCAAGCTCAATTTGAGCATATTGATTTAAGGATACCGTACTTTGAAGTCTGTTTAAAAAGGAAAGTGCTTTTGAAGGCTTAAATGGAGTATGTAACTCGCAATTATCGTTTTTATCAGAATCAGTTGAAATCTCCTGTTCTTCAATTTCAAAAGTACAATGAAAACCGTGGCTATTATTATTCCCTGAATCTTGAGAAAACAGTTCATCTTCAAGGTCAAAACTAACAGAGTCGTAAGAATTACTTTGAGAGAAGGACACCTGTCCTCCTATAACAAAAAGCCATAGCAACAAAAAGCTTAAATTAATTAAAGCATTTTGATGTTTTTTAATTGGTATGTCGCAGTACTTTTTCAAAGTAAATTTTGAGAGTGCAAACTTACATACATAAATTGATAGTTTTAAAAAAAATACCGAAATTTTAATCGAACCTTGAGTAGGTTTCCAAAAAAGACTTTAGACCAGATAAGCTGAATAGAGATCTTCCTGATTAATAAGCTTATGGATAAAACTAAATCGAATTTCAACTGACTGCGATATAATAAAAAGTGAGAGAAAAAATCAGCTTAAAAAACTTTTAAAATGCTGAAAATACCTATAGATAAATGGTCTCCCAAGATTCTAATTCTTAAACTCACAATTTAAATAGAACGTATGGGTGCAGTTTGATATTCTGTACTATTGAAATATCCAAAAAGACGGTTTTATTGAACGCAATAAGCCATTTAATCTAAATCTGTATTTCTACCAGACACTAATGATTTTCAAAATAATCCTTGGCTTGGTGAAATAGAAATTCGGGATTAATAAAGCTTTTGTTTATACCTCACCATCTACTAAAAGAGAGTTTAAAATATTTCTTTTAACCGGTGCCAAGACTTCCTTGCCATATTTTGTATGATAGCTGTGAGATGAAAGAAAATTAACCTGTATCTTTAACCACTTTTCATCATTTATGGAAGGATCAAAATGCTTTAATTCTTTATAAAGTTTTTCACTATACTGTTTATAATCAGGAGTTCCCAGGTAAAACAAATCAGCATCTGCCACTATCTTTTCCAGAATATTCTTTGGTCTTTGCGGAATTTTTGTAGCGGCTATCATGCCACATACTTTTTCAATTTCTCCCGGAGTCTAAAAATGATTCCTGCAGATCCTTCGATGCGATTTGGCATCCCAGATTTTCGTGCTCTTTATGGCTAAACAAAAATCCCGTGTCATGATATAAAGCTGCAATTTTTATAAGTTCGAGTTCCCTTCCGGTTATGTTTTCACTTGCGGCAAGTTTTACTGACTTTTCCACGACATATTTTGTGTGATGTACGTTATGGTAAGAAAGCGACTCCGGAAGTTCCTGCTCTAATCTGGAAATAATTTTCTTATAAAAATTTTCAAATATAATCTCGCTCAATGCTGCTTGTTATTATGCTTACCTAATCCTCCTTTAACTTCCTTGATTCTTTGTACATAAAAGAAGGCGTTGGGATCCAATTCCTTTATAACCTCTTTGATCCTGTGTATTTCTATTCTCGTTACTATAGTCATCACAATATCACAATCCTGTTTTATATCATAACTGGAGGGAAGATAACCTCTTTCTCCTTTATAAACGGTTATGGCTTTTCCAAAATCATTTGCGATCACCGATTTTACCGTTTCAAATTCCTTTGAAATAATAGTTAAAGCCGTAAATTCTTCAAATCCGTCAACTACATAATCTGAAGTTTTCATGGCCGTAAAATAAACAAGAATAGAATACATGGCTGTTTCAATTCCAAATTCAAAAGCCGCTCCAATAAAAAGCAGGGTGTTAATGGTCATAATAATTTCACTGGTTGAAAAACCAATTCTTTTATTGGTATAATGGGCAATGATTTCCAGCCCGTCTATAACTCCGCCGCCCCGTATAACTAAACCTATTCCCAGCCCAATAAAAAATCCTCCAAAAACCGCGATAAGCACTTTGTCACTGGTAATTTGGGGAAAGGTGATGAACGTCATAAGCACCGCAAGCAGGATGACTGCTAAGAAAGCATTTACACTGAAAGTTTTTCCGATTTTTCTATACCCCATAAAGATAAACGGAAGGTTTAAAAGTATAAAAGGTAGGCTGAAGGGAATATGGAAAACTTCCTCAATTAAAATGGAAATCCCTGTTATACCGCCATCCAGAAAATGGTTAGGAATCATAAACCCCTGCAACGCGATCAGGGCAGAAAACACCCCCAATATGGTATACATCATTGAAGACAGGGAAAAAATTGATTTCCAGTCAATACGATCTGTACTACTCATAAATTTAATTTTAATTGGTTAATACTTTTTCTTTATTGTGCTGCTTAAATATGCGCCATTAACTTCTTTTATGCTGTTTACAAAGATAAATGCCTGGGGATCTATTTTCATCACTGAATTTTTAATCCGATGTATTTCCAGGCGGGTTACCACGGTCACAATGATATCACAATCTGCTTTTTTCTCATAGAATTTCGGGAGATAGCCACGTTCCCCTTTAAATACAGTGATCCCTTTTCTATACTCGTTTGCGATCATACTTTGGATTGCGGCTGCATCTTTGGAAATAATATTGAGGGCAGTAAATTCCTCAAACCCGTCAACAACGTAATTTGTGGTTTGCATGGCAGTGTAATATACAAGAATAGAATACATTCCCGTTTCGATACCAAACCGGTACGTGGCTCCCAAAATAATAAGGATATTTAAAGTCAAAATAATCTCTGCTGAAGTGAAAGCCGATTTTTTTTCGGTGTGTAAGGCAATGACCTCGAGTCCATCTATAACCCCCCCGCCTTTTATAACAAAACCAATCCCCACCCCAATGAACAAACCTCCGAAAAGTGCGATAAGCACCTTATCTTCAGTGAAAACTTCAATTTCTATTAGATACATTCCGGCAGAAAGTAATAACATTGCTATACCTGCATGAATACCAAATGTGTAGCCAATTTTCTTAAATCCTATAATTACAAAAGGCAAATTGAAGATCAATAATAACAAACTAATATGAAGTGTACTTATTCCTAATAAAAGAATAGAGATCCCGGTCACCCCGCCGTCGAGAAAATTGTTTGGAACAAGAAATCCCTGCAGGCCTACCACCGCAAAGAGAACTCCAAGCACCGTGAAGAGAATGGAGCGCAATGAACATATAGAATGCCAATTTATTTTTTTGGAGCTACTCATTTAAAAATTTGGTCGCTCAATTTCCAGAATCAAATGCATGTATTTTATTTTTTAAAGGATTATTCTTATCTCAGGATCTCATAAACGGTTAGGGGTTTTTCCTTATTTTTCATTTTTATTTCAGCTACCAGATTACAGGAAAAAGATTCCTTTACTTTTTCATAATTGGCTTGACTTATAAGGATCTGGCCTTTTTTTGCTGCCTCCTGTAACCTTGCTGCTACGTTTACTGCATCACCAATAACTGTATAGTCAAGTCTTCTCAATGTAGCAGATCCTATGTTGCCCCATACCATCTCGCCGCTGTTTATGCCAATGGAAACTTCTGGTTTGTAGGTTTTCGATCCAATTGAAATATCTGAATTATGAATTGCTTTTCTTATAGAGAGGCAGGCATCCATTGCCCTGTCCAGATGAAATTCTCCTTTAAACGAGGCCATAACAGCATCTCCCAGGAATTTATCTACGATGCCTTCTTCTTTTATAATTTCATGGACCATGATATCAAAATAGGCATTAAGCATAGCTACCACTTTATCTGCAGGTTCATTCTCGGTTATTGCTGTGAAGCCGCAGATATCTATAAATGCGACCGATCCCTCTACAGTTTCATTATCAAAGAGCGAACTTTCCATTTTCTTTCCTCCCATAAAATTAAGCACGGTTTCATCAACATACATCTTCAGTATGTTATTTTCCTTTAAAGCCTGCAAAGTTTTTTTCATTCCCGCAATATGGCTTATTGTTTTTTCAATAGTAATTTCCAGATCCTTAAAATCTATGGGTTTAGTGATGAAATCAAATGCCCCGCGATTCATTGCAGTACGAATATTTTCCATATCCCCATAAGCTGAAACTATGATAGATTTAAGCAGGGAGTTTTGCTCGGACAGTTTTGTAAGAAGAGTGAGACCATCCATTTCGGGCATGTTAATATCGCTCAAAATCAGGTCTACATCTGGGTGTTCATGCAATTGATCAAGAGCGTGCCTGCCGTTTTCGGCAAATATGAATTCGTATTCACTTTGACGAATTTTCTGTCTGAAGCGCTGTTTTATAAGCACTTTTAAATCTTCTTCGTCATCTACCACCAGAATTTTTGTCATGGGAGAAAAAGTTTAATTAATTCGTTAACTGATTGATCTCTTTTTTAAGCGAGTTGAAATCTATAGGTTTCGTAAAAAATTGCTGTGCGCCAGATGCTTTTGCTCTATTATAGTTTTCGGCATCGCCATAGGCAGAGATCATACTCACTTTGATTTCAGGGAAACGTTTTTTCACTACTTTTAGAAGTTCCAGTCCCGTCATCCCAGGCATATTAATATCAGAAAAAACATAAACCACAGCAGGCGGATTTTCACGTTCAATTACTTCCAGCGCTTCCTGCCCTGAGAATGCAAACATGAGTTCCAGATCATTATATTTGACCTCTTTTCTAAACTTTTGACGGAATAACATTTCAATATCCTTCTCATCATCTACAATTAATATTTTCATGCGGCTAGTTTTTTAATTAAGCTTAGGTATTGAAATATTGAAACTGGTATAATTGTCTTTTTCTGAAATAATATCGAGAGTGCCTTTATGTGCTTTAATAATATCGTTGGTGATGCTTAAGCCAAGACCTGTACCATCTGTCCCTTTCTTAGTGGTAAAAAACGGCTGCAGGATTTTATTTTTATATTCCTCTGGTATCCCGCCACCATTATCTTTGATCTGTACCTCAACATTTTCGTTTTTTTGAAAAGTTTTCACAGTAAGTTTGGGTTGGTATTCTTTAGCTCCTGAATTAGAATTAAATTTTCCCCACATGGCATCAAAGGCATTATTGCAGAGATTAAGTATCACCCGGCTGAAATCTTCACTAATGAGGGGAACCATCCCCAAATCCTCGTCCAACTGCAGGTCTATAGAAACATTAATTGCCTTTTTCCCTGCCCTCATACCGTGAAAGGAAAGATTGACATATTCTCTAATAAGGTTATTAAGATCTGTGGGTTCTACCTTACCGCTGCCACCGCGGCTATACTGAAGCATTGATTTTACAATTCCATCTGCCCGTTTCCCGTGTTGATGGATCTTTTTTGAATTGGACCTTAGATCTCCAAGGAGCTCAAAGATCTCTTTAATCCGGCTATTCTCTTCCAGTTTTTGTAGTTCCTCATTGATCTCATCTATAAGTTCCACATTGAGATCTGAAAAATTATTGACGAAATTCAGCGGATTCTTGATCTCGTGTGCAATACCCGCCGTGAGCTGGCCCAGAGAAGCAAGTTTTTCTTGCTGGACAAGTTGTTCCTTAGCCGATTTAAGATCTGTCATGGCGGCCTGAAGCTTTCTGTAGGCTTCTGTATTCTGCATCGCTATCCCAACATTGGCAGCGATGCTTGTAAGCAATCGCAAATCATTGTCTGTGAACTTGTTTTGCACCGCTTTACTTTGTACACTTATTACTCCTATGACTTCTTTTCCCACTAAAATGGGTACTCCAAGATAAGATTCTACCCATTTTCCTCGTTTTTCGGCCTCCATCCTGTCATAGGTCTTGTCAAGGTCCTGATTAAAAAGTAAGGGCTTACGGTTTAATATGATCTTTTCTGTAATAGCATTCCCAAAAGGCCTTGATTTTGCTTCATCACCAAACATATAAGGAAAATTCAGAGTATTAGTTTTTCGGTCATAGAGTGCGAGGCAAACGATATCTGCATTAGAGGCGAATAGTTCGCGTAAACTATCCCCTGCCAGCTCATAGATCACCTGCATATCTCTTCTTTCTACGATAGCTTCCTGTAAGCTGTTAATCAGTGAAATTTCGGCCTCGCGTTGTTTTAATTGTTGGGCTAAATCCACAAGGCTGGTTTCATTATGAGTTGATGCCGTTTTCTTCATTTTTAATTTATATAGGTAAATGGAAAAGAAGTACTAAATTTCAACTTTACAATTCTTTAAAAGAAGTTATATAATTTATTAAATATAAAATAAAAAACCCTGATAATCAAGTTGGTAATTGCAACTAATAACTCTCAAAATCTCAGTTTTCATTTAATTTCATTACCGCTCAACCAATTTTTTCAGCAATTCCTCCTTATTGATTTCTGCCAATTTTATAGGTAATCCTTTTTATAAATTTTAAGCAGACATTTCTTTTCACTATTCTGTCTACTTCTGTTTTTTACAATTCATTTTGACAAGTTATAAAACCAGTATACCCGAATCATTTTCAGAAATCCTTTTGACAGTCATTTCCCTTGTTAAGATTTCCTACCGGATAGCTTTTCCAGGAGCAACATCTTTCTTCATCTCGCTTTAATCTCGGTACCGCAAAACTTCCTTTATGCAACAAAGATTTTTTTTGATTTATTCATTCTTTTGAAATCAAGTGATTGGCAAATGAACACTAAAAATGGTCCCATTACTTCTGCTTTTCACTATCTTAATTTCACCCCCGTGCGCCTTCACAATATCATAGCTCAAACTCAAGCCCAACCCCGTTCCCTGTCCAGTTGGTTTGGTGGTGAAAAAGGGTTGGAATATTTTATCTTTAATATCATCCGGAATACCAGGGCCGTTGTCGGTGACTGTGATTTCTATTTTGTCTCCGAGGTTTTTGGTGGAAACAATAACGGCGGGACTTAGACCTGACAGGTTTTTCTCCGAAACACTGGCCTGAAAGGCATTGTTGATCAAATTCAATAACACCCGGCCGATGTCTTGGGGAACGACATTCACTTTTGGTAAATTGGGATCAAAATCGGTTTTAAAGTCAGCATTAAAACTCTTTTCTCTGGCCCTTAGTCCATGATAAGAAAGCCGTAAGTATTCATCAGCCAGTTCATTGATATCAGTTGGCACTTTCTCTCCAGAGCTTGAACGGCTGTGAGCGAGCATACCTTTTACAATGGCATCGGCGCGCTTGCCGTGGCGGGTTATTTTTTCGAGGTTTTGTTTGATGTCGTCAGCAATGGCGAAACCTTCTTTTTTATCTCCCTTTTTAAATTCTTCTTTCATTTCATCAACAAGTTCGTTACTCACTTCAGAGAAATTATTTACAAAATTCAAAGGGTTTTGGATCTCATGAGCAATACCTGCGGTAAGCTCTCCGAGAGAGGCCATTTTCTCGGATTGGATGAGTTGAGATTGGGTACTTTTTAACTTTGCGAGCGTTTTCTCTACTTCCTTTTTTTGGTTAAGCAGCAAAACGTTGGCTTTTTTCTTACCAAAATAGCCAACAAAAGCCCCAAAAATTATAACCAGAGAAAGCAGCAGACCAATTATTAATGCCATCTGCCGCGTCTGTGTAATCTCGTCTTTTGCATCCTGAATTACCTTCGCATCATGAATCTTTTTTTCAAATTCAAAATTCATAGTCTGTTCCGTTGCTTTTTTGATATTTTCCTTTCGGCTTACGGAATCTGTGATTGCGGTGGACATTTTAAACAATTCTAAGGCTTTTGAAAAATTCCCTGTTTTTTCATAGCATTCAGATAATTGTTTTGTCACCAATCCAATATTGGTGATATATATGTCTGCATCTTTGATGGATTCAAACCCCTTTTCAAAAAAAGGAATGCCTTCTGCACAGTTTCCCTGAGCCATCAAGGCAAACCCCATACTTGAATATGCCTGAAAGGTGTTTAATGGCACTAAAGACGCTTCTGCCAATTCAATGGCTTCTTTTGACAGTTTGATTGCTTTTTCAGGTTGTCTCAAGTTGACAAGTGCTGTAGATGCTTTGGATAAACTGGCACTTTGAATTCCCTGATCTCCCAAGTTTGCACCTAGTTCAGCGGATTTTATGGCATAATCATAACTTTTCTGCCATTTTTTTTCATCAGAATACAAACTTGAAAGGTTTGAATATCCATAAAGTTCTACATTGGCTAGTTTAACTTTTTTAGCTAGTTCAATCGACTCCAAAAAACTGTTTTCTGCCCTTTCATAATCCCCCATATTCTTGTATGTGTTGGCCATGTTCATAAGGGTATAAGCCTGCCCTGCTTCATTGTTTCCCAATTCCTCGTAAAGTTTCAATGATTTCTGCTGGTATTGAAGAGCCATTGGGAAATTGGATTGTTGTTGGTATCCAATTGCAATGTTCGAATAATAACTACCCATTCCATTGTTACTACCCGCAAGTTTGGTTATGCTGATTGCTTTTTTATAAAAATAAATAGACGAATCATATTTGCTCTGCATTCCATAAAACATTCCTATATTTCCATATAAAGTTGCAAACCTAAGCGAATCTTTTCCGGGCACTATAGTTTGTTCCAATTGTTTGATCTGCTTCCTGGCCGCATCAAAATTGCCTTTATACAAATAGTTATTCGTAAGATTTGTTAATAGGCCAACTTTTCCCTCGTAAAAATTGATTTGCTCGGCTTCTTCAAGAGTTTTCTCAGCCAAGTTTATTGCAGAATCAAGATCGATGGTACTCAGTACATCAAGTTTATATAATTTCAGTCTTATTATTGCGGTATCAGATTCCGCAATGCGGATCATACTATCATATTTTTGAATTCTTGAATCCTGAGCAATAGTTTGTTCTATGGAAATTAGAACAAAAAAAATCAAAGCTAATATTTTAAGAGATTTATACATATTTATAATTGTTTGGCTAATTGTACAAGAAAAGTTGATCCTTTCCCTTTTCTACTTTCGAAGCTTATTTTACCTCTATGCGCCTTCACAATATCATAGCTCAAACTCAAGCCCAACCCCGTTCCCTGTCCAGTTGGTTTGGTGGTGAAAAAGGGTTGGAATATTTTATCTTTAATATCATCCGGAATACCAGGGCCGTTGTCGGTGACTGTGATTTCTATTTTGTCTCCGAGGTTTTTGGTGGAAACAATAACGGCGGGACTTAGACCTGACAGGTTTTTCTCCGAAACACTGGCCTGAAAGGCATTGTTGATCAAATTCAATAACACCCGGCCGATGTCCTGGGGAACGACATTCACTTTTGGTAAATTGGGATCAAAATCGGTTTTAAAGTCAGCATTAAAACTCTTTTCTCTGGCCTTTAGTCCATGATAAGAAAGCCGTAAATATTCATCCGCCAAAGCATTGATATCAGTTGGCACTTTCTCTCCAGAGCTTGAACAGCTGTGAGCGAGCATACCTTTTACAATGGCATCGGCGCGCTTGCCGTGGCGGGTTATTTTTTCGAGGTTTTGTTTGATGTCGTCAGCAATGGCGAAACCTTCTTTTTTATCTCCCTTTTTAAATTCTTCTTTCATTTCATCCACAAGTTCGTTACTCACTTCAGAGAAATTATTTACAAAATTCAAAGGGTTTTGGATCTCATGAGCAATACCTGCGGTAAGCTCTCCGAGAGAGGCCATTTTCTCGGATTGGATGAGTTGAGATTGGGTGGCTTTTAAATCTAAATAAGCCTTTTCTATTTCCTTGGCATACTCCAGTTCCCTTTGCTGCATTCGATCCCTTTCTTTGCGGATTGTTCTGTTTTTTTGAAATACATGGATCCTTCTGATAACCACCACAAAAAGTATCAAGTAGATCAGATAGGCCCACCAGGTTCTGTACCAAGGGGGAAGAACAGAAAATCTATAAAAAACTTCTTCGGACCATTCTTTTCCCTCCGCTTCGGCAGGCCCCTTAAATCTTGCTTTCACCTTGAACACGTAATCACCTTCACCGATATTACCGAAAGTAGCGCGGCTATTTTTTATGACAGGACTCCAACTTTTGCTATACCCTTTAAGAATATATTGGTATTCAATTAAATTGGGTCTTACCAATTCATCTGTCCCAAAATCTATGGTAATTTGATTTTGAGAGTAGGGAAGTGTCAGGTTTTCAGGAAAATTCTCAAACCTCCTGATTTCGGAAAATTGGACTTTAGAGAATTCTTCTTGTTGTGCTTTTCTTTCCTCATAGCTGAGTTGTCTACCAAATACCCTGACTTCATCTGTGATATAAGCCAGAGATTTTGAAGAGTCAGAAACCTTATTTACATGATTGCTCCTTTGCAAGGAAATCCAACTAATTGGCTCTTCATTTATTCCAATTTTTTTGATTTTTATGGACGGCCTTTTTTGATTTTTTCTCAAAGCCTGGTAATTAAATTTCACCAAACCCGTTTTATCACTCCCATTACCGGCCCAAATATTTCCGCCCCTGTCCAGGTAGATGCCTTTGTTTACATCTTTGACCGGATAGCCATTAGCTGTGTTGTAGTATTCTAAGCTTCCTCTTATTTCGGAAAAAGGAAGGGTGGCTACCTGTGCAGGAATTACGGTAAAACCTTGATTGGTACCAATAAAAATATTCCCTTCCTTATCTTCTAAAAGATCATATACAGTGTCATCGCTCAACCCCTCTTTTATGGTGAAGCTGCTGAAAGATTGTCCATCAAACCTTGAAACTCCTCCTCCTTGGGTCGCAAACCACAGGTTTCCTACTTTGTCTTCCAATATGCTCCAAACGATATTATTGGATAATCCTTGGTCAGTGGTGAAATTGGTAAAGGATTTACCCTCAAACTTGGAAACACCCCCACCGGCAGTACCTACCCACAGGTTTCCTTTGCGGTCTTCAAGAATGCTAAAAATATAATTGCTGCCCAATCCATGGTCTGTATTGAATGTAATAAAACCCGACTGACCTGATGGTTCGGTATTCCAATCAAATTTCACCAAACCTGCCCCGCCAGTGCCTATCCAAATATTTCCCTGACTATCCTCTTTGAGTGCATAAATGATATCATTTGGTAAACCATTGGAAGTATCAAAAACGGTAAAGCTCGGTTTTTTGCTCTGAATGGATTCCTTTTTAAAAAGCGCAATACCTCCACCGCCGGTTCCAAACCAAAGCTGGGCATTTTTGTCTCTGAGTGCGCTAATAACCAGTGGGTTCGGCAGGCCCTGATCAGTTGTAAAATTAGTAAAGGATTTACCATTGTACTTTGAAAGGCCTCCCCCGTCTGTGCCGAACCATAGATTGCCACTATTATCCTCTAGGATGCCATAAACACTATTTTTGGCCAGGCCAAGATCTGATGTGAAATTGTTAAAAGCAGGACCTGTGTAAAGTGAAATGCCTCCACCCGCAGTTCCACACCAGAGATTTCCTTTTTCATCAATCGAAACGCTGTAGACAACATTTTTAGGTAATCCCTGGGCAGTGGTATAGTTTGTGAATTTTTCCCCATCAAATTTTGAAACCCCACCACCACCTGTGGCAAACCACAAATTACCTTCTAGGTCTTCTTCAATATCCCACACATCATCATGCCCAAGTCCCTTCGAAGTGGTAAAATTCGTAAAGGTTCCTTTTTCCTTTAAATCAGGGCTTTCTTGATATTTGGAAATGCCACCTCCTTTGGTACCTATCCATATGTTGCCTGAGCTATCTGTCTTGATACAATTGATGGCATTTTCTGCCAATCCATCTTTTTCGGAAAAATCAAGGAAAGATTCCCCATCAAATCTTGAAATCCCGTGGCTTCCGGTCGCAAACCAGACGAAGCCATTATTATCCTCAGCGATTTTAATAATTGAATTTCCCTGGAGACCATTATCCTGATTGTAAGTGGTGAAGTTCTCCCCATCGTATTTGGAAGCACCTCCTTCCCCTGCAGCTATCCAGATATTTCCATTGCCGACCGGGGTGATTCCATATATGACGTCATTTGCCAGTCCATCAGATGTGTTTTTAATTGTGAAAGTATATCCATCATAGATAGAAATCCCTCCTCCTTCTGTACCGATCCAAATGTTGCCTTCTTGATCTTCTGCCAGGCAGTGAATCAAATTATTGGAAAGACCATGCGCTGTAGTAAAATTGGTGAAAGAAGTCCCGTCAAATTTGGAAATTCCTCCTCCCCAAGTGCCAAGCCATAAGTTTCCTGATTGGTCTAATAAGGATGAGGTGATATTGTCAAGGCTTAAGCCATCATCCGTAGTGAAGGTTACGAAATGGGAAATCCCACCATCACCTAGATAGTAATGATTGCCTTCCTCATCTAAAATAGCCTCTCCCTTTTTATTTTTCAGGTGAGACCTTTGAATTATTTGCGGCGGCAAGATAGTTCGAGATTCGTTTTGCCCATCTCGGATAGTATAGGCCTCCGCCTGTGTTCTTGGGATTGGTAAAGTTTTTGGAGGAGAATTGTCTTTTATCCAGATCTTTTTTGGCTGAAGGGTGTCAGAAAGACTGTCTAAGTAAGTAATTTTTGGGATTGAAACATTCGCTGTATCCTTTAGACTTTGACCTTGATCGAAACTCTTATTATCATTTTTTTGACAGCTAAATAGCGCTAGAAAGCAGACCAGGCTTACTATTGATCTTACGAATTTCTTGCAGCCAACTAAGAAGAAAAGATCAAAGGCCTTTCTTTTATTACCACTCCAATTAGAGTCAAGCTTTATCGAATTAAATCGCTTAGTTATTATTAGCATATTGAAAAGAGTCAGGTAATCAAAATTCGATACTTTGAATAATTGTCTTATTTTTTGAGAATATTTCAATGATCCATTTGCATTAGACAGTCTTTTTGAATCTATTATCTAATGATAATTCTTGGCGGGGATTGACCACGAGCATAGGTCATTGCCTCATGTACAAATACAGAATAGGCATATGTTCCATCAGGAGCATTTCTTGAAATTGCCATCACCAAAGGGTTTCCATCCTTTACATCTCTTGTTTCAAGTCCAAAAATCTGAACCTCAGGAAATGAAAAAGAGGCATCAGATCCCTCGACCACCCATCGAATCCGGTCTCCTCTTCTCAAAGTGACATCACTTTTAGTTTCATCATCTTTGAAAACAACCCTCCATTCATCATCGATAATTTTCACAACTAGCCGGTATTCCACTGGTTGTGGTTCAGGATCAAGCTGCTCTTCTACTAAGAAATAGCTGGTATTTTGACTTGAAAAGAAAAGTAGAGGGCTCAAAAAGGCGAAAATCAGAATGTTTTTTAAGTACATAATTTGTTTGTTTTAGTTAATGGATAATTTTTTATCTATTTAAAATTTATTGTTTTGGTAGCATAGATGATTATGATGTTCAATGATCATTTTTCCTGACACCTATTTTTTAAAATTGTACTAAAAACATATAATAAGTAGTGGAGTGTTATGACCACTTAAGATAAAGGATAGACTATGGAGTGATATAAATATATACCTTACGATTCTAACATTCAAATAATTAGGACGAAATACAGGTTTTTTTGTCCGAACCTATTGTTAATTTTATCGAAATAATTATTTAATTTGATTTCTCGCTTTTTCACCAGTGCAAGACGTTCTAACGTTTAAGGGTCTTAGCTATATGATATAAAAAGTAAAGCTATGAGAATATTATAATTTATGGATGAGTTTTGTGTTGAACAAAGTTGCAAAGAGCATTGTACTGTCAGACAAAATTACGAGCTATTTTGACTTTTAGGATTAGTGGAGGCAAACATAACCACAAAATCAAATAAAAAAACCACGGTTGAAGTTCTTAAACGGGTACATATAGCCATCAGCAATGCAAAGAGAAACTTTTTGGGTATCTATCACAGGATTAATGGAAAATATATGCAAAGCTATTTTGATGAATTTTCTATAAGCTTAATAGAAGGCAAGGTACACCTGGCAGGAACCTCCATCAACGAACAAAAAAGAACCGTGAAAGTACACGGACATTTTAAGGATGAGCAGAAAAAGAACAGTTTTGCCACCGGGATGTTTGTAGAAGCCGAGATAATTACCGATAAAAGAAAAGCAAAAGCCCTCCCTGCAGAAAGTATTGTCTCCCTGGATAATACTAGTTATGTCCTGGTTTTAGACACAAAAACTGATAGCAACTATATTTTTAAACGTCGTGAAGTTCTACCGGGAGATACTTTTAATGGTTTTACCATCATTCAAAACAGCACTGACTTTAAGCAGGATACCCAGTTTTTAACCAAAGGGGCCTTTACCTTAATTACTGAATAATAGAAATCTGAATTGTAAATAGTGAAGAAAATCTAAGGCATAAAAAAAGCCTCTCATTTTTAAATGAAAGGCTAATTATTTCGTCGGGGTGGCAGGATTCGAACCTGCGGCCTCCTGCTCCCAAAGCAGGCGCGATAACCGGGCTACGCTACACCCCGAGTATTTGTTGATCGCGCTCGGCGCGATAATTGGGCGAAGTTTATCCCGACCTTACGTCGGGGCTACACCTCGAAACTCAATAGCAATTGCTATCGTTTCAACTTCAAAATGTCAACCTGCAGTCATTAATATCCTGCAAAGCGGGTGCAAATATAAGAAAACTTATCACTCTACAAGAAAAACTTTAGATTTTTTATATCTTAGTTGAAAACTTCCCTATAATGCAGGGTAAGCCAAACACAAAAAAAATATTATGAAGCGTATTTTATTATTATTAGGCCTGATCTTTACTTTTTCCGCTTGTGGAGAAAATCAAAAATCAGAAGAGAAAGCTGAAGTTGAAGAACAAACTGAAACCAGTGATCAAGACAGCAACCCGGTTCCCGAAAAACAGCCGGAAGCAGTTTCTCCCGACAGGGAATATGAACACGAGGTAGTAATTGGAGATATGTCAATCCCGTGGGGTTTTGACTTCCTACCCGATGGTAGTATACTTGTCACCGAAAAAGGAGGAGATATTTATCATTTTAAAGATGGAGAAAAAGTAGCGATCTCTGGTGCTCCCGAAATTTACAACCAGGGTCAGGGTGGCTTACTGGATATTGCACTACATCCCGATTTTGAAACTAATAAGTGGGTCTACATCACCTACTCTTCCCAGGAAGGTGAAGGCGAAGGTGGAAATACTGCTTTGATGCGAGCTAAACTGGAAAACAACCAATTAACAAATCGCGAAGATCTTTACAAAGGAGAAACTAACTCAACAAAAGGTCAACATTTTGGATCACGAATTGTTTTTGACGGAGAAGGTCATTTATTTTTTACTATTGGAGATAGAGGAAATAGAGATGTGAATCCACAGGACATTACAAGAGATGGTGGGAAAGTATACCGACTTAATTTAGACGGAAGCGTACCTTCAGACAATCCTTTTGTAGGAGAGGAAAACGCGAAAGAAGCTATTTATTCTTACGGACACAGAAATCCGCAGGGAATGATCTTCAACGAAGAAACCGGTGAAGTATGGGTAAACGAGCACGGCCCAAAAGGTGGTGATGAAATAAACGTAGTTAAAGCCGGAAAAAATTACGGTTGGCCGGTAGTGACCTACGGTGAAAATTATGATGGTACCACAATTACCGAAGAGAGAACCGGACCAGAGTTTCAGAACCCTCTTACCTACTGGGTACCTTCTATTGCTCCTAGTGGATTTGAAAAAGTAACTTCAGATAAATATCCTGAACTAAAAGGAAACCTATTAGTTGGTTCCTTAAAATTTCAATACCTGGAACATTTAGCTATGGAAAATGGCGAAGTAACCAAGAGAGAGAAATTACTTGAAGGTCTTGGAAGAATGCGAGATGTTCAACAGGGTCCCGGATGGATTTATTTATGTAGCAGCAGAAGGAACAGGAATAGTAAAAATGTTACCGCTTGAAGAAACAGAGTAATTTATAATCCCTAAGATCAAGGCTTAGGAATTAAACATCATATTTATTTCTAATTTGGGGCAAATGTTTAAATTTGCCCCAAATTTTTTTAGATGCTCATTATAGGAATTACAGGTGGAACCGGAAGTGGAAAAACTACGGTGGTAAGACAAATTATAGACGAATTAAAGAATGAGGAGGTAGATGTTATTTCTCAAGATTCCTACTATAAAGATCTAAGTCATTTAGCTAAAGAAGAACGGGTTAAAACCAATTTTGACCATCCAAAATCTATAGATTTTGATCTCCTGGTAGAACATTTAAAAGAACTTAAAGCAGGTAACACAATACAGCAGCCTGTCTATTCTTTTACAGAGCACAACCGTACGAAAGAAACACTGGAAACCCAACCCAGAAAAGTGGTTATTGTAGAAGGCATCTTGATTTTTGCCCATCCAGATATTAGGGAGATGTTTGATATCAAGATCTTTGTGCATGCCGATAGTGATGAGCGTTTAATTCGCCGACTTAAAAGGGATATTTCTGAACGTGGGCGCGATTTAGATGAAGTTTTATGGCGTTATCAAACCACGCTTAAACCAATGCACCAACAGTTTATAGAACCCACCAAAGAATTTGCCGATCTTATAATTCCTACCAACAGGTATAATACCGTAGCTGTTGATATTGTACAGACCATAATCAAGGACCGCTTGGCCTAATTTTGTATCTTTATTCCAAATAGCCGGTAAGGCATTAAAACTTACCAATTACCAAATAGTCTTAATTAGTTACTGAAGTTAGAAGAATTGAATTTAAAAGAATTAAGAAACAAAAGATGGTTTAAGGTTATCAGCAATAAATATGTTTTGCTGATACTTATTTTTGGTGGTTGGATGTTTTTTCTTGATAGTAATTCCTGGCTAATTCATAATGAACTCAACCAGGAAATAGACGAACTTGAAGAAAACAGGCAGTATTATAAGAATGAAATTTCTAAAGATAAAGCTACAATACAACAGCTTCAGGATTCAGTAGAAATAGAAAAATTTGCGCGCCAGCAATATTATATGAAACGTCCCGATGAAGAAATATTCATAATTGAATATGATACTATTGAAGAGTAACCGGGAATTAATTTTCAGAAAAAATACGCAATGAAAGAATCTTTATTTCAGGAATTTGACGAAGTTTCTGCAAAAGAATGGAAACAAAAAATACAATTTGATCTAAAGGGAGCCGATTATAACGAGAAACTCGTCTATAAATCCCTTGACGGAATTAATATAAAACCCTTTTATAATGCTGAAGATATTCAAGACAGCATAAAAACTCCATCTCCCAAAAACTGGAATATTTGCGAAAGATTATACGTGGTTTCTGCTGAAAAAAGCAATAAACGCGCAAATGAAATCCTTAAAAAAGGAACCGAAAGCCTTTGGTTTATCATTCCAAATGAAGAAATTTCTATTGAAAATTTACTGAAGGGAATAGCACTGGATAAAACTATAATTTACTTTAGTTTTAGCTTTTTTTCTGAAGATTATTTCAAACGTTTGCGGGAATTTTTAAAAGGAAAAAAACACCAGATTTTTCTTCAATTTGATATTGTAGGAAATCTTGCCCGTTCCGGAAACTGGTTCCATAATCTTCAAAAAGATCACGAAATCCTGGACAGTATTTTCACTAATTCAGAAGATTTCAAATCGGTAATCAGCATAGATACCACTTTATATCAAAATTCCGGTGCTAATATTCCGCAGCAATTGGCTTATGCTTTGGCGCACGTTAACGAATACCTGAACCATTTTCAGGAAAACCCGAATTTCGAGAAATTTCAACCCCAATTTTTAATCGCTTCCGGGCCAAACTATTTCTTTGAAATTGCTAAAATTAAAGCCTTAAGGTGGCTATACGCTACTTTAGCTTCAGAATATAATATTCCAGAGACCTGCCATATCCTGGCGCAACCTACTAAAAGAAATAAAACACTTTACGATTTCAACGTAAATCTTCTGCGAACCACAACCGAAAGTATGAGCGCGGTTTTAGGCGGTGCCGATACGGTTTATAATATGCCTTATGATGCTATTTATCATAAAAACAACGAGTTTGGAGACAGGATTGCCCGTAACCAGTTGTTGGTAATGAAACACGAAGCTTATCTTGACAAGGTTGCCAATGCTGCCGAAGGTGCTTATTATATTGAAAGCCTTACCAAACAATTTGCCGAAATGGCTTTAGATATTTTTAAAGAAATTGAAAAAGGCGGCGGTTTTTTAAAGCAATTAAAAGATGGAGCTATTCAGCGAAAAATAAAGGAAAGCGCTAAGAAGGAACAGGAACAATTTGATAGTGGAGAATTGGTATTAATAGGTACTAATAAATTCGAAAATCCGCAGGATAAAATGAAAGATGAACTGGAGTTATATCCATTTTTAAAGCAAAATCCGCGTAAAACTCTAATAGAACCTATCCTGGAAAGACGCTTAAGTGAGCAAATTGAACAGGAACGATTAAGGCAGGAAAAAGAGGATTAAATCAATAACCTCGCGGGCAAGTCCACGAGGTATAATTTTGAAAAATATTTTCACAATTTCGAAACAAGCTTCGGAGAATTAAACCCTCAATGAGGGATTTTAAAAATCAGACATGCAGAGAAAAGAACTTCAACATATAAAATTACAACAACCCGAACTTGGGAAAAGGCAAAAGGAAGGGGAAAATAACACCTATAAAACCCCGGAAGAAATAAACTTGCAGCCTTCTTATTCAAAAGAAGATATTAAAGATTTAAAACATTTAAATTTCGCTGCAGGAATACCTCCATATTTACGCGGGCCATATAGCACGATGTATGTAAGCCGTCCCTGGACAATCCGCCAGTAT
The DNA here is from genome assembly GCA_963727565.1 of uncultured Flavobacteriaceae bacterium. Taxonomy (GTDB): domain Bacteria; phylum Bacteroidota; class Bacteroidia; order Flavobacteriales; family Flavobacteriaceae; genus Salegentibacter. The sequence continues at coordinate 73,517 of CAVSGU010000007.1, forward strand.
GCAGGATTTTCTACTGCCGAAGAAAGCAATGCCTTTTACCGAAGAAATCTTGCTGCCGGCCAAAAAGGACTTTCAGTAGCTTTTGATCTTCCTACCCACCGCGGTTACGATAGTGATCACGAGCGTGTGGTTGGAGATGTTGGAAAAGCCGGTGTGGCTATAGATTCGGTGGAAGATATGAAGATCCTTTTTGATCAAATTCCGCTAGATAAAATGTCGGTTTCTATGACCATGAACGGTGCGGTTTTGCCAATTCTAGCTTTTTATATCGTGGCAGCTGAAGAACAAGGCGTAAAACCCGAACAACTTTCAGGAACTATTCAAAATGACATTTTAAAGGAGTTTATGGTACGAAACACCTACATCTACCCTCCTACTCCTTCTATGAAGATCATTTCAGATATTTTTGAATATTCTTCGCAGAATATGCCGAAATTCAATAGCATAAGTATCTCGGGGTATCATATGCAGGAAGCCGGTGCTACCTGCGATATTGAACTCGCTTACACCTTAGCTGACGGATTGGAATATATTCGAAAAGGCCTGGAAGCCGGAATGGATATAGATAGTTTTGCGCCCCGACTTTCATTTTTCTGGGGAATTGGGATGAACCATTTTATGGAAATCGCTAAAATGCGAGCCGCCAGAATGCTTTGGGCAAAACTCGTAAAGCAATTCAACCCGAAAAATTCAAAGTCACTTTCGCTTAGAACACATTCGCAAACCAGTGGGTGGAGTTTAACCGAACAGGATCCTTTTAATAATGTAGCCCGAACCTGTATAGAAGCTGCAGCCGCAGCCTTTGGCGGAACTCAAAGTTTACACACAAATGCTTTAGATGAAGCCATTGCACTACCTACAGATTTTTCAGCAAGAATAGCGAGAAACACGCAGTTGCACCTTCAACAGGAAACAAAGATCACGAAAACGGTAGATCCCTGGGCTGGTAGTTATTATGTTGAAAAACTTACCGACGAGATCGCTGAAAAAGCCTGGAAACTTATAGAAGAAGTTGAAGAATTAGGCGGAATGACCAAAGCCATTGAAGAAGGAATTCCGAAGATGCGCATTGAAGAAGCCGCAGCAAAAAAACAGGCCAGGATAGATAGTGAAACCGATATTATTGTAGGCACTAACAAATACCGACTCGAAAAAGAAGATGAGCTGGTTACTTTAGAAGTAGATAACCAGACCGTAAGAAAACAACAGGTAGAACGCCTGGAGAAAATAAAAGCCGAAAGAAATACCGAAAAAGTTGAAAAAGCGCTAAAAGATCTTACCGAATGCGCCGAAAAAGAAAACGGGAATTTGCTTAGTTTAGCTGTTGAGGCGGCAAGACATCGCGCAACCTTAGGTGAAATTAGCGATGCGCTGGAAGAAGTTTACGGCAGGCATAAAGCTAAAGTACAAACCTTTAGCGGTGTATATTCTAAAGAAATGAAAGAGAACACTTCGTTTAAAAAAGCCAGGGAACTGGCCGATAAATTTGCAGAACAGGACGGAAGAAGACCTCGAATTATGATCGCGAAAATGGGTCAGGATGGCCACGATCGTGGTGCAAAAGTGGTTGCCACCGGTTATGCCGATCTTGGTTTTGATGTAGATATTGGTCCGCTTTTTCAAACCCCAAAAGAAGCTGCGAAACAGGCAGTTGAAAATGATGTACATATTCTTGGAGTTTCTTCTTTAGCAGCAGGACACAAAACTCTGGTTCCACAGGTTCTGGAAGAATTAAAGAAATTAGGAAGAGAGGATATTATGGTTATTGTGGGCGGGGTAATTCCTTCGCAAGATTATCAATATTTATTTGATGCCGGCGCTGTTGCGGTTTTTGGACCGGGAACTAAAATAAGTGATGCTGCTATTCAGCTTTTAGAAATTTTAATAGAGGAAGAAGTTTAAACTCATAAAAATAACCTTGAAGGTTTTATGATTTATAAAGAAACTTAAAATATTTAAATCTCACTTAGTGAGTAAACCAACCAACTAAAAAATATATTATGGATTTTACTAAAAAAATGCTTCGGGACGATGCTTTAAAAGGCAAAACGATTATCGTAACCGGCGGAGGAAGTGGCCTTGGAAAAGCAATGACCAAATACTTTATGGAACTTGGCGCTAATGTAGCCATTACTTCCAGAAACCTGGAAAAACTTCAAAATACCGCCAAAGAACTTGAAAATGAAACCGGAGGTAAATGTTTTGCGGTTCAATGCGATGTTAGACATTACGATCAGGTAGAAAATATGCGCGATGAAGTTCTAAAAGAATTTGGTAGCGTGGATGTATTATTAAATAACGCTGCAGGAAACTTTATTTCTCCAACTGAAAGATTAAGCGCTAACGCTTTTGATACCATTATTGATATAGTGCTTAAAGGAAGTAAAAACTGTACCATGGCGCTTGGAAAACATTGGATAGATACAAAACAAAAAGATAAAACGGTACTTAATATCGTGACCACTTACGCGTGGACAGGCTCTGCTTATGTAGTGCCAAGTGCTACCGCGAAAGCAGGAGTTTTGGCTATGACGCGCTCTTTAGCGGTAGAATGGGCAAAATACGGAATTAGGTTCAACGCAATTGCACCCGGCCCCTTCCCTACCAAAGGTGCCTGGGATAGATTATTGCCGGGAGATTTAAAAGACAAATTCGATCTTGCTAAAAAAGTACCACTAAAAAGAGTTGGTGAACACCAGGAGTTGGCAAACCTTGCCGCCTATTTAGTTTCAGATTTTTCAGCTTATGTAAATGGCGAAGTAATTACCATAGATGGTGGAGAATGGCTTAAAGGTGCAGGGCAGTTCAATTTACTGGAAGCAATTCCCGAGGAAATGTGGGACCAATTGGAAGCGATGATTAAATCTAAGAAAGGTAGTTAACTCCATTTTAATAGAGATTAATTCTACTGTTCCTATTAAAGGAATTAAGCTCCATTTTCCCAGGTTCGTGTATATTATAAAGACCACGAAGAATCTGAAGATGTTGTTACTAAAGAGGATTATATAGATCAGATGGAAAAGAATCTTTTCTCAACAATGATCAATAACCGTTTAAGTGAACTTACTAATAGTTCAAATCCTCCATTCAACTACGGTTATTCTTACTACGGTGGTACTTTTGCGAGGAATAAAAATGCCTACCAGTCTTTCGCGATGACGGGAGAAAACCAGCAATTAGAATCTCTTAAAGCTTTACTGGAAGAAAATGAGCGCGTAAAACGTCATGGTTTTACCAAAAGTGAATTTGAAAGAGCAAAGAGTGAATATCTTGCAAGATTGGAGAAACAATACAAAGACCGAGATAAACAGGAAAGCGGTCGTCTGGTAAATCAGTATGTAAGTCATTTTCTTGAAAACTCCCCTATTCCGGGAACTGAATGGCGATACAATTTTGCCCAGGAAAACCTGGAGGATATCGAGCTTGAAGAAATAAACGGACTTATTTCTGATTTTCTTCACGAAGATAATCGTGTAATTGTTCTTACCGGGCCTAAAAAAGAAGGCTTAGAACCGGTAAAAGAAGAAGAGGTTATGTCGCTTTTAGAGGAAATTAAAAACTCTGAAATTGCCGCTTATGAAGAAGAGAAGTTACGTGATAATTTAATGACTAAAATGCCAAATGCCGGTAGCGTGGTAGAAACCAAGGAGAACGAGGAAGTTGGTTTCACTCGCTTAAAACTTAGCAATGGCGCTGAAGTAGTTTACAAAAAAACCGACTTTAAAAATGATGAAATCCTATTTAGCGCTAAAAGTATGGGAGGTACTTCATTGTATTCAGATGAAGATTACTTAAATACTGCTTTAGCTAATAGCGGTCTTTCTCAAGCCGGGATTGCAGATCTTTCTATAAACGATCTTAGTAAAATGATGAGCGGAAAAATAGTTCAGGTGCGTCCGGAAATTTCAGGAATTACCGAAGGTTTTAGTGGTTCTTCAACTCCAAAAGACCTTGAAACACTATTTCAAATGGTTCATCTTTATTTCACCGATCTGAACAAGGATGAAGAAGCCTATACCGCTTTTGTAAATAAGCAAAAGGCATTTTTAGGAAACTTGATGTCTAATCCTAATTTTTATTTTCAGAATGAATTAGGGAAATTCAGAAATGAAGGAAATCCGAGATATGTTGGTTTCCCTACCCCAGAGAAATACGATGCACAGGATTATGAATTAGCCTACAACAAATACCAGGAGCGTTTTGCCAATGCTGGTGATTTCACCTTTTATTTTGTAGGAAACATAGATGAAGAAAAAGTAAAAGAATATGCTTCAACATATATCGCAAGCTTACCTTCTTCAGAAGAAACCGAAGAATTTGAAGTTCCTGAATTTAAAACTTCAACTTCAGGAGATAAAAAAGTAGTTTACAAAGGAACCGATCCAAAAAGTATGGTAAACATTCTCTGGAATGGGGAAACCGATTATGAAGCCGAAGAAGATTTTACCATAAAAGCTTTAGGAGAGATCCTAACCATAAAACTGGTAGAGCAACTTAGAGAAGAAGAAGCCGGGGTTTATGGAGTTGGCGCCCGTGGTAACCTAAGCAAGATTCCTTACGGATCTTATAGCTTTAATATTTCTTTCCCTTGTGGGCCTGAAAATGTAGAAAGTTTAACTGAAGCTGCACTTGCTGAAGTTGAAAAAATTAAAGAAAACGGCCCAACTGATAAGGATCTTGAAAAAATTAAAGAAACCTTTTTAGTACAGCGCAAAGATCAGCTTCAGGAAAACCGTTTCTGGTTGGATCAACTGGAATCGGCTGATATGGAAGAGCGTGAGATAAATGAGGTCTTAGAGTATGAAGAAAAAGTAGCTGCCTTAACTAAAGAAGAAATTAAGGAAGTTGCAAACAAATATTTAAACGAGAATTATTTACTAGGTATTCTAATGCCAGAGAAAAAAGAAGGGCAAGCTTCAGAAGCCGGGGAATAATCCGGGATTTGCTTAAAATCAATTTATTTAAAACCGATTGTTGTGCTTTTCTGGCAACAATCGGTTTTTTATGTATAAGCTGTTAACAAAATCATTTTATAAACCTGTAATAAATTGTATTTTTACCCTTCAAAAATCATAAAGACTTAATGGGTAAAATCATTGCTATTGCAAACCAAAAGGGAGGAGTGGGCAAAACCACTACCTCGGTAAACCTGGCCGCTTCGCTTGGAGTACTTGAAAAGAAAGTATTGTTAATAGATGCAGACCCACAGGCCAACGCCACTTCCGGACTCGGAATTGACGTGGAAGAGGTTGAATTAGGTACTTACCAGCTTTTTGAAGACTCGATAGCTCCTGAAGAATGCATTCAAAAGACCAGCTCCCCAAATCTTGATATTATTCCTGCTCATATAGATCTTGTAGCTATAGAAATTGAGTTGGTAGATCAGGATGCCAGGGAATCTATGCTGAAAAAGGCTATTACCCCGCTAAAAGAGCTTTATGATTTTATTTTAATTGACTGTGCCCCTTCCCTGGGTTTATTAACCTTAAATGCATTGACTGCTTCAGATTCGGTGGTTATCCCAATACAATGCGAATATTTTGCGCTGGAAGGTTTAGGGAAATTATTAAATACCATTAAAAGCGTTCAGAAAATTCATAATAATAAACTGGATATTGAAGGTTTATTGCTTACCATGTATGATTCTCGCTTAAGGTTGTCTAACCAGGTGGTAGAAGAAGTGCAGAAGCATTTTGGCGAGATGGTTTTTGATACAATCATTCAAAGAAATGTGCGTTTAAGTGAAGCTCCAAGTTATGGGGAAAGCATTATTAACTATGATGCGGGCAGCAAAGGAGCCAGCAATTATTTGAGCCTGGCACATGAAATTATAAAGAAAAACTCGTAGAAGATGGCGAAGGCGACCAAAAAACAAGCATTAGGACGTGGACTTTCAGCTTTATTGAAAGATCCGCAAAACGATATACAATCTGCAGAAGATAAAAATGCCGACAAACTGGTTGGGCATATTGTAGAATTGGATTTAGATTCTGTTGAAGTAAATCCATTTCAGCCAAGAACCAGTTTTAATGAAGACAACCTAAAGGAACTCGCGTCTTCAATTAGGGAACTTGGGGTAATCCAGCCAATTACCGTAAGAAAACTGGATTTTGATAAATACCAGCTGGTTTCGGGAGAACGCCGTTATCGCGCTTCAAAATTGGTAGGTTTAGAAACCATTCCTGCTTACATAAGAATTGCCAACGACCAGGAATCTTTAGAAATGGCTTTGGTAGAAAATATTCAGCGCCAGGATCTGGATCCTATTGAGATTTCACTTTCTTACCAGCGTTTAATAGACGAAATAAACCTTACCCAGGAACAATTAAGTGAACGCATTGGTAAAAATCGCTCTACTATTGCCAACTACTTACGCCTTCTGAAATTAGATCCTATAATTCAAACAGGAATGCGAGATGGCTTTATGAGTATGGGTCACGGCCGTGCACTTATAAATGTTAGCGATCCGCAAAAGCAACTGGAGATTTACGAAAAAATACTTCAAAAATCATTGTCGGTAAGAGAAACCGAGCAACTGGTGCGTGAAGTAAACGAAGGCTCAAAAGCTTCAAAAACTTCCAAGAAAACGGCTGCAGTTCCTACTTCTTATAAAAAAGGAATTAAAGAATTTTCAGAATATCTTGGGACAAAAGTTGATGTAAAAGTCACTAAAAAAGGTTCAGGAAAACTTAGTATTCCATTTTCTTCCGAAGAAGATTTTATTAGACTAAAAAAACTTATTCAGGGTGAAGACTAATCGGGTTCTATCATTTCTTTTTTTTCTGTTGTTCGTTTTCAAACTTACAGCCCAGGAAGATTCTTTAAGGCTTGAAAACCCTGAAGTAATAGATACAATTTCAGAAGAAAAAGATTATAAACCTTATAATGCACTGGCACCCGCGAAAGCTGCATTTTATTCAGCTATCCTGCCGGGTTTAGGGCAGGCTTATAACGGCAAATACTGGAAAATTCCACTGGTTTACGCCGGAATTGGAACCGGAGTTTATTTTTATATAAAAAACGATAAGCAATGGAATAGATATCGCGACGCCTACAAAGACAGGTTAGCAGGAAGGAAAGATGAATTTGAAGGGGAAGTTGAAATTGGCACAGAAGCTCTTATAAGAGCCCAGGAATTTTACAGTAGAAATAAAGAAATCTCGATACTGGTAATCGCAGGGTTTTACGTATTAAATATTATTGACGCCAATGTAAATGCACACTTACAGCAATTTAATGTTAGTGAAGACCTTAGTTTAAAGCCTGATATGGAATTTGATAATTTTACAGGCAAGTCCAACTATGGGCTATCTTTAAATTTTAGATTTTAAGGAGAAGAATAGATAGCATAGCAATATTTGTTATCGTTTCAATTTACAAGAATTATAAGTAGATAAAAATATTTAGAGATGAAACTAGCACTTTTAGGATACGGAAGAATGGGGAAGACCATCGAGGAGATTGCAGTAAACCGTGGTCACGAAATTGTTTTAAAGCTTGAAGAAGATATTGATACCTTCGAGCTGGATAAAATGGAAATTGATGTTGCTATAGATTTTAGTGTTCCCAAAGCAGCTTTTAAAAATATTACCACCTGTTTTAAAAACAATATTCCGGTAGTTTGTGGAACTACAGGCTGGCTTGATGATTATGAAAAGGCGGTAGAGATCTGCAAAAAAGAAGATTCTGCATTTATCTATGCTTCAAATTTTAGTGTTGGCGTTAATCTTTTCTTTGAACTGAACAGGAAACTGGCGAAGATGATGAATGGTATGAGTGATTATGAAGTGGAAATTGAAGAAATTCACCATACACAAAAACAGGATGCACCAAGTGGAACCGCTATAAGCCTGGCCCAGCAAGTAATTGCTGAAAACGATAAAAAGAACAATTGGCAACTGGATCACGCTGAAGAAGATGAGATTCCCGTAAAAGCCAAAAGAATTGAAAATGTTCCCGGCACTCATACTGTTTCTTACAAATCTAAAATAGATACCATAGAAATTATGCATACCGCCAAATCCAGGGAAGGTTTTGCCCTTGGTGCTGTCATTGCCGCCGAATGGATCAAAGATAAAAAAGGCGTTTTCACCATGAAAGACGTACTTTCTGACCAAATTAAATAAAATTGAAGGTCAACAGCATTAAGTTGGCAAAAACAATAATCTAGAAGTAAGTAAAGATTTTATCTCACTTAGTAAGTAACAAATTCCAAGTATTGTTACTAATAAAGCAAAGACTAAAAATATGACATTTACAGAATGGTTTCTCTTTTTCCTGCTGGTTCAGGTTATTCACTTTGCAGGTACCTGGAAACTATATAAAAAAGCAGGCAGGCAAGCCTGGGAAGCCGCAATTCCCGTTTATAATGCTGTAATTTTAATGAAGATCATAAACCGACCGTGGTGGTGGGTGATCCTTCTTTTTATACCCATTGTAAACCTGATCATGTTCCCGGTAATTTGGGTGGAGACCATTAGGAGTTTTGGACGCCATAGCACTACAGATACGCTTTTAGCGATTTTTACACTCGGTTTTTATATTTACTATATAAACTACGCTACAGATGTAAAATATATTGAAGACAGAAGCTTAAAACCCAGAACAGCTGCAGGAGAATGGATAAGCTCTATACTTTTTGCAGTGATTGCAGCTACGATTGTGCATACTTATGTAATGCAACCCTTTACCATACCCACTTCTTCCTTAGAGAAAACCTTACTGGTAGGAGACTTTTTATTTGTGAGTAAGTTTCATTACGGTGCAAGGTTACCAAGAACCGCTGTAGCTTTTCCGATGGTTCATGATACCATTCCGGTTTTAGGAGTTAAATCTTACTTAACCGAGCCTCAAATTCCTTATTTGAGATTACCCGGTTTCGAAGAGATCGAACGCAATGATATTGTAGTATTTAACTGGCCCGTAGATACGGTAAACGCTTTTCAGCAATATGGCGATGGTAAATACTATTACAAACCTATAGATAAGAAATCTAATTACGTAAAACGTGCGGTTGGACTTCCGGGAGATTCACTTCAGGTAAGCGAAGGAAAGGTAATTGTAAACAATGAACCACTTCAACTTCCCGGTCGGGCAAAACCACAGTTTACCTATTATGGTACCACGAATGGGCAGGGCTTCAATCCAAGATATTTATATGAAGAATATGATATTACCGATGGTTATTATCACGATCCTAATACCAATCAATTCTATATAAAAGCTTTAACCGAAGCTGCGTATAATCGAATTAAAAATCACCCAAACGTTACCAGCATCCAAAGATATTCTGATTCTTTAGGGGCTAAAAACCGAAGTATTTTTCCTAACGATGGAAAATTAAGTTGGAATAACGATCATATGGGACCAATTTATATCCCAAAAGAGGGCGTAACCGTAGATCTTACTTCTGAATCGATGCCATTCTATAAGCGAATTATAGAAACTTACGAAGGTAGTGAAATGGGCATAAATAATAAATTAAGCCTAAACGGCACTCAAGTTTTATTAAACGGTCAACCTACAAATTCTTACACCTTTAAGCAGAATTATTACTGGATGATGGGAGATAACCGTCATAACAGTGAAGACAGCCGTACCTGGGGCTTTGTTCCCGAAAATCACGTGGTAGGAAAACCTGTTTTTGTATGGATGAGTTGGGACGCTAATGCCCAGGGCTTTTTTAATAAAATTAGATGGGATCGCGTTTTTACAACGGTAAAAGGAGACGCTCCACCTACCTCCTACTTACCTTATTTCCTTATTATAGTCGTTATTATTATTGCCTTCAATTACTTTAAAAAACGCAGGAAAAACGCTTAAATGGAAGAGATTCTAATACATCCGGCCTATTTTGGGCCGGTTTCTCAATTTGTTGCGCTGGTAAAAGCAGATAAAGTTCATTTTGAAAATGAAGATAACTACCAGAAACAAACCTATAGAAACCGGATGTATATCTATGATTCTAACGGGAAATTACTACTTAATATTCCCATTAAGCATCGGTCTGCTTTAACGGGTGAGCCTAAAAAAGCAGGAAAGCACCAACTTTATAAAGAGGTGCAAATTGAAAATGACTTTGAATGGCAAAAGCAACATTGGCGTGCCTTAAAAGCTTCTTACCAAACTTCCCCGTTTTTCGAGTTTTATGAAGACGAAATTTATCCTCTTTACCATAAGAAATTCGATTACCTATTAGACTTTAATTATGCCTGTTTGGAGTTTGTAACCGAAGCGCTTCAGTTGGATCTGGACTTCAATAAAACTTCAGAATACATTCTTAATCCTGAAGATAAAAAAGACTTAAGACCTCTAATTAATGCAAAAGGAAAGATCAACTTTCAGCATCAGGAATACACTCAGGTTTTTCAGGATAAACTCGGTTTTCTACCGAATTTAAGCATCTTAGACTTGATTTTTAATGAGGGTCCAAATAGTTTAAATTTCCTGGAAGCACAGGAATTTAAATTTTAAACCGGGTCATAACCGGATAATGATCTGAGTATTCATTTTTAAAGCGCTCAAAGGCGTTAATCTGTATGCCAGCATCAAAGAGCATAAAGTCTATTCGTAGCGGGAAATAATTCAGTTTAAAGGTTTGTCCGAAACCTTCTCCAGATTCCAGGAAAGCATCTTTAAATCTTTCATCATTTATAAATTCATAAATATAGGAAAAGGCGGTATTATTAAAATCTCCGGCAATAATGGTTTTACGTGAAGATTCCCTTACTTTTTTCATCATCATTTCGGCTTGTTCCTGTTGCATTCCAAAACCCTGTCCTATTCTGCCCAGTAATTTTTTAGAATCTTCCTTTCGTAAATTATCAATTTCAGGCTTTACATTTAAAGATTGAAAGTGAACATTATAAATACGCAGTGTATCTGTTTTTACCACTATATCGGTATAAATAGCGTTGTTATTTCCGTTATGCGGAAAATCAACAGAATACTGTTCTATAATAGGAAATTTGGAAAATATCGCCGAACCAAATTCTGAATTCCTTCCTTTTCTATGCACAAAATGATACGGATAGACATCCTTTAAATTGGTTTCATCTACCGTATGCTCCTGGGTAAGTAAAATATCGGGATCCTTATCCCTTATAAAATCTGTGATTCTATCAGGAATATTTTCTTCATCAGTCCAATCATAAGTATTAAACATCCGTACATTATAGCTCATAATACTTATCTCTTCTTCAGAAGATTGGGTATTGGAACTAAACTGATAAAGGCTGGACACATAATTATATCCAATAAGCAACACAATAAAAGACAACAAGAATTGCCTTTTTAGCCTAATAATCCAGTAAACCATAAATCCCAGGTTTACAAGAATTAAAATAGGAACTCCAAGGCTTAATACCGATAATAAGGGAAAGGACTTTGGAGGAATAAAGGCTAGTAAATAGGATAGTAATAATGCCGTACCTAAAAGGGAATTAAAGATAAAAATGATCTTATCTATAAGGCCAAGCTTTTTCATTTAATCTTCTTTACCTGCTTTAAATAAAAAATCTTTCTCGCTTTTACTTAAGCTATCGTAACCACTTTTACTTATTTTATCTAAAATAGCATCAATCTCCTTCTGCTTTTCATCTTTATCTAATTTTCGGGAAGAAAAAGGTTTACGCTGTTGAGTAGCCGATTTTTTATTTGTGTTTTTTCGGTATACAGTTTTCATTTTGGCTTTGCGTTCGGTGGTTTTAAATAAAGACGCGAAACTATCCATTATTTTCTCAAACCAGGAACCAATATCATTACCTTTTTGCAATTGTTTGGTATAAACATAACCCAAAGCTGCGCCACCAAGGTGTGCCAGGTGACCACCGGCATTACTCATTGGAATTTGAATGATATCCAGTGCCACCAAGAAAGCAGCAATGTACCAGAATTTAATACTTCCTATTAAAAGCAGTTTTACCCGCATATTAGGGATATAAGTAGCTATTCCTACTAAAACCGCCATAACTCCGGCCGATGCTCCTATTAAATAAGAACGGCCCATAGATTGAAACGCAGGGAATAAATTATAGCTTAACATATAAACCAGCGCGCCCATAATTACCCCTAAAAAGAAATAATTAAGCAATCGTTTGGGTGAAAAATAATTAAGAAAATAAATTCCGGAGAAATATAAGATCAGCATATTAGATAAGATATGCCAAATTCCACCGTGTAAAAATGAATAGGTGATTATAGACCAGGGCTTAAAAATAAACTCTCCCGGTTCCTTCGGAAAAACAAACCACTCCAGTAAAAAATCTGACGGTAACTGAAATAAATAAGCGATAGTCCTAAACAAAAAGAACAGGAAGAAAACCAATACGTTAATAGCAATCAGCTTTTCAACTACCGTAGCGGTTTGCAGTTTATATCTTATTTTATCAGATCCTTTCATCAATCCCAGCGGTTTTGGTTAAACTGGTTTTTCTTCCAGTACCACATCATTATAAAGCCAAATAAAGCACCTCCAACATGGGCAAAGTGTGCTACGCCTCCTCCAAATAACGAATATCCTGTAAATCCTGAAAATAAATCGATTAAAATTAACACAGGAATAAAGTATTTCGCTTTAATAGGTACCGGTACAAATAACAGGAATAATTCAACATTAGGAAACATCATTCCAAAAGCCACCAGAATACCGTAAATAGCCCCAGAAGCTCCAACAGCCGGTGTATTTACACTCTGATATAGACTTTGCAGGGTTTCCTTAGGCACAGAATCCAGAATAGCGGTAGAGTATTCTCCTGTTTTAAGCAGTTGCTCTACACTCCCCATACTCATCCCTGCATCTAACAATGCATTATAACCAGTCTTAAATTCTATATAATTTACCAAGGTATGTAAAAAAGCGGCTCCAAGTCCTGCCGAAAAATAGAAGAAAATAAATTTCTTTTGTCCCAGCATTTGTTCAATTGGCCCACCAAAAGCCCACAAGGCATACATATTAAAGATAATATGCATCAAGCTGCCGTGCATAAACATATGGCTAATAAATTGCCAAGGCATAAAATTTTCGTTCTCAAAGAACCAGAGAGCAAATAATTGATAGGAGTAATCCCCCAAAAACTGGCTACCAACAAAGAAAATAATGTTGATGATTAAAAGTACTTTTACAGTTTCGGTAATTCTTCCCATTTACATAAATTTTTTATCCAGCTCGTCTACCGTTAAAGTAACGAAAACCGATCTGTTAGACGGGCTTAACCCGGGTTCTTTACAAGCAAACAACCTGTTAACGATATGCTGCTGCTCGGTATTGTTTAAAAGTGTTCCAGATTTTACCGCCATCCCCTTTGCGAGCGACTTTGCCAGCAAATCGGTTTGAGAAAAACCATTATCGGGCACATCGTTTTCAAAATCGGCGATAAGCTGTTCGAGTAATATTTCAACCTCACTTTCTGAAATTAAAGTAGGAATTCCAACAATTTCTACGGAATCACTTTTCACTTCGGAAAATACAAATCCGGTTTGTTCCAGTGAATCCTGTAATTGTTTTAATATCTCTATTTCGTGTGTGTTAAACTGAAGATTTAAGCGGAAACAACAACTGTTGGCTCACTGCGGCTGAAACGGTAATATTTTTCAGCATTTCTTCATATAGAATCCTGGTGTGCGCACGGTGTTGATCTATTACTAAAATCCCACTCTTCAGCGTACTTACAATATATTTTTTATGAAGCTGAAAGGTAGATTTTTCCTCTGTATCTTGAGAAGGCTGGAATAAATTTCCGGTTACCTCTTCACTTTCAAATTCTATTTCCCTAAAATCTGAATCCGGCTTCGGGGTGTCTTCGGTTTGTAATCCGGCATATAGGCTTTCCCAACTTTCTCCCCGTTCTTTTTTAAAGTTTGAAGAAAAAGAATTTGAACCTGTTTTATGAGTTCGGGCATTTTCTTCCTGGAATGGATTAAAATTGCGATCTACTTCTACCTGCGGTACTTCAGCAGATCTATTTTTATAATCGTAAGGTGTATCCAGGTTTGCATCCCGATCAAAATCTAATACCGGAGCTACATTGAATTGTCCTAAACTATGCTTTATGGCGCTTCTTAAAATCGCATAAAGCGCGTGTTCATCATCAAACTTAATTTCAGTTTTAGTAGGATGAATATTGATATCTATACTTTTTGGATCAACTTTTAAGAAAAGAAAATAACTGGGATAAGATTTATCTTTCAACAAACCTTCAAAAGCAGCTACAACAGCGTGATTTAAGTAAGGACTTTTTATAAACCGATTATTTACAAAGAAGAACTGTTCTCCCCGCGATTTTTTGGCAAACTCAGGTTTCCCTACAAATCCCGAAATTTCAACAATCTCGGTCTCCTCGGTTACCGGCACCAGTTTTTCGTTGGTTTTTCCTCCAAAAATATTAGTAATTCGTTGCCTGTGATTAGTTTCCGGAAGTTGAAAAAGCTCACTTCCGTTATGAAATAATGAAAAAGCGATTTGTGGATGTGCTAAAGCCACCCTTTGAAATTCATCTATAATATGCCGTGTTTCTACCGCATCAGACTTCAAGAAATTTCTTCTTGCAGGAATATTATAAAACAGGTTTTTTACACTTACCGAAGTTCCTTTTGGGCAAACACAAACATCCTGATTGGCAACTTTACTGCCTTCAACTTTAATTTGTGTTCCAACTTCATCATCTTCAGGTTTGGTCTTCAACTCTACGTGGGCAATTGCTGCAATAGAAGCTAATGCTTCTCCCCTAAAGCCTTTGGTTTGCAAACTAAAAAGATCTTCAGCAGCTTTAATTTTTGAAGTAGCGTGGCGTTCAAAACACATCCTGGCATCGGTAAGGCTCATTCCCTTACCATCATCAACCACCTGGATAAGCGTCTTTCCGGCATCTTTAATTACCACCTGGATATTCCCAGAACCTGCATCAATAGCATTTTCCACGAGTTCCTTTACCACCGAAGCCGGCCTTTGCACCACTTCCCCGGCAGCAATCTGATTCGCCACATGGTCTGGTAAAAGTTGAATTATATCTGTCATTTAGGGTTGATTGGAAAAGATGGACAGATCAAAGTCTATTATCCATAGAAAAATGAGAACGAGCACCATTATAATTATAAGCAACCTTTTATTGATTTCCCGGTTGCCGCGCGTTCTACTGGATTTACGTACTTCAGCCCATTGGGAGCCAAAATCTATAGCATTTGTGGTTTCTTTATATTTACTGAATTTTGAATCAAAACTATAAATATTACCCGTATCCTTCCCCTTATAATAACGAGGGGTGTAATTATACCGGGCATTCTTTCTTGGTTTATGAATTTTGATTTTCAAAATATGTTGATTTTCTGTGGTAGTTCAAATTTACTCAAATTGCTTCAAAAAACCGAAGCCAAAGAGCTTAAAAAGAAATCAACAAGAATAATGCCGATAAAGCGCCTGGCTTAATATTTAGCGTCCCTGCGTAGTTTTGCCATTTTAATAGCCGCAATGGCAGCTTCAGTACCTTTATTACCGTGTGCACCACCGCTTCTGTCTCTGGCTTGTTGCATATTATGATCTGTTAATACACAAAAGATAATTGGAGTATCATTTTTCACATTAAGATCTTTTATGCCTTGAGTAACTCCCTCGCACACAAAGTCAAAATGTTTAGTTTCTCCCTCTATTACGCTACCAATAGCGACAATAGCATCTAGCATATCAAAACTTTCCTGCATTTTTTTGCAGCCGTAAATAAGCTCAAAACTGCCGGGAACATTCCAACGTACAATTTTATTAGGCTCTACATTATTTTCTATAAGCGCATTGTAAGCGCCATTATAGAGTCCTTCGGTAATTTCATCGTTCCATTCTGAAACAACAATCCCGATGCGAAAATCACTCGCATCGGGAATTTGGTCTTTATCGTAATCAGAAAGGTTATTTCCTGCTGTAGCCATAAATTATTGTTTTGCAGCACGAGCCTGCCCCATATAGACCGGTACCTGCTCAGCTTCAGGAGCTTCAGGGTACTCGTCTTTTATCTGCTGAAGGTGTTCTTCAGCATCAGCGGGTTGCCCAACTTCTAAAGCGGTAATTGCTGCTTTTAGTAAAAATTTTGGTGTTGTAAATTCGTTAGATCTCATAGAAGCTGCTTTTTCGTAATATCCTAAAGCTTCTTCCGGTTGTTCTAATTGCATAAATGCGTCGCCAATTCCTCCGGTAGCTAAAGCTGCCAGAACTTCATCATCACTATTAAAATCTTCAAGATAATTGATAGCTTCCTGGTAATTCCCGGTATTCAAATAAGCGAAACCGGCATTATAAGTTGCAAGGTTTGCTGCATCTGTACTTCCGTAGTTATCTATAATATCGATAAAACCATATTTACCTTCACCACCATTTAAAGACATCGTGAAAAGTGAATCACGCTCAGCTCCAGAAGCGTTTAAAGCAGATGCAAAATAGTTTTGCGCCTGTGCCATCTCATTGGCCGCTTCTTCCTGTTTTGGCTCACTTACAAAACGTTCGTAACCAAGGTAACCCAATACGGCTACGATTGCTACTCCAACAATGATATAAATATACTTTTGATTTTCTGCTACCCAGGTTTCGGTCCTGCCAGCTCCTTCGTCAAGAGTGTTAAATACTTCAGCAGTTGTAGATTCGTCTTCTACTTGTTTTTGCTGTTCTTCCTTGTTAGATGGTTTATATCCTTTTTTCTTGTAAGTTGCCATAAAAACTGTTTAATGCGTGGCAAAAATATGATTTTTATTCAAAATTAAAAGGGAAATTATTTGTATTTTTTTAATATTTTCGGGTCATTCGCTTTACTTTCAGAATTCTATTATATAAATATCAAAAAGCTGAATAACAGCATTTTATGTTTTTAAAACACCTTTCTTTAGTTAATTACAAAAACCTGGATTCAGCTTCTTTCGAGTTTGACACGAAAATAAATTGTTTTGTAGGCAATAATGGCGTTGGCAAAACCAACGTCTTAGACAGTATTTATCATTTGGCTTTTGGAAAAAGTTATTTTAACCCAATTACCAGCCAAAACATTAATCACGATGCCGATTTTTTTGTGGTTGAAGGACAGTTTGAAAAATCACAAAAAGAGGAACAAATATTAGTAAGCGCTAAACGCGGACAAAAAAAGGTGATAAAGCGGAACAATAAGCCCTATGAAAAATTTAGTGAACATATTGGCTTTATTCCTACGGTTATTATTTCACCAGCCGATCGCGACCTTATAATTGAAGGAAGCGAAACCCGCCGTAAGTTTATGGATGGCGTGATCTCCCAGAGCGATAATGTTTATCTCAATAAACTTATTCAGTACGGAAAGATAAATGCACAGCGTAATTCTTTGCTAAAATACTTTGCCGCGAACCATAGTTTTGATCGTGATACTTTAGAAGTTTACAATCTACAACTTAGCGACCTCGGCCAATATATCTTCGAAAAACGAAAAGCCTTTTTAGAAGAATTCATTCCTATTTTTAATAAGCGCTATGCTGATATTACTAAAAATGAAGAACAGGTAGATATTAGTTATAAAAGTCAGCTGTTTGACAGTTCTTTAGCATCTTTACTTGAAGCAAATCTTCAAAAGGATATGGCTTTACAATATACAAGCGTTGGAACACATAAAGACGATCTAAGTTTTGAAATTGAAGGTCATCCTATCAAAAAATTTGGTTCCCAGGGGCAACAAAAATCTTTTTTAGTTGCATTAAAATTGGCGCAATTCGATTTTATAAAAGCTATAAGTAAAGTAAACCCCATATTATTGCTCGATGATATTTTCGACAAATTAGACGAGCAACGTGTGGCACATATTGTAGCTTTGGTGGCTACAGATCAATTGGGTCAAATTTTTATTAGTGACACCCACGCAGACCGCACAGAAGCTGTGGTTAAAAGCAGTAATCAATCTTATAAACTCTTTAAATTGTGAATAAAAAAATTCTTTTTTTCCTCTTCGGAATCGTACTTTTAGGATGCCAAAAAAATAATCCTGAAGAACAGTTAGAACACCTTACCGGTTATTGGGAGATTGATCGCGTAGAGATCTCTGAAGATTCAGTAATTAATTATAAGGTAAACGCCACGGTAGATTATATGGAATTTGATGGCAACGAAGGTTTTCGAAAAAAAGTAAAACCACAATTTGATGGTAGTTTTAAAACAAGTGACAATAAAGAAGAAATTTCAGCACGCATAGAAAATGATAGTTTACGTCTTTATTATAAAACTCCTTTTGATGAGTGGAAAGAAACTGTAATTTCTGCTGAAGAAAAGAAATTTAGCGTCCTAAATAGAGACGGAAAAATATATTATTATACCAAATTCACATCCTTACTAGATAATGAAGATGAAGAAGAGAAATAGTGAAAATCAAAGTTTAAGCGAAGTTTTAAAAGAGTTTGTAGATCATAATAAACTCCAGGGAGGGCTGGATAAAGTAAGCGTTAAAGATGTTTGGTACCGGGAAATGGGACCAGCCATTGAGAAGTATACTACTGCTATAAAACTGCAAAACGAAACTCTTTTTGTTCAGTTAAGTTCTTCGGTACTAAGAGAAGAACTCAGCTATGGTAAAGGAAAAATAATAGCTATGCTAAATAGAGAATTAGGGAAAGACCTCATTAAAAAATTGGTTTTACGTTAATGCAGCATCGCTATTTCAAGATTTACAAACCCTACGGCTATTTAAGTCAGTTTATTACCAACGAGCGTCCAAGGAAAAAAAAGAAACTTTTGGGAGAATTAGGCGATTTCCCAGAAGAAACAATGTCGGTTGGTCGGCTAGACCAGGATTCTGAAGGTTTATTATTTCTTACTACCGATGGAAAAGCAAGTGCCGAAGTTACCGGGAATAAAATTGAGAAAGAATATTATGTTCAGGTAGATGGGCAAATCACCCATGAAGCAATTGAAAAAATACAACTTGGTGTAGAGATAAGCATTAACGGTAAAAGCTATAGAACGCTGCCCTGTAAAGCATTTATTTTAGAAGAAAGACCGGTCTTCCCGGAAAGAGCTAAGAAAATTCGAGATGAACGTCACGGTCCTACCAGTTGGATTTCGGTTACATTGGTTGAAGGTAAATTCCGCCAGGTCAAAAAGATGACTGCCGCCGTTGGATTCCCAACTTTAAGGTTGGTGCGCGTAAGAATTGGCAATGAAAAACTGGACAAAATGGATGCCGGTGAAGTTATTGAACTACCTGCGTTTTCCTATTAAATGTAATTTTTCAATTCATTTTGGATTATTTCATATTAGCCCTACAAACCTTAACTTTGAAGTCTCATAACAACCTATGCAAAACGCAGAATTAAGAACGGTTACAGTAACCAGGTATATTACTCCGCTTAGAGAAGGCGGCTCCTTACCTGCTCTCACCGAAGCCGATGACGATTTTAAATATGTACTTAAATTTAAAGGTGCGGGCCACGGTGTAAAAGCACTTATTGCCGAATTACTCGGAAGCGAAATTGCCCGCGCATTAGGCTTTAAAGTGCCAGAACTCGTTTATGCTAATTTAGATGAAGCCTTTGGAAGAACTGAAGGAGATGAGGAAATTCAGGATCTTTTGCAGGCTAGCCAGGGATTAAATCTTGCCCTGCATTTTCTATCAGCAGCGATTAATTTTGATCCTGTGGTTACTGAAGTTGATGAATTTGAAGCTTCAAAAATAGTTTGGCTTGATGCATTTATCACCAATGTAGACCGCACCTATAGAAATACCAATATGCTTATCTGGCATAAAGAATTATGGCTTATAGACCACGGTGCTTCCTTTTATTTCCACCATTCGTGGACCAACGTGGAAGAGAAAGCTAAAACACCATTTGCTTTTATCAAAGATCATGTATTACTGCCAAGAGCTACCAAATTAAGGGAAGCCGATGAATTTTGCAGAAAATTAATTACTCCAGAAAAAATAAAAGAAATTGTATCGCTAATTCCTTCTGAATGGTTGCAATGGGAAGATACCGATGAAAGTGAAGAGGAAATAAAAGAAGTTTACACTCAATTTTTAACCACAAGGCTGGATCATTCAGGAATTTTTATAAAAGAAGCAGAAAATGCAAGGAAAGCACTTATATGAATATGCTGTAATTAGGCTGGTGCCTAAAGTTGAACGTGAAGAATTTCTAAACGTGGGAATTATAGTCTTCAGCAAACAGGGAAAATATTTAAAAGCTTTATTTAAGGTTGATGAAGAGCGGCTAAAGAGTTTTTTGCAAAGATCTGGACAAAGATGAAATATGTTCAAATCTAGATTCTTTTAAGAAAATATGCGAAGGCAGTAAAAATGGTGGTCCTATTGCACAATTAGACTTGCCATCGCGTTTTAGATGGCTTACTGCAGTGCGAAGTTCTATAATTCAAACTTCACGACCACACCCGGGAATGACCAATGATCTTGATAAAACCCTAAATAGGCTTTTTACCGAACTGGTATTATAAAAAATAAATTGAGTCCTAAAGTGAGAACACCAATGAAGAAACAAGCGACAAAAATAAATTAGCTGATATTATACTTCGGAATTACTGAAGTTTCTTTAAAAACCAATCCAAAAAACTCAAAGGTTTCCCTCGCTTTGTTTGAAGCTTCTTTTATTTGAATTTCGCTAAAATCTTCAGCTTTTAATTCCTTTACAAATTTATTCCAGGATTTTACTCCATCCCGATCGCCATTGAAAAAATGCGGTTGAGGAACTCCATTTAATGAAGGGCAGTTTGGGAGTTCTTTAGAAATGTAAACTCCGCCAAGAGCAGAACCTAAAACCACGTAAGCTGCACCCAAAGCTTCCTCGTAAGAATTCACACTGAATTTTCCCTGAAACTCTTCTGAAATCGATTTATCCACTTCTAATGCGTCAAGATCTTTTGCAAGTTTGTCACTTTTATCTGATTGGTAAGCAGGAATAAATTTTGAAATTTCCGCTTCGGTAATTTTATAGGCTATATAATTTTGAAGCAGTAAAAGCTTATAATCTTCCAGGCTTATCTCGTGAGAAATAATTTGACCTGCAAGGTTTTCCTTTTCAAGGTCTTCGTGAAGCTTTTTGGTAGAATCTCTAAGGTTATTCAGCATCTTCTACATTAAATTTATCAAGATTATTCCTTATTTTCCTAATATTCTCCCGCTGTTCTTTATCATCAGCCTTCATACTATCCAGGTAACTGTAAATTTGATGAACTGCTATTTTATTCTTTCTTATTCGCTCTCTCAGCTCGCCATTTTGCACCATATTATACACCACCTGTTTTAAGAGTGGCTCTAATTTTTCATCCAGATTATTCATATGCTTTTTCAGAATAAATCCTGAAGCTCCGGAAAGAATGGTATCTGCGGCAAGTTCGTCATCATCCAGGGCTCCTGTGATAAAAATCAGTGGAATACTTTCATCTATAGATTTTACCAATTCCATAATGTCAAGCCCGGTACCGGAAGGCAGATTATAATCGGAAATTACTACATCTGGCAGAAAACTGGTAAATAAATTCTCAAACCCGGGTAGATCTTGCACTATTTTTATCTCAGGCATTTCTACAATCTTAGCAATTTGTCTTTTGATTAAAACCGCATCGGTTTCCTCATCTTCAACCAGTATAATGCGTAATGGAGTTGTGATCATTCTTCTAAATTTATACAAAAGTACTAAACTAGTTAATGCAAAGAACCAAATTGGGATAGATTACAGACCGTAATTATAAATAAAAGAAAAAAGTACTGCCTTTACCAGGTTCACTTTCTATCCAAATTTTTCCATTATGTTTTTCTATAATTCTGGCTACTATAGACAAGCCAACACCAGTTCCTTTAAAATCATTTTTAGAAACCCTGGAAAACACATTAAAAATTTTCTCCTGGTCATTTTTGGCTATACCAATACCGTTATCTTTTATATAGAAAACATCCTTGTTATTTTCTGAAATACTTCCAATTTCAAGCTTTGGAGCTTTAGCTCTTTGAGAATATTTTAAAGCATTTCCCACTAAATTACTCCATAACTGAAAAACCATTCGGCGATCTCCAAAGGTTTCCGGTAAATTATCTGCTATTACTACTTCTGAATCGGGGAAATTGATCTTGATATTAAAACTGGATAAAAGCTCCTCCAACAATTTATTAGTGCTGAATTTCTTTTTTTCAAGTTCCCCACTGGTGATCTTTGAAAAGGAAAGAATATCATCTATAATCCCTTCCATTCTATTTGAAGCCTTTAAAATGGTATCTATAGTTTCTGAAGCTTCAGCAGGTAAATCCCGGCCAAAATCCTCTTTTAAGATTTGCGCAAAACCATTTATTCCTCGTAAAGGGCTGCGGAGATCATGGGAAATTCCGTAACTAAAAAGTTCAAGGTCTTTATTGGCTTCCTGTAGATTTTGATTCAACCTGCTAATTTCTTCTTTTTGCTTTGCCAGAAGAAACTGGTTTAAATTTTCTCGAAAAACTTTTGCCGTTTCAAGGTCATAATCCTGCCAACTATGCGAGATCCCATCCAGTTTTTCTGTCCATTTCTCAAAAGACTTTCTAGGACTTAGGCGTTGTTTCTCTTCGTTGTACGAAACTTTATTATTAGGATTACCACCCCAACTTACGGTTTCGGCTACTTCAGGCCTAAACCAGATAATAAAATTATCTTCAGCTCTTCCCAGCTTAAAACTTAAAATTCCTGAAGCCGATTTTTTATATTTTTCAGCTTTCGGATATTGATTTTTAAGATTTTTAGTATGAAAAATAACCTCATCTTTTTCGGCCAGGAAATCACGTATTTCCAGAACTTCAGCTTCCTTAGGTGTTTTACCAAAAAGCTTTATTTCATTATCTAAAATAACTGCTCCTCCTCCACTTTCCATTAAAGAAGTAAAAGAAACTGAAGTTTTAGCAAGACCTTCAGCTAAAGAATCTTCAATTTTTAATTCCTCTACGATTCTTTGCCTCAACTCAGAATTTTCATTGAATTTTTTATTAAAAATCCCGGTTTGTATGGTGGAAATATTATTAGAAAAAACCTGCGTTAAAAACTTACAGGTTTCTCTTTGATAATAATTAATGAATTTAGCCGAATAATGATGACAGGCCACCAAACCCCATAGATTCCCGTTTACAATAATAGCCGCTGTTAGGGAAGCACCCACCTTCATATTTTGCAAATATTCAATATGAATGGGAGAAACCCCTCTTAATGCAGACCGGGAAAGATCTAAAGGCTTGTTAGTTACTGGCGATATTTCTGGAGCAATAGGAACGGGCTCATAGTTTACATCTGAAATAATCCTAACCTTATGCTTTAAAAATAACTTTCTTGATTGCGAAGGAATATCACTCGCCGGATAATGTAAATCTAGCCAGCTTTCTAAATGCTCCTCTTTTTCTTCAGCAACTACTTCCCCATTCCATTCTTCATCAAACCGGTACACCATCACACGATCGTAACCGAAAATATTTTTCATCAACTTAGCTGCTCTATCGCATAGAGTCGGGATACTTTCTGTAGTATCCAGGCCATTAATAATACTGGTTAACTGCTGCTGAAAATGAGTGGGATTCCAGGTTTCTCCTAGAATTTCAAAATCCAGAATAAGATTATCTTCAGATAAATGAGCCAACATTACAAAGTTGTTCTCATTGATCTTTAACTCTTCAGCTATAAAACCTGATTCTTCAGAAATAGAGGTTTGAAGTCGCTTTACAGGAAGTTTACCAATTAGTTTTTCCAGAGAAATACCAGAAAATCTTTATGAGAAATTCCGAAGAACTTTAAAGTGTTTTCACTAGCCTGAGTTACTGCAAAAGTTTCAGGATTTACTGCTACAATAACTCCGTGAGCCTGGGCTTCTCCTATTAAATGTATGGGTTCTTTATCACAATTTTGAACATCTACCTTTTCGGGATACGAAAACTGTTCTTCGCTCATATAGGTTTAAGCTTTTAATTTAAAATAAAAAGTACTTCCTACATCTACCTGGCTTTCTACCCAAATGGTACCTTCGTGCAGTTGAACGATCTTTTCTACGTGTGCCAAACCAACTCCGGTTCCTTCGTTTGCATCGGTTTCTTTTACACGGTTAAAGATGGTGAAAATGTTCTTTTTATCTTCTTCTGAAATTCCATAACCATTATCGGTTACAGAAAAAACCCAGTGAGCGCCTTCTCTATAAGATGCTATACGAACATCTGGATTTCTATCGCTCGGAGTATATTTAATAGCGTTACTAATTAGATTTTGGAAAAGCAGGCGCAATTCTACCTCGTGCCCCATGATCTTTGGCAACGAACTGGCATTTACCTTTGCATTGGTATCCTTAATTCTTTTACCAAGATCGTATTTCACAACTTCTACTATCTCTTTAATGTTCACCAGGCTCTTGTCGCCGTGACGCCCAATTCTGGAATGTTCCAGTAAAGCTTTAATTTGTTCTGAAAGACGGGTTGAAGCATCTTTTATATATTGAATATAATTTTTGCCCTTTTCATCTAGTTTCGTAGCATACATTTTCCCTAATACATCACTACCAAACTTAATGGTGGAAAGCGGCTCCTGAAGATCATGTGAGCAAATGGAAACAAATTGTTCCAGATCTTTATTGGCGCGTTCCAGATCGTCGTGCTGCTGCTTTAATTGATTTTCGGCATTTTTTAAAGCTGAAATATCTACGCAAGTGTACCTTATGGTCATTACTCTACCATCTAAATCTTTCTCTGCCGTAGCATTTAAAATTACGGGAAGTAAATCTCCTGCAGCGGTAAGCATATCCTGCTCCATATTTACTATAACACCTGTATTCTTAAATTCTTTATTAGATTTTAAGGCTCTAAGCTGAGATTCTTCATTATAAAGATCATAGACCGGTTTATCTATTAGGTCTTCTTTAGTTTCATAACCCAACTTTGTCACTGCCATTTCATTGCATTGTACAATAAGCTGTGTTTGCGGGTCTACACTAATATGAATTACAGGATCTTCTTCGTAGAAAGATTTGAAGCGTTTTTCGCTGGCAATTAATTTCTCTTTAGATCGCTGCAATAAACCAACATCTATAAAAGTAATCACTACTCCACTTATTTCATCATTAGAATTTATATAAGGAGAAATTCTTCTTAAATAATAAGAGTTATCCCTGGTCATCACTTGCTTTTCAAGGATCTTACCAGTTCTAAGTACCCGCTTACAACGTGTAATGAGGTTGTTTTTCCCCATACTGGAAGTAAAATGCTCTATAGGGCGACCTTCATCTGAATCGATTAAATTAAAATGCCTTTGAATTGCCGGGGTAAATTTCCTGATTTTTAAATCTGTATCAAGAAAAATAACACCAATTTCAGTGCTTTCCAGCAAATTGTTCATATCAGAATTCAGAGCTGCCAGATCTTCTACTTTCTGAAGATTTTCGGCATTCACCGTATTTATTTCTTCATTTACACTTTGTAGCTCTTCATTGGTACTTTGTAACTCTTCATTAGAAGCAAGTAACTCTTCGTTTGCAGCCTGCAACTCTTCATTACTGGTTTCAATTTCTTCCATGGAAGTTTGCAGCTCTTCTTTGGTCTCTTTGAGTTCGTCTTCTAGATCTGCAACATATTCTTTGGTACGATTGGTTAGCGTTAATTTTTCAAGCGTATCAACATCATCTAACTTAACATCTTTTTCTATGAAAGTAATCACGAAACTCGTGCTGTCATCTTCTATCTTCTGGTTATAAGGCTTTACAATAATATCTACAGAACCTTGCTTACCATTATGCTCAAAAGAAGCATCTTTATACCTAAGTTTTGCATTATTCTTTTTAGCCTTTTTCAAGGTGCTTTGAATAATATATTTTAGATCTGCACCTAGCATATCAAGCAGGTTTATAGAAAACCCACTCACCGGTAAATTGGCATATTTCCTGAACTCACCAACCGCCTGTAGAATATTAAAATCCTTATCTACAAACACACTGGCACCACCAAAAGTCTCCAGTATAGTTTCATTAAGCTCTTCTGCAAGTTTGTTTTTAATAGGACTTGAATTACTCCTGCTAGTAGGACGTTTTATTTCACGAGTGCTAGACGGCAAATTACTTGTTGTGGTTGCCTGCGAGACATTTGAATTTAACCGCTTATCTGCATTTTCATTCCGGAAAATCTTTGCTGAACGATCTATAACTTTAAAATTATTTTTTTGAGAGGATACATTTTCACTGGTTCCTAAAACCAAAATTCCGCCAACTTTTAAGGCATATTGCAAAAAGTTTAATGCTTTATTCTGAATTCCGGGTTGAAAATAGATTAAAAGATTTCTACAAGCCACCATATCCATATTGCTGAAAGGCGGATTTTTAATGATATTATGCCTGGAGAAAACCACCATTCGGCGCATTTTATCAACTACCTTATAACCATCGGGTTTACTAATAAAGTATTTCAGTAATAATTCTGAATCGATATCAGCAACGATACTTTCAGGATAAAATGCTTCACTACCTATATCTAAATGCTTTTGCGAAATATCTGTAGCAAAGATCTTTAAGTCAACACTTTTCTTCTGGCGTTCAATTTCTTCGTTGATAATCATCGCAAAAGAATAAGCTTCCTCACCACTACTACAGGCAACATCCCATAGCTTTATTACCTCACCATCTTTTTTCTTTTCTACCAGTTTCGGAATTACCTCTTCCCTTAGTTTTTTCCAAACTTTTTCATCCCTAAAAAATTTAGTTACTCCAATAAGGAATTCGCGATGAAGTATTTCTATCTCTTCTTCATTATGAATTAAAAACTCATAATAACCTGAAAGACTTTTACACTTACAAACATTAACCCTCCTGGCTATTCTTCGAGCAAGAGTTGCGTGTTTGTATTCCCTGAAATCCAGGCCGGTTTTTTCATCTACAAAGCGAAGAATTTTCATTAATTCGCTTTCGTTATAATTTAAATCTCCGTCTTTAAAATGAAAAACAGAAGGAGCATCTATAAAGTTTTTAAGTTCTTTGGCCATTCTGGAAACCGGCAGTACGTAATCTACCAGGCCGGTATTTATAGCACTTTGCGGCATCCCATCAAACTTAGCTTCTTCGGGATCCTGCACCATAACCATTCCGTCCCGTTCTTTTATTGCTCTTACCCCTCTTGTACCATCGCTTCCGGTTCCGCTTAAGATTACTGCAATAGCTTTTTCCTTTTTCTGTTTTGAGAGTGATTCAAAAAACATATCTATTGGCAGGTTTAAACTTTGGTCTTTTGGCTTTTCTACAAGATGAAGCCTACTATCCTCATAAGTGAGGTTATTGGCCGGTGGAATTAAATAAATATGACCTTGCTTTATTTTTTTACCATCTTTAATTTCCCGAATAGGCAAATTGGTATTCTTCTTAAGAAGCTCTCCCATCATACTTTTATAGTCTGGAGAGAGATGCTGAATAACTACGTAAGCATTTTTATCGGTTTCGGGTATACCTTCAAAGAAAGCCTTTAAGGCTTCCAACCCCCCGGCACTTGCACCTACAGCAATAACGCGCGGTTCGTCAGTTTTAAGCTTGTTTTCCAACTCCGATTTGGATGGGTAGTTATTTACTTTTGTCATTTAGAAATGATTAAGTCAGACTTGTATAAAATTAAAAAAGGCCAAAGATCAAAAATATAAGTTAAATAGTAGAATTATGGACTCATTTGCAATTTAAATTAACAAAATATCAATAAAAGCTGGAAAAACCAGCTTATACAATTCATAAAATTTAATTTTTAGCCATTAAAATTAACAATTTTCCTAAAAATAGAGTGTTAAAAACTAAATTTCAGAAGGCTTTTATAAGAAAAACTCCTTTTAAAACAAAGACTCCTTAATCTCTTCTCATAAACTGATAAATATCATTTCTGCTACGGCAAGCTCGGCTTAAATTTACTGGTAATATAGCTATATGAAGTTTTTCTCCTCATATCAATCGGGTTTTAATTCCTTCTTTGTAGAGATAGGAGAAATGGGAAATTTTACCGGAAGATATTTTCGGGAACTATTTAGCCGACCATTTGAATTCAGGGAATTCCTGAAACAATGTTACCAAATGGGAAATAAATCCTTGCTTTTAGTAAGCGTAACCGGGTTTATTTTAGGTTTGGTTTTTACCCTACAATCCAGGCCAACTCTTAATGGAGTTTGGGGCTGTTTCGTGGATGCCTTCTATGATAAGTATCTCTATAGTTCGTGAAATTGGGCCGGTAATAATCGCACTTATTTGTGCCGGAAGAATTGGTTCCAGCATAGGTGCCGAGTTAGGCTCTATGAAGGTAACTGAACAAATAGATGCTATGGAAGTTTCTGGTACTAATCCGTTTAAATTCCTGGTGGTTACCAGGATTCTTGCGGCAACCTGTATGCTTCCCATTTTAGTAATTATTGGTGATTTTGTGGCATTAATAGGATCGGCGATTATAGAAAATACAAAGGGCGATGTCTCTTTCTTACTCTATTTTAACCAGGTTTTTGAAGCACTTGAATTTACAGATTTACTGCCCGCAACTATAAAGACCTTTTTCTTTGGTTTTGCTATTGGGCTTGTGGGATGTTTTAAAGGCTATAACAGTAAAAAAGGAACCGCCGGTGTAGGAAAAGCGTCTAACTCGGCAGTGGTTTTTACCTCTATGCTGCTATTTGTATTAGATTTTATCGCTGTTTTTATAACCGATATTTTTTATAACTGAAAATGGAAAATAAAGCGGTAATAGAGCTAAGTCATTTATATAAAAGCTTTGGGACGGTTGATGTTCTTAAGGATTTTAATCTGAACCTTTTTGAAGGTGAGAACCTGGTTTTAATGGGGAAATCTGGTTCTGGGAAATCGGTGATGATCAAATGCCTGGTAGGCCTTATGGAGGTTGATAAAGGCAGTATTAAAGTTTTAGGAAAAGATATCTCAAAACTAAAACAAAACGAACTGGATGAA
Organism: uncultured Flavobacteriaceae bacterium; assembly: GCA_963727565.1. GTDB lineage: Bacteria > Bacteroidota > Bacteroidia > Flavobacteriales > Flavobacteriaceae > Salegentibacter. The sequence continues at coordinate 102,420 of CAVSGU010000007.1, forward strand.
TTGCGAACCGATATAGGTTTTTTGTTTCAGGGTAGCGCCTTATACGATTCTATGACGGTGCGGGAGAATTTAGAATTTCCGTTAAGAAGACATAGCAATAATACCGAAAAGAAAACCGAAGCACTTGTAGAAGAAGCTCTGGAAAATGTAGGACTACCAGACACTATAGATCTTATGCCGGCTGAACTTTCGGGAGGAATGCAACGACGAATTGCTTTGGCAAGAGCACTTATTTTAAAACCAAAGATTATTATTTATGACGAACCTACCACAGGATTAGACCCAATAACCGCTAAGGAGATCATTTTATTAATGATGAATATTCAGGAAAAATATGCAACCTCATCGCTAATTATTACCCACGATGTAGACTGTGCCAGGGTAATTTCAAATAGAATGATCTTGCTATTAGACGGGAAAGATTATGCTGAGGGAAGTTTTAATGACCTCGCCAAATCTGATGACCCAAAAATTAAAGCCTTTTTTAAATAATATATTATGAAATCAAATTCCGGACAAAATCTAAAATTAGGTCTTCTTATTGTAGCTGGCCTAATCATCTTTACGCTAGGAGTTTTTTTTATAGGTAGTAAACAAAACCTGTTTGGAGATTCCATAATGTTAAGTTCTGTTTTTAAAAACGTAAATGGCTTACAGCTTGGCAATAATGTACGTTATTCTGGGGTAAACGTAGGCACGGTAAAAGACATCAAATTTTTAAACGACACTGCAATTTGCGTAGATATGCTTATTGATCGCCAATCTGGGAACCTAATTAAATACAGTTCTTTAGCAACCATAAATTCTGACGGTTTAGTAGGCAGCATGGTTTTAAATATTATTCCCAATAGTGATGTATCCTCCAGAACCATAAAAGAAGGTGACACCTTAGAATCGCTTAGCCAGGTTGCAACTGCCGATATGCTTAACACTTTGAACCAAACCAATGAAAACGCTGCCCTTTTAACGGCCGATCTTTTAAAGATCACTAATAGCATCAATGCCGGAGAAGGAGTTTTAGGAGATTTACTAAAGAATGAAACCCTTGCACAAAACATTCAGGAAAGCGCTGCAAATTTAAATGAAACTACCAATTCTGCCCGGGCAGGAATAAATAAGCTAAATCGTATTTTGAATGCTGTAGATTATGAAAATAGCGTGGCCGGATTGCTTCTTAGCGACTCTACCGCTCAAAAAAGCTTTAGCACCATTATTGAAGATCTAAAAACTACATCCTCACAAATAAAGGAGATAAGCTCAGATTTGGGAGAGTTTTCCAATAGTCTTAATTCAGAAAAAGGGGCATTAAATTATGTAGTTAAAGACACCACATTTGTAAATCATCTTGATGAAAGTATGCAAAATATTGAGGAAGCCACCTTTCGATTCAATCAGAATATGGAGGCTTTAAAACACAATATATTATTCCGCGGCTATTTTAGAAAACTAGAGCGGCAAAAAGCAAGAGAAGAGGAAAAACAGTAATATATAAGACGCGTAATATGAAAATAGAACATCTTGAAGAGCGCATTACTGAATATAAAAACTCTATCAAAACGGTAGTAAAAAAACGTATTACCTGGGAAAATAGCACTAAAGAACTTATTGTTAACACTCTAAAAACGGCTGAAGCCACCTATCCCGTGGGATGGAAAGTACAGGAATTAAAATGGATACACACCAACGAAGCTGTTAATATCACCTTTGATTCTTTTCCGGGAGATCTTATAGATTTCACTAATAAAATTCCCACCTATCAGTTTTTGCAAGGTGGAGCGCTGGTCTTTTCGCAATTGCACAATGGAGATATAGAGGTATTTGTCACCTTCCCTATCCTGGAAAATTGGATAGTTCCTGAAAGTGAAATTGTTGAATTAGGAGTTTTTACCCCAGACCATATTACCGAAAAACTAATCGTAGAGAAAATTGATGAATTTCTTAAGGAAATAATTAAATGGGAAATTCCTATTATAAAAAGTAAGCTTGGCTTTAAAACACAATAACTTCTTTAATAGGTTCAGAAATGGACCATTTAAAATAGAGATTTTTAAAGAGCTAAAAAAGCATCACTTACCATCAACCTAAATATGGTCCATACGCCATCTTTTTAGTTCGGGAAGTTTTTTGATAAGTTCCTGTGCTTCTTCCAGGCTAATATCATCATGAACTTCTGCCATTTCCAGAAGCTTCACTTCTAATTGATGTAAATTAAGAGACTTGTCAGTAAACGCTCCATCCTGAAAGCAGTCCCGGCAATAATCATTATTCATCGTTTTATCACGATTTCTCCCGGCGGTAGCCGGAGTAAAAGGCCATCCACAACTTTGGCAAATTAGCGTTTCCATAGTTTGATATTTAATTGGTGAGCAATATTTTCAATTTTGAAAGCATAATAAGTTCAGATTTATTCTTTCCCGAAAAAGATGCTGCAATGGCATCAGCAGTCTCCCATATTAACTGGTTTATATCTGGAGTGAATACTTTTTCATGTTCTTTTTTATACTCCTGAAATTCATTAAAAGCCCAGGCTGCTTCCGGATCATTTTCTTGTAACCAATCGAAAGCTATTTCAATTTTATAAGCCTCATCTGTTCCGTACTCATCGGTTGCATTATCTACCGGCACCCATTTTTCTTTAACAAGTTCCTTTAAAGTTCTTATTTCTTCAGTTCTTACTACTTTATCTGATGCTGCAATCGCGTAAAAAAGCTTCCCGATACTGCTATAAAATTCTTCGGTGAGCGACTGTTTTTTAGAAAGTTTCATATCTAATTCTATTTTCCACTTAAAGATACATCCGTGGGTATTAGTTAAAAATGATAAAAATCATTTTTTGAGTATAATTCTAGACGAATTCAAATGACAAAATATCATTAATCATTGATTATCAGTTGTTTAATCGGTTTTTATAATTTATGAATTTCTAAAATTACTTTGTATATTTAAGTATTGTTTAAAGCATTCCTCCCTACTCCCCCCATTGGAAATGTAAAGCAGTCCCAGATCTTTTCTTTAATTATTAATCTTAAGCTCGCCAGGGATGAAGTATGTGGTATTTTTTTCAGAAAAAGGTTTCAGCTCTTTTAAACTTGACAAATCTTCAGGTTTAAAAGATTATAATTATGCTTATATCAATTCTTTAAAAAACTTAAGAAGCTTTTTAATCAAAAAAAAACCTGCACTGATTATTTGGAAACATAAAACTAAAATTTCCCCTGAACTTTTTAATAATAACCCAGAGCTTTATAATACCCAGTTACTTTCAATTATTTCTGAAAACAATCTTGAGACCTGGCAGCCCTTTCACAGCAAACACCATTATTTACCAGATTCTTATTCTAAGGCTGAACTCTTGCAGAAAATTAATGCTTTGCTATGCCTTAAAAATGAAAAAACTTTTGAAGGTGAAAAGGTGGAAAGGACTCTAATCTCGGATATTGAGGCTTTAAAAAATTATATTGAAGAAAAAGGAGAACAGGTAGCCTGGGATAAAAATAAAATAATATTCAGGGAAAACAGGCATTCCAGCTTTATCTATCTTATAAGTAAAGGCCTGGTTAAAACTTCCAGGATGGACCAGCTTGGAAAAGAATTGATCACCGGGATTTATCGTAAAAATGAATTGCTGGGTTTATATGGTTTTCATAAAAATCCCATTTGTCCTGAAACTGCTACCACTTTAGAACCTTCCAGGGTGCACCGTATCTTATACAAGGATTTTAAAGAAATACTTCAGGAAAACCCCGGTTTAAGCCTGGATCTTGCCCAACATTTAACCGATACTGTTTTAAGGCTTAAATCGCAACTTTTGGAGATGGCTTATGCTTCAGTCTTAAAAAAAACTTCCAATACCATTCTTCAATTTGCCGATGATCTACAAAATCCAGAATTCCCGGGATTAAAAATTTCCAGAACAGATCTTGCAAGCATTGCCGGGATTTCCCCGGAAAGTTTTATACGAAGTCTTTCCTGCCTAAAGAAAGAAGGCATCATCTCTATAAAAGGAAAAAATATAAACATTTTAAACTCAGAAAAACTGCAGCATATCACATAATTATAATTTTTTGTTAAAAATTAATTTCTTGACATTTATCATTTTTTTTGAATACCTCTTCCACTACTTTTAGCTCAAGAATCAAACAGAAAATTACTTATAAAATAATTTGATTTCTTTGCACTTATTAGAGTGAGAAGTCAAATTTAGAAGATATCAAAGGTATTTTTTAACCTGATATACAAATTTTACTTCGTGTAAGATCACTGATATCAACCAGGTGTTAAAGAGTAAACTTAATATCTTCTTAGGAAACAGGAGGCAATGGCTTCCTGTTTCTGTGTTTTAGAGCCTTTCCTAAATCATTTCAAAAATTATTTAAATAACTGATTTTCATCATATTAAATCCTGTTTTTAGATTGTAATTTAATGTGCTTAAAAACGGAATTATTAACCATTAAATTTTAAATATTATGTCAATCACTAAATCTAGTAATCGTAGAACTCCAGCAATGGGAAGTTCACTTTTAACTAATGATCCATTTTTCGCTGACTTAATGGATACCAAAAGAGGAATCTTTAATCTAAACCGTTTTTTTAATGGAGATTTTGACAAAGATCTATTCCCAGCATTAAATGTAAAGGAAAAAGAAAACGAGTTTGAAATTGAACTTGCAGCTCCCGGACTTTCAAAAGAAGATTTTAAAATCTCTATAGAAGATGGTGTGCTATCCATCTCTGCAGAAAAAGAAAATAAGATCGAAGAAGAAAAAGAAGGTTTTGTTAGAAAAGAATTTAGCTACAATAGCTTTTCCAGGAATATAAGTCTGCCAGATGAAGTAGATATGGATAAAGATGTAGAAGCAAAATACAAAGAAGGTATTTTAAAAATGAATCTTAAGAAAAGAAAAACTGAAAAAGCTAAAAAAGCTAAAACGGTGAATGTATCTTAAAAACGCTGCTGTCCCGAAAAATTTCGGGACAGCATCTTCTTTTTTTTAAAGCTTATGAATTTTCCATTTTCCATTAGGTCCTTTAACACTTACTACATTTTCTCCTAACCATTTTGCATTAATTGCAGGAGCTTCTCTTAATTTTTTCTTAGAAACTGCAACCGGAAAAGGCCCTTCCAAATACTTTACTACTTCCCCTTCTTTATTTAAAAGAACCACATCATATTTATAAGAAATAACCCCTTTGCCCAGGAGTTGGTTTTCCCCAAGTCTCTCTTCTTCAAGTTTTATTGCCAGCGCTTTACCATTAGAAAAGTTGCTTACATTTAGATATACTGGTTCAATGATCGTTTTTCCGCTGGCATTTATAAAACCGTAATAATTAATACCATTTTCCTCTTTTTTAATAATGGCCCGGTCATCTTTTAATTGCGGATACTTAATACCCTCCACGCCAATTTTTCCACTTTTTGGATCTTCATTAGAAATAAGATCGCTTCTAAGTGAAACCACCATATCCCCATTATTATCTACAAAGCCCCAGGTATTAGCTTGTTTCACAGCCGTAAATCCATTTTCCTGGTTAGCTACAAAATCAAATTCTTTCTGCTCTTGTGCGAACAACACAAACGGGATACTTATTAAGATTCCCAATATTAGATTTTTCATCTTTAAAAGTTTTAAAATTACCTTTAAATATAAGCCAAAAGCCTGTGAATAAATATGATACACGTCATACTACACAAAAGCTATTTTAGCTGTAAAGGCCTTAAATTCAGAAACAAACTGATTTTCCTCATAGTTTAAACTTACATCTTGGATTAACTTTATAATTCAAAGGTCCAGAAGATGAGAAAGATAATTTTACCCACAGATTTTTCGGAAAATGCAAATAATGCTTTGCGTTATGCCTGCCAGCTTTTTAAGTACGAAAAAAGTGAACTAATTCTTTTACACGCCTATGCTGAAAAGATTTATACCGACGAAAACCTTTTAAGCAACGAATTAATAGACGAGCTAAAAGCAGTCACAAAAAAGAAGGCAGAAACAGAACTAACTGAAATAAGTTCAAAGATTCACGATGAGTTTTGCAATCCCAGGCATAGTATAAAATTGATCGCGGCTTTTGGAGATTTGGTAGACGAGGTCAACAATTTAGTGAATTCAGAAAATGCTGATCTTGTTGTGATGGGAACCCGAGGTTTTACCAACAACAGCAAACTGGGAATTGGGAGCAATACCCTACTTGTGCTAAAATATGTGCAATGTCCGGTTTTGGCAATCCCGGCTAATTTTAAATACCAGGAACCCAGGAATATTCTATTTCCAACCAATTTTTTAATTCCGTATCAAAAAAGGGAATTAAAAGTTGTGGGAGAAATTGCCCGCGATTTTAAGTCTATAATCCACTTTCTATATCTATCTAAACATAAAGCAACTTCTACCAGGCAACAGGACAATCTGGAATTTTTAAAACAACAGTTCTACAATATAACCACAGAAGAACATCAACAAGACGAATTACAAAAGGAAAAGGCCATAGAAGATTTTATAGCAGCCAATGAAATAGATCTGCTGGTGATGGTAAATTCCCGTCATACCTATTTAGAAGATATACTCTTAACATCTACTATAGATAAAGTGGGTTTACATCCAAAAGTTCCCCTTCTTGCTTTACAAAATTTTAATAGGGAATGCATTTAATACTTAGAAATCATGAAAAAAATACTCTTACCCACAGACTTTTCAGAGAACGCATATAATGCCATTACTTATGCGCTTAAAGCATTTAAGGACGAAGAATGTAGATTTTATCTTCTAAACACATACACCCCGGTTTTATACGATTCAGAATATATTTTATACAACAGCACCCAACCTAATCTCGCTGAAGCTTACCAGAAAAATTCCCAAACAGGATTAAAAAGAGTAGAACAAAAAATTAATCGTGATTTTAAAAATCCAAACCATCATTTCGAGAAAATTTCGGCCTTTAATCTTTTGATAGATGAAATGAAAGAACAGGTGAAATCTAAAGAAATAGACCTGGTGATTATGGGAACCCAGGGAGCCACCGGTGCCGAAGAGATCTTAATTGGTACAAACACGGTACAGGCTATTAATAAACTAAAAGTTCCGCTGTTAACCATCCCTTCAGATTATGAATATCAACCACCGGTAAACATTTTATTCCCTACAGATTTTCAACTGCATTTTAGTGCTCCGCAGCTGGAACCAATTTTAAATTTAGTAAAAAACCATAACTCAAAACTTAATATTCTGCACGTTTTCTTCGGAAAAGATCTTGATGAAAAACAGGAAGAAAACAAGAAAAACCTAAGTAAAGTTCTTGAAGACTTTCCGCATCAATTCAATACAATTGAAGATAAAAGTGTAACGAAAGCCATCGAAAAGTTTCAGGAGAAAAACACGGTAGATTTACTCTTTATGGTAAACAATAAGCGTAGTTTTTTTGAAAACCTCTTGTTTAGGCCGGTAGTAAACAAAATAGGTTTTCATATTAAAGTTCCATTTATGGTTATCCCTTCAGGAAAATTCAGCTAATTATGAAAAATATACTCATCCCCACCGATTTTTCAGTCAACGCATGGAAAGCTACTGTTTATGCCTTTAGTTTATTCCAAAATGACTTGTGCAATTTTTATTTTTTAAATGCCTGTAAACCTGAATTCTATACACCAGATATTAATGGAGACAGCTTATCCCAGGCAAAAGCTGAAAATAAAATTTTAATGGAAAAGCTCTTAAAAGAAGTAGCCGTGATAAACAAAAACCCGAATCACAGGTTTAAATCTTTAATAATAGAGTCCTGGCTGAATGATGCGATCATTGAAATTCAAAAAGATATAATTTTTGATCTGATAGTGATGGGTACAAAAGGCGAGAACGAACCTGACGATAAAATTTTTGGAACCAATAGTATGAATGTGATAGAAACGGTAGATCACATGCCGGTTCTACTAATCCCAGACCAAAGCGTAAATGTGCCAGAAGTAAAAAAGGAAATCGTATTAGCTACAAGATTTGACAAATCTTTTTCTCTTACCGAGATCAATTTTCTAATGGATATGACCAAAAAATTTAAGGCTAGTATTAGGATTCTCTATATTCAAGATACTGAAGATTTTTCTGAAGAGCAGGAAAGTAGAAAGGAAGAATTACATGAACATTTTGATAAAGTTTCTCATAGTTTTCACACATTAACCAATATTGAAGTTGCCAAAGGGATTCATAGTTTTATTCAAAGTAGAAACAGCGATATATTGGTTTTAAACCATAAAAAAAGAGGTTTTTTTAAAAATCTTTTCTCTAAATCCTTACTTAAAGAATTAGGGAAAAAACCGCAAATTCCTATAATTTTTATGCCCGCAGATCTATAATTCCAAGAATTATTATTCCAGATAAAACTATTAAAAATGGATATTTCCAACTTACAGGTTATCAAAGCTTCCGGTGAAAAAGCTCAGTTTTCTATTGATAGGGTTGCTGAGTCTCTAAGACGGTCTGGCGCAAATGATGAGTTGATAAATAGCACGCTGGAAAAGCTAAAAACCGAACTCTATGATGGCATCACTACCAAAGAAATTTACAACCGTGCATTTAGCTTGCTTAAGGAAGGAAATAAAACCAGTGCTTCAAAATATAAATTAAAGACCGCTATTTACGAATTGGGGCCAACAGGTTTTCCGTTTGAAAAATTTATTGCCGCGCTATTAAGTCATAGCGGTTATAAAACCGAAACCGGGAAAATCTACCAGGGAAAATGTGTGACTCATGAAATTGATGTAGAAGCCAAGACCGATACAAAATTGATCTTGATAGAATGCAAATTTCACAATGCCGGTAGAAACAGCGATGTGAAAATTCCTCTTTACATAGATTCAAGATTTCGGGATATAAAAAACTTCAGAAATAACGGGAAAAATAAACTGGACTTTGAGGAAGGTTGGGTAGTTACAAATACCAGATTTACTGCAGATGCGATAAAATATGGTAAATGCAGCGACCTTAAACTATTAAGTTGGGATTATCCAAAAGGTGAAGGTATTAAAGATAGAATAGACAAATTGGGCTTATACCCTATCACTGTTTCCACGCTGCTTTCAGAAAGGGAAAAGAACTTTTTGCTTAGCCGCGATGTGGTTTTATGCCAGGATCTTATTAATGATAATTTTTACCTGGATCACTTAGGAATTCATAATCCACGCAAAAAAAGGATTTTAAAAGAGATGGAAGAACTTTGTAAACATTAAAGCTATGGAAAATCAGGTGAAAATTCATTTCCTGGGGGCCGCTGGTACAGTTACCGGCTCTAAATTCCTTTTGGAAACCCCAGAGTTAAATATTCTAATAGACTGCGGACTTTTCCAGGGAATTAAAAGTTTACGTGAACTCAACTGGAAAGATTTCCCGTTTGATCCCAAAGCCATAGACCTTATTCTATTAACCCACGGTCACCTGGACCATACCGGATATTTACCACGTTTGGTAAAACAAGGTTATAAAAATCCAATATTAGGCACGCCTCCAAGCCTGGGAATTGCCGAGGTGATATTAAACGATAGTGCGAAAATCCAGGAAGAAGATGCTGAAAGAGCCAATAAAGAAGAATACAGCAAGCACGAACCCGCCTTACCTTTATATACTACAAAAGATGCCGAAAAAGCAATTGGTTTATTTCAAAGTATAAACCTGGATGAATGGTATCAAATTTCAGAAAATATAAAATATCGTTATCAGGCGAATGGCCATATTCTGGGATCGGCTTTTATTGAACTGGATATTTTTAATAAACGCTTTGTTTTTTCAGGAGATATTGGGAGAGAAAAAGACTTGCTCCTGGAACCGCCAAAGAAACCAGAAAAAGCCGATTATTTATTTATGGAAAGCACCTACGGAGACAGGCTTCATCCAGAAGATAATTCAGATGAAATATTTACTGAGGCTATAAAAGACACTATTAGGAATAATGGAAATCTTATTATTCCCAGTTTTGCCGTGGAACGTTTACAGGGTATTATGTACAGGCTTTATCTTTTAATGAAAGCAAACAAAATTCCAGAAATCCCTATTTATATAGATAGCCCAATGGGAAACAAAGTGCTGGGCTTGTTTGAAGGTTTTAGTAAATGGCACAAAGTAGATGCAGCTGAATTTCGAAAAATGCTTTCTTATTTTAATATTATCACTTCATACCGGGACACCTGGAAAACCATAGATGAAAAACGGACCAAAGTAGTAATTGCCGGAAGCGGGATGGTTACCGGCGGCAGGGTTCTCACCTATTTACGCTATTTAATAGATAAGCCTGAAACCACAGTTTTACTAGCAGGCTACCAGGCTGAAGGTACGCGTGGAAGACAGTTGGAAAACGGAGCTGCTGAAATAAAGATCTTCGGGAAGTATTGCCCCGTAAAAGCAAAGATCTTAAAAATCGAGAGTCTCTCTGCTCATGCAGATCAACAGGAATTATTAGACTGGCTTTCAGAAATTAAAAATGTTCCGGAAAAGGTATTCTTAATTCACGGCGAGCCTACAGCCTTAGATTCCTTAAGAGTTAAAATTAAAGATCTATATAATTGTGAGATAATTATTCCGCAACTTCATGATATTGTTAGCTTAAAGCTTTAGATCCTCATTCTCCAACGAAAACCTTTTCGTTCAATTTTGCGCATGTGCTGCTGCAATAATGGCAGGAATCTGTCAGTTATTCTCTAGAATCAATCTAAATTATTACTTATAGTTTTTTCTTATCAGAGATTCAGTAATAAGGCTGAATTTCTCACATTTTAAGAAAAAAATAATACTCTTGGCTTAATGTATTAATCCAAAAGATAAAATTCAAATTGCACTTAGCTGTCTTAAGGATAGGACTTAGCAGGTCCTTCCGATAGCTTTCCTTCAACATTTTAAAAATGATTTTTAGATTAGTTTAACCTTATATTTTATTAGTTCCGGCAAAATTAAATTAATTTAATCCTGGCTTTTAGCCAGCAAAGCTGGTTTGGCAGGAAACATTGTATGGTCTTTGTTCTTTACAGCCCGGATTTGATTATCCAAAAGTCGAAAAAGAATTAATTAACCAAAAAATATAGAATGAAAGTATTAGTTATTGGAGCAGGAAATATGGGACTAACTTACGCTGAAGGAATGGCGAAGTCTAGTCTGCTTAATCATCGAAACCTAATGATTTTCGATAAATCTGCCGAGGTTATTACCACCCTTAGTAAGATAGATCATTTTGACGTTTATGATGATATAGAAGAATGTCTTCCAAAAGCAGACATCGTATTTATTGCTGTAAAACCATATCACTGTGATTCTTTATTTGAAGAGATAAGACCTCTGGTAAACGATCAGCAAATTTTTGTTTCGCTGATGGCTGGAGTGACTATAGATAAGATTCAGGAAGGCCTGGACGTTAAAAAAGTTGTTCGTTCAATGCCAAACCTTCCAGCTCAGGTAGGAAAAGGAGTTACTTCTTTTACAGAAGCTGAAGAAGTATCTAGAGTAGAGCTTTTAATGGTAAGAAATTTACTGGACACTACAGGAGCTTCTATTCATGTACAGACTGAGAAGTTTATCGATGCCTCTACAGGAATTTCAGGAAGTGGACCTGCTTACGTATTCTACTTCATGAATTCAATGTTAGAAGCAGCATTAAAAATGGGCTTCTCCAAAAACGATTCAAAAGTATTGGTAAGTCAAACATTTGAAGGTGCTGTAAAACTTTTCAACGAATCAGATCTTTCTCCAAGTACCTGGATGGAGCGCGTTGCTTCTAAAGGAGGTACTACTCGCGCAGCATTAGACTCTATGGACGAGAATAATGTAGAAGAGCTTATTAAAGATGCTGCTTATGCTGCCTTTGATAGAGCCGTAGAATTAGGTAAAGAGTAATTTAAGTTTAAAAAGAAGTTTAAATATAACTTTATAAAATGGAAAAAAAGAGAATTGTAGTTAAGGTCGGAACCAACGTAATGACCAATAAAGATAACAGGATTTTAGGCCCGGTGCTTAAGCATCTTGTAGAACAAATAGCTACACTATATGAAGAGGATGTAATGGTAGTTCTTGTTTCTTCAGGATCAGCCATTGCTGGTAAAGAAGTTCTTGGCGATGTAAATATTGATGATGCTTCCAAGAGAAGACAGGTATTCTCTGCCGTAGGACAACCTCGTATGATGCGCCATTATTATAGTATTTTCCACGATTACGGAATGCGTTGCGCACAGGTGCTAGCTACCAAAAGAGACTTTAGCCCTGGAATTCACCGTGAGAATATGATTAACTGTTACGAATCTCTTTTATCTGAAGGGATAATCCCAATTGCTAATGAAGATGATGCCGTTTCAGTAACAATGTCTATGTTCTCTGATAACGATGAACTTGCCAGCCTTGTAGCTGAATTAATTAAAGCTGATGCTCTTATCATTTTGAGTGATACCGATGGTCTATACACCGGTCACCCAGAAGATGATGAATCAGAAAAATTAAACAAAGTTACGGTTGATGAGAACGTTGAAAAATATGTTCAGGAATCCGGAAAAGGAGAAGGTGAAGGCCGTGGCGGTATGGAGTCTAAAATAAAGATTGCCAAAGGTACCGCAGCAAAAAATATTACCACTTACATCGCTAATGGTAAACAGAAGAATGTGATTTTAGATATCGTAGCCGGTAAACCGGTAGGTACTAAATTCACCGCTTAAACTAACTTAGAAAATCCCTAAACTTTTTGAGTGTTTAGGGTATTCTAAGGCTCACTCTGTGAGCGAGAAATTGAAGTTTAATCAAACTAAAATATAATCAAGTAATGAAATTATTAGATTCTAAAACTAAAAATAACGTACTGCAATCCATGATTAATATTCTGGATAAAAGACGTGAAGAAATAGTAGCCGCAAATAAAAAAGACCTTGACGCTTTTGGCGAAGGAGATCAGGCTATGTACGATAGATTGGTAGTAAATAATGCCAAGGTAGACGATATGATTCGCTCTGTAAAAGAAGTGATGGATCAGGAAGATCCTGTTGGACAGGTTATAGAGCATAGAAAATTAGATACCGGTCTGGATATCACTAATAAAACCGCTCCTTTCGGAACGATCATGATTATTTATGAGTCTCGTCCCGATGTTACAATTGAAGCTGCGGTTCTTGCTTTTAAAGCAAATAACAAGATCTACCTAAAAGGTGGTAAAGAAGCAAACAATTCTAATAAAATTCTTGAAGATTGCTGGCATGAAGCGCTTAAGGAAAACAACTTAGAAAAAGACTGGATCGAGCTGTTACAAATGAACAGAACCGAAACTCAGGATTTCCTTAAAAATCCACCACAACACATTGATCTAGTAGTACCAAGAGGTGGAGAAAAACTTATCGCTTTTGTTAAGGAACATTCAACTGGCGCTGTATTAGTAAGCGGTCGTGGAAATAACTTCCTATATGTTTCTAAAAACGCCGACTTTGACACTGCTAGAAAAGTAATGCTGAATGCTAAGACCGATAAGATCTCAGGATGTAATGCATTAGATAAAGTATTGGTAGATAAAAATCTTCCAGACTTTGAAAAAAGAGTAAAAGAGCTTTACGATATGTTCACTGAGAATAAAGTACATATCCAGGTAGACGATGATATCGCTAAAGTACTACCTAACGAAGAAAAAATACCTTCAGAAGATACGTGGTATGAAGAATTTCTTGCCATGAAAATTGTTCTGGGTGCTATTGATGGTAATGACGCTGCTATCGAGAAGATTAATAAATATTCAGGTGGGCACTCTGCAGTAATTGTGACTACAGATAAAAAAGAAGCTGCCAACTTTATGGAACAGGTAGATAGTGCTGCTGTATACCATAATGCCTCTACCCGTTTTACCGATGGTGGCCAAATGGGAGTTGGAGCAGAGCTCGCTATTAGTACAGATAAACTTCACCACCGTGGACCACTTGGTTTAAAACAATTGGTAACCAACAAATATTATGTGTTAGGTGAAGGCCATATTAGAGAATAATCTATTTTCTATTTAATAACAAAAAACCGCTGATGATCTCAGCGGTTTTTTTATGCTTTATATTAATCTCTAGCGGAAATTCAATAGTACACTTTTTTTAGCTTTATCTAATTTTAGTCCGCAAATTTTATAAAATTCTCATTTCTTCCCTATCACAATGTAACTTTTATGTGTTTTGGGAGTCTTATAAAAAAGAAAAGTTTATACATGAAAAAAGCAATTTATACGCTGGCGCTTGTTGGCGCACTTTACAGCTGTAAAACTACACAAACCCAAAAGGAAGCACAACCGGTAATTGCAAGCATAGACCTTGTAAATGTTGAAGATGACAAAGTTTCGGTAAGCGTTGACCCGGATAGATTCACTACAGAAAATACTACCTTTTATATTCCTAAAACCGTTCCCGGTACCTACTCTACCGATAACTACGGAAAATTTATCGAAAATTTTAAAGCGATAGATTATGATGGAAATGAACTGGAATTCGAAAAAATAGATGATAATTCCTGGTCTATCCCTAATGCTAAGAACTTAGATAAAGTTAGCTATCAGGTAAATGATACTTATGATATTGAAGGCGAAGAAGGAGTTTTTTCACCTTCAGGAACAAATATTGAAGCCGGCGAAAACTTTATGCTTAATCTTCACGGTTTTGTAGGTTATTTTGAAAACGAGAAAGAAGAGGCATACCGTTTACTGGTTAAAAGGCCTCATTCGCTTATTCCCGGAACCGCATTAAGCAAAACTGTAGCGGCTTCAACCAGTATGGAATTCAAAGAAGATATCTATTCTTTAGACAGATATTTTGAAGTTATTGATAATCCAATAATGTACGCCAAACCGGACACCACAAGTTTTATGGTAGAAGGAATGGAAGTACTTATTAATGTATACTCTCCAAACGAAAAATACACTTCAGAAAGTATAAAACCGGGAATTGAAGAAATGATTAGCGCCCAAAAGAGATTTCTGGGTGAGGTAGATAATACCGGGAAGTATGCGATCCTGTTATACCTTTCAGACAGCGAAACACAGGATGCACGCGGTTTTGGAGCTTTAGAGCACCACACTTCTACTGTGGTGGTACTTCCGGAGGCTATGCAGCCTGAGCAATTACAAAAAACAATGACCGATGTGGTTTCTCACGAATTTTTCCACATTTTAACTCCTTTAAATGTTCATTCAAAAGAAGTTCATTATTTCGATTATAATGATCCTAAGATGTCTCAGCATTTATGGATGTATGAAGGAGTAACCGAATATTTCGCGAATCTTTTTCAAATTAATCAGGGCCTTATAGAAAAGCAGGATTTTTACGATAGGATTTCAGGTAAAATAAAAAGTTCGCAGCAGTTTGATGATACTATGCCATTTACAGAAATGAGCAAAAATATCCTGGAAAAACCTTACAAAGAAAGTTACTATAATGTGTACCAGAAAGGAGCTCTAATTGGGATGGCCCTGGATATTCGTTTAAGAGAATTAAGCGATGGCGAAATGGGAATTCTAGATCTTATGAAAGCCCTTAGCGATAAATACGGAATGGATAAACCTTTTAGTGACGAAGAATTATTTGATGATATTGTTTCTTTAACCTATCCTGAAATAAGAACATTCCTGGAAACTTATGTGAGTGGATCTACTCCTATTCCTTACGATGAATTTTTCGCAAAAGTAGGCCTGGAAGAAGCTGAAACCGAGGTAAACACCGGCTATTTTATAAAAGGACAAACTCCTTATATAGATGGCGATCCAGCCAGTAAAGAATTATTCTTTAGAGAAAACATCGAATTTAATTCTTTTCTGAAAAAACTTGGTGTAGAAGGCGGTGATGTAATTAAATCTGTAAATGGGGAAGAATATAATGTTCAGAATGTTTACAATTTAATTATGAAAGCTGAATCCTGGAAAGAAGGAGAAGAAGTGAGCTTTGTAGTTATGCGAGATGGTGAAGAATTAGAACTTACAGCAACCACTGCACAACCAACCGATACAGAAACTACGCTTACAGAAAAAGACCTGCCTGAAAGCAGTGAAGAAGTTAAACTTAGAGATGCTTGGTTAAAAGGTTAATAGATTTTAATTTAAGTATTTTGGAGCGGCGGGAAATTCCCGCCGCTTTTTTATTTCCATAATCGGGTTATATCCTTTAAATTAGGGCGGCCAACCAACTTGAAGATTCATTTATGGAAATTCCTATTTTACAGGATATTGTTATTATTCTGGGACTCTCAATATTGATTATTCTTTTATTTCAAAAGATAAAAGTGCCTTCAATCCTGGGATTTCTTTTGGCAGGGATAATTGCAGGGCCACACGCCTTTAACCTTATTAGCTCTTCCCACGAAGTAGAGTTACTTTCTGAGATTGGTATTATTTTCCTGCTTTTTGTAATTGGAATTGAGCTCTCTATAAAAGAACTTATTTCTATGAAAAATACCGTCTTAATTGGCGGTGGACTCCAGGTTGGCGGGACTATTCTATTTACTACCATAGTTGCTTATTTTTTTGGTTTACCTTTAAATTCGGCAGTTTTTCTGGGATTTTTATTCTCTTTAAGTAGTACGGCAATTGTTTTAAAACTCATCCAGGAACGCGGCGAAATTACTGCACCGCACGGCCGGGTTGCTCTTGGAATTCTTATTTTTCAGGATATAATTGTAGTTCCTATGATGTTGCTCACCCCAATATTAGCGGGTGATGGCGGCGATCTTCTTACTACCCTGCTAATTCTTATCCTCAAAATTGTTGGTGTAGGTGTGGTTATCTACTTACTGGCGCGGTATATTGTACCCAGAATTTTTAGTATGGTGGTTAAAACAAAAAGTAAAGAGCTTTTTATATTAACTACCGTAGTTTTTTGTTTTGCCATTGCCTGGCTTACATCTTCGGTGGGATTATCTCTGGCCTTAGGCGCTTTTTTCGCCGGACTCATTATTTCTGAATCTGAATACAGCCACCAGGCTACGGTAAATGTTCTACCTTTTAGAGAGATCTTTATCAGTTTCTTTTTTATCTCGGTAGGTTCTCTGTTAAATTTAGAGTTTTTTATCCAGAATATTTTAATGATTCTTCTACTGGTTATTGGAGTTGTATTTTTAAAAATGCTGGTAGTGGGTGCAACTGTTCTATTACTTAAATACCCTCCAAGAACTATATTTCTAAGTTTATTTAGCTTATTTCAGGTAGGAGAATTTTCTTTATTACTTTCTGGAGTGGGATTAGATAATAATATTATTCCAGATAGTATTTATCAGTATTTCCTGGCGATTTCTATTATCACTATGGGCCTTACTCCTTTCCTTATTGCAGCGGCTCCAAAAATCACCTATTTTATTTTAAAGTCTAGAATTCCTGCTTCGGTAAGGCATAGGTTAGAAAGTTTTAATAAACAGAGATCTACTGAAGAAAGCAGTAATGAGCCTAAAAAACTGGAAGATCACCTAATTATTATCGGCTACGGAATTAACGGCGAAAATATTGCTAAAGCGGCCCGAAATGCTGAGATTCCCTATGCTATTGTAGATACCGATCCCGTAACTTTTAAAAAAGCAAAAAATAATAACGAACCGGTTATTTTTGGTGATGCTACAAACTCACTTATTTTAAAACATCTACACGTTCAGGAAGCACGGGTGGTGGTTATTGCGATTTCAGATCCTGGTGCTACAAAGAAGATTATCAGCAATGTGCGCTTATATACAAAAACAGCCTTTATAATTGTGAGAACCCGTTATGTACGGGAGATTGAAGAAAATATTAAACTGGGAGCTGACGAAGTGATTCCTGAAGAATTTGAAACGTCTATCGAAATATTTAACCGGGTTCTAAAAAAATACCTGGTTCCATATAATGAAATAATGGATTTTACTGCCAGTATACGCTCTTCAGATTATGAAATGCTAACTTCAGTAAAAGGCAGGCCGCATAAACCTTCGCTGCAACATTTGCACATTCCAAACCGGGAAATCGTGACTTTAAGTGTTCAGCAAAATAACAGGGATATTGTTGGTAAAAGTATTCAGAATTCTGGCATTGGTAAAAACTTTAGGGTTACCGTGCTGGCTATAAAAAGAGACACTCAGTATATTACCGAGATCCTCCCCGGCACTAAGATCAAACAGGGGGATTTATTATATATTTTTGGTAATCCAATAAACATAAACAGGCTAAACGAAGAGCTTTCTTACTAGAATTAATCAAGTTTAATAATCACGAATCCAGAGGGAATTAGAAGTTTTAAAACCTAAGAACCTAATTTCTACAAAAAGCTTTCTTAAATAATAGCAAAAAATAGCGATGTGGTTAAACACATATTGGTGTTATAATTTTAAATAGATATCTTTAAAAATTAGATAACCTAACAACCAATAATTTTATGTCTGTACTGCCCGATCATCTTCTGCGTTACCAGAAATTTATAGGCTTTATGCTAAAATACTGGAACAGCGATTTGTTTGCAAATACTGCTTCTAAAGCAATGGATGGGAATTCAGATGATACCCAAAATTCTTACGATCAAACTCCGGAAGAACTGGTAGAGGATCTAAAAAATATGGGGCCTACTTACATAAAAATGGGTCAATTGCTTTCTACCCGGCCAGACCTTTTGCCAGATGCCTACTTAAAAGCTCTGGCTACGTTGCAGGATGATGTTCCTGCTATTCCCTACGAGGAGGTTCACCATATTGTTGAGGAAGAAATAGGAACCAGAATCTCTAAAGCATTTGAGAGTTTTGATGAAAAACCACTGGCAAGTGCTTCTATTGGGCAGGTACATAAAGCTACCTTAAGATCAGGCCAACCCGTGGCGGTAAAAATCCAACGACCGGGAATTAAAAAACAGTTTCTTTCAGACTTAGACACTTTAAAAGAGCTTGCCGAGATGGCTGTTAAACACAGCGTTACTGCTCAAAAATATGCTTTTGATGATGTTTTAGTTGAATTAAGACGAATTCTATTACAGGAATTAGATTACCATAGAGAAGCACAAAACCTAATTAGCCTCGGCGAAAATTTAAAAGAGTTTAAAGACCTGATTGTGCCGCAACCAATCCTCGATTATTCTTCGGGCAAGGTGCTTACTATGGAGTATATTGAAGGTCGCAAAATCACTTCTATTTCACCGCTAAAACAAATTGAAGTAGATTATTCACCTTTGGTAGACCAGTTGGTAAATGCTTATTTACAGCAGGTAATTAATGATGGTTTTGTACATGCCGATCCGCATCCCGGAAATATTCAGTTTACAAAAGACGATAAAATTGCACTGATAGATCTTGGAATGGTTGCCCGGTTTAGCCCGGCAATCAAACAATATATTTTAGAGCTTTTACTGGCTATAAGTAAAAATAATGGCGAAGAAACTGCTCGTGTGCTGCTAAGTATGAGTGAGATTACAGAAAACGCTAATCTAAAATACTTTAAAAAAACTATTAGTGATATTATTATGGATAGTGAGCATAGCAGGGCAAAAGACATGCAAACCGGCCGCTTACTAATTCAATTAAACCGACTCGCTGCTGATAATGGGATCCACATTCCGGTTGAAGTAAATATACTTGGGAAAATTCTTCTAAATATGGATCAAATTATCGCGGTTTTAGATCCAGATTTTGATCTTCGGGATGCTATTAAAAGACATTCTCATAAAATAATGCGCGATAAAATGTATGAAGAGCTAAAGCCTGAAAACTTCTTCTCTTCTGTACTGGCATCAAAGAAATTCATAGAATATTTACCCGATCGGTTAAATACCATTTCAAAAAATCTTTCTGAAAATGAATTTGAAATTAAAATTAACGCTTTTGATGAAAAACGGGTTACCGATGGGTTTCAAAAAGTAGCCAATCGTATTACCCTGGGTTTAATTATAGCCGCAATGATTATAGGCGCTTCCATGTTAATGCAAGTGCCCTCAGATTTTACGATTCTGGGCTATCCCGGGCTCGCCATGATATTTTTTCTTCTGGCTGCCATTGGAGGTATTATTCTTAGTTATATCATTGTTTTTAGGGACGATAATCTGAATAATAAAGATTAAGCCGTTTGGGTAATTGTGCATTTCAGTGTATTTTTCGGTTCTAAAAACTTAGACCACATGAAAAATATTTTTACCTCTCTATTTTTACTTGTTTTTATAGCAACGGCCTGGAGCCAAAAAGTTGAAATTCCTGTAGACACCACGGTAACTACAAAGCATTCGGTTACTATTAATTCAAAGAATATAGATTATACCGCTACCACGGGAATGCAGCCGCTTTGGAATAACGATGGCGAACCTATAGCAAGTCTTTTTTATACCTATTACAAAAGAAGTAATATAAAAAATACCGAAAATCGTCCATTGGTTATTTCATTTAATGGCGGCCCAGGTTCCGCTTCGGTTTGGATGCATATTGCTTATACAGGGCCAAGAGTTTTAAAAATTGACGATGAAGGTTTCCCTATTCAACCCTACGGAATTAAAGAAAACCCGCATTCTATTTTAGATGTTGCTGATATTGTGTATGTAAATCCTGTAAATACAGGTTTTTCCCGCCCTATTCCTAATGAAGAAGGGGAAGTTGATAAAGAAAAATTCTTTGGCGTAGATGCCGATGTAAAATATTTAGCCGAATGGTTAAACACATTTGTAAGCCGAAATAACCGATGGTTATCTCCAAAATATCTTATTGGTGAAAGCTATGGAACCACCCGTGTTTCGGGACTGGCATTGGAGCTTCAAAACAGCCAGTGGATGTATCTTAACGGAGTGATTTTGGTTTCCCCAACCGAATTGGGAATTGAGCGTGACGGTCCTGTAGGAATTGCAAACAGGTTACCCTATTTTGCCGCCGCAGCCTGGTATCACGATGCTTTACCTGCAGAACTTCAAAATAAAGAATTAAAAGATCTGCTGGAAGAAGTAGAAAATTATACTATTAATGAGCTAACACCGGTGCTCGTAAAAGGAGGTTTTACCGAAACTTCTAAAAAAGAAGCTGCAGCCGAAAAAATGGCCTATTATTCCGGAATTTCAAAGGAAGTAATTCTTCAAAATAATCTGGATGTTGACTATCGTTATTTCTGGAAAGAATTAAAAAGAAAAGATGGTGTTACCGTGGGTAGACTTGACTCCAGGTATTTAGGAATAGATGCTAAAGAAGCCGGAGATTCCCCAGATTATAATGCTGAACTAACTTCCTGGTTACATTCATTTACACCGGCAATTAATCATTATTTACGCAATGACCTTAATTTTGAAACCGATCTTAAGTATTTTATGTTTGGTCCCGTACATCCCTGGGATCGCAGTGGGAACAATACCGGCGAAAACCTAAGACAGGCAATGGCTCAAAACCCAAATCTGGATGTGTTGATTCAATCTGGATATTTTGACGGTGCTACAACTTATTTCAATGCAAAATATACGATGTGGCAGTTAGACCAAAGCGGAAAATTAAAAGATCGCTTAAGCTTTAAAGGATATGAAAGCGGACATATGATGTATTTAAGAGCCGAAGATCTTAAAAATGCCAATGAAGATATTAGGGAGTTTATAGAGAATAGTCTTCCTGAAGAGGGCGCTCCTGCTAAATATTAATTTATAAATGTTTGGGAAGGATTATCTAAATTTCGTCATTCTGAATTTATTTCAGAATCTAAGTTGAATTATCTTTATTAACATGTTAGACCCTGAAATAAATTCAGGGTGACGATTAACCAGGATGAATAAAACTTCCCAAACATTATCATATACAAAATTACTGCATCAAAAAATCCTTCAATTCAGCATAATCTGAAATTTCGAAGGATTTTTTTTCTTTATTCATCGCTTCTTTTATTGAAGCCGGAATTTCTACCTTCTCTCCTATCACTTCTTCTACAGTTTCCAGGAATTTTACCGGATGCGCAGTTTCTAAAAACGTTCCGTAATATTCAGGGTTTTCAGCTAAAAACTCCTGGAGTCCCAAATATCCAACTGCACCGTGAGGATCCATAACATAATCATACTTTTGCTTTACCTCTTTTATAGCTTTTCGCGTTTCTTCATCTGAATAACTAAAAGAAGAAAGTTGCTGTGACAGCGAATCAAATTCATTGTCAAACAATTCCAGAATCCGAACAAAATTACTTGGATTCCCAACATCCATAGCGTTAGAGATAGTTTGTACGCTTGGTTTTGGAGTATATTCCTTAGATTTTAAATAACGTGTCACTACATTATTTTCGTTATTTGAAGCAATAAAATGATCTATAGGCAATCCCATTTGCTTTGCCAGCATCCCGGCACAAATATTCCCAAAGTTTCCACTAGGCACCGAAAATGCCAGTTTTTCCTTCTTTTCAGCTAATTGTTTATAAGCGAAAAAATAGTAGAACATTTGCGGTAACCATCGCGCTACATTTATAGAATTAGCGGAAGTTAATTGTCGTTTCTCACTTATTTCTGAATCAGAAAATGCTTTTTTAACCATATCCTGGCAATCATCAAAATTACCATTTACTTCAAGCGCTGTAATATTTTGTCCTAAAGTAGTAAGTTGTTTTTCCTGAATTTCACTCACTTTTCCTTTAGGATATAAGATCACCACATCTATCCCTTCTACTCCTAAAAAACCGTTTGCAACCGCACCACCGGTATCACCGGAAGTAGCCACCAATACGGTAATTTTACCTAGATTTCCTTTTTTCACAAAATGCCCAAGACATCCCGCCATAAATCCGGCGCCCACATCTTTAAAAGCTAAAGTTGGGCCGTGAAAGAGTTCCAGGGTTCCGGTGTTTTCTGAAATTGGCACTACCGGAAATTCAAAATCCAATGTTTTTTTTAGAATTTCCTGCAGGCTATTTTTTTCAATTTCGTCTCCTACAAAAGCTTTTATGGCTTCAAAAGCGATTTCTTCTTTTGAATATTTATCCAGGTTTTGGAAAAAATCCTGGGAAAGCTTCGGAATTTCTTCAGGAAAGTAGAGGGCTTTTCCGGGAGCAAGACCTCTAACTACCGCCTCTTCAAAAGAAACTTTATGATTCTTATCGTTTAAACTTCTGTATTTCATTTGTTTAAAATTTGTCCCCAGTTTGAGGAATTAGCTTCGGGCTTTCAATCATATCCCTGTGGGTTGCCATTTTTGCGTCCAGCATCATGCTGGTTTCATTAGTTCATTATTTTTATTCCTTCCGGATTGATTTTCGATAAATGAAGATCGAAATCTATATTTTTATCCTGGTAAAACTCCTGGAATTCGGCTTTCACCTTTTCCGCTACACTATCTCCTTTACACAAAGCAAAAACTGAAGGTCCCGAACCGGAAATACCAAAACCCAATGCTCCGTTTGCTGAAGCTAAGGCTTTCAGATCATCGAAATAAGGAATTAAAATAGAGCGCACAGGTTCTATAATTTCATCTTTCAAACTTCTACCTAAAAGATCATAATCCTGAGTATAAAGCGCACTTACCAGGGCTGCCAGGTTTCCCCATTGACTAATGGCTTTTTTTAATTCCACATTCTGCTTGATAATAGAACGGGAATCTCTTGTTTTAAGCTCAATTAAAGGGTGTAATATCAACATTCGTAATTCCGGCAAACTTGGTAAACTTAGTATTTCCAAAGGTTCGTAGCTCTTTACAAGACTAAAACCACCCAACAAGGCCGGTGCTACATTATCGGCGTGAGCATTCCCGCTGGCAAGGCGTTCTCCTTCCATGGCGAATTTTATCAACTCATTTGTGGAAAAAGGTTCCCCGAGTAATTTATTAATCCCGAATACAGCTCCGGTAGCACTGGCTGCACTACTTCCAATTCCACTGCCGGCTTTAATATTTTTCTTTATTTCTATATCAAAACCCTGCTTTTCGCCCAATTCAGTTAATAAAGCTTTTGCCGAAACACCGGCTACATTTGCATTAACTTCTAAAGGCAAATCCTGACCGGTAATTTTAGTGATTCTTAATTTCTGTTCTGAATTCTTAGAAATAATCATCTCATCTCCAACTCCATCTAAACAACAACCAAGAACATCAAAGCCGCAGGAAAGGTTGGCCACGGTAGCCGGCGCAAAAAGTTTTATTCTATCCATAGCCTATTTTTTTCCTATTCTTATCACATCGGCAAAAATTCCTGAAGCAGTAACCTCAGCTCCGGCACCGGCGCCTTTTACAATTAAAGGTTGTTCCGGGTAACGTTCGGTGAAGAATAATACAATATTATCGCTACCGCTTAAATTATAAAACGGATGTTGAGCATCTACCGATTGTAAACCAACCACAGCTTTCCCATTTTCCAATTGTGCTACGTATTTGAGTTGCTCACCTTTTTCTTCAGCCGATTTATATATTTCCTGGAATTTTGGTTCGTCTTTCTTCAGTAATTCAAAAAAGTCTTCATTATTGGTAGTCGCTAAACTTTCTTCTGATAGGAAATCTTCACTTTCAATATCTTCCAATTCCATCTTATGACCGCTTTCACGGGCAAGGATTAGAATTTTTCGAGCTACATCTACTCCACTAAGATCAATTTTAGGATCAGGTTCGGTATAGCCTTCTTTCATTGCCATTTCTACTGTTTTATAGAAAGGTTCTTCAGCTTTATACGTATTAAAAACAAAGTTTAAACTGCCTGAAAGCACCGCCTGGATCTTAGTAATTCTATCTCCGGAAGCCACTAAATTTTTAAGCGTATCTATAATTGGCAAACCTGCTCCCACATTGGTTTCATATAAAAATGAAGCTCCATATTCCCTGGCCAGGTTTTGCAGCTCCTGGTAATTCTCAAAACTATCTGCGCAGGCAATTTTGTTACAGGTCACCACAGAAACCGAATTCGCTAAATATTCTTTATACCAGGCAGAAATTTCTGCACTCGCCGTGTTATCTACAAAAATGCTGTTTCGCAGGTTAAATGAATCCACTTTTTTAAAGAATTCAGCTTTATCAGCTTTCTCTCCTTTTTCGAGTGCTTTTTCCCAATTTTGGAGATCAATTCCATTTTCATCAAAAAGCATTTTCCTGGAATTTGAAAGCCCATGTACGCGAACTTTCAACCTTAAATTTTCCAGGAGAAATTTCTCCTGTTTTTTTAATTGATTCAATAGCTTACTTCCAACATTTCCAACTCCTGTAATAAACAGATTTAGTTCTTTAGATGGTACTTCAAAGAATTGCTCGTGTAAAGTATTCAGTGCTTTCTTTACATCCTTTTTTGCGATAACGGCTGAAATATTTCGTTCTGAAGAACCCTGTGCTATTGCACGAATATTAATGTTATTATTTCCTAATGCACTAAACATTTTTCCGCTTAAACCGTGATGACTTTTCATCCTATCCCCAACCAGCGCAACAATTGCTACATTTTCTTCAATTTCTACCGGTTTAATTTTTTTATACTGAATTTCAACCTCAAAAGCTTCATCTAAAGCTTCTTTGGCCAGCTCTGCTTCATCATCCTTTACCGCGATACAAATACTATGTTCTGAAGACGCCTGGGTGATCAATACCACGTTGATATTTTCCTGAAAAAGTACTTCAAAAAAGCGCTTGGAAAAACCGGGAATACCAACCATTCCGCTGCCTTCAATATTCAGCAACTTTATAGAATCTATATGGGTGATTCCGGTAACCCAACGAAAATTCTTTTCGGAAGACCTGGAAATTAAGGTTCCATCCTCATCGGGTTTAAAGGTGTTTTTAATACGAATACTAATTTGTTTATCCAGCAAAGGCTGCAAAGTTGGCGGATAAAGCACTTTAGCTCCAAAATGTGATAATTCCATCGCTTCCTGGTAAGAAATATCCTTTAGCGGATAAGCGTGCGGCACAATTTGCGGATTTGCCGTATACATTCCATTCACATCTGTGTAAATCAGCACTTCTTTCACATCTAAAGCGGCACCATACAAGGCTGCTGTAAAATCTGATCCGCCACGCCCAAGCGTACTGGGAACGCCTTGTTCATTTCTAGAAACAAACCCGGGAGCGATAAACAAAGAAGCGTCTTTTTCGGCAAAATACTTCTCAATATGAGTATTGGTTAACTGATAATTGACCTGTACTTTTTCGTTGGTGTTTTTACAAACAATCAATTCTCTGGAATCAACATATTGAGAATTTACGCCAAGATTTTTAAAATATTCAGCAATAATTAATGAAGACAACACTTCCCCAAATCCAGAAACTACGTGTCGGGTTTTATTAGAAAGCTCGTTCAGCAGGTAAACTCCTTCGTACAAAGTTTCCAGCCTGTTAAGCTCGGTTTTAACCTTGCTTAAAATACTGCTTTGTGCCTGTACAGGAATTAATTCTTTTACTGCTTCCAGGTGGCGTTTTTCGTTTTTTACGAGCAATTCTTTATAGGCAAGGTCTTCTTTTGAAGCCAGATCTGCCATTTTCAGCAAATCATTTGTCACCCCACCAAAAGCTGAAAAAACAACCAGGGTTTTATCTTCTTTTAAATGTTTCTGAACAGTTTTAGCTACGAGTTTTATTCGTTCTGGAGATGCCAAAGAGGTACCTCCGAATTTTAGGACTTTCATAAGTCAAAATGGTTAAATTAGAATGATTGTGTTTTAAAAAACAGGTGTGTACAGAAGCGCTATGTAGAATTATACCCCAAAAGGGGTAATACGAATAATAGTCATGCCAAAAATGCCCAAGCCAAGAACGCTTGTTGAAGTGCGGAAATTAGTGTTTTTTGTAATCTTCATTTTTGACATTATTCTGGTAATAAAAGTATATATTTTCAGAGGTATTACAAACAAAAATGAGACTTTGGGGTAAGAATTATGAATTTCTTCTTATTGGATAAAAAAAATACCCGATCATTAAAATAATCGGGTATTTTTCGAACTGAATTATTAAATACTTAAAGATCACTTATATAACTACCGTATAGATCTTTAAATTGAACGCCTTTGGCGAACCTATGTTTACTTAATTTTTTGAATTCAACCAGAGCCCACAGCAAAAACTCCTTCAAGAAGTAAGAATCTTTTTCTGAAATTTCAGGATGGTATTTTTTAATAAGATCATTTAAAGGTTTTACCGAATCAAGTTTTTGCTTGTAATCTGCATCTGAAAGATCATCGGGTAATTCAAAACCGCTTTGTTCAAAAAACCATTCTACTAAATCATCATAAGGTGTGGTTTCGTCTGGTCTCTGTAACTTTTCAATCTTAGGAAAATACTGCGGGAATAAAGTTTTTACCGCATCGCCAATTAACTGTAAAGCTACACTGGCCGCTCCTTCTTCTTCCCCTTCATAGACAAGTTCCACTTTCCCGGTAATTGCAGGTACAACACCAAGAAAATCGCCAAACCTCAACAGGGTTTCCTCATCTCCAGATTTCAATGAGCGCCTTTCGGCAGTACTCAACAAGTTCTCATAAGCCGTTATACTTAATCTTGCACTTATCCCGCTTTTTTCATCTATAAATTCACTTTCCCGTGCCTCGAAACTAATTTGCTCCAATAGATCTTTGGCCAGTTCGGGAACATAAACCAGTTCGCTTTGTCTTTTATCAAGTTTAGCTTCCTGGGCGGTAATAATTTTTGCCGTTTCAATACTATCTGGATAATGGGTTAGAATTTGAGACCCAATCCTGTCTTTAAGCGGAGTTACAATACTACCTCTATTGGTATAATCTTCAGGATTTGCAGTAAATACAAACTGCAGGTCTAGTGGTAATCTTAGTTTAAATCCCCGAATTTGGATATCTCCTTCCTGAAGAATATTGAATAAGGCTACCTGGATTCTTGCTTGTAAATCTGGCAGTTCGTTAATTACAAAAATACTTCTATTTGCACGAGGAATCATCCCGAAGTGAATTACGCGATCATCGGCATAACTCAATTTTAAGTTTGCAGCTTTAATAGGATCTACATCACCAATTAGATCGGCTACCGTCACATCTGGAGTGGCAAGTTTTTCGAAAAATCGTTCTTCTCTATGCACCCAGCTTATTGGAGTTTCATCTGCTTTCTCTTTTACTAACTCCCGCGCGTATCTGGAAATAGGATTCAAAGGATCGTCGTTGATCTCTGATCCCTGTACCACGGGCATATATTCATCAAGCAAATTAACCATTAAACGAGCTAACCTGGTTTTTGCCTGACCTCTTAAGCCAAGTAAATTAATATTGTGGCGTGATAGAATTGCTCTTTCCAGTTCGGGAATCACACTGTCTTCATAACCGTGAATACCGGGAAAAGTTGGTTCATTTTTCTTGATCTTTTCAATTAAATTCTCCCTAAGTTCTTCTTTAATACCCCGACTTTTATATCCGGATTTTTTAAGTTCCCCTAAGGTTTTTATATCTTCTACTTTCATATTTCTATTTTTTCATTCTGTTTGAAACCCGAAGAAAATTCTCCAGATTATCATTTATGTCAAGCTGTCCCGAAGCCTCGGGATTGTTTCATATTCTGAATATTACCAGATCCTGAAATTAATACAGGATGACGGTAAAATATTTTTTTAATTCCCCCTAATTCTCTTTTTCCTATTGGTTTCGTAATCTTCAAAAATCATTTCACCTAAACCTTTAAGACCTGTATAAAATGCCTTACCCTGATTTGCATAGGTAAATTCCTTTACGAACTGCATTAAATAAGGGTCTTGAGCGATCATAAATGTAGTGATAGGAATATGTAACTTCCTGGCCTGTCTTGCCATGGTATAGCATTTTCCTAGAATATAAGGATCCAACCCCATACTATTTTTATAATAAGAACCATCCCGTTCTCTCAGGCAACTTGGTTTCCCGTCGGTGATCATAAAAATTTGACGGTTGGTACTTCGTTTTCTTCTTAAGATATCCATAGCCAGTTTTAAACCTGCAACGGTATTGGTATGATAAGGTCCAACTTTTAAATAAGGAAGATCGGCGATAGAAACCGGCCAGGCATCGTCACCAAAAACAATAATATCCAGGCTATCTTTTGGGTATCTCGTGGTAATCAATTCGGCAAGTGCCATGGCGACTTTTTTTGCCGGAGTAATACGATCTTCGCCATAAAGTATCATACTATGGCTAAGATCTATCATTAAAACCGTGCTCATTCGGGATTTGTAATGGGTTTCTTCAACCACCAAATCCTCTTCAGTCATATTAAAATCTCCAATCCCGTGATTGATCTGTGCATTACGCAGACTTTCGGTAACCGAAATTTTATCTGGGGTATCTCCAAATTGAAATGCCTTAAAATCGCCGGTATGCTCATCTCCCCGGCCTACGTGATTTGTTCTATGACTGCCGGAAGCGCTTTTTTTAAGTCTTCCAAAGATTTGATCTAAAGCCTGCTTTCTAATAGCACGCTCGGTTTTAGCGGTAATGGCCATTCCACCACCTTCATCTTCACTTTCTTCTTTGATGTAACCTTTTTTCTTAAGGTCTTCAACAAAATCATCCAGTGTATAATCTTCTGTAGTTAACTTATATTCTTCATCAAGCTGTTTCAGCCAATCCAGCGCTTCATCTAGATCGCCTGAAGTATGGGTTATCAATTCTTTGAAAACCTCGAATAATCTATCAAATGGCGATTTGTCTGGTGCTTCAAATTTATTAAAAACAAATCCGCTGCCCTGTCTGTAATCTTTCTTCTTCATAATCCTAAAATTACAGTATTTTGGGTAGAATTGGAAAATCTTTAGCTCCAACAGTGATTAAACTTATGTTAATCTATAAATTTGTGAGTGTTGCAATTGAGCTTTATATTGTTATTCTTTTCTTAAATACTTCAGCAATTAGTAAGGAGTTTAGAGATTTGAATATTACTAAATATAGACTGTAAATAAATGAGAAAAATAATATTAAGCCTTTTATGTTTAAGCCTGGTTTTTAGCACTTACGCCCAGGACTCTCCCTACGAAACCAATACCTGGAAAGATGGTGCATATATTGCCGGTGCTGTTGGTTTAAACGTTTTAGGATTTACGTTTATTCAAAATAAAGAATCACTAACCGAATCTGAACTTAATGCACTTAATAAAAATGATATTTGGGGAATAGACCGGTGGGCGGCCGGAAATTATTCTGAAGAGGCAGATGCTGCAAGCTATATTCCTTTTTATGCTGCGTTGGGAATGCCGCTGGCCTTTTTACCCAGCGAGGCCGAAAGAAAGAATTTTGGTCAAATAAGTGTTCTTTTTGTTGAAACTATGGCTACTACCGGAGTTTTCTATACGATGACGGCCGGTTTAATAGATAAAAGTAGGCCATTGGTCTATAACGAAGATCTTCCCACGGGTGAGCGTACTGAAGGTGGTGCCCAACGCTCCTTTATAGCGGGACATACTGCCGTTGCTGCTGCAGGAACTTTTTTCGCTGCCAAGGTTTTTAATGATTTTCATCCAGATTCTAAAGCAATACCCTATGTATGGGGAGGCGCTACGGGAATTTCGGTGTTAATGGGTTATTTGCGTACTAAAGCCGGAAAGCATTTTCTAACCGATAATATTGCCGGGTTTGTAGTAGGAGCGGCCAGTGGTATTTTAATCCCCGAATTACACAAAAAAGGAAATGAAAATATTGATCTCTATCCCACTGCCAATTTTAATGTGAATGGCACTGGCATAAATACCAAGGGCCTTGCCCTAACCTATAAGTTTTAAGCTAATTCTCTATGGAAATTTCAGAAATAATAATGCTTATAGCCTGCGGACTATTTTTAATTCCCAGCCTGGCATCTGCAACACGATTTGATCAATGGTGGATACGCGCTTTCGATTTTCCACGACTGCAAATTTCAATACTTATTAGCACGGTAATTATTGTAGCTATTATCGTTTTTGATTTTTCTGAAGTAATTCATTTTATCGCTATAGCGCTACTAATCGTCAGCTTAATTTATCAGCTTGAGAAAATTTATCCCTATACCTGGTTTGCCAACAAGGAGGTCATGCAATTTGAGGATGGAGATCCAACCGATAATATTTCAATCCTGGTAAGCAATGTGCTTACTCCAAATAATGATTATCACAAACTTCTTGAAATTGTAAACAGAAGGCAACCCGATATTTTACTCACCCTGGAATCTGATGAAAAATGGGAAGAGGCGCTTAAAGACCTGGAAAAGGATTATAAATATTGTATAAAAGTACCCCAGGATAATCTCTACGGAATGCACCTATATTCTAAACTGAAGTTGGAAGAAACCGAAATCAGGTACCTGGTAAAAGACGATATTCCTTCTATTCACGGGTTTGTGCGTTTAGATGATAATTCAAAAATTAGAATTCATTGTATGCATCCCAAGCCACCAAGTCCTTCGGAAGCTGATACTTCTACTAATCGTGATGCTGAATTACTGATGCTGGGAAGAGATGTACGGGAACAGGATGATAGTGTTTTGGTATTTGGAGATCTAAATGATGTGGCCTGGTCCAGAACCACAAGATTATTTCAGCAAATGAGCGGATTAATAGATCCAAGAATTGGTAGAGGATTTTTTAATACTTTCCACGCCGATTATCGTTTTTTTAGATGGCCTCTTGACCACGTTTTTCATAGCAATGATTTCACCCTTGTGGATATTGCCCGCGAAAAACATATAGGCTCAGATCATTTCCCTATGTATATTAAATTGAATTTTGAGCGAAAAGCAGAATTAGAACAAAATAAACCAGAAGCTGAAGAAGAAGAAAAGGAATGGGCTCACGAAAAAATAGATGATGCTCAACCCCGGGAAAAAGGCGTTTAAACCCGTTCGAAAAAATGACTTATTTCTGAAATTTCTTTAATCTTTTCACAATCTGAAGAGTGGATAGGTTTTTCAATAAATAAGCGTACCATGCTATATTTTTTAGCTTCTTCTTTATCCTCTTTATTAATTGAAGAGGTAACCATAACAACGTGATAATGAGATTTTTCTTCGTTGTTTTCTAAACAGTCAAGAAAATCCCAGCCATTCATATTAGGCATGTTTATATCTAAAAAAATAAGGAATTCCTTTTTATTTTTTAGTTGCTGCTGCTCTTTTAAGTAATTTAAGGCAGCATCAGCCTTATTAAAACAAACCGGGTTAGATAGCGATCTCGTGATTTGAGATCATTTTCTTTTGAATAAATACCACAATTTGATCGTCATCTACGATAATTACTTCAAGCATATGGAGGGTTTAGGGCAAGAGCTTAAAAATCTTCTTCGGTTTTATTAGTGATTTTTCTAATAACCTTATCAAGCTCTTCAGACGAATTTAAGATATTATCTATAATTTCCTCAATATTATCAAGGTTATTTCTTTGATTTTTTAATAAATCTATTAAACCCATAATTCTTGCTAAAGGCGCCCTAACTACGTGAGATTGTGTCCAGGCAATTTCCCGAAGCCTTTCATTACTGCGCTCTATGGCATTAATATATTTTCTTCTTTCGGTAATGTCCTGTACAGAACCAATTATACGCGAAGGTTTGCCCTCTGCATCACTAATTACGTAACTACGGTCAAGGATATACTTATAGTTTCCGTCAGCACATTTAAAGCGATATTCAATATTCAATAGCTTTTTATGATTGTTGAAAATTTCCTTAGTGGCCTCAGTTACGCGTTGGTAATCCTCGGGATGCAGCCGCTCCTTCCACCATTCTCGTGAAGTTCCCATTTCTTCCGGGCTATATCCAAAAATATCATAGATCGCATTGCTAAACTGAAAAGTATCGTTTTCAATATTATAATCGGTAATTAGATCACTGGTAGCTTTGGCAACAATGTCATAACGTTCCAGGCTTTCTCTTAATTCCTTTTCCTGTATTTTAAAACTGGTAATATCTCTTGAAGTTGCCACCAAACCATTTACTGCAGGATCGTCTCTTAAATCACTTATAATAGTTTCTAACCATCGCCATTCTCCTTCCCCATTTTTATACCTATAAGAAGGCAATTGGAAAGATTTTACCTTACCTATAAATTTAATCTTGTCTACTATATGTGGACGATCTTCATTATGAATATATTTAAATGCATTACTTCCTTGCAGTTTTTCAGGGTTTATACCTAAAATATTCTTTGCGCTAGGGCTTATATAAGTGTAGTGAAAATTTTCATCTAAAATACTTATTACGTCACTGCCATCCTGCACCAAAGCTTTAAATCGCTCCTGACTGTGTCTTAATTTTTCTTCGGCTTTAACTTTTTCGGTAATATTGTGCGCCAAAGTAACGCGGGCTTCCCTGCCGCCGAACAAAATAGGATTAGTTTGCACATCTATAAAGATCATTTCACCATTCTTGGTCAAATGCTTTACTTTAACATTAAAGAAATCGTGAAAATTATCGGCTATGGTTTGTTCAATTCTATCCTCATCATTTGCCCATAGATCCCTTACAGTCATTTTCATGAATTCTTCTCTAGAATAGCCGTAGAGGTTTATGGCTGCTTGATTAACGTCTAAAAATTCAAGGGTATGTCTATCTAAAACCCATTTTGGTAAAGGGCTGGAATCAAATAATGTTCGGTACTTTTCTTCAGACGCATAAAGCTGCCGCTGTACCTTTTTTCGCTCCATGCTGTAATGGATGCTTTTAGAAAGATTTGAAGCATTAATTTCATCTTTCAGCAGGTAGTCTGAAACTCCCCAGGAAAGGGTTTTCATTCCATAATCCTTATTGGTATATCCTGTTAGTACCACCACCGGTGCACCATTAGCCAAAGCCAGGATTTCTTTTACTAGAGTTTCGGTGTTTTTAATATCCGGGAGCGATAGGTCGAGTAAGACGGTATCAAAATTTCTGGTAGCCTGGAGCATTTCTTTCGCCATTTTAAAATTTTCGGCGCGCTGCAGTTCCAGTGCTGCGTGTTCTTCGGAAAGATAATCTTCTATAAGAATAAAATCGCCCGGGTTGTCCTCAATAACTAAAACCTTTAATTCCCCGGAATTTTGAATCATTTAATACTATTTTAAAATAACGAAGTAAGAATTCTATGAATTGAATCAACCAGTTTACAAGAGGTAAACCTGAATTTAAAGCTTTCAAAATTAAAAGCACTTAGCTTCGCACTACAGAGTAAATATACTAAAATTGTTTTGGGATTGTAAAATAAAAGCTGCTCCCTTCCCCAAGCCTGGAATCTACCCAAATTTTACCACCAAAATTATCTACGATCTTTTTACATATTGCCAGGCCAATTCCGGTTCCTTCATATTCATCCCGCTGATGTAAACGCTGAAAAATTATAAAAATTTGCTCCTTGAATTCTTCTTCAATCCCGATACCGTTATCGCTGATTTTAAATTCCCAATGCTTCTCTTTTTCTAAAGATGAAATTTTGATTTCCGGCTGCCTTTCTTTTGAATAATACTTTAAGGCATTGCCTATTAAATTAGAGAATAATTGCCTTAATACCGGTTCTTCAACTTTTAAATTTGGCAGTGTACCTATTTCAATTTTCGCATTTTTTTCTTCAATAGATTTTTTCTGAAGCGACAAAACTTCAGAAACTAAATTTTCGAGATTTACCGCTGTAACTTTATGCGACACCCGGCCTACCCTGGAGTATTCAAGTAAATCTAAAATTATTTGGCGCATTCGGGTTGCACCATCGTGCGCAAAATAAATATATTGTTGCGCTTTATCATCTAATTTATGGTCGTATTTTTTCTTGAGCTGTGTTAGGAAACTAGTTACCATTCTAAGCGGCTCCTGCAGGTCGTGTGAGGCTATATAAGCAAATTGTTCAAGTTCTTTGTTAGATAATGCTAATTCATCTGCATGTTTTTTAAGCGCCGCGTTTAATTCTTCTAAAGCCTTTTCTTTCTCTTTAATTTCAGTAATATTTCTTGAAATCCCAACCAGGCCTTTTTTATTATCCCCAAATTTAAAAGGGACTTTGGTTAAAAGTGTATAATTTTTTTTACCATTAAAATCCTGAACTATATCCTCTCGATTTATTACAGGAATACCATTATTCATAACCTGTGTGTTATCTTCGAGTACTTTGATAGCTTCTTCATTTTCAAAAAATTCTAAGGCCGTTAGTCCTAAACTTTCCTGTTCATTTTCAACCCCATAATAATTCTTATAAAAACTATGGTTGGTTAAAATAGTTTCGTGCTTTTCATTTACCACAAAAATATGATCTGGTATATAATCTATAATTGCCCTAAACATATTATGTTCTTCCCGCAGTTTCTGCTCTATTTCTACCTGTTTAGTGATGTCTTTGGCAATTCCGTAAACCCCGGTTATTTTCTTATTTACATATATTGGAAAGTTCGTGACATCAAGCACCTTTTTTGTTCCTTTAAGGCTTATAAAATTAGTTTTATAACGCTGCACTTCACCTGAAACTGCCATGGAAGAGTGCATCATTACACGATCTCTATCTTCTGGCGCGATTAAAGGTAAAAAATTCACTTCTCTTACTTTTTCCCTGGGACCTTCTACAAGATTTAAAGCAGCTTCGTTGAGATCTACAAAGTTACCTTGAAGATCAAAGGAATAGACAGCATCAGGATTATAATCAAATAAAGACTGAAAAGCTTGCTTGCTATTTTCTGCAATTAATTCCTGTTTTTTTCTATCTGAAATATCTACAATAGTGGTACTGGTTCTCCTTTCACCTTCATTATTGGTATAAATAACCGAATGTACCTCACAAGGAAAAGTCTCGCCATTCTTTTTAATTCCTACTAATTCTGTTCTTAATTCCCCCGCTTTATTTCTTTGCGCGACCGCCATTATCCAAGTCGGAGTTCTTTTGCATTATATCTTCCCGACTGAATTGCTTAAGTTCTTTAGCACTATAACCAAACAGTTCTACACGCCGCCCTATTAACTTCTATATTGGCCCATTAGGATCAGACAGAAAAATAGCTAGAGAGGAGTTCTCCAGAATATTTTTTAATTGGATTATATTTTCAGACGAATTAGTGTTCCTAGGAGGAACAGCTTTTATACATATTGAATAATTTTTAATATTCCCCTTATCATCTAAAGAAGGACTACTAAAAACCTCTATAGCTTCAGTTTTTGAAAAAGCAAAGACATTGTGAAATATCCCTTGATTAGTTTCAAAATCGCTAC
Organism: uncultured Flavobacteriaceae bacterium; assembly: GCA_963727565.1. Taxonomy (GTDB): domain Bacteria; phylum Bacteroidota; class Bacteroidia; order Flavobacteriales; family Flavobacteriaceae; genus Salegentibacter. The sequence goes on from CAVSGU010000007.1 coordinate 138,401, forward strand.
GGAATTTAGTCCAAATCTCAGGTGGAAATATTTCTTTTAAACTTAACTGCGTCTTTGGTCTTTTATTAAAGATATTCTTTAGAAATTCTTCTGCGGAAGTATTCCAACTTATAATTTCAAAATTCCCGTCAATATTTAAAACTGGTGTAGTTATTTGCTTCATTGAGGCGCAGTTTGAATTTACGGTTTCTTTTTATAAAAACGATTTAGAAATAGAAACGCCGGCACCAAAATTAGGCCCTTCAATTTCGCTAAAATCAGATCCTAGCTGAAGATTTAAATTCACTACATTTTGAAGTAAATTTAAGTCGAGGTAAGTAGAAAGAACGTGTTTCCCATTGGTATTTGCACTTCCTTTTCCGCCATAATTCTTCCTGAAACTTCCTAAAAATCTATAGGGTACTTTATTGAAGGCCATCCCGCTTAAACCTATATGATGCGCAATTATTTTATTGTTATTTATCCTAAATCTATCTGGCCCAAGGGTTATAAATGGAAGTCCCAACACCCTATTTTCGTAAGTCCAACCAGACCGGTATAGATTATTATTGAAATAATTATCCTCACCATCGGTGGTAGGTGTATTTTTACTTTGATTTTTGGTATAGTAGAATTCATACATCACAGCTTGAAACCAGGAATCTAAAGGAGCTGCAGGATCTTCTATAAAAATGCCATAGCGGCCATCAGGTGTATTTCTTAGTAAACTTCCAGAGCCGTCTTCGAATAAATGATTGTAAATAAATTCAACATTATAACCAGCTAATATGGTTTTGATATTTATCTCGTAACTACCCAAATGATTTCCTAATCCATTAATTTCTTGTTCAGAAATTCCATCTCCGGTATCTTCTCCTGCTCCTCTCCCGGTAACTGCCCTGGTATAGGCTTCAAAATCGGAAGGAAGATCGCCAAATTCCGGATGTGTGCCGCCCCATTGGACAAAGTGTCTCAACCCAGCTGAAATTTGAAATTTAGGCAGAAGATTTATAAACTAAATGGAAACTTTTATGATGAAGCCTGGTGTTTTCTACAAAACGCTCATCATCCATAAGGTATTCTTCAAACGCAGCCTGGAAGCCAAGTCCGCGATTATTTTTAAAAAATATAGGGCGTGTAGTAAAAAGTCGAATTCCGGGAAGCGGTCTTGCATTTAAAGACCATAAAATGCTCTGGTTAGTAGCGCTTAATCCTCTATACAATTCTTTGCGCTGTTTACGTCCCGCCACAATTCCCAACCAGGAATTATTAAAAGCTAAATAGGCTTCATCTAATTGAAGCTTATCGGAATAACCATCCTGGTAAAGTGCTCCCAGCCCAAATTCTAGATTAGAATTTTCTGAAAGATTATAAAATCCGTGAGTGTTAATAAAGCCTGAAAAATTGGTGAGTTCGTCTATTCTCCCTCTTTGATTGGTATGCAACCAAAATGGAGAGTTATCACTCACTATACAATAGTCCGGTTGCGTTCACTTGTCCACTAAACTCAATATTTTGTGCGTGGACATTTAGGAAAAAGGAAAAAAATAAAAATACTAGTAAATTTTGTTTCATAAGTAGGCGTTAAGACTTTTCAAATATGCTTAATTCGATTTAAAAATATGTAATTTTATACTTCTAAAACTTAGAAATGCTATCCATTTTTCAGAAAAAATATTTTTTAGTCGATTTACTGGAAGGTTTCACCGATTTCCACAATCATTTACTGCCCGGTATAGACGATGGTGCTAATAGTGCAGAAGACTCTATAGCAATGATCAAAAAATTTAATGAATTTGGAGTCACTAATTTTGTAGCCAGTCCTCACGTTATGGGAGAATTTTATCCGAATACTCCGGAGACAATTCTTCCCGCTTTGGAAAAAGTAAAAAAGAATTTGCCACACGGAAATTCTATTAAAGCGGCAGGAGAATATATGATGGACCAATATTTAATAGATCAGCTGGAAAAAGATAATGTCTTGAATGTGACGGAAAATTATGTTTTAGTAGAGATGTCGTATTTTCAGGCACCCATTAATTTAGCTGAAATCCTATTTAAAATTCAGAATACCAACCTAAAACCAATACTTGCTCATCCAGAGCGTTATGCTTTTTATCACGATAGCAGCTTTGATAAGTACAAAGACCTAAAAACACGAGGGTGCGATTTCCAATTAAATATGCTATCCCTAACCCCTCACTATGGAACAGGTATACAAAAGAAAGCCTTCCAGCTGCTTGAAAACGGGATGATTGATTTTATTAGCAGTGATGCCCACAGAATGGAACACCTGGAAAAAATTGGGAATATAAAGTTAAAGAAAAAGCAGCTTAATCTTCTAGAACCTATAATTGAAAAATCCAAAGCTTTGTTTAGGTAAACAAAACTCTGGATTTACAATTCGTTATTATATTTGAGCCCAGAAATTCTTATTTATTTCCGAACATCTTGTTCTTTATTCGTTGCCAGCGGGATTCTTTATCGGCACCGTAACCATATCCGTAGCCATAAGAATACCCATACTTAGCTCCATAAGAGAATTTTGAATAATCTACATCATTTAAAATAATCGCCGGGCTTTTAAGTTTTCCCTGTTGCTTAAGTTCTTTAGGAAAATCCAGCATCTTTTTATCTGTATAATCAGCTCGCACAACATACAAGGTAGTATCAGCCAAAGGACTTACTAATAAAGTATCTGTTACTATCATAGTTGGAGCGGTATCCACCAGTACATAATCATAAACTCCGGCTGCATACTCTAATAAGCTTTCTAATCGATCATTCATAAGAAGTTCTGCAGGGTTAGGTGGAATAGGGCCTGAAAGCACCATATCTACTTTTATCCCAGCCTGTTTTTCTATGGAAATAATTTCATTTTCAGAGACTTCAAAATCGTATAAATAATCTGAAAGGCCTTTAGGCGCGGCATCACTTATTTCGCCATACCTATGAAGTTTAGGATTACGAATATCGGCACCGATCAATAAAACTTTCTTTCCGGTACTGGCCAAGGGTTCTCGCCATATTATAAGAGACAAAAGTCTTACCTTCACCTTTTATAGTAGAGGTTACGAAAATTACCTCTCCCCTATCTTTATCTTTATTTTGAAATAAATAGGCTAGGTTCGTTCTCAAAATCCTAAATGATTCCGCCAAAGGAGTACGATCGTTTAATTCTATACGTTCATTTTGCTCTCCTCCAATACGCGGTACTTCACCAATAAATGGAATATGTTTTATCAATCCACTCAATTCTCCTTTATGATGCACTTTAGTGTCCAGCATATTCTTAGCGAAAATTATCAGAATTGGAATTATTAAGCCAATAAGAAAACCTCCCACTAAAATAAGCCAGGGTTTAGGATCAACAGGGTCGTTATTGGTAAATGGAGCATCAATAACCCTGGCAACTGAAGCTGTAGCAGCAAAAGAAATAGCTGCTTCCTCTCTTCTTTGTAATAAAAATAAATAAAGTTGTTCCTTAATTTGTTGTTGGCGTTCAATGCTTCGCATCCCTTTTTCAAGCCCAGGAAAGTTACTAAACTGTCCCTGTGCCACATTTCCTCTTTGATTAAGTTCTCTTAGCCTTACATTAAGTGAACGTCTTGTACTTTCAATATTTTCAAAAAGGTTTTCTCTTAAATTATCAAGTTGTTGAGTTATAGTTTTTACAATCGGATTACGTTCCGTACCTCCCTCAAGGTACATATTACGCTCCATAATAAGGGTATTATACGAATTCACAAGTCCTGAAATCCCTCCTTCACTAATACCCACATCAGGTAACAATTCATATTTACCTTGATTTCTTAATAATTCCTCTACAGAATTTAAAAGTTCCAATTGAGTTTCAATATTAAAAATCTCTTGTTCAGCAGCTGTAAATTTTGACTGGAATTGGGAAGCCCCACTACCAATATCCATGATTTGATTATCCCTTTTAAAATCAGCGATATTTACTTCTACAGAATCTAATTCCGTAGTTATCATTTCCAGTCTATCCTGAATAAATTTAGTAGTATTTTCTGCTACCTCCTGTTTATCTTTGACACCTTCTTCATTAAAGCGTTCCATCAATTTACTAAGAAAGTCTTCCGATTTTTCAGGAGTATTCTGAACTAAACTTAAGGATAAAATATCTTTTGCCTGTCCTTTTTGAGTTATTTGCAAGTTTCGATATATATTCTGCAGCTACAGATCTGAGAGGTTGAATTCTGATATTAACAGAACTAGTTCTTCGAAAAGTTCCTTCTTCTTCTCCAGACTTTGGTAAAATAGTGAATTGAATATCATCTAACTTAATCACTTCCCCTATACTATGATTTTCTGAATATCCAGTAGCCTCTTCTTCCAGCTTAAAAGAAGTATCAGAGGTAGGAGTAACAATAAGATTTTTAGAGATGGAATGAATAATACTATCAGGCGTTATAAACTCAATTAAAACAGGACTTGATTTATAAGCTTCAACAGTAATTACATTTCCCTCTATAAAATAACTGATGTTATGATTTAACTCTCTAACTACACTTTCTACAAGTTGCTTGGATTTTAATTTCTCAATATGATTTTGAATTCCATCATCTTCCAGAGAAAAAATAGCTCCTCCACCGGATGGTGTAGCATTCATTGCATTTTTTTCCTGATCGTCTACAATCATCATTGTAGCTTCAGTATTATATTTCGGAATAGTATACCTGTTATATAAATAGGCTAATCAAACCTCCAATAAGAAACCCCAGAAGAATCCACTTCCAATAGGCAAGGTATTTAAAGAGTTCAGCTTTTAAATCGAAGGTAGATTCTTCCTTCTCTTCGTTGAAATCGTTTAATTCTTCCATCTATCTATGTAATATAAAAATTAAGACTTAATATTGAACTAACAGACCTAAAATAGTACCTGGACTTCCAAAAAATCCTGCAGATTTAACATTCTGATAAGTTGGTTCCACATATACTAAATCATTTTGTTTTAAATAGTAGATATGGACTATCAAAAAGATCAGTTTCAGTCATATCAATGTATCCAACAGATTTAACCCCATTAACCTCTCTTATTATCTTATATTTTCTCGTTTCCCGTTATAAGTCATATCACCACTCATTGCCAATAATTCAGGCATTGTAATTCTCCCATCGGTAATTTGAACTCTACCAGGAGAACCAACTTCCCCCAGCACAGTAACACTAAAATTTACAATTCTAACATCTACTACAGGATCTCTTACGTATTCAGAAATCTGTTTTTGTAATTTTTCCTGAATTGCGGTACGTGATAGACCTTCTACTTTTACAGTACCTAAAACGGGAAAGTTTATAGTACCCTCGTGGACTAACCAAGATAACCCGTTAAGGAAAGATTTTGGCCACCACCACCGCCAGAGGATTGGCCGCCTTGTTGATTCATTTGAAATGGAGCTACTATTTCTTCATTTACCGAAGAAGAAGAGACGTTAATTCTTAATACATCATTTCGCTTCAATTTTCGGTTCATACTCCAATAAATTTTCTCTGTCCTTCAAGATTTTTGAGACATCATCAAAATATACCACCTGATCTTTTGTAGCGCAACTTGAAACAATAATACTTAACATAAGAAACCATCCTAGTTTCCCTATAGATTTGAACATGCAGTTATTTTTATTCACTTATTACTTCTTCTTTATTATCCAGGCTTTCAAATAATGAATTATTACTCTTGAATTCCGGGATAAGTATTTTTAATTTTTTAACCATCTTTTCCGCCTTTAATGAATTGGCAGAATCAATGATTTTTTCAATTTTTTCTTTTATCAATTCATGATCTCTCACTACCTCCTGACCTATCATAATTTTCTTATGATGTGTAGGAAGTGTTTTACATTCATCATTCAATAATTCTTCATAAAGTTTTTCTCCGGGTCTTAATCCGGTAATCTTTACTTTAATATTTTTATTTGGATCATAACCGGCAAGTTTAATCATTTTTATAGCCAAATCCATAATTTTTACCGGTTCTCCCATATCAAAAATAAAGATCTCTCCACCTTTCCCCATAGCGCCGGCTTCAAGAACTAGCTGGCAGGCTTCGGGAATAGTCATAAAATATCTTATAATATCCGGATGAGTAATGGTAACCGGCCCTCCTTTTTCTATTTGCTTTTTAAACAAAGGCACTACAGATCCATTTGAACCTAACACGTTTCCAAATCGGGTGGTGATAAATTTTGTAGTGTTTGGATCTTCTTTGATCCTGGAGTGATAAAGCGACTGAACATACATTTCAGCAGCTCTTTTTGAAGCTCCCATCACATTACTAGGATTAACCGCTTTATCAGTAGAAACCATAACAAAATGTGAAACTTGATACTTTAACGAAAGATCGGCCAGATTTTTTGTTCCCTGGATATTTACAAATACAGCTTCATGAGGATTTTCTTCCATTAATGGAACATGCTTATAAGCCGCGGCGTGATAAACCACATCAATATTCTGATTTTGGAACATAAGCTCTAAACGCTTAAAGTTACCTACGTCACAAATAATGAATTTACAATTTAAGTCAGGAAACTTGGCATTCACTTCAAGGCTCAAAGTATGAAGTGGTGTTTCAGCCTGATCAAGAATAATAAGTTTCTTTAGGGTTATACTGGGCTACCTGTCTTACAATCTCACTTCCTATAGATCCTGCTCCGCCGGTTACCAAAATAGTTTTACCCGTTAATTGCTCAATTTTATTTTCAGGATTAAGCCTAATAGGTTCACGTTCTAAAAGATCTTCGATTTGTAACGATTTTACTTTCTTCGCTATGGGTTGGGTATCTTCACCCCAGGTTGAAACAATTGGTGCATTAAATACTTTAATATCGTTTTCAAGACAATCTTTTACAAAGTTGAATTTTTCTTCGGCCGTAAAATTATTTTCTGAAAGGATAACTGCTTCTGCATTTACCGATTGAACAGCTTTATGAATTTCCGAAGAATAATTAATTACGGGTTTATCCAGTAATCTTATACTTTTATTGTGTTTTTCATTAGTAAGAAAACCAACTATTTTAAATCTCCTGGGGATTTCTATATCAAGCGCACCTGCTATAGAAATAGCGTTTTCATCAGCTCCAAGAATAACCGCATTTAAGATGTCTTCGTCCCGACTAACTAGTTTAAAGTATTCATATATCTGTTTCACCCCTAGTCTGAAAAGAAATAGCAAGGAAAAAGAAATACATAAATTAATGAACAAACCGCCTACCAAGAATATTTTCTTCCCTATAACAAAAAAGGTTATATAATTAATAACCAGCAAAGTAAAAAACGAACTCATGGTAGCCAGGAGCAGCTTTAGAGCATCTATATTAGAAGAATATCTAATAATCCCTGCGTAAGTTTTAAAAATATAAAAGTAGAAAATATGAACTGCTATTACGATAAAGGCCTTATCATAAAAACTAAGAACCGTATAATAATTTGGAGTAAGATCTATAATAAGTAAAACGGTAAACAGGGTGGAAATTGCCACCAAAGAAAGGTCTATCAAATAAACCGCCCACCTGGGAAGATACTTTATATTCCTTAAATCGAGGGCGTTATCGGTTCCCGAGAGTATATTTCTTAATATACTTTATCTCCCTATTGTTACTCATTCGAGAAATCTCCCAATAATTATTTTCCAATCATTGCTTCGTGAGCTTCTGTTTTCTTCTGTAAAACAGGATAAAATTCCAGCCTTGATTCGGTCTTTTTCCTCCTGGGTTAAATTAGAACCCGAAGGTAGACATAGGCTATTATCAAATAAACCCTCTGCAACCCCATCTCCATAAAAAGGAGCATTTTTAAAAACCGGCTGCATATGCATAGGTTTCCATAAAGGTCTGCTTTCTATATTTAATTCTTCAAGATGCAAACGTAAATCCTCACGATTTATTCCCCCGGTCTTTTCTTCATTTAAGCTCACTACACTCAACCAATGATTGGAAAAAAAGTCATCATTGGGAGCACTATGAACCTTAACTCCTTCAATTTCAGAAAACAAATCTACATAAAATTCGTGCATTTCTCTTCTGGCTTTCACGCGTTCGTCCACCACTTGCATTTGACCACGCCCTATTCCCGCTGAAATATTACTCAATCGGTAATTATAACCAATTTCACTATGCTGATAATGGGGCGCCGCATCCCTTGCCTGTGTAGCTAAGAAAACAGCTTTTTCTTTAGCAGATTGAGTTTTAGCAACTAATGCTCCGCCACCAGAGGTCGTGATAATCTTATTTCCATTAAATGAAAGAATCGCATACTCAGCAAAAGTACCACATCGCTCACCTTTATAAGTGCTCCCCAGTGCTTCCGCAGCATCTTCTACTACCGGAATTCCAAACTCTTCGGATATTTCATTAATTTGATCTACCTGATACGGCATTCCGTATAAATGTACAGCTATTATTGCTTTTGGCTTTTTTCCTTTGGAAATCCTATCTTCAATAGCTTTTCTTAGTTGCTTTGGACAAAGATTCAAGGTTTTCTCTTCACTATCTATAAAGATAGGTGTTGCTCCCAGATAAGCAATAGGGTTGGCTGAAGCTGCAAAAGTCATACTTTGGCAAAGTACTTCATCGCCCGCTTTAATCCCTAGCATTACTAAAGCTAAATGTAAGGCGGCCGTGCCAGAACTTAAAGCAGCTACAGCTCCTTCTTTCGAGGAGCTATCAAATAGATATTTTTTTATATCTTCTTCAAAGCCATTTACATTGGGGCCTAAAGGTGCTACCCAATTCTGCTCAAAAGCTTCATTGACGAATTTTTGCTCAGTTCCACCCATATGTGGAGAGGATAACCATATTTTATCTTTGTTCATCTAAGTATTTTATAATTTTTCCAGGATTACCAACAACAACAGCAAAGTCTGGAATATCTTCAATTATTACGGCTCCGGCCCCAATAGACGCCCATTTGCCAATTTTAACTCCGGGAATAACCGACGCCCCGGTTCCCACCTGTGTACCTTCCGCAACACTTACATTTCCTGTGAGTACCGCATTGGGTGCTATATGCACAAAATCGCCGAGGCGCACATCGTGTTCAACAACCGCACCAGAATTTATAATACAGTGTTTTCCAATTCTGGAACCTGAATTTATAATAGCCCCAGGCATCACTACTGTCCCAGCTGCCATTTTAATATTTTCTGAAATTATTGCGCTAGAATGACTGATTGCCTCCGAGATTACACCGGTAAATTTTTGGGCAACTCGTTTTCTAATCGCATTATTTCCAATAGCTAAAACCGTAGGATTTTTAAGTTGATCTTCATTAGGTTTATGAATAACCTTAAAGTCAAGGAATTCTTCAACTTCGAGGTTATCATCAAATACTGAATCTATTTGAATATTCCTGCTTTTTAGAATATCAAAAACAACCTTCCCGTGACCACTGGCTCCGTAAATATTCATCTCAATTTTTTCCATTAAAAGCTTCCGTTGTTGCCATATTGGCCGTATTTATACCTTCAGAAATCACTACTTTTTTAATCGTCTTGATTATAATTTTCACATCTAATCCAAAAGACAGGTTTTCCACATACCAAACATCATATTCAAACTTTTTGGTCCAACTAATCGCATTTCTACCATTAACCTGAGCCCATCCGGTTATTCCAGGCTTTACGTTGTGTCGTTTTCTTTGCCTTTCAGAATACAAAGGTAAATACTGAGGTAATAACGGTCTGGGACCTATTAAACTCATATTCCCTTTTAAAACATTTATCAACTGTGGAATCTCATCTATAGAGGTTTTTCTAACGAACTTTCCAACCGCGGTTAACCTCTTTTCATCCGGAAGTAAATCTCCATTTTCATCCTTCTCATCAGTCATCGTTTTAAACTTAATGATATTGAAAATACGCCCATTTTTTCCCGGTCTTTTCTGAAAAAAAAAGGGTTTTCCATTATTCGCCAAAGCTAATAAAACTGTAATTGGAATTAATAACGGACTAAGCACTAATAATGCCGCTAAAAGCAATAAAAAAGTCAAGTAATTTTTTAAAAAAGTGCTTGTACATAGAGGAATTAAGACATTATGCCAACCAAAATTAGGCTGTGCAAAACTATGATTTTATATATTCCTTTTCTAGATTTTTGTATTCCTTTAACAGAATTTGCCAAAATTCTTTGCGCTCATAATATTTACAGATTTCATCTCTGGCATTTGATGAAAGCCTATTGGTATAATTCTTATTCTCAACAAATAACTCCATAGCAGAAAATAAAGCAGAGGTATCTTTAACCGGAATTATAACTCCATTAATTCCTTCTACAATAATTTCGTTACATCCATTAATATCGCTTACTATTGCCGGAAGATTCATAGCTCCCGCCTGCATCACAACATTTGGAAAACCTTCGCGATAACTAGGGAAAGCCAATGCGTTCGCAATTGCAAAATAAGGACGAACGTCTTCCTGGTACCCGGTAGTGATAATTTTTTCGTGGCTTTTTATACTATTAAACGTATCTTGCTTTAAAGGATCCAGTTCTTTTTCAAAAGGCCCTACCAGCAGTAGGGAAATATTCTGATTTTTCTTGTGTAGCTTTTTAAAGGCATCTACCAATTCATTTATGCCTTTTTCACTAACTAATCTTCCAATAAAAATAAAAACAAAATCCTCCTGGGGAATCCCGAGCGATTGTCTTTTATTTTTTTTCTGGTCCTCTTTAAAACTGTATGGATCGAAATATTTGGTGTCAATTCCGTTGGAACTTCCTTTTCCAAGCACTTTTAATTTATTTTCTTCAGCAAAACCTTCCTTAAGAATAATTTCCTTGAGGCCTCGCGAATTCGGGAAAACTTTTGTAGCCAATTTATAGGTGAATTTCTCCACCTGGTCTAATATTTTTCTTTTGGTGCCGGTAGTTTCCATAAGCGGTAGTCCCGCTACTGTATGCAAGCGCAAAGGAACTCCAGCTAGTTTGGCGGCCAACATTCCGACAATTCCCGCTTTTGGAGTGTGCGTATGGACAATTTCCGGCTTTTCCTTTTTAAAAAATTTATAAAGCTTCCAAACTGCTTTTAGATCTTTTACCGGTGTTATAGCCCTTGTCATTTCAACCCAAAAAGTATTTACCTGGTTTTTTTCTCCATACTTATTCAGCCTTTCCTTTTCAGCTGCGACAGCGGTAACCTCATAATATTGACTCATATAAGTAAGCTGACCTTCCAGGAGTTTTTCAAGAGAAAGTGGGATTGTGGTGATGCGAATGAGTTTTTTAGGCATAAATTTTAATTTAAGGTGCAAAAATAAGTTTTTTTGAAATAACTTTACCGATCTAGTAAAATCCAAATGAATTTCTCAGAATTTAAAAACAGGTTTCTTAAGGAGGAAATACAAGAATATCCAAATGCCACTGATAAAATTGAACCAAAAGTCACCGTATGTATTCAAACCTACAATCACGAAGAATATATTGGGCAATGCTTAGAATCGATAATATCGCAAAAAACAGATTTTGAATATGAGATTTCTATTGGAGAAGACGACTCAAGCGATGCTACCAGGGAAATTTGTAAAAATTATGCTAAGCAATATCCTGAGAAAATTAGATTATTTTTACATAATAGAAAAAATAATATAAAAGTTGGGAATGTTTCTACGGGTCTTTTTCCTTCTCTTTTCAATCTTTATAATTCTAGAGGTAAGTTTATAGCTTATTGTGATGGAGATGATTATTGGGGAGACCCTCAAAAACTACAGAAACAGGTAGATTTTTTAGAAAGTAATCCTACATACTCTATGTGTTTTCATCAATTCAATATTTTAAAATCGGGTAATTCTAGTTTCAGTCCAAAGCAAGTAACAAAAGATTTGGAAAAGGAAGAACTATTAAAAGTCGATTTTCATCCTTTAATAATAACTTATTGTTTTAGAAAAATTGATTTTTTGCCTGCAGAGATCACTCAAGTTATTAATGCTGATAGCTTCCTAATTAGCCTCTTGGGGCAAAAAGGAAAGGGAAAGTATATTCACCACATAAAGCCAGCCGTATATCGTTTTCATCAAAATGGATTGTACAGTTCTAAAAAAAGTGAAAAGCGGTTTTTATTTGAACAAAATACTTACCAAATCTTATCTAAATATTATACAGCTAACCCTGTCTTGTCTTTGCACTTCAAAAAAAGAGCATTTGATTATCAAAAAATGTTAATCAATTTTTACCTTAAAAAATTTAACCTGAAAAAATTATTTAGGACTATTGTAATGAATTAAAATTTTAAAATAGCTACATTTAAATTAGGTCAAATTTTAAAATTCATCCCTTATTTATTTTGTCTAGATACCCCATTAAATGCCAAAATTAAAATTTATAAAAAAGCAGCTTAAGTATTTCTTTTTCTTTTACTCTTTTCTTAAAGGTAGAGCGTTTATAATTATTTTCCTAAGTTTTATAATCGGCGGTTTAGATGGAATAGGCCTTGCTTTTTTTATTCCCTTACTTCAAATGGCTTTTAATGGAGAGGCTTATGAAATTACTGAAAACGAAACTTTTCTTCAGGAGTTTTTTTTCAATAATTTCCATATTGCCCTCACTCTCTTTAATGTTTTTACTATAATTCTAATATTATTTAGTCTAAAAGGTGTTATCAAATTTTTCGATTCTTATTTAAAAGTATTGTGGCAGGAAAAAATCACAAGAGAAATTAAATTAAATAACATAGTACTATTTAAAAATCTAAAATATTCCGGGTTTTTAAAAATTGATATCGGAAAAATTCAAAATACTTTAACAAATGAGGTCATAAAAATTAGTTTAGCATATAAGTTTTATTTTAAAACTTTAAACTTTATAATTTTAGTATTTACCTATTTTCTTTTTTCTTTAAAGGTAGATTGGCGGTTTACCCTTATTGTCCTCTCTGGAGGTATTGCAATAAGTATTTTCTTTAAACTCCTATATAAAAGAACAGAAAAACTATCCAAAAAACTTGTTGAAGAAGCGCATCATTATCATAAGCTTTTAAGTGAGAAAGTAAATCTTTATAAATATTTAAAATCCACAGGCTTATTAGAAAAGTACATCAACAAGATGAAGAAAAACACCCTCATTATTGAGAAGACACAAAAAAAATTGGGTTTAGTAGAAGCTGCTATTTTTGGATTTAAAGAGCCATTGGTTATTATTATCATTTTTATGGCTATATTCCTATACAGCCAATATTTTGCTAATACTATATCTAGTTTAATGTTGAATTTATTATTCATATATCGCGCTTTCACATTTTTTATGGCATCGCAAGAGAACTGGAATCTATTTCTAGGATATTCAGGCAGCATTGAGAATTTAGAGGATTTTGAAAATGAGCTTAAGACTGAGCAGGAAGAAAAAGAAATTAAGAAAAAAACAGTTAATAAGTTTAATCATCAACTACTATTAAAAAATGTAAGTTTCAAGTACGACACTAATAAAGATTACATACTTAAAAATATCTCTTTTGAGATAAAAAAGAACAAAACTATAGCTATTGTAGGACCTAGCGGTTCAGGAAAAACTACCCTGCTCAATATTCTAACCGGCCTCCTAAGTCCTTCCATTGGGAAAGTTTATTTCGATGATTACGAACTTAATAATGTAGCTATTTCTTCCTATCGCAAATTAATTGGCTATATAATTCAGGATGCTCCCATTTTTAATGATACCATTTACAATAATATTAGTTTCTGGGATCAGAAAAATAGCACTAATTATACTAAGTTTACGAAAGCAATCCGGGAATCCAATATTCAAGAATTTGTCTTAGATTTACCTGAAAGAGAAAACGCTTCACTAGGGTCTAACGGGATTAATTTAAGTGGAGGCCAGAAACAAAGGATCTCTATTGCGAGAGAATTATATAAAAGCCCAGAAATTTTATTTATGGATGAGGCGACATCTAATCTTGATACTAAGACCGAGACTGAAATTCAAAAGAATATCGAGAAGTTAAAAGGAAATTATACTATTATTACTATAGCTCACAGGTTAGCTACAATAAAAAATGCAGATATTATTATACTTCTTGAACAAGGACAAATCATAGGTAAGGGGAGTTATAAAGATTTAATGGAGACTTCCTCTTCATTTAGGCGAATGGTAGAACTTCAAAGTTTGCAGTAAAAAAATCAAATAATTAAATTAAGCGTCACATATTTGCAAGTGTCTTAAAATATAAATGTATACCTAACATACCTTACCTAAAATTTAGCGAAAAAACAGAATGAGGTTACTATATTACTCTACTTCTTACTACGCCAATCACGGAGGAAGTATACAATCTAAGGAATTGTTTAAAAATTTTAAAGATCGGGAACAAATAACTGCTCTTGAGCTATTTCCTGATCTTGTGATAAAAAAGGAGATCTCAATAGCCAATGCTAAGTGGGATTACAAAAGTTTCCTAAAAAAATCAAGCATATTACAAGTACTTTTTTTCTACCGTCGAAATCAATTTTATTTAAAAGACTTGTTCAATAAAATTATAATGTTTAAGCCCGACGTTATTCTTATACAAATTGATTCCAATTTTTTGCAAATAAAATATATCAAAAAGCGGTTTCCCGATCTCAAAATTTGTACTCAGATAAACGGCTCCCCATTTGATGAACCATACTTTAAAATAGCCTTTAAAAACGAATTTTTGAAACTCCAGAGAAACATATATCAGCTATCAGATCTAAATATTTTTATCTCCGATTATTCAAGGAATGAAATTATGAATGATCGTATTGACCGAAACCAGGGATATAGTAATTCATAATGGAACCGATGTAGAAAAGTTTTATCCCATACAAAATAAAACGAAATTAAGAGAGTCTCTGGCTTATAATCCTCAAAACTTTATTCTAGGTTATGTTGGCACTTTAGATTACCATAAGAAATTAGACATTTTAATTAAGGCATTTGCAGACTTTTCCCACAACCGAGAGGAAGCTGTTCTTGTAATTATTGGAGATGGACCTGCCTATAAAGAAATAGAAGCTCTAATAATTAAAATGAACTTAAAAAATAGAATATTTTTGGAAGGTTGGGTTGATCACGAAAAAATAAACGACCATATTAATTGTTTTGATATAGCTGTGCATCATTATGCTAATGCTTATATGAACCCGCTTAAGGTGTTTGAATACCTATCTGCAGGTGTTCCGGTAATAGCGCCTAATATTCCATCAATCAACGCATATTTCAAAAACGGAAGAGACCTTCTAATTACATCTGGAACGCAAAAAGATATTTACGATAAAATTATTTTTTTATATAACAACCCAGCAAAACGTATTGAATTAAGTAATAAAGAAGCAATCATAAAAAAGATGGAGAATAACTTCACCTGGAAAAATTATTCGAATAGAATCTTAAGTCACATTCAAAAGATTTTTTAAACTTCTTGATACAAGTTTAGCCCTCCCATTCCGGCCTGAAATTTATCAAGATACTGAAGGGAGTCCTTTTAAAAAAAATCATAAGCTTAAAGATTCAAATAAGTTTCTTTATACCATTTTTGAAAACAGAAGAAAGCCCATACTCTAAAAGTATTATCCTGTTTTCCCGTAATATGATTTTCTACTAGATTCCGTACAAACTCTTTCTCAAATAAATTCTGTTTTTCTAAAAAGTTATTCTCTATATAAGATTCCAACTCAGGTTTTAAATATCCTCTAAGCCAATCTCCTACCGGAACTCCAAATCCTTTTTTTGATTTATTTAGAAAATCTTTTGGGAAATATTCTTTAAAGGCTTCTTTTAAAATGTATTTCTTATCCCATCCTTTCATTAAATAATTTTCAGGTAACTGACCGGTAAAATCCCAAAGCTTTTTATTTAAAAAAGGAGCCCGGGATTCCAGAGAGGTTAGCATACTGGTACGATCTACTTTTACCAGCATATCTCCTTCCAGGCTTAAAATCTTATCGATATTACGAAAATCTGTTAGAGTTTTCAGCATTGTTATTACAGTGTTTTTATAAGGTTCAAAGACTTCCGATTTCACCCATCTTTCTTTCAGCAATTGCGACACATCTTCCGTTGAAAAGCAAGGGAAATAATATTATAATAAAAATCACCTTCATAATTAATCGCGTTCATCAATTTTCTCATTTTAAACCGTGTTCCGCGCTTATCATCTTTTGTACTTAGTAAATTATTTGCCGCTCCTTTTAGTTTGTTATGAAAAGTTTTTGGCACAACCGACGAGTATTTTTGGTTCATCTTACCGATATAATACTTATTATATCCACCAAAAATTTCATCTCCTCCGTCACCAGTTAAAGCTACTTTCACGTGCTGCCTGGTTTTGTTAGCAACAAGATAAGTAGGCAAGGAAGAGGAATCGGCAAAAGGTTCATCAAAATTTAGCAATATTTCATCGAGATTTCCTTTTAAATCATTTACTGAAATAATAAACTCATGATGATTACTATCAATAAGATTTGCAACAGTTCTTGATTTATCGGTCTCATCAAAAGATTTTTTTTCAAAACCTACCGAGAAAGTGTCAATTTTAGTATCCAATTGTTTGGACAAAGCAAGGGATACTACCGAAGAATCCACACCTCCAGAGAGAAAAGTACCTAAGGGCACATCGGCCACAGACCTGCTTTTTAC
This sequence comes from uncultured Flavobacteriaceae bacterium, assembly GCA_963727565.1. Classification (GTDB taxonomy): domain Bacteria; phylum Bacteroidota; class Bacteroidia; order Flavobacteriales; family Flavobacteriaceae; genus Salegentibacter. The sequence goes on from CAVSGU010000007.1 coordinate 154,984, forward strand.
ACTCTCCAACATCAAATCATGGGTTAGTGTTTTTGCCTCATTAAAAGGTATCTTAGGATCTAAAGTTATACTTTTTTCATTTTGAATAGGAAAGATTTGCATTTCGAAATTATCTAAATGCAATTCCATATAATGGTTAGCCTCAAGTTTATAGACACTGTCGTAAATTGAATAAGGCGCAGGAATATAGGTTAACCTAAAATAAAGATTTAAACCTTCTTTTGAAATCTGAGGTTTTTCAGGTAGCATCTTCACGAGAGATTTCAACTCTGAGCACCAAATTATTTGATTATTGGTTTTTGTGTAATAAAGAGGCTTTTCACCGAAAAAATCCCTTGCAATAAATATTTTATTTTTGGTTTTATCATAAATGCTAAACGCAAACATGCCATCTAACATTCCAAAACTTTCTGTTCCCCATTCTTCATAGGCTTTTAAAATAACCTCAGTATCTGAAGTAGTTTTAAACTCATGCCCTTTTTCTAACAGACTCTCTTTAAGCTCCCGATAATTGTATATCTCACCGTTGAAGAATATAAGAAGTATCTTCAGATTTATTAAAAATTGGTTGAGCTCCTGTACCTAAATCGATGATTGAAAGTCTTCGCATGGCCATCGCTACCGAAAATGAAGAATTCGATTCGGTAAAGAAACCATCCTGATCTGGACCCGCGGTGAATAATTTTATTATTCATTACCTCTAGCTGCCCTCTTAAATCTTCCAGGCCAATTTGCCCATTTGTAATAAAACCGTTAATTCCGCACATAAATAATTTTTAGAGCCTGCAAATATATAAGTATAAAGCTAAATTGTAATTTTATTGAGTGACAAGCTTTCCTGTTTCAAACATATTTAACGATAAGTAGCCATATTTTTCCCTTAAAGTGGTAAAATGAATTAGTAGCTCCTCTAAATCCCTTAAATTTTCTTCAGGATGATCTCCAAAATTATGCGGATGCCACCATAGATGATAAAATTCATTGGCTTTAGCAGCTTTAGTCATCTCTGCCTTTATCCTCTTTAATTTTAAAGAATTCAATTTCTTATTGTGAGAATAAGGTCTTAATAATCTACTTGCCTTTTGAGAAAACGGCTGTTCTTTTAGTTTAATACTTTCAGCTAACTTATAGGATTTATCTAATGAACCAAGATAAGCATCACCCGTTCTAAAGATTTTATTAACTAAGGAGTCACTTTCTGTATTCCTCCAATACCAATTGATTGGATTAGAACGCACATTGTCAATTCCCAGTTTTTTACAAATCGTTAAATATTCTTCATTAAATTGATTTCTGGGAAAAACGAGAGATTTTAATTCAACTCCAATCTTGTTAGCCATCATAATAGATTGTTGCAGATCAAATTCAAAACTTTCCAGTTTTTGTCCTTTTTCGAGACAGTAGTAATGCGAATAAGTATGAGTAGCCAATTCTTGTTTGGGAGAATCTTTTATAAGCTTAACAAGTGCCGGAGCAAAACATAATTCTTCAGTTTCTTTAGACTGAATAGTCTTACCATATTTGTAGGCGGAAAGTGCTGCATTTGCATACTGAGGTAATACTTCAGGAATATTGGAATTCCATTCCTTCCAGTTTTCGTTAAAAAGCATACCGACAGTTGCCCAGGTACAGGAAATTTCATATTTCACGAAAAGTTGAATCAATTGAGGAATAAGTTCCCGGGTATTCTGAAAATATAGTCTCTTTTCTTCTAAACTGACTTTATCGAAAACTCCCCAAAGAAGCTCAAAATCAAGTGAAATTACTAACGCTCCGTTTTTCATAATATATTAATTCTATTCTTTAAAATCCATTCAACAATGATTCTAATTACCAACTCTCCTTTAATACAAACCCGTTTTATAATTAGAAAATTCAACAGTACTAAATTGTTGCGGTTACTTCATTCTTTCTTCGCTTCTGCCTAAGACGTTTGATTTTAATCAATCTTGTCATATTTTTTCTGAGCCAAATAATAATAAATAACAAAGAAAATATAATACATTACCATAGATTTTTGTCTCATAATTATTCCAAGGTTAGACATTACAAAAGTCATCGCAAAAGATGTACTTATAAATATTACGAAACTCATTTTAACTACTGCCGGTGATTTTTTTATAAATTTTATAAAATCTTTCTTCAGGATTTTCAAGAATAATAGTAAGTAAATTAAATTTTCAAATGAGGTTATAATTCCCAAAATATTTGGTGCATCTATAAATAAGGGCCTAAACCAAAAGGTAAAAAGCTTAAAAGGTAATGGATAAGAAGACATATCTACACCAGATCCCGATTTACTCAAATCTTCTGAACGTTCTTCAGACTGTGCCTGAAAATCTTCTATTATATTTTCCGAATTTTGCAAATTCATTACCGCCAGGATCTGATCTTGCACCAAAATTAGTGCTCCCCCTAAAGAAACAAAAACTAGTGCTTTTTGCCATAAGGGAATTTTCTCTTTGCCACTCATATATCCCAAGACCGTACCCACCGCTACAAACATAAAAACGTGGGGACGGATATAATATATTATAATTGAGCCCAGGAAAAGAAGAAATAACCTGGATTTAGGCTTAATAATAGCATAAGTAAACATCATTAGCCCAAGAAAAATAGCGGAACCCTTTCCCAGAGAGGCGGTCCAGAAATGCATATTAGGAAAGAAAAGAATTAATGTAAAAAGATCAATATTCTTAAATACCGTAATTTTGATTGGAATTTTTTCCCGAAAAAACATGTAAGCATATACAAAGCCCAAATATCCAAACCAGGCAAAAGTTAGCATCAGCATATCATAAGAGAATCCCATGGAATAAAAGGGATAAGCAAAAAAATGTATAAAAGCTGTATCTGTACCAAACAACTCAAACCAACTTCCCTGATGGATTGATATCATTTCAAAATATTTCTTAGAGTCTGAAGGATTGTTGTAAGCATACCAGGTATAAACCCCGTAAAAAAGCAAATGATAAAGATATAAGAGATTGAGTTTCTTCTTATCAAAAAAAGCATGACGCTTCGAGTAAGCACCAAAAATCGCTTGATTGAGGATAAAGAATAAAATTATTAAAAAGAAAACTCCTAACATATTAAAATAATTCCAGGTCTCCTAAGCTATTATTCCAGCTACTAATTTTTAAAGAAAATTCATTCTCCTCATCGCTCATATTCAAAGCATTAAAAGTAAGCATTGGCCCCAGATTTCCCTTTTTAGCGTTTAGATCTAAGAGGCTTGGAGAAAAACTTATTAGATGGCAGCTGAACTTCGATATAATCTTTTTGATGATTTTCTTAAGTTCTTTTTTATCTAGTAAGTTTTGATCATAAATATATTCAGATATCCTAAATTCCTTAAACCTGCCTCTTTTTTTAATGTAAGCAGCTAAATAATAACCCTTACCCGCAATTACCTCATAAGATTGTAAAGGATTTTCTTCATACCGCCACTTCAACATTTCAGCGGATTTAGGGGTGAATAAACCTGACTTAGCCTCCAGCGTTTTATTCCAATTCGTGCATAAAACCTCTATTTCAGTTTGAGAAATATTCTTTTTAATACTATAAGCTTGTTGAGATTTTCTAGGCTTTAAAAAAGATAAGCTTGGTTTTAAGCCAACATAAACTTTTCCAACCTGCTTCCATCCCATCTTTAAATAGCCGGGTCTACTTTGCTCATTAGGCGTATTAAAAATAAAATTATCATTATTTGATTTGGCCAATTCAACAGCCTTTAAAGTTAGTTTTTTAAAAATACCCTTTCCCTGGTGCTGAGGATGTGTTGCAGTATCTACAGCTCTTAATGCCATATATTTATTTGACTCATATTGCCATTCCCAACGCATAAAGGCACGAACCCCTATAATTTTTTCATTTTCTACAGCTATTAATACAATAGATTTTCCAAAGGGATTATCTATATGTTTGTATTGCCATACTTTTTCTGAAAGCTCTATTTGATCTTCTCCAAGGCTGGCTTTTAGCACTTTTACAATTTCAGAGATATCTGTTTCGTTAGCTTCCCGAATTTCCATGTTATTCTTTGTTTATATTATATATTTTTATACTTATCTCTAATTCTACCCTAATTTTACCTCTAGCAAAATAAGTGTTAATGAGAGCAATATATGTCTACGAATCTTCCGAATTCATGCCATAACTTTCTAAATTGATTAGCTATAAACAATTAACCAATCAAATCAAGGTAGCATTCCTCCAGTTCTTTAACCATCTTAGCAAGACTAAACGAGTTAATTACTCTTTTTCGTGCAGCTTCCTGAAATTCTTTTCTTTTTTCAGTATTTCCCAAAAAGTCTAAACAGTTTTTGGCAAGAGCATTTGCATCTCCGACTTCACTTAATAAACCATCCTTTTCATTTCTTACTACTTCCACTACACCACCTGCTTTGGTAGAAACAATAGCACAACCGGTGCTCATCGCCTCCAGCAAAGCTATAGGAAGACCTTCAAATTGTGAGCTCATCATAAAAATATCCATTGTAGATAAAAAGTCTACAGTATTGGTTTGTAGTCCTGGTAGGATAATTCGGTGGTCTAAGTTATATGTTTTAATAAGGTTTTTTATCTCTTCTTCTTTAGGGCCGGCGCCTACTAATAAGCCATACACTTCTGGAAATGAATCATTAATTAATTTAAATGCTTTCACCCAGGCAACAAGATCCTTTTGCTCTCTAAAAACAGCCAGGTTACCCACTACTAATGCCTGACTCGGAATGTTGTATTTTTCCTTTATCGCTTCAGCGGAAACTTGATCTCTATTAAATTTTTTAGTATTAACTCCATTTAGAAGGGTTTGAACAGGAACTTTCGGGTTAATATTTTCTTTAATAGAACGACTAACATCTGCCGAAACCCCCAATGCTTTACTTTGCCAATTAAAAGTAATTGCGTTTAACTTCCTGGTAGCGAAATGATAACGCTCCTGTATATTATGTTCAGTGTAAATTACAGGTGTACCGGTATTTTTGAAAACAAACCTGGAAAGAAAACCGGACCAGGGTAAATGAGAATGAATTAAATCAATTTCATTTTCTTTGCAATAAGTAGCAACTTCTTTATACCTGGAAAGTAATGTTAGATTATTACCGGCCTTCAAGCAACTTACAATCCCACCGGCTTGCTTAATCTCCGCTACCATTTGATCTTTCCAGGGAAGAAAATAAATGAAGTGAAATTCAAATTTTTCCTTATTATGCAGTCTAAGGGTTTCCGGTAAAAGTGTTTCCGCTCCACCTCTACCCAAAGATTTTATAACATGAAGTATTCTAATTTTTGACATAAGAGCAAATAAAGTCGCAAAGTTAAGCCATTCTACTCCTTTACCAAGAATTTTAAAATTAATTAAGATTTCTAAATTTAAACCTTACAGATATAGTAAGACTCACAACTTCCGAATAAAATCTGAAATCATCAATTTCATAGTTGGTATAATGTCTTGCTCACCATAATTCAACAGGATAAATCATTTAAAGTCTCCAAGAAGTTAGCTAATTACTTTATGATAAAATTCCAGAAATTCCTTAGCTAGCTTTTCATTCATGAATTTTCGGGTAACCATGCTATGAGCCTGTGCTATTTGAGAATCATTTGGATGCTTTAAATTATTAATTATCGCTTTAGCAAATTCGGCTTCATTATCCTTTTCTATCAAGCTACCTGTAGTTTTGTTCACTATTTCACTAATTCCGCCTACGTTGTATGCTATTACAGGAGTTTTACAATACATAGCTTCCAACAAGACTCCAGGAAGTCCTTCTATTTTACTTGGAAGCACCAAAAGATCACTGCTTTTAATGTAATCTAGAGGATTGTTTACAAAACCGTAAAAAGTAATATGCTGTTCAAGCCTCAACTCTCTTGTTAAATTTTCAATCTTGGGTCTTAAAGGTCCATCCCCAATCAAGTGAAGATGAATATCTGGTTTTAGAAGCAACACTTCACTAAATATTCTCAAAAGACCTTCATGATTCTTTTCAAAGCTAAAACCTCCTACATGGACAATATTACTTTTAGCCTTACTAAGTTTAGCGCCTGCAATTGCAGTTTTATTCTCAAGACCAATAGGAATTACAATCGTCTTACTTTCTAAAAAGGAAAAGTGATAGATTAAATCTTTTCTGGATTTTTCGGAAACTGAAGCTACTCCTGCTACATTTCGGTACAAAAAGCTATTAAACTTTTTTTGAAAGTTGGTATTGAGGTATTGACCAACCTCACTGGCGTTTCTGAATATAATTGGAGCTTTCCAAGCGAAAATCTTTTTGGAAAAAACCGCATATTTAAGTGTATCTCCAGAGTTAGCCTGCACTATATCCGGCTGAAAATCTTTAACGTATTCAGCTAATTTCTTCCAGGCGTTCCAATCAAAAAACTTTTTTTCCTGCCCGAATAGGTTTTCTATCGAATCTTCCCAGTTTAGATTTGCGCTTCCATTATAAATAGCAATGATCTTGACTTCGTGTCCTATTTTTTTTTGATGATTAGATAACTGACAGGTAAAAGTTTCAGCACCTCTATTTTGGGGTTTATGAATTAAATGAAGAATTTTCATGCTTTAGATTTATTGAATTATTTAATAGCTGCTAGATTGTTGAATAAATTATAAAAGTTGCGTTTTGATTATTCAATTTTCCAGAAGTCTAAGACTATCTATTAATTTAATAAGTTCACGATTAAACTTATTTACTCCATTTTGATTTAAATGACTCTCATCGTAAAAATCCTTTTGAGAGGATAAGCTGGTCAGCTCATTAAAATTATAATAGTTTCCGTATTTACTAATAAAATCTTCCACCTCTTGTTGGTTGTTATAGCTAAATGTATATGGTGCCTGTATTAGCAAGTAAGGGATATCATTACTTTTTAAAAAATCAATATTTGCTCTAAACGCATTTATTTGCTTAGGTAAAGGATTCCAGTTTTTATTAATCGCAGCTTGTGAATTAAAGCTTAACTTTCGTTCTACAAAACCACCTGATATATATGTATCTTCTTTATTATCTACTGAGTTAACTATTTCAGGTCCTGTAGGTTCAAAAATAGAGAACAAATAAGTATTTACTGCTCTTATATCACGAGTTTGATAGAGAAGGTCAATTATTTCTAAATCCATATCCTCAGTAGCGGAAATTATATTAATTGTAGACTCCACTCCTTTGATAGCGAACATTTCCGGATAAACCTCATAAATTACTAACTTTGGATTTCGATCCGTCAAGTATCTTTTCATCAAATATTCAGTCTGTATATGGGTTTGAGCGCTAGAACCTAAATTAAAACTACTTATTCCATTTTTCTTAAATATCCTGGTATCAAATCCTCTATAAGAATGAGAAGAACCAAAGAAAACGATATCTACATCCCTGTAATTTTCAACCTTACTAAGCTTTGTTTCCAAAAAACCTTCATTTGGATTAAAAATTAAATTTCTTCTTAGAGAAGAAGGAATGAAATAGCCCCATACCCCTATAAATAATATATAAAAAAGAGAACTACACAATAAAAATATTAAGAGCTTTTGTAAGAACTTCTTCATATTATATTAATTCAGTTTCAATTACAGTACTTATCATAAAAGTATTTTGCCAAAGGTTGATTTCAAGAAGTATTTTTGCGACATTCCAAATCACTTTCGGAATTAAAAATCAAAATAAATAAATTGTGATTTATCCGTAAACATATACATTCCTATAAGAAAAACAAGAAAGCTATAAGCTCCCCATCTTAAGGTTAGTAGACCTAATTCTGGATAGGTTTTGTATAGCGAATTGATATTCTCTGCCAATCCATTCTATTCCAATAAACAAAAATACCAGAATAAAAGTACTTTTTGCTAAACCCAGACCGGGATAATATGGAATAGTAAATAAAGAGTTAGAAAAGATATTTCCAATCATAGAAATTGCATGTGGTGCACTCTCGGCTCTAAAAAATATCCAGGCGAAGACCGTAAGAGAAAAAGTTATCACAATCTTTAGTACTTCTTTCAAACCTGGTAGTAAACTTCCTTTAGCCACAACTTCCAAATTTTGCCTGTTTTTTCCTGCCAACAATAATGGTAAGAAATAGGCAGCGTTGAGTGCTCCCCATATTATAAAAGTCCAGCTTGCTCCATGCCAAAAACCACTTACAATAAAAATAATAAACGTATTCCTTACTTTCATAGGAGTTCCTCCTCTGCTTCCTCCCAGCGGTATATAAAGGTAATCCCTAAACCAGGTAGAAAGTGAGATATGCCACCTTCTCCAAAATTCTGCAATATCCCTGGAAAAATAAGGAAAAGCAAAGTTTTGCATAAGGTTAAAACCAAACAGCCTGGCCGTGCCTATAGCTATATCAGAATAGCCGGAGAAATCACCATAGATTTGAAAAGTAAAAAAAAGTGCTCCTAACAATTGGGTACTACCGGAGAGAGAGCCGGAGTTCTCAAAAATATAATTCGCGTACAGTGCACAATTGTCTGCAATTACAATTTTCTTAAATAAACCCCATAAGATTTGGCGTAAACCATCTGTAGCTTCTTCATAATTAAAATTTCTCTTCTTATTAAATTGGGGAAGTAAATTAGTAGCTCTCTCTATAGGACCGGCTACTAATTGCGGAAAAAAACTAACAAAGGCTGCAAAGGTTATAATATCTCTGGCAGGTTGTAATTTTCCTCTATAGACATCTATTGTATAACTTAGGGTTTGAAAAGTATAGAAACTTATTCCAACCGGTAGAATAATATTTAATGAACTCATACTCCAATTGGCTCCAAAAAAAGTAAAGGCATTGGATACATTCTCTATAAAAAAATTAAAATATTTAAAAACGCCTAATACGCCAAGGTTTGCTATTAAACTAAGCCATAAAAGATACTTTCGCTTTTTTAAATTTTCAGTTTTGTTTAAAGCTAAACCAATACTAAAATCCACTAAAGTGCTAAATAAAATTAAGCTAAGAAACCGCCAATCCCACCAGGCATAAAAGATATAACTAGCTAAAAGTATAAGTATATTTTGATACTTCAACCTATCTTTTAGCAGCCAGTATAAAACGAAAACTATCGGAAGAAAAATGGCAAAATCAAGAGAATTAAAAAGCAATTGATCTTATTTTAAGATTAGTTTGGCAAAATTAAAAATTTTAATGAAACTAGTTCATTGCATTCTTGCTTAAAATTTTGAATATCATATTGATTTTCAATATTTTTGCGAAATATTACAGCATTACCCCAAATTTTATTAGATGAGAAAATTAAGAAAATTACCTAAAGCTATTATTTCAAAAATCAGAATCATTCTGTATTTTTTTCTATTTAAAATTAGCAAGAATTGGGTAATTCTAAATCGAATAAGTGTACGTTTGAGACCCGCGATCTGGAAAGCGACGGGCTGTAAGATTGGAGAAAATGTATCTATGGGCTATGATATTTATTATGACGTACATAATGCTAACCTAATTACCATTGAAGATGATGTTTGGGTGGCCAGTAGAAGTTTAATTCTCTGCCATAAGAGAGACTTAAGTTTATATCATAAGAATACTCGCTATAATGATCTCCAATACATTAAATCTCCCGTGGTTTTAAAAAAAGGATGTGTAATTGGAATGGCAAGTACAATCATGCCTGGCGTTACCGTAGGAGAAGGTGCTATTGTTGGGGCTGGGTCTTTAGTAGTAAAGGATGTACCTGCTTGGACTATAGTTACCGGTAACCCTGCAAAAGTGGTAAAAGAAATTAAAGAAGAGCCATCGACAAATCAACCCGTACTTGAGAAAGTTTCCTAACTAATAACTCATTTACTTTTACCCCATATAGCAATGATCTTTGACGAATTAAAAGCTAGCATCCAAATCGGCCAGTGAGAAGTTAATTTCGTAGTTTTTCACAATTTCATAGTTTCTCCAAGTTATGTTGGGCCTATTCCTTTCTAGCGTAAACAAAAAATTTACTTTTTGAAATTGGGCACCATCATAAAAATATATCAGTGCCTTTTTAAATTTTCGACCTAAGGCATTTAACATTTTAATAGTCAACTCACTATTACCTATAATTTCATAAACGATGATGTAAAGTTTACTTTTACAATACACAACATAAGTTTGTTCTTTTTTAAAGTAAGCAATCCTAAAGGAGGAATCCTGGTACCTCCATTTATAGTACATTAAAGGAGTGTAGGTTTTTAAAATTTCTTTCTGGCAACTTTTTTTATCAGCTAATTTTATCTCATCCGGTTTTACGTCTACAAATGATGAAAACCCATAAAACGGATTAATCAATCCTACTTTAAAGCAATTGATATGATTATATTTTTCCCAACCCATTTTTAGATAGCCCGGCAGACTATTTTCATTTGGGGTATTAAAAATAAGATCGTAATCGTAAGCTTTACGACATTCTTCAAGCCCCGTTAGAGTTAACCTCTTAAATAAACCCTGACCACGATAGGCAGGGTCAACAACAGTATCTACAGGTCTTATTGCGTTTAATAATTCTTCTCCTCCAATTTTCTGGAATTTCCAGAACATGAACATTCTTAGTCCCACAATTTTTTCCTCATCAAGTGCTAATAGGCCATAAGATTTTCCAAAAGGATTTTCCAGATGTTTCCATTTAAAAAGCTCAAGAGAAAAATCGGGATCTAAATTCTTTTTGATCAAATCTATAATTTGATCTAAATCTTTATTATAATCAATCTCCCGAAAACTTAGCATAGCCCTTTATATAAATCAAGCATTTTTTGATTATTTTTTTTCTCTGTGAAATTAAGCTGATAATTTTTTAGACTTTCTTTCCCGTAAGCTTCACGATCTTTAGGATTTTCAATAAAGAAAGTTAGAGCTTCTACCATTGAATCTAATTTATGAACATCAAAGAATTTTGCATTTTTATTGTTTTGAACAACTTCGTGTAGAACAGGAATATTATTACATGCTATTGGTAAACCTGCAGCTTGAGCTTCTATAAGAGCACCTCCCAAACCTTCAAAAAGAGAAGGAAAAACAAAAACGTCCGATTTTAAAAGATAATCCGGAACATTTTCTTTAAAACCTTCAATACTTACCATCTCTGACAGGGAATTCTCGTTTATATATTTTTTCATTTCAGGGGTCGTGGTACCGTCTCTGCCTAAAATTGTTAGTTTGAATGAGTATCCTTTATCTTTTAAAATTTTTACTGCCTGGAGTAAGTAAATTTGTCCTTTCTGAAACTCGTGTCTTCCCACATTGATAAAATTGACTATATCAGAAGACACAGTGGGCTTTTGTTCATATTCTTTTAGCAATGGTTTTCGACCCCGGGGGATAATGGATATTATCCCAGGATTTATTTTCACTTCTTTTATATAATGTTCTTTCACTGTTTCGGTTATACTATGGAAATGGTCAACTCCCCAGGAAGCACTATTTTTATCCAATTTTTTATAGAACCATAGCGCCTTTTGATTTACTCTTTTATCATTGAAGCGTTCTTTTGAATATGTAGTATTTACTAAACTTTCCAGATGAACAAAATTTTGAAATAATTTCGCAAAACGAGTTCTGATATTCGCACGGAAAAGGATGCTATGAACCAGATCATAGTTCCCCTTTTTAATAAATTTTGCTAAATATTTTACCTGGGAAAGAAAATTATTTTTTTCAAAGAAATAAATATTATAGCCTTTAGCTTGCATTTGGCTTTGCACCCCTACAGTTTTTTGATCTAAGCAAAGAATATCAAATTCAATTTTCTTCTCGTATAAATAATCAGAAAGAACTGCTGTAGATCTTTCGGCTCCACCAGAGCCCAAACTATCAATAACTATTAAAATTTTCAAACTAATTATTTTAGAAATTTATTATATAAAAATGGGTGTAGCCCACTAACTTTTACTTTAAATTCATCTATTTCGGTATCACTATCCACCCTTATTCGCGAAATTCGCATAGGATTTATATTCTCGCTATTCACTTTATGGTCAAATAAAAATGCCATTGAAATACCACTATGCTTCAATATTTTTTCTGTCTCAGAATTAAAGTTTCCATTTGGATAGGCGAATATTCTATTATTGTTGAAGCCCCAGGATTCCAGCATCTCTATTGCTCGGGTTACTTCCAGCTTAACTTCGTTCTTACTACATTTATTTAAAATAGGATGTGTATGAGTATGATTGCAAATAACCATCCCGGAGGACTCAATATCTTTTAAATTTTTTACACTCAAATGGCGGGTAGGAACTTCAGGCATTTTTTCAAGTTCTTCTAATCTTAAGTTATTTGGTAATTCTTTTAATTCAGATATTTTTTTTCCGATTTGATGATTAGAAAAATCTGAATTTTCATAAAAGGCCTTTGCCCGCTCCCACCAAAAAGATTTATTAGTATCTATCAAATTGGTAATCACGAATAAGACAGAAGGAATATTATATTTTTTTAATAACGGCATCCCTGCTTCTAGCACTGAATAATCTCCATCATCAAAAGTAAGAAGTACTGCATTTTCTGGTAATTTCTTCCCCTTATATAAATGGCTTTCCAAATACGCCAGATCAATTATATTGTAATTCTCGCGTAAATATTGAAGTTGCATTTCAAAAACTTCGGAATTAACCACAGTATGATAGGCAAGCACTCTTAACCGCTTTGCACTATTTATTATAAATGGTGCAGTAAAAACATTTAAACTTTTGTAGATTAGAGTTCGTCTATTAAGTGCCTTCATTTTATTTTTTCATCTTTTAAAATAAGAGTTATTAAACTTTATGTTTAATATAGCCATCGCTCCCCTTATCACTTACCACTTTCCCTGGGTTTCCCAAAACTACACTATTATCGGGAACATCAAAATTAACATAGGATAAAGGTGCAATCAAAACATTATTTCCAATTTTAATTTTTCCCACAACTACAGCATTTGCCCCTATCCATACTTCATTTCCAATTATTGGTGAGCCTTTCCTTTTCCCCCTACTCACATTTCCTATTGTAACTGCTTGAGAAATATTACAGTTTTTACCAATTGTTGCTCCTTGATTTACATGCATAAGCCCCCAATGATTAAGAAAAAAACCCTCTCCTAATTGAGCCCCCAACTGAATCTGCATTCCAAATTTTGCTCTAAGCAAACGATACCATATTCTCGAGATGATACCCTAACGGATGCTTAGTGGAATAAGCATTAGCCAATCTATGATTAACCAAAATTCTAAATTCTGGATGATTAAAAAATACCGATAAAAATCCTGATTTCGAAAAACTGATCTCTACCATAGCGAAGAAGATCACTTTTGATTAAATTGAAACATTTTGTTTTAAGCATTTTTATCTTTTATTTTGCTATAATTTCAAAAGTAAGTTAACAAAATGTAATTAAGCAATCAAAATTACTTACGTGCCTAACGATTCAATAATTCATCCTATTAAACTACAAATTTTCAGAAGGCTTTTCAAACCTAAAATAGCCACTTAATTGGAAACCAAGATAAATTTTATCAAAAATATACAATAGTGGTATGACTCAAACTAGAAATTAGTATAATAAAATGTGAAAATTACTTATTTCTGAATTTTAAACACGCAAGCCACCTGAGGCAAAAAACAAACTCAAACATATTAGAATTCTAATATGCTATCATCTTACTTTAAGAGAAAATAACAGTGAAGGAAATTTTCACAATAGTTCGAATTGAATTCTCATAATGTTTTGCCATAAAATAATGCTAAATCACTTAAATCAGATCAATTTAGAATAAGGCTGTTATCAAAAATACTTTTAGAATCTTTCCAAAATAAGTTTTCAAAACTTTACTTCTAAACTTCATAATAAACCTATTTTCAAACCAAAACCTTCTCTAGCATTATTCGCATGAATTATTCGTTTTTTAGAATTACTCTAAATCATCAAGAGTATCTGTGATATTTATAAAATCATAAGGATTTTCATAGGTAGAATAAAAAGTTGAATCCTTCTAGAATTTTAAAATCCTCATTAAAAACAGTATTAAATACAGCACGAAAAGTATTCACAGAAGAAATATCCGGATACAAATTTTTATTATTACTGCTTGAATTATTTATATAAATAGCATTAAAAATTTCACTCCTTTCTTTAAGAAATTCCGGACTGGGGTTTTCCATATCATCCTCCAAAAAAGCAGGACCATGATCAGACTGAATAATTATCACACTATTTTCCGATTTATTTAAAAGCTTCTCTGTTAAGGTTTTTACTTTTTTATTTAAAAATTTCAACTGTCCTAAATAATATTTTTTTTCATCTTTATTCCAGCTATTATCCAGGTTAACAGACTTTGGTATTTCTCGGCCGTTTTCATCGAAAACATAAGGTGGATGGGGAGAAACTATATGAGCAAAAACAAATTTGGGATCTTTTATACTATCTAATTTTGTTAAATGTTCAAAAGCATATAATATAGTTTTTCGATATTCTTTACCTGCAAAATAACCTACTAATGGTGAAAGTAAAGTAGTGTGCAGAAAATTGGTGGTGAACTCCCCCATATAGCTTGAATGCTTAAAATTGTAATCGGCATGAATATTTTTTTTGGTACCACCAAAGACACTTCCAAAATGAGCAGTTTTATAGCCTTTAGCCTTCAAATACTTTATTGCCTTACCATCTAATGCCATTTTATATGGGATACTTCTATTGGCAGATCCCTTTCCTAAAGTATCACCCAAATGGTTAATATAATCCATATTGAAAGTTGCTCCCAAGGAGAGAAAGGTATTCATATAATTAGACCTACTATTGGGAGCTATATAAAAACCTTTTTCGGTTAAATAATTTTCAAAACTACTATTGTCAAAATCAAATTCATCTTTTAATATATCGGAACTGGCATAGCCATCAAGGATTATATAATAAATATCGGGCAAATCTTCCATACTTGTATTACTCACTTTTGCTGCCTGAAGCTCTTGATTTTCAGCGGTCTTTCTATTATCTATACTAAAAATCAATATTCTAAGTAAGACAATAGATAATAAAGTAAAAGACAGGATATTGATTCCGCGTGATACGGGTTTTAAATTCCTTTTGGTTTTTAGGGTAAAATAAATAACCAACGCAGGAACAACGATAAAAAGTATGCCTAAAATAACAATCACCATCCTATGTGCAAAACCTAAAGCGGTAAACAAATCCCTTAAGTGACCAAACAAAAAGAACAAGGCTAAAGCGGTAAATACAAATATTTGTGTTTTAAATTTGTCTTTAACCAATAGTTTAATGGCAATAGTAAATGAAAGAGTTAGTACTAAAATTATTATAAGAAGCGAATATATTGACGATTCTGAATTATAAAGTTCTTCAATATTTTCAAAATAAACTGAAAGAAGTGGGAACACCGAAAACATTAAAAGAAAAATAATAAAGCCATTTTCTTTTAAAATTGGTTTGAGGGTATTTAAAGAACCTGTAAAGTAATTTGACAGTCGCCTATCAATTTCAGTAGATTCTATCTTTAATAGCAACCAGTTTTTACCAATAGCGAACACATTGTTCATAGTCCAGAACAATACCAAGGCTGCAGAAAGATTATACAATAATACCAGGAATATAAGGGCTATTATTACTAATTGCACTTTTTCACTTTTGTCTTTTCCTTTAGTGTAGAAATAAGAAGCTATTAAATTGACAAAAGTCATTAAAAAGGGCAATACATTTATCGCCAATCCTCCCAGCAAAATTAAACCATCGGGTTCAGATAGGTCACGAATAGGCCCAAAGGAAACCCCTTCTACCGGGGCATAATCTAAAAGTAAATAATAAGCTGCGAGAAAAAATGGAATTTGAATCAATAAGCCTATCAATCCGGTTAAAGAGTAAAACGGACTATAATTATGCTTGCGGTAAATTTCTCTTGTATAAAAATATTTTTCCTGTTTATTTTGAACATTCTTAATAGCATCAAGAGCAGGTTGCATCCTGTCTTTTCTGGCTTTTTCCAGGGCTTGTATCTTATCTGCTATCCAGAATAAAGGCAGCATTAGTATTTGCGTAGTTAAGCTTAAAAGGATTATAGACCAGCCATAACTATTCGTAATCCCATAGAAAAACTCCAATATGCTTTCAAGAAAGTTTACTAAGAACATTGTTATATTTCTTTAAATATTGATAGAATCTGTTGCGCTGCCACTTTTCCCGCGTGCTGAAAATTAAAAATATGTTTATCTATAATTTCCGGGGTTATTTTTTCATTGGATACCTTTTCGACAATAATATGAATATTGGCAATTTCTTTTTCTGAAATGGTACGGCCAAAATCTTCCAGTAAATATTTTGTGGAAGGAGGATTCTCAATATCAGATGACTCATAACCACCATCATCCCATTCAAAATCTACCGCTATAATTGGTATTTTTTGTAAAAATGCTACATCATAGATCATTCCCGAGGTTGTATCGGTGATTAGGGCTTTGGCTTTAGAAAGGGCATGAACATTATCTACCCGTTTATCTATTTCAAAAAGATCATTCTTCTCAAATTTTGAGGTAATGGAAGCCAAGAGTTCTTTTTCTGATATCCAGGACTGCGGATGGGGCCTGTATAAAACATGATGTCCGTTTTCTATTAAATTCCCAATTAGAACTTCAGCATTACGCGGAAAAAAAGATCTATCGCCCCAGGTAGGTGCAACTAAAACATGTTCTTTAAGTTCCCCGTTTTGCGATTCTTTAGTATCAAAATACGTGCAACCTGTTTTCATCAATTCTTTACGCTTACTTTTCCTATCGCGTTCCAATTGTCTAAGGTTAGTAATATGATATTCATTACCGCAAAGTACAGAATCATAATAATCGAATGAAAATTTCTTATTTGCGTGAACATCCATAGGAGCGTGTGCCAGATAGCAATAGTGTTCTACATTTTTTGAACGCTTCCAACTTAAAATATCCAATTGGGGAGTGGTGGTCACACACATCTTAGCCTTTAATTTGTTCAACACAAAAAAAGATTGGGTGGTATTACCAAGGTAGTGGGCCGAACAATATTCAGATTCAAGTTCTAAGCCGGGATCTTCCTTATCTGCCGTTAAATAGACAAATTTTTGCTTTCTTTTTATCAATTCTTGTAGCACAGGTTTAAAAACATTCCAGTAATTTTTTCCTTCACTAAAAAAAACCAGTTCCCCTGAAAAATCATTTGTGCCCTTATATTCTTTCCCTGCAAAAAAATGCATCACTTTGTAGTAGGAATTTCGTATAGTAAAAGTAAGCGTCATTATAAAGCCTATTAAAATACTAATTAACAAACTTCCGGTACCGGGGTCGATATAAAGAAAAAACATAGTTATTTTTTTAGGGATAAAATTCCAATGTTTTTAAGAATTGGATGGATAATATAATATTCTAAACTACTGTCATTAACAGGAAAGGGTTTTATTTCTTTTTTATTGCTTATAGCATTTAAAGCATTTACCAAACAATTAGCTCTAATTATATTATCGTAATATTGATCAATATTTACCCCTTTGGTGGGAGCATTATAGTGGGTTTTGGTTATTATATTTCCGGCGTCAATTTTTTCATTCATAAAAAATGCGGTTACCGTACAGGAATTTCTATTCAATATACTGTAATACAGCGTTGTGCTTCCACGTTCCGCAGGAATATCGCCTGGATGCATATGTATATAAGGTATCTCTAAATCAAAATGGTCTTTTTTAAGAATCTGGCCTCCATAACCGCAAAAGATGACTAAATCTGGCGCAATTTCTTTAACTTGATCTACTACCTTTTTAGAATTTACATCAAATTCTTCAAGGTGCTTATAATTCCATTTGTTACTTTTAAAAACAGTCTCAATTTCCTTTTCTAAATTGGGAAGAAATAAATTATTATCGGCAAAAAACTGTTCCGTTTCGTGGTTCAATTCAGGTGCCTTATATTCTTTTTCATCAAATCCATAAAATAAACCTTCTACTTCATAAGAATTTGAAGCTAAAGCTTGCGCGTAAGCATTAGACCTTAGGGTGTTTCCTGCGAGAAGCAAAATCTTCATAAATCAACGTTTTTATTTTCACACAACTCGGTAATAATTCTATTTTCTTCCTTTATCAAATTAATTGCGGCCCCATAATGAAAAAGTTCTTTTTCATCCTTTAACTCAAATATTCTACTGCAAACAATATCAACCACTTTTAAGAGCGAATTTAAGTACTGTAGATGTTTATATTTATTGTAAAGTTTTACCAGTACGAATCCAAAGTTGATATAAAGATTTAAATTATCGCGTTTTATATCTCTATTTACCCGGCGATAATCTTTATCGTACACTTCATAAATCCTTTTAGTGACTTCAAACCTCTTTATTAATAAATGCACCTTATCTACTTCAGAAAAAACGGAATCAGTAGCTAACCATTTTTTAAATTCAAGATTTGTTGTGGAATTATCTGTTATCTCATAACATAAATTATCATTTGCTAAAAGAATAGCTATACAAGCTTGCCTTTTTTCTTTCCAGGAATTGAGAAATTCCAGTCCACCAAACTTTGAATAGGAATAGTTTATTTTATTGTTAAAAACGTCCTTATTAAAATAAGTATAGTTATTTTATTTTCTCCAATCATGAGACCAATTCTTATCTTCTTTCAACTTTGTTTCATAAACTTTTACATCCTCGTTGGAATCGACTTCGCACCATTTGCCCTCAATAAATGCAATTTTAACATCAGTCTTTTCCATAAGCAGGGATAAAAATGAAGTCATATCCATTTTATCCTGTTCATCTTTTTCTAAAGCGTTAAAGATTTGAAAAGCCAACTCCCAGCCTTTTGGAGAAAACTTCAGCAAACCCATAAATTGAGCTTCAATATGCTCCATTTTATTTTCGTCTTTTCCTATCTCGGTCAAAACATTTCCGTTCGCTTTAAAACTTTCAGCATCATCCAGTGGATCTTCAAAGCGCGCAGACCAGAGCTTGAACCATTCTTTGTCTGCGGTAATAACGATATCACCTTCCTGATCCTTCAATTTTTGAATATGTTCATCAGAATATACTATATCTGAGTAAGAAACAATGGTATCAATTTCAATTTTAGGGGCACAAAAAAATGTTGCAACCATATTTGTTTCAGACCATCTCGGATTTTCTGCTGTTTTAAAATCCCCCTGTAATAGTTCTGACCTATAACCTCTAACTACCGTTATATCTTCTATACCGGCTCCCCTCAAAGCAGAAAGTTGCCAATCTAATAATCTCTTACCCTTTAGCATGGTTAAACATTTATGAGATCTCTCGGTTGTACTACCCATTCGAGATCCACGTCCGGCTGCCAGTATTAATCCTTTATAATTACTCATATCTAAATAAATTTTTTATTATTTTTCCCTCCCATTCACTAAATTCTTCTTCCCTTTCGGGGTGCCACATCAATCCAAGTATTTTATTTCCCTGGTATGCTTCAATGCTATTGTCACGTTTGCACCTACCTATAATTTTCAGTGCATCTGGTTTAGTCTCATCAATTAACGTGTTGGAATGGTAAGAGTTAACTTCTTTAATTTCCTCATTTATAATTATTTGATGCCGGGTTGCTACGTGGAATGAGGAAAAACTATCTTCCCCTCTTTCAACTTCGCCTCCCAACCATTTATAGATGGCTTGAAACCCCCTACAAACACCTAATACCGGTAAAGAATGAGCTTGAGAATATTGAAAAATCAACTTTTCAGTATTATCCCTTTCTTCAGAAACACTAAGATTTTCTCCGCCAGTAAGTATAAATGCGTTTAAATTCCAATTTCTAATATAATTATCAATGTCACTCTCAATATTTGGTAAGAGTATCCAATTAGCATTTGGCATAATTTCTTTCATATACCTATACCAATCCCGTGCTATAGAGTCCCGCTTTTCGTCATAATCAACCGCATTCGTTTCTCTCATACTTATTCCAATATTGAGTTTTTCCATAAGCTATATTATATCGTAAATGGCTCTAAACGTTTTCCCTGGCAGTTCAATAATACTTTGCCTGCCTTTATTACCTTATTAAAAGGTTGCTCCCCGCAGCCTATTGCTGCAGGTAAATCATATTCGGCACAACGTATCGCCATATGGGAATTTGCTCCCCCGAACTTCGTTATAAGACCAGCTATTTTTCTGGAAAAAATCCAATCATAGCCTGGATCTGCTCCTTCTATACATATAATCTTACCTTCCAAATCAGGGATTTCTTTGATGAAAGGGTTCAGAAATACTATTTTCCCTTCAACTCTTTTGTTTCCAATAAAATTAGGTGCACTCCTTTGCATCGGTGCAATATATACATCTCTTCGAGAACGTATTAAGTAGTTTAGTTTAAATGAATTTGCCACATTATAAGATTTCTTTGCTTTTTTTATTCTGCGTTTAAAAAAAACTTTCAAATCCTTGGTAATTGGTTCAAATAGCACACTTCGAACATCATCTAAAGTAAGCATCGCTAAATCTTTTTTAGAAAAACCAATTAAATCACCCCATTCGGTAATATATTCTATAATCGCAGACAGATGTTTAGTGAATATAAATTTTTGATATTCCCTACCCTTTATAGCCTTTGATGCATATTCAAAAATATCATCTGCATTGATCCTGTCAAACCCGTGATCTTTCAATAGAATATTTAAATTTTCACGTTCTTTTTCACTTAATTGAAATACTTCATGCTCACCCGGTTTTTGAGGATCACCATCTAATAAATCAGGTCTATTTTTGTAACACGGCGATAAAATATCATAACTGTTTGGTCTAAGATGACCATATTTCTGCATGAATTTTTCTTTATCTAATTTATCATTACATACCTCATAAAAGTCATTACTCAATTCTGTAGAAATAGTTTTTACACTTCTTTTAAAAGACTTCACCCTATCTTCCTCGATAGCTCCACACGCAATTGCTGATCTTAATAATGATTCTGCTATAAAACCATGCCTGGCGGTTATCGAAAAAGGTATTGTTCCATACTTTACGCATTGGTTTTTAAGCGTATTGATATGATCTGAAATTGAAAAAGGAGTAACTAATTCTTTATTTAAATTTTCCTCCTGCAATTCTTTTAATAATTCTATTTGTGCAATAGCCTTATTTAATGTATTATCTTCTGTATTCTCTATAGCATTTTGAGTCAATTCTACTAAACAGCTCTTAAATTCAATTATTTCCTCCTTAGAAAGCAAATCGGGATATCTTTCCTTGAGATTTTCTTCAAATTTAAAATCATAAGCAGTAGGAACTACTTCAAATTCTATTTTATCGTGTAAATGAGGGTTGGTTTCCAGCCTTTCGATATAAGCATTAATAAGCTTCTCAGAAATTTCCGGACTTAGCTTTTCAGGTAGAAAAGAGTTCATACTATTACGTACATCTATATAGGCCCTACCAAATAAAGAAACCATTAGTTCTACATCTGGCATTCTTTTATAACCCATTTCTTCCCTTGCCAAACTCCAGGCTCTTTTTGTAATTAGCTCCCGATATAAAGACATTGCAAGAGGGTGAGGTACCACACCAATCATTTCTGCAGGATTCCAATCGGGCATTATACCAAGCAGGGTTTTGTTACCATAAATATCAACCCTCCTGGTCATCAATTGCTGCACAAAATCCTCAAGATAAGGAAGCCTTTCAGAAACTAATTTATTTGCTTTATTCTTCCAATTTTCAGAAGTAGTAATCGGCCTTACCTGCAGTATAAAAACTTCATTCTTCTTATTTAATGCAAATTCAATGTCTAAAGGTAAATCCTTATAAAAAGCCTCCAATTCCCCTACCACTTTTAGAACCTTTAATAGATAAGGAGAATCAAAATCTTCATCTTTAAAACCGTTATAGATATAAACCGTTTTATTAATGGAATTCCCACTTGTTACCGTATCTGTTTTACCTGTTGTATCGTCAAAATTAATGACGTAGTATGGTGAGCCATCATCAAGAGACTTAGTCATTATAACCCCGCTCATTCTTACATCCTCCACCATAGGCTGTATCAAGACTTGATTCTCAGGATTGTTATCAAAAGAATTAATTACAGTATCGATAGCTCTAGCCAGGTCATCTCTATTTTTAACATTAACATTTAAAACACTTTCAAAAGCTCCTGCCATAGAATCCACCTCTGTATCTTCTGCCATAGAACTGCTTCGAACGGCTAAATATGTGAAACTTTCATATTTTCTGGAAATGTTAGTAATAACTTTATCTTTTAAATCATTCCATTCTTGTACCGTAAAAAAATGAACATCGGGTACGGGAAATCCATTTTCAGATATATATCTGTAGCGTTTCAGCTTTTGTTCCTAGCATAGTATATTTTATCTTAAAGCGAGCAAAAATATTGGTATTTATTAAAAATAAGGTAAAGTAAATTGCGAAAACTTAGTTAAAAATAAATCGAGAAGCTTTGACGGTCAATTCTCAAATAATTCCGAATGAAAACATACAATACACTTATTAAAAATTAATAATATTTATTCTGGTTGAATCCAATTGCTTCAAAAAAGTAAAGTAACTTGATAATTATAATATAATTCTTTTCGAATAAAATTAGCCTCAGGGATAGCTATGCATAAATATCGGTTTTTGCTCTTAAATAACATAAATTACCCAATACCGAACTGTAAAAAGAGACAACGGTTTTTGGAAAAACGTTACTATTAAGATACTCTTCCTCAAAGATGCTATTAAAATTCTTTATTTCAAAGAATTCAGCAATTTTCTCAATAATATCTTTGGTTTCTCTTGGATGAGGAACATATAAAAATTTTTTATTTGGAAATTTTTCTTCAATCTATGTAAACATTTTAAATAAAATTCACTCGAGACAATATCCAGTTGTACTAAAGGTTGCCCTACAAAAATAACTTTAGAATCATCCAATTTAGGATGCTCTTATTGTTTTCTTTTTTAAAGTTTTGAAAGTATCGTTAGATCAACATGAAGGGAGAAGGGACCAACAAAATTTAAAGATTCTATTTTGGGTTGTTTAAATTTTAACTTTATAAAAAAACACGGTAAGTTCCTAACTTCTACATTATTATTCTTTCTATTATGGGCTACTGAAATTAACTGCATCCCATCATATAAAAGAAAAATTTTACTGTTTTTTTCATATTCTCCAACTATACTTAAATGATAAAAATTACTATAGCTCCCCATATAAACATTCTGAAAAGTTTTAAATTTTCTTTTAAATTGAAATAACCAGACTCTAAAGAAAAGAATTTTAGAAAATTCAAGTATGTCATTATTTCTAGCCACATAAACTATTGAAGTATATTCAAATTCAAATCCTCGAAGATATTAAGTATTTTTGAAGCAATTGTTTTATTAGGCACGGTTAAAACAACAACTGCATTTTCTAAAAGTTCGGGAGCTTTGGAAAAAAAAAAAGCCTGTGAAGGAGTGGATAATACAAATAGATTTTGTTTAGACATAGAGTTGTAAATTGATACTGCAATTTATTTCAGTATAAAATTGGGAAAAGTTAATTTTACGCAAACTACTTAGGCATTAGACTACATTCTTATCCGGTGTATGTAAGGCATGATAGATAATGTAAAACATACTTAAAGTGGATATTATTTCTGCCATTAAAGCTCCTAAAAAAATAAAATTGAGTTTTTGATTTGCAGGCGCCAGAAAATAAAACCTAAGCGGAGACAGAATATATAGAATATTTGTAATTATAGAGATTTTAAGCTGTGCCGCGTAATCTTTTAGGGTATTTAAAACCTGAAAGATAAGGGCATACATTCTAAAAAATCCAATTACCACAGCAATCATAGTAATTGTTATGGCTTCCTCGTATTTAGGAAAAAAATTCTGTATAGCATAGGGAATAAAGAATAAAGATAGTAATGCAAGACTCCCAAAACCGGTAAGATAAATCGATAATTTTCTGTATTTTTTTCCATAATCTCTTTTTATCGCCGGTTTTTCCATAATCAAAAGTTAAACTCGGGAACATATACTTTGCTAGTGCTCCAGGTAAAATACCAAAGGCCATCATAGCGGCATTAGCCGGTGCGGTTAAACCTAAAGCAGTAGTAGATAAGAAAAAAACAATTATTAGCCTCGGGTACGTATCCGGGAATATTGTTTTAAAAAATTAAAACATAACATGGGAAAACCTATTTTAAGATTTTCAAAATAAGTAGCTTTAATAAAAGTTGATTTTACTTTAATTGGTCTAAATACTACGAGCAAAACAGTAGAGAAAATACTATGAATCAGCAAGAGGAGCAAATATCCTAAAAATTCATAAAAGAAAATTAAGAGGAATTAAGGCAACTCCTACAATAGAGGATATAACATACACCTTTGATAAATCCTTAAAACTTTTTGAGGACCTATAGGTAGAAGATAAATAATTATCTACAAACATGGTAGAGATAAAAACTCCTGCCGTAAGATATACCAAAATTTCCTCGGTGCCATCTGCAATAAATATCGCCATAAGTACAGCAATTAATAAAAATATTACTGTATACCAGATGGTTACAAATTGTGCAGTAGATGCATATTCCTTAACCTTCGCCATTTTATCCTGCCCCATGTAAAATGGTAATTGTCTCCCTAAGCCCTGGGTAAGGCCTAATTGTAAAAAACCTATATATGGTTTAACAATTAAGGCGGCCTGCCAAAGCCCTAACTTTTCTGGTCCGATAACTTTTATAGCTATTAAACTCATGGCCATTGCTGCAAAAGTTTTAAATAAAGAACTGGCAGTAAAACCTACTACTACTTTAGAACCTTTTAATGATTTAATCATGCAGCTATTAATAAGAAAAGTTTGGGATGAATTGCATAATAAATTGACAGATATTATAGAAAAAAACTTAATTAGACTTAATAAATAATTTAATCTTTTACAGAATTGCAGCTTAGAGTTATATCTTTTGTAAATCCCCTTAGTTTCCGTAAGATCTCTGTGAAGACTGGAGATTCGTATCAATAACCATCCATAGCTACCTACATTTTTGAATTATTACTTTCACTACTTTAATATTTGTTGAAACGGATAAAGTTTCTACCCTTCTCCTGCAGCTTTATTGGGAAAAATTACCGCATATTATTTTAGTTGATATAAATTTATTGGATTATTCTTACAATGCAAAAAGCTTCGGCAAATCGCTTTCCGGTAACCACTCCCCACCGTTGGGCCTGGATTTTCAATGCGTCCGGAGATCTTGGGTGTGGATATGCCCTTTTTTCATATTCGTAACTTTCCATTCCATCTATTTTAGCATTTAAGTTTTCCTCAGAAATTTCTATAAACATATTTGGTATAAAATGTTTTGGATCTGTTGCCGCTCTCCATTCAGTACCTGAAGGTGTTTCAAAAGATATTAAAGTATTTACTTTTTCATCTTTAAGAGGTCGGGTAGCAGTAAGAACTGCTTCGAAAGTTTTTTGATGGTCAATATTTACATCACCAAGATGATGAGTGAATATAACTTCAGGAGCAAAATCTTCTTTTTCCTTTTCTACCACTTTAATAATATCCAGCAAAGCCACTGTATCAAATCGATTATCTGGAAAATCATAAATACCTACGGACTCGTAGCCTATAATCTTTTGGGCACTTTCGATATTATTTCTATGGACCTGAAGTTCTTTTTTCCAAACTTCGGGATTTCTTTCTTTAGCTCTAGAGGTAATACCTTCACCTAATATAACCGCCCTAACTTTACATCCATAATCTTTTATCAGTTTATGCATTGAAGCTCCAAGCCCCAAAAGTTCATCATCGGGATGTGCTACTACAACTAAAATTTTTTTATTTCTTAGTGATTCTAACATCTGCTAGTATTTCTTTTTCTGATTTTAAGGAAGCCCTCGTAAATTCAAATTTAAAATTTTCAGTTTCGATAAACGCCGAGGGATACCCCTCACAATCGAGCATTCTTATATAATTAAAGATTAGTTCTAATTCCTTCAAATCTTCCAAATTACCATCTCGTGGCTTTCTCCGCTTGAATTCAACAACTTCACCTTTCTGAGGAATTGGTAATAAATTCTTTTCTATGATCTCTACAATCATCTTTTCTATCACACTCTTACTCCTCAAAAAAATCTCTTTTGCTGTTCCATGTAAACTAAGAGATTTTTTTAAATAAACTGGTCCAGTATCCAAACCATCTCCTACCTTAAGTGCTGAAATTTTAGTCTCATTTTGATTTCTAACGATTAAATTTTGGAGCGGGCTCCCTCCTCTTCCGTAGGGCAAGTCCGTCATATGAAATACTATACAATTAAATTTGGTAAATATCTCTTCTGGAATTATATGAGACCAATGAGGAATAAAAATTGAGTTCGGTTTTATCTTATTCAAATTTGAAACGGAAAATTCTTCCTTACTAGAAAGTCGTATCCAATTCTCCCCTGGTCTTTCTGATAGTTCATCAAAAAGCGCATCATGCCAAGATTTATTAGTTAATAGTATATAAGTCATTGGTTTATACTTATAATATATCCCAAGTTAAAGGGGTACCTTTTTTGAAATTATCGGTAGCACGTCTCCCTAAAACGCGCTCATAGTATTTTGGTTCCATTCCATCACCAGGACGAATAATTCTTACATTTTCACTTGTAAAAGCTTCCCCTTCTTTAATATCCTCAACTATATAAAGGGATCTTTTGAATCTCAAGCTAGACTTTTCTTTCTCTTGTATATCATATTGAACTTTCCCCAATGCTTTCCAGGCTCTTTCGCTCTCAATAACTAAGGCCTTAAGCTCATGAGGCTCTATGGAAAAGGCCGAATCTACCCCCCCATCTGCCTTATTCACGATGAAATGTTTTTCAATAATTCGTGCACCCAAGGCAACCGAAGCTACTGCAGCACCAATTCCTCCAGTATGATCTGAAAGTCCTGTAAAACAATCAAACATTTCTCGCATATGCGGAATTGTTCGCAAATTTGTGCTTTCAGCTCCAGCAGGATATGTACTGGTACACTTCAAAAGCACTAAATTTTTACATCCATGATTTCTCAAAACACTTACCGATTCAGCTATATCACTCAATTTCGACGCTCCAGTTGACATAATAACAGGTTTACCTGTAGAAGCTACCTTTTTTAGTAGTGGCCAATCTTTATTTTCAAAAGACGCAATTTTATATACATCTACATTAAGCTCCTCCAAAAAATCCACAGATGTACTATCAAATGGAGTACTAAAAGGAATCATTCCTTTTTCTCTGGCTCGTTCAAAAATGGGCTTATGCCATTCCCAAGGTGTATAAGCAATTTTGTACAATTCATGGAGCGTTTTACCGTGCCATAGTGAGTCAGGATCATCGATATAAAACAAACCTTTGTCGTGAGGAATAGTCATCGTATCTGCCGTATAGGTTTGAAGTTTCAAACCATGAGCACCAGCCTCTGCTGCTGCATCCACTATTTCCAAGGCTTTATCTAAACTCTGATTATGATTTCCGGACATTTCAGCAATCACAAATGGTTTTTGATCATCTCCTATTATATGTTTTCCAATTTTAAAGCTTTCAATCATTTTCAAAAATTTTTATAGTATATTTTTTATTCCTAAAATTAAAATAAGCCGGATATCTTTCATTATCGCATACCCTCATTAATTCAAATTGATCTGCAATAGTTTTAAAAGGATCTAACTCACTATCTTTAGGAGTTCTTTTAGGATAAAAAGAGGATTCTCCTTCTTGATCCTTGCCCTTATTATTCGGAAATTTTTCAACAAAGTCTAATATAAGATCTAGAGTAGCTAAACCTTGTTTGTGTTTTATTTCCGGCAAAAGTTCTGTTCCAGTCAATTCGATAATCTTTTGACCATAAATTGTTCCGGCATCGAGTTGCTCTACGGCCTCAAAAAGGGTAACTGGAATTCTGTTTTTCCCTTCTAATATTTGCCATGTTAATGGAGACCAACCCTTACCCTCTGGTAAATCACTCTCGTGTACTACCAAATTATGCCTATTTAAATCTAACTTTTTAAAAATTCTTTCGCAGCCCAATAGACACAATACGTCACCACTTACAACCTGATTGTGATGAGTGATTAATCGGCTTTCGTGTTCTAATTCTTTAAGCTTTTCCACCAATTTCTCAGCATATGGTATTAACCAAGACCCTGGATTGTCAACTAAAACCTGAATTACCATAAACTACTATTAAATTTTAAATTGAGATATTTTAGAGTGAATAACAACATCAATAAACTTTCCATCAAATAAACAATGATCTTTTAAAGTAGCATCATGGAAAAAATCGTTCTTCTCTAAAGTTACATATAACTTAGGTCTTAAGTCAAATGCATATACGTACAATTTGTGAAATTTAAGGTCTCTAAAGGCTAGCTCTTCCAACATTTCCAAGTATTTACTCCAATACAAATCAAAAAAATCCTTTTCTAATTCTGTATTTATAACAAATGAAACTTCAGCATTTTTATCAATCCAATTAATATGTACGAGACCTCCATATGCTACGCAAGTTTTTCCTTCCATGAAGGAAAAGAGTATTTGATCAGGCTGATCCTTCTCAAATAAATCAGCTATAACTTCGAAAAAATATTTATCTTGCTTTTCTTTAGTAAGAGGTTCGTTTTGCCGTAAATGATAAATTTGTTCATTACGCCAATTCATAATTTCGTAACGATCTTCTAACCGAAGAGGTACCAGAGAATATTCTCCTACTGTAAATTCTTGGTTTTTAAGAGTTTTGTAATTATTCATTTATTATTATTTAAAAAAGAGGATAGCCTACTAAAGTCATATTTTTCAAGCAAAGGACCTATTGCCTCTATTTCTTCAATTAATGATTTATAAACGGTTTTTTGAAAATTTGATTTGTTAACCTCGAAAATCCAACTATAATTTTCTTTACAATATCTAACCAGATCCATACCTATCGGTATTTTGTATTTATCAGCAATCGAAAAGACGGCCGATAACACTAAATAATCGGAGGGGTAATCTATAGTCAAACGAAGCTTTTTAAAATTTTCATCTTCATCAACTTGTAAGACTGAAGTTGTATAACTATCACTTTCTTTTAAAAATAAGGTAACATGTTCTTTATCTGCTTTTTTAAGATTTTGTGCTTCTAGAGACAAAAGGGCCGCAGAAGTACATATTTCAAAATTCATTCCTATCGGCAATCCTTTTGTTGAAGTATAATCAACCTTAGAATTCAAATGAGACACTAGACTTCTTTCAAGTACTGACATATCGACAAGAGGATTATCCCCAGTTAAACGTACCACATGGTCAAAATCATTGTCTTTCAAAATTTCAATATATCTACTTAAAACATTGGCCTCAGACCCTCTATGACATTTAATTCTATTATTACTACAAAATTCCACTAGCGGATCATTTATTGAATCAACAGAGGTTGCTATATAAATTTCCTTTTGAACTTTTATTTTCTTCAGCTCATTAACGATTTGAAATAATACGCTTTTATTGGATCCTATAGGCATAGGCATCAAAATTTTCCCAGGTAGCCGATTTGATGCCATACGTGCCTGAATAATAAAGGCAATTTTTTTATTTAGAAGTCCATCCACCATCAACTATAAAATTTTGACCTGTGATAAAATTAGATGCATCTGAAGATAGAAAAGTGAATATACCAGCTAAATCCTCAGGTTGTCCTATCCTGTCTAGACAGGTTCTCTGTTTTAATTCATTTATAAATCCGATATTCTCTTGAACTTTCTTTGAGGGAAATGGACCAGGACTTATCGAGTTCACTTTAATATTCCATTTTCCTAAGTATGATGCATAATATTTAGTAAGTTGGATAACACCTGCTTTAGCCGCTCCATAATGAGGTGGATTTAAAAACATTGGAAATTTATCATATACCTCAAAATCTGGCGAGACCAATCCATACATTGATGAAACATTTAGAATTTTTCCTTCTCCGGTAGATTTAAAATATGGAATAATTTCTTTTATTGTTCTAAATACTGAGTTAAGAGTTCCATCAATACCTTGTGCCCAATCAATGTCATTCATTTTTTCAGGAGATTGTCCAGCTAAATAAAAAGCATTATTAATTAAAACATCAACAGTAGTTTTTTCATAAATTGCCGAAAATGCTTTTTTTATATTTTCTGTTTGCGAAATATCACATGATTGAAAAAAAAGCTTTTTCCCTACATACTCATTATTTTTAAAAACTTCGTGAAATTTATTCTTATCTCTGCCCAAAACATAAACGTTAGCAGCGTGATTAAGTAAGCTTTCAGTTATTGCTTTCCCTAAATAACCGTAACCTCCCGTTATCAGCACTACTTTTCCTTTTAAGTTTATATTTATGGGATTTTCTATTTTGGCCATCGCGAAGGAATTAAAATGTTATCACTTATTTTATTTTCTAGTTCCGGCAAAGATGAAGCTTTTTCTAAACTTTCAATATTTTGCACTAATTGTCTTTCATTTTCTACTCCAATAATCACTTTATCTATATATGATTTTTCAAGTACAAATTTTAAAAGTGCTCCGTTTAGTGGTTTCTCGTCCTGAAGATTAGTAATTATAGGTTTCACTTCATTAAAAAAATCATCTAGCTTCTGTGGATCCATAAAAAACAAACCTTGTAAAAAAGCTGATCTCGTATGAATCTCACAACCTTTATTTTTAAGTTCTTTTACAGCCGTTTCAAATCTTCTGTCAAAATAATTAAAAGGTACCTGAACTAGATCAGGAAAAAAATTTTTATCCAATAGTTGTACTAATTCTTCCGGTTCGTTAAGTGAAAAACCAATTTTTTGAACTTTACCGTTTCTTTAAATTTTTGCAACTCCTCCCATTGCCCGGGATTCTTTAAAATCTCACCAGGACGATGAGCTAAGTAACCATATAAAGAGTTAAGTCCTAAAATTTTTAAGCTATTGTCAAGTTGAATTGAAATTGATTCATCCTGAGGTGGCATAAACTTAGAAATCATTTTAAAAGAAGAAAGATCGTTTTGGCCAAGGACATTCTCAGAATTTCCATAGGCACTTGCGGAATCTAAAACTTCTAGCTTATAAGCTTTAGCAGTTTCAAGTATTTTACCAACTTCATCTGACGCAGTTTGACCGGCTTTATTAGATATCCCATAAGGGAGACCAAACTGGACCGTTCCTAAACCTAGTTTTTCACTAATCTTCATAAAATGAATTAATCTTTTCAATTACAAATTCCTGCTCATCCTCGGTTAGAGTAGGAAACATAGGTAGGCTTATGCAGTTTTTATAATACTGCTCTGCGACGGGCAAATCACCTTCCTTCCATCCCAAATCTACGGTAATAGGGCATCAAATGACATGGGATATAATGAATTTGAGCAAAAATTTTATTTTCCCTCAAATAATTATAAAGTCCTAATCTATTCTCAACCTCAAGAATATATAAATGATAAGCATGCCCTTCAATTACTCCAGACTGCCCTTTTATAAAATTTTTATTTTCAAATGCATTCTTATATTTCGCAGCTAAGGCCCTACGTTTCTTTATGCCTTCATCTGCCCTTTTTAGCTGACTGCTTCCCAATGCCGCCTGAAAATCTGTTAATCGGTAGTTATAGCCTAAATCTTGCATTTCCATATACCAACTCGGATAGTTCTCTATCTCCGTCCGAACTAACAGAAGAACCAACCGCAAAATCTATGGAATTCTGATATTTATTATCATCCTTTACGATGCCATGAGTTCTTAATTGAAGAAGCTTCTCATAAAGTTTTTCATCATTTGTAGTAATCATTCCACCTTCTCCACTGGCAATATGCTTTACCGGATGAAAAGAAAAAATTGCCAGATCGGCAAATTTTCCGTTCCCGCAAAATTGTTTTTGATTCTTTAGAATCATTAAAAAACCCTCCAGGAGCATGGCATGAATCCTCTATTATCCATAGATCATACTCTTCAGCAAGTTTCCTAAATGCTTCCAGGTCTACTGCTCTTCCGGCAAAGTCAACAGGAATAATTCCCTTATAAGTGCCTTTAGGAGCAGCTTCCAAAAGTTTGCGCACATTATCTATATCCAGAAGATAAGTTTCCGGGTCTATATCTGCAAATACGACTTCCCCTCCACAATAACGTACACAATTGGCTGATGCAGCAAAGGTAATTGGCGTAGTTATCACCTTATCTCCTTGTTTCACATTTAATGCGAGAGCACAAAGATGGAGTGCAGCCGTACCATTTGAAACCGCAACCGCGAATTTAGAATCAACATAATTCGCGAAAGCTTCTTCAAACTCAGCAATTTTAGGACCCTGTGTAAGGTAATCTGACTTTAAAGTGGATACCACCGCTTCAATATCTTCTTCTGTGATATTTTGTCGACCGTATGGAATTGGATTATTCATAAATTATACTTCAAAGGTTGGATCAACGTGTTCTTTAATTAAATTTCTAAGATCTTCGACTGTTTCCCACTCTTCATTTTCTCCTGAATTATATTGAAAACCGGAAGCTACTTTTTTCGCATTAAATTTCTCAACAAAATCTTCTAACTTCCACTTATGGGTAGCCGGTAAAATAGTGTAGTATTTTCCTAAATCATAAGTGTAATAAGAATCAGAATCTGTGATCATTTCTTCGTGAATTTTCTCGCCGGGTCGAATTCCTACAACAGGTTTTTCACAATTAGGACCTATAGCTTCGGCGATATCGGTAATTTTATACGAAGGAATTTTCGGTACAAAAATTTCCCCACCCCAGGCATTTTCCAAAGCATGCATCACCATATCTACACCTCCCTGAAGGGAAATATTAAATCGAGTCATAGTTGGGTCTGTAATAGGCAATACTCCTTCTTTTTTCTTTTTAAGAAAAAATGGAATTACAGAACCATTTGAGCCCATAACATTACCATAACGCACCACAGAAAATTTGATTGGATTCCAACCAGTAATATTATTAGCAGCAACAAATAATTTATCTGAAGCCAATTTAGTTGCTCCGTATAAATTAATAGGAGCAGCAGCTTTATCTGTTGAAAGTGCTACAACACGCTCAACACTTGTTTCAAGACAGGCATTAATTATATTTTCAGCTCCCATAATGTTTGTTTTCACACACTCCATAGGATTATATTCGGCAATAGGAACATGTTTCATTGCTGCTGCATGAATAACGTAATCTATTCCCTTTAAAGCTCTTTTTACTCTCGCTTCATCCCTTACATCACCTATAAAAAATCGAATTTGAGGAAAGTCCTTTGCAGGATATTCCTGAGCCATTTCAAATTGCTTTTGTTCATCGCGAGAGAAAATAACAATTTTCTTAACTGTTGGGAATTTTTTTAGTATATGTGAGGTTAAGGCTTTTCCCAATGATCCTGTTCCTCCTGTTATTAAAATTGATTTATCTTTTAACATGACACCTTTTTTTCTGATATATTTTTAACTCCCAATTGCATAAAATTCAAACCCTATCTCTTCTTTGGTCTTCCTTTTCAATAATCTACGACCATCGAAAAGGAATGCTGGTTTAAGCATATCTTCATAAACTTTCTTCCAGTCCAGTTCCATGAACTCATCCCACTCTGTCAGCACAGCGACAGCATGTGCCTGATCACATACTTCATATGGATCTTTTAATACGGTTACACGCTCTCTATTTTCCTTTTCAGACCTAGTGCCTAAGTAATCCAGATCTGCATAGATCTGTTCTTCTGTGACCTTCGGATCATAAATTACTATTTCTGCCTGTTCATTTAAAAGGTAATCTGCCACATAGATCGCTGCTGATTCCCTGGTATCGTTTGTGTCCTTTTTAAAAGCCCACCCCAAAAGAGCTATCTTTTTACCAGATACTGTATTGAATAAAGTTTGAACCATTTTTGCGGCGAAACGCTTTTTTTGATGATCATTCATAATGATCACCTGATGCCAATAATCGGCAACTTCATTTAAACCGAAGGATTTCGCAATGTAAACCAGGTTCAGAATATCTTTTTGAAAACAACTCCCTCCAAATCCTACGGAAGATTTCAGGAATTTTGAACCTATCCTTGAATCCATCCCTACAGCACGGGAAACTTCATTCACATCTGCTCCAGTCTTCTCACACAATTCACTCATCGCATTAATACTTGATACCCTCTGAGCTAAAAATGCGTTTGCGGTAAGTTTTGACAATTCTGAAGACCATACATTTGTAGTAAGTATTTGCTCTGCCGGTACCCAATGTGCGTAAATATCAACTAACGCCTGAATTGCTTCTTCCCCTTCAGTTGTATCTATATCCCCTCCGATTAAAACACGATCTGGATTCATAAGATCATCCACCGCGGTTCCTTCTGCCAGAAATTCAGGGTTGGAAAGAATTTGATAATTAACTCCATTTCCTGTATTATCCAAAATATTTTTCAAAGCCTGAGCGGTTCTCACCGGCAGGGTTGATTTTTCAACAACAATTTTGTCATCTTTGGCAACCCTGGCTATTTGACGTGCACACAACTCAATATACTTCAGGTCTGCTGCCATTCCCTTTCCAATACCATAGGTTTTGGTAGGGGTATTTACAGAGATAAAGATCATATCGGCTTGATCGATCGCCCTATCAACATCTGTAGAGAAAAATAAATTTCGATCCCTGGCTTCAGCTACAATTTCAGAAAGGCCGGGTTCATAAATTGGAATATTTTCTACATCTTCATCATTCCAGGCCGCAATCCTTTTTTCATTTATATCTACAACCGTTACATTGATTTCAGGACATTTTTGAGCAATAACAGCCATGGTAGGGCCACCAACGTATCCAGCACCGATACAGCAAATATTTTTAATCTTCATAAATTATAATTTTCGGTCGCATTTATCACCCAACACTCCCTTTACATCATAAACTACAGCGCCATTATTTTTAAAATTATCCAGGTCGATATTCATGAATTCTTTATGAGCAACAGTTAGAACGATAGAATCAAATTTACCACCAGGCATCTCATTAGTAGTTTCCAGGTTATATTCATGCTGTACTTCAGATGGATTCGCTAAGGGGTCAAAAATGGTGATTTCCACACCATATTCTTTGAGGTTCTTAATAACATCTACAACTTTTGTATTACGAACATCAGGACAGTTCTCTTTAAAAGTAATTCCCAGAACAAGAATTTTTGCGCCTTTAACTTTGATGTCATTTTGCAACATCAATTTAACAACTTCCGAAGCTACATATTGCCCCATCGAGTCATTCATTCTCCTTCCGGCAAGGATGATTTCAGGATGGTACCCAATTTCCTGGGCTTTTTGCGCCAGGTAATATGGATCAACTCCTATACAATGTCCACCTACCAGCCCCGGTTTAAAAGGAAGAAAATTCCATTTTGTTCCTGCCGCTTCTAATACGTCCTGAGTGTCAATACCCATCATATTAAAAATTTTAGCCAGTTCGTTTACAAAAGCAATATTAATATCTCTCTGGGAGTTCTCTATAACTTTTGCAGCTTCAGCTACTTTTATCGTTGGGGCCAGGTGGGTTCCTGCAGTAATGACTTCAGAATATAATTCATTTACCTTTTTTCCAATTTCCGGAGTGGAGCCTGCAGTAACTTTTAAAATCTTCTCCACCGTATGCTCTTTATCACCCGGATTAATTCTTTCCGGTGAATATCCAACGTAAAAGTCTTCATTAAACTTCAGACCACTCACTTTTTCAAGCACAGGCACACATTCTTCTTCAGTAACTCCGGGATACACCGTAGACTCATAAACGACTATATCACCTTTCTTTAAAACCTTACCGACCGTCTCACTTGACTTATAAAGCGGAGTAAGATCAGGTCGGTTATTTTTATCTACCGGGGTAGGAACCGTAATGATATAATAATTACAGGATTCAATATCTTCAAGATTCGGTACTACAGAATAATCCAATTTTTTCAGAATTAGATTTCTTAAGAGAAGACTGAAGTAATTCATC
This sequence comes from uncultured Flavobacteriaceae bacterium, assembly GCA_963727565.1. GTDB lineage: Bacteria > Bacteroidota > Bacteroidia > Flavobacteriales > Flavobacteriaceae > Salegentibacter. Next base: position 190,892 of record CAVSGU010000007.1, read on the forward strand.
TTCCACTTCTAGTGTTGAATCTTTACCACTCATTAATTCATTTACTCTGGATTGATTTATATCAAATCCTACCACGGGAAATTTGGTAGCAAATAATCTGGCTAGCGGTAAACCCACATAACCCAGACCAATGACTGCTATATTTCTATTCATTTTCAATTTGAAATTTAAACTTGCAAAGTTACGATTCTATTTATCGGCTATGTTAATTCCTAGTTAAAGCTTTAAATAAAATACTCGATCATCCAATAATAAACGCTCGGTATGAAGATTCTGTATTGGTTCGTTTGAGAGTATATTTATTTTATTGAAGTCTTTCGCCTTTAAGAAATGAAAATATGAATACCCAATTCTTTTCCTTAAAGGGTTATCATAGTTATTGACTAAATATAAAATTCTCACTCCCCCATTTAAATAGATTGAGCTTCCTTTAGGCACATATTTTTCCATCTTTTCAGAGACATGAATCTGTTTGTCGTATACATCCTTATACCTTAACACTCTCAAATTCAACAATATTGCCAAAGCAAATCCACTAATTAATATCGACTTGAAAAGCAAAGTATTGGTACTTTTCCAATTTAACGCTAAAAGAATAAATAAATAGGGAAAGGTAAGAATCACATAATGCTGAAATGCCTGTAAAAAGGTTGGAATAAGGTTAACTAAAATGCCTGCCAACCATGGGACGTTCTTTTTAAGTAGCAATTTCTTACCAAGTAAAGCGACTATGGGAATAAAAAGAATTAAAAATACTTTTACACCGAGGATCCATGTGTAAAATGAGGGGGATTTTTTCGACACATATTTAATATAATTAATACCGCTGAGCTGCTCGAAAATTGAAATTATTGAAACGCCTTGAATAATGACAAAATAGAATAGAAAAACAGCTATCGAACTCGCTGCACCCAGAATAAAAAGTATCATATTGTAACCTATTCTCCTTTTGGTTAAATATATCAGTAGAAAAAATGGCAGAAAATTCAGTACACCATATTGCTTGAGAAGAAATGAGATTCCTATAAAAATACCGGAAACAATTAATCTATCTTTATAAAAAAAGTACAGAGCAGAAATTACCGCCAAAAACATATAAACTTCGAGATTTATATAACTACCATCGGCACTTAGAATAGCCATACCAAGCACCATCGACAACAAGGCAGAATTGGAAAACGAAATTTCAAAATGCCGAAGTAATAATTGAAAGAAAATTATCTGCGACAATAACATTATCAAATATTGAAAGCCCAGAAATATTTTATAATTGAATTTTTCAATAGCCAGATATACCACCGAATTCATATACATTACAAGTGGTGTATAAGAAAGATAGATATCTTTATATGGTATATACCCCAGAGAAATATCTCGTGCAACTGACAAATAATACGGCGCATCAAGGCTTATATGCGAATAAGTAAGGGAAAAGAAAACAGATACCAAGAACACAAGAAGCGTGAGAGAAACCATTAATTGCGATCTTTTGAGCATCTTAAATGTTTTACGTCAACA